>NZ_QWJJ01000050.1 GCF_003575965.1 Pseudooceanicola sediminis | reverse complement strand
GCGCCCGAGAAGAGTTCACGCCGACGGCCATCTGGGATGATGGTACCTTCACGTATTTCCGGTTCGCACGGAATGCGCCGGTGCCCGCCATCTTCCGATATTCGAACGGCAGGGAACGCGCGGTGAACAGCCAAGCCTTGAGTGACGGCGTCATCCGCGTGTCCGGCGTCAACCGACAATGGGTCCTTCGCCTTGGCGAAGAGGTGGTTTGCGTCCAGGACGCAGGACAGGCCACATCATGACCGAAGGTACGGAAGACCTCGCCGCGCGCCTCGCGGCTCTCGAAGGTTCGACGGGCAAAGCGAAGGCCAACAAACGGCCTGCGCCGCTTGCCGCGATCCTTGGAGTCGTCGGCATCGCCGCAGCAGGTGGTCTGGCGTGGGCCGCCCTGCAGCCGTCGGCAGAAACACCAATGGCGACCGCCGCGCCGGAAGAGTTTCAGAGCAACGGCCCCGGATTCGGAGATCTGGCGCCGATTTCTGCCCCGGAGCCCAGCCAAGCCCCGCCTGCGGACACAGGTCCGAGCGAGTCGGAACTCGCGCTGATGGAAAGTCTTGCGACATTGAGAGCGGAACTCGAGGAACTACGCGCAAGACCGGCCGAGGCCACGGACAGCGGGGCGGAGCAGGCGATTGCGGACCTGACGGCGCAAATTGCCACCTTACAGGAAGCATCCGCCGAGGCTCAGCGTGCCCTCGAGCGGCAGCTGACAGAGCGGGATCGCGAATTGGATCAGCTCCGAATGGACTTGGAACTTGCAAGGCTTGCGCCACCAGAGCCGACCTCATTGGGACCAAGTGAAGAAGAATTGCGGCTGGCCGAACTCGAAAGGCGGCGCGCAGCCGAAGCCGAGGCCCGCGCAGAGCGTATCGCGTCTCCTATGATCGCCTTCTCCGGGATGGGCGCAGGTGCGGATAGGGAGAATACGCTGGAAGCCGCACGTCTGAATGCAGATGAAGCCTTTGTTCGTTCGGGCGCGCAACCAGCACAGGTGACACGTGCCGAAGTGATCGCGAACCCATCGAACACGGTTGTTCAGGGCACCATGATTCAGGCTGTGACAGAGACGGCCCTCGACAGCACACTGCCCGGCGCGATCCGCGCCATCGTCTCGGAAGACGTCCATTCTTTCGATG
>NZ_QWJJ01000049.1 GCF_003575965.1 Pseudooceanicola sediminis | reverse complement strand
GCGCCCGAGAAGAGTTCACGCCGACGGCCATCTGGGATGATGGTACCTTCACGTATTTCCGGTTCGCACGGAATGCGCCGGTGCCCGCCATCTTCCGTTATTCGAACGGCAGGGAACGCGCGGTGAACAGCCAAGCCTTGAGTGACGGCGTCATCCGCGTGTCCGGCGTCAACCGACAATGGGTCCTTCGACTTGGCGAAGAGGTGGTTTGCGTCCAGGACGCAGGACAGGCCACATCATGACCGAAGGTACGGAAGACCTCGCCGCGCGCCTCGCGGCTCTCGAAGGCTCGACAGGCAAAGCGAAGGCAAGCAAGCGGCCTGCGCCGCTTGCCGCGATCCTTGGGGTCGTCGGCATCGCGGCAGCAGGCGGTCTGGCATGGGCTGCCCTGCAGCCGTCGGCAGAAGCGCCAATGGCGACCGCCGCGCCGGAAGAGTTCCAGAGCAGCGGCCCCGGATTCGGAGATCTGGCGCTGATTTCTGCCCCGGAGCCCAGCCAAGCCCCGCCTGCGGACACAGGTCCGAGCGAGTCGGAACTCGCGCTGATGGAAAGTCTTGCGACATTGAGAGCGGAACTCGAGGAACTGCGCGCAAGACCGGCCGAGGCCGCGGATAGCGGGGCGGAGCAGGCTATTGCCGACCTGACGGCGCAAATTGCCACCTTACAGGAAGCATCCGCCGAGGCGCAGCGTGCCCTCGAGCGGCAACTGACCGAGCGGGATCGCGAATTGAATCAGCTCCGCATGGACTTGGAGCTTGCACGGCTTGTACCACCAGAGCCGAGCTCATTGGGACCAAGTGAAGAAGAATTGCGGCTGGCCGAACTCGAAAGGCGGCGCGCAGCCGAAGCTGAGGCCCGCGCAGAGCGCATCGCGTCTCCTATGATCGCGTTCTCCGGGATGGGCGCGGGTGCGGATAGGGAGAATACGCTGGAAGCCGCGCGTCTGAATGCAGATGAAGCCTTTGTTCGTTCGGGCGCGCAACCAGCACAGGTGACACGTGCCGAAGTGATCGCGAACCCATCGAACACGGTTGTTCAAGGCACCATGATTCAGGCTGTGACAGAGACGGCCCTCGACAGCACACTGCCCGGCGCGATCCGCGCCATCGTCTCGGAAGACGTCCATTCTTTCGATG
>NZ_QWJJ01000048.1 GCF_003575965.1 Pseudooceanicola sediminis | reverse complement strand
GGGCTCGATCCCCGGGGCCCTGTTCGCCAAGCGGTTGATCGAGAAAATGCCAGGCCTTTCAAGGGTCTACTACAACAACTCCGGCTCCGAGGCGAACGAGAAAGCCTTCAAGATGGTGCGCCAGATCGCGCACAAACGCTATGGCGGCAAGAAGCACAAGATCCTGTTCCGCGAACGCGACTACCACGGCACCACCATCGCCTGCCTCTCTGCCGGGGGCCAGCCCGAACGCAACGCGCAATACGGCCCCTTCACCCCCGGCTTTGTCCAGGTGCCGCATTGCCTGGCATACCGCGCCCATGAGCAAGGCCTTGAAAACGCTGCGAACTACGGCGAGCTTGCGGCCAATGCCATCGAAGAGGTCATCCTGCGCGAAGGTCCCGACACCATCGGCGCGCTCTGCCTCGAACCGGTGACCGCCGGCGGCGGCGTCATCACCCCGCCCGAGGGCTACTGGCCGCGCGTGCAGGAGATCTGCCGCAAGTACGACATCCTGCTGCACATCGACGAGGTGGTCTGCGGCCTCGGGCGCACCGGCACCTGGTTCGGCTATCAGAACTACGGGATCGAGCCGGACATGGTGACGATGGCCAAGGGCGTCGCCTCGGGCTACGCCGCCATCGCCTGCCTTGTGACGACCGAGAAGGTCTTCGAGATGTTCAAGGACGACAGCACGGACCCGCTGAATTACTTCCGTGATATCAGCACCTTCGGCGGCTGCACCGCGGGCCCGGCGGCGGCGCTGGAGAACATCCGCATCATCGAGGACGAAGGCCTGCTGGACAATACCCTGGCCATGGGCGCGCGCCTGATGACCCGGCTGGAAGAGCTGAAGGACAAGCACAAGGTGGTCGGCGACGTGCGCGGCAAGGGGCTGTTCTGCGGCGCCGAACTGGTCGTGGACCGTGCCACGAAAGAACCGGTTGCCGAAAAGCTCGCCCAGCAGGTGGTGGCCGAATGCGGCGCGCAAGGCGTTCTGATCGGGGTGACGAACCGGTCGCTGCCGGGGCGCAACAACACGCTGTGCCTGTCGCCCGCGCTGATCGCGACGGCCGACCACATCGACGAGATCGCCGCCGCCATGGACGTGGCGCTGACCCGCGTCTTCGGCTGAGTCCCCCACCCCCTCTCCGCCTCGGCAACAAGCGCGGAGAGGGGATTCGAGCACGTCGGTATCAGGGCGGTGTCGGAGCGGT
>NZ_QWJJ01000047.1 GCF_003575965.1 Pseudooceanicola sediminis | reverse complement strand
CCGGCGGTCAGCATGACCTGCTCGCCCGTGGCGGCCAGGGCCTCCCGGGCGGCCGTAACAAAGGCGTCGCCCTCGGGGCCCTTGGCGATGACGGCGATGCCGGGATTGGTGCAGAACTGGCCCGCGCCCATGGTCAGCGAGGCGGCCCAGCCGGTGCCGATCTCGGCGCCCCGCGCGGCCGTGGCGGCGGGCAGGACGAACATCGGGTTGACCGAGCCGAGCTCGCCGAAGAACGGGATCGGCTCGGGGCGCTGCGCACAAAGATCGAACAGCGCGCGCCCGCCGCCGAGCGAGCCGGTGAAGCCGACGGCCTTGATCCTCGGATGCGTCACGAGGGCCGCGCCGACAGCCCGGTTGCCGCCCTGGATCAGCGAAAAGACACCGGGATGCACGCCACATTTTTTCACTGCGGCATCAATGGCTTCGGCGATGATCTCGCCGGTGCCGGGGTGCGCGGAATGGCCCTTGACGACGACGGGACAGCCAGCGGCCAGGGCGGCGGCGGTATCGCCCCCGGCGGTCGAAAAGGCCAGCGGAAAGTTCGAGGCGCCAAAGACCGCGACCGGGCCGATCGGGCGCTGGATCATGCGCAGCTCGGGGCGCGGCGGGGTGCGCTCGGGCAGGGCGGCATCGACGCGGATATCGAGGTAATCGCCCTTGAGGATATGCTCGGCAAACAGGCGCAACTGGCCGGTGGTGCGGCCGCGCTCGCCCATCAGACGGCCCTCCGGCAGGCCGGACTCGGCGGTGCCGATGGCGGTGACGGCCTCGGCACGGGCCTCGATCTCGTCGGCTATGGCATTGAGAAACCGCGCTCTTTCGGCGCGCGAGGTATAGGCGTAGCTCCAGAACGCCTCCTCGGCGGCAGTGCAGGCCTGATCGACGAGGGCCTCTGTGCCGACGGAAAAGTCATGCGCCGGCCCGCTGGCGGGATCGGAGGCGAAGGTCTGCGCGGTGGCGATCCACTCGCCCGCGATCAGGTGCTTGCCGTGCGGGGTGAAGAGGGGCTCTGTGCCGTCCATGAGAGGGCTCCTTTCGAAAACTGTCGGTATTTGCGGGCAGAGGCCAGGCAAGCCCCTGAAAACATTGATTTCTGACGTCGGTATCCGGGCGGTATCAAAGCGGTGTCTGAACGGTGCATCCTCCCGGCACCCCACCCCGCCACCTCGACCCTCCCCCTGATGTTTCCCTGTTCCAAATATCCAGGGGG
>NZ_QWJJ01000009.1 GCF_003575965.1 Pseudooceanicola sediminis | reverse complement strand
CTGGTCTTCGGTAAATCTGCTGCGTTTCATCTCTGGTCCTTTCGGTGGGGCCAGAGTCTATCTCAAACTGGATTAGCTCCTGGAGGCAACGTCAGCGCGCATCGTCCCGCGCCACGATCGCGATCCCCCGGTGCACGGTGGGCCAGCCCAAGCAGCTGACATCCTCACAACGCGCTCACAGCCGCCTCGCGCGCGCCGCCAGCGATACACCCACAACCGCAGAACACGCCAAAAAAAGACAAACGCAGAAAATACCGGTCCTCAGAGCAAGCGCGGGGGGCGGCTCGCCGGGGCTGCCGATGCGACGCCAACACAAGAAGACACGCAACAACGCCCGCCAAAAACGCACGCGTTCCGAAAAGTGAAATGGCATGGTGTGAGCGAGATTGAAGCGAGCCAAAAGCCGGGCATGAGTAGGCGGAGCGCGTTCGTGAAATCCGCGAGCTTCTTTGTGCGAAAAATACCGCAAACTCTGAGACGGAACCTCGCGCCGCCACGTCACTCGCCTGCTGCTGCGAAGCGATAATTTAAATTATCACCGAGTGATCTCTTCTAGCCACCGAATGACAAGGCGAACGGGGCGAGGGATGGCAAAAGTCACAATGCAGAGGAGGATAGACTGCGCGGGGCCAAATTTCATACCGCTTATCAAGCCGCACCCACTTCCGACGGATGGACAGCGGAGCGCGATCGGATCGCACAATTCACTCGGGCACATGAGCTGTTTGAAATCAATAGCATGACAACGCGTGATGCCTGAGTTAACAAGCGAAAGACACTAGGGAGCATCAGTATGGATGGCACTTTCGCGGTTCTATTTCTCATTGCCGGCTTGACGGACATGGGCGTCAATCACTGCCCGGAGCAGGGGTGCCTGGCGCCTGAGGCGAGCGAGAGCAGGTTGGCGTTGAGTTTTGGCGATGTGATGTACCAGGAAGACCAAGTCGATCGGGAAATGTATTTGCGGTACGATCTTCCGACAAACTATGGGCCCTTCCAACCGGCAATCGGCGCGTCACTCTCGGGCGATGGAACGGCCTGGGCTGGGGCTGGTGCGACCTGGACGACGCACTTTGACAGGGCGTACATGCAGTTGCACCTGATGCCAGGTGTCTACGCACGTGGAGATGGCCCTGACCTCGGCAGCACGATCGAATTCAGGTCTGGCGTCGAAATCGGTTTCGAGGCGTATAATGGCATCCGATACGGGGTGTCGTATGACCATCGCTCCAACGCGGATCTGTCTTCGGTCAACCCGGGTCTGGAGACGCTTCAGTTCAGAATCTCATTCCCGCTGAACTGAGCGGGACACGCTGCTATTACGACATACGGCGTGAAGCGGATAAGCCGAACGCCAACTCCTCATTGATGGTGACGCTTTATATCACCCACATCGAGGAGGGGAGATGCATCAAGTTCATGTGCATCCAGCATCGCCGCCACTTTTTCGAGTGAGGCTATAAGCTGTGCCTTTTCCCAGTCCTTGAGGGCTTCGAATTTGCGCACGTATCTTTGCTGCAGTGGATCAGGCGCATCGGCAAGTGTCTGAAAACCCTTGTCGGTTACCACGATATTCATCTGCCGCCGGTCCACCTGGCTGCGCTCGCGTTTGAGCACGCCCTGCTTTTCGAGCTTGTCCAGCAGCGCTGTCACCGTGGCCTGGGTTACACCCATCTGGACTGAGATCGCCTTGGGGGTACTTATGCCCTTCTCTGCGATCAGTTGCAGCACGCGGAACTGAACCGGGCTGAGGCCTGCCGCCTGGGCCAGCTCTTTGCCGAAAAGCTCAGTGGCGCGCAAAATGCGCCGCAAGGCAATCAGGCTGATATCCGTGCGATCCATATCCAGTCGTCCCAAACCAATGTCCGTGGCATCGTCGCACCGCTTGGGGTGAATGGCAATTCTTTGCATAGCTGTATATTTTTGCTGTCTCATGCTAAGTAAAAAGGGCGCTGTGACCTAAGTTTTCAAGGGGCAAATGCTCCAACAACCTGCTTATTTGCCGAAAAAGTACTTAGTACAGTTGAAATATATCCCTACCGCGTTATTTAGAGTGTCGAAGCAACAAGAGTGCAGGACCCATGCTCGACGGAAGCGGAACTATACAATCGACAACACTTACTTTGCGCAAACCCACGCGTGAGGATGGAGAGGCCATCTGGCAGCTCATTCGCGCGTGCAAGCCACTTGATGAGAATTCGATGTATTGCAACCTCGTGCAGTGCGACCACTTCGCCGACACCTGCGTGATCGCAGAGACGCCCGAACATGGCGTCGTTGGTTGGGTGTCGGGCCACATGGTTCCCAGCGACCCCGACGCGATATTCGTGTGGCAGGTTGCCGTTTCGCCTGATGCCCGTGGCATGGGCCTGGGCGGCAAAATGTTGTCGCACCTGATCAACCGCGACGTTGCATCAGACGTGACCCGACTGCAAACCACGATCACGCTGGACAACGACGCGTCTTGGGCGCTGTTCCGGCGCTTTGCCAGCCGCATGGGCGGCGAACTGACCCATGAGCCGCATTTCGAGCGGAAAGACCATTTTGGCGGTCATCACGATACCGAACATATGGTCACGATCAAGCTGCGTGAGACGGGCGTGCGCAAGGCCGCCTGATCCGCACTGCGCGATCAACCTCCCCCTAATAGACATCAAGGAAACCCTGACATGCCGACTGATAAGTCTGCCCAAAAAGCTGTTTTTGAACGGCGTGAGTCCGAGGCGCGCAGCTACTGCCGCAACTTTGACACCGTATTCACCTCCGCCACCGGGTCGGAAATGACCGATTCCGACGGACGTACCTATATTGATTTCCTGGCTGGGTGTTCGTCGCTCAACTACGGTCACAATGATCCCGACATGAAGGCCGCGCTGATCGATCACATCAGCAACGATGGAATTTCGCACGGCCTGGACATGTACACGGATTCCAAGGCCGCCTTTCTGACGGCATTCGAGGAAAAGATCCTCAAGCCGCGGAACATGGATCACAAGGTGATGATGACCGGCCCCACCGGCACCAATGCCGTCGAGGCCGCTATGAAGCTGGCCCGCAAGGTGACAGGCCGGACCAATATCATCGCGTTTACCAACGGATTTCATGGGATGACCATGGGCGCGTTGGCTGCCACCGGCAATTCCGGCAAACGCGCAGGTGGCGGGATGCCCCTGCAAGGCATCACCCGTATGCCCTATGAGGGTGCCTTGGGCGAAGATGTCGACACGCTGTCGATCATCGAAACCATGCTGAGCAACGACAGCTCGGGTATCGACGCCCCTGCGGCGTTCCTGCTTGAGCCCGTGCAGGGCGAAGGTGGTCTGAATGCCGCGAGCGCCGAGTGGATGCGCGGGATCGCCCGCATCGCCAAGCAACACGGCGCGCTGCTGATTGTCGATGACATCCAGGCGGGTACGGGCCGCACCGGTACATTCTTCTCCTTCGAAGAGATGGGTATCGAGCCGGACCTGATCCCGATGGCCAAGTCGCTGTCGGGCATGGGCCTTCCGTTTGCTGCGCTGCTGTTGAAGCCCGAGTTGGATATCTGGAAGCCGGCCGAGCATAACGGAACGTTCCGCGGTAACACCCATGCCTTTGTCACCGCCCGCGTCGCGATTGAGAAATTCTGGAGTGACGATTCCTTTCAGAAAGAGATCGCCACGAAAGCAGGTATCCTGACCGAGGCGATGCACGCCCTGGCCAAGGAAATTCCGGGTGCCAAGCTCAAGGGTCGTGGCATGATGCAAGGTGTCGACGTCGGTTCGGGAGAGTTGGCGGGCGCTATTTGTGCGGAGTGTTTCCGCAACGGCCTGATCATCGAAACCTCTGGGGCCGATGACGAAGTGGTCAAGGTACTGGCGCCGCTGACCACTCCCGTGGAAACTTTCCGTTCGGGACTTAAGATTCTGTTGGAGGCAGCCGCCTCGCAGAGCACCAACAAGATTGCAGCGGAGTAACACCATGATTGTACGTGATTTCAACGAGATCGTTAAAAGCGAAAAAGACCGGGTGACCTCGGATGCCAAGTGGACGTCAGTCCGGATGCTGTTGGCGAACGACGGGATGGGCTTCTCATTCCACATTACGTTCCTGGAAGCGGGCTCGGAACATACGTTCCATTACAAGAACCACTTCGAAAGCGTCTATTGCATGCAGGGCACGGGCCGGATCACCGACCTCGCCACGGGCGAGACGCATGAGATCAAGCCGGGCGTGATGTATGCCTTGGATGAGCATGACAAGCACACTGTCGTGGCTTACGAAGAGCTGGTCATGGCCTGCTGTTTCAACCCGCCTGTGACCGGCACCGAGGTGCACCGCGAAGACGGCTCCTACGCAGCCGCTGAAGAGCTGGCCTGAGGTCATATGGTCGGCAGAAGTGCCGGCCATTCGCCCGTGACAGACAAAATACAGGAGCCCGGCCCGTTGTGCCGGGAGACCAGACAGTGACATTTTCCAGACATACCGTCGAAAAAATTGGTGGCACCTCGATGAGCAAGGTGCACGAGTTGCGTGATACGTTGCTGATCGGCGAGCGGACGGGTGCCGACCTCTACGGTCGCATCTTTGTCGTTTCGGCCTTTGGTGGCATCACCAATCTGCTTCTTGAGCACAAGAAATCCGGGACGCCTGGCGTTTACGGCCTGTTTTCCAACGACGACAACGCACATGGCTGGCTGGATGCGCTTACGCAGGTGGCCGACGGGATGCGGGATGCGCACAACACCGTGCTTGAGCACCCTGCCGACGTCGTGGCTGCGGACGAGTTCGTGCGTGAGCGGATTGAGGGGGCACGCTCTTGCCTGTTCGATTTGCAGCGGCTGTGTTCGTATGGCCATTTCCGCTTGTCCGATCACATGATGGATATCCGCGAACTGCTGTCGGGTCTGGGCGAAAGCCATTCGGCGTTCGTGACGACGCGCATGTTGCAGCGCGCCGGTGTCAACGCACGGTACGTGGATCTGAGCGGGTGGCGCGACGAAAGCGTCCTGAACCTGCAGGAACGGATCGCGCGAGCGTTGGATGGCGTCGATCTGGAGACTGAGCTGCCGATCGTCACTGGTTATGCGCAATGTACCGAAGGCCTGATGCGGGAATTCGACCGGGGTTATTCCGAGGTCACATTTTCCAACATCGCTGCATATACCGGCGCGGCCGAGGCTATCATCCACAAGGAATTTCACCTGTCGTCTGCCGATCCCAATCTTGTCGGCGCGGACGCCGTGCGCAAATTGGGCCACACCAACTATGATGTGGCCGATCAGCTGTCGAACATGGGCATGGAAGCAATCCACCCCAAGGCTGCCAAGACGTTGCGCAAGGCGGGGATTCCGCTCAGGGTCGCCAATGCGTTCGAGCCGAATGATCCTGGCACCCTTATCGATGACACCGAAGCCGAGGAAGCCTCGGTCGAAATCGTGACCGGCCTGGGCGTCGCGGCGCTTGAGGTGTTCGAACAGGATATGGTCGGTGTGAAGGGGTATGATCAGGGCATTCTGGATGTGTTGACGCGCCACAAGGTACGCATCGTGTCGAAGGCGACGAACGCCAACACGATCACGCATTATCTCGATGCACCACTCAAGGCGATGCGTCGGGTCGAACGGGATGTGCAGCAGTCGTTTCCGAACGCAAGGATCAAGGTCAACCGCATGGCGCTTGTCTCGGTCATCGGCCGCGACCTCGCCGGGCTTGATGTGACAGAGCATGGCCTGACGGCACTTCGCAGCGGTGGCGTCAAGACGCTGGCGGTGCAGCATTTGCCCGGAAGCGTTGACGTGCAGTACATGGTTGCACAAGACCAGGAAGATGATGCGATCCGCTTGCTGCACAAGCAATTCGTGGAAGAAGCCTCGGCGCGCCTAAAGGCCGCCTGAGACCCACGAAAGAAGCCCCTTGGGGGAGGGGGAGCCGCGCGCCGGGCCGTCGATACGGTCTAGCGCGCGGCTTTTTCGTGCCAGCGATATACGCGCCTGGCAGCCTGCTGGCCGGTCAGTCTATCGGGCTGATCGTCCCGAGGATATAGGCGGGTTCGCCCTGGCCATCACGCAGGACAGACCCTTTGGCGCGAACACGGCGGGGTGTGCCGTCGGGCAAGGCAATAGAGGCGTCATAAGCGAACGCCTTGCCGGTCAAGATTGCACTCTCGAACTTGGCGCGCACGGTATCGTGGTCACTCTGGATGTAGCTGTCGCAGGTGGTTTCCAGCGTCACAGGCAGGTCATCGGTTTCGCCCAGACCATACAGCTGCCGTGTTTCGGGTGACCAGGTGAACATGTCGGTCTGGATCACATAACGCCATTGTGCCAGCCCGGTGATGTTGTTGATCAGCTGCGTGACCTCCTTGATCGAGGCCAGTTCCCGGTCCAGTACCGAAATCGTCAGGCCGGAGAGGTCGAGTTTGGCATCGCTGTAGGGCGCGAGCGAAAGTCGATAGTTCGCGCCTTCCGTGTCGATCATGAATTCCTGTGTCTGGCGCAGGTTGAACACTTCGGCAGCGGGACGGCTGAGATTGGGAAAACCTTCCGGGATCGTGAGTTGCGACAGGTGGAGACCAGTCGAGGGGATTTCGTCGATCTTGAAGAACTTGCGGGCAAGATCCGAGGCGCGCCGCACCATAAGAGCTGGATCGACGGCAAGGATGATGAACGGGCTATCCTTGAGAATGGCGTCGAGATCGGCGAGCACGGCCTGCAATTCAGCCGAGTTGATCTGAAGCTCCTCGTTGACAGTGATCAGCTCTTCGTTGGCCGATTGCATTTCCTCGTTCGAGGTCTCGAGCTCTTCGTTGGTGGCCTGAAGTTCCTCGTTGGTGGATTGCATTTCCTCGTTGACCGATTGCAGTTCCTCGTTCGTGGTCTGCAACTCCTCGACTGTCTGTTGCAGGGCATCCTGGGTCGAGCGCATGTCGGTTTCCATGCGTTCGATATACGCGCGATCCGCTCCGTCCAGGGACGTGCTTTCCAGGACGCGCTTGTCCTCTGTCTTGGTGTGGATGGCGATCAGGCAGTTTTCCTGACTGCCCGAGGCCCCCGCAATTGGGAAGCAATGAAAGCGCAGGCGGTTGCTGTCGGGCAGGTCAAATTCGTGCCACCGGCTGGAGCGCTGACGGTTGGTCTTGAGAGAGATGGCCATGAGGCTGATCACCTCGTCCCGCAGTGTCTTGCGCAACAGCCGGGTTGTCATGGCAAGCGGTCCATGTTCGCTGATCTCGATGAAAGGAGAGATGTCGCCGATCACGCGCAGGATATCGCCATGTTTCGTGGCCAGGAAGCCATTTGGGGCGACAGCCTTGACGAGTGAATCGAACATGGCATCAGACGCCTTGTCCCGTTCCTTTCGCGCACCGACGACATCTGGCGGTTCGATCATGCTGTGGCGGTGGGACGTCGAAGACAGATCCGGAAAGCGATAGTTTGTTACCCGCGAGCTGCGACGCTTGCCGAATATCTTTTCCGCACCGGCGCGAACCTCGAAATGTGCCTCCATTGACCCGACGGATTCCGAGGTGCCGAAAAACAGCAACCCGTCTGGCGCCAGAGCATAGTGAATGCGGTAGAGCACCCGTTCCTGCAACGCGGTTTCGAAGTAGATCAGCAAGTTGCGGATGCTGACCAGGTCGAGATTGATGAACGGCGGGTCCTGAAAGATGTTGTGACGTGAGAACAACGTGACATCGCGCAACTCTCGCAAGACCCGCAGCTCGTTCCCGGTGATTTCGAAATACCGGGCCAGCAGATGTGATGGAATATCCTGTGCGGCAGAGATCGGGTAAACGCCGCGCCGGGCAACGTCGAGCGCGCGTTCATCGATATCAGTCGCAAAGATCTGCAACTGGCTTTTTTTCAGCGCCTTCGGGCCACCAAGGGCCTCGGCAAAGAGAATGGCGATCGAATAGGCTTCTTCGCCCGTAGCGCAACCGGTGACCCAGACGCGCAGCTGGCGTTTGCCCTCATGTTCGACCAGGCCTTCGATCTGGGTCTTGAGCTGATCGAACTGCCGTGGGTCGCGGAAAAACCGCGTGACGGAGATCAACAGATCCTTGTAAAGCGCGTCAACCTCGACCTGCGAGGTGCGACAGTGGTCGACGTAATCGTTGTAGGTGTCGATGCTGAGGGCGTTCATCCGTCGGGCAATGCGACGGTTGACGGTATTTTCCTTGTAGCCGCGAAAATCCACGCCGGTTCGGGCCAGCAGGATCTGCAAAAGGTCTGACAGACGGGTCGGTTGTTGGCTGATGACTTTCAGGTCATCGAAATTGCGCGGCTGCGACAGGATGCGTTCGAATTGCTGGCCGATACGTTCCGGGGTCAGGCTGAGGTCGATACATCCAGTGGCGATGGCCGAGGCTGGCATCCCGTCGTACTTGGCCGAGTCGACTTCCTGCGCGATCGTGATGCCACCTGCTTCCCGGATCGCCTGCACGCCGTAGCTGCCGTCGCTGCCGGTTCCGGAGAGCACGATCGCAACCGAATTTTCGCCGCATTCGGCCGCCAAGCTCTGAAACAGGCGGTCGGCCGACGGCTTGGGTGTCGCGGGGTGCCCGAAGGGTTCGACCAGGGTCAGGGCGCCATCCTTCATGATCACATCGGAATTCGGTGGCGTGACGTAGATCGTGCTGGCCTCGGGGATAACGGTTTCTTGCAGCTCGACGACCGGCAGCTTGGTTCCGCGAGAAATCAATGAGGTCAGAAGGCTCTTGTGGGTCGGCGACATGTGCTGCGCGATGACGTAGCTGGCATGAACCGAGGTTGTCAGATTCTGCACCAGAAGCGACACCGCCTCCAGTCCGCCAGCCGAAGCGGCGATCCCGACCATCCGCAGGGAATCCCGATCCGTATCGCCTGCTTGCGAGCTTTGTTCGCTATCTTTCACTTTGGTCACTGCCCACCTTCCGCTTGCGCTTTTCTGCGGCCAAAACTCCAAGGGAATGCAATGAATGCGATCCCGTACGCTTCCCGGTTCTGCTTGGACCATGCCTAAGCGTGCACCGATCCTATCACCGCTCGCGCCGGTTGATAGAGTTATCCTGACGCAGATGCGATTAATGAAGTGTTAACCGTTGTTGCCAAATGCTTGGGGGAAGAACCTTTGAGGCCCTGGAGACACACGTGACGGCACAAACTGAGACATTCAAATTCACCGCCTATCTTGGCTACGATGAGGAGGCGGAAATTTGGCGTTTGCGCTCGGTCGACATCACTCAGGGGGGGATCCTGCACAAACTGAGCTATCCTGAGCTGCCGCCCTTGCAGGCCGTTCTGGTCGAAAGCATTTCCGAAGACGTGCTGGCGCAGCTGGCGCAGATGAATCGAAGCGGCGAAATGATGTCGAATTCGGATTATGTGCTGGCCCTGCCGGGGGTGAAGTTTCAGAAACTGCGGGTTCACACGAACTTCAGTATCGCGCGCGGCGTCGAGGCGAGCTTTTGGTTCGGGTCGTTCAGCGGCCAGCCCTTATTGGCGCTGCGTCAATACGCCGAAAGTCTGGTTGAACCTGCCGTACCGTCGCAGGTTGGCAATCTGGCGGTACAGGCGTTGGATCGCGTGGTCCTGCCTGCATTGAACGTGGTTGCCGGTGTGCGCAGCGGCTTGCGCAGGCCACAAACGGTTGGGGCGTTCGAAGATCATACCGGCCGCCTGATGCAGGAGGCCGATAGTCTGATCATGTACGCCGAGCTGGTGAAGCAACTGATCGTCAGCACTGAAACAGCCGAAGCAGGGCCAGCCACGCGGTGTTTCGATGCGCCGCCGCTCAAGCGAGTCGGCACCGCCGTTTAACCACCGCAGGCCGCCATCTTTTCTCCGATGTCGCGGATCAGGTCGGGATAGAGTGCAGGTCCTGCGCTGAATTGGGTGCCCAACGGGTCGATCACGGCCAGCTTGACGCCGGCGTCGGCAAAGACGGTATCGACCAGCCCCGTGTTGAACTGCGGTTCGGCAAAGATGCAGTGCACCCGCTGTTGCGCAACCAGGTCACGGATGCCGGCCATCCGCGCCGCACTGGGCGCACGTGCGTCACTTTCCGAAATTGCGCCGGTCGCAGGCACGTCGAATCGATGCTCAAAGTATTGATAGGCATCGTGGAAGGTGATGAACCGAATATCCTTTCCGGTCTTTAACCTTGCTGAAAGCTCCTCCGTCAGCGTGGACAACTCGGCTTCGGCGGCCGCCGCATTGGCTGCATATGTCGTGGCATTCGCAGGGTCGGCCTGCTCCAGCGTGCGGGCGATCAAACGTGTCCAGACGATCGCATTTTGCGGATCGAGCCAGATATGCGGATCCTGCCCACTGTGGGAATGTGCGTGGTCGGGGGTATGGTCGTCTTGGTGATCATGATCATGGTCATGGTCATGGTCATGGTCATGGTCGTGGTCGTGGTCGACGTCCCCTGCGTGATCTGCGTCGGTTTGGTCTTGCCCTGCGCCAAAGGCAAGATCAGTGCGGAAAGGCAGAACCAGGGTTCCTTCGACGGCCATCAGTTCAATCGCAGTGGCATCCGAGGCTAGCGAGGAGATCGGTTTTTCCAGCCATGGTGTCAGCGCCTCTCCAACCCAGAAAACAACGTCTGACTGCTGAAGGGCGCGGGCCTCGGATGGTTTCATCGCATGTTCATGGGGGGATGCGCCCGGCGGCAGTATGACATCCGGCTGCCCGACGCCTTGCATGACGCGTGCCACGATCGATTGAATGGGTGCAATGTCGGTGGTGACATGGGGGGCGTCCGCCAGTGCCGCGGAAGCGGTGCCCAGCACCACGGCCGATGTCAGTAGGGAAGTGCGAAACATACCGATCTCCAATGTGATATTATAACCTCGATTTCCGGTTGATAGATGGTATAATATAACATATCAAGGACAAAATTTCGTGGAAGGGGGCCGTGATGGACACGCCGGGATTTGAAAGTCATGATCACACTGCCTGCATCCGTGATGGAGTCGCATCGGTCGATGCCTATTGCCGGGCCGAGGGGCTTCAGTTCACGCCGGTGCGACGACGGGTGCTGGAAATCCTGCTGCAAGGGCATCGTGCCCTTGGTGCGTATGATATTCTGGATAGGCTGCGGGAAGAGGGGCTGGGGTCACAGCCACCCGTTGCCTATCGCGCGCTGGATTTCCTCGTGAAGCATGGATTTGCACACAAGATCGAGCGTTTGAACGCTTTTGTGGCCTGTGCTCATCCGGGCGAACGTCATTCGCCGGCTTTCCTGATCTGTCGCAAGTGCGACAAGGTGGCCGAGGCCGAGGCTGATCCGGCACGCGGAATGTTGGGTCAGTCCGCCGCGCGCGCCGGTTTTCACATCGAGCGCGCCGTCGTCGAGGCCGAGGGGTTGTGCCCGAATTGTCACGAAGGCCGTGCGTCATGAGCCTGGTCGAACTTAAGGATGTCACGGTTCGCCAGGGGGCGCAGACCGTGCTGCAACATGTTGATCTGTCTGTGCGTTCTGCCGAAATTCTGACGATCGTGGGTCCGAACGGGTCGGGCAAGTCGACTCTGCTGCGCACGATCATCGGGGCCATCAGGCCGACGGGTGGCCAGGTGGTGCGGAAGGCCGGATTGCGGATCGGCTATGTGCCGCAGAAACTACATATTGATCCGACACTGCCGCTGACCGTGCGCCGTTTCCTGAGCCTGCCGGACCGCGTGAGTGACGATGCCGCCGCGCGGGCGCTGAGCCATGCCGGGGCCGAGGGGGTGTCGAGCCAGCAGATGGCAAGCCTGTCAGGGGGACAATTTCAGCGTGTCCTGCTGGCCCGCGCCCTGCTGAGCCGCCCTGACCTGTTGATCCTGGACGAAGCGACACAGGGGTTGGATCAGCCGGGGTCGGCAGCGTTCTATCGTCAGATCGAGGCCGTGCGTCGAGACCTCGGCTGTGCCGTGCTGATGGTCAGCCACGAATTGCACGTCGTCATGGCGGCGTCGGACCGGGTGATCTGCCTGAACGGACATGTCTGCTGCGAAGGCGCGCCGGAACACGTGGCCAGCGCCCCTGAATACCGTGCCCTGTTCGGGACCGGCACGCAGGGCGCGTTGGCGCTGTACCGGCACGAACATAACCATACGCATGACCATGCCCATGGAACTGGGCACGCCCAGAGTCACGACCACAAACACGACAAGGACCGGGCTGCATCATGACTTTTCTGGATGATTTCCTGATTCGCGCTGCCCTGGCGGGGCTCGGGGTTGCGATTGCTGCGGCGCCCCTGGGATGCCTGGTCGTGTGGCGGCGCATGGCCTATTTCGGGGATGCGACGGCACATGCGGCAATCTTGGGGGTCGCACTGGCGCTGACCTTTCAAACCTCTGTCTTTGCTGGTGTTCTGGCGGTGTCCCTTGCGATGGCAGCAGTGATTTCAGGCCTGTCGGGGCGCGGCTATGCGATGGATACGTTGCTGGGCGTTCTGGCCCATTCGGCGATCGCCTTTGGTCTTGTCGCGGTATCGTTCCTGTCAGGCGTTCGCATCGACTTGATGGCCTATCTGTTCGGGGACATCCTGGCAGTCAGCAAGACTGATCTTGGCGTGATCTGGGGCGGTGCGGTTCTGGTGTTGCTGCTGATCCGCTGGCGCTGGTCGGCGCTGCTGACAACGACGCTGAACCCGGATCTGGCACATGCTGCGGGACTTGACCCAAAGCGTGAACAACTGGTGCTGACCGTGGCGCTGGCGCTGGTGGTGGCCGTTGCAATCAAGGTGATCGGGGCGCTGCTGATCGCCGCGATGTTGATCATACCGGCGGCGGCGGCGCGCCCCTTTGCCTCGACCCCGGAGCGTATGGCCTTGATTGCAGGGGGAATTGGCGCGCTATCGGTTCTGGGTGGGTTGCAGGCATCCTATCATTTCGACACCCCGACCGGGCCGTCGATCGTCTGTGTGTCGGCGGTTCTGTTCATCGCCGCGAGCCTGTCCGACCTGGTGGGTCGGCGGATTGGGCGGCGCTAGGCGGGGCGGTTGAAATAGGCCTCGGCCGAGGGTGCGCGGTCGAAATCCAGATAGAACTCATCCAGTTGGGGCGGGCTGACCCCGGCTTCCTGAAGCTGGACATGCGCCTGACCCCGATGGTGGATCTGGTGCTGAAACAGGTGCAGCAACAGCGCTTCGACCGTCTCGACACATGGGCCGTCGGGGCGCATCGTCTGCCGTGTCTGGGCCAGGGTTGCGGCGCTCAGCGCGCTGCACAAACGGGCAAGTCGCATGTCGGCCTCTGCCTGCGCGCTGGCCAGATCCGCGACGTTGGCGATCAGCGGGCGATCATAGACACCCCGGCCCACGCCACCTTCCTCAAGCGCATCGATATAGAAGAGGTCGACCTGATGGATGTGGTTCATCGTCGCCTTGAGAGAGGCAAAGAACCCTGGGCGCGGGGCGGCGAAAACAGCCGCCTCCATAGGCGTCATGGCGCCGTACAGCGTGGCGTTTGCCCAGGCATTGTTCAGCGCCATCATTCGGTAAGGTTTTGAAATATCAGTCATCTCGCGGGGTGTCCTGGCGAAGTTCGGCATCCCGTTCAGCTTAGCACACCTGCCTCAGAAGTTCACCTCGACACCGGGAAGGTTCAGCGCGCGGATCAGGTCGCGCAGTTCCTGCCGGGCGGCGATATTCGAGATGTTCAGGCTGGTGACGCCGGTATCCTTGAGGTCGAGCAGGGTCAGGCCACGTGGAAAGAGTTCGCGAAAGATCACCCGTTCGTTGAAGCCGGGAGCGACGCGAAACCCGATACGGCGGGCCAGTGTTTCGATGGCGGTTTCCATCTTGCGCTTGTTGACCATGGCCTGCGCGCCGAGGCGGTTGCGCAGGACGACCCAGTCGATCGGGCTGAGACCGGCGCGCGCGCGCAACTGACGGGCGGACCATACCATTTCGGAATAGACCGACGGGCCGAGGATCTTTTCGCCTTCGCCATCAATCCGGGCCAGCAGGTCAAAATCGATGAAGCTGTCATTCAGCGGCGTGATCAGCGTATCGGCCATGGAATGCGCCACCTGGCTAAGCCGCGTGTGCGAGCCGGGGCAATCGATCAGGATGAAATCCGCGATCGGTTCCAGTTGGGCGCGGGCCTCGGCCAGGCGGCGATCCATGATGTTTTCGCCCGGCGCCAGCTGGTCGGCCTCGACCTCGGGCAGCTCATGAAAGCTGGGCGAGGGAAGGTTGAGGTTTTCGTGCTGCATGGTCGCAAAGCGATTGCTGACATAGCGCGCAAACGTGCGCTGTCGCAGGTCGAGATCAAGGCACGCGACACGGTGCCCCATGCGGGCCAGACCGGTTGCGACGTGCATCGAAACCGTAGATTTTCCGGCCCCGCCCTTTTCGTTTCCGACGACGATGATATGCGCCACGTGTGCTCTCCAAAGGATCTAATGAGCTTTGTCGCGCCCAGTTTGGCACCACTATATGTTGGGGTTGATCATAGGAAAAGCGCCGCGCGGATGTCAGCCGATTTCTGTGTCCGCAAGGTGACGCATCCATCCGAAAACCGTCAAACGCAACGTCGGTATCCTGACGGTATCTGGACGGGAACAAGGCGGTGCAGGCGCGGTGTCCACAGCGCCCATGGCAAGACGCGACCAGACCTGGGGCGCATCGCAAAGGGGATCGGGGCCACGTGGACGGGCAAAGGGGGAGGGGGGCGCGGGCCCCTCTCACGACTTGCCTCTGCCAGTCAGCCCTCGATCGATTGTCCGAAAATCGCGATGACCAGGCCAAGGGCGGCAAGCGCGGCCCAGGCATAGCGCCGCGCGCCCGTCGCGTGCCGTGCGGCGATGCCGGCCTGCGCCGCGTAATACAGCGCGAACGCGCGCGAGGCATAGGAGATGATTTCGAAAACGTTCGCGGTCCATGTCAGGGCAATCCCGATCAGGCAGAGCACGGCGTAGCCTTGCTTCGCGCTCAACCGCCCTTTGGACAGTTCGACCAGCAGCCCGCCCGAACCGCCGGTGTCGGCAACGGCGGCGCTGAACTGCGCGGCCAGGGCCGCCAGGATCAGCATGGCCGCCAGGATGGGCGAGACGTCCTTCATCATGTCGATGATGGCGGTCTCGCTCAGCTCGCCTTCGGGGACGTGATGGGCAAACACCAGCAGGATCACGTAGACGACATAGATCACCGTCGCGACGATCTGCGCCAGCCGCATCGAGGCAATGCGCGTCCTGGCGTCATAGCTCTTGCCCAGATAGCGCGACGTCTCGAACCCCTGCACGGTGACCAGCAGGCCAAAGGCCAGGGTGATCGCGGGCCAGCCGCCGGTGTGCAGCGGGGGGATGAACAGGTCGCCGTCGCTGGCCGCCCCGTAAAAGAACCAGGCCAGCCCTGCGACCAGTCCGGCGATGATCGCCAGCTTGATCGTCACGGTCAGGTACTCGGCGCGCTCCAGCATGGTAAAGCCACGCCCGTAGCCCAGGAACAGGACGATCAGGAACATCACGGTGGTGACGATGCGGGCGGCGAACTGGCTTTGCCAGGGAGAGACCTGCACCGCGAAGGCTCCGAACAGGTTCAGGTAGTAGGCAACGGAAATGACATAGGCCAGCGCCAGCGTGGCCGAGGCGACCATCTCGTACCCGGATCGGTCATCGTTGTCGTCCCCGATACGCTTGATGTTGGCGCGAATGGCCGAGCCGAAGGCCCAGGCCCCAAGGCAGAGCAGCACCATGACCAGCGGGGCATAGGCGCCATAGCCTTCGGCCAGGATCGGCCCCAGGACAAGAAAGCCCGACCCGATGATCGAGGCCAGGGGCGTCACCATGGCGCGCCAGACCTTCCAAAGGCGCAACTGCGGCAGGGCCAGCGCACCCCCGGCGATGACCGTGGCGACAAGAACCAGAATGGAAGCAATGAGCGGGGAGGCAGTGGCGGTTGACGTCATGTAGGTCCCGGAAAAAGCGCTTCGTGATCAACGCGGTAAGTTTCACTCGGGTTCCCGAGGCGGCCTGTGTGCGCCTTCGGGCGGGCTTTGGCAACGCGGCAAGGGCTCAAATCCGCAGGATCGGCTTCATCCGGGGGCAGATCCCTCCCGGCCCTCGCGGCCAACGAAAAACGCCGCACCCGGGGGGCGCGGCGTTCGATGATCTTCCGGGGGGGTGGGGTCTCAGAAACCCAGGCCGGCGTATTTGTTCTTGAACTTCGACACGCGGCCGCCCGCGTCCATCAGGCGCGAGGAGCCACCGGTCCATGCCGGGTGCACGGTCGGGTCGATATCCAGCGACAGCACGTCGCCTTCCTTGCCCCAGGTGGAGCGCATCTTGATGATCGTGCCATCGGTCATCTTGACGTCGATCATGTGGTATTCGGGATGGGTATCCGCTTTCATGACGTCTCTCCTTATGCCTGGGCTTTGGGTTTGTAGTTGGTGACCTCTGCGATACGTGCGGATTTGCCGCGACGCGAACGCAGGTAGTACAGCTTGGCGCGACGAACGCGGCCACGGCGCACGACTTCGATGGACTCGATGTTGGTCGAGTGCAGCGGGAACACGCGTTCCACGCCTTCACCAAAGGAAATCTTGCGAACGGTAAAGGACCCGGCAATGCCAGCACCATTCTTGCGGCTGATGCAGACGCCTTCATAGTTCTGCACGCGCGAACGGGTGCCTTCGGTCACTTTGAAGCCGACACGGATGGTGTCACCGGCTTTGAAATCGGGAATGGTCTTCCCAAGCGCAGCAATCTGCTCCGCTTCCAGCTGTGCGATCAGGTTCATCGCGTTCTCCTATATGCTCACGGTTGGTCCGCGAAGGTCATTTGCGCCTCAGAGCTCCGCGTCTTCATCGGGTCCCGCCTGCATGAACAGGGTCATGGGGCAGCCCGCCGGAGGTACAGGTCAACATTCTCTTGTCTGGCTGCCCTCCCGACCGCACGAGGCGAAGAAGCTCTCACGCATGGTCACGGCGAACAGGTCCGGTTGGCCGATTCCGGCCCCGGACGCGCCGCTCTTACGGCATTTTTCCCAATCCCACAAGCCCGCACTGGCCCGCGTTGGCCCGCACGGGCCCTCGGAGCCCGCGTTGTGCGCCTTTGACGTCCGGCTCGCTCATCTGGCCCGAAATACCCTCGGGGGTGAATGGGCCGGATGGCCCAGAGGGGGCAGACGCCCCCGTCGTCCCGCGCCGTTAGGGCCGCATCGCCAGCCAGAACAATTGCGCCGCCGCCTGCCAGGGGTTGTTGGGCAGCGCGATGTCGCCGCCCCGTGTCTCGAGCAGGGCCAGCAGCGCCGGTCCGGTGGCCTCGTCCGCACCGTGGCGTTTCAGGAAGGCGCTCAGACTGGCGGCGTCGTGCACCCCGGCCACGGCATCGTCCAGCAACCCCGCGCGGGCGGCCGACCACAGGTCGGGGCGGCGGGCGCGGGTGACCGCTTCGCTCATCATCTGGCGCCACTTGGCGATTTCGCCGTGGTGGCCCGACATCAGCACATCGGGAATGGCCCGGTCGCGCCATTCGGCGGGCTTGGTGTATTGGGGATGCTCCAGCAGGCCGTTGGAAAAACTCTCCTCGACGGCCGATTCGGCATTGCCCAGTACACCCGGCAGCAACCGCACGGTGGCGTCGATCATCGCCTGGGCGGCCAGCTCTCCGCCGGTCATGACGAAATCGCCGAGCGAGACCTCCATGACGCCGTAGTGCTCCAGCACCCGTTCATCCAGCCCCTCGAAACGGCCGCAGATCAGCGTCATGCCATCCGCGCGCGACAGGTTGCGCGCCATCTGCTGATCGAACCGTCGGCCGCGCGGGCTGAGATAGATCAACGGCGTGCGCCCGCGCGACTGGGCGATGGCCTGGTCGATCGCGCTGCCCATGACGTCGGGGCGCAGCACCATGCCGGCGCCGCCCCCTGCGGGCGTGTCATCGACATTCAGGTGCTTGCCCAGGCCATAGTCGCGCAGATTGATGGTCGACAATTGCCACAGCCCGTCGCGCAGCGCCTTGCCGGTCAGGCTTTCCCCCAGAATTCCAGGAAAGGCCTGCGGCAGCAGGGTGATCACCTGCGCCGACCACACCCCGGAGAGGTGCTGTTCCTCCATCAGGTCGCGCGGTTTGGCGCTGACGGTGATACTCTTGCGTCCGTGCGATTTCAGGGCCATGGGCGGTTCCTTTTCCTGTCCGGAGGGCGGGGCCGGGTCAACAGCGGACGGGGGGTCACTGCGTGCCGGGGGTGTCCCGGCTGCTTCTGCCGTGATGCGCGGCGGCAATCAACGCCCGTTTGCGGCGGCGCAGCTCGGTGTCGTCCTCGATCTCGCGGTTGAGCAGGCGCAGCTGTGCGCGCAGCGGTTCGGGCAGCGACGCGTTTGCCACGGCGGGCGGCGGCAGAGCGGCCCGCAGGGGCTGCGGCACGTCGGCCAGGTCGAGGAGCGGCGTCAGCGGCCCCTGCGGCATGTCGCGCGTCTGTTCCAGGGCGCGATGCGCGACGCGGGTGCCGGGCACGGCGCCGGCGACGGCGGCAACAGCCGCGTCGAGGTTCGCATGGGGCGCCTGCCAGGCGCAGTAGCTGGCAAGGTCATCGCGCATTCGCGTGGCGCGCAGGTGCTGGGTGTGACAACTGCGCATCCAGTCGTGCGCCCCGCGGGTCGAAAAATAGAATACCACCTCGGGTGCCGCGCCCCAGAGGGCACGGACAGTGTCCAGCAATCGCGCCATCAGGCGCGGCGCCGCCGGATAGCCGACACGCCCGCGCCGACCGGGAATATGACCTGAGAGATCCTCGCTCGACATCAAGATGCAGCGGGGGTCGTCCACATCCAGGGTTTCGAGGATCCGGGCTGTCTCATAGCCGAAAAATGCCAGCTCTACATCGCCGGGCGCCTGGGCATAGGCGCGGGCGGCTTCACACATGGCGGGCATGTCGCGTTTCGTCAGGATGCGCAGCGCCGGGCGCAGCGCGGCCTGACCGTCGCGCAGCATCTGCTGCACCGAAGAGGTTCCGGTCTTGTGAAACCCCGCGTGGACGATCAGGCGGGGCGGCATGTCAGAACAGACCTTCGGGCGGGTCGGCGACGATGCGGCCGGCCTCGATATCGACCGTCGGGACGGCGTCCATCGTGAAAGGCAACAGGATGGAACCGGTGATGCCAGCGCCGGTGATTTCCAGCAGGTCGCCCGCGCCGTGATCCATCACGGCCTTGACGCGCCCCAGTTCGGTGCCGCCGGTATCCACCACCAGCAGACCAATCAGGTCGGCATGATAATATTCGTCCTCCGGCAGCGCCGGGAGGCGGTCGCGCGGGGCATAGAGGCGCAGACCCTTGAGCGCATCAGCCTGTTCCTTGGTGTCGACCCCGGAGAGGATGGCCGCGAAACCGTTGGTGATGCTGCGGGTCAGGTCAACCGAGAAGGTGCGGCTGCCGTCTTCGGTGCTGAGGGGGGCATAGTCGATGATCGCGGCCGGATCGGCGCAAAAGCTTTTCAGCCGCACCTCTCCGCGCACGCCAAAGGCCCCGGCAATTGCACCGACGCAGACGAGTTCGTTTTCGCGGGTCGTGTCGCTCACCTTGGCGCCTTTCCGTGTTCGTGGTCCCGCCGGGCCCCTGCGGGTCAGGGCGGGCTGGCCGGCGCGTGCCGACGCTGGCGGGCGATTGGCGTCGCCCAGTGTCAGATCCGGCCCAGTGTCAGATCCGGTCTAGCGTCAGATCCAGCCTAGTGACAGATAACATCTGCCAGAAGGTCCGCCTTTTCCAGACAGTTTTGCGCCTGTCGGTCGTGTTCGTACAACATGCCGGCCACGAAAGCGGCGCCAAGCAGCAGGACCAGACGGACGGGACGAAACAGAAAGGGCATGGGCGGGGGTCACATCCCGCCACGCCGAGGCGATGCGCAGGGCACCGCAGGCATGGCGGGATATGGCTGCTGCATTATTCTGCGGCAGCTTCTTCGGTCGCGGCGGAGGCTTCGGCAGCCTTGGCGGCCTTGGATTCAGCGCGCTCGGCTGCGGCTTTGCCGGGGGTGCCTTTTTTCGGGTTGCTGCGGTTTTTCTTCTCGGTCAGGCCGGCAGCTTCGAGGAAGCGGGCAACGCGGTCGGTCGGCTGGGCGCCTTGGGCCAGCCAGTATTGCACGCGTTCGACGTCCATCTTGATCCGCTCTTCGCTGTCTTTTGCCAGCAGCGGGTTGTAGGTGCCCAGTTTTTCGATGAAGCGGCCATCACGGGGCATACGGGAATCCGTTGCGACGATCCGGTAGAAGGGGCGTTTTTTCGAGCCGCCGCGGGCGAGACGAATTTTCATGGCCATGGGGGTATCTCCTTTAGATGGCGTTGGTTTGACGGGCTTTGCCGCCGTTCAGTCGTGGTGAGGATCGCGTCCTAGCGGCCCTCAGGATTGGTGTTGCCGGTGATGCCGGATCACCTCCTGAATGATGAAATTCAGGAATTTCCTGGCGAAAGCGGGGTCGAGGTCCGCCTCTTTCGCAAGCTCTTCGAGGCGGGCGATCTGGATCGCCTCGCGGTCGGGGTCGGAGGCGGGAAGGTCATGTTCGGCCTTCAGCTTTCCAACGGATTGCGTGTGCTTGAACCGCTCGCCCAGCGTGTAGACGAGGATGGCGTCCAGCCGGTCGATGCTGGAGCGGTGCTCTTTCAGCAGCTCCGCGGCGCGGGTGACCGGATCGTTTGCCGCATCGGCATCTGGCGCAAGGGGTGTGACCTTATCAGTCAAGGGCATATCCTTTCGGCTGGAACAGAGGGTCTTGATAGGAGCGCAGCTCCATCGCGATCCCGTCGGCAATCTGGCTGTCTTTCAGGTCGGACCGGCTGGGGTGACGATAGCAGACATCGTTGCCGTCGACGGTTTGCGCCTGGGTGTCCTTTTGCGCGCCGAGGCGTTCGGCCAGGCGGATCGAGGCGAGGTTCTTGGGGTCGAGGTAGCTGACCACCCCGTCCCAGCCAAGCTGATCGTAGAAATAATCGCGCGCGGCGTTGGTGCCTTCGAGGGCATAGCCCTTGCCGGCGGTTTCAGGCCAGATGATCCAGGCCAGTTCCGCTTCGGGCCAGCTGGCGGGGTTCCAGCCGCCTGCCATTCCCAGGGGCTTGTTGCTCGCCTTGTCGTGCATCATCCACATACCGTAGCCCCGGATCTGCCAATGACCGATTTCGGCCGCATAGAGCATCCAGGTTTCATAGGGATTCAGCGGCCCGCCCATGAAGCGCGAGCGGTAGGAGCTGAACGTGGCGCGGAAATCGGGGTAATCCTGCGGCTGCGGGCCGCGCAGGATCAGGCGTTCCGTTTCCAGCACGGGGATGTCGCGGGCGGTGAATGCGGTCATGCGTAGGCCTCCGCTCCGCCGTTCACCAGATCGGCCGGGGCCGGGTGGCGATAGATGTCGAGGTGGCCGAAGCGGACATGGCTGTATTCGCCGTCCATCCGCGCACCAAGCCGCAGCGCGACATGGGCCGAACCGTCGTTGCCCGGCTTGACCAGGCTGATCGCGGTGGACCAGCCCAGCACGTCGTAGGCATAGGCGCGCGCGGTCAGGGCGGCTTCGGTGGCGTAGCCGTGCCCCTCATGGCCGTTCATCAGGTCCCAGCCGATTTCGGGTTCGGGCCAGCCTTCGGGGTTCCACAGGCCGACCATGCCGACGGTCGCACCGGTGGCGGTCAGGTCGACCATCCAGCGGCCATAGCCGCGCAGGGTCCAGTGGCCGATTTCGGTGGCAAGCTGGCGCCAGGTCTGTTCGCGGTTCATCGGGCCGCCGACAAAGCGCGACCTGTCGGACGCGTAGAACGCCGACAGCGCGTCGATGTCGCGGGCGTCGGGACCGCGCAGGGTCAGGCGTTCGCTTGTCAGGGTGGGGATCTGAACGGTCATGCCAGCCCCTCAAGCAGTTTGCGGCCGGGCGCGGTTTTCGGGACATGCCGCCAGATGCGCAGATCGCCGGTCATCTGATGGCTGAACATGCCCTCGGGGCGCGCGCCGAGGCGTTCCACCATGGCGGTCGAGCGGTCATTTTCCGGATCGACGAGCGAGACACAGGAGGCCCACCCCTTGTCCTGGAACAGCCAGTCGAGGACGCAGCGCGCGGCTTCGGTGGCGATGCCCTTGCCCTCGGCCCCGTCAAGCAGCTGCCACGACAGTTCGGGTTCGGGCCAGCCGCGCGGAAACCAGGGGCCGACGAGGCCGCAGTTCAGGCCGGTTTCCTTTTCGATCACGGCGAAGTGGCCGTAGCCGCGCAGGTGCCAATGGCCGATGATGGTGGCGATGGACCACCAGGCGGCCTCTTCATCGGGGTGCTGATCGACGAAGCGTCGCGCGCCGGGCATCAGATACGCGCCCACCGCGTCAAACCCCGGTGCCGCGGGGGACACCAGGCGCAGACGCGCGGTCTCAAGGACCGGATGGGTGGGGCTTTTGGCGATCATCTGTGCGGTGGGGCTTTCGTCTGGTCAGGGTGGATGAGGGAATTGACGCGTTACTTTTTCTTGCCGAAGCCGGACAGGCCGGGGGGCAGGGCGCCGCCGCCCATGCCGGGAAAGCCGGGGGGCATTCCGCCCTTGCCGCCACCCATGGCCTTTGCCGCCTCTTCCAGTGCTTTGGGGTCCATCTGGGAGGGGTCCATGCCGGCGGGCATCCCGCCGCCCTTGCCGAACATGCCCTTCATGGCCTGTTTCAACATGCCGCCTTTGCCCATCTTGCCCATCTTCTTCATCATGTCCGCCATCTGGCGGTGCATCTTGATGAGCTTGTTCAGTTCGGACACTTCCAGGCCGGCGCCTGCCGCGATCCGTTTCTTGCGCGAGGCTTGCAACAGGGCAGGGTTGGCGCGTTCCTTTTTCGTCATCGACTGGACGAGGGCGATCTGGCGGGCGATGATCTTGTCATCAAAGCCGGCGTCCTTGACCTGTTTCGACATCTTGCCCATGCCGGGCATCATGCCCATCACGCTTTCCATGCCGCCCATCTTCTGCATCTGTTCAAGCTGCATCTTGAGGTCGTTCATGTTGAACTGACCCTTCTGGAAGCGCTTCATCATGCGTTCGGCCTGCTCGGCCTCGATGGTTTCCTGGGCACGTTCGACCAGGGCAACGATGTCGCCCATGCCCAGGATGCGACCCGCGACGCGTTCAGGTTCGAACGTCTCGAGCGCATCCATCTTTTCGCCCAGACCGACGAACTTGATAGGTTTGCCGGTCACGGCGCGCATGGACAGGGCCGCGCCACCGCGACCGTCGCCATCCATCCGGGTCAGGACGACACCGGAAATACCGATGCGGGCATCGAAATTTTCCGCCGTGTGCACGGCATCCTGACCGGTCAGGCCATCGACGACCAGCAGGGTTTCGCGCGGGTTGGCGACATCGCGCACCGCCTCGACCTGTTGCATCAGCTCTTCGTCGATCGACAGGCGACCGGCGGTGTCGAGCATGTAGACGTCATAGCCGCCCATGGCGGCCTGCATCTTGGCGCGTTTGGCGATGGCGACGGGCTGTTCACCCTTGACGATGGGCAGGGTGTCGACGCCGATCTGCACGCCGAGGATCTGAAGCTGTTCCATCGCCGCCGGGCGATTGACGTCGAGCGAGGCCATCAGGACCTTCTTGCCCTCACGTTCCTTCAGGCGTTTGGCCAGCTTGGCGGTGGTTGTGGTTTTACCCGAGCCCTGAAGGCCGACCATCAGGATCGGCGCGGGGGCGTTGTCGATCTTGAGCTTGCCCGGCTCGCCTTCGCCCGCCAGGACGTGCACCAGTTCGTCGTGCACGATCTTGACGACCTGTTGGCCGGGGGTGACGGATTTCGTCACCGACTGGCCGGTTGCCTTGTCCTGCACGGCCTTGACGAAATCACGCGCCACGGGCAGCGAGACGTCGGCCTCAAGCAATGCCACGCGGACTTCGCGCAGGGCGGTTTTGACATCCTCGTCAGAGAGCGCGCCCTGCTTGGTCAGTCGGTCGAAGACGCCGGAGAGGCGTTCGGATAGATTTTCAAACATGCCCCGGCCCTCCTCAGGCCACCTGACTGTTGCATTGACCCCCATTTGGGTGGGGGCGGCTCAAACCTCAAGCTTTGGCGGGACCGGCGCAAAGGCCAACGGCACCAGTGGGCGCAACGCGCTGACTGGTGGCGATCCCCGCAAAAGCGATGGGACCGGAATCATCACAGATTCCGGGATAGGTGCGCAGCGTTTAGGTGGCTGGGTGGGTAAAGTCAAGTTTGTCAGGTTGCGCGCACGCGAGGGCGCTGAACCTGGGGCACGGGTGGGCCGGGGCATGAGGTGACCGCGTGGCCCGGCGGCAAGGCCGGGCACTTCGGGTCAGAGCGCACCTGGCCAACGGCCCGGTGCGGAGCCGTTCACCTTAGCGGCGGCGGCGGGACAGAGCGTCGCGGCGCTGTGCAGCCTTGGCGGTGGCGGCGGCAGCGGTCATCTGAACCGAGGCGAACCAGACGGCGGCCAGGGACGCCGCGCCAAGGACGGCTGCAAATGCGGGGTGGAATGCGAGCATTGAACTCTCCTTTCAGTCGCGGTTCTTGGAAGTGGATCAGTGCGCGACTCACTCTCAGATTTGGGGTTTCTTCGGCAGAAGGCAATGGCACCTTGTGTCACGTCGCATTTTCGCCAGCCCCGATGGCCAAAATTCGCTTTACCCTTGCATCCGCGCACCCGAAGGGCATTGAGTGGCCGTGGTAGTTTTTCAGCGCACAGGTGCCAGATGGACAATTGGGATGAAATCCGCACAGCATACCAGGTTGCGCGCCTGGGCACCGTTTCGGGTGCGGCAGACGTGCTGGGCGTGCACCACGCCACCGTGATCCGCCATATCGATGCGCTGGAGCGTCGGATGGGCGTAAAGCTGTTTCAGCGGCACACGCGCGGGTACACGGCGACCGAGGCCGGGCAGGACCTGCTGCGCGTGGCGCAGGCGACGGATGATCAGTTCAGCCAGTTGTCGGCGCGCATCAAGGGACGCGGCAACGAGGTTTCGGGCGAGCTGGTTGTCACGACCATCGGCGGGCTGAGCCAGCTGATGGTGCCTTTGCTGGCAGAGTTCCAGGAGCAATATCCCGATGTCGCGCTGAGTTATCTGACCAGCGCGCGTCTGTTCCGCCTGGAATACGGCGAGGCCCATGTCGCGATCCGCGCGGGCAGCCCGCCGCAGCAGCCCGACAACGTCGTGCAGCCCTTTCTGCGACTGCGCAGCGCGATCTACGGCAGCAAGGCCTATATCGAGCGCCACGGGATGCCCAAGATTCCGGGCCGCATGGCGGGGCACCGCTTTGTCGGGATCGACGACCCGTCGAGCAAGGCCCCCTTTGCGCAGTGGATGCGCGAAACGATCCCGGCGCACCAGGTCGTGTTCCGGTCGGGCGACATGCGCGCGGTCCGGCAGGCGGTGTTGGCGGGGGTCGGCCTGGGCTTTCTGGGGACCTATGAATGTGACGCCCGCGACGACCTGATCGAGGTGCATCCGCCGCTGGAGGAATGGGACAGCCGGTTGTGGCTGGTGACCCACATGGATCTGCATCGCACCACCAAGGTGCAGGCGTTCCTGAACTTTCTCAAGGATCACACGGCCGATTTCAAGGATGGCACGGCTTGAGCGCTGCACCGCGCGCCGGGCATGACGCAGAAGCCGGAGCCCGGGACGGGGCGGACAGGGGCCAGGGCAGGCTGAGCGAGGCGGCGAAGGGGCATCTGGCGATGCTGGCGTTTTCGGCGCTGGTGGCGGGGTCGTTTCCGCTGGCTGCGATGGCGGTGCCTTTCGTGTCGCCCGCCGCGCTGAATGCGTTGCGATTCCTGTTGGCGGCGGCGCTGGTGGGGGCGGCGGCGCTGGCGGGGCCGGGATTGCAACGGGGGTATTTCCGCGCGCCATGGCGCTATCTGCTGCTGGGCGGGATCTTCGCGATCTATTTCGTGATGATGTTCGAGGGGCTGAAGACGGCCGACCCGGTCTCGGCGTCGTCCATGTTCACGCTGGTGCCGCTGATGGCGGCCGTTGTCGGCTGGGTTCTGCTGCGGCAGGTCACGACGCCGCGCATGGCGCTGGCGCTGGCCATTGGCGCCGCGGGTGCATTGTGGGTGATCTTTCGCGCTGACGTCGGCGCGCTGATGCAGTTTCAGATCGGCCCGGGAGAGCGGATCTATTTCATCGGCTGCATTGCCCATGCGATCTATGCGCCGCTGGTGCCCAAGCTGAACCGGGGCGAACCGCCGGTCGTGTTCACCTTCGGGATGCTGGTGGCGGGCGCAGTGGTGCTGGGCACGTGGGGGATGCCGCAGATCCTGGCGACGGATTGGGCGCAATTGCCGGCGATCGTCTGGATCACGCTGGCCTATACGACGATCTGCGCGTCGGCGATGACGTTCGTGTTGTTGCAATACGCGGCGATGCGGCTGCCGTCGGCCAAGGTGATGGCCTATACCTATCTGACGCCAAGCTGGGTGATCCTGTGGCAGGCGGCCCTGGGGCGGGGCTTTCCGCCAGTGATGATTCTGGGTGGCGTGGCGCTGACCATTCTTGCGCTGGTGATCCTGCTGAAGGACTAGGGGGCGCGTTAGCCGTCGTCGCCCCCGGCGTCGTCATCGTCGTTCTCGCCCAGCTCGGCGGCAAGGAAGCGTTCGAAATCATCCAGGTTTACCGGTTCGAACTGACCGAAGCCCTGCATCCAGACGCTGGCCTGTTTCAGGGCGTCAGGCTCCAGTTTGCACCATTTGACGCGGCCGCGCTTTTCCTGCGTGATCAGGCCTGCGTTGGCCAGGATGACGAGGTGCTTGGAGATGGCGGCAAGCGACATGTCGAAGGGGTCGGCCACGTCGGTGACGGCCATGTCATCCTCCAGCAGCATCGACAGGATCGCGCGCCGGGTCGGATCGCCAAGGGCGGCAAAGACGGTGTCGAGGGAGGCTTTCATAGCTGCCAGATAGGCGCGCGGCATGGCGCAGGTCAACAGGGACGCTAAACCGGGTGGTTGAGTTTCTGGCTTTTGACAGGGGGCTGGTGGGGCTCGGATTTTCATACTCAACCAAAAGGTTGAAGATGCAATTTGGCGCGAATGCGGCGTCCTCGGGCGCGGGATGGATGAATTTGCAGGGATCTTGCACCATTTTTTCGTCGTGAAAACAAGTGCTTGGTGTGATCACCGGGCTGTGTTCATGCACCTTGACTCGCACCCCCGCTGACCTTAGCAACGCCTTAACCAATGCGGGGATGTCTTTGCCATGGATGAACCGGACCACCGGGACAGAATGGCCGCTCTGGAAGCCCGGATCGCGGCTGCCAAGGGTACGGACAAGGCGGCCTCGCACGGACAAGACCATTATTCGGCGGCCCAGGTAGGCTGGCGCATGGTGACGGAACTGGTGGCCGGTCTGCTGATCGGGTTTGCCATAGGATACGGGCTGGATTGGCTGCTGGGGATCGCCCCGGCAATGATGATCCTCTTCACCCTCCTTGGCTTCGTGGCGGGTATCAAGGCGATGATACGGTCCGCCAAGGAAATTGAGAACGGCACATCCGGCCATGACGCCGGAGATGAGACGAGGGATAGAGATGGCGACTGAAGCAGCGCACGGCGGCGAAGACGGTGGTCTGGTTTTCCACCCGATGGATCAATTCATCGTCAAGCCGCTGTTCGGCGGCGACGGCGTGCATTGGTACACGATCACCAACGCGACGCTGTGGATGGCGCTGACTGTTCTGGCCATCGTGGCGCTGATGGTGCTGGGCACCTCGGGCCGCAACCGCATCCCGTCGCGGATGCAGTCGGTCGCCGAAATGGCCTATGGTTTCATCTACAAGATGGTGGAAGACGTGGCTGGCAAGGACGCCATCCGGTATTTCCCCTACATCTTTACCCTGTTCATGTTCATCGTGACCGCCAACCTGCTGGGCCTTGTGCCGACGGCCTTTACGGTCACGTCGCATTTCGCGGCCACCATCCTGTTGGCCCTGGCGGTGTTCCTGTCGGTGACGATCCTTGGCTTCGTGCTGCACGGCGGGCAATTCCTGGGCCTGTTCTGGGTCAGCTCTGCCCCGCTGGCCGTGCGCCCGCTGCTGGCGCTGATCGAGGTCATTTCCTACTTCGTGCGCCCGGTCAGCCACTCCATTCGTCTGGCCGGCAACATGATGGCCGGTCACGCCGTGATCAAGGTGTTCGCAGGCTTTGCCGCGATTGCCGCCGTCAGCCCGATCTCGATCATCGCGATCGCCGGGATGTACGGCCTCGAACTGCTGGTGGCCTTCATCCAGGCCTACGTCTTCACGATCCTGACCTGCGTGTACCTCAAGGACGCGCTGCATCCGGCACACTAATCACCAAACGTCAGGTGCGCGGCAATCGTGCATCCAACGGTCCTATCAAGCCAATTCCAACGTAAGGAGAATACTCATGGAAGGCGATATCGCAGAACTCGGCAAGTACATCGGTGTGGGTCTGACTGCCATCGGCATGGGCGGCGCTGCAATGGGTGTGGGCAACGTGGCAGGCAACTTCCTGTCCGGCGCACTGCGCAACCCCTCGGCCGCCGCATCGCAAACCGCCACGCTGTTCATCGGCATGGCCTTCGCAGAAGCCCTGGGGATCTTTTCGTTCCTCGTCGCTCTGCTGCTGATGTTCGCCGTCTAAGACTTTCGGAACAGATCCTTACGCGCGGGTGGGCCTTTTGGGCCTGCCCGTGGTAATCTGAATACCAGATCAAGTTCCCGGGAGACGTCAAGATGGCGACCGAAACGCACGAAGCCGCTGGTCACGCTGCCGACGCCGCAGCCGCCGCCCCCGGCATGCCGCAGCTCGATTTCTCGACCTGGGGCAACCAGATTTTCTGGCTGATCGTCACGCTCGTCGTGATCTACCTTGTACTGTCGCGCGTGGCCCTGCCGCGCGTCGGATCGGTGCTGGCGGATCGGGCGGGTGCGATCGCCAACGATATTGCTGCGGCGGAAGACCTGAAGCAAAAGGCCAAGGAGGCGGAAGCCGCCTACGACAAGGCCCTTGCCGATGCCCGCACCGAAGCCGCGAACATCGTCGCCGCCACCAAGGCCGAGATCCAGGCGGATCTGGCCGAGGCCACGGTACGCGCCGATGCCGAGATTTCGGCCAAGGTTGCCGAAGGCGAAAAAGCCATCGCGGAGATCCGCGCGGGTGCTCTGGAAGCCGCCGAGACCGTGGCCAAGGACACCGCTGCCGAGATCGTCGCCGCCTTCGGGTTCACCGCTGCGCCCGACGCCATCGACAGTGCCGTCACCGAAAAGCTGAAAGGATGAGTGTTATGCGCAAATCTGCAATGACCCTCGCCCCGGCAACCGCTGGTCTGGCGTTGCTGGCCAGCCCGGCCGCGGCTGCGACAGGCCCGTTCTTTTCGCTGCACAACACGAACTTCATCGTGCTGCTGGCCTTTATCCTGTTCATCGCGATCCTTGTCTATTTCAAGGTTCCCGGTCTGATTGCAGGGCTGCTGGACAAGCGGTCCGCCGGCATCAAGTCCGAGCTGGATGAAGCCCGTGCGCTGCGTGACGAAGCCCAGAGCCTGCTGGCCTCGTACGAGCGCAAGCAGAAAGAGGTTCAGGCCCAGGCGGATCGCATCGTCGAATCGGCCCGTGCCGATGCCAATGCCGCCGCAGATCAGGCGAAAGACGATCTGAAGGTCTCGATTGCGCGCCGTCTGAAGGCCGCCGAGGAACAGATCGAGTCCGCCGAAAAGGCCGCCGTCAAGGAAGTGCGCGATCGCGCCATCGTGGTGGCCGTTGCCGCCGCCCGTGACGTGATTGCCAAGCAGCTGACCAAGGAACAGGCCAATGGCCTGATCGACAGCTCGATCGACACGGTCAAGGCGCGGCTCAACTGAGGGCACGCACGCACCGCAGGTACGAAGAACCCGGCCACTGGCCGGGTTTTTTCGTTTTGGCGATGCGCCTCTCCTGGAACGCGGCAAAGGATCAGCCGCGCTGCTGTTCCTGGTGCAGGCGCATCCGGGCGATTTCGGCGTGGCGTTCGGCGGCAAGGTGGGCCTGGTAGGCGGCGCGCACGAAGTCGAGGTGATCCTCGACGGCGGCGCGGGCCTGCGCAGGGGCGCGTTCTTGCAGGGCCGTGTTGATCGCGGCGTGTTGTGCCAGCAGGGATTCACGCGTGGCCGAATGCGCGAACAGGATCGCGCGGTTGTCGAAAACGCCCTGCCGCAGCAAGGCGAACATCGAGCGCATCATGTGCAGCAGCACGGTGTTGTGACTCGCTTCGAGGATGGCCATGTGAAACTCGGCGTCCAGACGTGCCTCTTCGGCAGGGTCTTCGTCGTCATGGGCGCGCTGCATCTTTTGCATGATCGTGTTTACCAGGGCCAGGTCGGCGGGGAGGCCATCACGCGCGGCGCGTTCGGCCGCCTGACCTTCCAGGTCACGGCGAAACGACAGATAGTCGAAGACTGCTTCTTCGTGGCGCTGGAATAGGGCGACCAGGGCGGGCGAAAAGGCATCGCCCAGGACATCTGCAACGTAGACACCCGATCCGGCGCGTGGTTCCAGCAGCCCGCGGTCCTGCAGCGCAGCGAGGGCATCGCGCAGAGAGGGGCGGGAGACGGCCATGCGTTCGGCCAGGTCACGCTCGGCCGGCAGGCGTTCACCGGGGCGCAGGATGCCGCGCAGGATCAGCAACTCGATCTGACGGATCACCGCGTCGGCGCGTTTTTCGGGCTGGATCGGCTGAAAGGGCATGGAACGCCGCCTGTGCTGTTTGGTCAGATTTTATGACCGGGGCGCGCCGGGGGCAAGATGGGCCGCGCAGGCGGCCCTGCCGTGTCAGTATTCGACGCCGATCTGCGCCTTGATGCCGGAGCGGAAGGGATGCTTGATCAGCTCCATTTCCGTGACCAGATCAGCGATTTCGATCAGCTCGTCCTTGGCATTGCGCCCGGTCAGGACGACATGGGTCATTTCGGGCTTTTCCGTGGTCAGAAAGGTCACGACGTCGTTGATGTCGATGTAGTCGTAGCGCAGCGCGATGTTGATTTCATCGAGGAGGACCATGTGGTTGGCGGGGTCGCGGATCAGGTCCTTGGCCTTTTCCCAGGCGGCCTGGGCCATTTCGGTGTCGCGGTCACGATCCTGGGTTTCCCAGGTAAAGCCTTCGCCCATGGTGTGAAACGCGCATGTGTCGGTGAAATGCGACAGGATCAGGTCACGTTCGCCCGTGCTCATCCCGCCCTTGATGAACTGGACGACGGCGCATTGCATGTCATGCGCGATGCACCGGAAGATCATCCCGAAGGCGGCCGAGCTTTTACCCTTGCCCTTGCCTGTGTGCACGATGACCAGGCCTTTCTGGTCGGTCTTGGTGGCCATGATCTTGTCACGGGCGACCTTTTTCTTGGCCATTTTCACCGCGTGGCGGGCACTGTCGTCGGTCATGGGAGGTCTCCTTGAGGCGTGAGGGGCTTGGCGAAGGTCAGCGAAGTGGGGCGATCATAGCCCGGATGGGCGGTACGCGCGATTTCGTGAAAGCCGAGGCGATGGAAGGTGGCGTGATTCTCGGTCAGCTCGATGCGGGTTTGCAGCTGGAGTGCCGGCAGGTGGAGCGCGCGTGCGCGGGCCTCGGCGTGGGTGATCATCCGGCGGGCGAGGCCGCGGCCGCGATGATCCGGCGCGGTCGCCAGCTTGCCGAGGTAGAGGTGATCCGGCTTCGGCGTCAGGATCATGCAGGCGAGGAGGGTGTCGCCCTCTGTCAGCGCCCAGACTTCGGCTGTCGTCGCCTCAGCGGCCAGCGTTTGCGGGGTCATGCGGTGCAGCGACGACGGCGGGTCGATCCGGGAATCCATGTAGGCGAAGGCGGTGACCAGCAGGTGGTGCAGGTCTGTGAAATCATCGACGGGGGCGAGGCGTGTCAGGGGCATCAGATCAGCGCCTCGATCCGGGCACGCGCGGAGTTCGAGCGGGGCGTCCAGAGGCCGCGCTCGATCGCCTCCTGCAGACGCTGGGCGATTTCCGCCAGGGCGGGGGCATTGTGGTCGGCGATGAACTGGCGTGTCGCGTCGTCCTCCAGAAACGCGGCTTCGAGCAGATCGAAGTGGTGGTTCTTGACGGCATTGGTCGTGGCAGCAAAGGCGAAGAGGTAATCGACGGTGGCCGCTATTTCGAAGGCGCCCTTGTAGCCGTGGCGCTTGATGCCGTCGATCCACTTGGGATTGACCACACGGGAGCGGATGACACGGGAGAGTTCCTCGTCCAGCGTGCGGATCACGGGGCGTTCGGGGCGCGAGTGGTCGTTGTGATAGAGAGGGACATCCGCGCCGCGCAGCGCGGCGACGGCGGCAGCCGCGCCGCCTTCGAACTGGTAGTAATCATCGCTGTCCAGCAGGTCGTGTTCGCGGTTGTCCTGGTTTTGCACGATGCCATCGGTCTGGGTCAGGCGGGCGCGCAGGCCGGCTGCGTCGCGGGTGCCCTCGTCGCTGGCGCCGTAGGAGTAGCTGCCCCATTCCAGATAGGCTTCGGCAAGATCTGACCGGTCATTCCAGAGGCGTTCGTCGATCATCGCTTGCAGGCCCGCGCCGTAAGCGCCGGGTTTTGATCCGTAAACGCGCGATTGCGCTTGGCCTGCGCGGGCACGCGCGGCAGCGGGGTTCATGTCGTCGGGTTCATCCAGCGCCTGAACCGCGCGGGCGGCGCTGTCGACCAGGGCGATCAGTTGCGGGAACGCGTCGCGGAAAAAGCCCGAGATGCGCAGGGTGACGTCGACGCGGGGACGGTCCAGGGTGGTCAGGGGCAGGATTTCAAAGCCGGTGACGCGCCGGTTTGCAGCGTCCCATTGCGGCTTGACCCCCATCAGGGCGAGGGCCTGGGCGATGTCGTCGCCCCCGGTGCGCATGTTGGCCGTGCCCCAGGCGGTCAGCAGCAGCGTGCGGGGCCAGTCGCCCTGATCCTGCAAGTGACGCTCGATCAGCAGGTTTGCCGATTTCCATCCAAGGGCCCATGCCGTGGGGGTCGGCACGGCGCGGCTGTCGACCGAGTAGAAATTGCGCCCCGTCGGCAGCGTGTCGAGACGGCCGCGGGTGGGCGCGCCGGAGGGCGCCGGGGCAAGGAAGTGCCCTGCAAGGGCGGTGAGGAGGCCCGCCCCTTCGTCGGGGCCGCAGGCAGAAAGCATGGGGGCGATGGTCTGGGTGATCTCGTCCAGCACCGCGCGCGAGGCGTCGCCGGGGGCCTGTGCCCTACCGTCGAGCAGGGCGGCGGCAAACAGTTCCAGCCGTTCGACGGTATCGCCGTTGCTGCGCCAGCGGTCGGTGTCGAGCTGGGCCAGTGCTTCGGGGCGGGGACCTGCCCACGGGGCGGCCATGTCGCAATCCAGCGGGTCGAAGGCCATGGCGAAATCGGCGGCGAGGGCCCGGGGCAGCGAGGCGTCCTTGCCCTTGCCCGCGCCGCGCGGGATGCGGGTGAGGGCGAGAAGCAGGTCGCGGGCCAGCCTCCCCTCGGGCGACTGGCCAAAGACGTGCAGGCCGTCGCGGATCTGCGCCTCTTTCAGCTCGCACAGCCAGGCGTCGAGCTTGGCGAGGTCGCCGTCGGCGTCGCCGGTGAAGCCTGCATCCTTGTCGACGCCGGTGACCGAGGTCAGTGACAGGATCTCTCGGGACAGGTGCGCGATGCGGCGTGGATCGACGCCTGCGGCCTCGTAGTATTCATCGACCAGCGCTTCGAGGTCACGCAGGGGGCCGTAGCTTTCGGCGCGGGTCAGGGGCGGGGTCAGGTGGTCGACGATGACGGCCTGCGTGCGGCGCTTGGCCTGCGTGCCCTCGCCCGGGTCGTTGACGATGAAGGGGTAGATATGGGGCATCGGGCCAAACACGGCCTCGGGGAAGCAGGATTCGGACAGGGCCACGGCCTTGCCGGGCAGCCATTCGAGGTTGCCGTGCTTGCCCATGTGCACCAGCGCGTGGGCGCCGAACTCGGCGCGCAGCCAGATGTAGAAGGCGAGGTAGTTGTGCGGTGGGGCGAGGTCGGGCGCGTGGTAGGTCTCGGTCGGGTCGATGTTGTAGCCGCGCGCGGGCTGGATGCCGATGACCACGTTGCCATGTTGCAGGACGGAGAGCTTGAAGCCTGCGGGGGCGCTGGTGGTCGCGGAACCGTTCGGGGTGTGTATTTCGCGCAGGAAAAAGGGATCGTCCTCAGGGGAGCCCCAGCGATCGGTGATCTTTTGGCGGATGTCGCCGGGCAAGGCATTGAAGTGGTGCAGGTAGGTGGCGAGGGCGAGGGTGACGCCGCCGGTGGTCGCGGCGCGGTCGGTCAGCCAGTTGGTGGGGCCAGCGAGGATCGCCTGCATCAGCGTGTCGCTGTCGGTGGGGATGTTTTCGACGCTGTAGCTGTTGCGCGCCAGCAGGTTGAGTGCGTGGACGGTGGCGGCGGGCGTGTCGAGGCCAACGCCATTGGCGAGGCGACCGTCCTTGTTGGGGTAGTTGGCCAGGATCAGGGCAACGCGGCGATCGGGGGCGGGGGCACGGCGCAGGCGGATCCAGTTGGCGGCAAGTCTTGCGGTGAAGGCGATGCGGTCGGGACGGGCCTGGTAGACCGCAATGGGGCATTCTGTGGCGGCGTCGAAGTGGCTTTGACCCTTGAAGCTGATCGCACGGGACAGGATGCGGCCATCGATTTCCGGCAGGGCGACGTTCATTGCGATGTCGCGGGCCGAGAGACCGGAAAGGCCGTCGACCCACGCGGCCTCGGACGAAGCGGCGAGGACGACCTGGAACACCGGTGCGTTGTTGGCCGAGGCGGCGGCGAAGGGGTTGTGGTCGCCTGTCTCGCCGTGCGGAGAGCCGGTGGCGAAGGCGGTGCAGTTCAGGATCGCCTCGGGGTGGGTCTGGGCGAACAGGTGATCGAGGGTGGCGGCCGAGACCGGATCTTTCAGCGAGGCGACGAAGACGGGGAGCGGGTTGAGGCCTTCGGCCTGAAGCGCGCGGATCAGGCCGTCGATGGGGGCAAGTCCGGCACCCTGCACCAGCGCGCGGTAGAAGACGATGGGGACTGTGGCCGCGTCCTTGGTCCAGTGGGTCTGAAGGGTGTCCAGCGTGGGTTTCGAGGTGCCGGGCCAGTAGAGACCGGCGCGCAGCAACGGCGCGGCAGGGTGGGGTTTTTCGGTATCATCGAGCAGGGCCCGGCAATAGTGCAGGAAGCCAGTGGCGTTGGCCGGGCCGCCCTCGACAAGGTAGGCCCAGAGGGCGTCGTAATCGGCGTCGGGCAGGGTGGAGAAGGCACGAAGTTCGGGGTCGGGTTTGTCATCGCCGGGCAGGGCGAGGAAGGGGACACCGGCGGCGTGCAGGCGGGCCGAGAACTGTTCGATGCCGTAACGCCAGTACCCGGTGCCGCCGAGGACGCGGGCAATGACGAGGCGGGATTTCGTGGCGCAATCGTCAAGGTGCAGGTCGACCGACATCGGGTGTGTCAGGTTGGAGAGTTGCGCGAGGCGCAGCGAGGGGGCGCCGGGCATGGCGGCCCGTGCCTGCGACAGGGCGGCAAGTTCGGTATCGGCGGCGGATATCAGCACGACATCGGCCGGGGTCTGGCCGAGGTCCACGGGTTCGACGCCGTCATCGATGCGTCCGGGGGTGGCGGCGAGAAGGTGCATGGGACCTCAGTTGTGAGCCGCCGGAGCGCTGCGCGGGCAGATGCCTCCGGCGGGGGTATTTCGGGCCAGATGAGAGAGCCGTCAGGCCTTTGCGGCGTGGTCGGCCTGCGGCAATGGTTTTTCCATGAAGACGGAGACGCCGTTGTCGGCATAGTCGCCAAAGACGCCGCAACGGGTGTAGCCGTGACGTTCGTAGAGGCGGCAGGCTGCGGCAAGCGCATCGCCGGTTTCCAGGCGCAAGAGCGACAGGCCGCGGGAGCGGGCGTGGTCTTCGAGTTGGCGCAGCAGGGCGGCGCCTATGCCGCGACCGCGGGCGGCTTCGTCCGTGTAGAAGCTTTTGACTTCGCCGTAGTCGGGTTTGATCATGAGGGCGGCACAGCCCAGCACCTCGTCGCCGATGCGGGCGACGAAGAAGTCGATATTTTCGGCCTGAAGCGCGTCATGGGTGAGGAAGTTGTTTTCCTCGGGCTTGTAGAGGCGGCGCATCAGGGCCTGCGAGGCGTCCAGCAGGCGGGTGGCCTCGGGTGTGGTCGGGGCGGAGGGTTCGACGATGATCATGCGGCCAGTGCGCTTTCGATCGCGGCACGGTCGAGGCCGGTCTGACCGATGACGACAAGGCGGGTTTCGCGCGCGCCTGTGCCGAAGGGCTGGTCGAAGTAGCTGTCGATGCGGGGGCCGACGGCCTGGATCGTCAGGCGCATGGGTTTGCCGGTGACCGCGGCGAAGCCCTTGAGGCGCAGGATGTCGTGTGCGGCGATGATGGCGGAAACCTTGGCCGAAAAGGCTTTTGGGTCGGTTATCTCGGGAAGGGTCACCACGAAGCTCTCGAATTCATCATGGTCGTGGTGGTGGTGATCATCCTGTTCGTCTTCGTGGTCATCGTCGTCATGGTGGTGGTGATGGTGCACCTCATGGCGCGCTTCCATATCTGTCTCGGCGCCGATCCCCATGCCGAGCAGGACGTCGACGGGCAGCACGCCCATGGCAGAGGAGACCAGCTGGACCGAGGGGCGCGCGCCGGTTTTCAGGGCGTCCATCGTCAGGGCGAGCTCGGTCGAGGACAGCAGGTCGGCCTTGTTGACGACGATCATGTCGGCGCAGGCGAGCTGGTCTTCGAAAAGGTCCGACAGTGGCGTTTCATGGTCGATGCTGTCGTCGGCCGCGCGTGCGGCGGAGACGGCGGCCTCGTCATGGGCAAAGCGTCCTTCTGCCACGGCGTGGCCATCGACCACGGTGACGACGCCATCGACGGTGACCTGTGTAGAGATCGCGGGCCAGTTGAAGGCGCGGATCAGCGGCTGCGGCAGGGCGAGGCCGGAGGTTTCGATGACGATGTGATCGGGTTTGTCGGGGCGGGCCAGCAGGGCTTCCATCGTCGGGATGAAGTCTTCGGCGACGGTGCAGCATATGCAGCCGTTCGACAGCTCCATGATATCCTCGTCCCGGCAGGCGCTGTCGCCGCAGCCCTTGAGGATATCGCCGTCGACGCCGAGATCGCCGAATTCGTTGATGATCAGGGCGATCCGCTTGCCTTGGGCGTGGGTCAGCATGTGGCGGATCAGGGTGGTCTTGCCGGCACCGAGGAAGCCGGTGATGACGGTTGCTGGGATTTTAGCGGGCATGGGCAGGCTCCTGCGGAATGGCTGGAATGCAGAGCGGCGCCGGAGGGAGGCCCCCCGGCGCGCGTCGATGCAAGGACGTCCGGTTCAGGCGCGGTTGAACAGACGCGGCGTGGTCAGGCCGGATTTGGACAGCCCGCGCAGCGACTTTGCGGCGGCCAGCACGGCGAGATCTGCCAGCGGCTCGATCAGGACGACCATCATGTAGGCGCCACCGAAGGTGAAGACCGAGGTGGTCGTCGCTGCGGTGAAGCCCTGACCGTAGAAGGCCCAGAACGCGACCCAGGCCACGACGCCGCCCTGGTAGGCGGTCGAGAGGGCGAGTGCGTCACGGTACTTGATATCAACATAGGGCGTGTCGCGGGAAATCAGTTTGTTCGCCAGCGCGCTGACGGCAAACAGCGGCACCAGCAAGGTGGTGACGTTGGCGCCGTATTGCGGCAGATCGAAGGGCGCGAAGAAGATGCCTTGCAGCAGCAGACCCAGGGCAAGGGCCACGGCGGCAGGGGCCGCACCCAGCAAGAGGAACAGCGTCGAGCCGAGGATGAAGTGTACCTCGGAGATGCCGACCTGGAAGTGCGGCAGCAGTTGGAAGAAGGTAAACACCGCGCCGGCACCGACACCGATGCGCGCCAGAAGCGAGCCGAGGCCCTTTTCGCGCAGGGCGCTGGCCCCCAGTTTCACGGTATAGGCGGCGGCACCTGCGGCGGTGGCGTAGGACAGGACCATTTTGGCCGGATCCAGCAAGCCTGGTTCGATATGCATTTCAGGTCTCCTTGGCCGTCACACCCGACGGCCCGATGGGGTTACGTTCCTGCACGGCCGGTCTCCTGGCTGGCGGCTCTGGCGCAGTCCTGACCTTCCCGGGCTCTCCCAGTGGCATCTCAGGCGCTGCTTGCCGCGTCACAGTCGCGGGGGCGGCTGCGGCTTCAGGGCCCCTGTGTGGGTCACCCGTTTCCGCATTCCCGTTTCACCCCCTTGGCGCTTTGCGCCGGTGCGGGGGAACCGTACAGCCCCATGAGTGCCGTGGATGTGCCGGTGCCGTCAAGCGCGATTGCACCCGTCGTTCCGGCGAATTTCGCCCGGCAGTGGCCTGAATCCGCCACTGACGTCGCAATATCTTGTGGAAAACCTCAGAACGCGTCCCATATCCTGCGGCGTTATCGTTGACAGCGATGCCCATGGCCCGCAGTCTTTTGGCAACACCCGGAATCACCCCTTCGCCCCGAAAGGCACAGGCAATGCGCTTTTCCAGACTACGGCTGACAGGCTTCAAGAGCTTCGTCGACCCGACCGACCTGATCATCAACGAGGGTCTGACCGGAGTCGTCGGCCCGAACGGGTGTGGCAAGTCGAACCTGCTTGAGGCGCTTCGCTGGGTCATGGGGGAAAACCGCCCCACCGCGATGCGGGGCGGCGGGATGGAGGATGTGATCTTTGCCGGGGCGTCGACCCGGCCGGCGCGCAACTTTGCCGAGGTCTGCCTGCATATCGACAATCATGATCGCCTGGCCCCGCCGGGGTTCAACGACGAGGATCAGGTCGAGATCGTGCGCCGCATCACCCGCGACGTCGGCAGTGCCTACAAGGCCAATGCCCGGGATGTGCGGGCGCGCGATGTGCAGATGCTGTTTGCCGATGCCTCGACCGGTGCGCATTCGCCTGCGCTTGTGCGGCAGGGGCAGATTTCAGAGCTGATCAACGCCAAGCCCAAGAGCCGCCGTCGCATCCTGGAAGAAGCCGCCGGGATTTCGGGCCTCTATCAGCGCCGCCACGAGGCTGAGCTGAAGCTGAAGGGCGCCGAGCAGAACCTGACCCGCGTCGATGACGTGATCGAGCAGTTGGGACAGCAACTGGCGGCACTGGAGCGTCAGGCGCGGCAGGCCGCCCGCTATCGCGCGATTGGCGGAGAGCTGCGCCAGGCCGAGGGGTTGCTGTTGTACCGGCGCTGGCGCGAGGCGGACGAGGCCCGCAACGTGGCCTTGGCCGATCTGCGGGAACGTGCGACGATGGCATCGCAGGCCGAGCGGGGCGCCCGCGATGCGGCACGTCTGCGGGCCGAGCTGGAAGAGGCGCTTCCGCCCCGGCGCGAGGAGGAGGCGATTGCCGCCGCAGTTCTGCAACGTCTTGTCGTTCAGCGCGATGCCTTGGCCGATCAGCAGACCCGTGCCATGCAGGCCATCGTGACACTGAAAAACCGCATCGAGCAGCTTGGCAAGGACCGCGAGCGCGAGGCTGGGCTGAACCGTGATGCGAATGAAACCATCGAACGGCTGGAGTGGGAAGCCCGCGAAATTGCCAAGGCCCACGATGGCCACGCCGATCGCCTGGCCGAGGCGGCAGAATTGTCGCAGGAGGCGGCCTTGGTCCTGACTGATCGAGAAGCGGATCTTTCCCAACTGACAGAAGATGTTGCGCGTTTGGCGGCCCGTCACCAATCGGCGCATCGCCTGCTGGAGGACAGCTGCAAGACATTGGCCCGCAGCGAGGCCGAAGCCGACAAGGCCCGGGCGGCGGTGACCGAGGCCCGCGCGATTGCCGAACGTGCCGATGAAGAGTTCGACGGCGCCGTGGAGGCCGAGGAAATCGCGCGCGCCACCGTCGAAACCGCAGAGGAGACCCTGGCCGAGGCCGAGACGGCACGGGCCGAGGCGCAGGCACAGGAATCCGACGCGCGCGCGGCGCGGTCCTCGGCCGAGGGTGAGGTCAATGCCCTGGATGCCGAGGTGCGTGGGCTGTCCAAGCTGGTGCAACGCGACGCAACCGACGGCGGGCAGGTGCTGGATGTCCTCAAGGTCACGACAGGATACGAAAAGGCCCTTGGCGCGGCGCTGGCCGACGATTTGCGCGCGCCGGTCGTGGCGGGCGATGGTCCCTCGGGATGGGTGGCACTGGCCGATTACGATGTGACACAGGCATTGCCGGATGGTGCGCGACCCCTGTCGGATTTCGTCGCGGTCCCCCCGGCCCTGCACCGCCGGATTGCCCAGGTCGGTCTGGTCGATGCGTCCCAGGCAGCGAACTTGCAACCGGGGCTGAAACCGGGGCAGCGGCTGGTAACGGTGGCCGGCGACCTGTGGCGGTGGGACGGCTTTCGCGCCTGGGCCGAAGATGCACCTTCCGCCGCCGCGTTGCGGTTGCAACAGCTGAACCGACTGGCAGAACTGCGCGCCGAGCTGGAGCAGGCCGAGGGCCGGGCCGAGGTGGCGCGCGATGCACACGAGGCGCTGAGCGAGCGGCTTGCGGCCCTGTCCACTGCGGACAAGGCGGCGCGTCAGGCCCGCGTCGATGCCGACCGGCTGCTGGCCGAGGCCGCGCGCCGGATGAGCCGCGCCGATGCCGAGCGCAACATGGCTGGCAGCAAGCTGGAGACGTTGGGCCTTGCCGTCACGCGCCACGAAGAGGATGCGATGGCCGGGCGCACCCAGCTCAAGGAAGCCGAAGCCGCCATCGCCGACCTTGCCGATCTGGACGACGCCCGCGCCGGTATCGAGCAGATCCGCATGGCGGTCGAAGCTGCGCGCATGGCCATGATGTCGCGCCGCGCCAGCCATGACGAGATCCGCCGCGAGGGCGAGGCCCGCACACGCAGATCCCAGGAAATTACCAAGGAAACAAGCGGTTGGCGCCACCGCCTTGAAAGCGCCGATCGCCGTATGGCCGAACTTGATGCCCGCCGCGACGAAGCCGAGGACCAGCTGGCCGAAGCCATGGCCGAGCCGGAAGAACTGGAAGCCAAGCGCGAAGAACTGAACGAGGCCATCGAAGACGCCGAGGGGCGCCGTGCCCGCGCGTCCGACGTGCTTGCCGAGGCCGAAGCGCAGCTGCGCGAGGCGGTGGCCAGCGAACGCGACAGCGAACGCACGGCAAGCGAGGCGCGCGAAGCGCGGGCCCGCGCCGAGGCGCGGGGCGATGCGGCCTCCGAGGCGGTGTCCTACGCCGCCGAACGGATTGCCGAGGCGCAGGAAATGACGCCGAAGCAATTGCTCGAAAACCTTGATGTCGAACCGGAAAAGATGCCCCCGTCGGACCAGATCGAAGCCGATGTGAACCGACTGAAACGCCAGCGCGAGGCATTGGGCGCGGTCAACCTGCGTGCCGAGGAAGACGCCAGCGAGGTCCGCCAAGAGCACGACACGCTGGTGTCCGAAAAGGCCGATCTAGAAGAGGCGATCCGCGCTCTGCGCAACGGTATTTCCGGGCTGAACCGCGAGGGGCGCGAACGTCTGCTGACCGCGTTTGAGCAGGTGAATAGCAACTTCTCCCTTCTTTTCAGGCACTTGTTCAACGGCGGCGAAGCCAACCTCGTCTTGGTCGAGAGCGAAGACCCGCTGGATGCCGGGCTTGAGATCATGTGTCAGCCACCGGGCAAGAAACTCTCGACGCTGAGCCTTCTGTCGGGCGGTGAGCAGACACTGACGGCCATGGCCCTGATCTTCGCCGTCTTCCTGGCCAACCCCGCACCGATCTGCGTGCTGGACGAGGTCGACGCGCCGCTGGACGATGCCAACGTCACCCGCTTCTGCGACCTTCTGGACGAGATGTGCCGCCGCACCGATACCCGGTTCCTGATCATCACTCACCACGCTGTGACCATGGCGCGGATGGACCGCCTCTTCGGTGTGACGATGCAGGAACAGGGCGTCAGCCAGCTGGTATCGGTGGATCTCAAGAAAGCCGAACAGATGGTGGCGTGACGTCGGTATTTCGCACCAGGTCCGGGCCAAGTCCCTGATTCACTGCATTTTCAACGTCGGTATCCTGTCGGTAACCTGACGGCATCCGAACGGTCTCGCAGACACCTGGCCGGCTTCGGATCCTGTCATGTTTCCCTGTTGGAACTATCCCGGGGAGGGAGGGCCGCAGGCCCGGGAGGGGCAGCGCCCCTCCGCGTCACAGCCGTTCCAGCAGCGCGCGTGTCGGCCAGGCGTCCGCGGGCAGGCCAAGTTGCTTCTGCACCGCCTGCACGGCCTCGCGGCTCTTTTCGCCCAGAATGCCGTCGACCCCACCCACGTCATACCCTCTGCGCTGCAACTCCTGCTGCAGGGCTTTCAGTTCCGGCCCGGAAAGACCGGGATCGGGATTGCCCGGCGCGAAGACCGGCGCGCCGGACAGGCGCGTGGCGAAGTAGGCGGCGGTCAGGACATAGGTGAAGCTCTGGTTCCATTCGAACAGAACCGAGAAGTTGGGGTAGGCGAGGAAGGCCGGACCATGTCGGCCCTGCGGCAGGATGACCGATGCCGGCAGGCTGGTGCTTTGCCAGCTGCCCGAACGGGGCCGAACGCCGAGCGATTGCCACCGGGCCGCGCTGAGGGTGGTGCGCAGCCCCGTCTGCGACCAGTCCATCTCTGCGGGCAGGGTGATTTCCTGCAACCAGGGTTGATTGGGGGCCCAGCCGAGACTGCGCAGCATCCGTCCGCCCGACATCAGCGCATCGGGGGCCGAGGTCTTGAGCCGGACATGCCCGTCGCCGTCGCCATCGACGCCGTTTTCCAGGATGTCCCCGGGCAGCATCTGCACCATGCCGATTTCACCGGCCCAGGCGCCGGTGGTGCTTGTGGGCGAGAAATCGCCTTGTTCGAACAGGCTGAGGGCGGCAAAGACCTGTGGGCGGAACAGCTCCGGCCGTCGGCAATCATGGGCCAGGGTGATCAGCGCGTTCAGCGTGTTGAAATCCCCCTGGTAGCCCCCGTAATCGGTTTCGAACGCCCAGAAGGCCAGCAGGATGCCGGGGGGCACGCCATAGTCGCGCTGGATGCGGGCGAAGGTATCAGCATGGCGCGCGGCATTCTTCTGACCATTGTCGATGCGGTTCTGCGAGATCAGTCGCCGGGCAAAGCTGGTAAAGTCGAGTTGAAAGACCCCCTGCTTGCGATCGGCATCGATGACGGCCTGGGTCCGGCTGGCGGCGGCGAAGAACCGCGATACCTGTGCCGGGTCATGGCCTTTGGCGATGGCCTCCCGTGCGAGGCCCTGCACGAAGCTTCCGAAGGGTCCGCCGCAGGATTGCGCCAGGGCCGGGAGGGGGGCCAGCAGGGCGAAAGAGGTCAACAGGGCGCGGAGTGTCATGCGGGGGGATCCTTGCAGCGGGGCCAATCCATGGCCGGGGCGATGCCCGAAACCTAGCAGGGCTGCGCGAAACGGCAATGACGCCCGGTCAAAGGACCCAGATCAGCAGGCAAACGCCCAGCAGGCAGGCCCATAGCTGCCAGAGGCGGGTACAGGCCGCTTCGATGTCGGCGGCGCCGGCATGGCGACGACCTGTCGGGTGGACGAAGGGATAATCGCGCATCTGTCCGTCGTAGGCGCGCGGGCCGGAGAGGGCGACATCGAGGGCACGGGCCATCGCCGCCTCTGGCCAGCCGGCATTGGGCGAGCGGTGGCGGTTCGCCTCGGCCACGATGGCACGCCATTGACCCAGGTGCCCGGACAGCGCAGCCAGGGCAAGCGCAGACAGGCGCGCCGGGATCAGGTTGAGCAGATCATCGGTGCGCGCCGCGGCCCAGCCGAAGCGTTCGTATCGGGGCGTGCGATAGCCGATCATGGAATCGGCGGTATTGATCAGCTTGTAGATCAGCAGGCCGGGAAGGCCCGCAACGAGGAACCAGAACGCGGGTGCGATCACGCCATCGGAGGCGTTTTCGGCGGCGCTTTCAATGGCGGCGCGGGCGACGGCGGGGCCATCCATCCCGGCGGTGTCGCGCCCCACGATCATGGCGACGCTGCGCCGCCCTTCGGGCAGCGAGATGCGCAGGGCGCGGGCGACGGCGGCGACGTGCTGGACCAGGCTGCGCTGGGCCAGCAGGATGGCGGCGACCAGCAGTTGCGGCAGCCAGCCGAGGGCGGCGATTGCCGTGCCGAGGAACCAGCCGATCACCACCAGCAGGGCGGTCAGGGCAAGGCCGCGCAGGCGACGCTGCGTGCCGTGGTTCATTTGCCGGTCGGCCCAGCCGATCAGCCTGCCCATCAGCACGGCGGGGTGGGGCAGGCGCGACCAGATCCAGCGGGGTTCGCCCAGCAGCGCATCGAGCAGCAGGGCGAGGGTGAGAATGGCCGCGTGGCTCATGCCAAGGCCCCCGCGACGCGGTCCCAGTGATCCGGGGCGGGCAGGCCGAGGCGGATCCAGTGCGGAGAATAGGGAAAGATGCGGCTCCAGACATGGTGCCGGGCAAGGCGGGTTTGCACGGCGGCGGCGTCGGGAACCGCATAGAGGCGGAACAGGGGCGTGCCGCCGGCCAGGGTGGCCCCGGCGCCCGTCATCAGCGTGTCGAGCCGCGCGGCATCGGCCGTGAGGCGCGCGCGGGTCGCGTCCGCCCAGGGCGTATCGCGCAGGGCCTGCGTGCCGACGTGCAGCGCGGGGCCTGAGACCGGCCAGGGGCCGAGCATGTCCGACAGCGCGCCGATGCGATCCGGCGTTCCGATGACCACGCCGAGGCGCAGACCGGCCAGACCCCAGAACTTGCCGAAGCTTTTCAGGATCAACGTGTCGTCGCACGCCGTGGTCACATGCGACCGCGCCGGGGCGATGTCGCAAAAGCTTTCGTCGATCACGGTGAGGGGGGCCGTGGCGGGCGCGTCGTGAAACGCGCCGGTGGGATTGTTGGGATGGACCAGCACGCGGGCCGCCTGGCCGGGGGCGGCGTCGGTGTCGACCTGCCATCCGAGGCGCGCAAAGGCGGCTGCGTGTTCGTTGTAGGTCGGGCCGGGGATATGGACGCGGCCCGGCGCCGCCAGTGCCGGGACATGGGCGATGGCAGAGGACGCGCCGGGCACGGCCAGGATCGCCCGTTGCGGCGGCACGCCCCAGAAGGCGCGGGCCGCGTCGCAGAGCGCATCGACGGCGCCCTGGTCAGGCAGGCGCGTCCAGGCGTGGTTTGGCAGGTCGGGCAACGGGTAGGGCACGGGATTGATGCCGGTCGACAGGTCCACCCAGTCGCCGTGGGTGCCGCCAAAGGTGCGGATCGCGGCGTCCAGATTGCCGCCGTGATCGCGCAGGGCGGTTGGATCGAGAGGGCCAGTCTTGTCGAGAGGGCCAGTCTTGTCAGCAGGGCCAGTCTTGTCAGCAGGGCCAGTCTTGTCAGCAGGGCCAGTCTTGTCGAGAGGGCCAGTCATATGGACGGGCCAGTTCTGTCGCGCAGGCCGGTTCTGCCGATGGGGGCAGGCATATCGAGGGGGCTGATCATTCGGTGCTGTCTGGCAGGGGCGGATGACGGGTGATGAAATGCCCCTTTACCCCCTGCGGCCACTGGCGATAGGGCACCTGGCCATTGGGGCTGTCGCGGTGCAGGGCGGCATAATCGGCAATCGCGGCGGCATCGTCCTCGTCGCCCTGAAACCGGCCCAGGGTATAGCAGAGCTTTCCCGCCGCCTGGATCGCGACGTTGCACCCATGCGTGCAGCCCATCAGGCAGGAGACGCGGCGTGTCGCGATACCCCGGGCCGCGGCCAGCGGTTCGATCCGCGCTGCCAGCGCTTCGCCATCCGTCCGTTCGGCGGTGGCGGCATCCCAGCCTTCGTGTTTGCAGGTGTCGCAGATCGTGATCCAGGTTGTCATCGTGTGTCCGTGCCCTTGCGTGCCAGTGTCTGCGTCGGTCGCTGTGCGCGTGTCGGGCCGAAACGACCTGCGAACGCGACGCTGTCGCCGCTTTCACCGCAATCGGCGGAAAATTGCAATTCGTTAACCTCGCGACGGGTGTGGCAATCCTTTGTTAAGGATTTGTTATCAATTGAGTCTGATAGTCATGTTAAGAAACACTAATCAAATATGTGCGTGTCCCGACAGGATCATTTTGGAAGGGTGGTGCATTGGGTGATATCAAGGACAGAACCGGGACCGTTTCGCTGGAGGGCGATCTGCTGGGCGGCGATGGTCGCACGCGCGTTCTGGTTGTGGAGAGCGAACCACGGTTGGGATGGGTGTGGAAACGCCATCTTGATCGGCAGGGATGCCATACCAGCCTGGTGCATGGGCAGGATGCCGCGATCGAGTGTCTGCGCACGGACGATTTCCAGGTGATCGTGCTGGATCTGGTGCTGACACATGGATCGGCCCTGGCCATCGCCGATTTCGCCAACTATCGCCAGCCGGATGCAAAGGTGATCTTTGTCACCAACACCTGTTTCTTTTCCGACGGGTCCATTTTCCAGCACGCCACAAATGCCTGCGCCATGATGAATTCCGGCGCGCCGCCATCCGACCTTGCCGCGATGGTGGAACATCTGGGCGGCCACCCCGGCCAGCGCTGTTAGCCGGCCACGGTTGGCAGCCACAGTTGACTGCCGTGGGGGCCAGCAAAGCGTGCCGATCCGCGCGCCCCGTGGCGCGCAGACCGGCAGACCGGGTCAGCTGCCCGACAGCGCCTTGAGCGACGGACGTTCGCGGCCATGCGGCGCCCAGAGGTCGAGGTCGGGGGTGATCGGCAGGATGCGGTAGGGATTGATCGTGTCGTGGCTGTAGTAATAGTGCCGGATGATGTGATCGAAATTCACCGTCGCGGCGACCCCGGGCCACTGATACAATTCCCGGACGTAGTCCCAGATATTCGGATAATCCACGATCCGCTTGAAGTTGCACTTGAAGTGCGTGTGATACACCTTGTCAAAGCGGATCAGCGTCGTGAACAGGCGCCAGTCGGCCTCGGTCACACGGTCCCCAGCCAGGTAGCGGTTTTCGCTCAGCATCGCCTCGACCCAGTCCAGGCTGTCGAACAGCGGGCGCACGGCGTCGTCATAGGCCTGTTGCGATGTGGCGAACCCGGCCTTGTAGACGCCGTTGTTGATGGTGTCATAGACGCGGGTGTTGATCTGCTCGATCTCGTCCCGCAGCGGTTCGGGCCAGTAGTCATCGCTGTTGCCGGTCAGCCCGTCGAAGGCCGAGTTGAACATGCGGATGATTTCCGAACTTTCGTTCGAGACGATGGTTTTGGTGCGGGTGTCCCACAGGACGGGCACCGTGACGCGCGTCGAGGCATCCGGCTGGGCCTTGGTATAGACCTCGCGCAGGTAGCGCAGGCCCATCAGGGTATCGCCGGTCGCACCGTCGAAATCGTCGCGGAATTCCCAGCCCTCGCCCAGCATTTCTGGGTGAACGACGGAGACGGTGATGTGATCCTCAAGCCCTTTCAGCGCGCGGAAGATCAGCGCCCGGTGGGCCCAGGGGCAGGCATAGGAGACATAGAGATGATAGCGCCCGCTTTCTGCCGCAAAGCCGCCCGTCCCGGAGGGTCCGGCGCTGCCATCTGGCGTGATCCAATTGCGAAACTGTGATTCAGAGCGGACGAATTTGCCGCCGTTTTCCTTGGTGTCGTACCATTTGTCCTGCCATTCGCCGTCAACCAGAAGTCCCATGTCGCGCTCCTCCGTCTTGATTTCCATTCGTGTGTGTTGACGAAGAGGTAAGGCGGAACCCGCAATGAACCAATCCCGACAGACGCGCAGCATTCGTGCAACTCCGCACATCGTCGTCGCGCGATCGGCCTGAGCGCGCGTATCGGGGCTTTGCCGGATTGCGTCATGGGGGGGCCTCGGCTATGCACGGGGGGAGACGAGCCCGACACGGGCCGGAAAGGAGTGCGCCGCATCGGCCGACCCAGTCAGGGGGCCAGTGACGTATCGTCTGAAAGCGCCGCCTGCGGTTTGACACCCGTGGCAGGGGCGCCCTTTCCTGCTGGCGTGCCGGGCAAGGCCCGATAGGAAAGGACACGTAGATCATGCTGATATTGCGCCCCTCTGCCCGACCCCTTGCCGCGGCAGCGGCCCTGGGAGCGGCCCTTGTCGCCCCGATGCCGGCTGCGGCCCACCCCGGACATCTTGCCGATGTCGCAGGTCATGGTCACTGGCTGGGGGCCGCGGCCCTGGGGGCGGCCATCGCCATCGGGCTGTGGAAGGCCTATGCGGACCGCAAGGACCGGGACGAGGACGCGGACGCTGAAACCGAAGCTGAAGAGCTTCAAGAGGCCTGATCAAGATGAAAACCGGTGTGATGATCTGCGGCCATGGCTCTCGCAGCCAGGCGGCTGTTGACGAATTCGCGGTGCTTGCGCAAAAGCTGCCCGCCCTGCTGCCATCTGACTGGATGGTCGATTACGGCTATCTGGAGTTTGCCAATCCGGTGATCCGCGACGGCCTGGACCGTCTGCGTCATGCGGGATGCGAGCGGATCCTGGCGGTGCCGGGCATGCTGTTCGCGGCGATGCACGCCAAGAACGACATTCCCACGGTTCTCAACACCTACGCGGCGAAACACGGGATCGAGATTTCCTATGGTCGCGAACTGGGGGTCGACCCCAAGATGATCGCCGCCGCCGGGGCGCGGGTGCGCGATGCCATGGCCACGGCGGATGCCGAACACGGGACGGTGCCCTACGAGGAGACCTGCCTTGTCGTCATCGGCCGCGGGGCGTCGGACCCGGACGCCAACGGCAACGTGTCCAAGATCGCGCGGATGCTGCAGGAGGGGCTGGGCTTTGGCTGGATGGAGGTCGGCTATTCCGGTGTGACCTTTCCGCTGGTCGAACCCTGCCTGACCCACGCCACGCGCCTGGGATACAAACGCATCCTGGTGTTCCCGTATTTCCTGTTCACCGGCATCCTGATCGACCGCATCTACGGCTTTACCGATCAGGTTGCGGCGCACCATCCCGACATCCAGTTCGTCAAGGCGGGGTATCTGAACGATCATGACGAGGTGCTGGCCACCTTTGCCGAACGGGTCACTGAACAGATCGGGGAAATCCCGCCGCCGAACTGCGCCACCTGCAAGTACCGCGTTCAGGTGCTGGGGTTCGAGGCCGAGGTCGGTGCAGTGCAGGAAAGCCACCATCACCATGTCGAAGGGCAGGGCGCGAATGCCCCTGGTTCGAATGTCGAGGATTGCCAGCTTTGCGCGACGTTCTGCACCGGCGAATGCCGTCTGGAGGCCGTGCATGACCACGATCACGGCCACGCGCATCATCATCACGATCATGTCCATGGTACCCATGACCATGCACACGGGCATGACCATGGCGATGAACATGGGCACAGTCACGGGCATAGTCATGGCCACGGGCACGCCCACGCGCATGATCATGACCACGACCACGCCCATCCGGTCTATCCCCATGCAAAGCACCCCAACGGCCCCGAAAGTGCGCGTAAGCACAAGGCCTGACGACGCTTTCCGATCCTGCCGCAAGGCCCCCTTTGTCGGAGCCTTGCCGAAGTCTTCGCAACACCCAAGGTCTGACCCATGCGCCCCTACCTCAAGGACCCTGCCGCCATCTACGCTGAAAGCTTTGCAACGGTCCGGCGCGAAGCCCGGCTCGATCGTTTTTCCGCCGACCTGCAACAGATGGCGGTGCGGTTGATCCACGCCTGCGGCATGGTCGAGATCGCGGACCGGCTTGCCTGTTCGCCGGGCGCGGTCGCGGCGGGGCGGGCCGCGTTGCAGGCGGGCGCGCCGATCCTGTGTGACTGCGAAATGGCCGGCGCCGGAGTGATCCGGCGATACCTGCCGCGCGACAACCAGGTGCGCGTCACGCTGAACGATGCCCGTACACCTGCGCTGGCCGCCGAGCTGGGCACAACGCGGTCGGCGGCGGCGGTCGAACTGTGGCGCGACCATCTGGCAGGCGCTGTCGTGGCCATCGGCAACGCGCCGACGGCCCTGTTTCATCTGCTGGAGATGTTGGAGGGGGGCGCCCCGAAACCCGCGGTGATCCTGGGATTTCCCGTCGGATTTGTCGGCGCGGCCGAAAGCAAGGCCGAGCTGGCGGCAAATCCGCGTGGATGTGATTTCGTTACCCTGCGGGGGCGCCGGGGCGGGTCTGCCATGGCGTCTGCGGCGGTCAATGCGCTGGCTGCCGGTTTGCCGGAGGATCAGGCATGAACGACCCCTGGCTGCACATCGTCGGCATTGGCGAGGACGGCATGGCGGGCCTGTTGCCTGCCACACGCGCCGTGGTCGAAGCGGCCGAGGTCATCATCGGGGGTGAGCGTCACCACGCCCTGTCCGACAGCATCAAGGCAGAGCGCCTGGCCTGGCCATCGCCGTTCGACGCGCTGATCGATCAGCTGCTGGCGCTGCGGGGCAGGCGTGTTGTCGTTCTGGCGACCGGCGACCCGCTTTGGTATTCCGTTGGCGCCCGGATCGGGCGGGCGGTGCCGGCCCCGGAGATCGTTTATCATCCGCAGCTTTCGGCATTTCAGCTGGCAAGCGCGCGGATGGGGTGGTCGATGGCCGATCTGGAAACGCTGACCGTACATGGCCGGCCGGTCGAGCAGATGATTGCCTTTATCCAGCCTGATGCGCGCCTGCTGATCCTGACGACCGGTGCGGACACGCCGGGCCGGATCGCGCGTTTCCTGTGCGAACGCGGTTTCGGGGCGTCGGCCATGACCGTGCTGGCCAACATGGGGGGCGCGGACGAGGCGCGCTTTGACGGTACCGCAGAGAGCTGGGATCACGTCGTGCCCGCCTTCAACACATTGGCGGTCGAGTGCATCGCGGCGCCCGGCGCGGCGCTGTTGCCGCGTGTGCCGGGGCTGCCGGACGATCTGTTTCAACATGACGGCACGATGACCAAGCGCGAGGTGCGCGCGGTAACGCTGGCCAAGCTGATGCCGATGCGCGGGGCGTTGCTGTGGGACATCGGCACGGGCTGCGGGTCGGTCGCGGTCGAGTGGATGCGCGCGGCACGGTATGCGCGCGCGATCGGAATCGAGCCGCGCGCCGACCGGCGGGTGCTGGCGGCGGCGAACGCGCTGGCGCTTGGCACGCCGCGGCTGGAGCTGGTGGACGGGGTGGTGCCTGCGGCACTGGACGGTCTGGCGCGCCCCGACGCGGTGTTCATCGGCGGCGGGTTGAGCGAGGCTGTGTTCGATGTGGCATGGGCGGCACTGAAGCCGCTGGGGCGATTGGTGGCCAATTGCGTGACGTTGGAGAGCGAGGCGGTGCTGGTTGCCCTGCACAAGCGCCACGGTGGAGAGTTGGTGAAAGTGTCGGTGAACCGCGCCGCGCCCGTCGGGACGCGCACGGGATGGCGGCCGCTGATGCCGGTGACGCAATGGTCGCTGGTCAAGCGATGACCGGGGTCGTGGCGGCAGGGAGCCCCTTTTTCGCAGGTATCGTCGGCCGGATGACGGGAGGCCGCGCGTGAGAACGGGAACGCTATACGGTGTCGGGCTGGGGCCGGGCGATCCGGAGCTGATCACTCTCAAGGCGGCGCGGCTGATCGCGGCGGCGGGGGTCGTGGCCTATCCGGCATTGGCCGGCGGGGCGAGCTTTGCCCGATCCATCGCGGCGGATCTGATCGGGCCCGCGGCGCAGGAGATCGTGATGGAGGTGCCGATGGCCCTGGAGCGGGCGCCTGCGCAGGCCGTTTATGACGCCGGTGCGGCGCGGATTGCCGGGCATTTGCAGCAGGGGCGCGACGTTGTCTGCCTCTGCGAGGGGGACCCGCTGTTCTATGGGTCGTTCATGTACCTGTTCGCGCGGCTGTCGGGGCGGTTTGCGCTGGAGGTCGTGCCTGGTGTGACATCGGTATCGGCCTGCGCCGCGCGCGCCGGGGTTGCGCTGGTGGCGCGCAACGACCGCTTTGCCGTTCTGCCGGGGCCCTTGCCCGAAGAGGAGCTGAGCGCGGGGATCGCACGCGCCGAGAGCGTCGCGATCATGAAGGTCGGGCGGCATCTGGGCAAGATAAGGCGGGTGATTGCGGCCCTGGGGCTGGAGCACCGGGCGGTCTATGTCGAGCGCGCAGGCCTGGCGGAAGAGGTGATCGTTCCGCTGGCAGAGGCGCCGGAGGTGGCGCCGTATTTTTCGATGATTCTGGTGACGAAGGGAACTGATCCGTGGCTGTAACTCCGGTGGTGATGTGCGTCTCGGGCGCGGGCGAGACCGTGGCGCGGCGGGTGGCAGAGGCGCTTGGCGTGCCGCTGCACGGGCGCGCGGGGCGTGTGCGGGGCGCGGACGCGGTCTTTGACAATGCGCTGGAATTTGCGCGCGCGATGTTTGCCGCCGGGCGGCCGGTCATCGGGGTCTGTGCAAGCGGCATCCTGATCCGGGCCGTGGCGCCAATGCTGGGGGACAAGCGCAACGAGCCGCCGGTGGTATCGGTGTCGGACGACGGAGCCGTGGTGGTGCCGCTGCTGGGCGGTCATCGCGGCGCAAACCGCCTGGCGCGCGAGATCGCCGGCGCGCTGGAGGCCGTGGCGGCGGTGACGACGGCGGGGGACGTGACGCTGGGGCTGGCCCTGGATGAGCCGCCTGCGGGATGGCGTCTTGGCACGCCGGAGTTGGCGCAGGATGCGATGGCGCGATTGCTGGGGGGCGAGGGTGCGCGGGTCGAGGGCGCGGCGGACTGGCTGGCGGGGTTGCCGGCGGGAGAGATGCGGATCGTGGCCGGGGTCGCGCCCGCCGAGGCCGGCGTGCTGACGTTTCATCCGCAGCGGTTTGCGCTTGGCGTCGGATGTTCGCGGGGCTGTCCACCGGAGGAGCTGGAGGCGCTGGTGTCGGGAATGCTGGCCGATGCCGGTGTTTCGCCGTACGCGCTGGCGGGGGTGTTCACGCTGGACGTCAAGGCGGACGAACCTGCGGTGCTGGCGCTGGCGGCCCGCTGGGATCTGCCGTTACGGGTCTTCTCGGCCGAGGAGCTGGAGGCGCAGGCGGGGCGGCTGGTAACGCCGTCTGAGGTGGTCTTTGCCGAGGTCGGCTGCCACGGCGTGTCGGAGGGCGCGGCGCTGGCGGGCGCGGGCGATGGCGCGTTGCGACGCCCCAAGCGCAAGAGTGCCATGGCGACCTGCGCGCTGGCCGAAACCGCAGAAGTCATCACGCAGCTGCGCGGGCGGCCACGCGGGCGGTTGTCCATTGTCGGCATCGGTCCGGGGCAGGCGAGCTGGCGCACACCGGAGGTGTCGCGGCTGGTGTCGGAGGCCGAGGAATTGGTGGGGTACGGGCTGTATCTCGATCTTCTGGGGTCGCTGGCCCTGGGCAAGCGGCGCAGTGATTTTCCGCTGGGCGGAGAGGAGGCGCGTTGCCGTCATGCCCTGGAGCGGGCGGGGCAGGGGCGCAACGTGGCCCTGGTGTGTTCCGGGGATGCGGGCATCTATGCCATGGGCGCGCTCGTCTTCGAGCTGATGGACCGGGGTGCGGCGGACAAGGGGGTGAGTGCGGCGGCGCGTCGGGTCGAAGTCATCTGTTCGCCCGGGGTGTCGGCGTTGCAGGGGGCGGCCGCACGGGCCGGTGCCCCCCTGGGGCATGACTTTTGCGCGATATCGCTGAGCGATCTGTTGACCCCGCGCGAGGATATCCTGCGCCGGCTGAAGGCGGCGGCGGAGGGAGATTTCGTGATCGCCTTTTATAATCCGGTGAGCCGGACACGGCGGACACTGCTGGCGGAGGCGCGGGAGATCCTGTTGCAGCATCGCCCGGCCGATACGCCGGTGATGTTGGCGAGCAATCTTGGCAGGGTGGATGAGCTGGTGCGGTACCGCAGGCTGGATGCCCTGAAGGTGGACGAGGTCGACATGCTGACGGTGGTGCTGGTCGGGTCCAGCAACTCGTCCCTGGCGATGCTGGGCGAGGGGCCAAGGATGTACACGCCGCGCGGTTACGCGCGCCGGATCGACGGGGACCTGTCGGAGACCGGGTAGGGGGCGCTGCCCCCGCCGCTGGCGCGGCCCCCCGGGGATATTTTGAAACAGGGAAACAGGCAGGGAGATCTGCCGGGACAGGACGGTATGAAGGTTTATTTCATCGGCGCAGGGCCGGGCGATCCGGAATTGCTGACGCTGAAGGCGCAGCGGCTGATCGCGGCCTGTCCGGTCTGTCTCTATGCCGGATCGCTGGTTCCTGCCGAGGTCGTGGCCGGGGCGCCGGCGGGCGCGCGGGTGCTGGATACGGCGCCGATGACCCTGGCGCAGACCCACGGCGAGATCCTGGCGGCGCGGGCGCGCGGCGAGGATGTGGCGCGGGTGCATTCCGGGGATCCGTCGCTGTACGGGGCGATTGCCGAGCAGGTGCGGCGGCTGCGCGCCGATGGGGTCGACTACGAGATCATCCCGGGGGTCCCGGCCTATGCCGCGGCGGCTGCCGCCCTGGGGCAGGAATTGACGGTGCCGGAGGTGGCGCAGAGCATCGTGCTGACACGGGTCAGCATGAAAAGCACCTCGATGCCGGAACACGAAACGCTGGAGACCTTTGCCCGCAGCCGGGCCACCCTGGCGATCCATCTGGGGGTGCGCAACCTGCGCGAGATCGAACGGCAGCTGAGCCCGTATTACGGGGCGGATTGTCCGGTGGTCGTGGCCTATCGTGTCGGCTGGCCGGACCAGATGTTCATCCGTGGCACGCTGGCGGATATTCATGCCAGGGTGCGCGCGCAGAAGATCACGCGCACCGCGCTGATCCTGGTGGGGCCGGTGCTGGGAGAGGTGCGCGATTTCCGTGACTCGGCCCTGTACGACGCGGCGATGCCACATGTCTTGCGTCCCCGGGTTCAGGGGGAGCGTGGCCAAGGCGAGGAAGATTAGGGGCGCGGGTGTTTTCACGCAAGTGTCGCGTTGATGAAACACGGCTGTCGTGCAGATATCGCAAATGCGAGGCTTAACTTGACGTAAATGTCTGGCGGTTCATCCTGTTGGGAGTGGACGATCCCGTGGGGGTGAGTCGCGCGCCTGCTGCGCTGTTCGCGCCGGGTGAATGTGGGGGACGACATGACGACCTATCTGCCAAAGGACATCACGGACGGTCTGGTTGCGGCGCGCAAGATGGCGTTGCGCAAGGCGTCGCGTCTGCGTGTCGAAGCCGATGGTAGCAGCCACAAGGTGCTGCGCCGTTGGGAGAACGGGTTTTCCGTCGATGCCGCCGATGCGCCGCACCTGCGCGGCCTGGTGGAACTGTTCGACGGTGCAACCTTTATCGCGTCCTGCCTGATCATCGCGTCCGCCGAGGAAGAGGGCGAGATGCAATATGAATTCAAGCGCTCGACCGCGGCGCGCGATCATGCGCCGCTGGATTTTCAGCAGGACGAGGATGCCCCTTTTGCCTTGTTGGGCAAGAGCTGAGGATTTCCGTCACGACTGGCTTGGCTTTGCGCCTAGGGCGGCGGCGCGCGCCGCGGTCTTTGGGCAAGGCTGGCCCATGGTATGGGGTGGCAGTGCGCCTGCGGGGTCACTGTGTCTCGTGAATTTTCACAAGGCTCTGAAATTGCTTGTCGTTATTGCTGCGGTTTCCGTTTTGGTGCGGCGCCAGATAGTTTGCTATTTGGCATAACAATATTTGACAAGATGTTTGGGCCGTTGCATCCTGCATCTGCGTGACGCCCCAGGACGGCGAAAGGCACGGTCTGTTCAGGGCAGACCTTCGGGGAGGAGCCGCACCGATATCGATTTCGGATCGCGGGCCCGAATGCCGACAAAGACCGACGGGGCAGATGTCGCATGTAGGGAGGAACCACATGACACTACTCAAGACCGCTCTCCGCGGGCTCGCCGCTAGCGCGATCCTGGCGGGCACGACCATCGCAGGCCATGCGCAGGACGTGACGCTGAAGATGCATTATTTCCTGCCCGAGCAAGCCATCGTGCCGAAAATGGCGCTGAAGGTCTGGTCGGACAAGGTCGAGGCCGACAGCGACGGCCGGATCAAGATCCAGCATTTCCCATCGATGCAGCTGGGGGGGACCCCGCCCGAACTGGCCGAACAGGTTGTCGATGGTGTCGCCGATATCATCTGGACCCTGCCGGGCTATACCCCGGGGCGTTTCCCGTCGACCGAGGTGTTCGAGCTGCCGTTCATCGCGACGGATCCCGAGGCGACATCGCAGGCATTCTATGAATACGCCGAGAAGAACATGCTGGATACCGAGCTGGCGGGCATGCATCTGCTGGCCGCCTGGGTGCATGGGCCGGGCGTGATCCATTCGAAGGAACCGATCACCAGCATCGAAGACCTGAATGGCGTCAAGCTGCGCGCGCCGACCCGCGTCACCAACGAATACTTCGGTGAGCTGGGCGCGACCCCGATCGGGATGCCGGTTCCGGCCGTGCCCGAAGCGCTGTCGAAAGGCGTCATCGACGCGACGGTTCTGCCGTGGGAGGTCACGACCTCTCTCAAGATTTCGGAGTTGGTGAACAACCACACGGAATTCCCCGATGCGACGCTGTATGTCGCGACGATGATCTTTGCGATGAACGAGGCCAAGTACGAGTCGCTGCCGGATGATCTTAAGAAGGTGATCGACGACAACTCTGGCCTGGCATTTTCGGCCTTTGCCGGCGACGTCATGGCGCAGGGTGACGAAATCGGTCGCAAGATCGCGATGGATCACGGCAACAACTTTGTCGAGCTGACCCCGGAGCAGATCGAGACGTGGAAAGCCGCCGGTGCCCCGGTCGAGGAAAACTGGATCGCCGAGATGGATGGCAAGGGCATGGATGGCGCCGCCATGGTGCAGGAAGCCCGCGATCTGATCGCCAAGTACACCAAGTAACAACCAGATCCTGCGCGATGGCATGCTCCGTTGCGCAGGGTCGGCGGTGCCGCAAGCGGTACGACGGTTTGCAGCCGGGGCGCGAAGCGCGCCGTGGCGAAGGGCTGGACGACATGCCTCTGAGGGGAGAGACAGGTGCGCATACACTCGGTTTTCATGGCGCTGGCGCGGATCATGGCCATCCTCGGGGGGCTGGTCCTGACGGTGCTGATCCTGCTGACGGTGGTGTCCGTCTTTGGCCGCACATTGAACGGCATCCTGCATTGGGAGTGGCTGGAAGCGATTGCGCCGGGCGGGACGAAGGCGCTGCTGGATTTGGGCGTCGGCCCCGTTCTAGGGGATTTCGAGCTGGTCGAGGCCGGGATCGCCTTTACCATCTTTGCCTTTCTGCCATTGACCCAGATCACGGCATCTCATGCCACGGTCGACGTTTTCACGGCGATCCTGCCGGTAACGGCGAACAGGGTTCTGATCGCCTTTTGGGAGGTGATCTTTGCCATCGCGATGGTGATCATCGCCTGGCGACTTTACGACGGGATGCTGGGCAAGATGCGCTATAACGAAACGACTTTCCTGTTGCAGTTTCCTGTCTGGTGGGCCTACGCGGCCTCGTTCGGTGCTGCTGTGGTGGCGGCGGTTGTCACGGTCTACACGGCGCTGGTGCGCCTGATCGAGCTGGTTCGCGATCGCGCCATCCTGCCGGACCACGGGGGGGCAGGACATTGACCGATTTCGAAGTTGGGCTGTATTCGTTCCCGGTTCTGCTGGTCCTTATCTTCTTGCGTATGCCGATTGGGCTGGCGATGTTCGCCGTCGGCTTTGTCGGGTTGGACATGGTGACCGGCGGGATGCTGGTGGCGCTGTCCAAGCTGAAGTCCGAGACCTATTCGACCTTTTCCAGCTATTCGCTGTCCATCGTGCCGATGTTCCTGTTGATGGGCCATTTCGCGACGCTGGGCGGGATGAGCCAGTCATTGTTCAGGGCCGCCGAGAGCTTTCTCGGGCATCGCAGGGGCGGGGTTGCCATGGCGGCCATCGGGGCCTGTGCGGGGTTTGGCGCGATTTGCGGGTCGTCCCTGGCGACGGCAGCCACGATGAGCCAGGTCGCCCTGCCGGAATTGCGCCGCTATGGCTATTCCGGCGGCTTTGCCACGGCCACGCTGGCCGCTGGCGGAACCCTGGGTATCCTGATCCCGCCGTCTGTCATCCTGGTGATCTATGCCATCCTGACCGAGCAGAACATTGCGAAGCTGTTCATGGCGGCCTTTGTGCCGGGCATTCTGGCGGCCGTCGGGTACATCATCACGATATCGATCTACGTGCGCCTGCACCCGGACAGCGCGGGCACACGAGAGCCGATGCCGATGGCCCAGCGGTTTCGGGCGCTTGTCGACGTGTGGCCTGTCATGCTGGTCTTTCTTGCCGTCGTCGGCGGCATCTACCTGGGCTTTTTCACCCCGACCGAAGGCGCGGCAGTCGGTGCGTTCGGCACCGGGTTGATTGCATGGGTCAACGGCGGACTGCGCGGCAAAGCCTGGGCGCAGAGCTTTTACGCGACGGCGAAATCCACCGCGATGATCTTTTTCATCGTGCTGGGTGCGGGGTTCTACAACGGGTTCCTGGCGCAAACGCGGGTGCCGCAGGAGCTGTCGGAATGGGTGGTCAACCAGGGCTTCGGCGCCTGGACCGTGCTGGTCATCATCCTGTTGCTGTACCTTGTGATGGGCTGCCTGATGGATTCGCTGTCGATGATCCTGCTGACGGTGCCGATCTTTTTCCCGATCATTTCGGTCCTGGATTTCGGCCTGACACCCGAAGAGCTGGCAATCTGGTTCGGCATCATCATCCTGATCGTGGTCGAAGTGGGACTGATCACGCCGCCGGTGGGGATGAACCTGTTCGTGATCAATTCGATGGACCGCGACACGCCGATCGCCAAGACCTATTCGGCCGTGATGTACTTTGTCGCCTCCGATATCGTGCGGGTCGCCCTGCTGGTGATCTTTCCGGGGATCACGCTGTTTCTGCTGCGAATTTTTAACTGAGGTGAGGACGGGGTGCGGCCGGGGCAATCTGTGCCTGGCCTGGTTATGCATTATAGCTATTCGTCTGAATGACTACTGAACGGGAGGAGGACACTATGGAAATCAAGGGGATCGGCGCCATCGTCACGGGCGCTGGAAGCGGGCTGGGGGCAGCGACGGCGCGCCATCTGGCCGGCCTGGGCGCAAAGGTCGGCGTCTTCGATTTCAATGAAGCCGGGGCGCGGAGTGTCGCGGAGGAAATCGGCGGCCTGGCCTGTCCGGTGAACGTGTCGGACGAGGCGCAGGTCGCGAGCGCCTTCGAGGATTTCATCGCCTGGAACGGGGCCGCGCCGCGCGTGCTGGTGAATTGCGCCGGGATCGGTACGGCGGGGCGCGTGGTGAACCGCGAGGGCAAGCTGTCCATCGATGCGTTCCGTCGCACGCTGGATGTGAACCTGATCGGCAGCTACATCACCCTGTCCTACGCCGCCCGCGCCATGGCCGAGCTGGAGCCTGTCGGGCCGGACAACGAACGCGGCGTGATCATCAACACCGCCTCGGTCGCCTATCAGGACGGCCAGATCGGGCAGGCGGCCTATGCGGCCTCAAAGGGCGGCATCGCCTCGCTGACGCTGCCTGTCGCACGGGAACTGGCGCGTTCCGGCATCCGGGTGATGGGGATCGCGCCGGGCATGTTCCAGACGGCCATGGTCGACGGATTGCCCGAGGAAACGCAGCGCAGCATCGCCGCGACGATTCCCTTTCCGCCTCGGTTCGGCAGCCCGTCGGATTACGCCTCGCTGGCGGAACAGATCATTCGAAACACGATGCTGAACGGCACCGTCATCCGCCTGGACGGCGCGGTGCGGTTGCCGCCGAAATAAGGAAGACCTGTCATGAGTGATGTCCTGTCCGTTGACCTTCAGGGCCCGATTGCGGTGCTGACGATGACCCGCCCAGACAAGCGCAACGCGATGAACGATACGCTGCTGGCGGCGCTGGATGCGTTCTTTTCCGCCCCGCCCGAAGGCGCCAAGGTTGTCGTGCTGGTCGGTACGGCGGGGCATTACTGTTCGGGTCTGGACCTGTCCGAACATGTGGCGCGGAACGCGGAAGGCACGTTGAAACATTCGCGCGGCTGGCATGGGGTGATGGACAAGATCCAGTTTTCCGGGCTGCCCGTGGTCTCGGCCATGTTCGGCGCGGTGATCGGGGGCGGGCTGGAGCTGGCGACCTCGACCCATGTGCGCATTGCAGAACCTTCGGTGATCTTTCAGCTGCCCGAGGGCCGGCGGGGGATCTTTGTCGGGGGCGGGGCAACGGTGCGTGTGGGCCGCATTCTGGGCGCCGACCGAATGACGGAAATGATGCTGACCGGCCGCAAGTACGGGGCCGAAGAGGGTCTGCGTCTGGGCCTGTGCCATTATGCCGTGGGCGAGGGCGAGGCGCTGGACCTTGCGATGGAACTGGCGGGCAAGATCGCGAAAAATGCCAGCCTTTCCAACTATATCATGATCAACGCCATTTCGCGTATCAACGACATGGCGCGTGGCGACGGGTTCTTTACCGAGAGCCTTTCGGCCGCGATTGCCCAGACCAGCGAGGACGCAAAGGAAGGCCTGCGTGCTTTTCTTGAGAAACGCGCACCGGAGTTCCGCTGATGCCGTTGGGCGCGTCGAAAGAGCCGGATCAGATTGCGACCCCGACGCGCGGGGATCAGCGGCTGCGTGGCTTTGTCGGCTATAGCCTCAAGCGCGCCTACCACCTGATCCAGTCCGACGCGATGCGGGTGCTGGAACCGCTGGGCCTGCGCATTTCGACCTATTCGGCGCTGGCGGTGATCTGCGACAACGCGGACCTGCGTCAGAGCCAGCTTGCCGAGATCCTGAGTATCGAGCGGTCGAACACGGTTGTGATCATCGATGCGCTGGAAAAGGCTGGCCTGATCGCGCGACACAGGGTGCCGACGGACCGGCGTTCCTATGCGCTGCGGGCGACGCCGGAGGGGCGGCGCATGAACGAAGAGGCGACGCGTGTGCTGGCGGCGCACGAAGACAGGATCCTGACACCCCTGAGCGACGACGAACGCCGGACAATGATCGCCCTGCTGCGGCGGATTGATGGTTCGGCCCCGTCGCGCCGCACGGGGTCTGAGGACGATCCGGAGGGAGGAAACCGGAATGAGAGATCTGACTAGATTTGCACCGCATTCGGTGGAGCTGGAGACGCGCGCGGATGGTGCCATCCTGATGCGGTCCAACACCCGGCTGTCGCCCTATGCCGAGACGACGGGCGCGTGGCTGGATCATTGGGCCGAGACCGCGCCGGATAGGGTTTTTATCGCGGAACGCCAAGGGGATGGTTGGCGCGAGGTGACCTATGCGCAGGCCCGCGATCAGGTGCGCGGGCTGGCAGGCTGGCTGTTGGCGCAGGGATTTCAGCGCGGTCAGATCGTCGCCTGCCTGTCGGCCAATGGCGTCGATCACGGGCTGCTGGTGCTGGCGGCGCAGTACATCGGCCTCGCCTCGACATCGGTGGCAGAGCAATACAGCCTGATCCCCGGCGCGCATGAGCGGCTGGCGCATGTCGTGGAAACCGCCAGGCCCGCGCTGATTTATGTAGATGACGCGGCACGTTACGGTGCCGCCCTGGACCTTGAGGTGGTGCAGGGCATTCCGGTGCTTGCCAGCGATGCCGGGGGGCGCGATGTGTCCGTGTTCGCCGAGGCGGCGGCGCATGGGACCGAGGGCGTCGATGCAGCGCATGATGCCGTGGGGCCGGAGACGCTGGCCAAGGTGTTGTTCACCTCCGGCTCGACCTCTCAGCCCAAGGCGGTGATGACGACGCATCGGATGATGTGCGTGAACCAGGCGCAACTGGCGGCGGCCTTTCCGTTGCTGACGCAGAAGGTGCACACGATTGTCGATTGGCTGCCGTGGAACCATGTCTTTGGCGGGTCGCATAATTTCAACATGATGCTGGCGCATGGCGGCGCGATCTACATCGACGACGGCAAGCCGACGGATACACTGTTTGCGCGCACCATCGAGAACCTGAAGCTGAAGACCGGCACGCTGAGTTTCAACGTGCCGGTGGGCTATGCCAAGCTGAATGAGGCGTTGAAGGCGGATAAGGCCTTGAGAGAGCAGTTCTTTTCCGGTCTCGACCTGATGTTTTATGCCGGTGCGTCCTTGCCGCAGGAAGTCTGGCAGGGGTTGGAGGACATGGGCGTCGAGGTGAATGGCGAGCCGCCCTATTTCATCTCGTCCTGGGGCATGACCGAAACCTCGCCCTGCACGGTGCTGGTGCATGAACGTGTGCGCCGTTCAGGCATCATCGGGGTGCCGGTGCCGGAGGTCGAGGTGAAGCTGATCCGGGAAGAAGAGAACCGCTATGAGTTGCGCGTCAAGGGACCGAACATCATGCCGGGTTACCTGGATGCCCCTGAAAAGACCGCGGAAAGTTTCGATGCCGAAGGGTATCTGATCACCGGGGACGCGGTGCGGTTTGTCGATCGGGACGATCCCGATCGCGGGTTGGCGTTCGATGGGCGGATCTCGGAAGACTTCAAGCTGACCTCGGGGACGTGGGTGCGGGTCGCGGCGATCCGTGCGGGCGTCATGACCGCGTTGGACGGTCTGGTCGGGGATGTCGTGATCACCGGCCATGACCGGAATGAATTGGGTGCCTTGCTGGTGCCGGCGGTGCTTGTGAATGGCGGCGAAGGTGAGGTGGTGCGTGATCCCGACATGTTGGCGCAAATTCGTGAACGTTTGGCTAACCTCGCGGCCACATCCACCGGCAGTTCGACCCGCGTGGGTCGGGCGCTGGTCATGGCCGAGCCACCCAGCCTGACCCAGGCCGAGATGACGGCCAAGGGAAACATCAATATTCGCAAGCTGTTGACCCGGCGTGCGGATCTGGTCGAGCGGCTGTATGCCGGGGCCGATCCGGCGGTGATCGAGGTCTGAAAGGAAGACAAATGGTTGATATCAACAAGGTTCGCGCGATCGATATTCACACCCACGCCGAGGAGCCTTGCGGCTGTCATTCGGACGACGGATATGACGATCTGCAAAGCACGATGGCGAAGTATTTCCGTGCGCCGTGGAACCACCCTCCGACAGTGCCGGAAACGGCAAAACACTATAGGGAACAGAACATTGCGGCCGTGATCTTTCCCGTCGATGCCGAGCGTGAGACGGGGTATCGGCGCTACAGGAACGAGGAAGTGGCGGAGCTGGCGGCAGAGAATGACGACGTGCTGATCCCGTTTGCCTCGATCGACCCGCACAAGGGCAAGATGGGGGTGCGCGAGGCGAAGCGGCTGATGCGCGATTTCGGTATCAAGGGGTTCAAGTTTCACCCGACGATGCAGGGATTTTATGCCAACGACAGAATGGCTTATGGCCTATACGAGGCAATCGCGGAGGAGGGGGGCATTGCCCTGTTCCACACCGGGCAGACCGGGGTCGGGTCGGGTATGCCGGGCGGCAACGGGATGCGGCTGAAATATTCCAACCCGATGTACATGGATGATGTGGCGGTGGATTTTCCGGAGATGAAGATCATCCTGGCCCACCCCAGCTTTCCCTGGCAGGAAGAGGCGCTGGCCGTGGCGCAGCACAAGCCGAATGTCTATATCGACCTCAGCGGCTGGTCGCCCAAGTACTTTCCTGAAATCCTTGTGAAATATTGCAATTCGATCCTGAAGAAGAAGGTGCTGTTCGGGTCGGACTGGCCGATGATCACGCCGGAACGCTGGTTGTCGGATTTCGAGAAGATCGCCATCAAGGACGAGCTGCGCGAGGATATCATCAAGGGCAATGCGGCGCGGTTGCTGGGGCTGAGCTGAGGTGGAAATACGTTGCCCCGGTGCGGTTCTGCACCGGGGGGCGGTGGGCGGCACCGACGTACCTGCTAAGCCGTTGATATTGCCAGATTCGAACGTCGGTATCTGGACGGTATCGAAGCGGTATCTGAACGGTGCGTACACACCGCCTTAGCCGGGCATTGGCAGGTCGAGGATGTTGCGTGCCTGCGCCCAGGTGGCGACGGGGCGTTCGGCCTGTTCGCAGAGGTCGGTGACGCGTTTCACCAGCGCGGCGTTCGAGGGCGCGAGGGTGGTGCGGTCGAGGCGGATGTTATCCTCCAGCCCGCAGCGGGCATGGCCACCGGTTTCGACGCACCATTTGTTCAGGGTCAGCTGGTGCGCGCCGATGCCCGCGGCGCAGAATTCGCTGTCGGGCAGAAGCCGGGCCATGGTTGCGCGGTAGTAGTCGAAGACATCGCGGTCGACCGGCATGGCATTCTTCACCCCCATGACGAACTGCACGTAGGGCGACTGGGTCAGCCGCCCGTCGCGGTACATCAGCGCGGCCTGGTGGATGTGCGAGAGGTCAAAGGCCTCGATCTCGGGGCGGATGGCATAGGTCTTCATCTCGGAGGCCAGCCAGTCGACCAGATCGGGCGGGTTTTCATAGACACGGGTGGGGAAGTTGTTCGACCCCACGGTGAGCGAGGCCATGTCGGGTTTCAGCGGCAGCATCCCGCCGCGCGTCGCCCCCGCCCCGGAGCGCCCGCCGGTGGAGAACTGGATGATCATGCCGGGGCAGTGTTTTTCCAGCCCTTCCTTGAGGGCGGCGAACCTGTCGGGATCGGAGGAGGGGGTTTCATCGGCGTTGCGCACATGGGCGTGGCAGATGGTGGCCCCGGCCTCGAACGCGGCCTGGGTCGATTCGACCTGTTCGGCAATGGTGATGGGGACGGCCGGGTTATCGGCCTTGCGGGGCAGCGAGCCGGTGATGGCGACGCAGATGATGCAGGGTTTTGTCATGGGTCGAGTTTGATCGCTGCGGGTGCGGTGTCAACCGGCACGTGGGCTGAAAGCGGACCGTCGGGGCGCGCCATTGTGCGGCGATGCCTGCTGCGCATCCGGTTGTCAGGGCGCGCCGCATGGTGTCTGTCTTTGGCAGGCCGGTTGGTGGGTTGGTTGGCCGGATGACAGGGAAGGATACGGCGATGCTGGGGCAATTGTCCGGGGTTGTGGGCGCGATGGATCTGCTGGGGACGTTTGTCTTTGGTCTGAGCGGGGCGATGCTGGCGGTGCGACGCGACCTGGATCTGTTCGGCATCCTGGTGCTGTCGCTGGTGGCCGCGACCGCGGGAGGTGCGGTGCGCGACGTGCTGATCGGGGCCACGCCGGCGGCCTTTCTGATCGACCAGCGGTATTTTCTGGCGGCCCTGCTGGCCGGGGTCGTGGTGTTTGCGGCACACGCCCCGATCGAGCGGATGACGCGGCCGGTCATGGTGCTGGATGCGCTGGGGCTGGGGTTGTTCGCCGTCACCGGGGCGCAGAAGGCGCTGGCCTATGATCTTGGGTCGATGGGTGCGGTCTGGATCGGGGTGCTGACGGCCTGTGGCGGCGGTGCGCTGCGCGATGTGCTGGTGGCCGAGGTGCCGCGCGTTCTGCGCGAGGAGATCTATGCGCTGGCCGCGTTGCTGGGCGCGCTGGTGGTGGTGCTGGGGCATTGGGCCGGCTGGCCGGCGGGGGCAACTGCCGTGGTGGGGGCGATGCTGGCCAGCGCCTGGCGGATCGTCGGGGTCTACCGGGGCTGGCAGGTACCGCGTGCGCGCCGGCGGTGAGGCGGCAGGAGGCGCATCCTGGGCGTTGTTTGCAGTGGCGCCGGCGCGGCACGCGGCGGCCAGGTGAGACATCACGCCTTTATCTGCGGACGGTGCAAATGGCGGAGGTGGCAGGGGGGCGCTGCCCCCCGCGCCGCGGGCGCGTCCCCCGGGGGTATTTTCGGCCAGATGAGAGAGCCCTGGGGCGTTCGTTCGAGGGGGGGCGGCAGGTGTGGGGTGACGGCGTGGTTGAGGGCGCGGGTGACGGCGCGGGTGAGGGCGCATGAGAAAACTTTCGCGGGTCGGTGAAACCTTTGGTCGGCTGGCCGCGTGGTTTTGAGCATCGCCGGGCAAAACGTCCCGGCAAAACAACCCGGAGGAATGAAGATGTTCAAACGTACCGCACTTGCCACTGTTGCCCTGGCCGGAACCGTTTCGATGGCGCTGGCCGCCTCGGACGGCATGATGGAAAATCCCACGGTGGGTGGGGCGCCGATGATGGCGGACATGACGATTGCCGAGAATGCGGGCAATGCGCCGAACCTGACGACGCTGGTGGCCGCCGTGAAAGCGGCCGGGCTGGCGGAGACCCTGATGGGGGCGGGGCCGTACACCGTATTCGCGCCGACCAACGACGCCTTCGGCAAGATCGACAAGGCGGCGCTGGACAAGTTGCTGATGCCCGAGAACCAGGCGCAGTTGCAGCAGATCCTGACCTGCCACGTGGTGGGCGCCGAGGCGTTTTCGACCGATATCGCCGGGATGATCGCGGATGATGGCGGAATGCACGTGGTGCCCACGGTCGGCGGCTGCAAGCTGGACGCCTACATGGAGGGTGGCGCGCTGAAGTTGAAGGATGAGAATGGCCGGATCGCGACCGTGACCACCGCCGATGTCGACCAGTCGAACGGTGTGGTGCATGTGATCGACCGCGTGATGCTGCCCGCAGGCCAGGCTGGCTGAGGCAGGATCTTTCATCGGTGACGGGAAGGGGGCGTGCGCGGCACGTCCCCTTTTTTGCGTTTGGGGCACGCTCTGGATGGTCGGGCTTTGGGGGTCAGACTCTGGATGGTCGGGCTGCGGAGCGCCCTCGGTGTCGGCCCTGCGGATGTCAGGCGGGTTGTGGTGTGGCGAGGCCGAGCAGGGGTTTGGCGTTTGAGGCATGGCGCGCGATCATCTGGCGGGCCTGGCGGCCCTTGACCAGGGGGCGGGCCGAGACGCGGTGCGCGGGGTGGCCGGTATGGCGGGTCAGCAGCGCCGAGACGGTGTCGCGCCCGGCGCGACCGATGTTTTCCAGTGCAAAGGGCCCGGTATAGAAGGTTTCGCTGGGGGCGCCTTCGGCGAAGATCACCTCGTGTCGGTCGAGCAGGAGGTGGAAATAGTCCAGCGGCCGGGTGCCCTGGTCGGGCAGCGTGCCGGGCAGGCAGTGGGTGATGCCGGGCAGGTCCGTCAGCAGGCGCGCGGGGATCAGCACCTCGGCCGCGCCGAACATGCGCCGTGCAATGGGCGAGCGGACCAGCATGCGGTGTTGCGGCGAGACGATCAGGGGGCGCCGGGGCAGTCCTTTGCCGAGGGCGCCGGCGTCGATGCGGATCGGGGCAAGTCGCGGGCGGGTGACCAGGGTTTGCGGGTGCAGGACCCAGCCCCCGATCCAGCGGATCGGTTGGTCGCCATGGTCCTGGGTCGTCAGAAGATCGCCGACACGCAGGGTTTCGACGCGGCGCGCGCCGGTGCTGGTCTGGATCAGGGTGCCACGGGCAAAGCAGACGGGGGTGCTGTCGGTCGGATCGGTGCCGGGCACCTGATCGGGGTTGCTGGTTTCGATCTCGGTCGGTTCGACGGCGGGGAAATTCTTTTCCAGCGTGTCGATATAGCTGTTCACGTCGGCGCCGCCGCCGACCGGGGCGGGGCTGTAGAGGGTGCCGTTGTTGGCGCTGGCGGGGGGCTGGCCATCGAACAGGAGCTGACCGCCGCCGGTATCCAGCCCCAGGCCGCCGCCACCGACGGAATCGCGAAATTCCTTGGGGCTGATCAGGCCGTCGCCGTCGGTGTCGACGATGCGCAGGTCGGCACCGTCCGAGGTATTGATGGTTTCGGCGGGGCCGTAGAGGGCAATCGTCACGAGTTGGGAATCGCTGCTGGCGATCCCGCTGGAGACGACTGTCTTGAATGCCTGAAACAGGACGGGCATGGGCACCGACGCTTTGCATTGGTTAATCCTGAGTGACACTAGCACGAAGTTCGGCAATCGGTTGAGAAAAAGCGGTGGTGCGGCCATTGGCCCGGATTGGGTCCCGGATTGATCCCCGCGCCTTGGCCGACGCATCGGCCCTTGATCGGCGGGCGCTGCTGGCACGACGAGGGGAGGAGACAGGTGCAAAGAGGGCTTTTCGGGCTGAGGTCGGCGTTCGGGCTGGCGCGTAGGTTTCGGTGTGGCCAGCTCATTGCGCGAGTCACCGGGGCCAGTCACCGGGGCCAGTCAGCAGGAGCAGTCACAGGGGCCAGCTATCGGGGCCGACCTGTCCGAAGGGGCTGGCGGTGCGCCGGGTGTCTGCCACGTGTCTGCCACAGGTGGGCGGGCGATCCGGCGGGGTGATCGGGGCGGCTGGCTGGGCCGAAAGAACGGGATCGCTCTTTCGGCCACCGGGGACGCCTGCGCCGTTTCCGGCAAGGGTGTGGCGCTGTCGTGTCGCGACCATTCCCGCAGGGAAGGACGGGAGGGGACAGATCGCGGAGTGACACGCAGGGGGAAGGGAGGACCGCTGCGGGGGAGAGTCGCCACACCTGATCGTGACGCCGAGGCAGATTGAATGTCAATCCGACACACACGTAAGAGGCGAGTTGTGTGCGTGGCAGTCTGCGGGTGATCAAGCCGGCGGCATGGGGCAGCATTATTGCCCCTTTGTGCGCCGTTTACGGAGCGATCAATGCGGTGTCCGCAGGGTAGATACGCCTTCTGCAGGGTGGAGAGCGCCAGGATGGCGCAGAGAGGGCGTCGACGCGGGTGATCTGGCGCCATGCCTGCGGCAGGGCGGGTGGCGCCCTTAGCGGCGAGGCGGCGCGACCGGGTGCGGTCCGGGGGGCAGTGACGACGCCAAGGGAGCCGCCGCTGCGTCAGTCGAGCAGGCGGCGGGCGATGACCTGGGCCTGGATTTCCGCCGCCCCTTCGAAGATCGACAGGATCCGCGCGTCGCAGAGCAGGCGTGAGACGGTGTATTCAAGCGCAAAGCCGTTGCCGCCATGAATTTGCAGCGCGTTGTCGGCGCAGGACCAGGCGACGCGGGCGCCGAGCAGTTTGGCCATGCCAGCCTCAAGATCGCAGCGGCGGTCGTGATCTTTCTGGCAGGCCGCGAAATAGGTCAGTTGGCGGGCGACCATGATCTCGACCGCCATCATCGCCAACTTGCCGGAAACGCGCGGGAAATTGACCAGCGAGCCGCCAAAGGCCTTGCGGTCGAGGGCATATTGCAGGCCGGTGTCCAGCGCGGCCTGGGCGACACCGATGGCGCGGGCGGCGGTCTGGATGCGCGCGCTTTCAAACGTCTGCATGAGCTGCTTGAAGCCCTTGCCCTCGGTCCCGCCGAGGAGGTTTTCGCCCTTGATCGCGAAATTGTCGAAGGCGAGTTCGTATTCCTTCATGCCGCGATAGCCGAGCACCTCGATCTCTCCTCCGGTCATTCCGGGCGTCGGGAAGGGGTCGGTGTCGGTGCCCGGCGTCTTTTCCGCCAGGAACATCGACAATCCGCGGTGATCGGTGCTGTCGGGGTCGGTGCGGGCCAGCACGGTCATGACATGGGTGCGGGCCGCGTGCGTGATCCAGGTCTTGTTGCCGGTCAGGGCGTAATCGTCGCCGTTGCGGGTGGCGCGGGTGCGCAGCGCGGCCAGGTCGGAGCCGGTGTTCGGCTCGGTGAAGACCGCGGTGGGCAGGATCTCACCGGAGGCGAGTTTCGGCAGCCAGTGATCCTTTTGCGCGTCGGTACCGCCGCACAGGATCAGTTCGGCTGCGATTTCGGAACGGGTGCCGAGCGAGCCGACGCCGATGTAACCGCGCGACAGTTCCTCGGAAACCACGACCATGGCGGCCTTGGAAAAGCCGAAGCCGCCGTATTCCTCGGGGATGGTCAGGCCGAAGACGCCCATTTCGGCCAGTTCGCCGATCACCGACATGGGGATCAGTTCGTCGCGGAGGTGCCAGCCGTGGGCGTGGGGTTCGACCTTGTCCACAGCGTAGCGGCGAAACTGGTCGCGGATCATCTCAAGCTCGGCGTCCAGCCCGGTGGTGCCATAGGTGACGGTGCCCTGCTGCTGGACGATCAGGTCGGTCAGCCGGGTGCGGGCGGCCTGGGTATTGCCGTGATCACACAGGGTTTGCACCGAGGCGTCGTTCATCATCGACAGGGCGTCGCGGGTCAGGCCGAGATCCTGCGGGCGTACCAGTTCGGTCTGCGACATCTGGATGCCGCCGGTCATCTGCGACAGGTATTCGCCAAAGGCGATCTGGTGCAGCAGCGCGTCCAGGTCGGTGAACCTGCCCTGGGAAGACAGGGTTTCGGCCCATTTCTGCATCTGGCGCAGGGCCTCGACATAGATGGCGAGCCAGGCGAGGCCGTGCGTCGCGGTCTGGTGCGCCTCGACCGAGCGGGCCGACACGCGGCCATCAACCTCGACCAGCGAGCGGATCGTCTGGCGGGCGGTTTCGAGCAGGAATTCGGCCGGGGCCAGTGCCTCGGCTGTCAGGGTCAGCAGATCGGGCAGGATCGCGCTGTCTGTCGTCTGGGCATGGGGGCCGTCGTGTGGCATGGGACTCTCCTCTCTCGCTTGGAAGGGGCATAGCCACTTTGCAGGTGCAGCGCAATATAAATGCGAAAATGCGATCCTATCTGAAGCAAAGTTACGTGGTGGATTTTGGGCTGGTGTCACGACGCGCCGGTGATACTTGTCGGCGCATGGATCTGTTATTGCCCGACTCCCTGACGATGCTCGCCCTGCTCGGGTGCTTTGCCGTAGCACTGCTGGCAGGGGTGGTGAAAGGCATGGTGGGGTTCGCGATGCCGATGATCATGGTGTCCGGGCTGGGCAGCATCGTCGGGCCGGACTGGGCGTTGGCGGGTCTGATCCTGCCGACGCTGTGCACCAACGGCTGGCAGGCGATGCGTGCCGGGTGGCGTGGCGTCTGGGATGCGGTGGTGCGGTTCAGGGTGTTCCTGGCGGTGGCCTTCGTGATGCTGATCCTGTCGGCGCAACTGGTCAGCGTGCTGCCGCCCCATGTCATGCAGGTGCTGATCGGGCTGCCCATCGTGGCCTTCGCGCTGAGCCAGCTGCTGGGCTATCCGCTGCGGCTGGGCAGCCCGCCGCCGCGCCGGGTCGAAGTGGGCGTGGCGCTGCTGGCAGGCGGGATCGGTGGCTTTTCCGGCGTCTGGGGGCCACCGACGGTGGCCTACCTGACGGCGCTGGAGACCCCGAAGCGCGAACAGATCCAGTTGCAGGGCGTGATCTATGGCCTCGGGTCGGTCGCGCTGTTGGGGGCGCATGTCGGCTCGGGCGTCCTGCGCGCCCAGACGCTGCCGTTTTCGCTGTCGCTGGTGCCTGTGGCGCTGGTCGGTATGTGGATCGGGTTTCGCGTGCACGACCGGATCGACCAGGTGATGTTCCGGCGCGCGACGCTGGTGGTGCTGCTGGTCGCCGGGGGCAACCTGCTGCGGCAGGGGCTGGGGTTTTAGGGCCTTACGACAGGGTGGGGCCTTAGGAGAGGAAGGTGCCGCCAAAGCAGAGGTCGATCGCCTCGGGGGCTTCGGACATCGGCACCACATTGAACGTCTGGCGCATCAGCACCTCGTCGCCGCGATGGACCTCGAACGACCAGAGGCCCGGCTGCATTTCGCGTTCATATTCAAACTGGAAACTGCGCACGCCCCAGTCGCCGCGCAGGTTCGGGTCCCAGATTTCCTGGGTGATGTCCAACGCGCCATAGGGGGGATGCTGGACGACCATGCGATAGTTTCTGGTATCGCTGCCCGGTGTCAGGCGGATGCGCACGCCAAAGGAAATGCCCAGGTGCGCGGGAACGGTCCGGCTGTGCAGGGCGACACGCTGATCGCCGGCCATCAGAAGGATATAGCCGCTTTCGGTTTCCGGGGCAGGTTCGGTGCCGACGTGATCGGACGGGCAATAGATCCCCGCCTCGGCCATCTCGACCGGAGCGCGAACGAAGTCCTGGCCGGTGGCGGTCGAGGATCTGGTTTCGGCCAGCTTCTCTCCCAGCAGGCGGTTGCCGATCTGTTCGTTCCGCGTGCCCCGGTCGGTCGCGAGACCGTGCGAGGGCGCAAGCGTGACCGATGCAACCATGGCCAGCAGGACTGCAAGTCTTACCGCAACGACAGGTGTCATTTTTGTCTCTCTCCCCTTCCCGCTGACCGTTGGGCGGCGCAAAGCGCCTGTCGTGCCCATGTCGCCACATCCCGACGCGCACGGTCTGACGGGGGCCACGGTAACGCGTGGCTCTCTCTCTCCGCCCTTGTCATGGGCGGAACTTACCCACACGTCAAGCGATACTGCCGGCAGAGGCCGCCAGATGGGCCCTTTCGGTCCGCCTGAGGGCAAGAATTTCAGTAAAATCTTAATAAATGGCGGGTGAGAGGCCTCGGGTGGCTGTCCCGAGGTGGCTGACCCGCAGTAACGGTTGCGAGGCGATGGCCGAGCCTTGGCGGCCGCAAGGGACGCGCGCAGGTTGGCTTGCGGGGCAGGGCAGAGCCGTGCGTCGCGGCGTATCCGGGCCTTGGATGGCAAAACGCCCCGCCGGGAAGGGCGGGGCGTTTCAATGCCGTGACGCGGGTTGGCAGCCTTAGCCGATGGCGGCGGCTTTCACGTCTTCGTCGATGTAGGGCAGGTATTGTTCGAAGTTCTCGGAGAACATGCCGACCAGTTTCGCCGCCTGCTTGTCGTAGGCTGCGCCGTCTGCCCAGGTGCGGCGCGGGTCGAGCAGCACGTCGGAGACGCCCGGCACGGCGACGGGCACTTCGAATCCGAAGTTGGGGTCCTTGCGGAACTCGGCCTCGTTCAGCGATCCGTCGAGCGCGGCGGTCAGCAGGGCGCGGGTGGCACGGATCGGCATCCGCTTGCCGGTGCCGAAGGCGCCGCCGGTCCAGCCGGTGTTGACCAGCCAGCAGGTTGCGCCGTGCTTGGCGATCTTGGCTTGCAGCAGCTTGCCATAGGCCTCGGGGCGGCGGGGCATGAAGGGCGCGCCGAAGCAGGTCGAGAACGTCGGCTCGGGCTCGACCACGCCGCGTTCGGTGCCGGGCGTCTTGGAGGTAAAGCCGGACAGGAAGTGGTACATCGCCTGCGCCGGGGTCAGCCGCGAGATCGGCGGCAGGACGCCATAGGCGTCACAGGTCAGCAGGATGATGTTCTTGGGGTGGCCGCCAAGCGCTGTTTCAGACGCGTTGGAGATATAGTCCAGCGGGTAGGCGCAGCGCATGTTCTGGGTGAGCGAGCTGTCTTCGAAGTCGAGTTCGAAGGTTTCCGCGTCGTAGACCATGTTTTCGATGACGGTGCCGAACATCGAGCAGGTCGCATAGATTTCCGGCTCGGCCTCGGGGCTGAGGTTGATCGTCTTGGCGTAGCAGCCGCCCTCGAAGTTGAAGGTGCCGCGGTCGGACCAGCCGTGTTCGTCATCGCCGATCAGGACCCGCGCCGGATCTGCCGACAGTGTCGTCTTGCCGGTGCCCGACAGGCCGAAGAAGATGGCGGTGTCGACCGGGTTGCCCTTGGCGTGGTTGGCCGAGCAGTGCATCGGCATCACGCCTTTTTCGGGCAACAGGTAGTTGAGCAGCGTGAACACGGATTTCTTGTTCTCACCCGCGTATTCGGTGCCGCCGATCAGGATCATCTTTTTCGCGAAGTTCATCGCGATGACGGTATCGCTGCGGCAGTCGTGCCGGGCCGGATCGGCCTTGAAGCTGGGGCAGTTGATGACGGTGAAGTCGGACACGAAATCGTCCAGCGCATCAAGGTCGGGGCGCCGCAGCATGTGACGGATGAACAGCCCGTGCCAGGCCAGTTCGGTCACCATGCGGACATTGATTGCATAGGCCGGGTCGGCGCCGCCGATCAGGTCCTGAACAAAATAGTCCTTGCCCTTCATATGGTCGATCATGTCCGCGTAGAGAGCATCGAACCCTTCGGGCGACATGGCCGCGTTGTTGTCCCACCAGATATTATCGACGACGTCCGGCGTCTTGACGACATGTTTGTCCTTGGGGGAACGGCCCGTGTATTTGCCGGTCTCGACCAGGAATGTGCCGCCATTGCCCAGCTTGCCTTCGCCGCGTTTCAGGGCGGCTTCGATCAGCGCGGGTTCTTTCAGGTTGTAATAGACATTGCCCAGGCCTTCGAGACCTTGATCTTCGAGCCGGAAGTGCGGGTTTACCCGTCCTAATGCCATTTTAAAACTCCTGTAGCGCCGCTCCGTTGCGGCGATCCTCCTTTTCCGGGCGACGCGGTGGGGGCCCGGAACCGAGGCGAAACGTCTCGATAAAGGGGTCCTTAGCACGCTTGTTCCGATTGTGAACAGGTCGCTGGGGAAGGTTAGCGCAACCAATTTCGGTTTAGCGCAACCACTTGCGGATTGTTGCACATCGCGGAGCTGCGCGGATGTGGGCAGCAGAGGGATACGCGCGATATCCCGCGAATTCAGGCGATCATAAGACATTTTCGCCACAAAGTCTTCATGCGCCGGGTCGATTCGTGTTTGGCGTTGCTTGTAAAGGTTCTAAGGGTGAAGACTGACCTGAAAATCAAGGCACCAGCGCAGGAGGGGGACTGGCCCGATGTCGAAAATCGCCCTTGTCGACGATGACAGGAATATCCTGACGTCCGTGGCGATCACGCTGGAGGCCGAGGGATTCGAGGTCGAGACCTATAGTGATGGGCAGGCTGCGCTGGAGGCCTTCGACAGGCGGTTGCCGGACATGGCTGTCCTGGACATCAAGATGCCGCGCATGGACGGCATGGACCTGTTGCAGCGCCTGCGCCAGAAAACCCAGATGCCGGTGATTTTCCTCACCTCCAAGGATGACGAGATCGACGAGGTGCTGGGGCTGCGCCTTGGGGCCGACGATTATGTCAAGAAGCCGTTCAGCCAGCGCCTTCTGGTGGCCCGCATCCGCGCCTTGCTGCGGCGTCAGCAGGCCGTGGCGGGCGAGATGATTCCCGAAACCGAAGAGACCCGCGTGATCGAGCGTGGCGATCTGCGCATGGACCCGCTGCGCCATTCGGTGATCTGGAAAGGCAAGAGCGTGACCCTGACGGTGACCGAGTTCCTGCTGCTGAAGGCGCTGGCCCAGCACCCGGGTTTCGTCAAGAGCCGCGATCAGCTGATGGATGTGGCCTATGACGAACAGGTCTATGTCGATGACCGCACCATCGACAGCCATATCAAGCGGTTACGCAAGAAGATGCGGAGCGCGGACGAGGATTTCAGCGCCATCGAGACGCTGTATGGAATCGGTTACAGGTACAACGAAGACTGAGGCGTAGAGCGCAGGGACGGGCAGATGGATCGCGCGGTGCGGCCCTGTCCCGGCCCCAGCCAGCGCCCATGGAAGATCACCGAAAGGACCATCGTGCGCGATGAGCACAGCACAGGCGCAGAGGCGGAGCGGGGAGAGGCCCGCACCGTGCCGGACGGCCCGGTGACGGCCCGGTCGCGTGGCCTGTCGCCGCTGACGCGCAAGATCGTCGTGTTCAACCTGATCGCCTTGAACCTGCTGGTCGCCGGGGTGCTGTATCTGCATTCGGGGGAGGAGAGCCCGCTGCAACAGTTTCGGCAGCGGCGGGAGGTTGAGGCCGAGTTGATGGCGGGTCGCCTTGCGGTGCCGCCGGTGGCGCCCGTGCTGACGCGGTCGGTCGTGGCGGCGCGGCTTCAGGGCCTCGGGTTGGGGGCAGGGGCGCGCCTGCTGGTGCTGGCCCCCGATGGCGCGCTGTTGGGGCAGGCGGAGGGGCCGACGCGCGCCGCCGGCACCGCGCAGCCCACGCCGATGCTGGATGTGCTGGGCGCATCGTGGCGTGGTTTTTCCGGCCTGTTCCTGCCCGACCCGCCACCGGCAGAGCTGATCGCACCCGAAGCCAGAGCGCGGGCCATGCTGGGCGATCTGCACCCTGAAGAGCCGTTGAGCGCATCGGCGCAGGCCGAATCCGGGCGGTACCTGGCCACCCTGGCGGCCATCGTGCCGCAAGGGGCAGATGCCGGACCGGGCGGGATGTTGGGCGCGGTGGCGCTGATCACGCCGCTGGGCCAGGTCGAGGCCGCGACACGCGCCGCACAGGAACGGGCCTTGCGGATCTTTGCCATCGCGACACTGGTGTCCAGCGTGATGAGCCTGCTTCTGGCCTCGACCATCGCGCGGCCGCTGTCGGATCTTACGGTGGCGGCAGAGGCAGGCGGCGCGGGCGATTTGCAGCGGCGCGCCCCGGCGCGGGTCAGCATCCCCGACATGACGGCCCGGTCTGACGAGATCGGGAGGTTGTCCGGCGCGCTGCGCGGCATGGTCGCGGCGCTGTATGACCGGATCGATTCGAATGAACAATTCGCCGCCGACGTTGCCCATGAAATCAAGAACCCGCTGGCCAGCCTGCGCGCGGCGGTGGGGACGCTGCGCATGGCACGGCGCGAAGATCACCGCGCAACATTGCTGGACGTGATCGAACATGACGTGCGGCGGCTGGACCGGCTGGTCAGCGACATCTCGGATGCGTCGCGGCTGGACAGCGAGCTTGTGCGCGAAGAGGAACAGGCCTTTGATCTGTTGGCACTGCTGCGCAGCTTGACCGCCTATCTTGGCGGACAGGCGGGGCAGCGGGGCATTGATTTCATCACCGACCTTCCCGACGGCGAAATTGTTCTGCGCGGGCTGGAGCCGCGGCTGGCGCAGGTCTTTGTCAACCTGATCAGCAACGCGGTTTCGTTCTGCAAGGAGGGGGACGCGATCCGCGTCTGGGTGCGGCGACGTGCCAACCGGGTGCTGGTCGTGGTCGAGGATACCGGACCCGGCATTCCAGACGAGGCGCTGCAAAAGATCTTTGCGCGGTTTTATTCGCATCGCCCGGAGGCCGAGTTCGGCAATCATTCGGGCCTCGGTCTGGCGATCAGCAAGCAGATCGTCGAGGCGCATGGCGGCGTGATCTGGGCCGAGAACATTCGCACGACCGGCACCGCCCCGGCGGCGACGCCTTTGGGCGCGCGGTTCGTCGTCGGGCTGCCGGTCTAGAGGATGGAGAAGGAGACGACACCCGTGCACGGCACCATCACCCCCCAGGACGCCGCCGGGGCGCAGGGCCCGGTGATCGTTCACGCCAGCTGTGCCGCGGTGGCGGGGCGGGGCGTGCTGGTGCTGGGGCCGTCGGGCGCGGGCAAGTCGTCGCTGGTTCTGGAAATGCTGTCGCGCGGGGCGGGGCTGGTCGCTGATGACCGCGTAATTCTGTCCCGCGAAACCGACGCCCTGATCGCCGCGTCGCCGCCGCCGCTGGAAGGGCTGATCGAGGCACGCGGCATCGGCATTTTGAAGGCGCGGTATGGCGGGCCAACCAAGGTTTCGATGGTCGTCGACCTGGGAAAAGACGAATTGGAACGACTTCCGCCGCAGCGCAGCACTATTTTGCTGGGGGTTTCTTTACCTCTACTTCACAATACTGGTACTGCAGCTTTTGCTGCGGCGATTCTGCAATATCTGCGGGAGGGACGCAGCGCATGAACACTCATTGCGCGAGCCTCGCGCCCTTAACCCTAACCTGACGGCCCCTATGCCCAACGGATCTGAAACAGCCAGCCTGACCCCGCGCCTTGTCCTTGTGACAGGGCCGTCCGGCGCAGGCCGGTCGACGGCCATCCGCGCGCTTGAGGACCTGGGGTTCGAAGCGATCGACAATCTGCCGCTGTCGCTGCTGCCGCGCCTGCTGGACGGGCCACCGCTGCGCCGTCCTCTTGCCCTTGGCGTCGATGTCCGCAACCGGGATTTCTCCTCCGCGGCCCTGCTGGAGACGCTTGAGCGGCTGGGCGCGATCGACGGGCTGGCGTTGGACGTGTTGTACCTGGATTGCCGTGCGGACGTGCTGTCACGACGCTATTCGGAAACCCGGCGCCGGCATCCGCTGGCGCCTGCCGAGACGCCCGAGGACGGCATCGCGCGGGAATTCGATCTGCTGGGTGCGGTGCGGGAGCGCGCGGATGTGCTGGTCGATACATCCGAGATGACGGTGCATGATCTGCGCGCCGAGATGGACCGGCTGTTCGCCCCGGTCAGCGGGCATGGCCTGGCGGTGTCGCTGCATTCGTTCAGCTACAAGCGGGGGCTGCCGCGCGGGCTGGACATGGTGTTCGACGTGCGCTTTCTGCGCAACCCCTACTGGGAGCCGAGCCTGCGGGCGCTGACCGGCCTGGACTGCGCGGTACAAGACCATGTTGCGGGTGATCCGCGCTTTGCGCCGTTCCTGGGCAAGGTCACGGATCTGACGCTGATGCTGCTGCCGTCCTACCTGGACGAGGGCAAGTCGCACCTGGCGATCGGGTTCGGCTGTACGGGCGGTCAGCACCGTTCCGTCACTTTGGCCGAAAGGCTGGGACGAGCCCTTGCGGAAGAGGGCTGGCAAGTGTCAATTAGGCACCGGGAACAGGAACGGCGCAAAGCCGGGGGTGGTGGATGATGAGCCTCGCCCGGCCAGCGGAAGGAAGACCGGCATTGATCGGAATAGTGATCGTCGCACATGGCGGATTGGCCCGCGAATACAAGGCGGCTGTCGAGCACGTCGTGGGCTCTCAGCCGGGTGTGCAGGCCATATCGATTGACACGAACGACGACCGCGCCGGCAAGGAGCGCGAGATCTGCGCCGCCGCCGACGAGGTCGACCAGGGGCAGGGCGTCGTTGTCGTGACGGACATGTTCGGCGGATCGCCCAGCAACCTGTCGCTGCTGGCCTGTCGCCCCGACGATCGGCGGATTTTGTACGGCGTGAACCTTCCGGCCTTGATCAAGCTGGCCAAGTCGCGCCATAAGTCCCTTCCGGAGGCTGTCAGGGATGCCACCGAAGCGGGGCGCAAGTACATCGACAGCCGCAATCTGAGCGGAGGCTGACACGGCCATGAGCGAGACAGTCTCGAAAAGTCTGAAGATCATCAACCAGAAGGGCCTGCACGCGCGGGCCTCGGCCAAATTCGTCGAAGTGGTCGAAGGGTTCGATGCGCGCGCCGAGGTCAGCCGGGATGGCATGTCGACCGGCGGTGACAGCATCATGGGGCTTTTGATGTTGGCAGCCGGGAACGGAAGCACTATTGAGGTCGAAACCTCGGGCCCGGATGCGGTTGCGCTGGCTGACGCGCTGCAAACGCTTGTTGCCAATCGCTTCGGAGAAGAGATGTAATGTGACGCTATCGTGCGACGGAACCCCAAAGTCCCGTCGTATGACAACAGGCGGGAAATACGGGTGACGTTCCATTGGTGGACAGTACGCATAACCACGGCAAGGCGACCACGGGCGAACCGGTCAGCTACACCCATTACGACCGCCGGTCGCTGACCTATTCCACGAGTTTCGACGATCCGTTCCAACGCAACCTGATCCGCACCATCGAATGGATGTCGGGCAAGGTGACGATCCTGCGCCTGATCCGCAAATTCGAGAAGCAGGGCGCGCCGCAGGGTCAGGCGTTCTGGAAGGCCTGTCTGGATGTCATGGGCATTCCGGTCACGACGCCGCAGGAGCAGCTGGAAAAGATCCCCCAAGAGGGGCCGGTCGTGGTGGTCGCGAACCATCCGCATGGCATGGTCGACGGCATGGTGATGGCCGAGCTGATCGGACGCCGGCGCCTGGATTACAAGATCCTGACCCGGTCGATCCTGACCGGTATCGACGAGGTCGCCTCCAGCTACATGATTCCGGTGCCGTTTCCGCACGACGGTGATGCGCAGCGAAAAAGTGTCGAGATGCGTGCAAAGGCGATGTCGCACCTGAAGGATGGTGGTCTGGTTGCCCTGTTCCCGTCCGGCGTGGTGGCGGCATCTAAAACCATGTTCGGCCCGGCGATAGAGGCGGAATGGAACGTGTTCACGGCACAGATGATCCGCCGCTCAGGGGCACGGGTCGTGCCGATCCATTTCACCGGGGCAAATTCGCGCTGGTACCAGATGGCGAACCGGGTGTCGGCCACGCTGCGTCAGGGCCTGTTGCTGCACGAGATCGTGCATTCCCTGAATGCGCCGCAGGCCCCCGTGGTCGGGGATCCGCTGACCGACGCGCAGATGGAGCGCCTGAAGAGCGATCCGCGCGGGTTCATGGCCTGGCTGCGCGAGCATACCGTCAACCTGTGACCGGTTCCGGTCGACGTGGCAGTCCGGCGGCGCATTCGGCGTGTCTTGGCCAGGGGCATTGCCGCCCCGTGACCCAACGGCCGCCAGCCCGCCCGATTACTGGTTGCGGATCAGGCGGAACACTTCGGATGCCGCCCAACCTGAGATCACGGCGATGAAAATGGCCAGCAGTGCATAGGCCAGCGCCTGTTCGTGGGCCAGCGCATAGAGCCATTGTTCCAGCCCGACCTTGCCGACACGCAGCGCGGTTTCATAGCTGGTGATCACCCTGCCTTCGCGCAGCAGGTAGACATCGACGCGATAGACACCCTCGGTCAGGTTCGAGGGCAGGGCGACGCGGGTATTGAACAGGGTCTGTTCATCCAGTCGCACGGCCTTTTCCTGCATCAGGTAGGTGCCTTGCTGTTCGCGCAACCGGATCAGGGCGTTGACGAAGTTGTCTTCGTCCAGCACGTCGTCGCCAGAGGTGATCGAGCGGATGGCACGCGGGATCGAGATACGATGCCGCAGGTCCTCGGTCTGGGTCAGGATCTGACTGAGCGGTTGCGTGGTCGACACGGCATAGAAGCTGGGGGCCTGGCGGATCGTCACCTGATCGGTGTTCACCCAGATTCCGGCGCGCCGTTCCTTGCGCATGACCTTGAGCGGTTCGTTGGGGCCGGCGACGGTGACGATGACGTCGAGCGCAGGCAGGATCGGCACCGCGTCGCGTTTGACCGCCCCGAAGATCAGGATTTCCGAGCCGTCGAAATTGGCATTGATGGCAACGCGGTTCTGGCTGAGGCCGAGAACCACCTCCTCGTCCTGCGCGGTGGCTAGGGTGGCGGGCAGCAGGGCAAGGACCAGCGCGGCGAGGAGGGCACGGGCGCGCATCAGTTCAGATCCGCGATGGAGTAGATGTCGTTCGGTGGCGCAACCAGGTCGAAGGCGAGCTTGCCACAGACCGCCAGGACCAGCAGCGCCAGCAGGATGCGCAGTTGTTCGGCCTTCATCCGGGCCCCGATGCGCGTGCCGAACTGTGCACCGATGACGCCACCGATCAGCAGGAACAGCGCCAGCGCGATATCCACGGTGTGAAAGGTGACAGCATGCAGAAATGTGGTGAAGGCGGCGACGAAGATGATCTGGAACAGTGACGTGCCAATGACGACCTTGGTGGGCATGTGAAGGATGTAGATCATCGCGGGCACCATGATAAAGCCGCCGCCGACGCCCATCACCGCCGACAGGATGCCGACGCTGAACCCGACCAGGATGGGGGGGATGATCGAGATATAGAGGCCCGAGGTGCGAAAGCGCATTTTCAGCGGCCAGGTTTGCACCCAACCGCGTTGCTTGCGGCGGGGTTTGCCCACCGTCACCTTGCCTGCGCGGCGAATGGCATTGAGGCTTTCGACGAACATCAGCATCCCGATGGCACCGAGGAAGACCACGTAGCAGAGGTTCACCAGCAGATCGACCTGCCCCAGCTGCTTGAGCCAGTTGAACAGCGCGACGCCGACCGCAGCGCCGCACAGCCCGCCCAGCTGCAATATTCCGCCCATGCGCAGATCAACCGTCTTGCGCTTGAGATGCGCGAACAGGCCGGAAACGGAGGAGGCGACGATCTGATTGGCCGATGTGGCCACGGCCACTGCTGGCGGAATGCCGACAAAGAACAACAGCGGTGTGATCAGAAATCCACCCCCGACACCGAACATGCCCGACAGGACTCCGACGATGCCCCCCAGCCCGAGCAAGAGGAAGGCGTTGACCGATATTTCTGCGATCGGAAGGTACACTTGCATGGTCAGTCCTAGCGGGAGTGGCGGATTGCGGTACCGCCAGCCTAACGCTCTTTTGCTTGCGCGGCATTAATTGCATTCGCAAACACATCAAACGCAAATCGGCCCGAGGGGCAAGCACCTCGGGCCGATTTGGGGCGTCTCTGCATCGGGCTGCCGCCACGGGTGGCGGTCAGCGTTCCTTGACGTAGGGATCGCCGCCCGCGCGCGGCGGGTTCGCGGCGCCGACAAAGCCGGCCAGGATCACGATCGTCAGGATGTAGGGCAGGGCGTTCATGAACTGCACGGGGATGACGACACCGCCGAGGTCTATGTTCTGATACCGCAGCGCCACGGCTTGCAGCAGGCCGAACAGCATCGTCGCTGACAGGGCATACCAGGGCCGCCATTTTGCAAAGATCAGCGCGGCCAGCGCGATATAGCCCCGGCCCGCCGTCATCTCCTTGACGAAGCCCGCCTGAAGTGCGGTGGCAAGGTAGCTGCCGGCAAGCCCGCAGAGCACACCCGCGATGACGATGGCGGAAAACCGCAGTCGCACGACCGAGATGCCGGCGGTATCGACCGCGGCGGGGTTTTCACCGACGGCGCGCAGGCGCAGACCGAAGCGCGTGCGATACAGCACCCACCATGTCAGCGGCACGCAGAGGAAGGCGACGTAGACCAGGATCGAATGGCCAGAAATCAGATCATAGTAGATCGGGCCGATCACGGGGACCGAGCGCAGGGCATCGGCGAACGGCAAGGTCAGGGCGGGAAAGCGCACATCCCCCAGCGACGGTGTCCGCCCGCCCTGGCCGAACCAGTCCTGTGCGATCAGAACCGTCAGCCCCGAGGCAAGAAAGTTCAGCGCCACGCCCGAGATAAGCTGATTGCCGCGAAAGGTGATCGAGGCAATGCCGTGGATCATCGACAGCACCATCGACGCCGCGATCCCCGCCAACAGACCGATCCAGACCAAGCCGGTGGTATAGGCAATCGACGCCGAGAAAAAGGCGGCAACCAGGGCCTTGCCCTCAAGCCCGATGTCAACGATGCCGGCGCGTTCGGAAAACAGCCCCGCCAAGCACATCAGCAGCAGCGGCGTGCCGAGGCGGACAGTGGAATCGAGGACTTGGAGAAGGGTATTGAGGTCCATTTGTCAGCTCTCCGAAACGGCGATTTTCCAGGCGGCGAAGCAGAAGAAGGCGCCGAGGGCCCCTTCGATCCAGCGACGTCCGCGGGCGTAGGCCGCGCGCACCGGCGCGGCCGAGAGCACCAGCGCCCAGGCGGCGTGGCAGGTGAAGGATATGACGAAAGAGCACGCAATGAAGGCCGCAACGACCAACGGTCCGCCGCCCTGCGTCGCCCCGACCGACGCGATGGCCAGCCAGAAGGCGATGGCTTTTGGGTTGGTGACCTGCATCAGGTATCCGGCGGCGAACAGGCGGTGCGCGCTGGCGGGTTCAAGGGGGGCCGCTTCGATCCGGGGCGGGTGGATGGCCTTGCGCAGTGCGCCGTAAGCCATCCAGAGCAGATAGGCCGCCCCGATCAGGCGCAACAGCTCCATCGCCCAGGCGATCTGCGACAGCAGCAGGCCGACGCCCAGCAGGGTTAGCACGTTGATGGTTGAGGAGCCGAGGGCGATACCGCTGGTCGCGATCAGCGCCGCCCCCCGCCCGCGCGAGGCTGAAACGCCGAGCAGGAAGGCCACCGCCGGGCCGGGCGACACCGCCGCGAAGGTCAGGATCGAAAAGGCGGCGACAAAGCGCGGCAGGTAGAAGGCGAAATCGTCCATCTCAGCCCTCCTTGCGACGGCGCAGGCCGGCGAACAGGCTTTCGAGCGGCCAGCGCACCATGTTGTCGAGCGCACCGGTGAACAGGATCACCAGCGCCTGGATGACGATGATCAGCTCACGCGGAATCGACGTCCACATCGCCAGTTCCGCGCCACCCTGGTAGAGGAAACCGAACAGCAGCGATGCCAGCAGCACGCCGAAGGGGTGGTTGCGTCCCATCAGGGCGACGGCGATGCCGATAAAGCCCGCGCCTTCGGCAGAATTCAGGATCAGGCGCTCGGCGGCGCCTTGGGTCGCATTGACGCCCATCATGCCCGACAGCGCCCCGGAGATCAGCATGGCGATGATGATGATGCGCGAGGGCGAGATCCCGGCATATTTCGCGCCGCTTTCCGAAAAGCCCTGGCTGCGGATTTCGTAACCCAGCTTGGACCGCCAGATCAGCAGCCAGACGAACACACAGGCGATCAGCGCGATGAAGAACGAGATGTTTGCGGGCGAGCCGCGGAACAGCGTGCTGCCCTCGGACGAGAACATTGACTGGAAGGTCGGCAAGTGCGTGGCGGCGGCGAAGCTGGCCGAGGCGGGCTCCATCGCGCCGACGGGGCGCAGCACGTTCACCAGAAGGTAATTCAGCAGGGCGGCGGCGATGAAGTTGAACATGATCGTGGTGATCACGATATGGCTGCCCCGTTTGGCCTGAAGGTAGGCCGGGATCAGCGCCCAGAGTGCGCCAAAGGCCGCGGCGCCAACGGCGGAGCCGAGCAGGGCCAGCGACCAATGCGGCCAGGGGATATAGAGGCAGACCAATGCCACGCCGAGACTGCCGAGCGCGGCCTGACCTTCGCCACCGATGTTGAACAGCTTGGCATGAAAGGCGACGGAGACGGCGAGGCCGGTAAAGATGAAGTTGGTCGCGTAATAGAGCGTGTATCCCCAGCCGGAGGAGCGCATCAGCGCCCCGTCGACCATCAGGTAAAACGCTTCGGCCGGGCTTTCCCCGATGGCGAGGATCGCCAGGGCAGAAAGGATCGCCGCCAGTACCAGCGAAATCAGCGGGATCAGGACCACATCGGCCCAGGCGGGCATCCTATCCATGTGTCGGGGTCTCTCCATGTTCGAGGGCGGTGAGGTTGTCTTCGACCGCCTTCCAGTCATCTGTGCCCGGCTCGCCCGAGATCCCGGCCATCAGCAGGCCAAGTTCGCGTTCGTCGGTGGTGGCGGGTTCGCGCAGGCCCATGATCTTGCCGTCAAACATCACCGCAATGCGGTCGGACAGGGACATGATCTCGTCCAGCTCGACCGAGACAAGCAGGATCGCCTTGCCCTGGTCGCGCAGGCGCACGATTTCCTGGTGGATGAATTCGATGGCGCCGATGTCGACGCCACGCGTCGGCTGGCCGACCAGCAACAGGTCGGGGTTCCGCTCGATCTCGCGTGCGAGAACGACTTTCTGCTGGTTGCCGCCGGAAAAGCTCTTGGCTTTCAGGTTCGGGTCGGGCGGGCGCACGTCGAAACGCTCCATCTTGCCCGCCGCCTCGTTCTGGATCGCGGCGTTGTTCATCAGCGGGCCAGATTGCCACTGGGGGTCGAGGTGATAGCCGAAAACGGTGTTTTCCCAGGCCGTGAACTCCATGATCAGGCCTTCACGCTGGCGATCCTCGGGCACATGCGCGATACCGCTGGCGCGCCGCGATTGACCATCTGCGGCCTTGCCCGACAGCGGCAGCGGCTTGCCGTTCATGGTGATCGAACCGGTGGCGTTCATGATGCCGCCAAGGACATTCATCACTTCGGACTGGCCGTTGCCTGCGACGCCGGCAATGCCGAGGATCTCGCCCGCGCGGATATCGAAGGACACACCCTTGACCCGCTCGACCCCCTTGTCGTCGGTGACGCGCAGGTCCTTGACCGACAGGACCGTCTCGCCCGGTTTCGCGGGCACCTTGTCGACGCGCAGCAGCACCTTGCGCCCCACCATCAGTTCCGCCAGATGCTCGGGCGAGGTTTCGGCGGTCTTGACGGTCGCCGTCATCTCTCCGCGCCGCATCACGGAAACGGTGTCGGTGATCTCCATGATCTCGCGCAGCTTGTGGGTGATCAGGATGATCGTCTTGCCCTCTTTGCGCAGGTTGTCGAGGATGCGGAACAGGTGGTCGGCCTCGGCCGGGGTCAGCACGCCGGTCGGTTCATCCAGAATCAGGATGTCCGCCTCGCGGTACAGCGCCTTGAGAATCTCGACCCGCTGCTGGTGGCCAACGGAGAGATGTTCGATCAGGGCGTCGGGATCGACCGAGAGTTCGTATTCATCGGCAAGTTTCTTGAGGCTCTTGCGGGCCTTGGAAATGGAGGGGCGCAGAAAGGCACCGTCTTCGGCACCGAGAATGACGTTTTCCACGACCGAGAAATTCTCGACCAGCTTGAAGTGCTGGAAGACCATGCCGATGCCGGCGGCAATCGCGTCCTGGCTGTCGTTGATGGTGGTCTTCTTGCCGTTGATCCAGACCTCGCCTGCGTCGGCCTTGTAAAAACCGTAGAGGATGGACATCAGGGTGGATTTTCCGGCGCCGTTTTCACCGATGATGCCATGGATCGTGCCGGGCATCACGCGGATGGAAATGTCCTTGTTCGCCTGCACCGGGCCAAAGGCCTTGGAAATCCCCTTGAGTTCGATGGCGGGGGCGGAATCTGTCATGTGGGGCGTCCCGAAGTGCGAATGGAAACAGGGACCGCGACCGGCGCGACCCCTGTGAAAAGAGGCGGGGCCACGCAGGCCCCGCTTGGGTCAGATCAGAAGCTGAGTGCCGGGCAGGTATCGTCCGCGGTGTAGTCGTGCACCAGGATTTCGCCCGAGATGATCTTGGCCTTCGCGTCTTCGACGGCGCTCTTCATCTCATCCGTGATCAGGTCCGCGTTGTATTCGTCCATCGCGTAGCCGACACCGTCCTGGGCCAGGCCCAGAACCTTGACGCCGGTTTCCAGGTCTTCGCCCGCGGTCATCGCGTCGGCAACCGCCACGTCGACGCGTTTCAGCATCGAGGTCAGCATGTTGCCGGGGTGCAGGTAGTTCTGGTTGGAATCGACGCCGATGCCGAACACGTCGTTGTCGGCCGCGGTTTGCAGAACGCCGAGGCCGGTTGCGCCAGCGGCGGCAAAGATCACGTCAGAGCCCTGGTCGACCTGGGCTTTGGTCAGCTCGGACCCTTTGACCGGATCGTTCCATGCGGTCGGATCGGTGCCGGTCATGTTCGAGATCACGTTGATGTCGGGGTTCACGGCCTTGGCACCCTGGGCATAGCCGCAGGCGAATTTGCGGATCAGCGGGATGTCCATGCCGCCGACGAAGGACACGGTGCCGGTCTTGCTTTCCATCGCGGCGAGCATACCGACGAGGTAGGAGCCTTCGCCTTCGGAGAAGAGAACCGAAAGGACGTTGGGATGTTCGGCCGGATCGACGTAGCCGTCGATGGTGACGAAGTTGATATCGGGGTAGTCGGCCGCGATGTTCGCGATCGGGGTCGAGAAGGAGAAGCCGGTGGTGATGACCGGGTTGAAGCCTTTCTCGGCAAAGCCGCGCAGCGCCTGTTCACGCTGGGCTTCGGAGGTGATTTCGATGTCCTTGAACGAGCCGCCGGTTTCTTCGGCCCATTTGGTCGCGCCGTTGAACGCCGCTTCGTTGAAGGATTTGTCGAACTTGCCGCCGAGATCGTAGATCAGTGCGGGGTCTGCGACGGCAGAGGTTGCCGCCAGCGCGAGGCCGGTTGCAGCCGCGCTCATAAATTTGGTCATCAGGGTCATGCGGGGTCTCCCAGTTGCTTGGCCGTTCGTTGATTTGTCCGGCGGCCATTGGCATTGCAGATCGGAATGATCAGACCGAGTTAGGACAGAGGGTCAGACGCCGGTCAATAGCATTCTCTGACCGTTTGGTAGAGAAAACACCGTGGTTTCGCAGCGTCATGCGATCACTTTGCCCATGATTTCAGCGTCTTTCAAGGTGCCTTCCGGGCTGCGGTAGTACCGAGGGCGCCGACCTTTCACGACAAAACCTGCCGCGTGATAGAGCGCAAGGGCGGCGGTGTTGTCGGCTGCGACCTCAAGATAGGCGTTTTCAACGCCTTTCGCGCGACAAATGCCTTCAAAATCATGAATAAGCGCGCGGGCCTGGCCCTGTCTGCGTGCAACCGGATCAATGGCGAGCGTCAAGATTTCCGCTTCGTCCAGAACGGCGCGGGCCAGTAGGAAACCTTGGGCGGAAGTGACGAGAAAACAGGCAGAATCAGCCAGAAGCTGAGTCAACTCAGCCTCGGACCAGGGGCGCGGGGTGGTGAAACTGGCCGCGTGGATCCGCGCCAGCTCGGCGGGCGGCAAATGCGGCGGCGTCACGCAATGATCCGTGGCGGCGCGTCGCGGGGCGGCGCGGCATCTGCCGGACGCAGGTAAACCGGCGCGGGCGGCGGCGTGGGATGACCCAGGGCGAGGCGCGCCCGGGCGATGCGGGCAATGGCGGGCGCGGGGTTGGCCGGGCCGGGGGTGGCACCGGGGGCGGCGCCGATCAGCGGGATGTTCGCAGGGTGCAGGTCGGCGGGGATCTGATCGGCTGGGAACATCTGCGGGGCAGAGGCGCCCGAGGCGCTGCGCAGCTGGCCATAGAGGTGGTCACGCGGGGCGGGCAGGGTGGCGAGATGGGGCAGCGCCTGGCCCTGCGACAGGGCCTCGAACCCGGTAACGCCGATGGCGGGGATCGACAGGCCGAGGGACAGGCCACGGGCCAGCGAAACGGCGATGCGAATGCCGGTGAAATTGCCCGGACCCGTGCCAACGGCCAGCGCCGAGAGGTCGGGCCAGTCATGCCCGCCTTCCCTAAGTACCTGTTCCAGAAGGGGAACAAGGCGTTCCGCCTGCCCACGGGCCATGTCTTCGCGGGCTTCGGCCAGAACCCTGTCGCCAGACAGCAAAGCGGCCGCGCAATGCGCGGCCGATGTGTCGAATGCCAGTATCAGCGTCTCAGACGGCAACAGGGCGAACCTCGGTCACTTCGGGGATGTAGTGACGCAGCAGGTTCTCGATCCCCATCTTCAGCGTCAGGGTCGAGGAGGGGCAACCGGCACAGGCGCCCTGCATGTGCAGATAGACAACGCCCCGATCAAAGCCGTGGAAGGTGATGTCCCCGCCATCCTGCGCCACGGCGGGCCGTACGCGGGTGTCCAGCAGTTCCTTGATCTGGCCGACGATTTCGCCATCGGGGCCGTCATGGGTGGCATGACCCGATGCGACTGGCGCCTCGTTTCCGGCCATAACCGGTTGACCGGATTGGAAATGTTCCATGATCGCGCCCAGCAGGGCGGGCTTCAGGTGGTCCCATTCGCTGGCGTCGGATTTGGTCACGGTGACGAAATCGTTGCCGAAGAAGATCCCCGTCACGCCATCGACGCCGAACAGGCGGGCGGCCAGCGGAGACTTTTCGGCGGCTGTGGCCGAGGGAAAATCTGCGGTGCCCGCGTCCAGCACGGTCTGGCCGGGCAGGAACTTCAGCGTGGCGGGGTTGGGTGTGGATTCGGTCTGGATGAACATCTGCGGACCCTTTTCTGTCTGGCCACCGATATGCGCCCTTCGACCCGAACTGTCAAGATTTAGAGCCGTTCTAAATTCTGTCGCGGCGTTAAAACGGACCAATCTGCAACGTCGGTATCCTGTCGGTATCGTGACGGACACCGAGCGGTGCATCGTCGCCACCGGCGGGCCGCCATGGGATGGTCCCGAACGGGGTGCCAAGGGGGCAGGGGTGACACGCCGGTGTCCGCACGTCCTGGCCGCGCGGTAGGAATGTGGGCGGCAAGAGCGGAGGCGCGAAGGCGCGGGGGGCGGAGGAGCGGGGGCCAGACGGCCGGGCGGGATCAGGGGGGCGAAGCGTGCCTGTCGAAGCCATGTGTTCGGGCGCGTTCCTGGAACCGGGGCGGGGGAGCCGACCTCTGATGCAGGCGGTCTAGAGCGGCTGGTCCACCGGGGCAGCCGGGTCGTCGACCCGGCGGGGCGAGGGGACGGAATAGCGCGCATCCGACAGGTCGGGGTGCGCGGCGAGAATTCGGTCGAGCAGGCTGCCGGGGTGAATCTGCGGTGCGGCGTGGCGACCGGGGCGGGCCGCGCTGGCGATCAGGCGGGCGCGGGTCAGATCGCCCGGCGCGGCGCGGATGACGACCGAGGTGTCCAGCGGCGTGCCGAAGGTGCTGTTCAGATAGGCCCAGCGACCGCCGGGCAGATAGCCGTTCGTGCTGGCCGACCTGTCGGTCTCTCGGTGGCCATGCAGGTCGGATCTGTCGATGCCGGCCTGAAGGGCCGCGTGCATGTCCAGCGTCGCCTGCCGGTCGGTGCGGATGATGCGAAAGAACACCCGGTCGTGCGCCAGGTGGTCATCGTAGCCGCCGCCGGTATCGTCCTGCGTGACGAGGGCACGGGGGTAGGTAAAGCTGAGGTCGATGTCCGGCGCATAGAGATTGACCCAATCGTTGCGCGCAACCTCGGCCGAAAATCGTTCGGCCAGGACGCCAGCGTCGCGCAGGGTGGGTTTCACGCTACCGAACTGGCGGGCGACGTAGCCGATCAATGCGTCGTCGCTGTCGATGCGCCACTGGCCATCGGCCACGCCGGTATAGTCGCCGGTAAAGATGAGGGCACGTTGCAGGAATTCCAGCTCGTCGGCGGTGAAGGCGCTGGCGTCGAAGGGGTGCGACAGGTCCACCGGCGCGGGGGCCTGGCTGGGCTGGGTCGGAGAGGCCGGAGCATCGGCCATGGGGACGGAGGTTTGCGCGGCGGCAGGCAGGGGCGAGGCCAGGAACGCCGGTGACAGCAGCAAGGCCAGCATCGGCAGGGTGAGCCGCCAGAGAGGCACCGGGCCGGTTCCTTTCATGGGGATGTGGGGTGCAGGCGCCCCGGCCAAGGGCGTGCAGCGCATGTTTGAAAGGCGTGCTGTGGCGCGGCGCGATGCGGGCGCTGGCGATGACCGGCCCGTCGCGGGGTCAGGCGGTGCCTGCAAGTGCGGTTGACGGGTGGCGGAACGGGTCAGGTGATCGCCTCCAGACGCTCCTTGGAGAGATCTTCGGGGACGATGGTGATCGGCACGGGCAGAGAGCCTGCGTTGCGCGACATCTGGTTGACCAGCGGGCCCGGCCCGCCCTTTCCGGTCGAGGCGCCGAGCACCAGCACGCCGATTTCGGGGTCGTCCTTGATCTGGGCAAGGATCTGTTCGTAGGGTTCGCCTTCGCGCACCACCAGCTCGGGGTCGATGTTCTGGCGGTCGCGCATCCATTTCGCGAAAACCTCGAAATGTGCCTCGATCCGTTCGCGGGCCTCGGCGCGCATGATGTCGCCAACGCCGATCCAGTGATTGAATTCGTCGGGCGAGATGATCGACAGGATGGCGACGCCACCGCCGCTGTTGGCGGCACGCATCGCGGCAAACCGCATGGCGTTGAGGCATTCGCGGCTGTCATCGAGGATGACGAGGAACTTGCGCATGATGTCTTCCTTTACGATGCGGGATCATGACGGAAACCTCCGGGCGCGGCAACGGGAATTGAACGGGAATTCGCCGCCGGGGCAATGCGCCGCGCGCAGGGGATGCCGCAGATCGCAGCGGGCGCGTATGTTTAGGGAAGCGGGCGCGTATGTTTAGGAGTGTCGCGCCGTCGCTGTCGAAGGCGATTGACCGGAGGGCGCAGAAACGGCTAAGGCAGCCCTCGCGCGGAGGGCCGGATGGCCGCGGGGGTGCAAGCCTTCGAGGAAAGTCCGGACTCCACAAGGCAACGGTGCCGGGTAACGCCCGGCGGGGGCAACCCCAGGGAAAGCGCCACAGAGAAGAGACCGCCCTGATCGGCCCGCATGGGCCAGGTTCGCAGGAACGGTCAGGGTAAGGGTGAAACGGTGCGGTAAGAGCGCACCGCGGGACGGGTAACCGGACCGGCACGGCAAGCCCCACCGGGAGCAATGCCGAATAGGGATCTCGGGCGGGTCACCCTCGGGGGTGACGCCGCAAGGCCGCCTTGGCCTGGAGATCCGGGTTGGCAGCTAGAGGCGCGCGGGTAACCGCGGGCCGAGATGAATGGTCATCGAACCGGTTCCGGAGACGGGCCGGGGAACAAAATCCGGCTTACAGGCCCTCCGCGCGTTCATCACATCGGCAACTGGAAGCACACCGGGATCTGGCACGGGGCGCGGCCGGGCGCCGGTTGGCCCGTGTGGTGGCGCTGGTCGGGGGTGCGGTCCCTGTGCGGGGGCCAAGAAAACGACGGGGAGGGCGTATTGAGAGGGAACCCGCCGATGCGCGCAGGGCCATGCGCCAGTTTCCGCGCATAACGGCGATGCACGGGGCGCGGGTGGTGAGATCGTTTGGAACACGCGGCGGTGATGGGTCGTTGCTTCTCCATACGCAACTCGACCCCGCCGCGAACGGCCAGACGAAATGGCCCGGACATGCGACAGGCGGGAGATGCCCCTTAAGGAGGAGTAGACATGACCAATCTGTTCAAGACCACCAGCCGCGCCGCCCTTATCGCAATGATCGCCGCAGCCCCGATCGCGGGCTATGCGCAGACCGCCGACACGGGCGCCGAAGTGAAGAAACCCGAAGCCTCTGCCGAGGCGACTGCCGACGCGCAGACCGGCACCGAGATGCCGAAAGCCGACGCCAAGGATGACATGGCCGCAGACACGGCCACCGATCCCGCAGCCCCGGTGGATGGCGAAAGCGACATGGCCGCCGGCGAAGCGCCGATGGACGACAGCACCGACATGGCTGCCGGTGACGCGATGACGGCCGACCCCGCAGCCGAAGACATGGCCGAAGCGGAAGAGCCCGCCAAGCCGGTCGATGGCCAGATCACCATGCAGGATGACGACACGATCCTGGCGGACGATCTGATCGGTGCGACCGTGTTCAACGGCACGGATGCAACCGTCGGCGATATTGATGACCTGATCATCGGCATGGACGGCACCGTCAAGGGCGTCGTGATCGGCGTCGGCGGCTTCCTCGGCCTGGGCGAAAAACACGTCGCCATCGAGATGGCCAGCCTGGATGTTGTCAACGACGACGCCGGCAACCCGCGCCTGATCACCTCGGCCACCGAGGAAGACCTGAAGGCCGCACCGGAGTTCGTCACCGCCGAAGCGCAGCAGCGTGAGGCCGACAACGCCGCGATGCAGTCCGAAGGCACCGGTTCGGGCACCATGGACGCCGCACCCGTGCAATAAGACGCGCGGATGATGCGACCCGTCACAGGGTAGGGAAGGGGGCAGCTTTGGCTGCCCTTTTTCACGTTTTCCAGAAAGAATACGCTTTTGCGCGAAGAATCCCCGAATGGGTGGTTGACTCGGGGGCGCTTCCGGGTAAAAGGCGGTCCTCATGAGATTTCGCAGGCGTGCACAGGTGCGCCCGCAGTAGGAGATGAAAAATGGCGAAGCCGACGACCATCAAGATCCGTCTTAACTCGACCGCGGGCACGGGCCATTTCTACGTGACCAAAAAGAACGCTCGTACCATGACCGAAAAGATGACCGTACGAAAGTTCGATCCGGTGGTGCGCAAGCATGTCGAGTACAAGGAAGGCAAGATCAAGTAAGATCTTAAAACCTTAGAAGACCATGCAAAAGCCGCGCCACAGAGCGCGGCTTTTTCTATTTTCGGGCCGCGCCCTGTCTCACCCCCCCTCCCCCTGCCGATCCGCCAGGCGGATCTGAGACAAGGACCCCTGCGATGTCTGTTTCAAGCGATATACCGCCCGAAGAGCTTTTATCCGAAGAGAGGCTGCCCGCCCGGAGCGGCACCCTGTCGGCAAGTCCCGCACCACGCCCGCTGAGCGGGAGCCTTGCGCCCCGCACGGCACAGCCGGAGCCAGAGCCGGACCGCTGGGCGGATGTGATCATCCGGCCCGCGCTGCCGGCCGATACCGAATCTGTCAGCCGGATGCTGGCGCGGTCCTACCGGGCGCTGCTGGCCCCGGATTACGAACCCGGCCTGCTGCGCGAGGCGCTGCCGCTGATCGGGCAGGCCCGGCCCAGCCTGCTGACCTGCGGCACATACTTCATTGCCGAGCAGGGAGAGCGCGTGCTGGCCGCAGGTGGCTGGACCGACTTTTCCCCGCATGGTGCGCCGGGGCGGGCAGGCGAGGGGCACATCCGCCACGTCGCGACCGATCCCGATGCCGCCCGGCAGGGGCTGGGCCAGCGCGTTCTGCGGCGCATCCTGCGGTCCGCGCGGGCAGCCGAGGTGCGCGTGCTGCACTGTCAGTCGACGGTCACGGCGGCCCCGTTCTATGAAAGCCTGGGGTTCGAGGCGCGGGCGCATATCGATGTGCGGCTGCCGACGGGGTTGTTGTTTCCCGCCGTGCAGATGCGCTGGCAGGCAGAGGCGTAGAGTGCAGCGATGGCAACCTGGATGCACAAATGAAAAGGCCGGCCCCTGTGTGGGACCGGCCTTTGTTCGTTTCGCGCTGTGATCGTGCCGATCAGTTGCGGTTGCCGAAGAGTTGCAGCAGGAACATGAACATGTTGATGAAGTCCATGTAGAGCTTGAGCGCACCCATGATGGCGGATTTGCCCAGCCATTCACGATCGCCCGACTGGGCCATCTGGATGTAGGTGTTCTTGATCTCCTGCGTGTCATAGGCGGTCAGGCCGGCAAAGATCAGCACACCGATGGCGGAGACGGCAAATTGCAGCGCCGCGCTGGCCAGGAAGATGTTGACGATCGAGGCGACCAGCAGGCCGATCACACCCATGATCAGGAAAGAGCCCCAGCCGGAGATGTCCTTTTTCGTGGTGTAGCCCCAGAGGGACAGGCCAGCGAAGGAAATCGCGGTGATCAGGAAGACCTGGGCGATCGAGATGCCGGTGAAGGCCACGAAGATCCAGCTGAGCGAGAGGCCCATGACGGCGGCGAAGGCATAGAAGAACAATTGCGCGCCAGCCGCCGACAGCTTGTTGATCGCCGCGCCGAAGCCGAAGATCATCAGCAGCGGTGCGAACATGATGACGTAGCCCAGCATGTTCGGCTTCATCGTCATCGGATCGCGGAAGATGCTGAGCATTTCCGGGCTGGTCCCGACGGCCCATGCCACGAGGAACGTCAGCAACATGCCGACGGACATCGTGCCGTAAACCTTGTTCATGTGGGCGCGCAGCCCTTCGTCGATTGCGGCGGTGCGGGTACCAGCCGCAGAGCGCATCGTTCTGTATTCAGCCATTTGAAGCCTCCGGTAAAATCCCTGTTTTCCCCTGACGGGGCTTTCTGGTTCAATATCGGTGACGTGGGGGCGCATTTCAACTGTTTCACGGTCGGTTCCAACGCAAACGTGACCGAAAAGAAAAAAAGCCCTGCCAAGGCCGATCCCCGGGGGTGCCAGAGGCGCCGGGGCGGTCTTGTGCAGGGCGCAGCGGCAGGGCCGCTGAGGGTGTTCCTTTTCCGCATGGGGCGGAAAAGTCACGGGGGGCCGAAAAGCCGGGGTGCGCGCGGCCTCAGGGGCCGCGCGTCCGAGGGGGGCGGGAGGCAGGCCGGTTCAGGCGCGCCAGCGTTCGGGCGCGTCCCAGGCCGGGCGCCGCGCCTCTGTGCGGGCCTCGTGCCGGGTCAGACCGATGTCGCGCAACAGGGCGTCATCAAGGTGGTGCAGCGCGCGGCGTTCGCGGTGGATCCCCAGCAGCATCGCGAGACGGGACAGCGGCGACTTTGCGATCCGGGGCGCCTTCGCGGTTGCGGAGCCAATCAGGGGGTGTGCCATCGTACGATCCTTTCCGTTTCGTGATGTGAGTCGTTGGGGTGATGATTTCTATTGATGTGTATGCGCCCGTATGATCAATATTGAAAATGAATGTTTCTGGACGATGCCATCAAGGATTGTGATGTTATGAGAAACCTCGACATGACCTCTCTGCGCAGTTTCGTGGCCGTGGCCGACCATGGTGGCGTGACCAAGGCCGCAGGTATGCTGAATTTCACCCAGTCCGCCGTTTCGATGCAGTTGAAGCGGCTGGAGGAAATGCTGGGCATCACGTTGCTGGACCGGACCAGCCGCCGGGTGGCGCTGACGGCGGCGGGCGAGCAATTGCTGGGCTATGCGCGGCGTATCATCGAGATGAACGACGAGGCGATGACTCGGCTGACCAGCAAGAGTTACGAAGGGGAAATCGTCCTCGGGGTGCCGCATGACATCGTGTATCCGGTCGTACCACGGGTGTTGCAGCAGTTCGCACAGGAATTTCCGCGCATGAAGGTGCAGCTGGTCTCGGCCTATACGTTTTCCCTGAAAGAGCAGTTCGACCGGGGCGAGGTCGACATCATCCTGACGACCGAGGCCGAGCCTGACGCCCGCGCCGAGGTGCTGGATGAACGTCCGTTGTGCTGGATCGGTGCGCCGGGCGGCACGGCCTGGCGGCATCGGCCGCTGCGCTATGCGTCGGGGCGCAATTGCCTGTTCCGACCGCTGACGATCCGCGCAATGGAGGAAGGCGGCATCGACTGGGAAAACGCCGTCGATACCTATTCCGATCGCACGGTCGAGGCGACGGTTTCGGCCGATCTGGCGATCAGCACGATGATCCAGGGCACCGAACCGGCGCAGCTGGCGCAGGTCGAGCATGGCGGCGAACTGCCCGCGTTGGGGATGCAGAAGATCTGCATGTACCGCCAGGACCGGGGCGCGCGCGAGGTGTCCAAGCGCGTCGCCGAGATGCTGCGCCAGAGTTTCACCAATACCGCCCCGCGTCCGGCCCCGCGCGAGGTGCCGCAGGCGATCCGCGCCTGAGGGTCAGATGGTGATCACGACCTTGCCGGTGGCCTGACGGGTGCGCAGCAGCTCCAGCCCGTCGGCGGCACGCTCCAACGGCAGGCGGTGGCTGATGTGAGGCGTGATCAGGCCCTGCGCATGCCAGTCCATCAGCGTCGCGATCGACCCGGTGACGACCTGCGGGCGGAACGTGAGATACGATGCCCAGTAAAAGCCCATCAGGTCGATGTTCTTGACCAGCATGTGATTCGGCTTGGGCTGGGGCACCGTGCCGCTGGCAAAGCCGATCACCAGGATCCGGGCCTCGGGGTTGCAGGCGCGAAAGGCGGCGTCGAACATGTCGCCCCCCACCGGATCATACACGACGTCGGCGCCGCCAAGCGCCTTGACCTCGGATCGGACGTCCTGGGTGGCGGAATCGATGAATACACCTGCCCCGGCCCGTAGCGCGATGTCGCGTTTTTCCGCGCCGCGCGCCACGGCGATGACACGCGCCCCCATCAGCTTGCCCAGCTCGACCGCGGTCAGGCCGACGCCGCCCGTGGCCCCGAGCACCAGCAGCGACTCGCCTTTTTGGAGTCGTGCGCGATGGGCCAGGGCGACGTGGCTGGTGCCATAAGCGATCTGCAACGCAGCGGCGTCCTCGAACGTCATGGTATCGGGCAGGGGGATGACCCGGTCCGCCGGAAACACGCCCTGTTCCGCCAGCCCGCCCGCGCCGCCAAAGACCGCGACGCGGCTGCCCGGTTTCAGGTCGACGCCGGCACCGCAGGCGGAAACGATTCCCGCAACTTCGAGACCAAGGGTGAAGGGGGCGGGAGGTGTTTCCTGGTATGTGCCCCGGATCATCAGCAGATCGGCGAAATTCAGGCCGCAGGCCTTGATCTCGATCAGCACCTGGCCGGGGTCCGGGCGGGGTGCGGCGATACGTTCCAGCACCGGGGATACATCTTTGCCATGGCAGCGGAATGCGCGGATCGAGTCGTTTTTCATTGTCGAATGATTTCCTGTGGATAGCGTGGCAATGCGCGAAAAATGGGCGGTCCCTGATCCGCGCAATGATGCTGCGCCGCAGAACGTGATGCAACTATTGTGAACACTGCGTGTGCTTATGTGAACTTGATACTCAGCCGGTAATTGAGTTAACCATTCGCGCAGTCCCCTCTTTCGAGCCGGGCTAACTTGCGTAAAAGTTGAAAACTGTTACGATCTCGGGGACGCTGTAGGGATGTGCGGCGTGTCTAAATGCAACCCTAGCCCTACATACCCGCGCGACGGCTCCCCCGAACGTGGATACGACAAGGGTATTCATCAGGAGCCGCGAATGACTCATCCGGTTGACGTCCACGTTGGTAAACGTATTCGGCACCGCCGCTGGTTGGTTGGAATGACCCAACAACAGCTGGCGGAACGTGTTGGTATCAAATTTCAACAAATCCAGAAGTACGAGACGGGTGCAAACCGCGTCAGTGCCTCTCGGCTGTGGGATATCGCCGACGCGCTGGACGTCGCAGTCAGCTTTTTCTTCGAAGGTCTGGAAGCGGACAATGCGAATGGCGATCACGCGAACGTGCCCGCCGACGTGATGGGCGACAAGGAAGCACTGGACCTGGTCCGGTCCTACTATGCCATCCCGGAAAACCAGCGTCGCCGTCTGTTCGAGCTTGCAAGAGTTCTGAGCGACGTCGCTTGAGTTGACCTGCCCCACGCGATAGCCAGTTCCTGACACAGACATGACAGGGGCGAGCCATGGACGACGCGCAGGGCAAGGACTTACTCGATACAGCGCATGAGATGGCCGACGCCGCAGGCGCGGCCATCTTGCCGTTCTTCCGCTCTGCCGGACTGACGGAAGACAACAAGCTGGCCGGGGGCTATGACCCGGTGACCGAGGCCGACCGCGCCGCCGAACAGGCGATGCGTGGGGTTCTGGCCCGGCGGCGCCCGAAGGATGCGATTCTGGGCGAGGAATTCGGCACGAAGGACGGCGACAGCGGGTTGACCTGGGTGTTGGACCCGATCGACGGCACCCGCGGATTTGTCAGCGGCACCCCGACCTGGGGCGTACTGATCGGTCTGTCGGACGATACCGGCGTGCATATGGGCATGATCGACCAGCCTTATACCGGCGAACGGTTCTGGGGCGGTTTCGGGCAGGCGCAGATGCGTGGCCCGATGGGAACCCGGCCCCTGACGACGCGCCAGACGCAGCGCCTGCCCGAGGCGATCCTGTTCACCACCTTTCCCGAGGTCGGCAGCGATGCCGAGCGCGCGGCGTTTCAGGCGGTCGCGGGGCGGGTCAAGCTGGTGCGCTATGGCATGGATTGTTACGCCTACGCGCTGGTTGCGGCGGGGCAGGTCGACCTGGTGATCGAATGCGGGCTGCACACCTATGACGTGCAGGGGCCGATCGGCGTGATCCAGGCCGCCGGGGGCATCGTGACCAACTGGCAGGGCGGCCCGGCGCATATGGGCGGGCAGGTGATTGCGGCGGCAAATGCTGCACTGCACGCAGAGGCACTGGACATTCTCGCGGGAATGTCAAAATGTTGACACATGGATAAACCGATACTGATCCGCGGGGCGGATCATATCCTGACGATGGATGATTTCAGAACCGAGCTTTTCGGTGCCGACATCCTCATCTCTGGTGGTACCATCCGCACCATCGGGCCACGGCTGAGCGTGCCGGGCGCCGAGGTGATCGATGCCACCGGGTGTATCGTGACGCCAGGCCTGGTGAATACCCATCACCATCTCTACCAGACGCTGACGCGGGCCGTGCCCGGTGGGCAGGATGCGCTGCTGTTCGGCTGGCTGAAGACGCTGTACCCGATCTGGGCCAAGTTCGGCCCGGAGGAGATTCACGTCTCGGCCGTGATCGGGCTGGCCGAGCTGGCGCTGTCGGGTTGTTCGCTGAGTTCGGATCATCTGTACCTGTACCCCAATGGCGCGCGGCTGGAGGATACCATCGAGGCGGCACAGCGCGTGGGCCTGCGGTTCCACCCGACACGGGGCGCGATGAGCATCGGCGAGAGCAAGGGCGGCTTGCCGCCCGATAGCCTGGTCGAGGACGAGGCGGCGATCCTTGAGGATTGCATCCGGGTGATCGACGCCTTTCATGACAGCAGGGACGGGTCGATGTGCCGGGTCGGGGTTGCGCCCTGTTCGCCGTTTTCCGTCAGTCGGGAGCTGATGCGCGACGCGGCGCTGCTGGCGCGTGACAAGCGGGTCATGTTGCACACGCACCTGGCCGAGAATGATGAGGATATCGCCTATAGCAAGGCGCAGTTCGGCTGCCGGCCCGGTCAATATGCCGAGGATCTGGGCTGGACCGGCGACGATGTCTGGCACGCCCATTGCGTCAAGCTGGACGCGACCGAGATCAGCCTGTTCGCGCGCACCGGCACGGGCGTGGCGCATTGCCCCTGTTCGAACTGTCGTCTGGGGTCCGGCATCGCACCGGTGCGCGAGATGCGCGATGCGGGCATGAAGGTGGGGCTGGGCGTTGACGGATCGGCCAGCAATGACGCGGGCAACCTGGTGGCAGAGGCGCGCCAGTCGATGCTGTTGCAACGGGTGTCGCGTGGCGCGGACGCGATGAGCGCGCGCGAGGCGTTGGAGATCGCGACACGGGGTGGCGCCGATGTGCTGGGGCGGCCCGACTGCGGGCGTCTGGCCACGGGCAAGCGCGCCGATATCGCGATATGGAATGTCTCCGGCATCGAAAGTGCCGGAAGCTGGGACCCGGCGGCGCTGTTGCTGGCGGGCCCGATGAAAGTGAAGCATCTGCTGGTCGAAGGACGCCAGATCGTGCGCGACGGGCAGATGACCCACCTGGACCTGCCGGCGCTGATCGCACAGCAAAACAGCCTCGCCCGCCGGCTGATGGAGTGACAATTATCCGAATGATGACGTTTGCGTCGCTGCTGGCCCTGGGGGCCTGCGGCGCGCCCCATATGCAGGAGGTAACGCCCCCGGCGGGTACCTTCAGACCCGCCCCCGGCGCCGAGGGGCAGGGACGGCCCGCCCCGGCGCTGATCGCCGCCGTGAACGCCGCACGGCAGGCGGAGGGGCTGGCGGAGCTGGCGGTTTCCCCGGCCGCCAACCGCGCCGCGCAGGTGCAGGCGGGCGACATGGCGACAGCGGGGTTCATGGATCACACAGGCAGCGATGGCAGCACGCCGGGCGAACGGCTGACGGCGGCGGGGCTGGATTGGTGCATCGTGGCGGAAAACGTGGGCTATGGTTATCCGACTGCCGCGGCGGTGGTGGAGGGGTGGCTGCGCAGCCCCGGACACCGTCGCAACCTGCTGTCGGAGACGACGCTGGTAGGGGCCGCGACAGCAGGTCCGAAGGCGCGGCCCTATTGGTCTGCGGTTTTCGCGCAGCCCTGCTGAGGCGCTAGCCGAGCGCGGGTCGACCGCCGATCCAGACGGCGCGCACGGCCCGGTCATCGCCCATCATGATGGTGGGAAAGACGGCTTCCCACAGGTCGTTGGCGCGGCTGGACCGCTGGGCGATGGCGGGGGTCGAGGCAAGGTCGAGCACGACGACGTCCGCCTCGGTTCCCGGCGCCAGCGTGCCGATGCGATCCACCATGCCGATGGCGCTGGCCGAGCCTGCGGTGGCCAGCCAGAGCAGTTGCGCCGGGTGCAGGGCGGTGCCACGCAGTTGCGCGACCTCATAAGCCGCGCCCATCGTGCGCAGCATCGAGAAATCCGAGCCGCCGCCGGTGTCGGTGGCCAGGCCGATACGGTGGCCATCGGCCTTGAGCCCGGCCATGTCGAACAGGCCCGAGCCGATGAATGTGTTGGAGGTCGGGCAATGCACCAGCGCCGCGCCAACCTCGCGCAGGCGGTCCTTTTCGCGGGGTTCAAGGTGGATCGAGTGACCGTAGAGGCCGTTTGCCCCGAGCAAGCCATGCGCCTCGTAGGTATCGAGATAGTCGCGTGCGTCGGGGAACAGGCCCTTGACCCATTCGACCTCGTCCACCTGTTCGGACAGGTGGGTCTGCATCAGGCAGTCGGGGTGTTCGGCCCAGAGCGCGCCCATGGCCGAGAGCTGATCCGGCGTGGAGGTGGGCGAGAAACGCGGCGTGATGGCATAGGAAATCCGGTCGACACCGTGCCACTTTTCCAGCAGCGCCTTGCTGTCGTCATAGGCGGATTGGGCGGTGTCGCGCAGCCCGTCGGGGGCATTGCGATCCATGCAGGTCTTGCCCGCAATCACGCGCTGGCCGCGCGCCTGTGCCTCGGTAAAGAAGGCATCGACGCTGGCGGGATGGATGGTGCAGAAACTGACCATGGAGGTGGTGCCGTGGGCCGTCGTCAGATCGAGGTAGCGCGCCGCGATTTCCGCCGCATAGGCGGGATCGGCAAAGCGCATTTCCTCGGGGAAGGTATAGGTATTGAGCCAGTCGATCAGCCGTTTGCCCCAGCTGGCGATCATCGCGGTTTGCGGGAAATGCACATGGGCGTCGACGAAACCGGGCAGGATCAGCGCATCGCCATAGGAGATTTCGCGCACATCGGGGTGGGCGGCGCGCAGGGTGTCGGCGGGGCCGCGGGCGGCGATCTTGCCGCCTTTGACCAGCAGCGCGCCATCTTCTTCGATCACGCAGCAATCCTGCCAGGGGGCGGTAAAGGGATCAGCGGTGAAATCCAGAAGCCGCCCTGTCAACAGCACGTCGGTGCCCATAATGCCGATCCTTTCGCGGGATTGTTTTGCAATGTTCGCCGGTCACGTTATCTGCCCTTCGAGACGGGGTAAATTGCGTGTGCAGCATTGTTTCCCGACCCCGGCCTAAACTAAGGTCCGGATGACCACGAAAGGGCGGCCCATGAGCGAAACCAGGCACGACAAGGAAGATGACATCCGCCCGGAGGAGATGGAGCGCAACGACGCTGACATCGGACACGGGCAGGAGGGGTCGGATCAGGACGTGCTTGAACCGCTCGATGAGGAGGAGGGGGCCTATGCGCTGACGCGCAAGACCGTCGCCGCGATCCTGTTTGCGGTTGATACCGATGATCGCGAGCAGTTGGTCGAGCTGATGGAGCCGCTGCACGCGGCAGACATCGCCGACCTTCTTGAACAGATCAACGCCTTTGACCGGCGGCGCCTGGTGCGCCTGTACGACAAGGAATTCGACGGCGAGATCCTGTCGGAACTCGACGAATCGATCCGCGAAGAAGTCATCATGCTGCTCAGCCCGGACGTTCTGTCCGACGCTGTGCGCGAGATGGACAGCGATGACGTTGTCGATTTCGTCGAATACCTCGAGGAGCCGCAGCAGGAGGCGATTCTCGACGCGCTGGAAGACAGCGACCGGGTCGCCGTTCAGCAGGCCCTGACCTATCCCGAGGAATCCGCAGGCCGCCTGATGCAACGCGAAGTGGTCGCGGTGCCGGACATGTGGACCGTCGGGCAGGCGATCGACTTCATGCGTCAGCGCGAGGACCTGCCGGAGCAGTTCTATCACGTGATCCTGGTCGATCCACGGATGAAGCCGATTGCCCATGCCACCCTCGGCAAGCTGATGGCGAGCCCGCGCGAAACCCTGCTGGCCGATATCACCGAGCCTGGCTTTCGCACCATCCCGGCGTCGCAGGACGAAGGCGACGTGGCCTATGCGTTCAACCAGTACCACCTGATCAGCGCGCCGGTTGTGGATGAAAACGACAGGCTGGTCGGCGTCATCACCATTGATGACGCGATGATCGTGCTGGACGAGGAACACGAGGAAGACATCCTGCGACTGGCCGGTGTCGGCGAAGGCAGCCTGAACGACCGCGTGACCGAGACCTTGAAGCAGCGGATGCCCTGGCTGGCCGTGAACCTTGGCACTGCGATCATCGCCTCGCTGGTGATTTCGCTGTTCGAGGGGACGATTTCGCAATTCGTCGCGCTGGCGGTTCTGATGCCCATCGTCGCCTCGATGGGGGGCAATGCCGGCACGCAGAGCCTGACGGTGGCGGTGCGCGCCATTGCCACGAAAGACCTTACCGGCAGCAACGTCTGGCGGGTGATCCGGCGTGAGGCGCTGGTCGGTCTGGCCAATGGTACGGCCTTTGCGGTGGTCATGGGCGTGATCGGTCTGGTCTGGTTCGGGGATGGGCGGCTGGGTCTGGTGATTGCGGCCGCGATGATCATCAACATGGTGATCGCGGGGCTGGCGGGCACCATGATCCCGGTCGTGCTGGAAAAGCTGAAGGTCGACCCGGCGCTGGCCAGCGGCACTTTCGTCACCACGGTCACCGATGTCGTCGGCTTTTTCGCCTTTCTGGGGCTGGCCGCGCTGGTGTTGCTGTGATGCAGATGGCCGAGCGCAAGGCCGCGGCGCGCAAGGCGGCCTTTGCGCAGCGCAAGGCGGCACATGACGGGCACGGTCCCGGGCGCGCGGGTGTCTTGTCGTCGCTGCTGGCGGGGTATCGCGGCGTGCCGCTGGCAGGCTACATGCCGATCCGCAGCGAGATCCCCCCGCTGGCCGCGATGGAGGAAGCCGCAGCCCATGGACCGGTTGCCGTGCCGGTGATCACGGGCGCGGGGATGCCACTGAAATTCGCGCGATGGGAGCCGGGCTGCGCCATGCGCGCCGGCCCTTTCGGGGCCGAAATCCCGGTGGCCGAGGAATGGATCACGCCGCAGATCCTGATCGTGCCGCTGGTCGCCTTTGACCGGCGTGGCTATCGCCTGGGCTATGGCGGCGGTTTTTATGACCGGACGCTGGAAGAGCTGCGCGCCGCTGGGTCGGTTCTGGCCGTGGGCTTTGCCTATGCCGCGCAGGAGGTGGATGCGGTGCCGATCGAGGCGACGGATCAGCCGCTGGACCTGATCGTGACGGAAGCCGGGGTCGTCACCCCCGAAAGCTGAGTGGCGGGGCGAGATCGGCCAGAAGTCTTGAGGTTCTTCGCCATGACGCATTGACGAAAGGCCGCAACTGGCTACCTCCTGCACTCCTGTCCCTGTGGAGGCACGTCATGCGGCTTTTTACCTGTACCTGCGGAAACACGCTGTTCTTCGACAATACGCAATGCACGTCCTGCGGGCGCAGGACCGGCTGGTGCCAGAACTGCGAAGCCGTCACCGCCCTGGAACCGGCGGGGGATCACTGGCGCTGCCTGGGGACACCCGTGGGAGAGCCTTGCGGCACCGAAGTGGCGCTGTGCGAGAATTACGCCAAGGCCAAGGTGTGCAACCGCACCGTGCCTTTGGGGCAGGGGCGGTTCTGCGATTGCTGCCGCTACAACGACACCGTGCCGGACCTGTCGGTCGAGGGAAACTGGGAACGCTGGGCGCGGCTGGAGGCGGCCAAGCGGCGGCTGTTCTATGGGCTGGACCGGCTGGGGTTGCCCTATGGCACGACGGGCGACGGGATGGAGCCGCCGCTGACCTTTGCCTTCATGGGCGATCCGCTGGACGAAGGGCTGTGGCGCAAGGCGGGTGAGGCGGAGCGCGTCTTTACCGGCCATGCCAGCGGCAAGATCACCATCAACATTCGCGAGGCCGACCCCGCCGAACGCGAGCAGATCCGCGTCGACATGGGCGAGGCGCATCGCACGCTGATCGGGCATTTCCGCCACGAGGTCGGGCATTACTTCTGGGACGTGCTGATCAAGGACCGACCCGAGGCCGAGGCCAGCTTTGCCGCATTGTTCGGGGACCCGCGCAACCCGACATATGGCGCGGCGCTGGAACGGCACTACAAGGAGGGCCCGCCGCCCGATTGGCTGGGGCATTACGTTAGTGCCTATGCGACGATGCACCCGTGGGAAGACTGGGCCGAGACCTGGGCGCTGTACCTGGACATTGCCAGCGTCATCGACACCGCCACCAGCCTGGGGTTGCTGATGGAGGAGCCGTTGTCGGACATTCGCACGCTGGTGCGGCGTTACCGTGCGCTGGGGCTGGTGCTGAACGAACTGAACCGCGAAATGGGTCTGCTGGATTTCGTGCCGGAGGTGATTTCGGACACGGTGGCCGAGAAGCTGGGATACGTGCATGACACGGTGCTGGCGGCCTCGACAGGCGGATTTCTGGACAAAGCCCGCGCCATGTGACATGCCGCGCGCAACAGGAGTTCCGCCATGACCGTTACCCGTTTCGCCCCATCCCCCACCGGCTATATCCACGTCGGCAACCTGCGCACCGCGCTGTTCAATTTTCTGATCGCCCGCAAGGCGGGTGGCACATTCATCCTTCGGATCGACGATACCGATCCCGAGCGGTCCAAGCAGGAATACGTCGACGCGATCAAGTACGATCTGGATTGGCTGGGCCTGCACTGGGACCGGGTCGAGCGGCAGTCCGAACGGCTGGATCGCTATGCCGAGGCGGCGGACAAGTATCGCGAGATGGGACGGTTCTACGAGGCGTTCGAGACCCCGGTCGAGCTGGACCTGAAGCGCAAGAAGCAGCTGAACATGCACAAGCCGCCGGTCTATGACCGTGCCGCGCTGGCGTTGTCGGAGGCTGAAAAGGACAAGCTGCGCTCCGAGCGTGGCGATGGTGTTTGGCGGTTCCTTCTGGATCAGCAGCGCATCGAGTGGGCGGATGGCATCCTGGGCGATCTGTCGATCGATGCGGCGAGTGTGTCGGACCCGGTGCTGATCCGGGCCGATGGGCAGGTGCTGTATACGCTGGCCTCGGTCGTGGATGACACCGACATGGGTGTCACGCACGTGGTGCGCGGGTCGGACCACGTGACGAACACCGCGACGCAGATCCAGATGATCCAGGCGCTCGGCGGGACGGTGCCGACGTTTGCGCACCATTCCCTGCTGACCGGCCCGCAGGGCGAGGCGCTGTCCAAGCGATTGGGCGTGCTGGCGATCCGCGACCTGCGCGAGCAAGGCGTCGAGCCGATGGCATTGCTGAGCCTCATGGCGCGGCTGGGGTCGAGCCAGCCTGTCGAGTTGCGCGAGAGCGTCGAGGAGATCGCGGCGGGGTTCGAGCTGTCGCAGTTCGGCTCGGCCCCGACCAAGTTCGACGAGCAGGACCTGTTTCCGCTGACGGCCCATATCCTGCAATCGCGCCCGCTGGAGGCCGTGAAGGACCGCGTGCTGGCGGCCGGGGTGCCCGAGGACAAGGCCGAGGCATTCTGGATGGTGGTGCGTGACAACATTACCGTGTTGTCGGACATGGACGCCTGGTGGGCGTTGTTCCGCGACGGAGCCGAGCCGGTGATCGACGACGAGGATCGTGACTTTGTCGCGGAGGCAATGGCGCTGTTGCCCGAGGGCCCCCATGACGCGGAGAGCTGGGGCAAATGGACCGCCGAGGTGAAGGCGGCGACCGGGCGCAAGGGCCGGGGCCTGTTCATGCCGCTGCGCAAGGCGCTGACGGGGATGCAGCACGGACCCGACATGTCCCAGGTTCTGCCCCTGTTGCAGGTCATCCGGGCGAAATAGGCGCGGATCACGCGGCGCGTGCCATCTTCGGCAGGGAGCGGCAGGGAGCAACGGCCGCGCGCCAGAGAAAGACGGCCCTCTGCCAGAGAAAGAGGTCACCTCCGGCAGAGAACGCGGCCGCCTCCGGCAGAGAAAGAGGCCGCCTCCGGCGGGGGTATTTAGGGCCAGATGATAAAGAGCGGGTGCGAGGTGCGCCCGCTTTTTTCATGGGACGGGGCGTGGACGGAGCGTGGACGGGACCGGGGGGCGGGTGTCGGTCAGGCGGGAATTATCTCGGATTGCAGTCGGGCGAGGTGGTCGTCAATGAAGGCGGTCTCGTCGGGGCTGAGGGTTTTTGCGCGGGGATAGAGGGGGGCGGCACGATCGTTCAGGATCGGGGTTTCCCAGCCGTCTGTCGTGTCGAAGAATCGCTGCGCGCCGGCGGGCCCGAATTCGCGCAGATACCCTTGCAGGACCACGTCGAGATAGCTGAGCAGGATCGGTGTGGGGGCCTTGGCGGCGGGGTGTTTGGACGCGGGAATCGTATAGATTGCAATGTCGATCGGCTGGCCCCGTGGCAGGGCCTGACCGTGCGCGATGTCCGGCGTGGCGATGTGGCGGTCATAGGCGAATTCGCGGGCGTCCAGTGCCGCCCAATCGGCATTCGGCACCGGGGCGATCAGGCCGTCGATGACGGTGCCGGGGCTGGGCACGGCCGTCAGGATCGCGAAATTCCGCAGGGCGGTGTGTCGCCAGAGCCGCCGCCATCCCTGTGCTGTGGCCGGATGTGCCGGGGCATAGATATGCGTGTCGCGGTTCACGAGGCTGCCATAGCCGAAGAAATAGGGATGTGCGGTCTGGAACGGGATCATGCGGGCCTCGGGGTTCGGCGTGGTTTGCGACGGATTCGATTGATGTGGATCAAATACATCTTGAGTGAATGCCCCCATACCATGGTCCTGCGCTGCGTGCGAATTGTGCGGGCGAGTGAAAATGGGTCGTGATGGCCCGGCAGCGATGGGGTGCGACAGGGGCAGGGGCCGCAGGGCCGTGCCACATGTCCACCGCAGGCTGAGGAGGGACCATGCGCCTGACCAAGCGAACCAATATTGCCATGCGCGTGCTGATGTACTGCGCGGTGAACGGCGACCGGATGGTGATCAAGTCCGAGATCGCAGAGGCCTGCAACATTTCGGAAAACCATCTGGCGCAGGTGATCAACCGGCTGGCGCGCAGTGGATTTCTGAAAACCCATCGGGGGCGCAGGGGCGGCATGACGCTGGCGGTGCCGGCCGGTGGCATCCGCGTGGGCGATGTCTTTCGCGCAACCGAAGCCGAAGTGCCGATCACCGAATGTTTCGCGGATGAGGCGAACACCTGTCCCTTGATCTCGGCCTGTCGGCTGCGTGGCGCGATTGCCGTCGCGGTCGAGGCCTTTTACACGGCGCTGGACGGGGTGACGCTGAGCGATCTGACCTGCGATAATGCGCCACTTGCTGAACTTATGACCCCTGTCGCTTGTTCTCGCTCCAGTGTCGCTTCTGACGTCTGATCGGGCTTGCACGCCCGGCAGGCAGCGGCTATCGGTTGGGCATTGGATCGGGAGAACTGGCGAAAGTCAGTGCCGAAGGAGCAACCGCCCCGGAAACTCTCAGGCTTCAGGACCGTCCGATACACAGACTCTGGAGAGAGGCCCTTTGACGGGTCCGCCGAAGGGATAGCGATCTCAGGCAAAGGAACAGAGGGGGCATCACCGCGTGGCTTTTCGCCGCGCCCATGATGCCCGGGGGAGTTCCGCCCAGGCCAGACCTGGAGAGACGGATGAGCGATCTACCCGACGAATTGCGTGGCCTGCCATTGCATGATCTGCACCGCGAACTTGGTGGCAGGATGGTACCCTTTGCCGGCTACGAGATGCCTGTGCAATACGGCGCCGGGGTGATGAAGGAACATCTGCATACCCGCGCCGCCGCAGGTCTGTTCGACGTCAGCCACATGGGGCAGGTGATCCTGCGCGGGGCCGATGCCGAAACGCTGGCCCTGGGGCTGGAGAGCCTGATCCCGGCGGCGGTGGTGGGACTGGCCGAGGGGCGGCAGCGGTACGGCCTGCTGACGAACCCCGCGGGCGGCATTCTGGACGATCTGATGTTCGCCAACCGCGGGGATCACCTGTTCGTGGTGGTCAATGCGGCGTGCAAGGCCGCCGATATCGCCCATCTGCGCGCCGGTCTGCCGGGGATCGAGGTGGTCGAGGTGACCGACCGTTGCCTCTTGGCGGTGCAGGGGCCGGGGGCGGAGGCCGTGCTGGCACGTCTGGCGCCGGACGTCGCAGACATGCGTTTCATGGATGTGGCGACCGTCACGCTGGAGGGAGCGGAGTGCTGGATCTCACGCTCGGGCTACACGGGCGAGGATGGATACGAAATTTCCGTGCCCAACGACGCGGCCGAGGCGCTGGCGCGCCGTCTGCTGGCCGACGATGCGGTGCTGCCCATCGGCCTTGGCGCGCGCGACAGCCTGCGGCTGGAGGCGGGGCTGTGCCTTTATGGCCATGATATAGACACCACCACGACGCCGGTCGAAGCCGCGCTGCACTGGTCGATCCAGAAGGCGCGCCGCAGCGGTGGCGCGCGCGCAGGCGGCTTTCCCGGTGCCGAGCGCATCCTGGCCGAGCTGGAGGGCGGTGCCGCGCGGCTGCGCGTCGGGTTGCGCCCGGGTGGCCGCGCGCCGATGCGCGAAGGCGTCGAGCTGTTTCAGGGCGCAGGCCCGGTCGGGCGGATCACGTCCGGGGCCTTTGCCCCGTCGCTACAGGTGCCGATTTCGATGGGGTATGTGCCGCGTGCGCTGGCCGCCCCGGGAACCCAGATCGAGGCCGAGCTGCGTGGCAAGCGCGCGCCGGTCACGGTTGACAGCCTGCCCTTCCTCCCCGCCAATTTCAAACGCTGACAGACAGGGAATCGCATCCATGAAATATACCGAAGAACACGAATGGCTCCGCCCGGAAGACGATCTGATCGTCGTCGGGATCACCGAACACGCCGCCGAGCAACTGGGCGACATCGTCTTTGTCGAACTGCCGGAGGTGGGTACGGAAGTGACCAAGGACGAGGAATGCGTGGTGATCGAGAGCGTCAAGGCCGCCTCGGACATCCTGGCGCCGTTGGATGGCGAAATCGTCGAGGTCAACGACATGCTGGTCGAGAACCCGGGCAAGATCAACGACGACCCGATGGGCGATGCGTGGTTCTTCAAGATCAAGCCATCCGAACCCGAGCAGATGGACGAATACATGGACGAGGCCGTCTATAACAAGATGATCAGCTGATCGGATGGCGGTGCTGCGGATCACTGCGAACCTGGGCACCGCCGATCCAACGGCCCTGTCGGCCTTTTATGCCGGCCTTTTCGGCATGGATGTGGCGATGGACCTGGGGTTCATCGTGACATTGCAGGCCAATGCCCGCCAGTCGCCGCAGCTGTCTTTCGCGTCGCAGGGCGGTTCGGGGACGCCGGTGCCCGATCTGTCCATCGAGGTCGATGCCCTCGATCCGGTGCTGGAGCGGGCGCGGGCCGGCGAACTGCCCCTCGAATACGGTCCGGTCGAGGAACCCTGGGGCGTGGTGCGCATGATGTTGCGCGACCCCGAGGGGCGACTGGTAAACGTCTTGACCCACAAGCGATGACGCCCCGGCGTCTTGCCCTACTCTGTTCAGTACAGGAGCTTTCATGCCCTTCACCCCGACGGAATACCGCCCCTACGATTTCGCAAATCGCCGCCACATCGGCCCATCGCCCGCCGAGATGGAGGAGATGCTGAAGGTCGTCGGCGCACACAGCCTGGACGGGCTTATCAGCGATACGGTGCCGCAGGGTATCCGCCAGGATGGCGCACTGGATTTCGGTCCGGCGCTGTCTGAGGCGGACCTGCTGAAGTTCATGCGCGGTGTGGCAAATCGCAACACGGTGCTGACCAGCCTGATCGGGCAGGGCTATCACGATACGATCACTCCGCCCGCGATCAAGCGCAATATCCTGGAAAATCCCGCATGGTACACGGCTTACACGCCCTACCAGCCCGAGATTTCGCAAGGGCGGCTTGAGGCCCTGCTGAATTATCAGACGATGGTCTGCGATCTGACCGGGCTGGATATCGCAAATGCATCGCTGTTGGACGAGGCGACGGCGGCGGCCGAGGCGATGACCATGGCGCAGCGTGTCGCCAAGTCGAAGGCGAAGGCGTTCTTCGTCGATGAAAATTGCCATCCCCAGAATATAGACGTGATCCGCACGCGGGCCGAACCGCTGGGGATCGAGGTGATTGTGGGGGCCCCGGCGGATCTGGTGGCCGAGGATGTCTTTGGCGCCGTGTTCCAGTATCCCGGCACCCACGGCGACCTGACGGATTTCACGCCACAGATGGCGGCGCTGCACGATGCCCGCGCGATCGGCATCATGATTGCCGATATCATGGCGCTCTGCATCCTGAAGGAACCCGGTGCGATGGGGGCAGATATCGCCGTGGGATCGACGCAGAGGTTCGGCGTCCCGCTGGGCTATGGCGGTCCGCATGCCGCCTACATGGCGACGCGCGATGCCTACAAGCGGGCGATGCCGGGGCGCATCGTCGGCGTATCGATCGATGCGCGCGGCAACCGCGCCTATCGCCTGGCGCTGCAAACCCGCGAACAGCATATCCGGCGCGAAAAGGCCACCAGCAACGTCTGCACGGCCCAGGCCCTGCTGGCGGTAATGGCCAGCATGTACGCGGTGTTTCACGGACCCGATGGCCTGAAGGGCATCGCACAGCGCATCCACCGCAAGACGGTGCGCCTGGCCCGCGGCCTTCAGGAGGCAGGGTTCGAGGTCGGCCCCGAGGCGTACTTCGATACCATCCATGTCGAGGTGGGGGCGTTGCAATCGGCGGTGATGAAGTCGGCGCTGGACGAGGGTTTGAACCTGCGGCGCGTCGGCACCACCAAGATCGGCATCAGCCTGGATGAATGCACCCGCCCCGCCACCATCGAGGCGGTCTGGCGCACCTTTGGCCTGTCATTGCCCGGTCAGGCCAGCGAAACGCCCTATCAGTACCGGATCCCGGATGATTTCGCGCGCGAAACGCTGTACATGCAGCACGAGATCTTTCACATGAACCGCGCCGAGACCGAGATGATGCGCTATATGCGTCGCCTCGCGGATCGTGACCTGGCACTGGATCGGGCGATGATCCCGCTCGGCTCCTGCACGATGAAATTGAACGCCGCCGTCGAGATGGAGCCGATCTCCTGGCCTGAATTCAGCGCGCTGCATCCTTTTGCACCATCGGATCAGGCGGCAGGGTACGGCGCGCTGATCAAGGACCTGTCGGCCAAGCTGTGCGATATCACCGGATACGCGGGCTTTTCGCTGCAACCGAATTCCGGTGCCCAGGGCGAATATGCGGGGTTGCTGACAATTCGTCGCTACCTCAGCGCAAAGGGAGAGGGGGCGCGCAACATCTGCCTGATCCCGACCTCGGCACATGGGACCAACCCGGCCTCCGCACAGATGGTCGGCTGGAAGGTCGTCGCGATAAAGGCGCGCGACAATGGCGATATCGATCTGGATGACTTTGCCGAAAAGGCGGAAAAATACGCCGATCAGCTGGCGGCCTGCATGATCACCTACCCCTCGACGCATGGGGTCTTCGAAGAGACGGTCAGGCAGGTCTGCCAGATCACGCATGATCACGGTGGCCAGGTCTATATCGACGGGGCCAACATGAATGCGATGGTTGGTCTGGCACGACCGGGCGACCTTGGCGGTGACGTCAGTCACCTCAACCTGCACAAGACCTTCTGCATTCCCCACGGCGGCGGTGGCCCCGGCATGGGGCCAATCGGGGTGCAGGCGCACCTGGTCGAACATCTTCCGGGCCATGTCGCCAACGACAGCGACGGCGCTGTATCGGCCGCGCCCTACGGCTCGCCCTCGATCCTGCCGATCAGTTGGGCCTACTGCCTCCTGATGGGGGGGGCCGGGCTGACGCAAGCCACCAAGGTCGCGATCCTGAACGCCAATTACATCGCGGCACGTCTGAAGGGGGCCTATGATGTCCTCTACAAAGGGCCGTCGGGGCGCGTTGCACACGAGTGCATCCTCGACACCCGCCCCTTCGAAAGAAGTGCCGGCGTCACGGTCGACGACATCGCAAAGCGCCTGGTGGACTGCGGCTTTCATGCGCCGACGATGTCCTTTCCGATCCCCGGTACATTGATGGTAGAACCGACCGAGAGCGAAACCCGAGCCGAGCTGGACCGCTTCTGCGATGCCATGCTGGCCATCCGCGCCGAGATCGCGGAGATCGAAGCCGGTCGTGTCACCCCCGATGCCAGCCCGCTGAAGTTCGCGCCGCATACGGTCGAGGATCTGGTGGGCGACTGGGATCGTGCCTATGATCGCGAACAGGGCTGTTTCCCACCCGGGGCGTTCCGGGTCGACAAGTACTGGCCGCCGGTCAACCGCGTCGATAACGCCTGGGGGGACCGCAACCTGACCTGCACATGCCCGCCCATGTCTGACTACGCCGAAGCGGCAGAGTAAGTCGGAGTCACAGACCCGGTTCCTCGGCGCCGGGTGTCGCTTCGGGATGGCACCGCTTCACTTCTGCCGGTCATTTTCGGCGTCGGTAGCGCGTCGGTATCCGGGCGGTGAATCGCGCCGTTACAGTCTGTGTCTGACGAAACGACGCGTTGGTCCTGATACAAAAGGTCCGATGCCTCCGGCGGGGGTATTTCCGGCCAGATGACAGGGGGAGCACTCTGCATGTTTCCCTGTTGGAAATATCCCGGGGGAGGCGCGCGGGACGCGCGTCGGGGGCAGAGCCCCCAAACCGCCGTCAATCCATGGTACGCAGCACCCGGGCAGGGCGCGCGGCCAGTGGGCGCAGCGCGAAGGCAAGCCCTGCCAGAAGGTTGGCAATGAGACCTCCCAGCACGATGGCGATGGCGGAAGGCCAGATCACTTCGTAACTGGTCTCGAACACGTAATGGCAGACGGCCCAGCCGCCTGCTATTCCGGCCAGGAGGGCAACGAGGCCGGCGCCGATGCCGAGCAGAGCCGAGCGCAGCGCGAGGCTTGTCAGGATGCGGGCCCGCGATGCGCCGAGCGTTTTCAGCACCGCCGCTTCGTAGACCCTGGCCCGTTCCCCCGAGAGGGCCGCGCCGATTAGGACGAGGAACCCGGTCAGGAGCGTTGCCAATGCGCCATACGACGTTGCAGCCGCGATTCCCTGCAGCAGGTCCGCCACACGGTCGATCGCATCGCGGACCCGGATCGAGGTGATGTTGGGGAACGACCGTCCGAGGTCGCGCATCAGCGGCCCCTCTGCCTGTGGGTCGGCATAGATCGAGGCAATCCAGCTATGCGGCGCACCTTCCAGCGCGCTTTGGTTCATCACCAGGACGAAGCCCATGCCGGCCGTCGAGAAATCGACGTCGCGGAACGAGGTGATGGTGGCGGTGATATCCCGCCCGAGGATGTTGACCGTCATCGTGTCGCCAAGTTCCAGGCCCATTTCTTCGGCCGCGTCGGCGGAAAAGCTGATCTGGGGATCGCCGCCATAGCCTGCGCCCCACCAGGTTCCGCTGGTCAGTGTGGTGTCGGCGGGCAGGCTGTCGGCATAGGAGATCCCCCGGTCACCGCGCAGCACCCAGTGATCGCCTGCGACCTCTTTCGCCGGCTGGCCGTTGATCTGCGTGATCACGCCGCGCAGCATCGGGGCGCGGTCGGTACGGCTGACGCCGGGATCGCCGTCGACCCGGTCGAGAAAGGCGGGCATCTGGTCGTTCTGGATATCCACCACGAAATAGGAGGGGGCACGGTCGGGCAGGTCACGCTGGATCGCGGCGCGCATGTTGCCATCGATCTGGCCGACGGAGGCAAGCACGGTGAGGCCGAGACCGAGGGAGAGCACGACTGGCAGTGCCTCGTTTCGCGGGCCCGAGATGGAGGCAATGGCCCATCGGAGCGCCGGGCGGCCGCGCACGATGGGGCGCAGGCGCGCCGCCGACCAGCGGATCGCGCGCGCCGAGAGGGCAAGCAGGATCAGCGCAGCGAGGATGCCCGCCGCGGTCCAGAGCGTGAGTGTCGCCGCCCCGGAAAGCCAGGCGGCAGAGCCGACCAGAACGACCAGCAGAGCGGCGATGATCAGCAGGGTCGGCAGCGGCGGCAAGACGCGGGTGGCGGAGTAGTCATCCCGAAACAGCGCCGCCGCGCGGATCTGGTCTGCGCGTGCCAGCGGCCATAGGGTGAACACCAGCGCGGTCAGCACCCCGTAGAGCGCGGCCTGTGCAAGCGCCGCGGGAAACACCGTGAACACTGCCGGGATCGGCAGTTGGGCCTGGATCACCGGGGCCAGCAGCAGCGGGATGAGCGCGCCCATCACCAGTCCGATCCCCACGCCGATCGTCGCCAGCGCCCCGATCTGGCTGAAGTAGGTCAGGAAGATGATACGGCGCGTTGCCCCAAGCGTGCGCAGGGTGGCAATGACGGCCGTCTTGCCCGCCAGGTAGGCGCGCACAGCCGAGGACACGCCGACGCCCCCCACCGCCAGCCCGGACAGGCCGACCAGCGTCAGGAACGCGGCGAGCCGGTCAACGAAGGTTGCGATGCCGGGGGCGCCGTTGCGCGCGTCGCGCCAGCGTATGCCGCTGTCGGCGAATTGGGCCTGCGCCCCGGCTTCGAGCGCGGCAAGGTCCGTGCCGGGGGGCAGGGTCATGCGATAGCGGCTGTCGAACAGGGTGCCGGGCGACAGCAGAGGCGTGCCGTCGAGCGCGCTGCGCTGGACGATCGTGCGCGGCCCCAGCGAAAAGCCCGAGGCATTGGCATCAGGTTCGTGTGAAATCGCCGCCATAAGGGTAAAATCGACGCCGCCGAGCTGGAAGGTCTGTCCCGGCGACAGGTCCAGGCGGTCTATCAGGGTCGCGTCCATGACGGCGCCGGGGTGGCTGCCGTCGCCGCCGAGCGCCTGGGACAGGGGCATGTCGGGGGTAAGGGTCAGCGCGCCTTTCAGCGGGTAGGCCTCATCGACCGCCTTGACCTGCGTCAGCGTCCGATCATCCCCGAGCGCGGCCATCGAGCGGAACTCGGCAACCTCGGAACTGGCGCTGGCGCGGGCGTCTATCCAGGCGCGTTCCGCTGCCGTGGCAAATCGGTAGGTCAGCGAGATTTCGGCATCCCCGCCCAGCATGGCTGCGCCTTCGCGGGCCAGCCCGGCGTCGATGGCGGAGCGGACGGAGTTGACGCCGGCAATGGCGGCGACACCCAGGGCGAGGCAGGCAATCAGGATGCGAAAGCCCGACAGCCCGCCGCGCAATTCGCGGGCGGCAAAACGCAGCGCCAGGCGGAAATCGCGGGCAAGGCCGTTGTTCACTGTGCGGCCTCTGTCTGGGTCTGGGTCTGGGTCTGGGGCGTGGTTTGGGGCGGGGTCTGGGACTGGGTGTCGAGGTGGCCATCGCGCAGGCGGATCACGCGGGAACATTGCGCAGCGAGTTCGGGGGCGTGGGTGACCATGATGAGCGTCGCGCCATGGCGGTCGCGCAGGGAGAACAGCAGCTCGATGATGGCCTGGCCATTGGTGCCGTCCAGATTGCCGGTGGGTTCGTCGGCCAGCAGGATCTGCGGCCGGGGGGCCGAGGCGCGCGCCAGGGCAACCCGCTGTTGTTCGCCGCCTGACATTTGCGCCGGGTAGTGGTCGGCGCGATGCGCGAGGCCGACCGCGTCGAGTTCGGCGCGGGCACGGTCGAACGCATCCGTGGCACCGGCAAGTTCCAGCGGGGTCGCGACATTTTCAAGCGCCGTCATTGTCGGCAGAAGGTGGAAGGATTGGAACACCACCCCCATATGTTTCGAGCGGAAGCGGGCCAGAGCGTCTTCGGACATCGTGGTCAGGTCCTGGCCCAGGGCTTCGATCCGTCCGGCGGTGGCGCGTTCCAGCCCGCCCATGAGCATGAGGAGTGACGATTTGCCAGACCCCGACGGCCCGATGAGACCGAGTGTTTCGCCCTTTTCCACGCTGAGATCTATTCCGTGGAGGATTTCGACGCGGCCGGCATTGCCATCAAGGGCCAGCCGGGCCCCGCTGAGCTGGAGTATGGGCTGGGTCATGTCGGCCTTTCAGGGAGTGCTGCGCTGTTGTGCATATGGGCGGTTCGCGCGCGCGGGCAAGGTGTTGACGACAATGTTAGCCATTGTGGGGGCTGTGATCCCGGTTTCGGTCGCGGTCTCGGCGCGGGCGGAGGATACGGCACGGGAGACGGTACGGGGGGCGGCGGCCGGGGCGGCCGAACAGCCGGCGGTGACGCTGCTGGCGTTCGGTGACAGCCTGACGCAGGGCTACGGGCTGGAACAGGGCGATGGTCTGGTGCCGCAGTTGCAAAGCTGGCTGGCCGCGCATGGCGCGGGTGCGGTCGACATCGTGAATGGCGGCGTGTCGGGGGATACCACGACCGGGGGGCTGGCCCGGATCGATTGGTCGCTGACACCGGATATCGATGCGATGATGGTGATCCTGGGCGGCAATGACCTGTTGCGGGGCACCGACCCTGCGGTCACGGGGGCGAACCTTGACGGTATCCTGGACGCCGGGCAGGCAAAGGGACTGCCGATGATGCTGGTGGGGATGCAGGCGACGGCGAATTTCGGGGCCGGTTTCAAGGCGGAGTTCGACGCGCTTTATCCCGATCTGGCAGCGCGATACGACACTGTCTTCGTCCCCAGCTTTTACGCGCCGCTGACCGGCGGGTCCGACGACCCGGTGCAGATGCGCAACCTGTTGCAGGCTGACGGCATTCACCCGAACCGTGACGGGGTCAGCAAGATCGTGGCGACGCTTGGGCCTGCCGTGCTGGAGCTGTTGGACCGTGTGGAGGCACCCTGAACCGCGCGACAGAAACAGCACAAGGCCTGATCAGGCACAACTGAACAGGCCGCTTCGGGGCGTGGCGTCTCGCGTGTGCAAAGAGGCCCGCGTGTGCAAAGAGGAAGGAACATGCGCCCACGGAGAGGGGCGCAGGGAGAGAAGGTGTGCGGTGGCCGGTCTATACGACCTGAAGGTTCATCGCGGATTCGCGACCGTCGCGGCCTTCCTTGATTTCAAAGGTGACGCGCTGATTGTCGACGAGGGCCGTCAGGCCCGATCTTTCAAGCGCGGCGGCATGAACGAAGATATCCTTGGCCCCGCCTTCGGGTGCAATGAACCCGTACCCCTTTTCCGTATTGTACCATTTCACGATGCCGGTGGTCATTTGGCGTCCTTACGCAGAGATACTGTCCACGAAATTGCGACAGCACGGCGCAGCCCCTGAGAGTGCAAGCGCTTTGGACTGAATATGACCATGACGCAGCACTGTAACCTTGCAGCAAAACTGTGGGGGGGAATGCACGTCAGCGCAAGTGTTAACCATTGAACCGCCAGACACCTCAGTTTCTGAATATGTCCGGACCGGGCCGGGCCGGACGGTGTCAGTTTCTGGGACGGTCGGAGGGCGAGGTGGGGGCGAGGAAGGGGCGCCCGCCTGCGGCGTCAGTGCGGGCGGTCCCGTGTTCCATTCCGGGGCTCGGGCCGTTCGCGGCGCAACAGCGGCGACAGGCGCCGCGCCACGACCTGTCCCAGCACGCGGGGCAGGCGGCGAAGGGTGGCACGAGCAACCTGATCATATTCGATTTCGCCCGCCAGCAGGCGCAGGTAGAGGTGGCGCAGGGTGCCAGAGCCGCGAAACGCCCGCACGAAGCTGGCCTGAAAGACCGGCGCAAAGATCAGTTGGCGCAACCGGCGGGCCTGTCGCAGGGCCTTGTGAATGGGCCGCAGCTTTTGCTGGTACAGATGCAGGGCACGATCTGCCTGACCGGCGGCAAGCGCCTCGATCGCGGCCTGCGCGGCTAGCTGGCCGCTTTTCATCGCATAGGCGATACCCTCGCCGGTGATCGGATCGACCAGGCCTGCGGCGTCGCCTGCCAGCAGCACGGCCCGACGCCCGGCACGACGGCGAAAATCACCGAACGGCAGAAAGTGCCCCTTGCAGGGCATCGCCGGGTCATGGCCCAGCTGCGCCAGATAGGCGGACATTGCGGTCTTCAGGTCGGGGTTGCGCGACAGCACGCCACCGATACCGATGGTCGAGCTGCCACTTTTCGGGAAATGCCAGCCATAGCCCCATTCGGCTGCGCCGAAATCAATGCGCAGCGGGGCGGTCAGGTTGTCGGGGGCGGCGGGGGCCTCGACCTCCAGTCCGAAGCCGACGCGGGTTCTGTCATGGCTGGCGCCGAACAGCGCGCGCGCAACCTGGCTGTTCACGCCATCGGCGCCGATCAGCACGCGGGCAGTCAGGCGCGTGCCGTCGCCCAGGGTGACGCAGGGTTGATCGACATCCAGCGCGGCAATGCGGCTGCCGGTGAAATCGACCGCTCCGCCAGCAACGGCGCGCCGGTACATGTCATCGTCAAAGCTGCGGCGCATGGCCATGTGCATCGCGGGCATGTCGTTGATCCGCGCCAGTTCCTGTCCGAAGGCATGAAAGGTGACAGCGGTCTTGGTTTCGATCAGCGCGGCGGGCACCGGTGTGCCGTAGATCTGCGCAAAATAGCTGTAGCTGCGCCCGGTGAGACCGCCGCCGCACAGCTTTTCACGGGGAAAGCGCGCCTTGTCGATCAGGGCAACAGACAGGCCCCCGCGGGCGGCGGTAAAGGCGGCGGCGGCCCCGGCAGGCCCGGCACCGATAACGATCACGTCAAAAGCAGTCATCTGAATGGTAAGCTCCCGTCGGGCGGGCGCTTAGTCGGCGCGCACGTCCAGCTCGAAAAAATGTCGGATGTCGTCAAAAAGGCGTTCTGAGGTCATGTATAGCAGGTGCCCCTGCTGGGGGTAGGTAAAGAATTTGTCGGCCTGAACGTGGCGGGCAAACCGGCGTTGTGCGCGGATCGGGAACACCGGGTCCTCGGCGCCATGGAAAAACCCGATCCGGTCGTCCGCCAAGTCCAGCGCGTGGTCCGGTGTCCACAACAGCAGGCTGGCCGTGTGGGCCATGGTCATGCGGAACTTGGGCGTTTTCATGTTGGGCCGCTGGGCCTCGGCCTCGACCGCGCTTTCCTGCGCCTCGACCGGGTCGGAGTAGTGATCGCGGCCATACAGGAGGGTCCGGTAGTTTTCCGTCCAGGCGTCCTGGGGGGCGGTGGAATGGGCGCGGGTCATGGCGCGGATCACGTCGAGCGAACTGCGCGCCGAGGCCAGCATGGCCGAGGGCATCGGCCCGGCAGAAGAGATCAGCGCCATCGAGACATCGGGCGCCTCCAGCTGGTCGGCGGTTTCCAGGGCGATGGGGCCGCCGGTGGAAAAGCCGATCATGTAGACTTCCTCGGGGTGGGCGGTGTTGACGTAGTCCGCGATGATCTTTGCCGATCCCCTGATATCGACCCGGTGATCCACCGGCAGCCCATCGAGGCCGGGAAAGCGGTAGGCGACGATGGCGCTGTCGGGCACCTGCCAGTTCAGCACCTGCTGAAAGATCCCGACCGAGGCGAAGGCCCCGGGGATCAGGACGATGACACGCTTGATACCGGGTTTGAAATTCGCCGTCTCGACCAGGGGAAAGGTGCCGGCTCTGTCCGGTCCGGGCAAGGTGGTGCAGGCGGCGGGGGCAAGGGCCAGCAGCAGGGCGGCAATAAGTCTGATCAAGGGCATCTGAATCCGGGAGTTGGGTTTGCCGCGCGGGCCTGTTCGGGGCAACTTAGCGGCGCGGCGGTCCTTGACCAGTGGCCTTTGCACCGGCGGGCGGGATGCCTATATCACCGCCAAGGCGCAACGCGACAGGAGAGCGGCAATGGCGGACGGCAAGAAACTGACATGTCTGGAATGTGCGCAGGTCAATCGCGTGCCCGAGGACCGGTTGGACAATGCGCCCAAATGCGGCACCTGCGGCGCGCCTCTGATGAGCGGAAAGGCGACCGAGATCGACTTTGCCACGCTGCAAAAAGCGGCAAGGACGGATGACGTTCCGCTGGTGGTCGATTTCTGGGCCCCCTGGTGCGGCCCATGCAAGATGATGGCACCCGAGTTTTCCCGCGCGGCAGGAGAGGTCCGTGGCCGTGTCCGCCTGGTCAAGATCAACACCGAGGAGCACCCCAGGGCCAGCCAGGCCTATGGCATTCGCGGTATTCCGACGATGATCGGCTTTTCCGGCGGCCGCGAGCGCAAGCGGCAGTCCGGCGCGCAGCGCAGCCCCGAGATCGTCGCTTGGGTCAGGGGGATCTGACGCCAAGCTGCCGCCAGCCCCCATTTCAGTATGGCCGCGCCGTCAGGACGTCGTCAGAGAACGGTGACGCGTGTGCCCGTCGGGACCTTGTCGTACAGCGCGATGACATTCTTGTTCACCATGCGGAAACAGCCGCTTGATGCGTTGTGGCCGATGGATTCGGGATGCGTCGTGCCGTGGATGCGGATGTAGGTGTCCTTGCCGTCCTGGTACAGATACAGCGCCCGCGCCCCCAGCGGATTGTTCGGCCCACCGGGCATGCGGTCATTGTTGCCCTTGAACTTGGCATAGGGCGCATCGCGTTCAATCATCTCGGGTGTCGGGCGCCAGCTGGGCCATTCGACCTTGCGCCCGATGACGGCCGTGCCGGTAAAGCCAAGGCCGACGCGCGCCACGGCGATGCCATACCGCATGGCCTGACCCGGTGCGGTGACGTGGTATAGGAAATAGGAGCGGGGCAGGATCACGATCTGACCGGTCTCATAATCGGGCGAAAAGGTAACCGGCGTCGGGTCGAACATGGACGGGGCGTGGGCGGCCTGCCCCATGACGGGCAGGGCCGACACGAGACCGCTGGCGATGCCGCTGGCAAGAAAGGCGCGACGTGTGGGCATGGGGTAACTCCTGTTGATCGGGGCCAGGCGAGGCTGTTCAGGCTGCCTCTGCGCTGGCAAGGCACATTCTGCGCCTGGTTCATGGGGCTGTACAGGGCGGGCCTGTACAGGGTGGTTACATGGCGGCGGGATGCAGGGCTTGTCCTGCACACCAGGGGACCTTCACATCAAGGTCGCGTCGGGCGCGTATCAAGACGCGATCCCTGTGATCGGTCCTCACCGCACGTGCCGCCATGGGGGCGGTATTCCTGCGGCAGCGTGCCGGTGCCATTCTAATGACGATGCCATTCTAGTGCCTGTCCCATCCTGCCGCTGTCTGGGTAAATAAACACTTCGCCATCGCCATGGGTTCCAGCGACATGCGCGCGCATAGCACGGACTGTCGCCAGAAAGGCACAGTTGGCGACATGCCATCCCCATGCGTGATTTCCCGCCGCTGCCAGCCTGTGCTAATGCGCGTCAGATTGCTGTCTGCGCCTGACTGCGATACTGGCGGCGCAAGTGCCGATCCGGGCCGGCAGATTGGCTGAATGCAGTTTTTCGCATTTGTTTCATGTCTTGTTGGTTTGGGGCTGGTAGTTGTTTTGCCTCTTCGCAGGTCCTAGAATCGGCAAATGAAATCAAAGGTCGCACCCCGGCACACGAAATTTAACGGAGATGGCATGGACGTTTCGGCCACATCGCTACCAGAAGTATTCATCCTGACGCCGCGCCGGTTTGGTGATGACCGCGGTTTTTTCAGCGAGAGCTGGAATGCGCAGCGCATGGCCGGCGCCGGGCTGGATATCGCCTTTGTGCAGGACAACCATTCGTTTTCGGAAAAGGCAGGCACGTTGCGGGGGCTGCATTACCAGTCGCCGCCCCATGCGCAGGGCAAGCTGGTGCGTTGCGGTCGCGGCAGCCTGTATGACGTGGCCGTGGATTTTCGTCGCGATTCGGAGACTTTCGGCAAATGGGTCGGGGTCGAGCTGAGCTATGAGAACGGCAAGCAACTGTGGATTCCGCCGGGTTTCCTGCACGGCTTTGTCACGCGCGAGGCTGGCACGGAAATTATCTACAAGTGTACCGATTACTACGCTGCGGACTGCGACGGCGCGGTGCGGTGGGACGACCCCGACCTGGGCATCGACTGGGGCGTCAGCGCCCCGGTGCTGTCCGACAAGGATGCCAAGGCCCCTGGTTGGGCCGACGTCGAAAGCCCCTTCACGATGGAGAATGCGCAATGAAACTGCTGGTCACTGGGGGGGCGGGCTTTATCGGGTCCGCGGTCGTACGCCTGGCAATTGCCGACGGTCACGAGGTGGTCAACCTCGACGCGCTGACCTATGCGGCCTGCCTCGATAACGTCGCTTCGGTTGCGGATAACCCTGGCTATGCGTTCGAGCAGGCCGATATTCGTGATGCCGCCGCGTTGAAGCGCGTCTTTGATGCGCATCAGCCCGACGCCGTGATGCATCTGGCCGCCGAAAGCCACGTAGACCGGTCGATCGATGGACCGGGCAGCTTTATCGACACCAATGTCACCGGGACCTACACGTTGCTGGAGGCCGCGCGGGCCTATTGGGATGGCCGCGGGCGGCCTGCCGGCTTCCGCTTTCACCACATTTCCACCGACGAGGTGTTTGGCACGCTGGGCGACACCGGCATGTTCACCGAAGAAACGCCCTATGCCCCCAACAGCCCCTATTCGGCCAGCAAGGCGGCGTCGGATCACCTGGTGCGCGCCTGGCACGAAACCTACGGCCTGCCGGTGGTGCTGTCGAACTGTTCCAACAACTACGGGCCGTTCCACTTTCCTGAAAAGCTGATCCCGGTGGTTATCCTGAACGCGTTGGCGGGCAAGGATATTCCGATCTACGGTGCCGGTCTGAACGTGCGCGACTGGCTGTTCGTCGAAGATCACGCCCGCGCATTGCTGACGGTTGTCACCAAGGGCGAGATCGGGCGCAGCTATAACATCGGTGGCAATGCCGAGGCGCGCAATATCGACCTGGTGCAGATGATCTGCACCCTGCTGGATGATCTGCGCCCGGCTGCAAAACCCTATGCCGATCAGATCCGCCATGTCACGGACCGACCCGGCCATGACCTGCGCTATGCCATCGACGCGACGCGCATTCGTGATGAGTTGGGCTGGCAGCCCACGGTGACGCTGGCCGAAGGATTGGCCTTCACAATCCAGTGGTATCTCGACAACGAGGCCTGGTGGACGGCCTTGCAAAATCGGGAGGGCGTTGGAAAACGCCTTGGTGTCGCATGAGAATACTCGTTTTCGGGTCAACAGGGCAGGTGGCGCAGGAATTGCAGCGCCAGGCCAAGGTGACCGCCCTGTCGCGTGAACAGGCCGATCTGTCCGTGCCCGGCGCCTGCGCCGAGGCCATCGCGCAGTTCGACGGAGAGCTGGTGATCAACGCCGCAGCCTACACGGCCGTCGACCGCGCCGAATCCGAAGAGGCGCTGGCGCAGCGGATCAATGGCGATGCGCCGGGCGAAATGGCCCGGGCCTGCGCCGATCTGGGCATTCCGTTCCTGCACGTGTCGACCGACTATGTCTTTGACGGCGGTGGCAAGCGCGCGCGCACCGAGGCCGGAAAGGTCAATCCGATCAACGTCTATGGTCGTACCAAGCTGGCGGGCGAAAAGGCCGTGCGCAAGGCGGGCGGCAAGACGGCCGTGCTGCGTACCTCCTGGGTGTTCTCGTCGCATGGCGCGAACTTCGTCAAGACGATGCTGCGGCTGGCCGAGACACGCTCGGCCCTGACAGTGGTCGACGATCAGATCGGCGGGCCGACACCGGCCGCCGACATCGCCAAGGCATTGCTGAGCATGGGGCGCGCGATGGCGGGCGGCCATCCCGGCGGCCTGTATCACTACTCCGGCGCGCCGTCGGCCAGCTGGGCCGATTTCGCGCGTGAGATCTTTGTGCAATCGGGGCAGGACGTGGCGGTGACGGGTATTCCATCGTCGGATTATCCCACCCCCGCCGCACGCCCCCTGAATTCGCGGCTGGATTGCCGCAAACTGACCGAGGATTTCGGCATAGCGCCGCCAGACTGGCGCGCCGGGCTGACCAAGGTATTGGCCGAACTGGGAGTTATGGCATGACGGCACGTAAGGGGATCATTCTGGCCGGGGGGTCTGGCACGCGGTTGTATCCGATCACCATGGGGGTGTCGAAACAGCTGCTGCCGGTCTACGACAAGCCGATGATCTACTATCCGCTGTCGGTGCTGATGCTGGCCGGCATCCGTGAAATTGCCATCATCACCACGCCGGACGACCAGGATCAGTTCCGCAGACTGTTGAAGGACGGGGCGCAGTGGGGGCTTGAGTTCACCTTCATCGTTCAGCCCGCACCCGAAGGCCTGGCGCAGGCCTATCTGCTGGCCGAGGATTTCCTGGATGGCGCGCCAAGCGCGATGGTGCTGGGCGACAACCTGTTCTTCGGTCATGGCCTGCCGGACCTGTTGCAGGCCGCGGGCCGGCAGGACACCGGCGGCACCGTCTTCGGTTATCGCGTGGCCGATCCCGAACGCTATGGCGTGGTGGATTTCGCAGAGGATGGCACGGTGCGCCGCATCATCGAGAAACCGACCAACCCGCCGTCTTCCTACGCGGTGACGGGTCTGTACTTTCTCGACGGCACCGCCTCTGAACGCGCCCGCATGGTGCAGAAATCCGACCGGGGCGAGCTGGAAATCGTCAGCCTGCTGGAAAGCTACCTCAAGGATGGCACGTTGAGCGTGCAGCAGATGGGGCGCGGTTATGCCTGGCTGGACACGGGAACGCATTCCAGCCTGCTAGACGCGGGCAATTTCGTGCGCACCCTGTCTGAACGTCAGGGCCAGCAGATCGGCAGCCCGGATGAGGTCGCCTATGTGCAGGGCTGGATCGACGACGCCAAGTTGCTCGACCGTGCCAAGCTGTTCGGCAAGAACGCCTATGGCAGCTACCTGCGCTGGCTGGTCGACTGACAGCAGTAGCGGCGAAACGCGATGACGCTGGGCGCCGGGGGGCACCGTCACGGTGGGATGAGGTCATGTTAAGGGGCGCTGAATAGCTTTTCGGTCAGACGATCTGACCCAGGAGAGGCTTTCATGTCCGACACTTCCGCGATCCTGTCGATGCCCTATATCCAACCGGCGCAGGCGCAAAAGCACGTCACCCATAACGAGGCGCTGACAGTGCTGGATGCCATCGTGCAGCTTGCGGTAACCGATCGTGACCGCACCGCGCCCCCGGCCTCGCCCACCGAAGGCGACCGTCATGTCGTCGCGCCCGGGGCCACGGGCGACTGGGCCGGGCGTGATGGTGCGGTGGCGGTCAGCGATGCGGGGATGTGGGCCTTTCACACCCCCAACCCGGGCTGGCAAGCCTATGTGCTTGACGAGGATCGCGTCATCACCTGGCGCGACGGCGCCTGGCAAGACGCTGGGGATCAGCCCTTTCAGACGTCGGAACTGGGTATCAATGCAACTGCCGACAGCACCAACCGGCTCAGCGTTTCGGCTCCAGCAACGCTTTTGTCCCACGCCGGGGCCGGCCACCAGCTCAAGCTGAACAAGGCTGCGACCGGCGAAACGGCAAGCCTCTTGTACCAGAGCAATTGGAGCGGACGCGCCGAAATGGGCCTGGCGGGCAGCGATACCTTTGCCATCAAGGTGTCGGGTGACGGCGCGGCCTGGACCACGGCGCTGGCCTTCGACGGGGCAAGCGGCATCGCCAGCGGCGCGGCGGTGCAATCGGGCGCGCTTGACGATACCGCTGGGCGCCTGCTGGGGGTGGGGGCCTTTGGTCTGGGCGATAGCGGAAGCGGCGTGGCGGCGCCCTCGGACGATGCCGATCTCTGCGTTGCGGCGGGGACCTACAGCCTGACCGCCGCTGGCAGCAACACGCCCGTCGCCGATCCCTCCGGCGGCAGCCTGATGGTGCTGCGTGGCGGTGCGGGTACGGCCCGCCAGATCTATGTCGCCGAAACCGGCCAGCGGGTCTGGAGCCGTGGTTACGCGGCAGGCTGGCAGCCCTGGGTCGAAATGTTCACGCAGGCCTCCGTTGTCGGACCGGTGGCGCAAACCGGCGGCACCCCAAGTGGCGCGGTGATCGAAAGCGGCTCCAACGCCAATGGCGAATACACCCGATGGGCCGATGGCACGCAGATCTGCACCAATGGCAATGCGGCGATCACCACGGATCCGGCAGCGTTTTCCGGCACGGTGACCAGCATCGACGGTGACAAACTGCGCATCGGGCGATGGTTCTGATCCGGGTGCAGCGCAGGCCCGCCTGAGCGCCGCCACCCACCGACCACCGCCATGGCGCACCACCATCGTCCTCCGCCGGTCGCCCCCTGTCAGACGTTGCGCTAGCGGTTCAGGATGACGCGGTGAAAACGCCGCAGGAAAAACATCCCCGCCGCCAGTAACGCCATTGCCAGTCCCGCCACGTAGGCCGGGCTGGCAAATGCCGCATCATACCCACCATAAAATCCGCGTCGCATCAGGCCGATGACATGCACCAGCGGGTTGTACCACAGCATGTCACGCCATGGTTGGGGCACGCTCTCGAACGTAAAGAAAATGGTCGAGATCAGGAACATCGGACGCATCAGGATGGACCACGCATGAACCCAGAGGGGGAACAGCCCCGTCAGCAGGCAGTTCAGCGTCCCGACACCCAGCCCCAGCAGTGCCGCCAGCCCATAGGCGGCAAGGATATCCCCGAAATCCAGAATGGCGCGGGTGCGAAACAGCACCAGGATCCCGGCCAGGATCAACTGACCGACCATCAATTGCGTGACAAGGTTCAGCAGGAACCGTGCCAGGACCGCATCCAGCCAGGTCACCGCCGGATAAGCCATCAGCGGGCGTGAGAAATCGATGCTCTGCGCGATTTTCGCGGCGAGGTGGCTGAACATCATGAAGGGCAGCATTCCCGTGGCATAGAACAACGGAAAGTTGACACCGAGCGAGGGGGCCCGGAACCCCATCGAAAACACGGCCGAAAGCAATGCGATGCCCGCGACAGGCTCCAGCACCGCCCACAGATAACCGCCGGGCGACCGGCCATAGCTGGTCGCCATCTCGCGCAGCATCAGCGCGGCGATGGTGCGCAGCGACCCGAACCGCCGGGCGCGGGCGGGGCCGGTCCGCGGGGGGACAATGGCCTGCATCATGGCCCCCCTGTTGGCTGCGTCGCGTGTAACATCGGCCTTGCCCCTGTCCGCTGGCATTTTGCGCAGCGCCGTTCACCTTTTGTGATCATCTTGGCCCTAGTTTCGTGGGGAAGAGTGAACAAATCACGAATGGATCCGGGATGCAGACGATCCGTCAGACAGCGGCCACCAGGACATCGCAGGAGGGGGCCTCTGCCGCCTCCGCCGCCGTGTCGCCGTCGCCTTTTCCCGCGGCCACGCTGGCGTCGCAGACGGCGCGCGTCGCCCCGCCGGTGCCGCGCAGCCGGCTGAAACGACGACACTGGCTGCTGCTTGGCAGCTTTGCCGCGCTGGTGGTCGCGCCCCTTGTGCTGGCCGCATGGTACCTCTGGGCGCGCGCGGCGGATCAATATGCCTCGACCGTCGGGTTTTCCGTTCGAACGGAGGAACAGAGCCCCGCCATCGCCCTTCTCGGCGGTATCACCGATCTGTCCGGCTCAAGCTCCAGCGACACCGATATCCTCTATGAATACCTGCACAGCCAGGAATTGGTGGCCGACATGGATGCGGCGCTGGATCTGCGCCACCTGTGGGCCGGGGCGGGCAGCGACTGGCGGCAGCCGGGCTCGGACCCGGTGTTCGCCTTCGATCCTGCCGGCGCGATCGAGGACCTGGTGGAGTATTGGCAGCGCATGGTGCGCATCCGCTATGATGGCGGCACCGGATTGATCGAGGTGCGGGTGCTGGCCTTTCAGCCCGAAGATGCAACGCGGATTGCCGGGGCGCTGCTGACCCGCGCCTCGGACATGATCAACACGCTGAGCGCGATTGCCCAGGCCGATGCGATCCGTACGGCCAGAACCGAACTGGCGCTGGCGCGGGATCGCCTGAAAGAGGCGCGGCGCGCGGTAACGGCATTTCGCAACCGGCATCAACTGGTCGATCCGGGCACCGACATCGCCAGCCAGGCGGGGCTGCTGGCGCAATTGCAGGCGCAGCTGGCCGAGGCGCTGATCGACGTCGACATGCTGCGCGAGACCGCGCGCGACAGCGATCCGCGGCTCAAGCAGGCGACGCGTCGCATCGTGATGATCGAACGGCGCATCGCCGCGGAACGCGCCAAGCTGGGCATGGGCGCGCCGCAGGGCACGGGCGATGTGCTGGCCAATCTTGTCGGGCAATACGAGGCGCTGGTGGTGGATCGGGAATTTGCCCAGCAAAGCTATACCACCGCACTGGCGTCCTTCGATGCCGCCCAGGCCGAGGCGCGCCGCAAGAGCCGCTACCTGGCCCCCTATATCCGCCCGACCGGGGCCGAAACCTCGCGCTTTCCGGAACGGGGTATCTGGATGGTCTACCTGGGGGCCTTTGCCGGCCTCGGATGGCTGATCGTGGTGCTGGGCGGCTATGCGATAAAAGATCGCCGGTAAGGGAGGGCGAAATGATTCAGCTGGATGACCTGTCGATGATCTTTCGCGCCGGACGTGCCCGCAAGGTGGTGGCCGACCGGATCACGGCGACCTTTCCGACCGGGCGGGCGGTGGCGCTGCTGGGGCGCAATGGCGCGGGCAAATCGACATTGCTGCGGATCATCGCGGGCACCCAGGATCCGACGCGGGGCCGCGTGGTGTCGAGCGGGTCGATTTCCTGGCCGGTCGGGTTTGCCGGATCGTTCCACCCAAAGCTGACCGGGGTGCAGAATACCCGCTTCGTGGCGCGGATCTATGGCGCGGACACGGATGCGCTGGTTCGCTTCGTCGAGGAGTTTGCCGCGCTTGGTCCACACTTCCGGCTGCCATGCGGCACCTATTCGGCGGGGATGCGATCGCGGCTGGCGTTCGGCGTTTCGATGGGAATGGGGTTCGACACCTACCTGGTGGACGAGGTGACATCGGTCGGAGACGCAGCCTTTCGCGCCAAGAGCGCCGAGGTGTTTCGCGCCCGGATGCAGAAATCGGGCGCCATCGTCGTCAGCCATTCTATGCCGCAGATCCGCCAGTTGTGCGATATGGGTGCCGTCCTGGAGGCCGGCCAGCTGCACCTTTACGAGGACCTGGAAGAGGCGATTGCCGTGCATGAGGCGAACATGGCCGTGGCGGCCTGATCCCGGGGCCCGGCTGCGGGACGGCACCGCTGTGCGCCGGGGATGCCGGGGGTCATGCGCGCGGGCAGATGCCACCGGTGGTTACCAGCGGGCGGTTGCCAGAGGTCGGTTGCCAGAGGTCGGTTGCCAGAGGGCGCGGGACAGGCCCGGACCGTCAGGCGGGGGCAGTGCCCGGGGGCTTGCCCGGCGACGTCCGGTTGGGGGCGGCGGGGATTCACGCGGGAAACAAGGAGAGGGGGACATCGCGGGGCAAACGTAGCGGAGAGGCAAGGGGGGGCCAGCCCCCCGTCGGCTGCGCCGCCGCCCCCCGGGATATTTCCAACAGGGAAACATCGGGGAGGCGGCGATGGTGTCGTGCCTCAGGACATCAGGCCGAGGGTCTGCTTGGTCAGGTCGTCGTAGGCACGCAGTTGCCCGATCAGGCCCTGCATGCGGTCGACCTGGATCATGTTGGGGCCGTCCGAGGGGGCATTGTCGGGGTCTTCGTGGGTTTCGATGAACAGGGCCGAGACGCCGACGGCGACGGCGGCGCGGGCCAGCACGGGGGCGAATTCGCGCTGGCCGCCGCTGGTCGTGCCCTGCCCGCCCGGTTGCTGGACGGAGTGGGTGGCGTCGAAGACGATCGGGTAGCCGGTTTGCGCCATGATCGGCAGGCCACGGAAATCGCTGACGAGGGTGTTGTAGCCGAAGGAGGTGCCGCGATCGCAGAGCATGATCCGGTCATTGCCGGTCGAGGCGATCTTTTCCGCGACGTTCTTCATGTCCCAGGGGGCGAGGAACTGGCCCTTCTTGACGTTGATGGCGACGCCGGTTTCGCCCGCGGCCAGCAGCAGGTCGGTCTGGCGACACAGGAACGCCGGGATCTGTATGACGTCGACGGCCTCGCCCGCGGGGGCGCATTGGCGGGCATCATGCACATCGGTCAGCACGGGGCAGCCGAATTCATCGCGGATCTTGGACAGGATGCTCAGCCCTTCGTCCATGCCGATGCCACGCTGGGTGGTGATCGAGGACCGGTTGGCCTTGTCGTAGCTGGCCTTGAAGATGAAGCGCGTGCCGGTGGGGGCGCAGGCCTCGGCGATGCGTTCGGCCATCATGCGGGCGTGATCCAGGCTTTCCAGCTGGCAGGGGCCGGTGATCAGGGCGAAGGGGTGGGTGCTGCCGATCTCGATATCGGCGACTTTGACGATCTTGCTCATTGGGCATCCAGACTTTTCAGCGCGGCTTCGATACGGGGCACATCGGTTGGGTTGTTGAGTTCCCAGAAGACACGGCCACGGGCGTCGACTTCGACGCAATGGACGGGCGTGCCGGTTTCCAGAAAGCGCAGCTGTTCCAGCCCTTCCAGCTGTTCCAGCGGGGTTTGCGGCGCGGCGACATAGGACGCCAGCGCGTCGGGGCGGTAGGCATAGACACCGACGTGGTGAAAGACGGGCACCGGATCGGGCAGTTTCGCCGGATCGACGAAGGGGATGACTTCCTTGGAGAAATAGAGGGCGCGCCCGGTGGTGCCGAACACGGCGGTCGTGCCCCCGACACGGCCATTGCGGCGATCCTCGACAAAGTTCTGGTAGGTCGTCAGGTCGCAGCGCAGCACCGGCGTGGCCATCGGGATCGACGGATCAGCCTGCATTGCGTCGATCAGGGCCTCGACGAACCAGGGCGGGGTCAGCGGGGCATCGCCCTGGAAATTCACCACCAGGTCGGCGCTCAGCCCGCTGCGCGCCAGGGCATCGGCGCAGCGTTCGGTGCCATTGGCGCACTCCTGCGACGTCATCACCACCTCGGCGCCGAAATCACGGGCGGCCCCGGCGATACGGTCGTCATCGGTGGCGACATAGACGGCATCGACGCCCCTGATCCGGCTGGCGGCCTCCCAGCTCATCTGGATCAGGGATTTGCGGCTGCCGTCGGGCAGGCCCAGCGTGGCCAGCGGCTTGCCCGGATAGCGGGTCGAGGCATAGCGGGCGGGGATGAAGACGATGGTTTTCAAGGGCATATCCTGGGGCAAGGGCAGGGTGTCACATCACGCCGGCGCGCAGCAGGTCATGGATGTGCAGCACCCCTTGCGGGCGCTGTTGCGCATCCACCACCAGCAGCACGTTCAGCTTGCGGGCGTTCAGCAGGGCCAGCACCTCGGGGGCCAGCATGTCGGGCGGGGCGGTCAGGGGGTTCTGTGTCGCGACCTCGCGTGCGCTGCGCTGCATCAGCCCGTCCATGTTGCGGCGCAGGTCGCCATCGGTGATCACGCCGACCAGCTTGCCGTCCTGCGTCAGACCGGCGATGCCGAACCCCTTTGAGGTCATGGTCAGCAGCACATCGTTCATGCCGCTGTCGGCGTCCAGCACCGGCAGGTCGTCGCCGCCGTGCATCAGGTCGCTGACCCGGGCCATCTGCGCGCCCAGTTTGCCGCCGGGGTGATAGATGCGGAAATCCTCGGGCAGGAAATGCCGTTCTTCCATCAGCGCCACGGCCAGCGCATCGCCGATGGCCAGGGTCAGGGTGGTCGATGTGGTCGGCGCCATGCCGATGGAACAGGCCTCGGGCAGGTTCGGCAGGGTCAGGCGATAATCCGCGGCCTGCATCAGCGTGCTGCCGGGCCGTGAGGAAATCCCGATCATCGGGATCGAGAACCGCTGGCTGTGATAAACCAGATCGCGCAGTTCGGAGGTTTCCCCGGAGTTCGAGATCAGCAGGCAGATGTCGGCGGGCGTCACCATGCCCAGATCGCCATGGCTGGCCTCGGCGGGGTGCACGAATTGCGCCGGTGTGCCGGTCGAGGCCAGCGTGGCCGCGATCTTGCGCCCGATATGGCCGGACTTGCCCATCCCCGAGACGATGACGCGGCCTTTCGACGCCAGGATGCGGGCCACCGCGCCGGTGAAATCGGCGGGCATGTGATCGGCCAGATGGGCCACGGCCTCGGCCTCCGTGCGCAGCACGCGGCGGGCAATATCAAGCACTTGCGACGAGAGTCCGATGGGCGTCGCGGGGGTGTTTCCGGGCTTTGCCACCTCCGGCATATCAGAGTCCTCCGATAGGGCCGGGACGCCCCGGCGCGACGTTTCGTTTTCAGACCCCGCTGGTATCATGAAGTTTCGGGCATGGCTATAGAGGCGGGCGGCCCGCGCGGGCCAACAGCCCGGCCCGCCGGACCCGCCGCGACAGCGCGACCGGTCGGGCGACAGGCGCCCGTTGCACGCAGGACACCCCGCACGCCGACCCGTGCGTCAGGGTCGGCGTGGGGTGTCAGCTGTGATTACCTGGAAACATGAATCCGGGGTGTGCCTCGCCGGCCTGCGGCCATTTGCACCTGTGTCAATGCACCATAAGTTTGCACACCCAGTTGATTCGGCGGCTGCGCCGCGCATAAATATCTTATGTATTTCAGACGCTTGCCGTAGGGCGCTCTTCACCGCAAGGCATAAGCATGCACAGTTGACACATAAGCATGCAGGGCGGCGGCCAAAAAAAGGGCCCGCAATGCGAGCCCTGAAACGTCCATACCCGTATTGGCCAGCCGCTATTCGTCCAGTACCATCTCCATGAGTTTGTCGCCGTCGATCATGTCGCGATAACCGGGGGCCGTGAAGGGGCACAGGCCCTGAGGCAAGCGGGAGTTCTGGGCGTAGGCCTCGGAGAACATTTTGACCGTGGCGCTCTTCTGGCTGCGAAGTCTGCACAAGCCAAATGCGCGGATCAGCAGCTCGATGACGAGGCCCCACCTGGAAGCGCAGGCAAAATCGAGGCGCTGCAGAAAATCGACGTCAACAAGCTCTTCGACATCGATATCGGCGCGTTCGGCATAGGTGTAGACGAGCTTGTTCAGTTCGATCATGTCCGGATCCCTTGTCGGATCAGCGAACCTGCCCAAGTGGATCTCATCGAAATGAATGTGGGAGAGGAGATGGGCGATCTGCTCTTCAGAGTTCACATGACTGGCCAGAACCGGGACGCCTGACAGAATGAGCATCAATGGCCATTCCGGTTCCTTCATCAGCGCCTTGAAGCGGTCGAGGAGCTTTTCGTTGGACTTTGCGCCCGACGTAAAGGCGTGTTGGCATTCGTCATAGTAGAGGCCGATGACGCCCTGTTCGCGGCATTGATGGCGAACCATGTTCCAGAGTTCACCCTGGGTGCGCCGGGGGTTCGCGGGGTAACCGAGAGCTTCGAGCGTCTTGTGACCAAGATCCTTCCAAGTGATCGACCCATCCAGCTTGCAGTAGATAATCTTGCCAACCTTCCCGTTGGGCATTTCCGTCATGCTGGCGTTGAATTTCTCCACAAGCCGGACGGTCTCCAAGGTCTTGCCGACCCGCGATTCCCCAGTCACCAGCAAGCCGCGTGCTTCGAAATGCCCGCCGATTGAGGCCTTGACGTAGTAGTCGTGCAGGCAGTTTTCGAAAGCTTCACGGAGCTTTGCCGCGCGCGGGAAAGTATAGTGGCCACGCTGCAGAGCAACCGATGCGTTGACGCGGTTCTGGTCGATGAAACTCATGGGTATCCTTGAATTGCTGGACGTCGTTGAGATGGCGGTAGTTACGAGAGCTCGCCCGTCTCGGCGGGGCGGCCGAGCCTGACAGGGGGGGGCAAAGACGGTTTCTCCGCCTTGGGCTTCGATGTCCTGGCTGGTATTGCAGGCGTAGAGGTCGGCTCCGCAGGCTCGTGATCGATGAGGCTTGCTCCGCCGAGAGGAAGGATCCCCGGGCCCGAGATCGCGGTGGCCAGGGTACCTGGGGCGACCGTATCGAGCGGCACGTGCGTGGTGACCGGCCGAGATGCGGCAAACAGGCTCTTGGCCTTCTTGCAGGTTTCGGCCTGAGTGACATAGCTCCTCGGCAAACGCCGCTCGACGCCGATTTTCTTGAGCTGATCATGCCTCTCGAGGCGAACCTTTGCGATCCGGTCTTCGTAGAGTGTTGTCACCTCGGGGTTTTCACGCCGGTACTGCGTCATCAGCTCTAGGAATTCGGATGCGGTCAGATCGGCGAAGACGGTCGTCTGTAGTGCAAGCTTGTATGTCTTTGGATCACGCGGGATCACTGCGGTCGCAAAGCTCAGATCGTCCGGATCGATATAAACGGTGACCTTGCCCTGGTGGTGTTCGCGGGCGGCCTGGAATTCGTCTGACGCATAGAAGAGGCCTTCAAGCACCCGCACACCCTCATCGTTGGGCTGCAACTTGAATGGCCAGCCCAAGTGGACGCGACGGAGATCTTCATCCAAAAGACGAAATGTCTCCCTGGTCTCATTCAGTTCTTGATAGACCTCTGCAGGGCGGCGCCCTCCCATCCCGACGCCCATGTGTTTCAGGGACGGGTATTCATCGATGAAGAACTTGGCCAGGATCTCATAGAGGAGGTCGATATCCAGCACGCCCGATGCCTTGGCGTCATAGCCGGGCAGCTCTCCTGCTTTGCGACCCGTGTATCCGTGAAGCAGTTTGAACAAGACGGATTCCGTGGTACCGAACATCCGTTCAGCATACGGCTTGTCTGCCGACGCGTAGGTGCGAACATCGGTATTCGCCGATGCGATCCCCATGAGCGCGGACTTGACCTCGGCGTTCCGCAGGCCGGTACCGTTGTCGTTGCGCACCATGCCGAGCCCCATGGCCGGCATAGCCTCGCCCTCGCAACCGTAGATGCGCCTCTCGCGGGTCTTGTCGCGCGTTGCCATCCGCAGCAGCTGCATCGTGGCTTCCGCTTTTGGCTGGTCGCTGACAACCCAGGCCAGCGGCATGCGTGTTGCGACATCGATCATGACAAGGATGCTGAGGCGACTGCGGATCTCCTCATCCGCCCATTCCATAGCCTTCTTCATATCTTCAGACAGCGTATGCCAATAGCCTTTGGCCTTGGCCGAGGTAATCAGGGACGCCCGACATTCGTCCATCTCGCAGAATTCGCCGATCATGAGCGCCCGCACGTCAGTACTGCCGCGGCCCCGCTTGTTGCGCGCGTGGCGCTCGCCCTTCGTCGCGACCATGTATTCGGTCGGCGTGAGCAGCTCCTTGCGGTGACGAAGAACGGATTGATGGGATGGGACCGGGAGCGCGGGGAGGTCGTTGAGCGCCCGCTGCCGGTTTTCCCTGTTGATCAGCGCTGCAAGGTAGCCATGCACGTTCGCCACCGACGGTCCCTTGAGATCCAGGCCGATCTCCTCCCACGCCTCTGTCATGAGTTCTTTCAGACGCAAGGGCAGACGCGTTGTCTCGTTGCCTTTGAGGTGGTCAAGTGTTGCCAGCCCAGCGATGACATCATCACCGTCCTGGAGACCCTGATAGATCCCGTAGTATTTCTTCAGCGTCCGCCCTTTGTAGAGAAACCAGCTCTTCTGCCGGCCGCCCTTCAAGGTGGCTGCACCCAGATGCACGCGGTCGCCAAAAAAGGCTTCGACGAGCGGACGCAGGAACTTCCTGTTCGCGGGGTCGTTCAAGGTGCCGATCGAAATCCGGAAGTCCTCATCGCCCTCGACAATGGTCCGGTGCCGATGGAGCTCGTCGATCGCCCTGCATATCGCGTAGTGGAAGCGGCCATATGTCTGTTGCTCATCGGAGAGTTGAGCCGCGACGCTCAGCCCACCCAGCCTGAGCTTGGCACTTCCCTCCGGCAACAGTTGCGAAGGGGCGAAAGTCACGGCGCCGGATTTCATCAATTCGACGAAGGACGAGAACCCGAGGATACTCATCTGGCCGCCCATCGGGTCCGCCAGCTCATAGCCTTGCGAACCGACCTTGCGGAGCAGGAGGTCGCGCCCCTGGACTACGATTTCGGTTCCGGCTTCGAAGTTGTAGCGAGGCGCGATCGTCATGACGCAACCTCGATGCGCGACCATTCCGCGACCACATGGTCAAGGTTTGCGGTCAAGGCGCCGCGTGCGATCAGGCGATGGCAAGATTTGAAGACCGTCTTCTGCGGCAAATCGAGCAGCGGGAAAAGATCACGCATCAGCCAGAGCGCGCGATGATTGCGGGCGGTCCAGAACACGATGTCGTCGATTTCAGGATCGGGTGTCTGGATGGCCTCATGCAGCCGGAACAGGTTCTCCCGTCGCTGCCGCGAGTAGCGACCAGCATCGACGATGCTCATGCTATCTGCAGCGCTCGAGGGTGTCGCCGCTTGGATCGCTTCGATATCGCGCCGCGTCTGAGGCTTTCGCAGGCTGTCGGAGTTGCGAACGAAGATGAGCGTGCGCCGTCCATCCACGAAAGTGGCAAGCAGGTCATGCGTATAGCTAGGACCTTTGCGGTCTCCAGGACGCAGATAGACCTTCAGCGGCTGGAATTGCAGATCATAGAGGAGAGGCGAGAGCAGCAGCTCGTGGGCGACGGCGGCCTCGGCCGCGCTTTCAGCGATGCCGACCTCAGGCCGGTGATCATTGGCCGCGGTCCGGTAGGTCATCCACACCCGATGCGAGCTCGAGCTCCGGAAGCCGGGATTGCGAACGCCGGTGAAAGGCAGGACTCCGTGGATCCGCCCGAGTTTGATCTTGGACTGCCTGGGCAGCTTCGCCGGCGAATAGTTCCAGCTGTCATGATCAATAGTCTGATCGGCAGACATGACTTCTCCGTTCCCGGAACAGCGTTGCGCCGGGTGCATTTTTGTTTCTTTTCAAGAGGACATGCCACTCTTGCCACGCTCAACCGCTGTCGGTAGCGTGACAGATGTGATGATGCGGCAGTACCTCTGCTTCTGGTGCCCGTCTTGGGCGAAATTCCGTCCTGCCCCACCCGGTAGTGCTTGGGTGGGCCATGCGCTCATTTTCCGCGAAGTCGGCGAAAATCCCAATTGAAAACGGGTCGCCAAGCCTTCATGAATGTGGAGAACTCATTTAACCATCTGATTTATAATGGATATTCCAGTTGGCCCCAGTCAATGGAGCATCGGCCGGCCCTGTTGGTCCGAGCCCAGCTCCAGCATCCGTTTGACGGTCCGGATGTTGACCTGATGGCCTGCCTCGAACGCCCCAGCCAGCGCGGCCGTGATGGCCGCTGAGATAGCGGGCGATAGCTGCCGCTTCTCGGCCTCACGCAGGACGAGTTCATTGATTTGTTCCTGGGTGGGAGACGGGACACTGACGATGCGGATCCGTGACAGGAGCGGTTCCGGCAGGCCGCGCAGGCTATTGGAGGTGAAGACCCAGTTGATGAACGACATATCGAACTGGTTCTGGAAATAGGGGCAGGTCCACCTGCTTGCTGTCAGGTCTTCAAGCAGCGGCAGGAGGGCATTCGGAAGGCTGAAGGCGCGCCCCTTGTCGGACACGGGCGTACCGGATTTCTCAATTTCGTCGATGATGACGAGCGGATTTGCAACCTGCCGCATCAGCATCAGGCTAATGAGCCTGCCGGGGCCGGCATTTGACCAGCCACGTTGGCTGCCTACGAGTCCGAAGCTGGCATTCTCACCTGTCGCGTCTACGATCATATCCGGCGTTTCCAGAAGCTGCGCGAGACGACGTCCCCAAGCGCTTTTGCCGATGCCCGGCGGGCCATCGAGAAGAATTGGCGCAAACCGGGCCCCGGGAATGCCTTCTTTCAGGTTAAGGTGAAGGCTGCGCCAAACAAGGGTTGTCGCTTCCGCGATCCAGGGAAACTCCGCATGAAGCGACGTTGCGATCTCGTCGATATGATGCGCCGATCGCAGGTGGCATATCTCGGCGCCATCGCGACAGCCCTGCAGCATGGCACGGTCTTCTCGCGACAGGCGCGTTGGCTCGACCTCCTTCAGATGGCGGCGGCGGATCTTCTGCGCCCATCGCCGGATCCGGATCTCGAGCGATTTCGGGAGCTCATTCTGCGGGTAGCGCCATAATTCATTGTGCGCCGCGCGCTCTTCCTGGGGGATGCCTTCGGAAATCTGCCGCTTGTCCTGCAAGGCGGTGTAGAATTCCTTGAGACGCTTGATGATGGCGGCCTCCTCGAGCGCGGGATCAGGCTGTTTGCTTAGGATGAAGCGGATTTTGGGCATGGATGGGGTCTTTCGTCATAGCTCCGCCAGCCGCCATGATGACAGACATGCGGGCAGAGCTTCAGATTGCAAGGAAGGCTGAGTTCGCTGTGCGTCGAACATCTCTCTGAGCCGGAGGCTGGCCGGCCAGGAAGAATTCAGTGTCGGCTAAGGGTATGTAGAGCAGGTATCATCGGGCACTCGCAGAGGACAGACATGGGAAGGACGCACCATTCCATCTGGAGTGGACGATTACTCGGCGAGCCCATGCCACAGCGATAAAATCACTGCAAGTGATTCTAAGGTGCTGATATTAGTCCGAAAAAATGGATTTGGTTTTTCGCAAAAGCGAGACCGACTGGCCGGCAGGTGTCCTGGGCGGCGCCCGCACTTCACCAAAAGCGTGAGCCATGCGACCCACTAATTTTTATTGCTGCGCTGCTGCAAACTTGACCGAGGCTGTAGGTCCCGTAGCGGCCGTTCGGCATGCCGCCCATGAATGATTGATTAGCGATGCCATTGATACCTCGCCTGGCCAGACAGGAAGAACCTTCACGATTGCTCACCTTGCAGCCTGAGTGGCGCATTGCAGCACTGACAGATCGGGCGCTTCGCCTTCAACTCCGCGAGGAGATGCAGCGGCGCACTTTCCACAAACCTCTTAACCCGTTCAGGGTCAACATGGGCCCGACGGACACAATCCTGGTAGACCAGCCAGCAATGGATAGACCCTACGAAGCTGATCACCATGCCAGCTATGCAGATCAACGGACCGATCATGCGCTTTCCTTTCTGACTGAGGATGCCGTCATGCTGAGAGCATGCCTGTGGAAAAATACTCGCGCTAGCACGTGTCAGGGTCAAGCTCGCGCCGTTCGTGTGAGTCTGGCTGAGGCTCACATTCCAATGGGCTCACGGCCATCGCAACGCTCCAAAAGAAAATGCTTTTCATCTTCAACTTACGTGTGCCGTGTGTTCACATTGAAATGCAACGGCTCGCGAGAGGGAGGGCCATAGCGAAAATGTATTGCTCAAACGCAGAGAAGTATGGTTGTGCGTACAACAAAACGACAGGCAGACGCGACTCCGTACGCGGCATCACTGATCGAAGGTATGAGGGATTTCGGTTATACCTTGGAAACTGCAATGGCAGATGTCATCGACAATTCGGTGACTGCCAAGGCGACCAAGGTCGAAATTCTCGCAGAAACGGCGACAGTTGAACCGTGGATCGCAATCGTCGACAACGGGACAGGCATGACCGAACCCGAGTTGATTGAAGCAATGCGGCCTGGGACGAAGAATCCGCTTCAGGAACGGGAAGGTTATGATCTCGGACGGTTCGGCTTGGGCTTGAAGAGCGCGAGCTTTTCGCAATGCCGCCAGTTGACCGTGATCTCCAGGAAGGATGGTCAGACATCTGCCGCGACATGGGATCTCGACAAGGTTGCGGAGAGCAATGACTGGCGCGTAGACCTCGAGGATGACCTGACAGATATACCCGCTGCGGACAGGCTGCCGAATGCCGGGACCATTGTGCTTTGGCGCAAGCTCGATCGGCTCTCGACGAACTTCCGGAATGATGTTGCAAAGCGCTCAGCTGAAATCAACAAGGCCATTTCGGGTGCGGAGCGCCACTTGCGGCTCTGCTTCCATCGCTACATGGAGGGCAGCAAACCCGCTCTGCGGATACTGCTGAACGACCGAAAGCTCTTGCCGATAGACCCCTTCGCGACGGATCACCCGGCAACGCAGACGGATCCCGAAGATATCTTGCCGTTGCTCAACGGCGAAGTGGTTACCCAGTGCTTCACGCTTCCCCATCACAAAAAGATGTCGAAGACGGCTTGGGAAGACCTCGGTGGCCCCGAAGGCCATCTAAGGTCCCAAGGCTTCTACATCTATCGTGAGCGCCGTCTCATCATCGCCGGCAGTTGGCTGGGCCTTGCACGGCAGACAGAACTGACGAAACTGGCAAGGGTGCGTGTCGACATCCCGAACACCATGGATTCTGACTGGAAGATCGACGTTCGCAAGGCATCGGCCCAGATGCCGCCAGTTGTGCGCGAACGATTGCGGAGGATCGTTGAACGGCTCCAGGGAACATCGAAGCGAACCTACCAGCGCCGGGGCCGAAAGCTCGTGTCCGATGAGTATCTGCCGCTCTGGAACCGCGTGCAGAGGGATGGTGGCATCGTCTACCGCCCCAATGTCGAGCACCCCTCGATCACCGGTTTCGCCGCCGCGCTGCCTGAAGAGTTTCGGCATGGGTTCAGGACCTGCATCAGTCTTCTGGGCAGCGGCTTGCCCATTGCTGCATTGCACGCGGACATGCTGGGCGGCGCCGAGGATGTGACCCAAGACGCGGCAGATTTCGCGGATTTCGCCGACTCGGCCGAGATCGCCATCAGGGCTTTGCTGCATTCGAACATGACAGGAAATGACGTGGTGCGAGCCCTATGCTCGACCGAGCCGTTCATCCACCACAAGAACGCGATTCGACGGCTTGTCGAAGAAATACAGGGAGAACCCTCGTGACCGCAGAGCTCAAGCATCTTGATGATGTCGTTTCGCAATCACTGGCACATCAGCGCAAAAGCGGCAGCGAACTGCGGACGTTCATAACTACGATGAACGGGGCGTTGAACGTGAATGCCGGGCCGGATGCCCTCGAGCAGCTCGCACGTGACATTGAGGAGCGTTTCGGCATCACCATGGGGCTCGGGGCGATGGTCGATGACGAGAGCTTTCGCCCCTGGCTGGACGAGGCCAAGGCGTCCATCGACCCGTTCTACTGGGACCGTTACAAAAAGCTGCTGCACAAGAACGGCCTGCCACAAGACGTCATCACCACCACTGACGAACTGACTGACCGCATCCTCGGTCGCTTGGGCAATCCGGGACTCGATGAGAAATGGGATCGCCGGGGGATGGTTGTCGGCCACGTCCAGAGCGGCAAGACGGCGAACTACACCGGCTTGATTTGCAAGGCGGCGGATGCGGGCTACCGACTGATCGTCGTGATCGCGGGCATCCACAACAATCTGCGCAACCAAACCCAGGAAAGGATCGACGAAGGCTTCATCGGCCGTGATACCGGGCGGCTGGCAACGCAGGGCAAGAAGGGGAACCGCGCCATCGGTGTCGGACTGTTTGATGACCGCCATGTCCCGGTTGGCTTGACGAATACACTCGCCGACTTCCGAAAGGACACGGCGTCCACCAACACCAGCCAGATCGATTCATACAAGGTGCCGGTGGTTCTGGTCATCAAGAAGAACCACAACACGCTGCGCAACCTGTTGGACTGGCTGCGCGAGAACAGTGCCAGGGGCGACGATCAGATGATCGACCAGCCGATGCTGCTGATCGATGACGAGGCCGACAACGCTTCGATCAATACGAAGTATTCGAAGGACGAGATTACCAAGATCAATGGGCAGATCCGCGATCTGCTGAACATGTTCCACCGCAGTTGTTACGTGGGTTACACGGCAACGCCCTTCGCCAACATTTTCGTCGACCCGGACCAGTATGACGAAGCGCTCAAGGAAGATCTTTTCCCGAAGCACTTCATCGTGGGGTTGGATGCGCCGTCGAACTACTTCGGCGCGAAGAAGATTTTCATCGACGGAATTCCCGATGATGGCGCCCCTGTCTGGCTGCGCTACATCACTGACAACGAAGACGTTCTGCCGATGAAGCACCGCATCGACCAGACGGTCGATGAATTGCCTGAAAGCCTGAAAGAGGCCGTGCGAGCGTTTCTGATCGCGCGGACAATCCGGAATCTGCGCGGCCAAGCCTCGAAACACTGCTCGATGCTGGTGAATGCGAGCCGCTTCACGAAGGTGCAGGGTCTGCTGCGGAACCGGTTGCACCAATACGTCGGCGGCATTCAGGATTCGCTGCGTGTCACCGGTGCGCGTGGTGACGCCGCTTTGCGCGACGCGATGATTGCGGATCTGCATGAGACTTGGGAGAGGGAGTATTTCGACGCCGAGCCGGACTGGTCCAAGGTGCTTGCGGCCATGCTTGAAGCGGTCGCCGCGGCGAAGGTCGTCGAGGTGAACAGCCGCGCCAACGGCCTCGACTATACCGGCGAGTCCAACGTTGGCCAGACAGTCATTGCCGTTGGCGGCTTCTCGCTGTCGCGGGGCCTCACTCTCGAAGGCCTGACGGTCACCTGGTTCCTCCGCAACACCATGATGTATGACACGCTGATGCAGATGGGCCGATGGTTCGGCTATCGTGGCGGCTACGAGGATCTGTGCCGCATCTGGATGCCCTCCGATGCGATCGACTGGTATGCTCACATCGCCGAAGCGAGCGAGGAACTGCATCTCGAGTTGAAGAAGATGGAGAAGGCCAAGGCGACGCCTTCCGACTTCGGCTTGGCCGTGCGCAGCCACCCAGCATCGCTCTTGGTGACTGCCCGCAACAAAATGGGGTCAGGCCAGAAACACATCCTGATCGGCCTGTCCAACGCTTGGGTTGAGACCGCAAAGATCACGGCCAAGCCAAAGGAACTTGCAGCGAACCATGAAGCCGCCGTGCGCCTGCTGGAGGGCATGGCCGCACGAGGACTTGGACCGGCGGCAGCTGACAAGGTGAACGGTGGGCATCTTCTGAAGGACGTGCCGGTCGAATTGATCGACCAGTTTCTGCTCGCCTGGCGCAACCATGAACAAGCCTTCCTGACCCAACCCGGGCCGGTTCGCGGCTACATACGCGATCGGCAAGATGACGAACTGAAAGAGTGGGACGTTCTTGTCACCGACGTGAAGAGCGAAGCCGACAACTTTGATATCGGCGGCTGGACCGTCGGACCGCAGATGCGCCGTATCGGTTACGCCGACCTCGGCGATCATCTTCTGTCCATGAGTGGCAAGCGCGCCCGCATTGCTTCCCGTGGCGTAGAGCGTATCGGGATCGATGAGGAAAAGGCCAAGCAAGCTGAAGCAGCATATCTGGCCGCTGAGAAACTCGATGGAACGGACGAGGAAAAGCGCCCGTCATTCCCAGACCGGATCTATCGCCAGGTCCGCGACAAGCCACTGTTCGTGCTTCATGTCGTGCAGGTTCGCCGGCCTGAGGAAAAGGACATTGATCAGTTGCGTGACAAGAGCGTGCGCGACCGGCTGCCCGAGCGTCCCGTGATCGGTTGGAGCATCAGCCTTCCCCCGTCCGCCAAACCGAATGATCGGGTGGAATACATCATCAACATGGTGAAGTTCCGCGAAATTTACGGCTCCGAAGAGGATGACGATGGCGCATATGAGGACGATTGAGGGACCGTGGGCCAGCCTCGCCGAGAACGAGGCGCGGCGTGTCGACAGCAAGGGGCGATTCGACTTCTTCTGGGTGAGGATGCCTGGCGGGGCTCCGGGTTTGGTGCTGCGCCTCTCGGCTGGCGTCGAAGAGGTGCGCCCATTGCCGAAGCTCAAGCATGTCGGCGTTTTCTACCGGGTCGTCGAGGGCGCCAACCACCTTTGCATCACGCTGTCCGAATTCGCCCATATCGACCTTTTCGAAACACTTTGTCGGGACGTGGTTTCTGCGGGTGAAGAGGCCGCCGATCTCCAAGGGGCACTCGGCCGCGCCCTTCGGCGGGCCATGCGCTGGCACCATCTTTTGCGGGGCGGCAAGCAGGGAATGCCGCTGGAAGTGCAACGTGGCCTAGTCGGCGAACTTGCATTTCTGCGCGAGCTCGTCGCTATCATCGGTCCGAGCAAGGCCGTGGAAGCTTGGAAAGGGCCGGACGACAGCGCGAAGGACTTCGAGCTTCCCGGCATGTTCTTCGAAGTCAAGGCGCGGAGGAGCGCGGCCCATCCGAAGATCCGGATTTCGTCCGAGGCCCAACTGATGGACATCGTCGGAGCCCAGCTGTTCCTTCGCGTCCAGGATGTGGACACCGCACTGGATGCCGAGGGTGACAACCTGAAGGATCATGTGAACAGAACGGCGAAGCTGTTCGAAGATGATGTTGCAGTGCTGGACGTGTGGGAGCAGCGCATCGCCGAAAGCCCCTATGCGGAAGACGCCGTCGAACCGGAACGTCGCTGGCACCTTGGAGCGGCACGGCTGTTTCAGGTCGTCGAGGGCTTCCCGAGGATTGTCCCGCCCCTGCCAGCAGGGACCGAAGAACTGGCCTATTCGATACGCCTCGACGCCTGCACCGGCTTCGAGACCACAACAGATTTGAAGACATTGCTATTGGGGGAGACACGGGATGTCCGAGCTTGAGGAATTCCATCAGAGTCTGATCGCGGATATCCAGGGCAACGCCGATGCGATGGGCGCCTATGTCCAGGAAGCTTTCTTTGAAAAGGTTGGAGAGATCCTCAACGAAGCCGGCGAGATCGAGGAAGCCGACTACTGCCACTTCGCTGGCAAGCGGGGGAGGATCACATTGCAGGTCAGCGGATACAGCGGCGATCCACGTGACACCAACGGTGAGCTTGCACTGATCCTGACAGACTTCCAGATCACGCCGGAGGTGCGCAAAACTGATGGCAAGCACCTGCAAACGCAGTTTGCGAAGTTGGTGGAGTTCCTGAGAAATTCGCGGACGGAGCAATTCCTCGACGACCTGGAAGAAACCAGCAATGCCGCGCAACTTGTCGAGCTTATCCAGACCCGTTGGCCGGTTATCGAAAAGATCAAACTGATCTATGTCACCAATTCGGACAACCGGGCGAAGGCGGATGCCAAACCCGCAGGTGAAATTGGCGGAAAGACCGTCACCTACAGCTCGTGGGACCTGAAACGCCTTCAGGCATACCTCGAACAGGGCAGAGCCCGCGAAGATCTGACGATTGATTTCGCCGGAGAATTCGGTGGTGCAGTGCCGGTTCTCCGGGCGTCCGGGGCGGATACGGCACTCGAAAGCTATCTCGCGGTCATTCCGGGTGCGCAGCTTGCCCAGATTTACGATCGATGGGGTGCCCGTCTGCTGGAAGCCAACGTGAGGAGCTTCCTTCAGGCGCGCGGCAAGGTGAACAGAGGCATCAGGGACACCATCAAGGATGATCCCCAGATGTTTTTTGCCTATAATAACGGGCTTTCCGCCACAGCCGAAAACGTCATCTGTGAGAAGACCGAAGACGGTCTGGTGATTACCCGCGCCGAAAACCTTCAGATCGTAAATGGAGGTCAGACTACAGCCTCAATCCATGCTGCCCGCAAGCTGGCTGGCGAAGGTCTTAAAGACATCTATGTCCAGATGAAACTGAATGTCGTTCCTCCGACACTGGCACCGACGGTGGTCCCGCAGATCTCGGAATTCGCCAACAGCCAGAACAAGGTCAACGCCGCGGACTTCTTTGCCAACCATCCGTTCCACATTCGCATTGAAGAACTATCTCGGAAGATCCTCGCACCGGCCGGAGCAGATGGATACCGGGAGACCAAATGGTTCTACGAACGGGCGCGCGGTCAGTTCGCAGACGAACGCGCCAAGAAGACAACTGCTCAGAGGAACAAATGGGATGCCGAATTCCCGAAGTCGCAGTTCTTCACCAAGACCGACCTGGCCAAGTTCGAGAATTCATGGAGCGGGCGTCCTGAAGAGGTCTCGAAGGGGGCTCAGAAGAACTTCGCGGAATTCGCCAGGGTGATCCAGAAAGTCTGGGGCAAGAGTGGCGCCCGGGTGGACGAAGTCTGGTATCGTCAATTGATTGCGAAGGCCATCATCTTCCGCAGATTGGAAAAACTGGTTTCGGCCCAGGAATGGTATGAAGGCGGCTACCGGGCGAACATCGTCACCTATGCCATCGCCAAGGTCGCGCACGACGCCGAAGCCGAAGAGAAGCAAGTCGATCTCCAACGGGTCTGGCGCATGCAGACCGTCCCATCCCCCTTGGAAGAGGCGCTTCTGGTCGCCGCCGCCGAAGCGCAAAGCCTGATCACCAGCCCGCCGGAAGGCATCCGGAACATGAGCGAATGGGCCAAGAAGCAGGCCTGTTGGGAGCGTTTCAGGAAAACGAAGCTGGATTACCCGGAAGACTTCAAGGGAATGCTGATAGCTCCCGAGGAAGCGCGCAGTGAGGACGACGCGATCAAGGATGACGTCGAATTGACCAAGAGCGTCGAGGATCAAACTCGGGTGTTCGAACTCGGGCCGAAGTTCTGGGACGAAGCGCGAGAATGGGGTCGGAGCCACAAGCTTTTGTCTCCCATGGAATACCAGGTCTTGGGAATCTGCGCGAAAATTCCTGACCGTATTCCCACCGAGAACCAGACCGCAGTTGCAATCAAGGCGCTCGCCAAGCTGGAGAGCAACGGCTTCGGTATCACTGAAAAGGCGACGGCGGGCGAGTGATCGGCCTTCGTCGCATCGTTTTCACGACAGCAACCGCATGACGGCCGTTGCGATTTGATGTGCAAGGTAGGGTGGAACCGCGTTGCCGACCTGATGATACTGCTTCGTGCGTGGGCCGCAGAACCAGTAGTTGTCCGGGAACGTCTGCAAACGTGCTGCCTCGCGCACAGTCAGCGCGCGGCATTGCTTCGGATCCGGATGGATGAAGTAGTGTCCGTCCTTCGAGATGTGGCTGGTCACGGTCGTTGACGGCTTGCCTGCTGCCTGCGTTCGGAAACGGTCGGCGAAGTCTCCGGAGCTGCGATTTTTGTGTTTCGGCTGCAGAAACTCAGGGAACTCGATCAGCTTCGGGGCTTTCTTGAATACATGAGTGTAGGCGGCCGAATACATGTACCGCCCGAGGTCTTCCGGAATGTGGCCGCGGGTCTCGTGCTGGAGTGTTGTGCGCAACCGGTCGTCAGAGAACCAAGCTTGGAGATGATCCGGCATTTTTGACTTCTCACCCTTCCAACCACTGCTGCGATGGTGAGGCAGATCGTTGGCCGAGGCGATCGCGCGCGCGATTGCTTGTACATCGTCGGGGATTTCACTGGCATTCGCGATGGCGAGGGCCTGCTCACGGACAGCGTGGTGCCAACTGTAAACGCTGTCCTGTCGGCTCAAACCGCTTCTCAATTGCCACATGCCGGTGATGGCCTCACCGACCGTGACCGGCGGCTGGGGTTCCCCCAGGATCGGGCCATCCAAATCCAGACCTGCCGCGATGTCCTTGCGTATCCCGAGGATGATGACACGGTGGCGAGCCTGAGGAACACCATGGTCTTCGGCCCGGATAAGGAAGCTGCGCGCCTCAGCCCGGCTGCCATCTTCGGGTGTCGGTTGAGCCAGGGGGAGCAGTCGATACCCGTCCCCCGAAGCCTCGAGATCATCCAGAACCCTGCTGAAGATGCCCCCGCCATCGACCTTGCTCGATAGCATGCCTTTGACATTCTCCATGACAAAGGCCGCCGGATTCAGGCGATCCAGAATTCGCACGTATTCTCGATACAGGTAGTGCCGCTCATCCTGCTCCGGCACGTAATCAGCCTTGCCCTTGTTCCTTGAACGACCCGCGAGGGAATAGGCTTGGCAGGGCGGCCCCCCGATCAGGATCGTGTTTCCTCCGTGCGCTTCGCGGGTATGGTCGAGTTCGACAGCCAGCTCTTCGAACACGCCGTCCCCACCCAGAACCCGCTGCCTGGCCTCCTGTTCCGCCAACTTCCAGTTCGATGGATAGAGTTCCGACCAGTCAGGAAAAGGTGCGCCCTTGTTCAGCGCATTGTAGTATTCCTGAGGAAACTCGTCGAAGGACCGCAGGAAAGCGCGCAATCGCAGCGTCTGGATGGCGTGGTCATCCATTTCGACGGACAGATGGATCTTCATCCCTGCATCGGATGCACGACCAGCCCGCGAGAAGCCCTCACCGAGGCCACCGGGTCCCGCAAATAGATCAATGATGGCAAATTTCCGGGTCATGGCGATCCTTCCTGGACGCGCATCTCTACCAGGTTTTGCTATCAATGCCAGGTGGAAAATGGGGGCCAAATGGCTACATTTCCCTCATGACGGATGTGGTGGACAAGAAAACGCGATCACGAATGATGGCGGGGATCAGGGCAACGAACACGAAGCCGGAGATGCTTGTCCGCCGGGCATTGCATGCGCGAGGCTTCCGATTTCGCATTCATGACAAACGACTTCCTGGGCGACCAGATATCGTGTTGCCGAAATGGAAGGTTGCGATACAGGTTCATGGCTGTTTCTGGCATCGTCACTCCGGTTGTTCCAAGGCCACCAATCCGTCCACTAATGCCTCCTTTTGGGCGGAGAAGTTTCGGGCCAATGTTGAAAGAGACGCTGCTGCGGTCGAGAGGCTCTTGGAGGAGAGGTGGCGCATCCTCGTGGTCTGGGAGTGCTGTCTCGACAAGGCCGGACTGGCAAAGGCAATTGATATGATAGAGGATTTCATCAAGCTTGGCCCCAATCATCCTGTCCACTTCGCTGAAGTGGGCAAGCCAGATGTTGCAGTCGTCGAGGCGTAAAGTCGCTGCCGACCGTGGCCGCGCACTGGGAACACGGCGATGCAATGGGATGACCGTGCGCCAAGGTATTTCGATACGATAAATCCTTGCCCGTAAACCTTTTCCGTGGGATTGGTGATCGACGCTGCAAAAAGCACGTGACGAGCATTCTCGGTGTTCAGTCCCGGCATTTAGTGGATCGGGTTCAAGATGAAACTGTCTGGTTCTGAAGTCCAGATATTGCAGATGTATTCGTAGGGTGTAAGCCCGTTGAGGGTCTTGAGCCTGCGCGCGAAGTTGTGAGCTGCCATGAAGTCTGCGAGGTGCGTCCGCAGCTGACACGGGTGTCATAGGGCTCTGTTGCGCAAATCGCCTGATGGCCGAGGTTCCCGGCGCTTGAGCGCTTCATTGTAGGCTGGCCAGCTCCTGGTCCTGTAGGTCGGGGATGTGGGTCTGCTCATGCACCCGAGCTACCATGCTGGTTTCACGAGATGAATCCCTCACGGAATTTGCGCAACAAAGCCGATCGAAGCCACAAACAGGAAAGAGGACATTGGTGCAAACTCGGCGACGGCCCCCACCGCCGACTTCGGCCTACCCAGCCATGCCGCATGATATCCTGAATGACTGTTGAGTGGTAGCCGCACCGCAGCGTTGACCCTTCCGGTGCAGGTCCGGATTGGGCCGTTCACGTCGGTAGCATGCCTATCAGGCCCCGCATGGCACATGTTTCCATCTGCGCTTGCAGCGAATGGCGACTTCGCTTCCGATCCCGAAACGGCTATGGAGCGGCGTATCGCAACACGTGAGGCGTTTGATCACACAGGAGGTGTACTTGCTGCGGAAACTCGCCCTTGCAGTGGAGCCCGTTGACCGCGAGACGCTCCCGTCGCTGTTTTCGCGCATGGCAATCCTGAATGGAACCGACGCTGCCAACTTCGCCCTCGATCTCGGTACCACCTTTCGGCGTATCCTGGAGCAGGACGAAGAGGCTGTCGCGATTTTTGCAGAACGCGCAGGGCTGTCGGCCACGCAGCTCGCCGAAATGCTCTCCTGGACAGGTGAACGCATCGGAGACGTCCGGATGCGATTTCGGAAGGAAGTCTTTGTCTCGCGGGCCCTACGAAACCCGGTCATTCGGGGCTGTCCACACTGCGTGCGTGAGCAGGCAGCTGATCAGCCCCATCCATTGCGGCACATTGCCTTGCGAGGCGACTGGCTTTGCAGAGGTGTTGATATCTGCCACCAGCACCACCATCCGCTGGTTCCCTTGTGGTCCAGCGCGCGCCCCATCGAACGGGATGATATTGGAGCGAGATTGGCGGAAATCCTGCCAGGCCTGCGAGCAGGATCATTCGACTGCGCGCGCAGTGATCCTACCGACTATGACCTTTGGCTTGACAAGCGTTTATCGCAGGGTATCGCTGAGGACGACACATGGCTGGCCTCACAGCCGGTGTTTCCGGCGATCACGCTCTGCGAGTTCATCGGTGCAGCCTTGCTGCGCAAACAGGGCGAGGCCCCGGAAGATCGGCGCGCCAAGGCCATGGGCTTTGCCTATGTCTCGCAAGGCCCTGATGGGGCCCGAGCGGCTCTGGACATCCTCATGCGGTCACCGGACGGCGGCCACATCGTGACGCAGGGCGAATTGGGTCCGCTCTTCAAACATCTCAAGGGCATCTATCTTGATGACGATGCCTTTGCGGGGTTTCGAGGGATCCTTCGTGACTATCTTCTGGAGATCTGGCCCTTGGCGCCAGGTGATGACCTTCTCGGGCAGGCCGTGACAGAGCGGCGCCTCCACTCCCTCACGTCTGCATCCAAGGAAACCGGCATCGGCCCGGCTGTCCTGGATGATTTCTTGACAGAAGCAGGCGCGTTTGCGCCCGGTGACGCGCGTGCCGATGCACGCAAGACCTTTGATGCGAAGGCCTGGCAGCACGTCCTTGATGAAATCCCGACGCTGGTTGGTCCCATTGCGCTGCGACGGGCAATCGGCGCAACCTTGGCCGAATTGAACGGGTTGAAGGCAGACGGTGTCCTCGTCCAGAGGACCAAAGTTGCAACGATCAAATCGCCTTGGCGGATTGCGGATGGCCAAGCTCTTCTTGAGGAGTTGGAGGCCTACGCGCAGCCGGTGGCTCCAGAGGAGCCAGGGTGGGAGACGATCCAACTCGTTCACAAGCGTCTGGACCTCCCTGTTGGCGAGATCATTGCGGCCATCCGGACGGGGTCTCTGCGCCTTGGTCAGCGTCCTGATGTTTTCGGTTACCACGGGCTTGTGGTGGAAATCACTGAAGTTGCTGCGTTCAAGGCGAAGGTCGGGCCGAAGCGCAAGCCATCGACCAACCAGGGAGAGATGACCGGAGCGGCCTTCGCTCGGTCGGCGGGCATTCGGGGGAAAGGTCAATTCCTGGCTCTGATCGAAGGTGGTCACACGCCTGCGATGTTGGTTTTGAATCCCACGACCAGGCGTCGGGAAAGGCGCATGGGCCGCGACGACATCGCTGCGTTTGAGGCCAGCTACACGACACCATCGATGCTGTCGGCCGAAACCGGTGCGCATTTGAACACGATTCGGGCCGTTCTGCAGCGCGAGCGGGTCCAGCCGTTCCGACCGAATGGCCTGGATGTCGGACCGGTCTATCTTCGCAACGCTGTTGAGGCGGTTGTGGCACTCCTGAAATCTCAGGAAGGAAAGTGACCGCTAACCATGGGTTATGCTGAAATACCGTTCTATCCCAGTGTTCTAGAAGAAACCTTCGACACGGCACCCCCAGTCTCTTGACAGGGGGTGCGCATGAAAAACGCCAAATCGTGCAAGCTTATGGTGCATTTGCACCTGTGTCTGCGTGGCGACCCCGGAAGGACTCGAACCCTCAACCTGCCGATTAGAAGTCGGCTGCTCTATCCAGTTGAGCTACGGGGCCGCATGTGCCGCTTTTCAGCGATACGCCCCGGTTTGGCAAGTGCGTCCTTTCCGTCAGATGGCCTTGATCACTGCGATTACGAGGAAAATGAGTACGAGTGAAAACACAGAGATCCAAAGGGAGGGTTTTTGAAATTTTCCTTTGCGAGCGTAGCATTTTCCGCAGAAGTCCCCCAGAAAACGCATTTTGTGCCCGCAATCACTGCAGGTAAATATTCTAAGTGTCATACCCAGCTAAAGTCCCCTAGATGAGCGGCTAATTTTAGTCCTGTCGACTCGCTTCTTCGGCGGGTTCCACCCGCGTTCACTAGCGGGTAAGTGTTCGGTCGCGCAATATAAGACTTTTATGAACTCGAAACGTGAGCGGTTATGCCTCTGTTATCTGCGCGGATGAAACACATGATCAATTATGCGTCGTTTGCCGCCTGAAATCATCGTAAAATGCATGAAAATTTGGGAAGCCGCGTGGTTTTCATGCTGCCGCGACAGGAACAGATTGCAATCTGCACATTATTTACATGGGCAAACCCGCCAAGCGGGCGATTGGCGAAATGTCCTTTCCATTGTCGGTTGTAGGCGCAGCCAATTGTTCTCGATATATCTGGAATCTGCAATGTTTGGCAGGCCGCTGTTGGCGGATTTTTTCGCATTCGGGGCAGAAGGCCGAAAAAAGGTCGCTAAGCAGGCTACCAAAGAAGCCCTCTAAAACCATGCGGCCGGGTGGTTGCAACGTGCAGGTGCCGCCGGTCATCCGGCGTTGTTGCCCGCCGCGCCGCAAGGTGAAAAATTTCACCGTTCACTTACCGCCTAGATACCGTCAGGATACCGACGTACGAATTATGGGATTTCAATGGGTTGCGCGGGTCGTGACGGGAAATACCGACGCACCGCACCCGCGGCCCGACCTCCGCCCCGACCTTTGACCCGACCCGGTGCGAAATTCCGGTCTGTCCTGTGCGGCGAACGGCAGATGACGCCGCTGCGGTTTTCGCAGGGCGCCATCCTTTGGTCTTGTCGGGGGGGGCGGGTTTATTCGACCTCGGCCTTGATGGCCGACACTTCGGCGGCGCTCATCTGGCCAACGGTCTCGACCTCGCCGTCGTTGATTTCCCACAGGCGGAACGGCCCGGTGATATCGCCGTACTGGTCAAAGGTGACCGGGCCGATGACGCCTTCGTACTTGATGGGCTTGCCCGCCTTGATCAGGTCCAGCGCCTTCTTGAACTCGTCCGGCCCGGCATAGATCGGCTCACCGCCCTCGGCCACGACCGCATGGATCGCGTCGCGGATTGCCTCTGGCTCCTGCGATCCGGCCTCGGCCGCCGCAAGCGCCACGATGGCCCCCGCGTCGTAGGAACGGTCTGCCGCAGGCGCGTCCGGCGCGATCCCGCCCGAGAACTCTTTGAAACCGCTATAGAAATATTCGGTCGAGGCTGTTTCCGTGGTGCCCGAAGACGTGCCATAGGCGTCCTCAAGGTACTGCGGGCCGACCGCCTGGATGAATTCCTGCGCGTTCATCCCGTCGTTCAGCAGGAACTTCTGCGGCCCGCCGCTGGAAATCCACGCCCGCGCGATCGTCGCGCCGTCCACCGGATAGCTGATCAGGTACAGCGCGTCCGGGTCACCCTTCAGCGCCACTGTCGCCTCCGAGGCATAGCTCGACTGCTTTTCGTTGTACGGAGTTGTCGAGGTGATTTCGCCGCCGAGGGCCTCGTAGGACTTGGTGAACTCGCGCATCATGTTCAGGCCAAAGTCGTTGTTGACGTTGATGATGGCCAGCTTGGTCAGGCCCTGATCCATGGCGTATTTCGCCGCAGCCGTGCCTTGCAGCGCGTCCGAGGTGATGGTGCGGAAGAAATATCCGCCGGTCTTGCCGTCCTCGCCAAGCGCAGTCAGCGTCGGAGAGGACGAGGCGGGCGACACCTGTACCACCTTCGCCGGGGCCGTCACCGACGTCAGCATCGGGATCGAAACGGAGGAGATGATACCCCCGATCACCACCGGCACCTTGGCGATATTGACCAGCTGCGTCGCCTGATCCACGGCCACCGTGCCCTGGCTCTGGCTGTCGCGGATGTCGGCCTTGATGTCACAGCCGTCGATGCCCCCGGCGGTGTTGATGTCGTTGAACGCCATCTCGATCGCCTTCGCCCCGGCCTGGCCATAGGCCCCCGCAGGGCCCGTCAGCTCCAGCACCAGGCCGATGGTCACGTCGCAATCCTGCGCTGCCGCCAGTCCTGTCGTGGCGGCCAGCAGCGCTGTACTCAAAAGCAGTTTCTTCATCGTGTCTCTCCTGTTGATCTGCCTGTTCCGGCAGTGTTTTTTGGTCGTTCTTGTGGCCCCTGGGGCAGGGGGGGAGGAAAGGGCCTCAGGCCTCTTCCTTGTTCAGATTGTATTTCATGATGGCGCCGTGCCGCCCGGTTCGGTCGCGTTCCAGGGTATAGACGTCACCCTCCAGCGTGTGCCCCTGTGCCAGCACGGCGTCGATTTGCGCCAGGTCCCGGTCACTCAGCCGCAGCGCGCTGATCGCAAGGTTCGACGCCAGGTGTGCGCGGTTGCGCGCCCCCACGATCACCCCGGCCACCTGCGGGCGGCTCAACATCGCGGCACTGGCGACCGTGGCGATATCGCTGCCGTGGGCATCGGCAATCCCGCGCAACGTGCCCAGCAGCGCCTGGAACAGATCCCAGCCGCCCAGATCGTCGATGATCAGCTTGTACTTGATCAGCGACCGGTTCTCCATCTCGGCGCCCGGATCCGCGACGCCCAGCCAGCGGTCCGACAGGAACCCCCCCGCGACGGTGCCATAGCAGAGAAAGTTGACACCTGCCTCGGCGGCCAGATCGGCCATCCGTTTTTCCGGGCGACGATCCAGCAGGGAATATTGCACCTGCATCGTGCGGATCGGCACGCCTGCCGCCAGCATGGCCGCGACATGATCGGTGTCGAAATTGGTGCCGCTGACGAACTGGATGCGCCCCTCGATGCGGAATTCCTCCAACCAGCGGGCGGCCTGCAACCAGTCGCCGGCGCTGTAATCCCACCAGTGGAACTGCACCAGGTCCAGGCGTTCGACCCCCAGCCGCGCGCGGGAACGGTCGATGGTTTCCTGTAGCTGGTCACGCGTCAGCGTCGCCAGCTTGGCCAGGTCGGGCACGCATTTGGTATGCACACGCACCTCGGCCAGCGCCTCGGCCCCGCGCCGGTTCAGGTACTGGGCGCGGAACTGGCCGATCAGCTCCTCGACGCCGGTATAGATGTCGGCACAGTCAAATGTCGTGATCCCGGCATCGGCAAAGGCGATCATGTCCTCGACCGCCTCGGCCCGGTCCACTGCGCCATGGCCCCCGGCAAGCTGCCAGTTGCCGCGCAGCACACGGGAAATCTCATATCCCGGTGCCAGGGAAAATCGGTCGGGTCTGGGTAGGTCTGTCATGAAAGGGGTACTGCCGTTGTCTGAGAGTGCAGGAAAGTGCGTTTGCCCGTGCGCGTGATGCGGAACCGGGTCGTGCAATGCGGATCGGGGCAGGCGACCTCGGCGTCGGTGCTCATCCAGTCGTTCGGGTGGGTCGGGCGTTGCTTGGCGGGCAGCAGCGGCAGCAGCGCCGCCAGCGAATAGATCGAAAATCCCTGCCCGGGCGGCAGGTGCAGCATCTCGCCGCGCAGCTCGAAATAGTCGCCCACCTCTGCACCGCAATGGATCGCACCACCGTCGGGCGCGACCACCTCGATGCGCAGATCGAACAGGTCGAACGCTTCGTCCCGATCAGCCATGGCTTGCCACTCCCTTTGGTTCTGCCGCCTGCAACAGGTCCGCCCGGATCAGATTGAAGGATTGCGTAATGTCCTGGTGCAGCGCGTCAACCGCCGCCGCCGCATCGCGCCGATCCAGCGCCTCGACCAGGGACCAGTGATGATGCACCGCCGTCAGCCCGGGCGAGCGGCCATAGATCGTCGCCGCGGCACGCACGTAGGGCCCCGATTGCAACCAAAGGCTATGCGCCACCGGCAGCAGAACGGCTGAGCGCGCAGCGCCGTAGATGGCATAGTGGAAATCGTGGTTCAGCATCGAGGTCTGCACCGCCTGGTCCGGCCCAAGGGTGGCGAAGGCCGCCTCGCATCGCTCGGTCAGGTCGCGCAGCCCCGTGATGTCGGTTTGCGAAAGATGGGGCACTGCCATCCGCACCAGCTCGCCCTCGATCAGGCAGCGGGCGTGGGCAAGGTCGTCCAGCCGTTCCTGCGTGATCAGCGGCACCCGCACGGAGCGCGACGGCAACACCTCAAGCGCCTGTTCCGACACCAGCCGCGCCAGCGCCTCCCGGACTGGCATCAACGAGACATCCAGCGTATCGGCCAGCGATTGCATCCGCATCACCTGGCCTGCCTCAAAGACGCCATGGAACAGCGACCGGCGCAGCTCCTGATAGACGCGCTCTTGCAGGGATTCGCGGGCGACCTTTGTCAGGCCGGCCACCGCTGCCGGTTTGATGGCAGGGGGGTCTGTCGGGATCTGCCGGTCGGCCATTCAGCCCTCCGTTGGTGCTGGTCCTCAAATAGTGGTTGAATTTATTTTTTCTGTCAATAATCTTTGATCAAAGATATAAATCGGAACGGGGACGAAAACCGCCCGGATACCGTCAAGATACCGACGTTGCACAGCAGGGAAAAAACGTGATCGAAACTGAGCCTGAATCCCGGCCCGATCCGGTTCTTGAGGCCCGCGCGCTGCAAATGCAGTTCCAGGGGCTCAAGGCTGTTGATGGCATTTCCCTGGCTCTCGCGCCCGGTGAAATGCTGGGCCTGATCGGTCCGAACGGGGCTGGCAAGACCACGATGTTCAACATGTTGGCGGGGTCACTCTTGCCGACATCTGGTCATATTATCCTGAACGGCCAAGATGTTACACGGGACCGTCCAGAACAGCGCCTGGGGCGCGGGCTGGGCCGCACCTTTCAGATCCCGCGCCCGTTTGCGGAAATGACGGTGCTGGAAAATGTGCTGACCGGCGCGCGCGACCAAGCGGGAGAGCAGGTGTTCCACACGTGGTTCTCGCCCGGCCGCGTCGCCCGTGAGGAACGTCAAAGCGTTGAAAAGGCTCGGTATTTGCTTGATTTCCTTCTGCTGTCTCGGCTCGAGGGTGAACCCGCCCGCGTCCTGTCCGGCGGCCAGCGCAAGCTGCTCGAACTGGCCCGCCTGCTGATGGCTGACCCGTCTGTCTTGCTGCTGGATGAACCCGCCGCCGGGGTGAACCCCTCTCTGTTGGAAGTGATAATGGAGCGAATCCAAGCGCTTAATGGCCAAGGAAAGGCGATCCTGCTCATCGAGCACAACATGGATATGGTGGCACGCATGTGTTCGCGCGTTTTCGTGATGGCCGCGGGACGCGAACTGGCGCAGGGCGCGCCCTCGGACGTGATCCGCGATGCCCGCGTGATCCAGGCCTACCTGGGGGATGCCACGTGAGCAGTGCCGTCCTGAGTACCCAAGCGCTTATTTCCGGCTATGAGCCTGATATGCCTATCATAAATGGCGTTGATCTGACGGTTTCCGACGGGGAATTCGTTGTGCTTCTCGGCCCGAATGGCGCCGGGAAATCGACACTGGTCAAGACCATCGCCGGGTTGGTTCCCGTGCACTCGGGCCGGGTCACGCTGAAGGGCAATGACATCACCGAGGTGCCGCCCCATCGCAAGCTTGCGCATGGCCTGGCCTTTGTTCCGCAGACGGAAAACATCTTTGCAACCATGACGATACGCGAAAACCTGCAACTGGCCGCGCAGGTGTTGGACCGTCCCCGACGGGCGGCCCGGATCGACGCGCTGCTCGACATGTTCCCTGATCTTGGCAGCCGTCCGGGCGCGCGGGCAGGGGCCTTGTCAGGCGGCCAACGCCAGATGCTCGCCGTCGCCCGTGCGCTGATCATCGAACCCTCGGTCCTGATCCTCGATGAACCCTCCGCCGGCCTGTCCCCCAAGGTCGTGACAGAGGTTTTCGCGCAACTTCGACGGATCAACGCGGCAGGTGTAACCACTGTTCTCGTTGAACAAAACGTCAAGGCCGGCCTGCAAATCGCCACCCGGGGCGTCATCCTTGTCGAGGGGCGTATCGCCCATGACGCCCCCGCCGAGCAACTCCTCGGCGATCCTGTTGTCAGCCAGCTGTACCTCGGCGGCACACCGAAGGAGCTGGCATGACCCCCCAAGCCCTCATGGATGGTCTCATCGCCGGGTCGATGATCGGCCTCGGAGCGATCGGGATCACCCTGACCTATGCTATTTTGCGCTTTGCCAATTTCGCCCATGGTGAGCTGCTGAGTTGGGGTGCCTACCTTGCCATGACGGCCTCTGGCGTGATCGGGTTCGCCGTGCCGCAGTTGACCGTTCCCGTCGGTCCGTTCTCATTCGGTTGGTCGCTGCCGCTCGCGGGAATCCTCGCCATGGCCCTGACCGCGCTGCTGGCGCTCGTGGTCGACCGGGCATTGTTCGGGCGCCTGCGGGCACGCGGTTCGGCTGTCATCATCCTTGTCATGGCAAGCTTTGGTGCCGCCCTCGCCCTGCGAAATCTTCTTGAGTTTCTATATACTTCGCAGCCAGGATATTACACGCGCGCGCTTCAGATCTCCAAGCCGATCATAGACGGAATGCGCGCAACGCCGGATCAACTCCTGGTGCTGGCACTGGCCGCTGTCGCCGTCGTCGCCGTGCACCTGATGTTGACGCGCAGTGCCGCAGGCCGGTCCATGCGCGCAGTGGCCGAGAACCCGCACCTGTCCGCGATTACCGGCGTCGACGTGCGCGCGGTGATCCGTACCGTGTGGATTCTGGGGGCCGTTCTGGCCTGTCTTGCCGGGATCATGTCCGGCCTGCTGGTACAGATCCGTCCGCAGATGGGCCATGATCTGCTGCTGCCACTGTTCGCGGCCGCGATCCTCGGCGGAATAGGCTCGGTTCCGGGGGCGATGCTGGCCGGTCTGATCGTTGGCCTGGCCGAAGCGATGACCGTGCAGGTCATCGGGGCCGAGTGGCGCGCGGCGGTGTCCTTTGTCATCCTTGTGGCGGTCTTGCTGTTGCGCCCGCAAGGGCTGTTCGGGAGGGTCCGTTGATGCTCGATCTCGTTGCCTACGGGGCTTTTTTCCTCACCATCGCATTGACTTACGCGGTCATCTGCCTTGGGCTGAACGTCCAGTGGGGCCAAACCGGGTTGTTCAACGTCGGCGTGGCCGGGTTCGTCGCCGTGGGGGCTTATACCTCGGCCATCCTGACGACGCCGGCAACGGCCGACCGGTTCGGTGGCTTCGATCTGCCGATTGTGGTCGGCTGGCTGGGCGGTGGTCTGGCGTCTGCATTCGTGACATTCCTTCTCGGCGCGCTGACGTTGCGGCTCCGCTCGGATTACCTTGCCATTGCGACGTTTGGCGCGGCGGTGGTGATCCAGCTGTGCATGCTGAACCTCGTGCCGCTGACCGGCGGCCCGTTTGGTATCGGCTTTATCCCGCGCCCCTTTGGAGGTCTCGCCGGCGATGCGCTGGCTTTCGGCCTCGCGAACTTTGCCGTGCTAGCGGTGCTTGTGCTGGTGGTCTACATCGTGCTCGAACGTCTCGTCCGCTCACCCTGGGGTCGCGTCCTGCGCGCGATCCGCGAGGATGAGACGGCGGCGCGGGGCCTCGGCAAGAACCCCGTGCGCTACCGGTTGGAGGCTTTTGCCATCGGCGGCTTCGTCATGGGCCTGGGTGGCGCAGCACAGGCGCATTTCATCGGCTTCATCGCTCCCGACAACTATTTGCCCATCCTGACATTTCAGGTCTGGGCCATGCTGATCGTCGGCGGCTCGGGCAACATGCGCGGCGCGATTCTGGGCGCGGTACTGGTCTGGGGTATCTGGGCGATATCGGGCAGCGTGGTGTCGGCCGTATTTCCCGCTGACCAGCAGGCCCGCGCAGCCGCGCTGCAAATTGTTCTGATCGGTGTCGCGCTCTGCGTCGTGTTGCTGGTCCGCCCGCGTGGCATTCTGGGAGAGGTGCGCGTCGTCTCGCGCCACCTCCTGCGGGATGCCCGCCCCTCTGTTTCCGCGAAAGAAAGATCTGATAATGCCTGACGTTCCCGACCGCATCGACCTCACCGAAGGTCTGAACATCAGCCGCCTGGTCTGTGGCCTCTGGCAGGTCGCGGACCTGGAGCGGGGCGGCAAGACGCTCGACCCCGTGGATGCCGCGAACAGATTGCAAGCCTATGTCGACGCTGGTTTCGACACCTTCGACATGGCCGACCACTATGGCAGTGCCGAAGTGATAACAGGCGAGTTGACCAGCCGGGCAGGCGCCCACAGCCCGATCCGCGCCTTTACCAAGTGGTGCCCCGAACCCGGCCCGATGACGCCAGAGGTCGTGCGCGCCGGCATTCAGGATCGCCTGACCCGGCTTCGTACCGACCGTATCGACCTGCTGCAATTTCACTGGTGGAGCTTTGAGGACCCGCGATGGCTGGACGCGCTGACCGAGATCGAGAAACTGCGTCAGGAAGGGTTGATCGGCGCGATCGGCGTCACGAACTTCGACGCGGCGCACCTCGATCTGGCGCTATCCGAGGGGGTTCGCATCGTGTCGAACCAGGTCAGCTTTTCTCTGGTGGATCGCCGCGCCGCGGGCCTGCTGAGCGAAGTTTGCGCGCGCCGGGGGGTCAAGCTGCTGGCCTATGGCACGCTGTGTGGGGGCTTCCTGTCATCACGCTGGCTGGGCCAGCCGGAACCCGAAGAGATCGCGGACTGGAGCCGCTCAAAATACAAGCGGTTCATCGACACGATCGGCGGGTGGGAGGTGTTTCAGGGAATCCTGCGGGCTGCGGACGCAATCGCGAAACGCCACGGCGTGTCGTTGTCGAACGTCGCTAGCCGCTGGGTGCTGGAACATGACGCGGTTGCCGCAACGATTATCGGCGCACGCATTACCGAGAGCGAGCATCGGGGTGACAATCTCAACGTTTTCAACTTTGGTCTGACCGATCAGGATCATGCTGATCTGAATGCCGCCTTTGCCGGGACACAGCCGATTCCCGGCGATTGCGGAGACGAGTACCGAAAGCCGCCTTTCCTGACCGCGACGGGGGATCTGTCGGATCACCTGGACCGGATCCCACCCGTGCATGAGCCGCAGCCAATGCCCGAACGGCCTGACCGCCTGCGCGTATCCTCTGGCAGCAAGTGGGAACCCCTTGCCGGGTACAGCCGTGCCGTGCGCAAGGGCAAGCGCATCCTTGTCAGCGGGACAACGGCGACACATGGCCAGGACCACATCGTTGCCCGTGGCGATGCTGCCGGGCAGACGACCTACGTGCTGGACAAGATCCTGGCCGCCATCACGGCCCTTGGCGGGCGGGCCGAGGATGTCATCCGCACACGGATCTACCTTGCAGATATCGACGACACGATGGCGGTGTCCGCCATCCATGGGCGCTATTTTGGTGAGATCCGACCGGCCAACACTCTGCTGGAAATCTCGCGCCTGGCGGGCGACTACCTGGTCGAGATCGAGGCGGAAGCCGAGCTCGACTGACGTTTTGCGGCCGCCGCGCGGTAGATCCCGCGCGGCGGCCAGGGACGGGTCAGACGGCCTCGGGCAGGTTGCGCAGGTGCTCCTCCACGGCGAGGTTCGCCATCGCCAGCGCCGCGTCACGACTTTTGGCAGCAGCGATGAAACAGCCGTTGTGGCAGAAAGTTGCCCCCTCGACTCCAGACACGCGCTCCAGATCCTCGCCGGTCAGGCCGGCCCAGGCACGCGGCAGATCGGCGCGCAGCTCAAACCCTTCGTCGTTCAGGCGGATGCCGCCAAGCGTCCAGTCCTTGCCACGCGGCGTGACGACGAACAGCAGGTGATCCGCGCCCGCCTTTATCACGGCAGGACGGAAGGGCATGCCCATCGGTAGCTCAAGGATGCGTCCTTCTCCTGCGGCCGCGATGGCCTGTTGCGCCAGTCCTTCGGCGCGCAGTTTCGCGGCGCTGCGTGCAATCCGCGCCTCAACAAAGCTGCGCGCAATGGCCAGCGCGCCGTGAAAGGCGCGGTCCTCCGCCCCGGGGTCGGTGTCGTCAAAGACGGGCTTCAGCGTTTCGAGCAGGCCGGGCAGGGTCATTCCGGAAAGGGGCCCGGCGACCGAGGGGCTGAGTGCTCCGTTGTCGACAAGGTCGATGGGCAGCACGAAACCGCGATCAAAAGAGGCATGTACGGTTTCGACGTGCGCGTCCGGAACGCCCGACGCGCGAAGGTAGTCATGGCCAAAGTGTTTCCATATCAGACCGAATGAACTGAAAGGTTGGTCATCGTCCCGTTTCGGCGCGTTTCGCTGGTGGTGATCGAAAATCCGCGCGTCGGCATCGTAGTGGCCGCCGACGTCGTAGATCACGCGATCCGGCCCTGCGGTGATCCATTCCGGCGCCCGGCTGCGCACAATCTTCGCGTCGGGAAACAGCCGCGTTAGCACGACGCTGGACAACAGTTCATCCGCGTGGAAGCCGCCGTTGTGGGTAACAAGAAATTCAGTGCTCATGCGCTTATGCCTTCGGTTTCGGGCGGACGTCTCGCCGGTTCGGTCGCAGATAGAGGGCTTCGCCCCCAAAGATCAACCGCAGCGCGCCGGTTTAGCTGAACGTGACGCACCCAAGGCGGGCGGTGATGCAATCGGACGAGGGGCAGCAAATTTCCAATTCGGACGCAACCGTGCGACACTGTCGTGGAAAGGAGACCATCAAATGTTCGACTTCGAGATTTCCGACAAGCTGCTCATGCGCGACGCCTCCTACGTGAACGGCGCCTGGGTGACTGGCGATGCCGGCGACAGCCTTGCCGTGACCGACCCGGCAACAGGGGCGTCCATCGGCCAGATTGCCTGTCTGTCCGCCAGTCAATCCGCCGAGGCCGTGGGGCACGCCGATACCGCTTTTGCCAGTTGGTCGCGCACCCTGCCACAAGACCGCAGCGCGATCCTGCGTCGCTGGTTCGACCTGATCATGGAAGCAAAGGAAGATCTGGCCCGGATCATGGTGCTGGAGCAGGGCAAGCCACTGTCCGAGGCACGCGGTGAAATCGACTATGCCGCGTCCTTTGTCGAATTCTACGCCGAGGAGGCCAAGCGCCCGAATGTCGAAGGGGTCACCTCGCATCTGCCGGATGCCGAGGTTGAGTTGTGGTTGGAACCGGTCGGTGTCGTCGCGCTGATCACGCCATGGAATTTTCCCGCCGCGATGTTGACGCGCAAGGCCGCAGCGGCGATCGCAGCGGGATGTACGGTGGTGGCGCATCCCTCTGCCGAAACGCCTTATTCCGCGCTCGCCCTGGCCGAACTGGGCGAACGCGCTGGCCTGCCCGCCGGTGTTTTCAACGTGGTGACCGGCATCGCGCCCACGATTGTCGAACCCTGGACGACGGATGCCCGCGTGCGCGCCTTGTCCTTTACCGGATCGACCGAAGTTGGACGGTTGCTGTACCGTCAGTCCGCTGACACGGTGAAACGGCTGGTGCTTGAGCTGGGGGGACACGCGCCGGTGATCGTCTTCAAGGATGCTGATCTGGATCACGCGGTTCAGGAAACCATGAAGGCCAAGTTCGCCACGTCCGGTCAGGATTGCCTCGGTGCCAACAGGATTTACGTCGAGCGCGAGATCTATGATGCTTTCTGCGAACGCTTTACCCAAATGACCAAGGCGCTTAGCGTTGGCCGTGGTCTTGATGACCCCGACATCGGCCCACTGATGAACGAACGCGCCGTCGCCAAACAGGAAGAGCACGTCAGTGACGCGCTGGACAAGGGCGCAAAACTTGCCTGCGGTGGCACACGCCTGCCCGACGGACCGCTGTTCTATGCGCCGACTGTGCTGACGGATGTCCCCGATGACGCGATGATCATGCAGGAAGAGACCTTCGGCCCGGTGGCGGCCCTGACGCCCTTCGAAACCGAAGATGAGGTCGTGGCGCGCGCGAATGCCTCGGAATACGGGCTTGTCGCCTACGTCCACAGCTTGAATCCCCGCCGGATCTACCGGGTCTCCCGCTCGTTGAGCTTTGGGATGGTCGCGGTCAACCGTACGAAGGTCACGGGCGCGCCGATTCCATTTGGCGGGATGAAACAGTCCGGACTAGGGCGCGAAGGTGCGCGTCGCGGGATGGAGGAGTTCATGGAAATGAAATACCTTTGCCGCGACTGGCACTAGGCCGTCACGTTGGTCGCCTTCGGGCGGCCATACTTCATCATCATTTTTGGGGTGGGGAGAGAAACATCAACCACTTCGGTGGTTGGAAGTCCCTTTCAGCCTGAGCTGAAAGGGAAGATGCGAGGCGAACCGCAGTCCGCCTCGCATCCGAAACTTATGCGAGTGCCAGGTTGATGGCGGACTCACGGCCGTCACGGCCAGCTTCGACGTCGAACGTCACTTTCTGGTCGTCGGCCAGGCCGCTCAGGCCCGAACGCTCAACGGCGGAGATGTGGACGAAAACGTCCTTGCCGCCGGTCTCGGGTGCGATAAAGCCGAAGCCTTTAGTAGTGTTGAACCATTTCACGGTGCCAGTAGCCATATCCGTGGTCTCCTATTATCAAATTCTGCCCGCGGTGTGCGGCAGTTCGGCGTTATCAGTCTGGATCGATCAACTGAGAGCCGTATGAGCGGAGCAGAGGTTCGAAATAGAAAAAGGCAGCACGCACTGAATACAGGTCGTTCCGCTTCAATACAAGGAAAGTTTCGGAGCCAGAGCACAAACAGTATCGAGGCATCTGCTCTTTGGCGTACCGAAACAGAATAATCCACTGATATAAAATGAAAAATCCTTGACGCCTGCGTGTTGTGACGGGGCGTCTCGCTGCAACGGCGGCCCGTGTGTTCTGACACTTTGGGCCTGAAAGCCACGCCCGCGCCGCGCGCGTATGGTGCTGAATTCGCCCGAGTCGCGCGGAGTATGCGCCGCTGGCCGCGCCGCGTCGTAGCTTGTCGTGCACTGCCGTCGGGGCCCGCGCATGTGGGGCAACACGAAGCCGAAACGAATGGACTTTTTTGCGCACAAGAGAGGTGTTAACAGCGATGCACTAACTGCATTGAATGAGGAGGTTACTCAATGGATCGTCGTTCCTTCATACGTACAAGTGCCGTCGGCGCTGGTGCTGCCATGCTTGCAGCGCCCGCTGTGGCGCAGGGCAACATTACCTGGCGTATGGTTACTACCTGGCCGAAGAATTTCCCGGGGCTGGGCGTCGGTGCGCAGCGCCTTGCGGATCGTATCACGGCTGCCAGCGGCGGTCGGTTGACCGTTCAGGTCTATTCGGCTGGCGAACTGGTTCCGCCGCTGCAAAGCTTGGACGCCGTGATCGACGGTACCGCCGAGATGAGCCACGGTGCCGCCTATTACTGGCAGAACAAGTCTCCGGCGCTGTCGTTCTTCACTGGCGTGCCCTATGGCATGACCTCGCGCGAGCTGACGGCCTGGATGCGCTACATGGGCGGTCAGGAAATCTGGGACGAGATCTATGATCAGTTCGGCGTTCAGGGCTTTTTGTCCGGCGACACCGGCACGCAGGCTGGCGGCTGGTTCAAGAACGAACTGACCGGCGTCGACTCGGTCAAGGGTCTGCGCTTCCGTACACCCGGCCTGGGTGGTCGCGTTTGGGAAAAACTGGGCGCAACGGTCACCAACATGGCCGCTGGCGAAATTTTCCAGGCGTTGCAATCAGGGACCTTGGATGCGGCCGAATTCGTGGGCCCGTACAACGACCTCGCGCTTGGATTTTACCAGGTCTGCAAGAACTACTATTTCCCCAGCTTCGTCGAGCCGGGCCTGGCGACCGAGCTTGTCGTAGACAAGAAGAAATACCAGGCGCTGCCAGACGACCTTCAGGCAATCATCCGCGATGTCAGCCAGGCGGAATATGACCAGGTCGCGTCGGATTTCTATGCCAACGATCCGCGCGCCTTGCAAACTCTTGTCAACGATCACGGCGTCAACATCCGCCAGTTCCCCGAAGAGATCCTGAAGACCGGCGCAACCGCAGCTGCCGAAATCATGACCTCGCTGCGTGAATCCGACGATCCGCTGGTCAAGAAAACCGCCGAGAGCTTTATCGATGCGTTCCGCATCGTGCGGACGCGTTCCAAGACGACCGATGGTGCCTACGTTACCGCGCGCGAAACATACTTCGAGATCTGATTTTCCAGACCCCTCACATGCAAAAGCCCGGACATCACGTCCGGGCTTTTCTTGTTTCAGGGGGTGTTCGCCGCCGGTCAGCCGGCGATCAACCTGGGCAACCAGGTCACGATGCCCGGAAACGCGAACAGGATGGCAATGGCCACGATCTGCAACAGGACGAAGGGCAGGATGCCCTTGTAGATGGCCGATGTCGGCAGATCCGCCGGGGCGACGCCGCGCAGATAGAACAGGGCAAACCCGAACGGCGGCGTCAGGAAGGATGTTTGCAGGTTCACCCCGACCAGCACGCCCAGCCAGACCGGATCGACATCGAGGGCCAGCAACACCGGGGCGGTGATGGGAATGACGATGAAGATGATCTCGAACGTGTCGAGGATAAAGCCGAGCAGGAACATGATGGCCATGACGACAGCGACGGCCCCGATCCGGCCCCCCGGCAGGTTCGACAGGAATTCATGCACCAGGTTGTCACCCCCCATCAGGCGGAAAACGACCGAAAACACTGAGGCGCCCAGCAGGATGACAAAGACCATCGACGTGATTGTCGCCGTGCTGACAACCGTCTGGTGCAGGATCGAAAAGGACAGTCGCCAGCGTAGTGCAGCCAGTATCATCGCCCCGACGGCCCCGACCGAGGCCGCTTCGGTTGGCGTTGCGATGCCCCCGAGAATCGACCCGAGCACAGCAAGGATCAGCAGCAGGGGCGGCACCAGCGCGACCATGAATTCGCGCAGCAGGTATTTCTTTTCCTCGGGGGGCACCGGGGTTGCAGGGCAGGATTCCGGGTCTGTAATGGCCTTGAAAACGACATACGCCAGGTAGACCCCGACGAGCAGCAGGCCAGGCAGCAGCGCCCCGGCGAACAGGTCTCCGACAGAGACGGGCACGGGGGCAAAGTTGCCCTTGGCCATTTGCACCTGAGAATTGATGCCCGACAGCATGTCGCCCATGAAGATCAGCACGGTCGACGGCGGGATGATCTGACCCAGGGTGCCGGATGCACAGATGACGCCTGTCGCAAGCTTGGGGTCATACCCGGCCCGCAGCATCGCAGGCAGAGAGATAAGGCCCATCGTGACAACCGTCGCGCCGACGACCCCGGTCGAGGCCGCCAGCATCGCCCCGACCAGGATCACCGAAATACCCAGGCCGCCGCGCAGGTTGCCGAACAGCTTGCCCATCGTCAGCAGCAATTGCTCGGCGATCTGCGATCGCTCCAGCATCACGCCCATGAAGATGAACAGAGGTACGGCGACCAGCACCTCGTTCGTCATGAAGCCGATATAGCGGTTGGGGAGGGAGCCGAAGTTCGACGGGTCGAAGACACCAAAGAACATGCCGACCGCGCCGAAACCAAGGCTGACACCCGCCAGCGTGAAAGCGACCGGAAAGCCCAGCAGCAGAAATCCGATGATGCCAAAGAACATCAGCCCGGCGAGAAGCTCGCCAATCAATACCGGCTCCATCAGTGGACCCCTTCAATGGCTTCGGCCGCGGCGTCCGCGGGTTTGACAGGATAAGCCATCGACGGCGGTACGAGGTCGACGCGCCCGCCCAGAACCAGGATCGAACGGCACAACATCGCGATGCCCTGTAGCGCCAGCAAGACGGCAAAGGCGATGATGAACGACTTGAGAATGTAGAGACCGGCCATGCCGCCCACGTTGGCTGACCCCTCAAAGTAGGACCACGACCGCAGCACGAACGGCAGCGAATAGGCGTAGACGATCCAGGTGAAGGGCAGCAAGAAGAACACGACGCCGACCAGGTCGACCAGAGCGCGCGTCCGTATGCGTGCGGGGCGGTAAAATATGTCGACCCTGACGTGATCATCCTTGAGCAGGGCAAATCCGGCCACGGCCGTGAACATTGCGCCGTTCAGCCAGATGTAGAGGTCCTGTAGCCAGACAAAGCTGGTTGCAAACAGGTACCGCAGCACCACGACCACAAAGCAGACCAATACGATCCCGAGGGACAGCCAGGAAAATATCTGGCCGATCAACCAGTTCATTCGGCTGATCAGTGCCGCCGTCCCGCTCAGAAATCTCATCATAGGTATCGTCCCCCTCGTGGTTCCCCGAGCTACGATGAAACACAGGGGCGTTTCAATAGGCGCGGGCGGTGCCACAGGACAATTTGCAGGGGGTTTTGGCCGTTTTGCCGACCATGCAGGGGCGTCAGGCGGGCAAAACCGCGCTGCGGGGCGGTCTCTGATGTCAGAGGCGGGAAGTGGGGCTACATCTCGTGCAGCAGTTCCGGCCCGATCATGTCCAGACTGGAACAGCCGCACAGCGCCATCGCGATCTCCAGCTCGTCACGCAACAGGCGTAGAATATGCGCGACCCCCTGTGCGCCGCGTACTGAAAGAGCTTCGACGATGGGGCGACCGATCAGCACTGCGGTGGCGCCCAGAGCGCGGGCCTTGATGATATCGGTCCCTCTGGTGATGCCGCCATCCATCAGAACGGGTACCGCACCCTGCACCGCGTCGACGACCGCAGGCAACTGAACCAGCGTAGGCACCGAAGTGTCCAGCACCCGCCCGCCGTGGTTCGACACGATCAGCGCGTCTGCGCCGGCAGAAACCGCGCGACGGGCATCATCCGGGTGCAGCACGCCCTTCAGGATCAGGTGCAGACCTGTTTGCCGTCTCAGCCATTCGATATCCGCCCAGCCGGGGGCGTTGGCCATGAAATGGTCAAACACGGCGTTGCCGCCCTCTGGCAGGGGTGGCGGGGGCGGCAGCCCCTGCAGGTTCACGGGGGCGATACCATCCGGCAGTTCGTAGCCGACCCGCATTTCCCTGTTGCGCACACCGCTGATCGGCGCATCCACGGTCACCACGATCGCCTCGTAACCGGCGGCCTCTGCCCGTCGCACCAGCGTCAGGGTCGCGTCACGGGTCGGCTGCATGTAGATCTGAAACCATCGGCAGGTGGTACCGGCGCGCGCCACATCTTCCATCGGTTCCGACGCCTGACAGCTAAGCACCATCAGGGCCTCCAATGCGGCGGCGGCCGTGGCCGTACCGCTTTCGCCATGGGGGTGGGCCATGCGCTGATAGGCGACAGGGGCCAGCAGAATAGGGTGCGTCAATTCGCGACCCAGCAAGCTGAGCCGGGTCGACCCACCCGTCATCCCCGTCAGGATGCGCGGCACCAGCGCGTATCGGTCATAGGCAGCCCGGTTTTGGGCCAGGGTAACCTCATCACCCGCACCCCCCATGAAATAAGCCGCAGCCACCGGCGTCATCGCCTGTCTGGCCGCCGCCGCGTAATCCCCCAGAGAGGACAGTATCGGGTCAGAATTCTCCACGCTGTGCCGCGTTCCTGTCTGGCTGAAGTCATTGATGTCGTTGATGTGATGCCCTTTTCCGGTGGGAATCTCAAGTATCATGCACGGGCACTGGCGCCGCTCGACGAAAATCGGCGAATGACACCTTCTCTTGCATCGAGGGGCTTGATTGGCGTACCTCAGATCTGCTGATGCCGACACAACGAACGTATGAAGGTGCAATGTCCAAACCAACGACACGGGATCTGGCTGCCGCTGCGGGGGTCAGCCTGGCAACGGTCGACCGGGTTCTGAACGGACGCGATGGCGTGCGCCAAAAGACCGTCGACAAGGTCAACGACGCGATCCGCGACATCGGCTTTGTGCGCGATCAGACGGCGGCGACGCTGGCGCGGAAACGGTTCTACGATTTTGTCTTCGTGCTGCCGGACCGTCAGGACGAATTCCTGTCGCTGATCGTGGAAGCGGTGGACGAGGCCAGCAGCGCGCTGAGGCATGAGCGGGTGAGCGCGCGTACCGTGCGCGTTGCGGCAAATGATCCGCTCAGTGTTGTGCAGACACTTGAGGGACTTGCCCGGGACAAGGTGGATGGTGTCGCCGTCATGGCGCCCGAAACGCCGCAAACCCGTGACGCCATCCAGCGGGTGAAGGACCGGGGGATTTCGGTCGTGACTTTTGTCGCGGACCAGCCCAATGCAGCGCGCGACCGCTATATCGGGATCAACGATGCGGATGCGGGCCGTACGGCGGCGACGTTGATAGGCAGGTTCTGTCGGGCATCGCCGGGTGCGGTGCTGGTCGTGGCCGAGACGATCCAGTCGCGCGACAGCTTGGACAGGCGGCATGGCTTTGACGAGGTGCTGCAAGCGGATTTCCCGCATCTCCACGCTTCTCCGACGATCGAAACCTATGCCGATCCTCTCAGAACCGAACGTGTTCTTGGCAATGCACTTGCCGCCACGCCGGATTTGCGGGCCATCTACCTGATGAGTTCGGCCTCTGCCGCCGCTCTCGGTTGTCTGAAATCGCATGGTATAGACCGTGAATGCGTGGTCATCGCGCACGAACTGACGGCGCTGACACGGCAAGGCCTGATCACCGGACAGCTTGGCGCGGTCATCACACAGGACATCGGCCACCTGGTTCGCAGCGCTCTGCGTGTCCTGCGGGCCAAGGCGGAAAACGCCCCCATGGTCGAGTCGCAAGAGAGGATCCGTATCGAGATCCTTCTGCAGGCGAATCTGCCGCGCATCGATACGGCACCGGAGACAAATTAAGTTTCTCTCAAATTCAGTGATTTGGCCTTGCCAGCATGGGGGCGCGACAAATTTTTCTTTACGTGAGGTACGCACCTCAAATAGCGTGAAGGGAGGGAGCGGTCGGTGAGTGGCCGGGGAGATCTGGGAGGATCCAATGAAAACGTCACACTATCTGTTGGCCACGGCTGTGACAGCCTTGGCCGGCCTTGGCGCAACCAGCGCCGCGGCCGAAGACCTTACACTCTGCTGGGCGGCGTGGGATCCGGCAAATGCGCTGGTGCAACTCAGCAAGGATTACGAGGCGCAGTCGGGCAACACGATGAACTTCGAATTCGTGCCCTGGCCCAATTTTGCCGACCGGATGCTGAACGAACTGAACTCGGGCGGTCAATTGTGCGACCTGATGATCGGCGACAGCCAGTGGATCGGTGGGGCCGCCGAAAACGGCCATTACCTGAAGATGAATGATTTCTTCGACGCCAATGGCATCAAGATGTCCGACTTCATCGACGCGACGGTCACCGGCTATTCCGAATGGCCCAAGAACACGCCGAACTACTGGGCGTTGCCGGCTTTTGGCGATGTTGTCGGCTGGACCTACCGCAAGGACTGGTTCGAGAAGCCAGAGATTCAGGCCGAATTCAAGGAGAAATACGGCCGTGACCTTGCTGTGCCTGAAACGTTCGACGCGTTGAAGGACATCGCCGAGTTCTTCCAAGGGCGCGAGATTGACGGCAATACGGTCTACGGCGCTTCGATCTATACCGAGCGCGGGTCCGAAGGCATCACCATGGGCGCGATGGATGTGCTCTACAGCTATGGGTTTCTGTATGAAAACCCCGACCAGCCCTATGAGATGGAAGGGTTCGTCAATTCAGCCGGCGCTGTTGCAGGTCTGGAATACTACAAGGCGCTTTACGATTGCTGCACGCCTCCGGGGTCGTCCAACGGCTACATGAGCGAGGGGATCGATGCCTTCAAATCGGGGCAGGTGGCGATGCAGATGAACTTTGCCTTCACCTGGCCGGGGTTCGAGAGTGACGCGAATGTCGGCGGGGGCAAGACGGGCTATTTCGTCAATCCGAAAGGCCCGGATGGTCAGCAATTCGCGCAGCTGGGCGGGCAGGGAATTTCGGTCGTGTCCTATTCCAGCAAACAGGATGCCGCGCTCGACTATATCAAATGGTTCGCCCAGCCCGAGGTGCAGGCGAAATGGTGGTCGATGGGCGGCTATTCCTGCCTGAAGGCGGTAACGCTGGACCCGAATTTCCCCGAGAGCCAGCCCTACGCCCAGACTTTCCTGGACTCGATGGCGGTGGTGAAGGATTTCTGGGCCGAACCCAGCTATGCCACGCTATTGCAGGACACGCAGCGCCGCTTTCACGACTATGTCGTCGCAGGCAACGGCACGGCGCAAGACGCGTTGGATGGCCTGGTCAGGGACTGGACCGAAACCTTCGAGGATGACGGCAAGCTGTAACGCAGTTTTCAGATCCGGGCGGGGCATACTCCGCCTTGCCCGGATTGCGGAACGCCCGTCACATCACGAACGAAAGCACCATCATGACAGATGAAACGACCAGCCGTGTCCCTGCGTCGGCTCCGGTCAGGCTTGGCCGAAAGATCAAAGGTTTGTCGGATCGCTCCGTCGCCTGGTTGTTTATCGCCCCGACGATCTTCCTGTTGCTGGCGATCAACATCTTTCCACTGATCTGGACCATCCGCCTGAGCCTGACAAATTTTCGCGCCAACCGTACCAGCGCCGACATCGAATGGGTGGGCCTGCGCAACTACCGCCGCATCCTGACCGATCCCGACATCTGGAATTCGATGCAGGCGACGGCGCATTTCCTGATCTGGACGCTGGTTCTCCAGGTCCTGATCGGTTTCACGCTGGCCTATCTGATCAACAAGAAATTCCGCGGCAATGACATGTGGACGACCATTATCGTTCTGCCGATGATGCTGTCGCCCGCCGTGGTCGGCAATTTCTGGACCTTCCTCTATCAACCTCAGATCGGCCTGTTCAACTATGTCGTCGGCTTTCTGACCGGCGCCGACCCGTCGTCGTTTTCCATGATCGGGGATGTCGCTCTTGCCCCCTGGGCCATCGTGATCGTCGACACATGGATGTGGACGCCCTTCGTGATGTTGATCTGCCTTGCCGGCCTGCGCTCCATCCCCGAGTCGATCTACGAGGCTGCGGAATGCGACCGTGCCAGCAAATGGCGGCAATTCTGGACCATCACAATTCCCATGGCGCTGCCCTTCCTGATGCTGGCGGTGCTGTTCCGCGGCATCGAGAATTTCAAGATGTTCGACCTGGTGGTGCAACTGACCGGCGGCGGTCCCGGCAGCATCACCGAACTCACCTCGATCAACCTCAAGCGCGAGGCGTTCGAGAAATGGCGCACGGGCTATGCCAGCGCCTATGCGGTGATCCTCTTCGTCACCGTCTTCGGCCTCGCCTCGATCTACGTCAAGGCGCTGAACAAGGTTAAGGAAAGATGAGCTATTCCGTCACCGACCCGTCGCCCCGCCAGAAATGGACCGCCGGAACGCTGGTCATCCTTTACGCGGTGATCACCCTGCTGCCGCTGCTGTGGATCATCGCGACCGGCTTCAAATCGCCCTCGGATGCGATCGCCTATCCGCCGAAGGTGATCTTTGACCCGACGCTGGAAGGCTACGTCAACCTATTCACCACACGCACCCGCATGTCGCCCGATGCGCTGAGCGCACTTGGCGAACCGGCCACCTGGTACGACCGCATCGTGCGCCAGTACGACATGGTGATTTCCGGCCCCAGCCGATACGGAGAACGCTTCCTGAACTCGGTCATCATCGGCTTCGGGTCGACCTTCCTGTCGGTTTTCCTTGGCACGCTGGCGGCTTACGCGTTTTCCCGCTTCAAGGTGCCGCTGAAGGACGATCTGATGTTCTTCATCCTGTCGACCCGGATGATGCCCCCCATCGCCGTTGCCATCCCGATCTTCCTGATGTTCCGCCAACTGGGCCTGTCGGATACGCACCTCGGGATGATTCTGCTCTATACGGGCGTGAACCTGTCGCTGTCGGTCTGGCTGCTGAAGGGCTTCATCGACGAAATCCCGGTCGAATATGAAGAGGCGGCGTTGATCGACGGCTACACGCGGTTTCAGGCCTTCACCAAGGTCGTGCTGCCGCAGGCCGCTACCGGCATCGCCTCGACCGCGATCTTCTGCCTGATCTTTTCCTGGAACGAATATGCCTTCGCGGTGTTGCTGACCTCTGGCACCGCGCAGACCGCGCCGCCCTTCATCCCCACGATCATCGGGGTGGGCAAGGACTGGCCCGCCGTCGCCGCCGGGGCCACGCTGTTCCTTGTTCCGGTCATGGTCTTCACCATCCTGCTGCGCAAACACCTGCTGCGCGGGATCACCTTCGGAGCCGTCCGCAAATGAGCCGCAAACGCCTGTTCCGCCGGGGCCCGTGGGAAATGCTGGCCACGATCCTGATCTGTCTCGGGGTCGTGATGATGATGCAGCCCTTCGTGCTGGGCCTCTACACCTGGTCCTTTCTTGTCACGCTGACCGGTACGGTGATGTTCATCGTCGTCAGCCATTTCCCGGACTGACCCATGGCCCAGATCCTGATTGAAAACGTCCGCAAGGAATTCGGCAGTTTCACCGCCGTGCAAAGCTCGTCCTTTACGGTCGAGGACGGCGAATTCTTCATGCTGCTCGGCCCCTCGGGCTGCGGCAAGACGACCACCCTGCGGATGATCGCGGGGTTGGAACTGCCCACCTCCGGGCAGATCCGTATCGGCGGCGAAGACGTCAGCCAGAAACCCGCCAGCCAGCGCGACATCGCCTTCGTCTTCCAGATGTTCGCGCTCTATCCGCATATGAACGTGCGCCAGAATATCCGTTATCCGCTGATTTCGCAGGGGATGAAGCGCAGGGAGGCGAATGCCCGGGTTGAGGAGGTGGCGCGCATTCTCGGCATCACCGATATACTCAACCGTCCCGTCGGCGGCCTGTCGGGTGGCGACCGTCAGCGCATCGCCCTGGGCCGCGCCATCGTGCGCGATCCGAAATGTTTCCTGATGGATGAGCCCCTTGGCGCGCTGGACGCCGAGTTTCGCGAACATATGAGCCATGAGCTGCGCGCCCTGCATGACCGTATGGGCGCGACGACGATCTATGTGACCCATGACCAGCTCGAGGCGATGCAGATGGGCGACAAGATCGTCGTGATGAACCACGGTGTTGTCGAACAGTTCGGTGTGCCGCAGCAGATCTACGATTGGCCCGCGACCATGTTCGTGGCCGATTTCATCGGTTCTCCGCCGATGAACTTTCTGCGCTTTCATGCCAGCCTCAGCCATGGCGACACCCATGTCGGCCTGGGCGATCACCGCTGCGAGATCCCGCAGACACGGCAAGGTGCGAATGGCGATCTGGTCTTTGGCATCCGCCCCGAACACATTCGCATCCGTACCGAAGGCGGCTACCGGGCCCGCGTCACCGCCACCGAATACCTCGGCACCACGCAGATCGTCATGCTGGACACCGCTCATGGCACGCTGAAAGCGCGCGCGCCCTCGGGCGATCCGGTCCAGACGGGCACGACGCTGGGGCTTGATTTCGACCCCCGCGCGGTGACGCTGTTCGATGCGAAATCCACCCGCGCGCTGCTGTCGGCAGGAAATGAGGAGGTGCTGTCCCATGGCTGAGGTCACGCTGCACAAGATCACCAAGACCTATGGCGACACCACCGCCCTGTCAGATGTATCCCTGACCATCCCCGACGGGGCCTTCGTCGTGCTGCTCGGCCCCACCGGTGCGGGCAAGACGACGACCCTGCGCATGGTGGCCGGGCTGGACCGGCCCGACCGGGGCGACGTGATGATCCACGGCCGTTCCATGCAGGGGCGTACACCCGCGCAGCGCGACGTGGCGATGGTGTTTCAGCAATATTCGCTCTACCCGCATCTGAGCGTGCGCGAAAACCTTGAATTCCCTTTGAAATCTCCGATCCTGCGCACCCCGCGCGATGTCATTGCCCGCAAGGTGGCCGAGGTCGCCGAGGTGCTGCAAATTACCCACAAGCTTGACAACAAGGCGACGGCGCTGTCGGGAGGCGAGATGCAGCGTGTCTCGATCGGGCGGGCCCTTGTGCGCGATCCGGCGATCTACCTGATGGATGAACCGCTGTCCTCGCTGGATGCGAAATTGCGCAGCGACCTGCGGATCGAGCTGAAGCGGATCCAGTCCTCGATGGGCGCGACGCTGCTCTACGTGACCCATGATCAGGTCGAGGCGATGACCATGGCCACCCATGTCGGGGTGCTGGATCAAGGCCATATGGTGCAGTTCGGCACCCCACGCGAGATCTATGAAAACCCGGTCAGCCTCTATGCCGCCAGCCGCCTTGGCACGCCCAAGATCAACGTGCTGCCTGCGGATCTGTTCGGCGGCAGCCCGACCGGGGCGGCCTCAATCGGCCTGCGCCCTGAACATATCGCGCTTGGCGATGGCCTGCCCGCCAGCGTGCAGCGCGTCGAACATCTGGGCGATCAGACCCGGCTGCACCTGTCGGTTGCGGGCCACGACATCCTGACGCTTGCCGATCCCCATACGCCGCTGACCAGTGGCGACACCGTGTCCATTCAGCCCCGCGACGCGCTCTATTTCGACGCCGCCGGTGCGCGTATCTGAGGAGAGCGCGATGACCCAGTTCATCAACACCAAGGAAACCCTTGTCACCGACGCCATCGACGGGCTGATCCGCGCCTCGGGCGGGGCGCTGGCACGGCTGGATGGCTATCCCCATATCCGCGTCGTGCTGCGCACCGACTGGGACCGCAGCCGCGTCGCGCTGGTGTCGGGGGGCGGGTCAGGCCACGAACCGGCGCATGCGGGCTTTGTCGGGCAGGGTATGCTGACGGCGGCGGTCTGTGGCGATGTCTTTGCGTCGCCCTCGGTCGAGGCGGTTCTGGCGGGTATCCTGGCGGTCACCGGCCCGGCGGGTTGCCTGCTGATCGTCAAGAACTACACCGGCGACCGGCTGAACTTTGGTCTGGCGGCGGAACGCGCCCGCGCCTTTGGACTGAACGTGGAGATGGTTGTCGTCGATGACGACGTTGCCCTGCCGCATCTGCCGCAGCCGCGCGGCATTGCCGGGACGCTGTTCGTGCACAAGATCGCGGGGGCGATTGCCGAGGAGGGGGGGACGCTGGATGCGGTCGCCGCTGCGGCACGTGAGGTGATCGGGGGGGCGGTCTCGATTGGCATGTCGTTGGGCACCTGCACGGTTCCCGGTTCGCCCAAGAGCGAGCGTTTTGCAGCGGGTGAGGTTGAGCTGGGCCTGGGAATCCACGGTGAAAGCGGTGCGGAGCGGATGCCGTTTTCGAGCGCGCGTGCGGCCATTGAAACGATGGTCGCGCGTCTGTCGACTGCCGGTCCGGCAGGGCCGAAGGTAGCGCTGATCAACAACCTCGGGGCAACGACGCCACTGGAAATGTCGGTGCTGGCGGCGGAGTTGCTGGCCTCGGATCTCGGGGCCGACATCCGGTGCGTGATCGGCCCGGCGCCGCTTATGACCTCGCTCGACATGCACGGGTTCTCGGTTTCGCTGCTGCCGCTGAGCGCGGAAACCGAAGCGCATCTGCGCGCCCCCGTCGCGCCCCACGCCTGGGCGCCGCTGGTCGATGTGGTGCCGGTTTCGGTGGTGGCGATGCCGGACGGATTGACGCCCTTGCGGCCCAAACCGTCGGCTGATGCGGTGACGGGTGCCTTTCTTGCGCGCTGCTGTGACGTCCTGATTTCCGTGGAAGATCAATTGAATGCGCTGGATGCCCAATCGGGCGATGGCGATACCGGGTCGACATTGGCGGGGGCCGCGCGGGCGTTGAAGGCGGCAATTCCCGATCTGCCCCTGGCGGATCTGACGCAGCTGTATCGTGCCATCGGCAACGAGCTGAGTCAGACGATGGGCGGCTCGTCCGGGGTGCTGCTGGCGATCTATTTCTCGGCCGTCGGCGATGCGGCGGCCAGTGGCCACGGCATGACCCGCGCGTTCGAGGCGGGGCTGGCGCGGGTGATGGAAGTCGGCGGCGCAACCCCGGGAGACCGCACGATGATCGATGCCCTGGCCCCTGCTTTGGCGGCGCTGGGCGATGGGGTTGCGGCGGCGGCAAAGGCGGCGCGCGCCGGGGCGGATGCAACGGCGACGATGGGAAAGGCCGGGGCAGGGCGGGCCAGCTATATCTCGGCAGAGCGGCTGATCGGGCACAACGATCCGGGCGCGGAAGCGGTGGCGCGCCTGTTCGAGCATCTGGCGGAAAATCCAGCTGAGACGCGCGAGCAGGCGGGGTGACGACCTGCGCCCGGGGCGGAGCCTGGGCCCCCAAAAACGGTGAAATTGCGACGTCCGTACAGACAGCCGTATCCTGTCGGTATCACGTCGGTATTTTTACCGCCCCAGATCCGGCGGGGGTCGCGGCACCAGGGCTGGCCCGTTGAGAGAAGCGCCTGAGACAGGCGACTGAGACAGGTGACTGAGACGGGCGGCCGGGCGGGGCTGGCGCCGAGGCCGGACAGATCATACGACCAGCGCCCCCGTCAGGTCTGGGGGCGTGACGGGCACCCCCGCGCAGAGCGAGGGTCGAAGGTAGGGTGCCTGTTGGCGCTGCGGCTGTGACCCGGGTCATAGCCAGCCAGCCCCCTAGCCCCAGGGGCCGCGCTTGGGAGTGCGCCGGGGCTTGTGCGCGTCAGGATGGGGCGCGTCAGGGTGGGGCGCGTCGGGATGGGGCCGGGCGTGTGCCGCCGGGCGTTTCGCGCCCCAGGGTGCCGAGCCGGAGGGCGGCGTTGCGCGGGGCGAGGCGGCCCCCAACCCGCGTGCCATCTCTCCCCCCATCTGGCGCGCCATTTCGCGCAGGGCCGCGACCCGGTTTTCGGTCGCCGGGTGGGTCGAGAACAATTTGTCCCGTCCGTTGCCATGCAGGGGGTTGATGATGAACATATGCGCCGTGGCGGGGTGCGCCTCGGCGGCGGGGTTGTCGACACGGGCGGCGCCCATGGCGATGCGTTCCAGCGCCGTGGCCAGCCAGAGAGGGTTGCCGCAGATCGCCGCGCCTTCCTTGTCGGCGGCATATTCGCGGGTGCGGCTGACGGCCATCTGCACCAGGGCGGCGGCCATCGGGGCAAAGATCATCATCGCGATGGTGCCGATCAACCCGAGGCGTTCACGGCTGCCGCCAAAGAACAGGGCAAAGTTGGCCAGCATCGAGATGGCACCCGCGAAGGTCGCGGTCACGGTCATGATGGCGGTGTCGTGATGTTTGATATGCGCCAGTTCATGCGCGACGACGCCAGCCAGTTCTTCGCGCGACAGGGCCTGCAGCAGGCCGGTCGACACGGCGACGGCGGCATTGGCGGGGTTGCGACCGGTCGCAAAGGCATTGGGCTGGGCCGAGTCGATGATGTAGACGGCGGGCGTCGGAATGCCGGCGTTCTGCGCAAGGCCCGCCACCAGCGCCGTCAGGCCGTGCCGGTCGTTCGCCCCGACCGCGTGGGCGTTGTGCATCCGCAGCACCATCTTGTCGGAATTCCACCAGGTAAAGACGTTCATGCACGCCGCGACGACCAGCGCGATGATCATGCCGCCGCTGCCCCCCAGCAGATAGCCGAGGCCCATGAACAGTGCTGTCATTGCGGCCATCAGGGCGGCCGTCTTGAAATATCCCATTGTCCTGTCTCCGGGTCAGCCCGCGCCGCTGCGCGATTGGTATGGATATATGTCGGGCGCGACGGCGTGCAATGTGTGGGCGATCACTTGCCCATCACCGGGCGGGTCTGGTGGGTGGGGCTGCCCGCGTGCTAGCAGGGGCAGCGGCCCCCTTTGCAAACTGGTTCGGAGCCTGACGTGCGTGAAGATTTCAACCTGCCGGCCCCGAAACCCGGTGCCGACTACCTGATCACCGTGCTGCGCCCCGAGGCGCCGCCGCCGCCCGAGGGGTATCCGGTGCTCTATGCGCTGGACGGCAGGGCGGTGGTGGAACAGCTGCCCGAAGGCGCGATGGCCCGGCCCGGTGCGCCCGTGATCGTCGCCATCGGCTATGACACCGAGCGCCGCTTTGCCTCGGCCGAGCGGGCGCGCGATTACACGCCGCCCGATCCCGATGGCCGCGCCGTGTACGACACGCATGGGCGCCCTGCGGGGGGCGCGGCGGTGTTTCATGATCTGATCACCGGCGTGATCCTGCCCCGTGCCGAGGCGCTGGTTCCGGTCGATCCGGCGCGGCGCACGCTTTGGGGGCACAGCTTTGGCGGCTTGTTCGTGCTGCGCAGCGCCCTTCAGCCCGAGGGGGCGTGGTTCAGCCACTTTGTGTCCGCCAGCCCGTCGCTGTGGTGGGATGACATGCGCTATCGCTTTGCGGTCCATGCCGCGCTGGCCTTGGGCGCGCGTCCATCCGCCCCACTGGATCTGCACCTTGGCGGGGCCGAGCGTGAGCGCGCCAGCCTGCCACCGGGCGAGGACGTCAAACCCTTCATCCGGATGCGCGCCGCCCTGCCGCCCGACTCTCATGCCGAGCTGGCGGCGGATCTGGCGCGGGCGGGCAATCCGGGCGGGCTGACGGTGTTTCCCGGCCTCAGCCATGGCGAGGCCTTTGGCGCGTCGCTGCGCGAGACGCTGCGGGGGTTTGCGGGAACCGGCGGATAGCGGGCGGGGCCCGGGGGCAGAAGCTGCGGGTCGGGTGGTGTCGTGTGGTCGCGCATGGGGCGGCCTTGCGGCGGGTTGCGGGGGATGTCCGGGCGACCTCATCATCACGTGAACGCGGAGGCGGCACGGTAATAGTTGACTGTCTTGCTCGGGATTATTATGCCTGCGGCTGTTCGTCCTGCGGACGCCATGTTTGCACCGCCGTTCCTCGGCCAGGGGCAGGCAGGGCGACAGGAGGGGCGGGGACGGCCTTGGCCCCCGCGCGGGCGCGTCAAACGCCCGACCAGCCACAGCATCGCTGCAGCAAACAAGGATCGGACCATTTGATCGGAGGCCGCCACAGGGCAGGCCTTCTCAGCAGCGAAAGGTTGATTTCATGAGGATTTCCGCAGGTATGGCGCAGGCACGTCCGCAGGTCGGGCCGCAGGTTGGGCCACAGGTCGGGCCGCGGGGAGGCTGGCTGATCGCCGCCGCCCTGGTCGGTCTGATGGCCGTCGCCGGGACCGCCGCACAGGCGCAGACGGCGTTCAGCGAACTGGGCAGCTTTCACGGGAGGCTGGGGGCCAGCGGCCCCGACCGCGGCCCGATCGTGCCCGGCGGCGAAGCACGGATCACCGGGTCCGGCCTTGCCCCCGGTCAGCAGGTCGTGCTGCGCCAGAGCGGCGTTGCGCTGAATGACGGGGCGCCGCTGACGGCGGACGACAAGGGCGCCTTCAGCACCACGGTTCAGATCCCCGACACGGCGCAGACGGGCACCTATCCCGTCGTGGCCGAACTTCAGAACCCGCCCTATGCGACGACCTTCGACGTCAAGGTTTCGCCCAACCTGGGGGAAATGGGGGCAGAGGCCTATGATATCCTCAGCCAGAAGCTGGCGGCGGGACTGTACCAGGTGGCCGAATCCAATACGCTGGGCGCGGTCTTCGTGACCTCGGCCGTTGGGCGCCCGCCAGTCGAGACCAGCCAGCTGATCAAGCTGGACGCCGCGACGCTTGAGCAACTGGCGAGCGTGACACCTGCGGCAGACGACGCCGGGGGCGGTGTCTTTGCCGTCTACGGCGTCGGTGTCGAAGAGGATCTGGGCCAGGTCTGGGTGACCAACACGCGCCAGAACACCGTCGCGGTCTATTCCGCGGACGACCTTTCGCTGATCAAGCAGTTCGACGCCGGCCTGGTGCCGCATCCCCGCGATGTCGTGCTGCTGGATGGCAAGGCCTATGTTTCGGCCACGTTCGTGCCCGAGGTGCATGTGTTCGACGCCAAGACGCTGGAACCTGCCGGTGTGATCGAGCTGAAATCCGGTCAGCGCCGGGGTGAATTCGGCACGGGCGGGCTGGCGCTGGATGCGGCGGGCAATGCGCTGTTCGTGTCCAGTCTGGGCAGCAACGAGGTTGCGCGGGTCGATCTGGCCAGTGGTGAACAGACGGCGGTATTTGACGTGCCGGGATCCGACAGCACCATCGGCGTGGCCTATGATGCGGAGCGCAAGCAGATCTATACCGCAGGTCAGGGCAGCGACAACGTGACGATCCTGAACGCCGATACGGGCGAGGTGATCAAGCAGGTTTCGGTCGGGGCCAACCCGCTGAACCTCGTGATCGATCCCGACACCGGCAACGTCTATGTCGCCGTGCGTGCGTCGGACAGCGTCGCGGTGATGAGCCCGGACGGCGACCTGATCGCCAACCTTCCCATCGGGTCCTTTCCCAACCACCTGACGCTGGACGGCGAGGGCGGCGTGCTGGTCGTCAACAAGGCCAAGGGGCAGGATGACGCCAAGGGCGACATGATCACGCGGATCACGCCGAAAATGTAACGAATGGTCGGCTGCGGCGCGGTATGCGTCGCGGCCGTCCTCCTCCTCCCCCCCTTTTTTCGCGCGGGCGACACTGCGGCAATCGCCGGTCTTGCGGCGGACCAGACGCCAGAGGCCGCCGCCAAAGCCTGACACCTGATACCGGACCCTGACGGAGACGCGCCATATGAAACCCCTCTCTCAGACATGGCCGCAGGACCGGGCCGAGCGTTACCGCGCACGCGGCTATTGGCAGGGCGAGACGTTTCCGGCCTTGCTGCGCGCTCGCGCCGCCGATCACCCCGACCGGACCGCGCTGGTCTGGCGCGATCAGCGGATCACCTACCTTGAACTGAACGACCAGGCGCGCCGCTTTGGCGCGGGTCTGCTGGACCTTGGGCTGACGCCCGGTGACCGGGTGCTGGTGCAACTGGGCAATACGCCCGACTTTTTCCGCGCGGCCTTCGGCCTGTTCGCCGCCGGGCTGATCCCCGTCTATGCGCTGCCGGCGCATCGCCGCACCGAGGTCGAGCATCTGCTGACCCGGTCCGAGGCGCGCGCGATGATCATTCCCGACAAGGCAGACGGCTTTGACTATCGCGGGCTTGCCGATGAGCTGGCCGGGGCCGTGCCCACCCTGCGCCACGTGATCGTCGCGGGCGAGGCGGGGCCGACCCATCACGCGATGATCGGCATTGCGGCAGACCCCGCGCGTCTGCCCGCCGATCCCGATCCGCAGGCGGTGGCATTTTCGCAGATCAGTGGCGGGTCGACGGGGTTGTCCAAGCTGATCCCGCGCACCCATGACGACTATATCTACAGCTTGCGTGAAAGCGCGCGCATCTGCGGGCTGGGGCCCGAGTCCGTCTATATGGCCGTGCTGCCGGTGGCGCATAATTTCACCATGTCCAGCCCGGGCACGTTCGGCGCATTCTATGCCGGTGCCACCGTGGTTCTGTGCCCGTCGCCCGTGCCTGATGCGGCCTTTCCGCTGATCGCCAAGGAAGGCGTCACGATCACCGCGCTGGTGCCGCCGCTGGCGCTGCTGTGGCTGGATGCGGCGCAGAAGATGCAGCCGGATCTGTCGTCGTTGCAGGTGTTGCAGGTTGGCGGGGCCAAGTTCCTGCCCGAATCCGCCCGCCGGGTGCGCCCGGTGCTGGGCTGCACGCTGCAACAGGTCTTTGGCATGGCCGAGGGGCTGGTGAACTATACCCGCCTTGATGACGATGAAGAGGTCATCGTGACGACGCAGGGCCGCCCGATCAGCCCGGATGATGAGATACTGGTGCTGGACGACGATGGCCAGCCGGTGCCCGATGGCGTGCCGGGCCACCTGCTGACGCGCGGGCCTTACACGATTTCCGCCTATCACGACGAACCTGCCGCCAATGCCCGCAGTTTCGAGGATGGATATTACCGCACCGGCGATATCGTGGCGCGCCAGCCCTCGGGGCATCTGGTGGTGCAGGGGCGCGCCGGCGATCACATCAACCGCGCCGGCGAAAAGATCTCGGCCGAGGAGGTGGAGGATCACCTGCTGGCGCATCCCGACGTCTTTGATGCCGTGGTGGTGTCTATCCCCGATGCCCATCTGGGCGAACGCATCTGTGCCTTCGTCAAGCCGCGCGATGGCGCCGCACCGCGCCCGCTGGACATTCGCAAGTTCATGCGCGCCCGCCAGATCGCGGCGTTCAAGATCCCGGACGAGATACGGCTGATCGACAGTTTCGGCACCACCGCCGTCGGCAAGATTTCCCGCCGCCACCTGCGCCAGCAGTTGCGCACCGAGGTGCTGGCGGATGAAGCGAAAAGCACAAGCGAAACGGAAACCACATGAGCCAAATGATCCAAGTCCTGACCAAGGACCAGATGCGCGCGGATATCGCCGCCCAGATCGGCCTGGCCCCAGAGGAGATCGAGGCGGACGAAAGCCTGGTGGATCAGGGGCTGGATTCGATGCAGGTGATGACGTTGCTGATGCAGTGGGGCGAGGTCATTCAGGGCCTCGATTTCGCGCGTTTCATGGAGGCCGAGACGTTGGACGACTGGTGGCTGATCGCAGAACAGGCGCAATCGGCGTGACACATCTGCCCCCTGTCCCGGCGCACGCGCAGCCGCTGAGCGAGGCCCAGAAGGGCATCTGGTACGCGCAGCGCCGCGACATGGGCAGCCCGGTGTTCATGACCGGGCAGGCGCTGACGATGCGTGGCCCGCTGGATGTCGCTGCGCTGCGGGCCGCCGTGGCGCAGGTCGGGGCCGAGGCCGAGTGCCTGTCGCTGCGCTTTGCCGAGGGACAGGACGGACCCGTACAGTGGCTGGCAGCGGGCGGTGCCCCGGCGCTGGTGGTGCGCGATCTGTCGGGCGAGGCAGACCCCGAAGCAGCGGCCGCCGCCGCCATCGAGGCCGAGGCGAAGGGCCCCGTCGATCTGACACATGGTCCGGTCGCGGGCTTTACCCTGTGGGTGCTGGCGCCCGGGCATCATATCCTGAGCGAGCGTATTCATCATCTTGCCGCCGACGGCTATGCCATGGTGCTGATCACCAACCGCCTGGCCGAGCTGTATTCCGCGACCTGCACGGGGCGCGCGGCGGCGCCGGGTTTTCCGCCCTACGCGCAGTCGCTGGAGGCCGAGGCGACATACCTTGCCAGCCCGAAACGCGACAAGGACCGCGCCTATTGGCACGAGACGCTGGCAACCCTCGGCACGATCGAGGGGATGGCGGCGGGCGAGCCGGTCAGCGACCGCTGGTTCCACCGCGCCGAAGTGCCGATGAGCGCCGCCGCGCGGGACCGGCTGCATGGGCTGGCGGCAGAGGTCGGGCTGAACTGGGCCGATGTGCTGAGCGCGCTGGCGGGGGCCTACGTGGCCCGCTGCCTGCCCGTCGCGCCGGGCGAAGAGGACCTGCCGCGCGAGGTCGTTCTGGGGATGCCGCTGATGAACCGCATGGGCAGCAAGGCCGCGCGGGTGCCCTGTACGCTGGTCAACGTGCTGCCGCTGCGGCTGGTGGTGCACGAGGATCTGCCGCTGGCCGAGTGGCTGGTGCAGGCGGCGCAGGGCATGGCGGCGATGCGCCGCCACGGCAAGTATCGCGGAGAGGCGCTGCGGCGGGAAATGCACCGGATCGGTGCGGGCAAGCGCCTGCACGGGCCGCTGGTCAACGTGCTGCCGTTCGATGCGACACCGCAGATGGCGGGGCTTGAGACGCAGTTGCAGATCCTTGGTGCGGGGTCGGTCGACGACATTACCTTTTGTTTCCGGGGCGATGGTCGCGCGGGGCTGTTGGTGCAGGCCGATTGCAACCCGGCGCTCTATGACCTTGCGACGACGCAGGCCCATGCGACGCGGCTGGCCACCTTTATCGAGGCCGCGCTGGACGCCGCGACGCTGGCAGAGGTGGCGACGCTGACGCAGGCCGAGACGGCGCAGCATCTTTTTGCGCGCAACGCCACCGACCATCCGGTGCCGGAAACCACGCTGGTCGCGCTGACCCGCGCGCAGGTGCAGGCCACGCCGGAGGCCGAGGCGCTGGTCTTTGGCACCGAACGTCTGAGCTATGCCGCGCTGGACCAGCGCAGCGATGCCCTTGCGCGGCATCTGGCGGGGCAGGGGATCGGGCCGGGCGACGTGGTGGCGGTGGCGCTGCCGCGGTCGGTCGCGCTGATCGTGGCGCTACAGGGCGTGATCCGCGCCGGGGCGGCCTATGTCCCGCTCGACCCCGAGGATGCCTCGGGGCGGCGGGCCGACATGCTGGCGCGGGCCAACCCCAAGGTGATCCTGGCCGAGGCCGATTTCGACGCGGCGGGCCACACCGCAGGCATCCTGCCGCCCGCGGATTGGGGCACCGGCCCGCAGGCCGCGCCGACGGCCCCCGGCCCGCATGATCCGGCCTACGTGCTGTTCACGTCGGGGTCGACCGGCAGGCCAAAGGGGGTGGTGATCGAACATGACGCCATCGTCAATCGCCTGCTGTGGATGCAGGACGAATACGGATTTGGCCCCGGTGACCGCATCCTGCAAAAAACCCCGGCGACCTTTGATGTTTCGGTCTGGGAGTTCTTTCTGCCGTTCCTGTGCGGGGCCACGCTGGTCGTCGCGCCGCCCGGCGCGCATCGCGACCCGTCGGCGCTGGCCGGGCTGATCCGCGACCATGCCATCACGACATTGCATTTCGTGCCCTCCATGCTGGCGCTGTTTCTGGCCGCGCCTGCGTCCCACGGCCTTCGTATCGCGCGCGTTTTCGCCAGCGGAGAGGCGCTGCCGGCGCACTTGGCCGCGCAGTTCCACGCCCGGATCAAGGGCCGTCTGCACAACCTCTATGGCCCGACCGAGGCGGCCGTCGACGTGACCTATCGCGAGGCACGGGCGGACGAACCCGGAGCCTCGGTTCCCATTGGGGTGCCTGTCTGGAACACGCGCACCTACCTGCTGGACCCGCGCGGGCGGCCCGTGCCCGATGGCGTGGCGGGGCGGCTGTACCTTGGCGGGCGTCAACTGGCGCGCGGGTACCTCGGCCAGCCCGACCTGACGGAGGAGCGTTTCCCCCCCGACCCCTTTGTGCCCGGCGCACGGATGTATGACACCGGCGACCTGGCCTTTGCCAGCGCAGATGGCACGCTGACCTATATCGGGCGCGCCGATCATCAGGTAAAGATCCGTGGCGTGCGCATCGAGCTGGGCGAGATCGAGGCGGTGCTGGAGGGCACGGGCCTGGTCGCGCAGGCCGCCGTTCTGGCCCCTGCCGATCACCTCGGTCAGGCGCAACTGGTGGCCTATGTGGTGCCCCGCGCGGGCGTCGAGGTCACCGCGATCCGAGAGGCCCTTTCCGCCCGCCTGCCCGCGATGATGATGCCCGCCGCCATCGTGCCGCTGGACGCCTTTCCGCTGAACCCGAGTGGCAAGCTGGACCGCAAGGCGCTGCCCGCGCCGCAACTGGATGCCTCGGCCCCCGCGCGCGCCCTGCGCGACGGGATCGAGACGGTGCTGGGCGCGGCCTATGCCGAGGTGCTGGGCCTGCCCGAACCTGCCGGACCCGAGACGGATTTCTTTGCCGCCGGTGGCGACAGCCTGAAGGCCGTGCGCCTGACGCTGCTGCTGGAGGAGGAATTGGGCCGCGATCCAGGTCTGGGCACCCTGTTCGAGGTGCCGGTGCTGGCCGATCTGGCCCGCCGACTGGAGGCTGAGGCGCAGCATGACGACGGGCTTGGCCCGGTGGTGCACCTGTCACCGCGCAAGGGCGGCGCACCACGCCGCCTGTTCGCGATCCACCCCGCAGGCGGTATCGCATGGTGCTATCGTGGCCTCGCGCGGGCCCTGGACGGGGCCGAGGTGGTCGGTGTGCAATCGCCCCTGCTGGACCCCGACGCGCCCGAGCCCGACAGCCTGTCGGCGCTGGCGCGCGATTACTGCGACCGGATCGAGGCGCTGATGCCCGAGGGGCCGATCAACCTGCTGGGCTGGTCACTGGGCGGGATCATCGCCCATGCCATCGCAGCCGAGGCAGAGGCGCGCGGGCGCGCGGTCGGCCAGCTGGTGCTGCTGGATGCCTATCCGTCGGAATGCTGGCGCAACGAGCCTGAGCCGGACGAAGGCGCGGCGATCCGCGCCCTGCTGGCCATCGCCGGGCATGACCCCGATGCCTATCCGCATCTGGTGACCCGCGCCGATATCCTGGGGTTCCTGCGCGAAACCGGGCATCCGCTGGGGCAATTGCCCGAGGCGGTGCAACACGGCGTCGTGCGGTCGGTCCAGCAGACCAACCGTCTGGTGCGGACCCATGTCGAGCGTCGGGTTGACGCGCCGCTGCTGCATGTCCATGCCCGGCTGGATCACGCCGGAACCGGACGCCATCCACAGCTGTGGTCCCCCTATGCCGGTGGTGTGCGGGTGCTTGAGCTGGATTGCCGCCACGCCGATGTGGTGTCGGACGCCAACTGCACGCTGGTTGCGCAGGCGCTACGCGCGATGCCTGATCAGGACGCGAAGGGTCATAATACGAAGGCTCAGAATACGGGCGATGGCGCGACAGCGGGGGTGGATGGGGCGCACCGGCGGGCGCGTCTTGCCCATCAGCGCTAGGTCATTTGTGCGGCTCACGGCAATTGCTTTGACGTCTGCGCGGGAAATCATGACATACAGGCGATAGCATCCGGATCCGCCCGGTCACGAAAAGTTTTGCCGCGTTGCGGCGGAAATCGTCGGCAGGGCGGTATAAGGAAAAAGCCCGGGGCTGTCGCCAGATCCCGACGTGCAGGTATTCGGAGTAAGCAATTTGGCCGATGAGTTCATTTCCCCTGTCCCGCCCGAGGGGGCGTCTGTGCGCCCCTCTGTGCACCCGTCTGTGTTCCCGTGCGGGCGGGCCGCCGCATGGTTGCCGTCGCGTGCCGTGATCGCGGTGCTGACTTTGGCAATGTCGATGGCAATGGCGGTGTCGCAGCCGCAGGGTGTGCTGGCACAGGGCCGTCCCGCAGCAGGGCCGACCGAGGTGGGCGTGGTCGCGCTGACATCGCAGGACGTGCCCTATACGGTGACGCTGCCGGGCCGCGCGGTGGCGCATGACCAGACCGAGGTCCGCCCGCGCGTCGAAGGGGTGATCGAGGAGGTGACCTATACATCCGGCGCGACCGTGGCGGCGGGCGACCTGCTGTTCCGGCTGGACACCGACACCTACACGGCGGCGCTGGATGCCGCGAAGGCGTCGAAGGCCAGCGCCGAATCCACGCTGGCGGCGGCGACATCGACCGTCACCCGCTATCGCAAGCTGAACGGCGTCGGCATCACGCAATCCGACCTCGATACCGCCGAGGCATCGCTGGCGCAGGCGCAGGCCACGCTGGCCGCCTCCGAAGCGGCGCTGAAGACCGCGCAGCTGAACCTTGACCGGACCGAAATCCGCAGCCCGATCAACGGCATCGTCGACCTGCCGCAGTTTTCCGTTGGCGCGCTGGTCACCGCCAATCAGAGCGATGCGCTGACCACCGTGACGGCCATCGATCCGATCTATGTCGATGTTCAGGAAAGTTCGGCCCGGATGCTGCGCGTGCGTGACCGGATCGCCACCGGCACGCTGAAGCCCATCGACCCGCTGGGCATCGTGCTGACGCTGGAAACCGGCGCGACGTACCAGGGCGCCGGCACGCTGGTCAGCCCCCGGACCGAGGTGTCCACGACAACCGGCAGCGTCGATTTTCGCATCCAGTTCGACAACCCCGACCGGCTGATCCTGCCGGGGCAATTCCTGCGCGTGGCGCTGACGCTGGGCACCACCCAGGCCATCCTGGTGCCGCAACGTGCCACCTCGCGCAGTTCGGATGGGTCGCTGACCGCCTTTGTCGTCAGCGACGGCAAGGCGAAACAGGTGACCCTGACCTCAAGCGGGACCTATCGGAACGCCTGGATCGTGACCGACGGGGTGACGACGGAGGACATGCTGATCGTCGACGGGTTGCGCAACCTCAGGGCCGGGGCCGAGATCACCACCGTCCCCGTGACGATCAATGACGACGGCCTGGTGGAGGACATGCCGGGCGAGGCGTCGGCCCCTGCCCAGGGCACCGGAGAGTAGCGGCGCATGGTCAATTTCTTTATTCACCGCCCGGTTTTCGCCTGGGTGCTGGCCATCGTCACGATGCTGGCGGGCGCCTTTGCCTTTACCCGGCTGCCGGTGTCGCAATATCCCGACATCGCCCCGACCACGATCCGCATTTCGGCCAGCTATTCGGGGGCGACGGCGGATGCGGTGCAGAATTCGGTCACCACGGTGATCGAGGATTCGCTGACAGCCATCGACGGGTTGCTCTATTCCAACTCGACTTCGCGGCAGGGGCGGTCGTCGATCACGCTGACCTTCGACGAAAGCGTCGATCCGATCGATGCCCAGAACGAGGTGCAGTCCAAGGTCAGCCAGGTCGAAAGCCAGTTGCCCGACAAGGTGCAATCCTCGGGGGTGACAATCTCGCGCTCGTCCGATTCCATCCTGATGGTCGGCGCGCTGGTGTCGACCGACGCGACCTATTCCACGGTGCAACTGGGCGATATCCTGGACAACATGGTCAAAGGCCCGGTGCAGCGGACCGATGGCGTGGGCAGCATCAACGTGTTCGGGTCGGGCTATGCGATGCGCATCTGGCTCGATCCGCTGTCACTGGCGCAATACCAACTGACGCCAACGGATGTGACGACGGCGGTGACCGCGCAGAACACCACCGTTTCCGTCGGCTCTCTCGGGGATCTGCCGACGACGCAGGGGCAGCAGTTCACCGCGACGATCACCGCGCAAAGCCAGCTGACCTCGGCCGAGGCGTTCGAGAGTATCCTGCTGAAAACCGAAGAGGACGGCAGCGCCGTCTACCTCGGCGATGTGGCGCGCGTCGAAATCGGCCAGGAAAGCTATGGCACCAGTTCGTTCTTTGACGGCGAGAATGCCGCCGGTTTCGGGGTGAACCTGGCCACCGGCGCGAATGCCGTCGACACGGCGGCGGCGGTGCGTGCGACGCTGGATGGTCTGCTGGCGGCCCTGCCCGAAGGGGTCGAGGTGCATTATGCCTACGACACCTCGCCCTTTGTCGAACTGTCGATCGAAAAGGTCTATCACACGCTGGCCGAGGCGGTCGTGCTGGTGCTGCTGGTGATCCTGATCTTCCTGCAGAAATGGCGCGCGACGCTGATCCCGATCATCGCCGTGCCGGTGGTGCTGATGGGCACCTTCGCGGTGCTGGGCGCGGCGGGCTATTCGATCAACACGCTGACCATGTTCGCCATGGTTCTGGCCATCGGTCTGCTGGTCGATGACGCCATCGTCGTGGTCGAGAACGTCGAGCGCGTGATGGAGGAAGACGGCATCGGCCCGCTGGAGGCGACCGAGAAATCCATGGGCCAGATCACCGGCGCGCTGATCGGCATCGCGCTGGTGCTGTCGGCGGTGTTCCTGCCGATGGCGTTCTTTGGCGGTTCGACCGGGGTGATCTACCGGCAGTTCTCGATCACCATCATCACCGCCATGGTGCTGTCGGCGCTGGTCGCGCTGATCCTGTCACCGGCGCTTTGCGCGACGATGCTGAAAAAGCCCGGCCATGGCGGCGGCATTGCCCCGGCGCGCTGGTTCAACCGGAATTTCGAACGGATCACCAATGGCTATGCCGGCGGGGTGCGGCGTCTGCTGCGCGTGCCTTTCATCATGGTGCTGCTGCTGGCGGGGATCACCTTTGGCGCGGCCACGATCTATAACCGCATCCCGTCGTCCTTTCTGCCGGCCGAGGATCAGGGCGTGATGATGGTGATCGTCAGCCTGACCGAAGGCTCGACCACCGCCCAGACGCAGGCCGTGGTGAACCAGATCGACGATTACCTGCGCACCGAGGAACGCGATACGGTCGAGAGCACCTTTGCCTCGCTCGGTTTCGGGTTTGGCGGCAGTGGCCAGAACGCCGCCATGCTGTTCGTCAAGTTGAAGGATTTCGAGGACCGCAGCGGCGACGGCCTGTCAGCGGGGGATGTCGTCGGGCGGGGCAATGCGCGTTTTGGCGCGCTGCGGGCGGGGCGGGTGACCTTTATCCAGCCGCCCTCGATCCCCGGCCTTGGCAATACCTCGGGCTTTTCGATGTACCTTGTCGATCAGGCGGGCAATGGCACCGAGGCGATGATCGCGGCCTCGGCCCAGCTCGAGTCGCTGGCAAATGCCGATGGGCGCGCCACCGGCCTGCGGATTTCGGGGGACGAGGACGAGGCGGTGTTGCGCATCAATATCGACCAGCAGAAGGCCGAGAGCCTGGGGCTGACCCTGTCATCGCTGAATTCGATGATGTCGATCATCTTTTCCGGCTCCTCGGTCAACGATTTCAACATGAACGGCAACCTGCGCCCGGTCATGGTGCAGGCCGATGCCGCCTTTCGGATGCAGCCCGAAGATATCGAGAGCTGGTATGCCCGCAACGACAGCGGCGAAATGGTGCCCTTTTCCGCCTTCATGACGACCGAGTGGGTCTCGGCCTCGCCCTCGCTGTCGCGCTACAACGGGACCTCGGCGATGAGCGTTTCCGGGTCGCCCGCCGCGGGGGTTTCCTCGGGCGAGGCGATGGACGCGATGGAGGAACTGACGGCGCAACTGCCGGGCGGCTACGGCGTGGCCTGGACCGGGTTGTCGTACCAGGAACGCCAGTCGGGCAGCCAGGCGCCCTATCTTTACGCGCTGTCGGTGATGGTGGTCTTTCTGTCCCTCGCCGCGCTGTACGAAAGCTGGTCGATCCCGTTTTCCGTCATGCTGGCGGTGCCGGTCGGCATCCTGGGGGCGCTGGTCGCGGCCTGGGTCACGGGCGGGTCGAACGACGTCTACTTCAAGGTCGGCCTGCTGACGACCATCGGGCTGGCGGCCAAGAACGCCATCCTGATCGTCGAATTCGCCAAGGATCTGGAGGCGCAGGGCAAGGGGCTGGTCGAAGCCACGGTCGAGGCGGCGCGGATGCGGCTGCGCCCGATCCTGATGACCTCGTTTGCGTTCATGCTGGGGGTCGTGCCGCTGGCGATTGCCAATGGGGCCGGGGCCGCCGCGCAGAACGCCATCGGCGTCGGGGTGTTGGGAGGCATGATCGCCGCGACCTTTATCGGCGTGTTCATGGTGCCCAGTTTCTACGTCGTGGTGCGCCGTCTGACGGACAAGTCCGCGCGCAGGCAAAAGGCGTGAGACGGGCCTCTCAAGGGCCGAGTGAAGCGTAAGGGCCGGGTGTAAATGAAAGGCGGCGGGGTGCGGATCCCGCCGCCCTTTTTGTCTGTGCACTTACCCCTCACAAGCAGTCACGCCCGAGAAACAGTCGCGCCTCAGAAATCGAACAGCTCCTTCAGCAGGGACGATTTCTTCTTTCGCTTGTCATAGCGCGGATCATAGGGGCGGTCGTCCGTGCGATAGCCTTCGCGCCCGAACCCGCCGCGCGGGTCGCGATTGGGGGCGGCGCGGACCGGCGGGTAGCCCAGCACGTCATCGGCGGACCGGTCGATGATCTTGTCCAGCTCTCCCCGGTCCAGCCAGATGCCACGGCATTTCGGGCAATAGTCGATCTCGACCCCCTGCCGCTCGGTCATCGTCAGATCGCTTCCATCCACAGGGCATTTCATCGCCTTACCTCCTCATTGCGGTTCGGCTGAGATGGGAATGCGTCGGGGCCGCATCAACAAAACTCTTCGTGATGAATTAACCAAGCGACTGAAAAGCATGGTTAATTACGAAAATTGGAATGACCGGACCGCCCGAACGCGGTATATATCTGGTTACGCCCCGCACCCGACAGACCCGGGTGCAGCGGTGGCGCGGCAGAAGGCCGCCCTTTCTTTCACATGAGTACGACGGTGTGGGCCGCAGGCGCGTCCCATTCATTGATCGTCCCTGCATCCTCTCATCCTCGGCTCGCCCGCAGGACAGGAGATCCAGGATGCGCCTTCTCGTTACAGATACCACATGGAACATTGCCGGTCTGGCCCATGCGATGGGTCAGCAAGGCTATTACATCACCGACGCTGCCAACGGTGGCGAAGTGCTGGAATACCTTGCCTCGGCTGAACAGAACGCCGTGATCATCGACCCGGATCTGCCGGACATGGCGGCGGGCGACCTGATCGGGCGGCTGCGCAACCAGTATCCGCGCCTTGTGATCTGCGTCGTATCGCGCAGCGTGACCGAGGCGGATCGCACGCGGTTCCTCATTCGGGGCGCGGACGACGTGATCGAATGGCCCTGCAAACCCGCCGAAATCGCGGCACGGCTGCGCGCCTATATCCGCCGGGCAGCGGGATTTGCCCAACCCGTTCTGGAAACGGGCGCGCTCAGCGTCGATATCGACGCGCGCAAGGTGCACTACGACGACATGCCGATCCACCTGACCCGGCTGGAATACGAGCTGATCGAGATGCTGGTCCTGCGTGCCGGGGCGATGGTCACGCGCGAACAGGTGATGATGCAGCTTTATGCCTGGCAGGACGAGCCTGATCCCAAGATTGTCGACGTCTATATCTGCCGTATCCGGGCCAAGCTGGCCGCGATCGGCGCGGGCAGCGACGTGATCGTCACGACCTTTGGCCAGGGCATTCGGATGCCTGCGCTGACCCCGCCGCGCCGGGCCACCCCGTCGCGTGCCGTCGCCGCCTGATCGCGCGCAGGGCCTGCAAGGCGGTCGGCGGGCGCACAGTGCCTGCCTGCTGCCCGTCCCGCTTAGCCAATCGTTAACCAATTTCCCCACAGCATCGGGCGGATGCCGGTCCGCAGGGGGCCGGAAGGTGTGCCAGCGGCCGACCGCGAGCGGAGAGGGGAAACAGGATGGTGCGAGGGGGGCGCTTGCGCGATCGCGGCTGCCCTTGGTTGCCGCGCACGAACCCGGCCGGAGCGTGGAGCATGGCACCGCTGGGACCAGCGCCTCTCTTCGCGGGGAAGGGGCCGCGCCTGTCGCGAAAAGCGCATGGGCAGGGTGCCTTCGCCCGACTGGCGCTGCGCCTTTCCAGACGACTGGCGGCAGGCCTTGCCATCGCCCTTGTTCTGTCCCTTGCCACGGGTCTGGCCACCGGGGCCGCGCAGGCCGGGGCGTGGCCACGCGGCAAGGGCAAGCACTTTGCGGCGGCGGCGCTGCGGTTTCACAGTGCGACGGGCGCCGATTGGTCGAAATCCCTGACCTACTACCATGAATACGGCCTGAGCGATCAGATCAACATCGGCGTCGATGTCGGCGGCGCGATCTCGGGCTTTGACAAGCTGATCCTTTTCGCGACCGTGCCGCTGCCGCAGATACTGGGGGTGAACATCGCCTCGGAACTGGGGGTCGGCCTTGTCGCGGGCGAGGCGGTCGTGCGCCCGGGCGTGTCCCTTGGGCGGGGGTTGTCCCGGCCCGAGGGCTGGATCACGCTTGAGGGTGCAGCGGAATATTTCAGCCAGAGCGATGCCGTCGACTGGAAGGTCGACACGACCTTCGGGCTGACGCTTGGCGCGCGGTCGAAAACCTATGTCCAGCTGCAAACCGGGCATCAGCACGGCGATGCCCCCTTTGCGCGGCTCGCGGCCTCGTTCGCGTGGCAGATCAAGCCGCGGCTGACGCTGGATGTCGGGGCCTCGACCAGCGTGATGAACAGCGAACGCTATCGTCTGAAATTCGGCGTCTGGCGCGAATTCTGAGGCGTGCGTCACCCCCGGGCGTGCGGCGCGGCGTCAGGGGCGGGGCCCGGGGGCCGGGTGCAGACAATCCCCCGGGCGGTGGGGGTCAGAACGCCCAGCCGACCGACAGGCCGAGGAAGGGGATCACGTCATAATCATCCAGGTCGCGGTTGGTCTTGGCCACTTCGTCGGCCACGTCGCTCTGACCCTGGGGAGAGAGCTGTTCGGCGCCGCTGATCGACATCTCGTAGCTGGCAAAGCGCGCGCCAATTTCAAACGATGCGGTCATGCCCCCTTTGTTTTTCTGGCGAAATCCCATCGAAAGCTGGGGCGCGACGGTTTTCTTCTGCTTCAGAGACACGCCGAAATCGCCGGTATAGGTCGACCCGTTCGCGGTGATCTCGTCCGTGCTGCCGTTCGCCTCGTATCCGCCGAAGGCGACGCCGCCGGACAGGAAGAACCCCGTGCCCATCGGAAAGAAATTCGCCGCCAGCGCCGCCGACAGCGCCTTCAGCTCTCCGTCAACGGAATTGTCGTCGAACTCGAATGTATCGCTGAACGCACCGTAATAGATCGGGGCACGCAGGCTGACGCGATCGTTCAGGGCATAGACCGGCTGGACAAACACCCCGAGGGTGGACAGGCCCGCATCCAGCGTCAGCGCGGCGTCTTGTGCCTGTGCTGCCGTCGCGCCAATCAGGGTTGCCAGCGTGGCCGCACAAATCGTCGTTTTCATGAAATACCTCTTATGCGTATGGCTTTGCGGGGGAAATTGCCCGCTACGCAAAAAGGCTGCCCGCCGCGATCCGGGGCGCACAACCCCGTGAACGGCCAGGGCGACGGTATCCCGGGGCGCTGTGGCCGAAAGGGCACCCGTCTGGGTTGAATCGAGGCAGGGCCGTCGTGGATGCTGAAAGCTTGGACGTTCAGAGGGCGGCAAACGCCGGAGAGGGGGGGCAGGCGCGCGGCGCTGCGCGGGGCTAGACCGCCAGCCCCGGCATCTTGAGCATACGCACGGCGTCGATCTTCCAGCCCTCCGGCGTCTGGATCATCGCGTATTCCAGCAGGTGCAGGCGACCATCGGTGTCTTCGATCTCGACCTTCTGATAGGTCCGCCCGCCACGTTCGTCCTGCCCGGCAAAGCGATGGCTGCGCGAATGGTGCACCATCGGATAACCATCGCGCACCATGGCGCCAAAGTTGTCCACCGTTCCGAATACGCCCTGGATCGTCGGGCTGGCATAGCCCCAGGCGCGGTCGAAGTCTTCGGCGTCGAAGGCCTGCAACTGTTGCGAAATAACGGCTTCGGGACCGTTCAGGGGGGCCGGCTGCGCGCGCGCCGACGGCGGCATCAGAAGAGAGACGGCAAAGACCAGCAGGGCCAGAATGACCGCGACGAATGACAGGTGTTTCATGCTGCGCACCTCCTGCTGTACCGCGGCACCGGCTGGCCCCCCTTGCCCGAGAGTCCGTGCGTGGTATCTAGAGTTACGCGCGCCCCGGTCCAGAAGTTTCACGTCGCGCAAAATAAGGCTGGCAACAAAAAGGGGCGCCCCGCAGGACGCCCCCGTTTCGCGTGATGCGCGATCGCGCTAGAGGAACTTGCCGGCCAGCGCGTCGTCGATCAGATCGGCCGTTTCGGCCACGCCATACAGCGCGATGAACCCGCCAAAGCGCGGCCCCTGGCTGGCCCCCAGCAATACTTCGTAGAGGGCGGTGAACCAGGCGCGCAGCGGCTCGAACCGCTCCTTGCCGACGGCATAGACCTCGGTTTGCAGGGCTTCGTCGTCCAGCGGGCCATCCCAGGCGCGCAGGATGTCGCGCAGTTCGATCAGCGCCTCGCGTTCCAGATCGGTCGGCGCACGGAAGGTCTTTTCCGGCTTCACGAAGTCATTGTAGTAGCGCACGGCGAACCCGGCGGCCTGATCCATCTGCGGATTGGTTTCGGCGGAGGCATCGGGGGCATAGCGGCGGATGAACCCCCAGAGCGTTTCCTTGTCCTCGGCCCCGGACACCGAGGCGAGGTTCAGCAACATCGAAAAGGGTACCACCATGTCGCTTTGCGGCACGTCGCCTGCGTGGATATGCCAGACCGGGTTGGCCAGACGCGCCTTGGCATCCTGCCCGGCATAGGCGCGCAGCTGCTGGTGGTATTCGTCCATCGCCTTGGGGATCACGTCGAAATACATCCGTTTCGCCGTCTTCGGTTTCTGGAACATGAAATACGACAGGCTTTCGGTGCTGGCATAGGTCAGCCACTGGTCGATCGAGATGCCGTTGCCGGAGGATTTCGAGATCTTCTGCCCCTTGTCGTCCAGGAACAGTTCATAGGTGAAATGCTCGGGCTTGCGGCCGCCCAGGATCTCGCAGATGCGGTCGTAGATCGGGGTGTTGGTGGAATGGTCCTTGCCGTACATCTCGAAATCGACGTCCAGCGCGGCCCAGCGAGCGCCAAAATCGGGTTTCCACTGCAATTTCACGTGGCCTCCGGTGACGGGCAGGGTCCATTCGCGGCCCTCTTCGTCGTCGAAGGTCACGGTGTAATTTTCGCGGTCGACCTTTTTCATCGGCACATACAGCACGCGGCCGGTTTCGGGATGGATCGGCAGAAAGATCGAATAGGTCTGCTGGCGTTCTTCGCGCAAGGATTTCAGCATGACCTTCATCACGTCGTCGTATTTCTCGACGGCGCGTTTCAGCACCTCGTCGAACTGGCCCGTGGCATAGAATTCGGTCGCGGAATAGAAATCGTACTCGAACCCGAAGGTATCCAGAAACCGCCGCAGCATGGCGTTGTTATGGTCACCGAAACTGTCGAACTGTTCGAACGGGTCGGGCACACTGGTCAGCGGGCGGTGCAGATTTTCTTTCAGCAGGTCCTGGTTGGGGACGTTGCCGGGCACCTTGCGCATCCCGTCCATATCGTCGGAAAAACAGATCAGGCGGGTCGGGATATCCGAAATCACCTCAAAGGCGCGGCGGATCATCGTGGTGCGCAGCACTTCGCCAAAGGTGCCGATATGGGGCAGGCCGCTGGGGCCATAGCCGGTTTCGAACAGAACAAAGCCCTTTTCGGGGGCGGCCTTTTCATACCGCTTGGCCAGACGGCGGGCCTCTTCGAAAGGCCAGGCCTTCGATTCAAGTGCAGCGTCGCGCAGGTCTGACATGGTTCACTCCATCGGTTCTGATGCCCTGGGTCGGGCTATTCGCCTTGTGGGACTGGCGCTTCCTATTGCCCGCACCCCGATAGGTCAATATTCTGCCCCCAAGCCGACGCAAACGCTTTCAAATGATACAAGGCCGCATTCCATGACTTCAGACACCCCCCATTCGCTTTCGCCACAGGATTGCCTTGTCCTGCTGATGATCGCGGTCTCCGTCTCGGACGAAACGGTGCGGACATCCGAACTGATCAAGATCGAGAACCAGGTCAACACGCTGCCGATCTTTGCCGATTACGACGATTCCCGCATCACCCAGATGTCGTCGATCGTGTTCGATCTGTTTGCCGAGGAAGACGGGCTGGACGCCCTGTTCGGCCTGATGCGCGAACATCTGCCCGAACGGCTGTTCGAAACCGCCTATGCGCTGGCCTGCGATGTCGCCGCCGCCGATGGCACCCTGCGCGAACCCGAACTGCGCCTGCTTGAGGAGATCCGCTATGAACTGGCGCTCGACCGGCTGCATGCCGCCGCCATCGAACGTGGCGCGCGCGCCCGGCACCTGACGCAATAGGCGCATTCCGGCGCGCAGGCGGGCGGCGGCGCGGGCCGGCTCTGGCACGATCAGCCGGTGCCGTAGACCCCGCCCCAGCGTTCGATCAGATCCTGTTGCAGGTTGCGCGCGCGCGCCAGCCAGGTGCGCCCGCCGGGCGGGCGTTCGCGTTGTTCCATCGGCAGCGTCTTGCGGATCTCGACATCGCCGGACAGGATGGCAAAGGCCATGTCGGTGCCGTCCGGCCCCACGACATACCCGGCCAGCCCCGAGACAAAGTTCAGCGTGCCGGTCTTGGCGTGCACCGACATCGGGCGATTGGCATCGATCACCTTGCCGCCCTTGCGCAGGTTGATGTCCTTGAGCAGCGGGCGCAGGCTGTCCTGTGCCTGACGCGACGCCAGCATCTTCACCAGGTCGGCGGTCGAAATCCGCGAATCGTCCTCCAACCCCGAATGGTCGACCATCGACACCTCTTTCAGGCCGTATTGCTGCTGTGCCCACTGGCTCATCGCCTGCGCCGAGTCGCGCAGCGATCCGGGCGCGACACCGCGCGCGACCGAGGCCGTCAGCCCGATGATCTCGGCTGTCAGGTTGGTCGAATAATACAGCATCGCCTTGATCACGGCATGCAAGGGGCGGCTCTGGTAACTGGCCAGCTGAAACGCGTCGGCGGGCAGGTCGCGCATTTCCTTCGGGGTGTCCAGCACGATGCCGTAGGACCGCGCCAGCGTCTGGAATACCTCGGCGGTATAGGCGGCGGGGCGGCGGACCGGCAACCAGCGCGCGCCGTCGCGCGATCCCAACGCGGATTCGGCCACCGACCATTCATCGCGGTCGTTGCGGTCGGCATAGGTAAAGACCGGTCCGGCCCTGTCGGCCAGCGTCATGCTGGCGATGGCCACGTCGGGGCGGTATTTCCCGGCCCGCGCATCCATGGTCAGGGCCCATTTCCCCGCCACCTTCTTCCATTCGAAATGCACGCGGTTGTAATTCAGGTTCAGCCCCGAAATACCGGGGTTGTAGGCGACATGGGGTGGCTGTTCGATGTCGATCAGGCGGGCCTCGGGCAGGGAGTGGCCGTAGTAGTAGAAATTCCCCGTCACCTCGGTGACGCCTGCGGCCTTCAGCCCGCCGGCCAGGTCGCCCAGGTTGTCGGTGTCGAAATCAGGATCGCCGCCGCCCGCCAGGATCAGGTCCCCCATCAGCTTGCCGCCCTCCAGCGGCCCGGTGCCCAGCAGGCGGGTGGTAAAGCGATAGTCCGGCCCCAGCGTGTCCAGCGCATAAAGCGTGGTCAGGGTCTTGGCGACGCTGGCGGGGGGCAGCGGCTGATGCGCCTCGTGCCCCTCCAGGATATGACCGTCCTCCAGCGACGCCAGCGCAAAGGCGCTGTGACCGCTGATCTTGTTGCGCTCCAGCAGCATGTTGATGGTGGGGTAGCCGCCGTTCTCGATCCGCTCCATCAGGCCTTCGGGGCGGTGGCGCGGACGCAGCGAATCCAGTGGTCCATCGGCCAGGGCGGGGCGTGCGGCGGGCAAGGCGGCGCTGCTGAACAGGCCAGCCAGCATCATCCGTCGGGAAATCTGTAATGTCATGGGCCCCAGCCTAATTCTGCGCGACAGCCCTGCCAAGGCAGGCGGTCAGAGTAAAGGGGGCGACGCGGCGGAACCTCAATCACTTTGTCGCCAGTCGCCGCGCTGGCGGATCACCGAGGACGAGATTTCCGTCATCGGCACGTTGACAAAGCACCACGCGGGCGCGGTGCTGCGCCCCAACAGGCGGCTTTCGCGGCCCTTCAGGCGATGGCTGCGAAAAATCCTCGCGGCGCGGGAATTGCGCGCGCCCAGCCGTTCGCCGGGGCGCGCCAGCACGCCAATGGGATAGTTTTCCATGATCCAGCGCCATTCCTGCCACTTGTCGAACTGTACCAGGTTGTCGGCCCCCATCAGCCACACGAAGGTCACACCGGGATACATCCGGCGCAGCGCCCGCAGGGTTTCGGCGGTATAGCGCGTGTTGGTGCGGGCCTCGATGCCGGTGATGCAGACACGCGGATGCTGTACCAGCGCCCGGCTGGCGGCCAGGCGGGTTTCCAGCGGCGCAGGGCCATGGGACTTGAGCGGATTGCCGGGGCTGACCAGCCACCAGACGGAGTCCAGCCCGAACCGCTTCAACGCCTCGCGGGTGATATGGGCATGGCCTTCGTGCGGCGGATCGAATGACCCGCCCAGCAGGCCGATACGCTGACCGGCCCTGGCATATGGACGGCGTTGAACCACGTCGTCATGTCCCTCTCTGGCGGCGGTGCGGCCCGGCGCGGGCGGCACGCCAATTTCGGCATTCGGCGGAGGTTGTGACGCACGCGGCGGGAAAGTCAAACATTTACAAGCCCGATGCGGGGATGCCACGGCACGCAGGGGGCCCGCACCGCCCGCGCCCCGGGCCGGTACGCGCCGCCACTCAGGGCAAGGCGGAGCTGGCGGAACAGGAGCGGGGGCAAGGCGGAGCGGGGGCAAGGCGGAGCAGGGGCAAGGCGGAACCGGCGAAGCAAGTGCGGGGGCAAGAGTGACCTGCCCGCGACGATCATCGCGGGCAGACGGGTCTACTTGATCGGGTTCGGTCGCGGCAACGTCCCCGAGGCCGGGCCGGACATTGTGCCCGACAGCGGGCGCGCGGCGGTCGCAGTGTCGGAATGGGGCGCCTGGCCTGGCCCCTGGGGCGACGTGGTGGGGCCGTCCGGGCCTGTCTGTCGCGCGGCATGGTCAGCCGTGCCGCTGGCGTCGCCCGCCGGCCGGGCACGGCGCCGCCCG
>NZ_QWJJ01000046.1 GCF_003575965.1 Pseudooceanicola sediminis | reverse complement strand
TGACGTTGCCCCCAACTTTTATCCAGCGTGAGCGAGACTCCGGGTTTGAGTTTTGCCGATTTGGGCGGGTTGGGCAACGGGGGCTGGCGCGGAGCGTTGCGGATTGCGCAGCGTCAGGTCTCGTTGCGGGGCGAAGGTCTGGGCAAACTCGGCTGGGGTCTGCCAGCCGAGGCGGGAGTGGGGCCGTTCGGTGTTATAGTCCTTGCGCCAGGCGGCCAGCGTCACGCGGGCATGGTGCAACGACGGGAACAGGGTCTCGTTCAGCAGCTCATCGCGCAGGCGGCCGTTGAAGCTTTCGATGAAGGCATTCTGGGTCGGCTTGCCGGGCGCGATGTAGTGCCAGTCAAACTTGCGATCATCCACGAACTTCAGGATCGCGTTCGAGGTGAACTCAGTTCCGTTATCGCTGACAATCGTTTGGGGCTTGCCGCGGGCATCGAACAGCGTTGCCAGTTCACGCGCCACCCTTGCGCCTGAGAGCGAAGTATCCGCGATCAGGGCCAGGCATTCGCGCGTGCAGTCATCGACCACGGTCATGATCCTGAACCGACGGCCATCCGTCAGCTGATCGGACACGAAGTCCAACGACCAGCGCTGGTTCGGCATCAGCGGCAGCACCATCGGGGCCCGCGTGCCGATGGCCCGCTTGCGCCCGCCCCGGCGCCGCACATGCAGCTGCTCTTCGCGGTAGATGCGGAACAGGCGTTTGTGGTTCACCTCATGACCCTCGCGCCGCAAAAACACATGCAGCCGCCGGTAGCCGAACCGGCAGCGCACCTTGGCCAGTTCTTTCAGCCGCTCCCGCAACACGGGATCATCCTGTCGGACAGCCTCGTAGCGCATGGTCATCCTGCAACAGCCGATCACCCGGCACGCCCGCCGTTCGCTCATCCCGTGCCCCGCCACAAGATGCGCTACCGCTTGCCGCTTCGCGGCGGGCGTCACCATTTTTTTCCAAGTAGGTCTTTCAGAGAAGAATTGTCCAACATGGCATCGGCGAGGAGCTTTTTCAGCTTACCGTTCTCGTCCTCGAGCACCTTCAGCCGCTTCGCCTCGCTGACATCCATGCCGCCATACTTGGCTTTCTATTTATAAACAGTTGCATTGCTGACACCGTGCTTACGGCACAGATCGGCCACGGGAATCCCGGACTCGTGCTCCTTCAAAATGCCGATAATCTGGTCTTCGGTAAATCTGCTGCGTTTCATCTCTGGTCCTTTCGGTGGGGCCAGAGTCTATCTCAAACTGGATTAGCTCCTGGAGGCAACGTCAGCG
>NZ_QWJJ01000008.1 GCF_003575965.1 Pseudooceanicola sediminis | reverse complement strand
CGACCGCGCACCGGGCTTGCCCGGCGACCGCGCACCTGGCTTGCCCGCCGCGCCACCCGCAGCCTTCGGCCCGCCCCGGCCGCCGGTGCGGCCACGCCCGCCAAAGGTCTCTTCCGTGATGTCCGACCCGACGCCGGACGGCTTGCTCTTGCGCACCAGCCGCTTGCGCGGGGCAGGGGTGGTGTCCTCTTCCTCCGGCTCCAGCCCCAGCTGGTCGCGCATCACCCGGCGCTTGACCTCTTCCACGGCCCCCGCCTTCAGGGTGCCCAGCTGAAAGGGGCCATAGCTGACCCGGATCAGCCGGTTCACCACCAGGCCGATGTTTTCCATGGCCCGGCGGATCTCGCGGTTCTTGCCCTCGCGCAGCGCCACCGTCAGCCAGGCATTCGCCCCCTGCTGGCGATCCACCGACACGATCATCGGCTGGAATTCCTCGCGGTCCACCACGATGCCCTCGCGCAGGGGTGCCAGCATCTCGTCCGTCGGCGCGCCCTTGACCCGCACCCGATAGCGCCGCAACCAGCCGGTCGAGGGCAGCTCCAGCTGGCGCTTGATGCCGCCGTCGTTGGTCAGCAACAGCAACCCTTCCGAATTCAGGTCAAGCCGCCCGACCGACAGAACCCGTGGCATGTCCTCGGGCAGGGTGTCGAAAATCGTCGCTCGGCCCTGTTCGTCCTTTGTCGTGGTCACCAGCCCGGTGGGCTTGTGATACAGCCACAACCGCGCCGGTTCGGCCGCGGCAATGGGGCGGCCGTCAACCGTGATGCGGGCGCCCCCGGTGATGTTCAGGGCGGGGCTGTCGATCACCTTGCCGTTCACCGCGACACGGCCCTCGGCGATCATCTTCTCCGCGTCGCGCCGACTGGCGACACCGGCGCGTGACAGCACCTTGGCGATGCGGTCACCGGGCCGCCCGGCGGCGTCGGCACCTGTTCCGGCAGAGGCCCCGGTCCCGAGAGTCGCCCCGGCCGTCCTTCCGGCGGATCTCTCCGGCACGCCCTCCGCGCCGGTATCGGGCGGCAAGGCGTCAGCCTGCCCCGGGGCGCGGGGATCGGCAGAGGCGGCGGGGCGGTCGGGGCGGGGCGTGGGCTTGCGTGTCATGACCCGGCTCTAGCGCGGATCACGCCGTCAAGGAAGGATCATCTTGCAAGCGCGGGGTCAACACGGCACCAAGGGGCATGACATTCACCTCCCATATGCAGATCGCGCTGGACGAGGCCCGCGCCGCCGCCGCCCGGGGCGAGGTGCCGGTCGGCGCGGTGCTGCTCGATCCCGCCGGGCGCATCGTCGCGCGCGACGGCAACCGCACACGCGAACTCAGCGATCCGACGGCCCATGCCGAGGTGCTGGTGATCCGCGCCGCCTGCGCCGCGCGGCACAGCGAACGCCTGACCGGGCACGTGCTCTACGTCACGCTCGAACCTTGTCCGGCCTGCGCCGCGGTCATCTCCGCCGCCCGCATCGCACGGCTCTGCTACGGCGCTGCGGATCCAAAGTCGGGCGGCATCGCCCAGGGGCCGCGGATCTTCTCGCATCCCCAGTGCCATCATGTGCCCGACGTCTACGACGGCATTGCCGCGCGTGAGGCGGAAACCCTGCTGCGCGATTTCTTCGCCGCCCGCCGCTGACGCTTCAGCCCAATCTCGGCTCTCCCCGCCGACCCGTTTCGCAAACCCGGCGCGCCCCCAAGCCATCCCGCCGCCCGCAGGCTCGCTCATCTGGCCGGAAATACCCCGGGGGAAGGCGCTTGCGCCGGGGGCGGAGCCCCTCTTGCCGCCCGTGCAGACCCACGCACCGCCCGATCGGTGCCGTCACATCTCCGCCGCGAAGAACCGTTCGCAAACCGCCTTGATACCGTTCAGATACCGACGTTCGAAAACAGCGATATCAATGACTTGGATGGCAAAAGGGCGCGGGTACCGACATTCCGGTCCCCGCGCCCTCGAAACGCTCTGAAATCGGCTCCGGCTCAGCCGCGGAAATACCCTTCGTAGATCGGCTCCAGCGTCCCGGTCTCGAACAGCGAACTGACCGAGGTGCCGTTCCAGATGTTCAGGATTGCCTGGGCGAACATCGGCGCGGTCGGCAGGATGCGGATCTTGTCGCAGGCCTTCACCGGATCGGTGGCGGCGATGGAATCCGTGATCACCAGGTTCTTCATGACCGAGTTTGAGATCCGCTCGACCGCCGGACCCGACAGAACCCCGTGCGAGATATAGGAATGCACCTCGGTTGCGCCGTAATCCATCAGCAATTCCGCGGCCTTGCACAGCGTGCCCGCGGTGTCGCAGATGTCATCGACGATGATGCAGATCTTGTCCTTCACCTCGCCGATGACGGTCATCTCGGCAATCTCGCCGGGCTTTTCCCGCCGCTTGTCGACGATGCTCAGCGGGACGTTGATCCGCTTGGCCAGCTCTCGGGCGCGGGCCACGCCGCCGACGTCGGGCGACACGACCATGACATCCTGCAAGCGGTCCTTGAACTGCTCCATGATATCCAGCGCAAAGATCGGGCTGGCATAGAGGTTGTCGACGGGAATGTCGAAAAACCCTTGAATCTGAGCAGCATGCAGGTCCAGCGTCAGCACGCGCTCGACCCCCGCCTCGACCAGCATGTTGGCCACCAGCTTGGCGGTGATGGGGGTGCGCGCCTTGGTGCGGCGATCCTGACGGGCATAGCCGAAATAGGGGATCACGGCGGTGATGCGCGCCGCCGACGACCGGCGCAGCGCGTCGGTCATGATCAGCAATTCCATCAGGTTGTCGTTGGCCGGGTTCGAGGTGCTCTGGATGATGAACATGTCCTCGCCGCGCACGTTTTCAAACACTTCGACGAAGATCTCGCCGTCGTTGAACCGCTCGACCCGGGCCTTGACCAGGTCCACGCTCATCCCGCGGTGCATCGACATCCGCCGCGCAATGGATGTGGCCAATGGCATATTTGAGTTGCCCGCAATCAACTTGGGCTCGATGATATTAGGCATGGACTGGTCTCCGGAGGGCGGCGCGATGACAGATTCGTGACGTTGAACCCCGCTTAGCACCCCGTTACGGTCTTGCCAAACAACCTGCGTCCGGAAGGCTGGGAAAATGACCAAGCATATCGACTACTACTTCACCACCATCTCTCCCTTCACCTATCTTGCCGGTGACCGGCTGGAACAGGTGGCAGCACGGCATGGGGCCACGATTTCCTACAAACCCGTTGATCTCACGACGATTTTCAACCGCACCGGGGGCCTCGCGCTGTCGGAACGGCCGATCGCCCGTCAGGAATACCGCCTGCAAGAGCTGCGCCGCGCCATGGTGAAATCCGGTTTGCAACTGACCTTGCATCCGGCGTTTTTCCCCACCAACCCTGCGCCATCCTGCTATGCAATCATCGCCGCGCAGGCGGCCGGGGGCGGGGACGTCGGCCTGCTCAGCCGGCTTTTCCTGGCCGCCTGCTGGCGCGAGGATCGCAATGTCGCCGATGACGAGGTGATCCGCGATTGCCTGTCGCGCGCCGGGTTCGACCCCGAACTGGCCAACAGCGGCCTTCTCAGCGGGGCCGAAACCTTTGCCCGCAACACCGAAGAGGCGCTGAACGCCGGGGTCTTCGGCGCACCGTTCTATGTCGTCGACGGAACGGAGCGGTTCTGGGGACATGACCGCCTGTCCGACCTCGAGGCGTTTCTCGACGGTAAACTGTGATGTTGCACTCGATCTTCGGCGGTCACGAAACGGCCTGGCAGGCATGGGGAGAGGAGGCTGGCGCAGACCGCCGCCTGTTGATGATCCACTGTTCGCTGGCCCATTCGGGGGCATGGCGTGGGGTGGCGACCCGCCTGTTGCCCAAGGTGGAAAGCCGCGCCTTCGACCTGCCCGGGCATGGCAAAAGCGGTGCCTGGCATCCCGATGTTTCGTATCAGGAACAGAGTGTTGAGATGGCTTCGGGCCTGATCCGCAATTGGGGCGGCGGTCCGGTTGATATTCTGGGGCATTCCTTCGGTGCCACCGCCGCGTTGCGTCTGGCGGTGGAACAGCCCGGACTGGTCCGCTCGCTCTCGCTCTACGAACCGGTGTTCTTTACCGCCGGTTTTCGGGCCTTCCCCGAACTGAAGGCGCAGCACGATCGCGACATGGCCCCCTTTGCCGATGCGATGGCGGCAGGCGACAACGAAGGCGCCGCCCGCGCCTTCATGAGGCTCTGGGGCGACGGCCGTGAATGGGATCGCCTGCCTCAATCTCAACGCGAAGGCTTTGCTGCGCGCATTCCGTTGATCGATGCCATCCGGGAAACCAACTATGGCGATCCGGCCGGGATGCTGTCGCGGGGGCGGCTATCGGCCCTGACATGTCCGGTTCTCTTGATGGAGGGGGCGGACAGTCCCATCTATGCCGCGCGGATCAACGACGCCTTGCAGACCCAGATGCCCGCAGCCGAACGTGTGGTGATCGCCGGGGCCGCCCACATGGGCCCTGTCACCCACGCCGGGGCCGTCGGTGATGCCGTGCGTTCCTTCATGATGCAGGACGCCTGACGGCCTGGAAAGCTAAGCCTCTGGGAATGCTGCGCGGCTAGAGAGATGCGCCACCGGGAAAAGCGCGGCTGCTTTTCCCGGTGGCTGCGGATTGGGGCCGGCGCTATCCGGCGGCGATTTCCAGAAACCGCGTTATCTCGGCCTCGGGCAGGGACCAGTCGCAGACCAGACGGGCGGTCAGCAGTTCGTCTTCATCCGCCCCGTCCAGGTCACCGGATGTCAGGTAATACCGCGCACCGGCCTGCATGAGGCGCTTGTGGGCAGCACGGGGCAGGTTGGCAAAGACGATATTCGCCTGGGGGTCGTGCAGAAAGCTGGTCCCGGGAATCTTGCGCAACCCGTCCGCCAGAAGGGCCATGCGCGCGTTCGACCGTTTCGCCAGGTCGAGCCAGAGGCCACCTTCGAGGTAGGCCAGCATCTGTGCCGACAGGTAGCGGTGCTTGGAAAACAGGTGCGCGCCCCGCTTGCGGCGCAGCTCGAATTCCCAAGCCTTTGCCGGGTCAAAGAAAATCACTGCCTCAACGCCGACGCAGCCATTCTTTGTGCCACCAAAGCTGACCACATCGACACCCGCCTTCCAGGTCATCTCTGCCGGGGTGCAGCCGAGCGCCACCAGCGCATTGGCAAAGCGCGCGCCATCCAGATGCGTCGGCTGGCCCAGATCGGCGGCAATGGCCGACAGCGCGGCGATTTCGTCACAGGTATAGATGCGCCCTTTTTCCGTGGCCTGCGTGATCGATAACGGACCAGGCTGGGCAGAGTGCACGGCGATGCGGGCGTCGTGCCCCATGGCCGCGCGCAGCGCCGCCGGCGTCATCTTGTCACTGTCCCCCACCAGGGTCAGCTTGGCGCCACCCATGTAGAATTCGGGGGAATTGCACTCGTCCTCATTGATATGCGCCACGGGGCTGCAAAAGACGGTTTGCCAGGGTTGGCAATAGGTTGCGAGTGAAAGGGAATTTGCGGCGGTGCCGGTCGCCACCAGATATATCGCAGCCTCGGGGGCCTCGAAAATCGTGCGCAGACGGTCGCGGACCTGATCCATGATCGTGTCTTTGCCATAGGGCATCTGGTAGCCGGTGTTTGCGTGTACCAGCGCCTCGGCGATGGAGGGGTGGGCCGGTCCGGCGTTGTCGGAGGCAAAAAACATTAGGTCGGTTCCTCGATGATGTAGTCCTCCCAGTCCTCCTCGTCGATTTCGAACTCCGGCACCGTGATGTCCTGCGCGGAGACACCTGCCGCATGCACGCTGTCGGGATCGCCGGAAATCAGCGGATGCCAGTGAAACAGCGGGCGCCCCTCGTGCAGCAGGCGATAGGCACAGGTCTCCGGCATCCAGTAGAGGTGGCTCTCAAGGTTCTTGGCCGAGAGCGAGATGCATTCAGGCACGAACTGGTGCCGTATCGGATATTGCGAACACAGGCACGAATGCCCGTCCAGCAGGCGGCAGGCGACGCGGGTCAGGGCGACCTCGCCGGTCTCTTCGTCTTCCAGCTTGTTCAGGCAGCACTTGCCGCAACCGTCGCACAGTGCTTCCCATTCCTTCTGGGTCATGCGGTTCAGCGACACATTTTCCCAGAACCGCGGGCGCAGGCCGCTGCGATCGATCGGGTCCGTGCGGGGCGAAGGCGTGCGAGGGTTGCTCATAAGGGCTCCAGGATCTGCCGTGCGCGGGTGCAATCGGCATCCATCTGGGCAATCAACCCTTCCAGACCGTCGAATTTCATTTCAGGCCGCAGGTAGTCGACCAGTGCCACCGACAGCTCGCTGCCATAAAGATCGCCACGGAAATCGAACAGGAAGGTTTCCAGGTTGGGCACCTTGCCATCGAACATAGGGCGCATCCCAAGCGAGGCTGCCCCCTTGTAGCTGCCCTTGTTCGGCCCCGTCAGCACGTCGACCAGCACCGCATAGACACCGTAGCAGGGCTTGTGCAGCCCGCGCAGTGACATGTTCGCCGTCGGATAGCCAAGGTCACGACCACGCTGATCGCCCCGAATGACCGTTCCTTCGATCCGATGCCAGTGGCCAAGCATGGCGGCGGCATCACGTGGGCGTCCTTCTGCCAGGGCGGCGCGGATCGCTGTCGAGGAAACCTCCTCGGATTCGTTTTCCAGCAACGGCACGACCTGCACGTCAAAGCCGAAGGTCTTGCCAAAGGCGATCAGATCCTCGACGTCGCCCTCGCGGCCCTTGCCGAAATGAAAGTCGGCCCCGACGACGATCTTTCGCAGGCCCAGCCCTGCGCGCAGCACCCCATCGGCAAAGGCTTCGGGCGTGAGATTGGCGAGAGAGGGGGTAAAGTTCAGCTCATACAGCACGTCAACGCCCAGCTTTTCCAGCCGATGCGCGCGCGCCGTCGAATTGGTCAGCCGGAAGTCGGGCGAGTCGGGGGCAAACAACTGTCGCGGATGCGGCTCGAACGTGACGACACCAAGGGGGGCACCCATGCGGGTTGCCTCGGCCCGGGCGAGGTCGATCACGGAGCGGTGGCCCAGGTGCACGCCATCGAAGTTTCCGATGGCAGCGACGGCGCCGCGGTCGCGGTCCGTGACGAATTGATGGTCTCTGACGATGCGCATGGGCGCTTGCGTAGCGCCCATGCGAGAGAGAGGCAAGAGCCGCCGTTTCAGAGTTCGGGATAGAGCGGAAAGCGCGCGCAGAGCGCCGCAACTTCGCCTGCCACCTTGGCCTCGACGTCACCGTTGGCATCGGCGCCATTGGCGGCCAGACCATCGACGACCTCGACGATCCAATCCGCAATCTGGCGGAATTCGTCCTCGCCAAACCCGCGCGTCGTCCCGGCGGGGGTGCCGAGGCGCACGCCCGAGGTCACGGTCGGTTTTTCCGGGTCAAACGGAATGCCGTTCTTGTTGCAGGTGATATGCGCCCGCTCCAGCGCCTTTTCAGTCTCGTTGCCCTTGACGCCCTTGGGGCGCAGGTCAACCAGCATGACGTGGGTGTCGGTGCCGCCGGTGACGATATCGAGCCCGCCCTTCATCAGCTGATCAGCCAGTGCGACGGCATTGGCGCGGACCTGCTTTTGATAGGTCTTGAACTCGGGGCGCAGCGCCTCGCCAAAGGCAACGGCCTTGCCGGCGATGACGTGCATCAGCGGGCCGCCCTGGATACCGGGGAAAATGGCCGAGTTGACCTTTTTCGCGATCGCTTCGTCATTCGTCAGGATCATCCCGCCACGGGGACCACGCAGCGTCTTGTGGGTGGTGGTGGTGACGACATCGGCATGGGGAAAGGGGCTGGGGTGCTCGCCCGCCGCGACCAGACCGGCAAAGTGCGCCATGTCGACCATCAGGTAGGCACCAACACTGTCTGCAATCTGGCGCATTTTCGCGAAATCCACCTGACGGGGAATGGCCGAGCCGCCAGCGATGATCATCTTGGGTTTGTGCTCGGTCGCCAGTTCCTGAACCTGATCATAGTCGATCAGGCTGTCCTGCTTGCGCACCCCGTACTGGATGGCGTTGAACCACTTGCCCGACTGGTTCGGTTTGGCACCGTGGGTCAGGTGGCCACCCGCATCCAGGCTCATGCCCAGGATGGTGTCGCCGGGTTGCAGCAGGGCGGTAAAGACACCCTGGTTGGCCTGGCTACCCGAATTCGGCTGCACGTTGACAAAGCCGCAGCCGAACAGCTGCTTGGCACGCTCGATCGCCAGATCCTCGGCAATGTCGACGAACTGGCAGCCGCCGTAATAGCGACGGCCCGGGTAACCTTCGGCATATTTGTTCGTCATGACAGAGCCTTGCGCCTCCATCACGGCGCGGCTGACGATGTTTTCGGAGGCAATCAGTTCGATCTCGTCACGCTGACGGCCAAGCTCCTTGCGGATGGCGCCAAAAATTTCCGGATCGCGGGCTTCGAGGGTGTCTGTGAAAAAGCCGGTATCGGTCATGGGGTAACTCCATCAACTGCTGTTGAGCGGGTACCTACAATGACAGTGCCCCCTGAGGAAGTGTCCAAATCGTCATGATCAATATGAAAAGCGGCAGGGCTGGCACCTTTCCCCGAGTTGTGGTTGTTTCGGAACCGAATGACGGCTTTCGGAAACGCGCGACGCGCTCCGGGCCTTTGGTTTCAGGGTTCGCAAGCGAGGCAGCCACCCGATGAGCATCAAGCTTGCTTTTACCGCCAGTCGCGGCCCTTCGGCGCAGGCGGCACGTAAAAGCCTGACAGCACGGTTCGGGTCGGTTCCCGAAAGCGAAGCGGACGTGATCGTCGCCCTCGGGGGCGACGGATTCATGTTGGCGACGCTGCACCGCACCACGAACCTGCGCGCACCGGTTTACGGGATGAACCGCGGCACCGTCGGTTTTCTGATGAACGACTATTCCGAGGAGGATCTGATCGAGCGTCTGACCGCCGCCGAGGAAGAGGTGATCAATCCGCTTGAGATGCGTGCCACCCGGGCGGACGGCAAGGTGCAGACCGCGTTGGCGATCAACGAGGTGTCGCTGTTGCGCGCCGGGCCGCAGGCGGCCAAGTTGCGCATCACGGTCGACGGGCGCGTGCGACTGGATGATCTGGTTTGCGACGGTGCCCTGATCGCGACGCCCGCAGGCTCGACCGCGTACAATTATTCGGCGCATGGGCCGATCCTGCCGATCGGGTCCGACGTGCTGGCGCTGACGGCGATTGCGCCGTTCCGGCCAAGGCGGTGGCGCGGGGCTCTGTTGCGCAAGACTGCCGTGATCCGCTTTGACGTGCTGGAGCCGGAAAAGCGCCCGGTGATGGCAGACGCCGACAGCCGCAGATCGGTGACAAATGTCCTTTCGGTTGAGGTCAGCTCGGCCTCCGACGTGCGTCACAACATCCTTTTCGATCCCGGTCACGGGTTGGAAGAACGCCTGATCCAGGAGCAATTTGTCTGACGCTCCGGGTGCCCGGAACAGGGCTGCTGCGGGTGCGCGATGCTCGGCAAAAGACCGCCTGCGACACGCTGCCTTTCGGAACCCCGAAGCGGGTTGTCACGTTTTCTCTCTGACGGATGCATGGACATCCGGTAGCTCAGATGGAGGATAAACTCATGAACTGGGATCGCATTGAAGGTAACTGGAAACAATTCAAAGGCACTGCTCAGGAAAACTGGGGCAAGCTGACGAATGACGACGTGGATGTCGTCGCGGGCAAGCGTGAACAGCTTGTCGGCAAGATCCAGGAGCGCTACGGCATCGAAAAAGACGAAGCCGAGCGTCAGGTTGACGAATTCGTCGCAAAGTACTGATACTGATCGCATTGTTGAGAAAGGGCGGCCCGGAAAGGCCGCCCTTTTTGCGTGACGGGCTCAGGCGGGATGGGCCTGTCTGGCATACCCGATGCCTTGCAGGGCCGTGCGAATTTCATCCAGCACTGCTGGGTCGTCGATGGTGGCTGGCAACTTGAAGTCCTGCGCATCCGCGATCTTGACCATGGTGGCGCGCAGGATCTTGCCCGATCGTGTCTTGGGCAGGCGATCGACGACCACGGCCAGCTTGAAGGCGGCGACCGGCCCGATCCTGTCACGCACCATTTCGACGCATTCCCGCGCGATCTCTGCATGCGGGCGGTTCACCCCCTTGGACAGGCACACAAATCCGACAGGCAACTGACCCTTCAGTGGATCGGCGACCCCAATGACGGCCGTTTCGGCCACGTCGGGGTGGCTTGCCAGGATCTCCTCCATCGCGCCGGTCGACAGGCGATGCCCGGCAACGTTGATCACGTCGTCGGTGCGCGCCATGATGTAGACATAGCCATCTTCATCAATCATCCCTGCATCGCCGGTTTCATAGTAGCCGGGAAAATGCGTCAGATAGCTGGTGCGGAACCGGCCCTCTGCCTGCCAGAGTGTCGGCAGCGTGCCAGGGGGCAGGGGCAGCTTGATGGCGATCGCACCAAGTTCGCCCGCAGGCACCGGCTGGCCGGCGTCGTCCAGCACCTGAATATCATATCCGGGCATCGGGACAGATGGCGAGCCGAGCTTGATCGGCAGTGCCTCGATACCCATCGGGTTGGCGGCGACAGGCCAGCCGGTTTCGGTTTGCCACCAGTGGTCGATCACCGGTTTGCCGAGTTTTTCCTGTGCCCAGATCAGCGTGTCGGGATCGGCGCGTTCCCCGGCAAGGAAGACATTCTTGAGGCAGCTCAGATCGTACCTGCCGACATGGGTGCCCTCGAGGTCTTCGCGTTTGACCGCACGAAAAGCGGTTGGTGCCGTGAAAAAGCTTTTGACCTTATGCTCGGAAATCACCCGCCAGAACGTGCCGGCGTCCGGGGTGCCAATGGGCTTGCCCTCGAACACGATGGTGGTGTTCCCGTGTACGAGGGGACCATAGCAGATGTAGCTGTGACCGACGACCCAGCCGACATCCGACGCGGCCCAAAAGACGTCTCCCGGATCCACGTCGTAGACATTCTGCATTGACCATTCCAACGCGACCAGATGACCGGCGGTGGCACGAACCACGCCCTTTGGTTGCCCTGTCGTACCGGACGTATAGAGGATGTAGGCGGGGTGGTTTCCCTCGACGGGCAGGCAATCCGCCGGTTGAATGCCATACTGAAATCCGTGCCAGTTCACATCCCGGCCCGGGGTAAGCTGGGCAACCTCTTGTTCGCGTTGGTAAATGACGCAGAAATCGGGTGTGTGCTCGGCCAGATCGATTGCGCCGTCCAGCAGGGGTTTGTAATGCACCGTTCGCCCCGGCTCCAACCCGCAGGACGCGGCGATGATTGCCTTGGGCTGGCAGTCGTCGATCCGCACGGCCAGTTCGTTTGCGGCAAAGCCCCCAAAGACCACCGAATGGACCGCACCGATGCGCGCGCAGGCCAGCATTGCCTCGATCGCTTCGGGGATCATCGGCATGTAGATGATCACGCGGTCACCTTTTTCGACACCCTTGGCGCGCAGAGCACCGGCGAGCGTGGCCACACGGTTGCGCAGCTCGACGAACGAAATTTCGTGTTTTGTATGCGTGATCGGGCTGTCGTAGATGATCGCTGTCTGTTCGCCGCGGCCATTTTCGACATGACGGTCGACTGCGTTCCAGCAGGCGTTGACCATCCCGTCCGAATACCACTCGTAAAGGGGCGCATTGTCGTCGAACAGCGCCCTGGTTGGCTTGCGGTCCCAGTCGATGGCTTCGGCAGCCTGCATCCAGAATGCCTCCGGATCCGCTGCCCAGGCGGCATAGACGTCTTTGTAACCCATAAGATCCTCCTCCTTGACCTTGGCAACTTATGGTTGCCTCGGGTTCCTAATGAGGTACGGGAGCGAGTGGCCTCAGAGCAAGAATTGAATGGACTAAAGCGCCATCCACAGGTGAAAAATCTGTTTGTCAGGCGTCAATTGGCCTGCAAAACTTTGCAAAGTTTCCGATTATTTCCAGAAGAGACTGTGCCGGCGGCAACTTTGCAAAGTCTGCAAAGACATGTCTGCAACACAGGTTTTGGCGGGGCGCTGCACCAAATCGGTGTCGCGCCCCGTCTGATCAGCCGTAATGCGCGACCGGGGTTCCGGCGATGGCAGCCATGTTCAGCAGCCCCCGCGCCGTGGTCGACGCCGAAACGATATGGGCACAATTGCGCATCCCCATCAGGATCGGTCCGACCTCCAGTCCGCCCCCCTTGGTCTTGAGGATGTTGCGCACGCCCGAGGCGGTGTCGGCATGGCCGAAGACCAGCGCATTCGCGGCCCCCTCCAGGCGCGATTCCGGGAACACTTCCTCGCGGAGTCTGGCGTCGAGCGCGGTGTCGACATTCATCTCGCCCTCGTACATGAAATCGCGCGGCTCGGAGTCGAGGATTTCCATGGCAAGACGCATACGCATCGCGCTTTCGGTATCCTGATTGCCAAACTGCGAACGGCTGCACAATGCGATCTTGGGCAGCAGGCCGAACCGCTTGACGTGGCGAGCAGCCCCGATTGCGGCCGCAGCAATCTGCCCAGGTGTGGGATCGGGGTTGATATGCGTGTCTGTCAGGAAGAGCGGACCGTCTTCGAGGATCATCATCGACAGCGCGCCGGTCGGCTGGCGTGCGCCGCCGCCCAGAACCTGCGTGACATAGTTCAGGTGCCAGCGATATTCGCCGAACATGCCGCAGATCAGGCTATCGGCCTCTTCGCGGTGCACCATGATCGCGCCGATGGCGGTGGTGTTGGTGCGCATGATGGCGCGCGCAACCTCGGGCGTGACGCCACGACGGGCCATCAACTTGTGATAGGTCATCCAGTAGTCGCGATAGCGCGGATCGTTTTCCGGGTTCACCACATGGAAATCGACACCTGGCTTGATCTTGAGCCCGGCGCGGTTGCATCGGGATTCAATGACCTCGGGGCGGCCGATCAGGATGGGCTGTTCTGTGGTTTCCTCCAGAATGGCCTGTGCCGCGCGCAGCACGCGTTCATCCTCGCCCTCGGCAAAGACGATGCGTCGCGAGGCGGTCTGCGCGGCCTCGAACACGGGGCGCATCAGCATGGCCGACTTGAAGACCGACGAATTCAGCTTGGCCTTGTACGCGGCAAGGTCGTCGATCGGACGCGTGGCAACTCCGCTTTCCATCGCAGCCTTGGCCACGGCAGAGGAGACGATACCTGACAAGCGTGGGTCAAAGGGTTTGGGGATCAGATAGTCGGTGCCGAAGGTCAACCGTTCGCCCTGATAGGCGGCCGCGGCCTCGGCGCTGGTCGTGGCGCGGGCGAGGGCGGCGATCCCCTCGATGCAGGCGATCTGCATTTCGTCGTTGATCTCGGTCGCGCCGACATCGAGCGCACCGCGAAAGATGAACGGAAAGCACAGCACGTTGTTAACCTGGTTCGGGAAATCGCTGCGTCCGGTGGCAATGATCGCATCGGGGGCAACAGCGCGTGCCAGGTCCGGCATGATTTCCGGTGTAGGGTTGGCCAGGGCAAAGATGATCGGCTGTTTTTTTGTCATGCGTCCGACCTGTTCAGCCGTCAGCACTCCGGGGCCGGACAGGCCAAGGAACAGATCCGCGCCATCAATCACTTCGTCCAGCGTGCGCAGGTCGCTGGCCTGCGCAAAGGCGGCCTTGTGCGGATTCATGTCTTCGTTGCGACCCTCGTGGACCAGACCGTGAATATCACAGAGCCAGATGTTCTCGCGTTTGACGCCCAGCTTGACCAGCATGTTCAGACAGGCGATTCCGGCCGCGCCGCCACCGGTGGACACGATCTTGATGTCTTCGAAATTCTTGTTGGCAACGCGCAATGCGTTTGTCGCGGCGGCACCGACGACAATGGCGGTGCCGTGCTGATCGTCATGAAAGACAGGGATGTTCATCCGCTCGCGGCAGATCTTTTCCACGATGAAACAATCGGGTGCCTTGATGTCTTCGAGGTTGATCGCACCGAAGGTGGGCCCGAGGGCGCAGACGATATCAGCCAGCTTTTCTGGGTCGCTCTCGTCAAGCTCGATGTCAAAGCAATCAATGCCGGCGAACTTCTTGAAGAGGACGGCCTTGCCCTCCATCACCGGTTTGGAGGCAAGCGCACCAATATTGCCAAGACCCAGTACCGCCGTGCCATTGGACACCACTGCAACCAGGTTCCCCCGCGCGGTATAGCGCGATGCGGCAGAGGGGTCGGCCTTGATTTCAAGACAGGCCTCGGCGACGCCGGGCGAGTAGGCCAGGCTCAGGTCGCGACCATTGGCCAGCGGCTTGGTCGCGCGGACCTCAAGTTTACCGGGTTTCGGGAATTCATGATAGGCCAGCGCTGCATCGCGAAGCGTGGTCTTGTCTGTGTCGGACATGAGCGGCCTCATCCTCTTTGGAAGTAGTTTAGCGCTAAACCAAATTACCATCAGGGGGAACCCCCGAGCGGTGTGATATTATGGCCGCGCCAACTATTCATAAGGCCGGTTAAGGATCTCTGAAAGGCATTCCCGCGGCGCGTGTGATCGGGTGGGGCGCAAAGCGCAAAGGGGGTGTCGGGTTAGCCCTTGCAAAGTGGTTCGCAGGCTTAAACACTGCGCCGGAAACGGTCGGCGCTGCGGTGCCGAACCAAGTGCCGACTGACCCAAAGATGAGGACCCACAAGATGGACCTGCTGCAAGCCGCCACCGCCGTGCGTGAAAATGCCTATGCCCCCTATTCCAAGTTCAAGGTAGGCGCGGCCATCCGATCGGCCTCTGGTGTGATCTATTCGGGCTGCAACGTCGAAAACGTCGCCTATCCGGAAGGTACCTGTGCCGAGGCAGGGGCGATCGCGGCCATGGTGGCGGCGGGAGAGACGGAATTGACCGAAGTCTACGTGATTGCGGATAGTCCCGCGCCGGTTCCCCCCTGTGGCGGGTGCCGTCAGAAACTGGTCGAATTCGGCAAGCCCGAGGTGCGGGTGACGATGTGCACGACGGATGGCAAGACGCTGGAGATGACGCTGGACGAGATCCTGCCGGGGCGGTTTGTGGCGGATCACATGGCCAACACCTGAGATGGACGCGCGACGGATTATCGGGGCGCTGCGCGACGGGCGCGCGCCGGGCAAGGCGGATCTGACGTGGTTCGCCCAGGGGCTATCGGACGGAACGGTAACGGATGCCCAGGCCGGGGCCTTTGCCATGGCCGTGCTGCTGAAGGGCATCGGAGAAGAGGGGCGGGTGGCCCTGACCCTTGCGATGCGCGACAGCGGGCGGGTGCTGAACTGGGATCTGCCCGGGCCGGTACTGGACAAGCATTCGACCGGCGGAGTGGGGGATTGCGTCAGCCTGGTGCTGGCGCCCGCCCTGGCGGCCTGTGGCGCCTATGTGCCTATGATCTCTGGGCGTGGGCTGGGGCATACCGGCGGCACCCTGGACAAGATGGAGGCCATTCCCGGCGTGTCCACCCAGGTGACGGAAGGGGCCTTTCGCCAGTTGGTGACGCAGGCGGGCTGCGCCATCGTGTCGGCCAGCGGTGATATCGCACCGGCGGATCGCCGTTTGTACGCGATCCGCGATGTGACGGCGACAGTGGAGAGCCTTGACCTGATTACCGCCTCGATCCTTTCCAAGAAACTGGCGGCGGGGCTTGAGGGGTTGGTGCTGGACGTCAAATGCGGCTCAGGTGCCTTCATGAAATCACAGCACGACGCTGCTGCGCTGGCGCGGGCACTGGTGTCGACTGCCAATGCCGCAGGCTGTCCGACCGAGGCCGTCTTGTCGGATATGAGCCAGCCTCTCGCATCCTCGCTTGGCAATGCGCTGGAGGTGGCGGCGTCCATGCGTGTGCTATGCGGACAGGAACGGGGGCGTCTGGCAGAGCTGAGCATCGCGCTCGGGGCCGGGCTGCTGCTGCAGGGAGGCTTGGTGAGCGATATCGAGGCCGGAGCGGAGGCGATGGAAAATGCGTTGACCAGCGGACGCGCAGCCGAGCATTTCGGGCGCATGGTCGCGCTGATGGGCGGGCCTGTGCGGTTTACCGATGATTGGCAACGGTTCCTGCCCGAGGCGACGGTGATCCGCGAGGTCGTTTCAGACCGTTCCGGGGTGATCGCGGCGATTGACGGAGAGGCGCTTGGCCTTGCCGTGGTTGACCTGGGGGGCGGGCGCAAGGTCGAGGCCGATGTGATCGACCCGGCCGTCGGGCTGACGGATGTGTTGCGTCTTGGCCAGCGGGTCGAGGCGGGGCAGGCGATTGCACGGGTTCATGCCGCGCGCGAAGGTGGTGCGGATGCTGCCGTCGCGGCCGTTCAGGCTGCGGTGACGATACGAGACGTGGCAGAGGCGAAGCCGGGTTCGCTGATTCTGGAAAGGATCACCGGATGAGCCGGGCCTTTTTGGTGGTCATGGATTCCGTCGGGATCGGCGGTGCGCCGGACGCGGCGGATTTCTTTAACGGTGACCGTCCCGATGCCGGGGCGAATACGCTGGCCCATATCGCGCAGGCTTGTACCGAGGGGCGCGCCGAGGTGGGGCGCAGCGGCCCGCTGCATCTGCCGAACCTTTGCGCGCTTGGGCTGTGGGCGGCGGTCGAACTCGCCTCGGGGGAAACTGCCCTGGGGGGCGTGCCAGGCGGGCTGTGGGGCGCCGCGAGCGAGACCAGCCCGGGCAAGGACACGCCGACCGGCCACTGGGAGCTGGCGGGCGTGCCCGTGCCCTGGGATTGGCATTATTTTCCAGAGACAACGCCAGCGTTCCCCGACGATCTGGTGGCCGAAGTGTGCCGCCTGGCAGGCACAGAAGGCATCCTGGGCAATGTCCACGCCAGCGGGACCGAGATCATCGCCCGCCTTGGCGCAGAGCATGTCGCAACCGGTTGGCCGATCTGCTATACCTCGGCCGACAGCGTGTTCCAGATTGCGGCGCACGAGGACAGTTTCGGCAATGACCGCCTGCAAAAGCTGGCCAGGGATCTTTCCCCCATGTTGCACGCAATGAAGGTGGGCCGTGTCATCACGCGCCCCTTCGTGGGCGATGCAGGGTCGTTTGCCCGGACGGCCAACCGGCGCGACTATGCGATGGCGCTTCCCAGCCCGTCGCTTTGCGATTGGGTGCAGGCTGCGGGCGGCAGCGTGCACGGGGTCGGCAAGATCGGTGACATCTTCTCGATGCAGGGGATCGACGATGTGGTCAAGGGCGACGACGCCGCGCTGATGGACCAGCTGGATCGCCTTGTTGAGGAGGCCGAGGAAGGCTCTCTCACCTTTGCCAATTTCGTGGAATTCGACAGCCTCTATGGACATCGGCGCGATATTTCGGGATATGCCCGCGCGTTGGAATGGTTCGACGCGCGGATCGGCACGGTGATCGGACGCCTGAAAAAGGGCGACATGTTGCTGCTTACGGCAGACCATGGAAATGATCCCAGCTGGTTCGGCAACGATCATACGCGGGAACGTGTGCCGGTGCTGATTGCCGGGCTCGGGGCAGGGGCACTTGGCCTCTGCCAGTTTAGTGATATTGCGGCCACCGTTGCGCGCCATCTGGGCGTGGCGGCGCAGGGGCCGGGAAGGAGCCTGATATGAGAGACCGGGACAGGGAGCGCGGCAGGGAGCGTGCCAGGGAGCGTGATGTCGATCTGAGTTTTGACCTGGCCACCCTGCCAAAGCTGGAGCTGCACCTGCACCACGAAGGTGCGGCGCCACCCGCGTTCATCAGGCGCCTAGCGCAGGAAAAACGTATCGACCTCGGCAAGGTTTTCGACGCGCAAGGGCACTATGCCTACAGTGATTTCGTTGATTTCCTGAGGGTTTACGAAGCCGCGACCGAGGTGCTGAACACCCCCGAGGATTATGCGCGCCTGACCACCGCCGTGCTGGAGCAATCGGCAGAGTCGGGCGTGATCTATTCCGAGACCTTCCTGTCGCCGGATTTTTGTGGTGGCAGCGACGTTGGGGCGTGGAAGGAATATCTGCATGCGATCCGCGAGGCCGCCGATGCGGCTGAACGCGACATGGGCATCGTGCTGCGTGGCGTGATCACCTGCATTCGCCACTTCGGCCCCGAAAAGGCCCGCGCCAGCGCGGCTTGTGCCGCCGAGACGGCAGGCGACTGGATCGTCGGATTTGGCATCGCGGGGGATGAGGCCAAGGGCAAGCCCAAGGATTTCAGCTATGCCTTTGACATGGCACGCGAAGCCGGGCTGCACCTGACGGCACACGCGGGCGAATGGGGGGGGCCGCAGTCGATCCGCGACGCGATCAGCGACCTGGGTGTCAGCCGCATTGGCCATGGCGTGCGCGCGATCGAGGATCTGGCCCTGGTCGACCAACTGGCGGAGTCCGGCGTGGTTCTGGAGGTTTGCCCCGGTTCGAACGTGGCGCTAAAGCTGTATCCCGATTTCACCCGCCACCCGATCCAGATGCTGCGCGAACGTGGCGTGAAGGTAACCGTTTCGACCGACGACCCGCCCTTCTTTCACACGACGATGACCCGCGAATACGAGGCATTGCGCCTGGCCTTCGGCTGGGACAGGGGGGTCTTTGCCGAGATCGCCCGCACCGCATTGGATGCCGCATTCTGCGATGCAGCCACCAAAGAGAAACTGGCCAAGCGCCTTGAGGAGACCCCGGCATGAGCGATAGCCCCGAGACCGAACACCTGACCGTCGTCACGCACCCGATGGTGCAGCACAAGCTGACGCTGATGCGCGAGGAAGAGACCTCGACCGCGAAATTTCGTCAATTGCTGCGTGAAATCAGCCAGTTGCTGGCCTATGAGATTACGCGCAACATGGAAATGACCACACGTCGCATCAAGACCCCGATGGAGGAGATGGATGCGCCTGTGCTGGATGGCAAGAAGCTCGCTCTGATCTCGATCCTGCGGGCGGGTAACGGGCTGCTGGATGGCATCCTGGAGTTGGTGCCCGCGGCGCGGGTCGGCTTTGTCGGGCTGTACCGGGACGAAGAAACCCTGCAACCGGTGCAATACTATTTCAAGGTGCCCGACGGCCTGGGTGACCGGCTGGTGATCGCCGTCGACCCGATGCTGGCGACAGGCAATTCATCCGTGGCGGCGATTGATCTGCTGAAGAAGGCGGGCGCGACGAACATCCGTTTCCTGTGTCTTCTGGCCGCCCCCGAGGGTGTGGCGCGGATGAAGGAGGCTCATCCGGATGTGCCGATCGTGACGGCGTCTCTCGACAGTCACCTGAACGATATGGGGTATATTGTCCCGGGCCTGGGGGATGCTGGCGACCGGATGTTCGGCACCAAGTGACACGGCGACACACCTGGCGAAACAGACGGCCCGCACCGATGGTTGCGGGCCGTTTTCCTTTTCAGGACAGTGGTTTGTCGGTGCTAGTTGCCGCAGATACCCTGAAGGCGCAGCCAGTCTGAATCGCGCAGGACGGGGGCCGGGGCCCCGTTGGGAAAGGGGTCTGCCTCTATCAGTTTCAGCATGTCGGTCGCGCGCGTGCTCTGCACGCCGAGGCCATGCGCCGCAGCATAGGGACGGGTCTGGATCCCTGCCGCGGTGAAGCCGCTGATCAGTGTATCGTCTGACAGCTTTGCCGGGGCGGCGTTGATCAATGTCCGGGCGTGGGCGCGCAGGATGTCGTCCGAAATCTCGCCCGTGGTCAGCAGGCGCAGGACGGCGGCCGTGCCCGCCTCGTCCAGCAGCCGGGCAATCGGATCGCGGGCAGCAGCGCGCAGGCGTTCTGCCACGATGTAACCGGCGGTGACCTCGGGGTCTTCGAAATCCTCGACCATGGCACGGTTCAGCAGCACGATACCGCCGGGCAGATGCGCGGTTTCCGGCACGCCGCTGCGCACGACGAACAGTTGCGGCAGGGCTCCGTTGGACCCGCGCAGGCGTTCTGCCAGCCGTTGCAAGGCAATGTCACCGCCAGCCGCGCCGCAGGGGGCGCCGGTCAGCGTCTGAACCTTGCTGAACAGCTTGGCGCCGATCTCGTCCCTCTTGACCTGGGGCAGCACGGCAAGGGCCTGACGTTCCAGCGCGCCGGGCAGCCAGAGATAGCCGAACCCCGCGATCACCGCGACAAATACCAGCACCATCCACAGCCGCAGGCGGCCCTTGCGCGGGCGCCGGCGTTCGATCGTACTGCGCAGCTTTTCCAGCGCTTCGATCATCTCGGCTTCGTCAGCGCCCAGTTCCAAGGTTTCGCCGGGATCGCCATCCGGGTGGTAGAGGGCGGGCATCTCGCCGGGATTGGCCCGGGCGAGGGCCGCAATCGACCAATGTGTCAGCGGACGATCCTGAAGGTCTGCGATCATCAGCGTCGCCTCGCCGATCGAAACGATGACGTCCCGGCGCTGCGCATCCGGGGCCTCGCGCCACAGGGCGGCGGCCTCCAACCGCTGATACTTCTCCAAGGCTGTCATTCAGGTCTGCTCTTCCGGATCGTTCTGCGGGGGCTCTGTCAGGGACATCTACCAGCCTTCTGATTGCCCAGAAGAATAGCACGGGGTTTGTCGGGGCCGCAATCGCGCGCGCAAAGACGGAGAAGGCAAGTCCCGTTTACTCGGCGTTAATGCGCGCTCTGGCAGATCAGGCCGAGGCAGGCGTGGCTCGGGCGCGGGGTGTGGTCGGGCGTGACGGGTGCAATTTGCAAGGAGACGGCTCTTGGAACAGGTTTTGACGATTGGCGTGTCGGGGCTGGTATGTGGCGCCGTGATGCTGCGATGGGGTTATCCGCACCGCAAGCTGCGCCCGGCGGCGCGGCTGCGTTGGCGTGTGCGAACGCGCGTCCGCTGAGGTTGGGCAGGGTGCCGGCAAAGCAGGCACTGGCTGCCGCCGGCCCTGGTGGGGGGGGCGAAGTGGCCCGCCAGATGTAGCGCCGAAGCTGGATCATGGCTGTTCGCGATGTCGTCGGCCGACGGGTAGCTGTTTGGAAAGGTCACCTCGGTATGGCGCAGGTTGCACACCCTAGGGGGTGAGAGATCGGTGCCAAAGGAAATTCTGCGCGATACGACCTCTTCGGACAGGGCTGCTGTGGCATGTCGCAGGACGACCATCGTGCATGAGGGGACCACGAAAGCGCCTGAGGGTGCGCGATGCTTTGAGCGCGAGCGCACGGTGTATCGACTGAAGGCGATTCGATGTGCAAAAGGATGCGCAATGGGGCGCTGACCGAGTTGCACTGAAATGACGTCGACCGACGCTTTGCCGCGTCACAAGCGATGTCGCGTGATGCGGTTCAGCCCTGTTCTTGTCGATTTTCCGTCCCTCTGCGATCCGTTCGACATGGCCGGCTTGGCGCGTTTAGGCGTTTCCTCGCCTGTAATCGCGATTATTCGACGCTACCTGCTCTCAATACCCTCCTGTCCGGTGTCTGTCCCTCGACAGGCGCAATTGATAATGCGAAAATCTGATCAACTGCTTAACAGGGTGTTTCCTGCCCTGTGCCGCGGTCGGCTGGCTGGGTGTTCAGACGGTCTTTGTTGGGGGGTGTGATCTAGGTTTTCCCGCGATGCGACCCCTGTGGGCGCGCCAGACTGGACTGACGAAGATGTTTGACATCAGCTTGCGCAAGGCGCTGCAACGTCGTGAGGCCGAGGCCAGGGACGGCGCGAAGACGCCGCTCTCCGCGTATGAAAACGAAATCCGGTTCCGCGACCGCGAAAGCGCCATGTCCGGCATGTTGGCCGGCACCCGCGTGGCGACGGCCGTGGGATGGCAAAAGATCGAGAAACTGCGCGTCGGTGGTGTGGTTCTGACGCTGGACAACGGCCTGCAACCGTTGCGGGGCATTACCTGCATCGCACTGGACGACAGCAGGGACGATGCGACCACCAGGATCATGGCGCTTCATGTGCCCGGCGGCGCAATAGGCAACCGCGAAGACCTGACATTGCTGCCCCGTCAGGGGGTGCTGATCGAAAGCGACGTTGCGGAAAAGGCATTGGGCGATCCGCTGGTGCTGTTGCGCGCAGAAACCCTTGGGGGGCTGAGTGCCACCTCACGCCGTCCGATGGCGGGTGAACGGGCCTCCTATGTCCTTGCTTTCGATGAAGATGAACTGGTGTTCGCAAGCACCGGCGCATTGTGCATCTGCCCGGCGGGGGGCGACGTGCTGAACCGAAGGTTCGCGCCGCCGACCCGGTCGCCTGGTCCTTATACGGTCCTCTGCCAAGAGACCGCTGGCGATCTGATCGCCGAAATCCTGTGGGAACTGGATGTCAAATGGGCTGGTCTGGTTGCCCGCCGCCGCCAACAGACCGGCCGGGTGCAACCGCGCGGTTCCAGCCCGATCTGCTGATCCGGCGGCGGTCAGCGCCATTGCCCGGCACAGGACGCCTTGATCGGTTTCTGAGAGTTTCCGACGCGAGATGGGTTAATGCGCCGTGCGCCGCGTCGGTTCGGGGTGTCCCGGCTCGCTATCCCCGGCGGGCGGATTCAACTGGTAAACAAGGCCCCAAGCACGAAATCACGACGTCGGTATCCTGACGGTATCTTGCCGGTTTCCGAGCGGTGCGCGAACCTGCATTTTCCGACTGGTTAACGCACCGGACGCAGGATGCCATGTGCGCGAGGGCAGGCTCCAACGGGCAGGTCTCGGCAAAAGGGCCGGAGTGCTGGTCGCGCCCCGGCCCGGTTGAAGCTCTGTTCGCGCTTGTCTCAGGACGAGGCGGGCAGGGGCTGAACGCCGGCTTCGTCGGAAAACGTGGTCAGCGCCAGCACCAGCGCCCCGACGGTGGCCGCGGTGATCACGATCACCAGCGCCATCGCGGTGCCATCCGTCAGCAGCCCCACTGCCAGCGCCCCCAGGGCGCCACAGCCGAATCCGCAGGCCCCCATCAGGGCCGAGGCGGTGCCCGCCAGCTTGCCTTGGCGGTCCAGCGCCAGCAGCGAACAGGTCGGCATCACCAGGCCCAGGCTGCCGACGAAGAAGAAGCACAGCACCAGGAACGCGGGCAGCGTCAACCCGCCCAGCACCAGCAGCAGCGTCATCAGAACCGTGACCGCGGCGCGAAAGGTCATGGCGCGACGGGCCAGCACCACCGCGCCGTAGCGGGCGATCAGCTTGTGGGCGAAACGCGCCGTCAACGTCAGACCAAGGGCGTTGACGGCAAAGGCTGCCGAAAACTCCAGCGGGGTCAGGCCATAATAGCCGATCAGCACCACCGAGGCCGAGGATAGATAGGCGAAGAAGCCGCCCTGTGTCAGGGCCATGCCCCCGGCATAGGGAATGAACTCCCGGTTCACCAGCAGGCGGCCGTAGTTGCGCAGGGCGTGGCGCGGATTGCTCTGGGCGCGGGCCTCGGGCGAGCGTGGCTCGGGCATGAAACGCCAGACGATGAAAAACACCAGCGCCGACAGAAGGGCGAGGGCATAGAAGATCCACTGCCACGGCCCGAAGGTCAGCAGTGTGCCACCGATGATGGGCGACACCACCGGGGCCAGCCCCAGCACGATCACCACCATCGACATCATCCGCGCCGCCATGTGGCCGCTGAACTTGTCGCGCACCGAGGACATGGCGATGACCATGCCGATGGAGCCGCCGATACCCTGCATCAGGCGCCACAGCATCAGTTGGTGTACCGACCCGGCAAAGATGCAGCCGATGGAGGAGAGGAAGAACATGGCAAGCCCGAAATAGACCACGGGTTTGCGCCCCGTGCGGTCCGACAGGGGCCCCAGCACCAGCTGCCCGCCGCAAAAGCCGATGAAGAAGGCCATGACCGACAATTCGATCTCGCCTTCGGCGGCGCCCAGGTCGGCGGCCATCTTGGGCATGGCGGCAAGGTACATATCCATCGCGAAGGGCCCGAGCGCGGCAATGGCGCCAAGGCAGATTGCAAGGATGCGTGTTTCACGATCCATGAAGTGCTCCTGAAAAAAACGTGACAGCGTCCATTGCATGATGAACGCATGTGTTGTGACTTAAGAAACACTTGCGTTTCCTATAGTCAAGATTATTCTGCGTCGCAGCGCGACAAGCCGCCATGCAAGAACAGGGATGCAGCAGATGACCGGGCCGGACGCAGAAAAGGATACCCCTGGTGCGGGCAATGGTCAGGGCGGCGGCACGGCCCCTCTCCCCGGCACCGGCGCGCCAGGGCTCGACCTGCGCAGCCCCGCACCCTGCTGCGCACCCGGCCCGCGCGAGGTCCGCACCGGCCGCCCGCTCGCCCTCAGCCCCGAGGCCCGGCGCAGGGCGCTGGTGCATGCGGCGGGGCAGGTATTCCGACGCGACGGTTTCGCGCGCGCCACGATGGAAAAGATCGCGGCCGAGGCGGGAATGTCGAAACGCACCCTCTACCGGATCTTTCCCGACAAGCGTGCGGCGTTCGAGGCCCTGCTGGGCGAACAGGACCACATGACCCCGCTGTCGGCCTATGCCTATCGCCCGGGCGACGACCCGCGCGAGGAATTGCACCGCTCGCTGTTTTCCATGGTGCGCTATATCCTGTCGCCGCGGCGATTGACCCTGACCCGTCTGGTGATCGCCGATTCCCACCAGCACCCCGAACTGTCAGAGAGCTTTCATCGCCTCGAAGTCGCGGCAATGGTCGCCCAGAGCATGGAACGCTTTCAGCGCCTGCGCAGCGACGGAGCCATCACGGCAGAGCAGCCGGTGGACCTGTCACGCCTGATGATCGGCGCGATCATCGGCTTTCGCCAGGTCGCGGCAATGTCGATTCACCCGACACCCGAGCAGGACGAAGAAGAGCTCTCCGCCCGCGTCTCCCAGGTGATCGAGATCTTCGCTCCTGCCCTCGGCCTGCCGCCACGCTGACCCGGGGGCGACCGGCTCTCCGTCATGCGTGCACCCCCGCATCCGGCTCTCCATCATCTGGCCGGAAATACCCCCGGGGGGCCGCAGGCGGGGGCAGCGCCCCCTCCGACATCGTATGAAAAACCGCCCGGCGTCTCCACCGGGCGGTTTCAGTCCTGTCCTGAGCGTCAGATCAGGCCGCTTTGGCGTCCGGGCCGAATCGCTTGTAGAAACTCTGGTTCTTGTCGGCCATCTCGCGCAACAGATCCGGGCAGGCAAAGCGCTTGCCATGGGTTTCGGCCAGGTCGTCACAGCGCTCGGCCGCATAGGCCGCGCCGATCATGTCCAGCCAGCTGAACGGCCCGCCGGACCAGGGCGCAAAGCCCCAGCCGAGGATGGCGCCGACATCGCCTTCGCGGATATCCTCCAGCACACCGTCCTGCAACGCGCGCACGGCCTCCAGCACCTGCGCGAACATCAGGCGGTGCTGCACGTCGATCAGGTCGGGTTGCTCTTCGGCAAGGGGATATTTCTCTGCCAGCCCCGACCAGATCCCGGTGCGCTTGCCCTTTTCGTCGTAGTCGTAAAACCCCGCGTTTGCCTTGCGCCCCAGACGCCCCTCGTCGAACAGCCAGAACATCAGGTCGTCGGTGCCCTTGGCGTCGGCAGGGTAGGCGTCACCCATGGCGGCCTTGGTCGCCTTGGCGATCTTCACGGCCAGATCGATCGAAGTCTCGTCGATCAGTTGCAGCGGGCCGACCGGCATCCCCAGCATCCTGGCGGCGTTTTCCACCAGCGTGGGCGACACACCTTCACTGACCATCCGCGCACCTTCGTTCAGGTAGGGAATGATGCAGCGGTTGGCATAAAAGAACCGCTCGTCATTGACGACGATGGGGGTCTTGCGGATCTGGCGCACGTAATCCAGCGCCTTGGCGACGGCGATATCGCCGGTCTCCTTGCCCTTGATGATCTCGACCAGCAGCATCTTCTCGACCGGCGAGAAGAAGTGGATGCCGATGAACTGCTCTGGCCGCGACGACGCCTTGGCCAGGTCCGTGATCGGCAGGGTCGAGGTGTTGGAGGCAAAGATGCAGGTCTCGGGAATGACCGCCTCAACTGCCTTCGTGACCTCGGCCTTGATTCCCGGGTCCTCGAACACCGCCTCGATGATCAGATCGGCGTCCGAGAGGGCGTTGTAGTCGGTCGTCGCGGTGATGCGGCCCAGCACCTCGGCCTTCTTCTCCGGCGTGGTCTTCTTGCGGGCGATCCCCTTGTCCAGATAGGCCTCGGTATAGGCGCGGCCCTTGTCGGCGGCCTCCTGCTTCTGGTCGATCAGCACCACTTCGATACCGGCCTGGGCCGAGACCAGCGCAATGCCGGCCCCCATCATGCCCGCGCCCAGCACGCCGAGCTTTCTGACGCGCTGATCGGGGGCTTCGGGACGGTTCGCACCCTTTTCCAGCGCTTCCTTGTTCAGGAACAGCGACCGGATCATGTTGCCGGAGGACGGGTTCATGATCACCGACGTAAACCAGCGCGCCTCGATCTTCAGCGCGGTATCAAAGGGCACCATCAGCCCCTCATAGACCGCGCTCAGCATGGCGCGCGGGGCCGGGTAGGCGCCCCAGGTATTTGCCATGATCATCGCGTTGGCCCCGACGAAGGTCTGGAAACCCGCCGGGTGATAGGGCGCGCCACCGGGGACCTTGTAACCCTTGGCATCCCAGGGCTTGAGGATATCGGCGTCGGTCGCGCTCAGAACCCAGGCTTTGGCCGCCGCCAGCGGATCGTCGACCACTTCGTCGATGATCCCGGCTTTCTGGGCCGCTTTCGGATCGCTCAGCTTGGCTTGCAGCAGGAAGGGCGAGGCGGTCATCACGCCCAGCTTGCGCACCAGCCGCGTCGTGCCACCCGAGCCGGGAAAGATCCCGACCTGGATTTCCGGCAAGCCGATCTTGGCCTTGGGCGCGTCGGGTGCAAAGATCCGATGCGTCGACAGCGGCAGTTCCAACCCGATCCCGAGCGCGGTGCCGGTCAGGGCGGTGGCAATCGGCTTGCCGCCCTTGTTGGTCTTGGCATCCATGCCGGCGCGTTCGATCTTGCGCAGCATGTGGTGCAGCGACATGACACCGTTGAAGACGCCCTCGGCCCCTTCTTCCTTGAAACCCGCAAGGACGTTCAGGTCCATGCCCGCCGCAAAGCTGTCCTTGCCCGAGGTGATGACGATGCCCTTGACGGTATCGTCGTCCAGCGCATCGGTGATGGCGGCGTCCAGTTCCCTGGCCCCCGCCATCGTCAGCACGTTCATGCTCTTGCCGGGCAGGTCCCAGGTGATCACTGCGACGCCATCGGCGCCCTTTTCCATCGTGAAATCGGTCATGTGATGATCCTCCCCTTACACCAGCTCGATGATCGTGGCCGCGCCCATGCCCGACGCGACGCAGAGCGTGGCAAGGCCAGTGCCCTTGCCGGTCCGCTCCATCTCGTCCAGCAGGGTGCCGATGATGATCGCGCCGGACGCCCCGAGGGGGTGGCCCATGGCGATCGCGCCGCCGTTGACGTTCAGCTTGGCATGATCGACATCGAAGGCCTGCATGAAGCGCAGCACGACGGCGGAAAACGCCTCGTTCACTTCGAACAGGTCGATGTCATTGATCGTCATGCCTGCATCCTTGAGGATCTTTTGCGTGGCGGGCACGGGGCCGGTCAGCATGATCGTCGGATCGGTGCCGATCTTGGCCGTGGCGCGGATGCGGGCACGCGGTTTCAGGCCATGCGCCTCGCCGAATTCCTTGCTCCCGATCAGGATCGCCGCGGACCCGTCAACGATACCGGAGGAGTTGCCAGCGTGATGCACGTGGTTGATCGCCGCCAGGTGCGGGTACTTCAGCATCGCGACCTTGTCGAAACCGGGCATGACCTCGCCCATGTCCTTGAAACTGGCCTTGAGGCCGCCGAGGGCCTGCATGTCGGTGCCAGGGCGCATGTATTCATCGGTATCCAGGATGGGCAGGCCGTTCACGTCGCGGATGGTGATGATGGATTTCGCGAACCGGTTGTCGGCCCACGCCGCTGCGGCCCGGTTCTGGGATTCCACGGCAAAGGCATCCACGTCATCGCGCGAAAAGCCGTATTCGGTGGCGATGATATCGGCAGAGATGCCCTGGGGCACGAAGTAGCTGTCCATCGCCACGGTCGGATCGACGGCAACGGCGGCGCCGTCGCTGCCCATGGGCACGCGCGACATGCATTCCACGCCACCCGCGATATAGGCCATGCCTGCGCCGCCCTTGATCTGGTTCGCGGCCAGGTTCACGGCCTCCATGCCGCTGGCGCAGAAGCGGTTGATCGACAGGCCCGGAATGGCCTCGTCCAGATCAGACGCCAGCACAGTGGTGCGCGCGAGGCAACCGCCCTGTTCCATGGCCTGCGTGGCATTGCCCCAGATGACGTCCTCGACCGCGTGCCCGGAGAGATCCGAGCGCTCGCGGATCGCGTTCAGCATCTGCTTGCCGAGCGCGACGGACGTGACTTCATGAAGCGATCCATCCTTGCGGCCCTTGCCGCGCGGGGATCGGACTGAATCGTAGATATAGGCTTCGGTCATGATGTCCCAAGTCCTCCTGGTTCTGTGGGGAGCCCCTCCGCCCCCCGGTCTTCGTTCAATGTCGGCAGCCTGCGCGGGGAAAGCCACCACGACGTTGCGTTGCAACAGACGGTTCCGCGACGTTTCGTCAGCTGCGTTCGGACGGGTTGCCGGGCATCAGGTCGTAGGGATGCTTCCACCCGGGCAGGGATTCGATGTTGCTCAGCCAGCGGTCGATATTCGGCCAGTCGCCGCGCTCGAAGGTGAAGGGCTCGGGGTAGAAAAGGTACCCGCAGTTCGAGAAATCTGCGTTGGTCGGCCCATCTCCGACCAGCCAGTCACGCCCCGAAAGGCCCGCGTCGAGCGTCTTGAAGGCGGCTTTGAGGCGGGCTGAGATAAAGCCGATGACATCCGCGTTGCGCTTGTTTTCGGGCAGGAAATTCATCTGAAAGCGCAGCATGCCTGCCTGGGATGACATCTTGTGATTGTCAAAGAACACCCAGCGCATGACATCCCGGGCCTCGGCCGCGGACGCGCCCCCGAACTTGCCACACTTCTCCGAGATGTACATCTGCATGACGCCGGACTGGGTCAGGGTCGTCTCGCCGTCCACGAGCACAGGGACCTCGCCCATGATGTTCAAGGCCTGATAGTCCGGGCTGCGTGTTTCGCCGCCGAAGAAATCGACCTTGACCGCTTGCCAGTCCAGGCCCGACAGTTCCAGCGGCAAGGCCGCCTTGTAGGCGTTGCCGCTTTCCCCGAAGCAGTAGAGCTTGATCGTCATGGTGTCCTCCCGGTTGATCAGTCAGAGCCGGGGGTTTCACACCCCCGGACCCCTGTGGGGTATTTATGGCCAGATGACAGGGAACTGGTCACGCTTTTTTAACCAGCACGCGTCACCATCGTGAGGCGCTACAGGCTGGGGAGCCGATGGGCGTGCCAGGTGACGCCCCGTCCTCGATATATCTGGTAGCCAATCCGGTGAAGCGGGACGGGGCGGAGCCACTTTCAAAGTCAATTTGCGAAATCTGAAAGCACAGCGGCTCTTTATCATCTGGCCAAAAATACCCCTGCCAGAGGCATCGTGATCGAGCGGGCTGTTCGGTTTCCTGCATCGCTTGCCGCCGTTAGCCTTTGCCGCTAGCCTTTGCCGCTCCGAATTCATCCTATCGAGGGGGGCGAGAAATCGCTCCGCGCTCCCCCTTTCCAGGCTGAATGCGCGGCGTCAGAAGCTGGCTGCGTCAAGTGCCATGACGGTATCGGCGCCTGAAAGAATGCGCTGCAGATGCATGGCCGTCGCCGGCAGGCGACGCGCCATGTAGTAGCGACCCGTTGCGATCTTGGTTTTGTAGAACGCGGCATCGCCGGTCCCGGCGTCCAGCTTTGCCTTGGCGGCGATGGCCATCTGTGCCCACATGTAGCCGAGGCAGACATGCCCGAAGAGGTGCATGAAATCGTAGGACCCTGCCAGTGCGTGGTTCGGGTTTTTCATGCCGCTCTGCATGAAGTACATGGCAGCTTCCTGGAGCTGTTTCGAGGCACCCTTGAGCGGTTCGATGAAATCCTTCGCGATCTCTTCGTCTTCGGCGTTTTCCTTGCAGAAGGTCTTGATGATCTCGAACAGGGTCATTGCCGGTTTGCCGCCCTTGGCCGAGAGCTTGCGTCCCACCAGGTCCAGCGCCTGCACGCCATTCGCGCCCTCGTAGATCATCGCGATGCGGGCGTCGCGGGTGAACTGCGACATGCCCCATTCCTCGATATAGCCATGGCCGCCGTAGACCTGCTGGGCCTGGACCGTCATGTCGTAGCCCTGGTCTGTGAGGAAGCCTTTCAGAACCGGGGTCAACAGGGAGACGAGGCCTTCGGCGTCTTCGTCGCCCATGGAGCGGGCCTTGTCTATCAGGGTGCCGCCCCACAGACCGAAGGCGCGGGCGCCCTCGATGAAGCTTTTCTGATCCATCAGCATGCGGCGCACGTCAGGGTGCACGATGATCGGGTCCGCTGGGCCGTCGGGGTTTTTCGCGCCCGTCACGTCGCGCCCCTGCAGGCGGTCATTGGCGTAGATCACGGCGTTCTGGTAGGCGGCGACGGCCTGGGACAGGCCTTGCATACCAACGCCAAGGCGGGCTTCGTTCATCATGGTGAACATGGCGCGCATGCCCTTGTGCGCTTCGCCCAGCAGGTAACCGGTCGCACCATCGTAGTTCATCACGCAGGTGGCATTGCCGTGGATACCCATCTTTTCTTCGATCTTGCCGACCGAGAGAGAGTTGCGATCGCCGAGCGAGCCGTCCTCGTTCACCATGAGTTTCGGCACGATGAACAGGGACACGCCCTTGATGCCCTCGGGGCCGCCGGGGATCTTGGCCAGCACGAGGTGGATGACATTGTCGGCTATGTCGTGATCGCCGGCAGAGATGAAGATCTTTTGCCCGGTGATCAGGTAGCTGCCGTCCTCCTGCGGTTCGGCCTTGGTGCGCATGAGGCCCAGATCGGTGCCGCATTGCGGCTCGGTCAGGTTCATGGTGCCGGTCCATTCACAGGAAACCATTTTCGGCAGGAAGGTCTGTTTCTGCGCGTCCGTGCCGTGAGCGTGGATCGCGGAGTAGGCGCCGTGGGTCAGGCCAGGGTACATCATGAAGGCCTGGTTGGCGGCGGAGAACATCTCGCCCGTCGCCACCGTCAGAATGTAGGGCATGCCTTGCCCGCCGTATTCGGGATCGCAGTCAAGGCCCGTCCAGCCGCCGTCGCGCAGCTGATCAAAGGCGGCCTTGAACCCGGTCGGGGTGCGCACGACGCCGTTTTCCAGCGTGACGCCTTCCTTGTCGCCAACGGTGTTGAGGGGGGCGATGACCTCGGAGGAAATCTTTGCCGCTTCGCCGAGGATGGCGGCCGTGAAATCACGGTCCAGTTCCTCGTAAGCCGGGACGTTCTGCTCGGTAATCTTGAGCACGTCGTGAATGACGAATTGCAGGTCGTCTACCGGTCCGGTGTAGCTAGGCATCGTTCCTCCTCCCGAGGTCTTTCAAATGGGCCCTGCGGCTTACTCAGCCGCCTTTGCCGCCCCCTTCATGGAGCCGATCATGCGGGCCACCCAATCCATCTGCTCTTTCAATTCCGTTATCGCCGTGTCGAGTTCGGCACGCTGCGCCTCCATCATGCGGAGGCGGTCCTTTGCCACGCCGTAGGTGCGGGCCAGCTGGGTCTGCTGCTGGTCGCCCATGTCGTAGAGGTCGAGCAGCTGGCGGATCTCTTCCAGGGAAAAGCCGAAGCGTTTGCCCCGCAGGATCAGTTTCAGCCGTGCACGATCGCGGCGTGTGAACAGGCGTTTCTGGCCTTCGCGGATCGGAAAGAGCAACTCCTTCGCTTCGTAGAACCGCAGCGTGCGCGGAGTGACATCATAGTCATCGCACATCGCGCGGATCGTCATAAGGTCGTCTGTGTCTGGCATAACATACCCATGTGAAATTTTTATCGACTGGTCAGGAATGCAGGCCACGAGTAATGGATACAAGGGGCCGCAGGTTGACGTAAGTGATACGTCACGTCACTTTAAAGATGACGTAAGATAAGCATCGGTGACGCCGGGGCGGGCGCAATTTCGTTACCTCCATGGTCGTGCATCAGGCACGGTGAACGGAGCGGGGGCGCCCCCGCCGTCACGGTTCGATTCGTCCGGCGCATGCGACGTGCCGCCCGGTGACGCGACGGTATCGGGCACAATTTCAAAGATTGGTGGCCGGTACAATCAGGAGGTGCAATATCTGCGCCTGACGGCGTGATTACGCCTGTAGGCGCGACACGCCACGTAAGCCGACCTGTTCACGGTGGCGCAAGAGGGCGGTGGTCCTGGCGGATCAGCTCTGGCTGAGTTCGCTGGCGGCGGTTTCGCGCAACTGGCGCAATTCGTCCATCGCCTCGTCGATCTGGCGGCGCTGTTCGGTCAGCTCGGCCATCTGGCGGTCTGCCATCTCGACCCATATCTTGAGCTGAGCCTCGGAGCCGGCCTGTTCACGCATTTCCAGCCACTGGCGCATTTCCTCAAGCGAGAAGCCGAAGCGGCGACCGCGCATGATCAGCGTCATGCGGGCGACTTCGCGCGGGCCATACCAGCGTGCACGCCCGTCACGTTCGGGCTGAAGCAGCTCGATATATTCGTAGTAGCGAAGGGTCCGGGGGGTGACCTCGAACTTTTCGCACATTTCCTTGAAGCTGAGCTTTTTCTCGGACATCGCTGCCGCTGACTTAGGGGACTGGAGTTGAACGGTACGCATTGTGGCGCGGAAGGGCAACCATCCTGAGGAGGCGTGAGCTGGTCGTGGCTTGCAGCGCCCCCGGATCCGTTATTCTATGCGGAGACAAGGAAAGTGATCATGACAGAAACAGACCCGCTGGAAATCGCCCGTCAATTCATGCTGGCGTTGCCACATGCGCAGGCCCTGGGAATGGAGGTCGCGGAGCTGACACCGGGGCGGGCGGTTTTCACCATGCCCTATGACACCAAGCTGATCGGTGACCCGGAAACCGGCGTCATGGCCGGTGGGGCGGTGTCGGCGTTGCTGGACACGACCTGTGGCGCGGCGGTGGCCAGTCACCCGTTGTCGGGGGCGCCCACGGCGACGCTGGATCTGCGAATCGACTATATGCGTCCGGCGGTTCCCGGCCAGGCGATCCGCGCCGAGGCAAATTGCTATCACGTGACACGCAGCGTGGCCTTCGTGCGGGCGGTCGCGCTGGACGACGATCGCGACAACCCGGTCGCGACGGCGACGGGGGCCTTTACCTTCAGTATGATCGAGGACGCATCATGAAGCGGAGCCGCCCGGAACCTGTTCAGGTGATCAAGCAGCGCAGGGATGCCGCGCTGGAAGCCCTGGTCGGGGGGGTGCCCTATATCCGTTTCCTGGGCATACGGTTCGACCGGCGCGGGGATGAGCTGACTTCTATCCTGCCCTACGACGACATGCTGATCGGCAACCCCGAATTGCCGGCGCTGCATGGGGGCGCCACGGCGGCCTTTCTGGAGGTGACGGCGGTGATCGGGCTGAGCTGGGCGATGTTGTGGCGCGACCTTGAGCGCGGCGTGCTGGATCCGGCGCAGGTCCGGGAGGGGCACTTGCCGCGTTTGCCCAAGACCATCGGACTGACGGTCGATTACCTGCGGTCCGGGCTGCCGCGCGACGCCTATGCGCGCGCCGAGGTGACCCGGTCGGGTCGGCGCTATGCCAGTGTGCGGGTCGAGGCGTGGCAGGACAACGTGGCGCGCCCGATCGCGCAGGCCACTGGGCATTTCCGCATGCCGGGGAATGGCGAGGCGAGCGAGTGAGCCTTGGTCAAGCGGTCGAGGCACGCACGCCGCTGACACATGCGCGGGTGCTGCGTATTGCGATCCCGATCGTGCTGGCCAATGCGACGGTGCCGATCCTTGGGGCGGTCGATACCGGCGTGATCGGGCAACTGGGCGAGGCGGCGCCGATCGGTGCGGTCGGCATCGGTGCCGTGATCCTGGCAACATTCTACTGGGTCTTCGGTTTTCTGCGAATGGGCACCACCGGCCTGACCGCGAATGCCGCCGGTGCCGGCGACACACCTGAGGTCGCCGCACTGCTGACGCGCGCGCTGATGATCGGACTGGGCGCGGGCCTGGTGATCATCGTGGCCCAGGTGCCGCTGTTCTGGATCGCATTTCGGGCCAGCCCCGCTTCGGCCGAGGTGGAGGCGTTGGCGCGCAGTTACATGGGCATCCGGATATTTTCGGCCCCTGCCGCCATTGCGCTGTATGGCCTGACCGGCTGGCTGATCGCGCAGGAGCGGACAGGTGCCGTTCTGGCGGTTCAACTGGCGATGAATGGCGTGAATATCGGCCTGGACCTGCTGTTCGTATTGCAGCTGGAGTGGGGCGTCGAGGGCGTCGCCCTGGCGACGCTCATTTCCGAATGGGCCGGGCTGGGCCTGGGGTTCTGGTTATGCCGTGGGGCGTTTGCCGTGCCGGCCTGGCGGGATTGGGCACGGGTGTTCGACCGAACCCGGCTGACGCGGATGGCGCTGGTGAACCGCGATATCCTGTTGCGCTCGTTGATGTTGCAGGGGATCGTGGTGTCGTTCATGTTCCTGGGGTCGAATTTCGGGGATGTGCAACTGGCGGCGAACCAGGTGCTGATGCAATTCCTGCTGTTTACCGCGTTTGCGCTGGACGGCTTTGCCTTTGCCGCCGAGGCGCTGGTCGGGCAGAGCATGGGGCGTGGCGAACGCGACAGTCTGCGCCGCTCGGTCGTGCTGAGCGGCGGTTGGGGGCTGGTGATCTGTGTCGTGATGTCGCTGGCCTTCTGGATCTTCGGCGGGATGATCATCGACCTGATGACCAGCGCCCCGGATGTGCGGATCGGCGCGCGGCGGTTCCTGCCGTGGATCATCGCGGCGCCGGTGTTCGGCGTCTGGGCCTGGATGCTGGATGGCGTATTCATCGGTGCGACGCGGGCAGGCGACATGCGCAACATGATGGCGATCAGTCTGGTCGTCTATGTTGCCAGCGTTGCCGTGCTGGTGCCCGCCTTTGGCAACCACGGTCTATGGGCAAGCTATCTGATCAGCTTTGTGGCGCGGGGCGTCACCCTTGGCCTGCGCTATCCGGCGCTGGAGGCGCAGGTGCGGGCGGGCTGATCAGAGGAGGTCGTGCACCTTTTCGGGCGGACGGGCGATGACGGCGCGGTTGCTGGCGATCAGCACCGGGCGTTCGATAAGTTTCGGGTGCGCGACCATGGCGGCCAGTAGCGTCGCGTCATCGTCGGTCTTGCTGAGGCCGAGTTCGCGGAACACTGCCTCGTTCGTGCGCATCATGTCGATGACGGGCAGGGCGAGCTTGGCTTGCAGCGCAGTCAGTTCATCACGTGAAGGGGCGTCGTCGAGGTAGAGACGAAGCGAAAAGGCGGTGCCGCTCGCCTCGACCAGGGCGAGGGCGGCGCGGGACTTGGAGCAGCGCGGATTATGCCAGAGCGTGATCACAGCCAGGTCTCCCTTTGTGTACCGACGGCATCGGCCACGTTGGCAAACCCGTCGCGGGCCAGCAGGGCGTCAAGGCCATGGGCGACGTCAGCTGCCAGCGACAGACCGCCATAGACGAGCGACGAATAGAGCTGCACCGCAGAGGCGCCTGCGCGGATCTTGTCGTAGGCCTGTTCAGGCGTGGCGATTCCGCCGACGCCGATCAGGGGGATCTGCCCATCGGTCAGCGCAGAGAGGCGCGCCAGCACGCGGGTGGATTTTTCGAACAGCGGTGCGCCGGAAAGGCCCCCGGCCTCGGCACGATGGGCGCTGGTCAGGCCGGTGCGATCCAGAGTGGTGTTGGTCGCGATTATGGCGTCGAGACCATGCGCCAGCGCGACCTCGGCCACGTCGGCAAGGCCCGCATCGTCGAGGTCAGGCGCAATTTTCAGAAAGATCGGTATGGGGCGGGCCATCGCATCGCGCGTTGCGAGCACGCCCGTGAGGAGGGCCGACAGGGCCGCCTTGCCCTGAAGATCGCGCAACTTTTCCGTGTTGGGCGACGAGACGTTGACCGTGGCGAAATCAAGAGACGGCGCACAGGTTTCGAGAACGGCGCAGAAATCGTTTGCGCGGTCGCCGCTGTCCTTGTTTGCCCCTAGGTTGAGGCCGATCACCGCATCATGAGGACGCTGTGCCAGGCGATCTGCAATGGCGTGCATACCGTCGTTGTTGAAGCCGAACCGGTTGATCACGGCGCGATCTTGGCGCAGTCGAAAGACGCGGGGTTTCGGATTGCCCGGCTGTGCCCGAGGTGTGGCCGCGCCGACTTCGAGAAACCCGAACCCCGCGCGCGACAGTGGTGCAAGCGCGATCGCGTTCTTGTCATAGCCCGCGGCAAGTCCGACGGGATTGGCCAGGGACAAGCCGGCGATCGACGTTCTGAGCCGGGGTGAGGTGATCTGGCGCGCCAGGGGCACGAGGCCGGCGCGCAGCGCATGAAGCGAAATCGTATGTGCCAGTTCCGGATCGAACCGGTGCAACAGCCGCAGGCCCAGCCCTTCGTAGCCCCGAGCAACGAATCCGTGAGGGCCAGGGCCCCGAGACACAGGGCCGGGGCGTGCCGCGTCAGACGGTCCGGTCACAGAATGCCATCGGGAAACAAGTGCCGCCCGCCCGAGAGTGCCAAGGGCCAGTGATTTACCACGTCCTCGTGCCTGAGCGGCGCATAGAGGTGGGGAAACAACGCGCCACCGCGGCTTTCCTCCCATCTCAGGGCGTCGCCAAGCGGGGCAGGGTCCACGGCGGCAAGGATCAGGGCGTCCTGCTCGGCAAAGTGCTTTGACGCGGTTTCGGCCACCTGATCGGCGGTAGAAAAGTGGATGAAGCCGTCGGACAGGTCGATCGGGGCGCCTTGGGTGGTGCCCTCGGCCTCCAGCTGCTGCCACTGCTCGGTGGTGAAAATCTTGTAGATCATGGTATCCTCCGGATGCCCGTTTCTGATGCAGCGGTCAAGCTATTGCAGGATGCCGACAGGGCAAACTGCCGGGCACGCGATGGCTTGGGGTGTCGGCTGTGCAACGGGGATGCGCAGCACCGTCGGAGTGTAACAAAAAGATGACGGGTTGGGCGGCGACGCACTTTCGCCCGCATTGTCATCAGGGTGACGTAGAGATCGGCTTTGACATGGGGGGACGTGACGGGGCAGCATTCCCGACACAACAAAGAAACGAACAGAGAGGATTCCGCGATGCATGTCCGCCTGCTGACAAGCGCCGCCGTGCTGGCCCTGAGTGCCGGTTCCGCAATGGCCGATTACGACCTTACCATCCTGCACACGAACGACTTTCATGCCCGGTTCGAGCCGGTGAGCAAGTATGATTCGAGCTGCGGCGCCGAAGACAATGCCGAGGGCAAATGCTTTGGCGGCTCGGCCCGCCTGGTGACCCAGATCGCAGAAGAGCGCAAGACCGCCGGCAACTCGATCCTTGTCGACGGTGGGGACCAGTTCCAGGGCACGCTGTTCTATACCTACTACAAGGGCAAACTGGCCGCCGAAATGATGAACAAGATGGGCTATGATGCGATGACCGTGGGCAACCACGAATTCGACGATGGCCCGGAGGTTCTGCGTGGCTTCATGGATGCGGTCGATTTCCCTGTCCTGATGTCGAACGCCGATGTCAGCGCCGAGCCCTTGCTGGCCGACAGCCTGATGAAATCGACGGTGATCGAGGTCGGTGGCGAAAAGATCGGTCTGATCGGTCTGACGCCCCAGGACACGGACGAGCTGTCCAGCCCCGGTGCCAACGTAACGTTCACCGATCCCTCCGAGGCGGTTCAGACCGAGGTCGACAAGCTGGGTGCCGAAGGCGTCAACAAGATCGTCGTGCTTAGCCATTCGGGTTACAAGGTCGACCAGGATGTCGCCGCCAACACGGTGGGCGTTGACGTGATCGTTGGGGGTCATACCAACACCCTGCTGGGCGACATGGATGGTGCCGAAGGCCCCTATCCCACGATGGTGGGCGATACGGCGATCGTTTCGGCCTATGCCTATGGCAAGTTCCTGGGTGAGCTGAACGTGACCTTCGACGACGACGGCCATGTCATCAAGGCGGTCGGCGCGCCGATTTCCCTGGATGGGACAGTCGCCGAAGACGGCCCGACGGTGGAGCGGATTGCAGAGGCTGCCAAGCCGCTGGAAGAGATCCGCACCAAGGTCGTGGCCGAAACGGCCGAGGCCATCGATGGTGCCAAGGATTCGTGCCGGGCCGGTGAATGCCAGATGGGCAACCTGGTTGCCGACGCGATGTTGGCCCGCGTGGCCGATCAGGGCGTGACGGTCGCGATCACCAATGGCGGTGGTCTGCGCGCCAGTATCGACGCGGGCGAGGTGACGATGGGCGAGGTCCTGACGGTGCTGCCGTTCCAGAACACGCTGGCCACATTCGAGACGACGGGGGCCAACCTGGTCGCGGCGCTGGAAAACGGCGTCAGCCAGCTGGAAGAGGGGGCAGGACGTTTCCCGCAGGTGGCCGGCCTGAAGTTCACCTTTGACAAGGCAGCCGATGCTGGCACCCGCATCAGCGATGTCATGGTCGTGGATGGCGAAGGCTGGGCACCGATCGACCCCGAGGCAACCTATCTTGCCGTGACGAACAACTACGTTCGCAATGGCGGCGACGGGTACGCGATGTTCAAGGATTCGCCCAATGCCTATGACTACGGCCCCGATCTGGCCGATGTGACGGCAGAATACCTGGCGGAAAATTCGCCCTATACGCCTTACACCGACGGTCACATCACCGCCAAGTAAGGGCACGTGGCTAATTGCGCACGCCGATCATCCCCGCCCGGGCAGCCGGGCGGGGATTTTGCGTTCTGGGGCGTGCAGATGTTTGCGCATTGACGCGCGGACGTATTTTGCCAAACTCGCCCACATGCCATGAGGGGCGGTGCTCCGAGGAGACGCTGAATGGATCACCCGCTGATTGACCTGATCAATGCCCGGATCGCCGAAGCCGAGGCGCGCGGAGCATTCGATGATCTGCCCGGGGCGGGCAAGCCGCTGACGACGCAGGATGACCCGGAAAACGCCCTGTTGAACCGTCTTGTACACGAGGCAGGGGGCGTGCCCGAATTCGTCAGTCTGTCACGTGAGCTGCGCCGCCTGCGCGAAGAGTTGCGGGGAGAGGGCGACCGGACACGCCGCCGGGACATTCTGCGTGACATGTCGATGCTGGAGGCCCGGATCGATATTGCGCGCAAATCCTGGACAAGATAGCGGCTGCGGAGCGCCATGTTACGGTCACATCCCCATGACATTGCCAGCGAGGCGACGGCGGGGCTGTTCGTTGCCGCATCCGGTAAGAATTTGCCGTCCCTGCCGAATTCCGACATCTGCCCCCAGATACGGCCTGCGAAGAGGAGCGACATGTGCAGCGGCGGCAGGGCCGTTAACGCCCACATCGCAGACGGGCCACGCCTGGTGCCCTGCTGACGACGGCACCACACCGGCCAACGCCGCAGGAAAGGCGTGCATATGAGGCGCTAAAATGGAACAATGCGTCAGGCAAAGCGTTGATCCGTGAATTCAAATGTCTCCAAGGAGGATGACACGATGGCACAACCGACAACAGCCACTGGCGCGAAACCCACGACCACTTCGGACGCGAAAAAAGACAGCCCCGATACCGCTGTGATCCAGGCGCAACTCGAGGCCGTGCAGAAAGACGTCGCCGAACTGACCCGTGCACTGACCGAATACGGCAAGGCGCAGGGTGCGCATCTGAGCGGTGCTGCCCGCGCCAAGGCGGAGCAGGTGCGCGGTGAAGCAGAGGCGGGTCTTGCCTATGCCGATGCGCAGGCGCGCCAGGCCTACGCGACCGCAGAAGACCGTGTTCGTGAAAATCCCGCAGCCTCGGTTGCCATCGCCAGCGGCGTCGGCTTTTTGATCGGCCTGCTGATGGCGCGGCGCTGAGGGCTGAATGTTCGGATCTCTCAGATACTCCATTTCGCGGATGGTGCGCCGGGCGGGATATTCCCTCGGGGCGTTGATCCTGATGTCCATCGGTCTGGGTTTCCTGACGGTGGCCGCCTGGATCTACCTGGCGCAGACGCATGACGCGCTGTTTGCCGCCTTGGTGATCGGCTGTGCCTATTTCGGGCTTGGCCTGATCTTTCTGGCACTGAGCGCGCGCACGCGTCCCGTCCCGATGGCGCATACCACGGCGGCGCCTCCCCCCGCTGCCGCGTCGATGACTGGGCTGATCGCGGCGCTGATGCAAGGCGTCGGTGCCGGGGTTGCTGCGGGTGCTGCGCGCAAGCCTGCACCGACTCCTCCGCCGCCGCCGCCCCCCCCGCCGCCGCAATACCCGGACTATCGCTGACGGCGACCATTGCGGTGGTTGCGACTGACGGCATCTGAGTTGACGACAAAGCACATCGCCCGCGCAGCATAGGCTGTCGCGGGCGATTTTCGTCTGTTTCCGAACTGATGCCAGCGCGTTGCACCTGCGCAGCGGCGGGTTTCAGCACGAGCGCTTTTAGGAGGGGACTGTCTAGGGTGAGCCGGGGAAATTCGGCACGGAGCCAGAGTGTCGGCTTTTGCCAACGTCGTGATCCGTGCCGTCAGACTGTGTCAGGAGGGAAATCCTGGAGCGGGTAGCGGGAATCGAACCCGCACGACTAGCTTGGAAGGCTAGGGCGCTACCATTACACCATACCCGCTCTTGCTGAGAGCACATATTTCATGGGCAAAGCACGGTCAAGAGGCAGAGCGCCCGCTACATGCTGTTGGGCAGGAACAGAACCAGTCCAGGCACCAGGATCAACAAGACGATCCGCACGATATCCATCAGTACGAAGGGGACGAGACCCCGAAATATCGTGCTCAACTGGACGTCCTTGACCACTGAGCGCAATACGAAGGCGTTCATGCCAACCGGCGGAGTGATGTAGGATATTTCGGTGATCACCACGACGAAGACGCCAAACCAGATCAGGTCGAACCCCTGCGCCGCGACAACCGGATAGAAGATCGGAACTGTCAGCATGATCATCGAAAGCCCCTCGAGGACGCAGCCGAGAACCAGGTAAATCACCAGGATGGTCAGGATCACGGAGGTCGGCCCGTCTCCGAAAAAGGTGACAAAGGCCTGCATGTCGGCGGTCATGCCGCTGAAGTTGACATAGTTGGTAAAGGTCAGTGCGCCAAACAGGATGAAAAACATCATCGCCGTTGTTTTCGCCGCGTCGAACAGCGTCACGAAGGCCGATGAGACCGAGAATTTGCCTGACAGGATCGTCAAGAGCAGGGCCCCCGCAGCGCCCATCCCGGCGCTTTCGGTCGGGGTGAACACGCCAAGGTAGATGCCGCCCATGACGAAGATGAACAAAATGATTGCGCCCAGGGTCCCCTTGAGGGCGCGCAGGCGGTCGCGCAGGGGCAGCTTGGGTTCGGTTGCAAGGTCGATGCCGCGAAACCGCACGGAGATCCAGACGGCGGTCGTATAGCCGAGGATGCCCAGCAGGCCGGGCACGATCCCCGCCAGGAACAGTTTGCCGATGTCCTGCTGGGTCATGATGCCATAGAAGACAAGGATCACCGATGGCGGGATCAGGATGCCCAACGTGCCGCCAGCCGCGATCGAGGCGGTCGACAGATCATCTGGATAGCCATAGCGGCGCATAGAGGGCAGCGAGATCCGTGCCATCGTCGCCGCCGTCGCCATGGAAGAGCCGCAGACCGAGGAAAAGCCGCCGCAGGCGATGACGGTGGCCAGGGCCAGACCGCCCTTGCGATGGCGCAACCAGGCATGGGCGGCCTCGTACAGCTCTCTTGCGATGCCAGATTGCACCACGAAGTTGCCCATCAGCAGGAACAGCGGCAGCACCGACAGGGAGTAGTTCTTGCCCTGGTCGAAGAAGGTCGTGCCCAGCAGCGACAGGGCCGGGCTCCACCCTATGATCGAGACCGTGCCGAGCAGGCCGATCAGCGTCAGGGCTATGGAAATCGGCAGGCCCACGAGCAGCAGGACAAACAGGGCGGCCATGCCGACGGGCCAGTTGGCTAGAAGTTCCATGGGGGAAAACGTCTCGATGTTCAGGGCTTGAGGGGATCAGCGCCGCGCAGGGTCAGGCCCTGAGAGCACGGCGCAGATCACGGGCGGCGACGTAGAGCGTGATGACGACGGCCACGGCGGCACAGACCGAGCAGAGCCATGCGAAAGGCCCGACGGGAATCCGCAGCGAATTGGTGACGCCGTGATAGCCCGCGATCTGGCTGCCGTAGATCCAGAGCCGCCAGGAGATGACGCCAAAGATCGTGGCGGAGATCAGCGCCAGCAGTGCTTTTCGGAAGGGATGAACCCACGCGGGCATCTGCGAGGTCACCAGATCGACGGTGACATGTTCATCGTCCATGCAGACGGCGGGCAGACCGATGAAGATCACCGACACCAGCAGCACCTCGGTCAATTCGGTGGACCCGATCAGCGGAGCGTTGAAGATGTAGCGACCGATCACGTCGACGACGGTCAGTGTCATCAGCACCAGCAGGATCGCACCGCATACCCAGGCCAGAATGCGCCGGGGCCAGATGCTGAACGCGCTGGTCCGTTTGCCGGGAGCCGGAGACATTGCTGCCTCCGGACCCGCTGCGAAATGTTCGGCAGGATTGGGGCTCATTCGGCCTCGACCTTGGCGATTTCGTCTTCCATCATCTTCATGGCTGCTTCGGCGTCGACACCGGTCGACGCGATTTCATCCATCTTTTCCTTGATCACGGGGGCGAGCGCATCTGTCCAGGCAACCATCTGGTCGTCGGTCGCCGTGGTGATTTCGATCTTGCCGTCCATCGCCGCCTTGCCCTTGGCGTCGGCGCTGTCCCACATCTGGCCGGCAAGCCGGGCCAGCGATTCACCGGTGACGCTGTCGATCTCGGCCTGCTCTTCGCTGGTCAGGCTGTCCCATTTGGCCTTGTTCATCACGACGAAGAACGACGTGTTGTAGAGGCCGCCGGGCACGTCGATCCCCTTGGTCAGTTGCGGGATCAGGCCGAAGGAGTTGACGGATTCGTAGGGAAAGAAGATCCCGTCGGCCACGCCCTGGCTAAGCAGTTCGTACGCCTTGGAGGAGGGGCCTTCTACGGGTACGGCGCCCAGCTGGGTAGTGACTTCGTTGATCAGACCACCGCCGACGCGCATCTTGGTGCCCTTGAGGACGTCGGTGCTTGAGGCGTCGCCCTCCTTGATGAAGATCTCGCCCGGACCATGGGTGAAAACGCCCAGAACCTTGACCTGATCGTATTCACCGGCCTGTTTCAGCATCGCCTCGAAGGTGCGCCAGTAAGCGACGGACATTGCGGTCGCGCTGTTGCCGAGAAAGGGCATTTCAGCCACGCTGGTCGTCTTGAAGCGGCCCGGCGAATAGTTCTGCACGCCGAAGGTGATGTCGGCCACACCATTGACGGCAAAGTCGAAATGCGCAGGTGGCGGCCCCAGGGGGGCGGGCAGGATGTTGGTGGTGACCGATCCGCCGGTCGCCTCGGCGATCGCTTCGGTCATTGGCACGATCACCTCGGAAACGAGGGGGTGCGAGGGGGGCAGCCAGTTGGCCACCGTCAGCGTGGTGTCGGCCATCGCAGCCGCGGTGGACAGCGCCAGCGCCGCAGTCGTCGTCATTGTCAGCTTCTTGAAGAGCATCTTTGGTTTCCCTGTTGAGTTGCTGTTGTTCTGAAAATCATCGTAATGTTCACGTGACTATTCTTGGTTTTTTCTGGCGAAAGTCAGCGACCTTCATCATTTTGGTGTCACGATGCACGGTGCGCGGGTGGTAGGGGCGAGAAAAGAGGCAGCATGAGCGATCCGATCGACAAGAAAGATGCGCAGGATACCGATGCGAGCGAGGGCCGATTCCGCAAGCAGGACTGGCCGTTCTATTGGCTGACCCGCACCTCGGCACGCTACTTCATGACGATGGAAAAGCGGCTGAAGGCGATCGGTCTGGACGTGCCGCGCTGGCGTGTGCTGATGTCCCTGTTCGAGGACGAGCACATGAGCGTGTCCGAGATCGCGGAGGTCTGCATCATCAAGTTGAACACGGCCACCAAGATCATCCAGCGGATGGTGGCCGATGGTCTGGTGACAACGCGCGCCCGACCGACCGATGCCCGCGTAACCGAGGTGACCCTGACGCCGCTGGGCGACGCGCGCCGCCGCGAGGCCCGCGCGATTGCCGATCTGGTGTTTGCCGGGGCGTTTCAGGATCTGGATGCAGAAGAACAGCGCACCCTCAACACCCTGATGGAGCGCGTTTTTCACCGTTTGGGAGAGTATTGAGCGCGCCGGGATCATGGGTCAGATCGCCGTCAGGTGGTGAAAGTCACGACCGAACCAAATCAGGGTTTCCGCCTGACCTTTCGCCAGTTCCATCGCCTGCACCTCGCAAAAGAAGACGGTGTGGGACCCAACGGTGTTGCTGTCCGTGATCTTGCAATCGAAGGCGACAGGCGCATCCGTCAGCAAAGGGCTGCCGGTGGCCATCGTGCGCCAGACGCCACCGGCGAAACGTGCCTCCTCGCTCTTCTTGCTGGCAAAGGCGGCCGAAAGCTCACGATGCCGCCCGCCCAGGACGTTCACGGCAATCACGCCGTTCTTTTCGATGATGTCATGGCTGCGGTTCGATTTGTTGATGCACACCAGCAGGGTCGGCGGGCTGTCCGTCACCGAGCACACGGCCGAGGCCGTCATGCCATGTTTGCCCGCAGGGCCATCGGTTGTCAGGATGGTGATGGCGGCGCCGAGGCGGGCCATACCTTCGCGAAAGGTCTGAACCTCCGCCTCGGTCGGTTTTTTGTGCTCGGGTGGGGGTGGGCTGTCGGTCATGATCATTCCTCAGATATCCAGCACCAGTCGCGCAGAGTTCGCGCGCGAGCAGCACAGGCACATCTCGCTGTTGTCCGCCTTTTCTTCATCGGTGAGGAAATGATCGCGGTGGTCCGGCTCTCCCTCAAGAACATCGGTCAGGCAGGTGCCGCAAATGCCTTCCTCACACTTCACTTCTACCGAGATGCCGCTTCGTGCAAGGGCTGTGACGATGGATTCGCCCTCGCCTACGGTGACGGTGATGCCAGAGGCGCGGGCCTCGACTTCGAAGGTGTCGCCCGTGACGTCCACGTCTGCCGAGAAATATTCGCGATGTATGTGGGCCGAGGCATGGCCCCGGGCCTCGGCCGCGCCGATCAGCCAGGACATGAACCCTTCGGGGCCGCAGATATACAGATGGGTGTCGTCGGCGGGGTCGGGCAGCGCGTCGGTGTTGAACTTGCTCTCTGCGTCGTCGTGATGCTGGTGGACAGACTCGGCAAAGGGTGCGGCTCGGAGGAGGTCGTCAAAGGCGGCACGATCGGCGCTGCGGGTGCAGTAGTGCAGTTCGAATGCGGCACCCCTGGCGTGCAACTCATACGCCATTGCAAGCATCGGAGTAACGCCGACGCCCCCGCCGTAGAGGTAGGTCTTGTCTGCCTCGACCAGGCCGAAGTGGTTGCGCGGCCCGGTGATGCGCAGCTCGGCCCCCTTGCGGGCGATATCGTGCAGCGCGACCGAGCCGCCGCGGCTGGCGGGTTCCTTCAGGATGCCCAGCGTCCAGTTGCTGCGATCCGCGGGATCGCCCGCCAGGGAATACTGTCGCCACATCGTATCGCTGTCGGTGGCGACCAGCACGTCGATATGCGCCCCCGCCGTGACGGGGGGAAGGGGCGCGCCTGTCGGGTCCGTCAGGGTCAGCCGCATGATATCGCCTTTGTCGTCAAGGCGTTCCGCGATCATCAGTGTCAGGGTCTCGGTGGTCATAGGTCTTCTTTCCGCCTCAGCGCATGAACAGGCCGCCGTTGACGTCCCAGCAGGCGCCGGTGACGAAACTGGCCGCGGGACCGGCAAGCAGGGCCACGAGGTTGGCGACAAAGGCCGGGTCGCCCAACTGCCCGGCGGGGATATTGGCCAGCATTCCCGGCATCTTGTCCGCCGGGACCAGGTCATGCACCATCGGGCTGTCCAGCGGACCGGGCGCGATGGCGTTACAGGTGATGCCAAAGGGGGCGAGGTCGCGGGCAAACACCTTGGTCAATGTCATGATCGCGCCCTTGGAGGCGGCGTAATGCGCGCCCGTGGTGGTGCCGCCGTTCTGTCCGGCCAGGCTGGCCATGTTGATGATGCGGCCATAGCCGCGGTCCTTGAAGTGCCGCCCGAAGATCTGGCTGCCCGCAAAGGTGCCGCCCGCGTTGACCGTCAGGATCCTGTTGAAATCCTCAGGTGCGATGTCGAGCACGGGTTGCGCCTTGGTCAGTGCGGCGTTGTTCACCAGCACTTCGCACGATCCCCATCGGTCGATGACCTTGTCCAGAACTTCTTGAAAATGCTCGGGTTTGGACACATCCAGCGTCGCGGTGACGGCGGTTTCACCGGCCAGGTCGAGGTCCGTCGCCAGTGCCGATGCGCCCTCGGAATCGATATCTGAGATGACAACCCGGAACCCCGCGGCGTGCAGCGCGCGGGCGATACGGGCACCGACACCGCTGGCGGCCCCGGTGACAACGGCGGTCTGGATGACGTCTGGCAAGGGAGCCCCCATTTCAGAAAAGGTAGCTGATCGAGGTCAGCATTCCGTCGGAGTTCAGCAGCCGCACGACCTTCTGGGTGATGCGGATACCGTTTTCGGTCGCGATCAGCTTGTGTTCGACATTGGCGGCAAACATGCGCTGGCGGCCGAACTTGTCCTCGATCACATGCAGGGCGGAACGGATGGTGACGGCGCCGGGTGCCTCTTCGGTAAAGACGAAGCGGGACAGCGTGCGCACAGTGCGCGCCGGCGGCGCGGCAGAGATCGAAAAGCCCCCCGACAGGCGCGCGGCGCGGGCCTTTCGCATCTGCGCATCATCGTAGACGATGTTGAGATTGTTGGCGAAATCCGTCACTTCATCGCCGATGGGGATGATGTAATGTCCGCCATGCCAAAGCGGCAACCAGGCATCAAAATCGTTGCGATCCAGGATGTCGGCCTCGCTCCAGAGGAACTTGATCGCGTCATCCAGTGTGATTTCTGTCTCGGGTGTCATGTCTTTCACGCCATCATCTCCTGCCACTTGGCGTAGGCGGCACGCATGCCGGTTTCGGCACTGATGTCGCCCTTGGGCAGGCCATTTTCGGAGGTTTCTTCCAGGCCCTTGCCACGGTTGACCATCACATCCAGGTCGCCGCCGCCGGCAGAGCCGCGTTGCACACGTTCCCAGACCTCAGCATCATCGGGAGAGCCGAAGCCCATAGGCCCTTGAAAATGCTCATGAAGACGCATGCGCATCTGGTTTGCCGCCTCCGGGCCGCCGTCCATGCCAAGGGCAATGTGGCGGATCTCGGTCTCGTTCACCGAGACAGGGCGCAGGATGCGGAAGAACGACAGCGAGCAGGCGGCGTTCGGGAACAGGTTGAGGTTGAAGCCGCAGCCGCCGACGGCGCGCACGATGCGGCGGACCTGATCTTCGTCGTAGTCGGCGCGCAGGGTTTCCGCCAGCGCCTGGAAGCGTTCGGGGATCGGGGCATCGAGGTTGTCGTCGAGGTCGTTCAACTCGGGCATCATCACCATGACGGAGTGGCCGTTGCCAAGGTCTTCGACCCAGCCGTCATCGTCTTCGAGGAAGGAGAACTGCTGCGTTGCCTCACCGTCGAGAGATTGCATGAAGCTCTTGTGAACAACGGGAAAATGGTAGGCGTCAGTGGTGTTTTCCAACTGGATCTTCCAGTTCATCGGGACCTTGAACTGATGTTCCCCGAGGGTTTTGACCGGGAATCCGCCACCCTGTTTCATGAACAGGTCGATCCAGGGTTTGGCATTGCCGAGGAAATCCTCCAGCGGTTCGACGTCCATGTTGAAGGAGGCGAAGATCATGCCCTGGTATGTTTCAACCTTCAACTTCTTGAGACCATAGTCTTTTTTGTCGAAGTCGGTGTTGTAGCCTTCGGTGTAGGGGACACCGCGAAGACTGCCGTCGAGGGCATAGCCCCAGCCGTGGTAGGGGCATTGGAAGGAGCTGGTCTTGCCCTTCTTGATCTCGCAGACGGTCGCGGCGCGGTGGCGGCAGCGATTGACCAGCACGTGCAGTGCGCCCTTTCGGTCATGCGAAATGATCACCGGCTGGGTGCCGACGACCGACAGCTTGAAGTTTCCCTTGTCGGGAACCTCGGATTCGTGCCCGACCCAAACCCATGTTTTGCCAAAGATTTTCTCCATCTCGACATCGAAAATGGCGGGGTCTTCATACATCGGGGTGGCAACGCGGTCGCCCTTCACCAGCGGGGCATAGCTGGCGTCTTGCGGGCCTTGGGGGAAATGATCGAGGGTCATGTCCTGTCCTTCGTGATGGGCTGGGAGGGAGGAGTGCGCAGGGGGCGGAAGCTGGTCTTGGCGCGGGGAGTCGAGACGGAATTCACCGCGACGGGGGGCCGCCCGGGCACCGTCGCCTGCACCAGAACACCCCGCAAAAAGCGGGCGCGGGAGGCTTCGACGATCTGGCGGATTTTCGCGGAGTCAGTCACTTTTCCGTCTCTTTCCAGTTGCTTACAGGTCGGGAATTTCCAGTGCGCGGCCCATGCGGGCTTCGACTGTCATGTACTTCCAGAGGCGGTCGTTGCCTTCGCCCACGACGATGGTGCGCAGGAAGTTGCAGGCGGCCTGCACGGCATCGCGGTTGGGAAAGTCCGCGAGGATGTACCAGGTGTAAGGAAAGCCCTGACTTGCGCCAACCATGGTCTGATCGTCATCAAAAGTACCAACGATTTCAACACCATCCATCTTGGCGATGGAGGACATCAGTTCCTGTGTGGCCTTCCACACCGGGCCGATCTGATCGAAGGGCAGGCTGAAGAAGGTCGGGTGGTTGTTGAAGCAGAGAAGGGTGCGGAGAGGAGCAGTCATATCATTTCACCGTGGATTTTGGGGTGTCGGTATCAAGTGCCGTATCGTGTCGGTATCACGTCGGTATTTCTGCGCGGCATTCAGGGCCGGATCGGACCTGTTAGGTCATGGGTAACCGGGGGGCGTCGCTTCGCCGAACATTCCGGCACCGGCGGCGGTCCAGGTGCCTTCGTTCATGAAGGCGTGCTGGGCGACGCAGGCGGCGTCGATCATGCAGCGCCCCAGCGTGTGGCCGGTGCGCATGGCGTTGGACCCACCCATGACAAAGGCGATGCGGGCGGCCTCGGCCCCATCACGCGCGGCTTGGGTGGCGACAAGGCGCAGGCGGATGCGCAGATCGGGGTCGACCTCGCCCTTGGTCAGCAGTTGGTCCCAGGCGTCTTCGATGGTTTCGTAGAAATGGGCACGGGCGGAGCGCAGCAGCGCCTCGGCGCGGGCCAGGTCGGCCTGCACATAGGGGCGCGCGCCGGGGCTGGGCGCGCCGGTGATCGAGGCCTTCTTGGCGGCGTCGGATTTCACCCAGTCCAGCGCCTCGCGGGCGGTGCCAAGGGCGACGACGGCCAGCACCTGCGCGGCCAGCGCCATGGCGGGAAAGCGGAAGATCGGGTCGTCGAGCTGCGGCGCGGACCCACGGATGAAGGTCCAGTCCTCGTCCACCAGCTTGCCCTCGACCACCACGTCATGCGAGCCGGTGGCGCGCAGGCCGACGGTGTCCCATGTCTGGTCGATGGTGACGTCCGCGACGGGGAAGATGGCAGAGCGTGGCAGGGGCGAGGATTCGCCCTCGATCTTGATGCCGACGCCGATCAGCGAGGCCCCCATGGAGCCGGAGCACCACGGCCAGCGACCCGACACGCGCAGCCGGTCGCCTTCGCGGGTGGCCTTTTGCGGCGGGAACATCGCCCCGGCAAAGACGGTGTTCGGGTTGGCGCCGTAGATCTTGGCGAAGGTTTCGGGCGGCAGCGCCGCCAGGTAGGTCGAGGAGACCCCGAAGCTGGAGACCCAGCCGGTCGAGGCATCGGCCATCGAGATCTTTTCGATCAGGCGGCAGAAGTCGGCGGGCGACAGGGCGTCACCGCCAAAGCGTTTCGGCACGAAGGCCCGGTAGACCCCGACCTGTTGCAGCTGTGCGACCATGTCGGCGGGGACATGGGCCAGACCTTCGAATTCGGCCCGGCGGGCGCGGATCTGGGCCAGCACGGTGTCGAGCGTGACATCGGGGGTCTGCGCCACCGTTGTGGTGGCTTCTGCGAGAGCTTGGGACATCAGGCTGTCTCCTCTTCAGGGGTGCGGGCGGCGATCCATTCGGCGATGGCGCAGAGGCGGGCATCGGCCCCCTTGGCACCGATCAGTTGCAAACCAGCGGGCAGGCCGTCTGCCGTCAGGGTGGGCAGGGCCAGCGCCGGGTGGCCGGACATGTTGAACTGGCGGATAAAGCGGGTCATCGGCAGGACGGCGGCCGGGTCTGCGGCCACGGCCCAGGTGGGGGGCGTGCGGGCCAGAAGCGGCAACAGGATGGCGTCGTGCGTGTCCAGCAGCGCGTCGATTTCGGCGGTAAAGCGGGTGCGGACGGCTTCGGCGTCGGCCAGTTGCCGGGCGGTGATGCGCGTGCCGTTCAGGATGCGGGCGCGCACATCCGCGCCAAGGGTGGCGTTGGAGGCGGCGAGGGCGCCGAATTCGGCCGCGATTTCATGCCCGATGATGGTCATCGAGGCGTGATAGGCGGCATCGAGGCTGGGCAGCGTCGCCTCGGTCAGCGTTGCATCGTGCAGGAGTTTGGTGGCCGCGTCGAAACTGGCGGTGATATCGGACGCGGCCTCGGGCCGGAGCAGCGCCAGCGAGGGGGGGCTGGCGAGGCTTTCGGCCTGAAAGGTGGGGTCCATCAGGGACATGGCACGCGTCAGCATGGGGGCCGTCGCGGCAAAGGGGCCGATGGAGTCGAGGGTGGAGGCGACAGGGGTGGCCCCGGCGCGGCTGATCCGCCCGAAGGTCGGTTTCAGCCCGAAGACACCGCAACAGCCCGCAGGCTGGCGGATCGAGCCGCCGGTGTCGGTGCCGACGGCGAAATCGACCGCGCCCTGCGCCACCAGAACCGCCGAGCCAGAGGAGGAGCCGCCGGGAATGCGGTCGGGCCAGCGCGGGTTCTGCGGCGTCCCGGTATGCGCGTTCGCGCCGGTCATCCCGTAGGCCAGTTCGTGCATGTTGGCGCGCCCGACGATCTGGCAGCCGGTGTCGAGCAGGGTTTGCACGACCTGCGCATGAGCGAGGGCAGGCGGCGCATCGGCCAGCGCGGCCGAGCCTGCGCGGGTCGGCAACCCCTCGATCGCGAGGCATTCCTTGACCGCGACCCGTGGCCCCCCGGACGTGCCGAGATCCAGCGATACGGTCATCGCGGCGTCCGGGCTGAGGCCTGGGGGAAAGTCGGGGGTCATGAGGGCTCCGTTTCGTCTTTATTACGTCAATATTACCGCATTAAGGTCGATTCACTAAGAGAAATCTGCAAGGGGCGCCCGAAAAACGTGAATATGCATGTTTTTCGGGCGCTGTTCCGGGGGGGCCGGGTCGTGTTTCCGGTCAGCTTGTCCCGGTCAGGTGATCCCGGTCAGGCGCGGCCCTGGTCGCGTTTCATCTTGCGCACCATGGCATCGAACAGCAGGTCCGCGAACTTTGCGCTTTCCTTCAGGCGCTGGGCATCGTCGGCACATTTCTGCTTGATGACTTCGGGCAGGGTGGTGTTGGGGCCGGGAATGCCCTGCGAGGCGCATTGGATTTCCGCCGCGCGCTGGACGGTCCAGAGCAGGAAGAAGGTGAGGGGGATGTCGGCCTCGCACACGGCGATACCGTGGTTGCGCAGGACGAGGACATGCCTGTCGCCCAGCGAGTCGAGCATCCGGGGGCGTTCATCGTCGTAGAGCGTGATGCCTTCAAACCCGTGATAGCCGACGCGGCCATAGAGCTGCGCGCCATAAAAGCTGTCGTGGTCGATGCCGAAGGCCTTCATGGTGATGGCGGAAATCGGCGTGGTGTGGGTATGAGCGATGCAGCCGACGTCGGGGCGGTTTTCGTGGATGACACCGTGCAGCGCGAACCCGGCGGGGTTGGCGTCATAGGGGCTGTCCTCGATCTTCTTGCCGTCGATGCCGACCTTGATCAGGTTCTCGGGCGTCACCTCGTCATAGTGCAGCCCGAAGGGGTTCACGAGGTAGGCGTGGGTTTCGCCGGGCACCCGCACGGAGATGTGGTTGAAGATCAGCTCGGTCCAGCCGAGGTAGCTGACGAGGTGGTAGAAATCGGCGAGCTGGACGCGCAGGTCGGCTTCGGATTTGCCGGCGAGGCGGTCGGTGGTGTGGATGGTCATCACAAGGCTCCTTGGGGCAGGGCGGCTGCGGGTGTGCCCAGTTTGGCACGAAGTTCGCTCAGCAGGGTGGCGGTTTCGGGCATGGCGATGGCGCGCGCCTCGGCCAGTTCCAGCGGGGCGTCGCAGATCGGGGCCAGCTCCAGCGGGCGGCCTGCCTCGGCGTCTTGCAGCATCGAGGTGCGGAACGCACCGGCGCGGGCCAGCTGCGCGGGCATGTGGGCTGCGATGTCGATGGGGCAGCCCCAGGCGGCGGCAAGGGTTTCGGCCTCGACCGCGATGGCGGTGGCGCGGGCCAGGCTGGCGGGATCGGCGGCAATCTGTTCCAGGGTCTGCCCTGTCAGCGCCGACAACGGATTGGTGGCGAGGTTCAGCGCCAGCTTTTGCCAGACCAGCGGGCGGATGTGGTCGGCACGGTCCAGCGTGATGCCGGCGGCGGTGATTTCGTCTGCCAGATCGACGGGGCGGGGGCCGTTCGGCGTTGTCGGCCCCAGGGCGAGCTTGTGCGGGATGGTCGACACGACGGTGCCGTCGTCGTCAAAAGCCGCCGTCATCATGGTGACCGACCCGACGATCTGGTCGAAGGGCACCAGGTCGAACAGCGCGCCATCGGGATCGACCGCGCGCACCGGGTGGCCCAGGTCATCAAAGAACCACCACGGGATACCGTTGACCAGCGGCACGACGCGGGTGTCCGGCCCCATGCCTGCAAGGTTGTCACGGATCGCGGCCTCGATCGCGGGGCCTTTCACGCAGAGGAACAGCACGCTGACCGGCGCGGCGAGGGCGGCGACCACGGGCACATGCACCGTGACCTCGCCGTCCAGATCACGGATGCGCAGGCCATCCTGCCGGATCTGCGCCAGACGCGTGCCGCGCGCCACAAGGCGGACATCGGCCCCCGATTGTGCAAGGCGCGCGGCGAGGATCGACCCGATGGCACCGGCACCGACAATGGCAATGGAGGGACGCGTCATGAAAATTCCCAATCGTGGACCGATGTCTCGGAATGGTTGCAAGAAAAGTAACGTGATTATTGAAGTAAATTCCGAATCAAGGCTTTGACGCAAGGGTTTTGCGCAAGGCCGCGCCAAAAATCGCGGAGGACCCCGCCGCGATGGGCAAATCTTTGGCGCGGAAATCACCCGCAGCGCGGTCCGAGAGGGTTTGACGCCGGTGCGTGGGCGGATAGCCTGCGGGACAGAAACGGTTGGGGCAGGGGTGATGATGGCGGATCAGATGGGACTGGATATCGAGGCGTTGCGCGCGGCCACGCCGGCGCTGCCGGGGGTGGTTCATTTCAACGCGGCCAGCAGCGGCCTGGTGCCGCGCGCGGTGTTGGAAGCGATGCAGGCGCATTTGCAGGCCGAGGCTGCGCTGGCCCCGCATGAGGCAGGCGTGGCCGTGGCCGACGCCATCGAAGCGGCACGGGCGGCGGCGGCGCGGCTGATCGGGGCGCGTGCCGAGGAGGTCGCGCTGACAACGGGAAGTTCGCAGGCCTGGAACGCGGCCTTTCATGCCTTGCCTGCCTTGCAGGGGGGCGACCGTGTGCTGGTTGGCGCGCATGAATGGGGCGGCAACGTCTTTACCCTGGTGGAGGCCGCGCGGCGCAGCGGTGCGGTGATCGAGACGATCCCGACGGGACCGGATGGGCGGATGGATACCGGCGCGCTGGCGGCGATGATGGATGACCGGGTGCGGCTGATCGCGGTGACATGGGTTCCGGCGCACCTGGGCATCGCAGAGCCGGTGGCCGAGGTGGGGCAGATCGCGCGGGCGGCGGGTGTGCCCTATCTGCTGGATGCGGCGCAGGCGCTGGGCCTGCTGCCCTGCGATGTCGGTCGGATCGGTTGCGACATGCTGACGGCCCCGGGGCGCAAGGCGTTGCGCGGGCCCAAGGGAACTGGGGTGCTGTACGTGCGACAGGGATGTGCGGCGACACCGGGTGCGCTGAACGTGCGCGCGGCAGGCTGGCAGGCGGGCAAGGTCGTATTGCGGCGCGACGCTGCGCGGTTCGAGAGCAACGAGTATGCGCCCGCGCCGCTGCTGGGCCTTGGGGTGGCGCTGGGGCTGGCGCTGGACCTCAGGGTCGAGGAGATCCGCCGGGCGACGTTTGACAAGGTCGCGGCCTTACGCGCCGGTTTGTCCGGCGTGGCGGGGGTGAGCCTGCGCGAAAGCGGCGTGGTTCAGAGCCATATCACCACCTTTACCCATGCGCGCATGACGCCGGCCGAGGTGATGCAGGCGCTGCGCGCCCAAGGCGTGACGATCAACGCGGTACCCGCGCACTATGGCCCGCTGTCGGGTCTGGCGGGGCCGGTCTGCCGTGCCTCGGTCAGCTATCTGACGACGCAGGACGAGATTGCGCGCCTGTGCGCGGTGCTGGGTGCGCTTTAGTCCCAGCCGGGCAGGTCTGGGGCGTAGCGCGCGCGCAGATAGCGGGCCAGCGCAAGGATGTCGGCCTCGGCCAGGTCCGCGCCAAAGGCGGGCATGTCGCGCAGCGCGGTGCCGGTGGGGGCGCGCAACCCGTCGCGGATCGTCGCCTGTGCGGCGGCGGGCGAGGGCGCGCGGATCGCCGGGGCGCGGGTCAGCGGGATCTGCGCGGCGGTCAGTAGGTCGGGCAGCGCCGCCTCGTGACAGCTGGCGCAGGCATTGGCAAAGATCCGGTCGATACGGTCGGGTATGGTCGCGGCCTGTTCGGGCAGCGGCGCGGGTGCGTCAGTCGGCAGCGAGGCGAGGTAGGTCGCCATCGCGGTGATGTCGCCGTCGGGTAGCGTGGAAAGGCCGGCGATCACCTCGGCCATCGGGCCGGAGGCGGCGGCGCGGCCGGGCGCGACGCCGGTGGAGAGATATGCGGCGATGTCATCCGTGCCGCGCAGCTGCGCGTCAGGCCCGGCAAGGGCGGGCGCGAACCAGTCGCGCACCATTGCACCGCTGAGCGGGGTCTTGGCCTGCGCGCCGAGGGCGGTGCGCGGCGTGTGACATTCCGAACAATGCCCGACGGTTTCGACAAGGTAGCGCCCCCGGTTCCAGTCGGCGCCTTGCGCCGGGTCGGGCGCCAGCGATTGCGGACGGTGAAAGAGGGCGTTCCAGGCGGCGAGGGCGGGGCGTGGAACGCTCATCTGCGCCTTGGGGGTGGGCTGGGCCACCGCAGGCAGGGTTTGCAGATGGGCATAGAGGGCAAAGAGGTCGTCCTCTGCCATCCCGGCGAAGGACGTGTAGGGGAAGGCGGGATAGAGGTTGTGGCCATCGCGGCTGATCCCGGCGCGCATGGCGCGGGCGAAGGCGGCAAAGGACCAGGTCCCGAGGCCGGTATCGGGATCGGGCGTCAGATTGGTGGAATGCACCGTGCCGAAGGGGGTGTCGATGGCGCGGCCCCCGGCGTTCGGTGCGCCATCCGGGGCCGTATGGCAAGAGGCGCAGTTGCCGAGCGCAAAGAGGGTTTCGCCGCGTGTCAGCGTTTCGGCCGAAAAGTTGGCGGCGGCGGGGGCGGTGGTTTTCGGGATGGCGCGGGCCAGCGGGAAGGACAGCGCGCCGAGGCCGAGGGCCGCGGTCAGGCCGAGGGTCGTTGCCAGCAGGGTCTTGCGTTTCCTGCGGCCCGGCAGGGCGAGAGGGGCGGATTGGCGCGGCTGGATGCCGAGGGCGTCGCGCATCCGTTCCGGCGTGAACGGCACCTCGCGCATCCGCACTCCGGTGGCGTCGAAGATGGCGTTGGCGATGGCGGCGGCGGCGGGCACGCCCGCGCTTTCCCCGACCCCGAGGGGCGGGTCGTCGGGGCGCGCCACCAGCATCGTTTCGATCTGCGGGGTCTGGGGAAAGGTGGCGAGGGGGTATGTCGCCCAGCTTTGGTCGGTGACGGTGATCTGGTCGAAGCTGACGCTTTCCTGCAACGCACGCGAGGCGGTCTGGATGACATTGCCGTGGATCTGCTGGCGCACGTGGTCGGGATTGATGGCGAGGCCCTGATCCTGCCCGACAAACACGCGCGACAGCGTGACTTCGCCCGTTTCCATGTCGACCGCGACATCGACGACCCATGCGGCCGAGGCGGCGGCGGTGCCGGGAAAGGCGCCGTGCACGTAGGTGGCATAGGCAAAGCCCTGACCATAGGCCATGCGCCCCTTGCGGCGCAGGGTGGGTTGGGTGCGGGTCTGCCAGGCTGCGGCCTGCGCGGTGCGGCGCACGAGGTCGGCCTGGCGCGGATCGTCGAGGTGGCGCAGACGGAAGGCGACGGGGTCTTCCTGCGCCTGCGCGGCCAGTTCATCGACAAAGCTTTCGTGCGCGAAGGTATTGGGCAGCGCCGAGACGCCGCGCAGCCATGCCGCGCGCACGATGGGGGCCATGTCGTGCACGGTGATCCGCTTGTGCGCGATGCGATAGGGCGGAACGATGGTACGGTCGCCCATGTCGGAGGGGCGCGGTTCGGGGGAGATCGCGCCGGTCAGCAGCAGCGCGAGGTTGGGACCACGGTTGGAGGGGTACCAGCTGTCGAAGGCATAGGCGTGGAAATCGCCCGCGGCATTCACACCGCCGGACACCTCCATCACCTGTGCGGCACCTTTGGGTTCCCACAGGTTTTCCTGCGCGCGGGTCAGTTGCACGCGGACCCGCTGACCCAGGGCGCGGGTCAGCAGCAGCGCGTCGCCCGCCACGTCATCGGCGCAGTTGCGGCCATAGCAACCGGCGGCCTGGTGGCGGCGCACCTCGATCACCTCGGGCGCGAGGCCGGTCAGCGTGGCGAGGTCACCGCGCAGCATGTGCGGGTTCTGCGTGCCGGACCAGACGATCGGCGCGCCGCCGTTCCAATCGGCCACGGCGCAGGACGGCCCGATGGAGGCATGCATGTGCCAGGGCCAGACATAGCGGCGGTCCAGCCGGGGGCTGCAATCGGCCAGCCCCGCGCGGATATCGCCGGTGGTGTCGAGGACGCGCGGCGAGGAGGGGTGATCCTTGATCGCGGCAACGGGATCGGAGAGGTCGGGCAGGTCGGGGGGGCGGTGCCATTGCACCGGCAGCGCCTCGGCCATCTGACGGGCCAGATGCGCCTTGGTGGCAACGACGGCGAGGAAATCGGCCTGCCGCACCACCGCGACAAAGCCGGGCAGGGCGGCAATGGCGGAGTCGTCAAAGCTGATCAGACTGCGCCCGATGAAATCGCCCGAATCGCGCCCGGCGTATGGGGGGCGGATGACATGGCCATGCAGCATACCGGGCAGGCGGATATCGTGGATATAGTCGAAATCGCCGGTCAGCTTGGCGGGCAGGTCGGTGCGCCCGGCCTTGTGACCGACCAGGGTATAGTTGGCGGGATCTTTCAGCGGGGCGGCGTCATCCAGCGGCAGGACCTCGGCGCGCCCCGCCAGCAGGGCGGCGTAGGAGATACGCTGGTCCTGCCAGATGACATGGCCGTCCTGCGTGCTGATATCGGCCAGCGGGGCATTCAGCCGCAGCGCCCCGGCCCGCGCCAGCCAGTGACGCGCCTGTGCGGCGGCGGCACGCAAGGGAACGGCGGTGATCTGGATCGACTCGGATGCAATCGTCGGCCCCTGGTCGGGGGTGCGGGCGGTGTCGCCCAGCACGATCCGCACGGCAGAAAGCGGCAGGTCCAGCTCCTCGGCCACGATCTGGGCGAGGGCGGTCTGCAACCCGGTGCCAAGGTCGACATGGCCGTTGTAACCGGTTGCCGTGCCGTCGGGCGAAAGAGTCAGGAAGGTGTCGCCGTTGCGGCGGATCGTCAGGGCGTCGGTCATTCCGGATCACCGGCGTGCACTTGGCGGGCCTGAATTCGGGGGGCCTGAATTTGGGGGGCGTGCACTTTGGGGGCTTGCGTCGGGGTTGCCTGCATCAGGGTGGCGGCGCGTTTGACCGACGCGATGATTTCGACCTGCGCACCGCAGCGGCACAGGTTGTGGCGCAGGGCATCGCGAATCTGGTCTTCGGTCGGATCCGGCGTGCGGGCCAGCAGCGCGTGGGTGGTCATGATCATGCCGTTCAGGCAATAGCCGCATTGCGCGCCCTCGGCGTCAAGAAAGCCTTGCTGGACAGGGTGCAGCGCGCCGGTGTCGGGGTCGGCCAGACCTTCGAGCGTGGTGATGCTGCGCCCTTCGGCCAATGCGCCGCGCAGCACGCAGGCCCGCGCCGGGGCACCGTCGACCAGCACGGTGCAGGCGCCGCATTGCGCCATGCCGCAGCCGTATTTGGGCCCATTCAGCGACAGCTCGTCGCGCAGCAGGTCCAGAAGCGTGCGGTCGGCATCGACGTGCAACGTGACCGGTTGCCCGTTCACCACCAGCGCGAGATCGCGTGTCACTTTGCCCTGCCTCCCCTTGGTTCTGCCCTGCGCCATTGAGGCACGGATTGGCCCGGCACCTCAAACGCTATTGTCCGATTTCGTATGTATGGAAACAGTTAAGCGGGGTGGGTCGTCAAGTGCCGCTGACACGGCGCGGCGGTGGGGCCGGGGGAGTTGAGGCAAATTGACCGTTTCCGGGGCATTTGCGGCCCGCGCCTTGACCCCGAGGAAGTGGGCCGTCATGTAGCCATGGCCCACCCGAGGGCGTCAACAGATGAGGTACGGCGTGGCCCGCAGACCGGTAAGTGACAGTGACGCGCAGACCCGCGAGACCTCTCGCAAGGTGGGGGCGCTGAGCCATCTTTGGCCCTTTCTGGCGCCCTACCGGGTGATGATGACAGGCGCGATCTGCGCGCTGGTGCTGACGGCCTGCGTGTCGCTGGTGCTGCCGCTGGCGGCGCGACGGGTGATCGACAATTTCAATTCGGGCCAGGTCGAGCTGCTGAACCAGTATTTTGCCGCCGCCATCGGTATCGCGGCGCTGCTGGCCGTGGGCACGGGGCTGCGCTATGCGCTGGTGACGCGGCTGGGCGAGCGGGTGGTGGCCGATATCCGCAAGGCGGTGTTCGGGCGCGTCATCGGGATGAGCCCGGCATTCTACGAGACCACGATGACCGGCGAGGTGCTGAGCCGGATCACCACGGATACGACGCTGATCCAGTCGGTGATCGGGTCGTCCGTGTCGATCGCGCTGCGCAATGTGCTGATCTTTTCGGGCGGGTTCGTGTTGATGATGCTGACATCGCCCAAGCTGAGCGGGCTGGCGTTGCTGATCGTGCCGCTGGTGGTGGTGCCGATCCTGACGCTGGGGCGCAAGCTGCGCCGGTTGAGCCGGGAGAACCAGGACTGGATCGCGCAGTCGTCTGGCAACGCGAGCGAGGCGCTGCTGTCGGTGCAGACGGTGCAGGCCTATACGCACGAGGGGCGCAGCCGGGCCAGGTTCGACACCGTGACCGAGGCAAGCTACGGGTCCGCCCTGACGCGGATCTGGACGCGCGCGATGATGACGGTAATCGTGATCTTCCTGATCTTCTCGGGGGTGGTCGGGGTGCTGTGGATCGGCGCGCATGACGTGCGCATGGGCACGATGAGCACCGGCGCGCTGGTGCAATTCGTGATCTATGCCATCATGGTGGCGGGGTCCGTGGCGGCCCTGTCCGAGATCTGGGGCGAATTGCAACGCGCCGCGGGGGCCACCGAACGGCTGGTCGAGCTGTTGCAGGCGCAGGACCGGGTCAAGGATCCGGCCGCGCCGATTGCGCCGCCCGCCCCGGTGCGCGGCGAAATCACCTTTGAGGATGTCACGTTCCACTACCCCTCGCGTCCGTCGGCGGCGGCGCTGGAGGGGGTCAACCTGACCATCCACCCCGGCGAGACTGTGGCGGTCGTCGGCCCGTCGGGCGCGGGCAAATCGACGATCATGCAGTTGATCCTGCGGTTCTACGACCCGGAACAGGGACGCGTTCTGCTGGATGGGGTCGACCTGGCGGCGATGTCGCGGCCCGCGTTCCGCCGATCCATGGCGCTGGTGGCGCAGGATCCGGTGATCTTTGCCGACACGGCGCGCGAAAACATCCGCTTTGGCTGGCCCGAGGCGGGCGACGACGAGGTCGTGGCGGCGGCAAAGGCGGCCGCGGCGGAGGGGTTCATCCTGGCGCTGCCCCAGGGCTATGACAGCCCGGTGGGCGAGCGCGGCGTGATGCTGTCGGGCGGGCAGAAACAGCGCATCGCCATCGCCCGTGCCATCCTGCGCGACGCGCCGGTGCTGCTGCTTGACGAGGCCACCAGCGCGCTGGACGCCGAGAGCGAGCGCCTGGTGCAGCAAGCGATCGAGACGGTGGCCGAGGGGCGCACCACGATCATCATCGCGCACCGTCTGGCCACGGTGAAAAAGGCCGACCGGATCATCGTGATGGATCAGGGCCGCATCGTCGCCCAGGGCACCCACGATCAACTGGTGGCGCAGGGCGGGTTGTATGCGCGCTTGGCACGGTTGCAGTTCACCGCAGGTTCGGCCGACGCCGCCTGATCCGGTTGTGCAGGCCGACCGGTGCGGGGGGCTGCACGGTCGGCCTGACAGGGCGGGCGCGGCACACCGCCCCCGGCGCGACTGCGATGGCCCTGGCGCGACTGTGCTGGCACCGGCCTGTCTCATGCGGACCGCGCCGCGCGCCCTGCCCGTTGACGGGGCCCCGGTGTGACGGGCCTGCCGGGGATTGCCCCCCGGTGTAGCGGGCCTGCCGGGGATTGGGCCCCGGTGTAGCGGGGCCGGGGGCAGACAGCATGAGCCGACACCGCCAAAAGGCTTTCTAAACCGCGCGTTCACTTGCATACTTGTCAGATGGGCCGGGCGACGGGCGCGCGGACGTGCGGCGTGACCATCCCCGATGCGGCGTGCTTCACGCGACGTCGGGGGGGACAAACGCAGCGTCACGCTTGTCATTGTGCGTGGGGATGAAAGTCTGCGGTCCTACCGCGCGGAAAAGGCGCGGAGAGGACATGGGAGGAGAGAGCATGACCTTTTCAGGCGTTGGCGACGCATTGAAACTGACGAACGAGATGCCCTGGGAGGAGCGTGACGTTCCCAAGACCGTCCTTGGCATGGTGGCCCGGACCGCAGCGGCATTTCCCAGCCACAACGCAGTCTCGTTTCAGTTGGAATCCGGCCCGAAGGATCGGGCTGAAACGGTCAGCTGGGCCGAGATGCTGGACAAGGTCAGCCAGGCGGCGAACCTGTTCCGAGAGCTTGGCGTGGGCGAGGACGACGTGGTCGCGCTGGTGCTGCCGAACGCGATGGAGACGATCTATGCCACGCTGGGCGGCATGGTCGCGGGCATCGTGAACCCGATCAACCCGATGCTGGACAGCGAACAGATCGCCTCGATCCTGCAAGAGACCAGGGCCAAGGTCGTGGTCACGCTGAAGGCGTTTCCAAAGACCGACGTGCCACAGAAGGTGGCCGAGGCCGTGCGCGCCTGCCCCGGTGTCGAGACGGTGCTGGAAATCGACCTGAACCGCTACCTTGCCCCGCCGAAAAGCTGGCTGGTGCCGCTGCTGCGCCCCAAGATGCCCGCGCCGCACCATGCCCGCATCAAGAGCTTCGTCGACGAGATGGCGCGCCAGCCAAGGCAGCTGCAGTTCGAAGACCGCCAGGTGAACCGCGTCGCGGCCTATTTCCATACCGGCGGGACAACGGGGATGCCCAAGGTGGCACGCCACCTGAACGAAGGGATCGTCTACAACGGCTGGCTCGGGTCGACCCTGCTGTTTGGCGAAGACGACAACATCATGTGCCCGCTGCCGATGTTTCATGTCTTTGCCTGTCAGGTGATGCTGATGGGCGCGGTGATGTCGGGGGCGCATGTCGTGTTTCCGACGCCTGCGGGTTATCGTGGCGATGGCGTTTTCGACAATTTCTGGAAGTTGTGCGAGCGTTGGAAGATCACCTTCATCACGACCGTTCCGACGGCTGTTGCCGTGCTGATGCAAAAGCCGGTCGATGCGGATCTGTCGAGCGTGAAGCTGGCCTTTTCCGGCTCTGCGCCGTTGCCGCAGGAGCTGTTTCGCCGGTTCGAGTCGGCGGCGGGCGTGACGATCCTTGAGGGGTACGGGCTGACCGAGGCGACCTGCCTCGTGTCGTGCAACCCCGACAGCGGCCCGCGCAAGCTCGGCTCGGTCGGGGTGCCGTTTCCCTATACGGACGTGCGGATCTTTGACAATTCCGGCGGGGTGACGCGCGAATGCGGCGTCGACGAGGTGGGCGAGATCTGCATCGCAAGCCCCGGTGTCTTTGCCGGGTCGACCTATACGGAAGAGGTCAAGAACCATGATCTGTTCCATTACGATCGTTATCTGCGCACCGGCGATCTGGGCCGGCTGGATGTCGACGGGTACCTGTTCATCACCGGGCGGGCCAAGGATCTGATCATCCGTGGTGGCCACAACATCGACCCCGCCATGATCGAGGATGCCCTGCTGGCGCATTCCGCCGTTGCCTTTGCCGGGGCCATCGGGCAGCCGGATGCGCGCGCGGGCGAGATCCCCTGCGCCTATGTCGAGCTGATCGAGGGGGCCGAGGTCACGACCGAGGAACTGCTGGCCCACTGCAAGGTCTACGTGCACGAACGCGCGGCGATTCCGAAATACGTCGAGGTTCTGGAAGAGCTGCCGAAAACCGCCGTGGGCAAGGTGTTCAAGCCCGACCTGCGCAAGATGGCGATCAAGCGGATCTACAACGAAGCGCTGGCCGAGGCCGGGCTGGCCGCCGAGGTGCGGGACGTGGTGGACGACAAGAAACGCGGCCTGACGGCGCGGCTGGTGCGCACCGGTGCCGTGGACGAGGCCGAACTGACCCGGGTTCTGGGCAATTACACCCGGCCCTGGGACTGGGCCGAGGAGAAGGAAACCGCCTGACATCCGGGCCGGGTCCGGGCGAGTTGTCGTGGGAATTGCGAAAGGGGGCGTGGCAATGGCTGCACCCCTTTTTTCGTGTGCAATCATGCGGTCCGCTGCGCGGGCGGGGGGCGTTGGGGTGCGCGGGCCGCGGGCATTCGGGGCGCGGGCAGGTGAGGCACGGGCAGGTGAGGCCCGGGCCGTGGCGCGGGGTGCGATATTTTTGCCTATACAAGGATCGCAAAGCATCGGACGGCCTTGGCAAAGCGCGAAAACTTGGTCCATATGGCCACGACGCGCCGCCGCCGAGACCCCATCAGGCGATTTCCTCCGCCATCCTGGACAGGGTCCTCGGCCTGCGGTTCGACGTCGACCCAATTCAAATTCGTGATGATCGGATTGAGATGACTTCGGACTTCTATTCGTGAGCGCGGCCAAGTCGGACCCCGCTGAAACCGCTGCACAGCCCTCTCGTTGGGACGTGTTCCAGAACCCCGGATACGGTTTTTTCATGGCGGCCCTGTTCCTGACAGGGTTTGCCATTCAGATTCAGACTGTTGCAGTGGGCTGGCAGGTCTATGACCTGACGCGCAATCCCTTTGACCTCGGGCTGGTGGGCCTGTCGCAATTCGCGCCCGCGCTGATCCTCGTGCTGGTGACCGGCACCGTCTCGGACCGGTTTTCGCGGCGGGGCATCATGACGCTTTGCATGTGGGTCGAGGCGCTGGTCGCCGGGGGCCTTCTGGTGCTGACCCTGCGGGGCAATGGCGACGTGCGCCTGGTGTTCATGGTGATGGTGCTGTTCGGCACGGCGCGGGCCTTCTACAACCCGGCGCGCAGTTCGCTGATCACCAATATCGTCAAGCCGGCGCATCTGCCCAAGGCGCTGGCGATGAATTCCAGCGTCAACGAGGTGGCGACGATCTGCGGACCCGTGGCAGGGGGCCTGCTGTACGGCCTGGCGCCCGAGGCAGCCTATGGCGTGTCGGTCGTGTTCCTGTTCGCCGCCGGTGCGCTGGTGGCCATGGTGCCGCGCCAGCCGCGGCGCGGTGCGCCGGCCGGGCGCAGCTGGTCTGAGGTCACGGCAGGGTTCCGCTTTATCCGTGCGCGACGAATCATTTTCGGCGCTATCTCTCTGGATTTGTTTGCAGTTCTGCTGGGCGGCGCCTTTGCCATGCTGCCGGTGTATGCCCGCGATATCCTGGATGTCGGGGCGCTGGGGCTGGGCCTGTTGCGGGCGGCGCCTGCGGTGGGGGCGGTGCTGGTGGCCGGCGTGCTGATGAGCTATCCGATCCGGCGGAACGCGGGAAAGCTGATGTTTGCCTCGGTCGCGGGGTTCGGCTTTTTCACGCTGGTTTTCGCCCTGTCCAAGGTGGTCTGGCTGTCGGTGCTGGCGCTGGCCTTCATCGGCGGTTTCGACATGGTGTCCATGGTGATCCGGGGCACGCTGGTACAGCTGAACACGCCCGACGGGCTGCGTGGCCGGGTCAACGCGGTGAACATGATTTTCATCGGTGCTTCCAATGAGTTGGGGGAATTTCGCGCGGGCAGCATGGCGGCACTGCTGGGCACGGTGCCCTCGGTCGCACTGGGGGCCGTGGTCTGCATGGGGATCTGCGGGCTGTGGTACAAGATCTTTCCCGAGCTGCGCGATGTGCAGGAGCTGCGTGGCGAGGAGGACGCCTGAAGGACGCCTGAACGCGCCATCCGGTCGCGCCGCCTGAGGTCAGTGCCCGGTCGCACCACCCGGCGACATCACCCGATTGCACCGCCCGATCACGACGTCGGTGCCTGCGTCGGTATCCGGGCGGTGCGATTTCGGTGCGTCTGCGGTGCGTCCGTGCCGCATCCCGGCCGGGACCATGGGCCGCACAGGGAAGGCAATTGCCTAAGCGCGGTGCCGGGTATAGGTCAGGTTGACCCTGCGCCGCAGAGCAGCAGAGCGGGCCGAACCGAAACGTCAGACGTCAAACTCGGGGGACGTGCGTGAATTTCGTGATCTTCGTGAATGGCCTCGTGCTGCTGTTCTCAGCGGCACTGATGGCGGTCGACGCGCTGGTCTTTCCCGACACGGCGGCGGCCTTTGGCATGTCGGCGCTGCTGACCGGATTTGTCGGCATGGCGCTGACCCTGTCTTCCAATTCGTCGTTCGAGAACATGCACCGCCTGCACGGTTTCCTGCTGACGTCCTCCGTATGGGTGACGGCGGCGCTGGCGGGGGCGGTGCCGCTGTACCTGACCACGCTGTCGCCGGTCGATGCGTTGTTCGAATCGATGTCGGGAATCACCACCACGGGATCGACGGTGATGTCGGGGCTGGATTCGACGCCGCGCGGAATCATCCTGTGGCGGGCGATATTGCAGGCGGTCGGGGGGGTCGGGTTCATCGTGACCGGCATCGCCTTGCTGCCGATCCTGAAGGTCGGGGGGATGCAGCTGTTTCGCACAGAAAGTTCGGACAAGAGCGAGAAGGAGCTGAGCAACGCGGCCAAGTTCGCCTCGGCCACGCTGATCGTCTACCTGGGGCTGATGACGCTGTGCGGGCTGGTCTACGCGGTCGGCGGGATGAGCGTGTTTGACGCGATCACCCACGCGATGACGACGCTGTCGACCGGGGGCTATTCCGGCTATGACGCGTCGTTCGGCCATTTCCAGAGCCCGTTCCTGCAATGGGCGGGGACGGTGTTCATGCTGATGGGCGGTCTGCCCTTTGCCTGGTACATCCGCGCCTTTCACCGTGGATCGTTCCGCAGCGAACAGGTACTGATGATGCTGTGGTGCCTGGGGGCCGTCATCTCGGTCCTGTCGATCTGGCTGACGCTGACGCACGGGATGAACCTGTTCGTGGCGCTGCGGCTGGTTGCCTTCAACGTCGTGTCGGTGGTGACGACGACCGGCTATGCGACGACGGATTACCTGGTCTGGGGCTATTTCGCGGCGGCGGTGTTTTTCGCGCTGACGGCGGTGGGGGGGTGCACCGGATCGACCTCGGGCGGGGTCAAGGCGATGCGCTGGATCCTGCTGTTTCGCGCCACGAAATCCGAAATCGCGCGGGTGCATTCGCCGCATTCCATCCAGATGCTGCGCTATGAGGGGCGGCAGGTTCAGCCCGACGTGCTGAGCGGGGTGATCGCGTTCTTCGTGTTCTACGTCGCGACCTTTTCGATCATTGCCGTGATCCTGGCGTTTCTGGGGCTGGACCTGGAAACCGCGACCAGCGGCGCGATCACGGCGCTGGCCAACGTCGGCCCCGGTGTCGGCAGCGTCATCGGCCCGGCAGGAAATTTCGCCAGCCTGAGCGCACCGGTCAAGGTGGTGCTGGTGGTGGCGATGTATCTGGGGCGGCTGGAGATGCTGACCGTCTTTGCACTGCTGACGCCGTTCTTCTGGCGCGAGGTTATTCCCGCCCGCTGATCTGCGCCGCGCGGATTGTCATGGTATTGCAATGGGTTGCGGCGCGTTCTTGCATCGCCGCACCAGCTGCTGGCGCGATCCGCATTGACGGTCGGGGGACGTGCCCCATGTCATGCAGCGGCTGAAATCGTGAAGGGGGTTTGATGGTGCCGCAGGGGAGGATTGAACTCCCGACCTCGTCATTACCAATGACGCGCTCTACCACTGAGCTACTGCGGCGACGTTCCCGTGCATGTCCGCGAAAGCGTCTGTGCCGGTGACCGTGGGCGGCTGATTAGACGCAATCCGCGAGGGGTGCAAGCATAATCTGGACGCTTTTTCAGCGGTGCTTTACAGAAGGCGCATGACAGATAAACCGGGTAAGGCAAAAGGCGCGAAAACGCGTGATGACAGGCTGAAGGCGGCGCTGAAGGCGAACCTTGCGCGGCGCAAGGCACAGGCGCGTGCCAGGCGCGCACCAGAGGGCAAAGGCGCCGTCGATGACAGCGCCGCGCCAGACGCCGGGACCGACAATGAAAAGAACAAGGACTGAGAGCAGATGGATTCGATACTGGTGACGGGCAATGGCCCTCTGAATGGGCAGATCCCGATCGCAGGGGCGAAAAACGCCTGCCTGACGTTGATGCCGGCGACGCTGCTGAGCGAGGAGCCGCTGACGCTGACCAATGCCCCGCGTCTGAGCGATATTCGCACGATGACGGCGCTGTTGCAGTCGCTGGGCGCCGAGGTGACCAGCCTGCAGGGCGGCAAGGTGCTGGCAATGTCGAGCCATGACCTGAACAATCACAAGGCCGACTACGAGATCGTGCGCAAGATGCGCGCCTCGATCCTGGTGTTGGGGCCGATGCTGGCGCGCGACGGTCATGCGGTGGTGTCGCTGCCCGGTGGTTGCGCAATCGGCGCGCGCCCGGTCGATCTGCATCTGAAGGCGTTGGAGGCCCTGGGGGCCGAGCTGGAGCTGAAAGAGGGCTATGTGCACGCGAAGGCGCCCGGCGGGCTGAAGGGCGGCACGTTCGAGTTTCCCATCGTGTCCGTCGGGGCGACTGAAAACGCGCTGATGGCGGCGACGCTGGCCAAGGGCACCACGGTGCTGAAGAACGCCGCGCGTGAGCCCGAGATCGTCGACCTGGCGCAATGCCTGCGCCGCATGGGCGCACAGATCGACGGCGAGGGGACGTCCACGATCACCATTCAGGGCGTCGACCGGCTGGGCGGGGCGACGCACCCCGTTGTCACCGACCGGATCGAGCTGGGCACCTACATGCTGGCCCCGGCGTTCTGCGGTGGCCGGGTCGAGCTGCTGGGCGGCAAGCGGTCGCTGGTCGAGGCGTTCTGTCAGAAGCTGGAGCAGGCGGGCATCGCCATCGAGGAGACCGAGGCAGGACTGGCGGTCAGCCGGGCCGCGGGCACGCGGGTGCAGGCGGTGGACGTGACGACCGAGCCTTTCCCCGGGTTCCCGACCGATTTGCAGGCGCAGATGATGGCGCTGCTGTGCACCGCCGAGGGGACATCGGTGCTGGAAGAGAAGATTTTCGAGAATCGCTTCATGCACGCGCCGGAACTGATCCGCATGGGCGCCAATATCGACGTGCACGGCGGTCATGCCACGGTGCATGGTGTCGACCGCCTGAAGGGCGCGCCGGTGATGGCGACGGATCTGCGGGCCTCGGTCAGCCTGATCCTTGCCGGGTTGGCGGCCGAGGGAGAGACGGTGGTCAGCCGGGTCTATCACCTGGACCGCGGGTATGAGCGGGTCGAGGAAAAACTGTCGGCCTGTGGCGCAAAGATCGAAAGGGTGGCCTCGACATGAGCGCAGATGCACGTTTCGAAGATGGCCGCGACGGGCCGCTGAACCTGGGCGCGTTCGAGGTCGAGGACCTGGGCGTGATCTCGGCACTGGTGCAGGACGCGGTGTTTCCGGCGACGGAAATGCGGTTCGTGAAGGGCGAGCGGCGCTTTGCGCTGCTGCTGAACCGGTTCCGCTGGGAAAACGGCGCCCAGATGCAGGCCGAGCGGGTGCAATCGGTGCTGGCGTTCGACAACGTGCTGACCGTTGCCTCTCAGGGGGTCAGCCGGGCCGACAAGGACATGGTGCTTTCGCTGCTGTCGGTTGAGTTTATTCCCGGACAGGCGGCACCGGGCGGGCAGGTCCTGCTGACGCTGGCGGGCGACGGCGCGATCCGGTTGCAGGTCGAGGCGCTGGAAGCGGTGCTGCGTGACGTCACGCGGCCCTATCGCGCCCCGTCCGGCAAGGTGCCGGACCACGGAGCCTGACGTCAGAAAGCTGACCTTGCGGGATCGGCCCCCGGGGGCCGGTCCTGCGTTGCCGGCAGCAGGCCGGGACGGCGCGGGATGGCGGGGCAGGGCGCGCGCATTCCGGACGGTCCGCCCCTGCACCAAGGACGCGGGCACGGTGGGTGGCACCGTGCCACGGCACAGCGCCTGCGACGCGGCGAGATCGCAGGGCGGGCAGTGCTTGAGGCGGGGCGGACATCGGTCTAATGAGGGCGCGCACCTCTGGAGGGTTCGATGCCGCATTTTCTGTCCAAGACCGACGCCGATTTTGAAAGCCGTTTCACCGCGCTGCTGAATGCCAAGCGCGAAGACAGCCCCGACGTGGATGACGTGGTGGCGGGCATCATTGCGGATGTGCGCGCCCGTGGCGACGCCGCCGTGATCGAGTTGACGGCGAAATTCGACCGGATGGAGCTGACCCCGGAGACGCTGCGGTTTTCGGAAGCCGAGATCGACGCCCATTGCGCCGCCGTGCCCGCCAGCGAACGCCAGGCGCTTGAGGTCGCGGCAGAGCGCATTCGCGCCTATCACGTGCGGCAGGTGCCGCAGGATGCCTTCTGGACCGACCCGGACGGGGCCTCGCTGGGGTGGCGCTGGAGCGCGGTGTCGGCGGCCGGGTTGTATGTGCCCGGCGGATTGGCGTCCTATCCGTCGTCCGTGCTGATGAACGCGATCCCGGCCAAGGTGGCGGGGGTCGAGCGGCTGGCGATCTGCGTGCCGACACCTGACGGCCGCGCGAACCCGCTGGTGCTGCTGGCGGCGCGCCTGTCCGGCGTGGACGAGGTGTACCGGATCGGCGGCGCCCAGGCGATTGCCGCGCTGGCCTATGGCACCGAAAGCATCGCGCCGGTCGACAAGATCACCGGGCCGGGCAACGCCTTTGTGGCGGCGGCGAAACGCCGGGTCTTTGGCAAGGTCGGTATCGACATGATCGCCGGGCCGTCCGAAATCCTGGTGATCGCGGATGGCGACAACGACCCAGACTGGCTGGCGCTGGACCTGCTGAGCCAGGCGGAGCATGACGAAAGCGCCCAGTCGATCCTGATCACCGACAGCCCGACGCTGGCCACGGCGGTGACCGAGGCGGTGGAAAAACGCCTCGAGACGCTGGAGCGGCGGGCAATCGCGGGCGCAAGCTGGCGCGATTTCGGCGCGGTGATCACGGTGGCGAACATGGACGAGGCCGCGGTGCTGTCGAACCGCATCGCGCCCGAGCATCTTGAGCTTTGCGTCGCGGACCCGCAGGCGCTGTCGGAAAAATGTATTCATGCCGGCGCGATCTTTCTGGGCGCATGGACGCCCGAGGCGATCGGCGACTACGTTGGCGGGCCCAACCACGTGCTGCCCACCGCGCGCTCGGCCCGGTTTTCATCCGGCCTGTCGGTGATGGATTTCGTCAAGCGCACCACGCTGGCGCAGATGACACCGGCGGCGCTGGCGGCCATCGGCCCGGCGGCGGAAACGCTGGCCATCTCGGAAAGCCTTGAGGCGCATGGACTTTCGGTACGTGCAAGGTTGAACCGTCTGAACCGCAGTTGAGGTTGCGTAGAAGTCCGCCTGTGTTGTTAACTTGCCGTTAAGAATTTGTGGCGTTTTTCTGCGTTGCAGCATAATATGTAGTGTGAGTTGAGACTCGCCTGCAGCCTTGAGGGGATCCGATGCTTATGTCCCGGATTACGCATATCGAACTGGACGACCGCAACCTGCCGCCTCCGACGCCGGAGATCGAGCAGGAAAGGCGTGTCGCCATGTTCGATCTGATGGAGGAGAATTCGTTTTCTCTGCCCCGGCGCGATGACCGGGTGGCCCCCGACGGCCCCTACAAGGTGGGTCTGTCGATCCGCGAAAAGCGGCTGGTGTTCGACATCCGCACCGACAGCGGCGAAGAGGCGGCGCAATTCCTGCTGTCGCTGGGCCCGTTCCGTCAGGTGGTGAAGGATTACTTTGCGATCTGCAAAAGCTATTTCGATGCAGTGAAGAATTTACCCCCGTCACAGATCGAGACCATCGACATGGCCCGGCGGGGCATCCATGATGAGGGTGCGCGCATCCTTGTCGAACGACTCGAAGGCAAGGCCATCGTAGACCACGACACGGCGCGTCGTCTGTTTACGCTTGTATGCGTGTTGCACTTCGGAGGCTAAGTCTGTTTTGACAGCGGAACGTCCGCAATCGGTGTTGTTCTGCTGCGATCACAACGCGGTACGTTCGCCCATGGCCGAGGGCTTCATGAAGAAGTTCTACGGCGCCGAGACCTACGTGCAATCCGTGGGCGTGCACAACGATCTGGAAATCGACGGATTCGCCATTGCCGTCTGCGCCGAGATGGGGGTCGGCCTGTCGCGGCACCGGTCGCGCAGCTTTGAGGAAATGCAGCAGTGGGGCGACGATCTGAGCAGTTTCGACCTGATCGTGGCGCTGTCGCCCGCCAGCCAGCGTTCGGCGCTGGAGCTGACGCGGTATTTCCATCTGACGGTGGAATACTGGCCGATCATGGACCCGACCGGGATCGGCGAAACGCGTGACCAGAAACTGAATTCGTATCGACAGACCCGTGATCAGATCATCACGCGGTTGCAGCAGCGGTTCGGGCCGCCGCGTGTCGACCTCTGATACTTCAAGGGACTTTTCATGACCGAAACAATCCAACGCTATTTCGCGGCCTTCAACGCCGGGGACACCCCCGCCATGCTGGAGTGCCTTTCGGATGACGTGGCCCATCACGTGAACGAGGGCGAGGTGCGGCGCGGCAAGGCGCTGTTTGCGGCGTTCTGCGCCCACATGAGCCGCTGCTATCGCGAAGAGCTGACGGATATGGTGGTGTTCAGCGGCGACGGCGGGCGGCGCGGGGCGGCGGAATATGTCGTGAACGGCACCTACCTGGAGAGTGACTCTGGCCTGCCGGAGGCGCGCGGCCAGACCTATCGCTTACCGGCTGGGTCGTTTTTCGATCTCGACGATGCCGGGCTGATCTGTCGCGTGACGACCTATTACAACCTTGCCGACTGGGTGGCGCAGGTATCGGCCTGATGCGGGTCGAGGTGCTGACGGGCGCGCGCCTGCGGGCCGCGCTGGAGGATGTGGCGCGGCTGCGCATCGCGGTGTTCCGCGACTGGCCTTACCTGTACGACGGTGATCTGTCCTACGAGATGCGCTATCTTGAGGCCTACCTTGACCCGAGCGCGGTTGTCGTCGCGGCCCTTGACGGGCAACGGATCGTCGGCGTGGCGACCGGCATGGCGATGGAGGCCCATGCGGATGATTTCGCCGCCGCCTTTGCCGATCGCCCGGAACCGCTGAGCGAGATATTCTATTGCGCCGAGTCGGTGCTGTTGCCGGAGTTTCGCGGGCAGGGGCTGGGCCATGCATTTTTCGATGCCCGGGAGGATCACGCCCGCGCCCTCGGGCGGCGCTACAGCGCCTTTTGCGCGGTGATCCGTGACGATGATCACCCCTTGCGCCCCGCGGATGCCCGTGCGCTCGGCGGGTTCTGGCGGGGACGGGGGTATGCGCCGCTGCCCGGGGTGACGGCGCGGTTCGACTGGAAGGATATCGGCACGGTCGAACACGCCTCACATGAGCTGCAATTCTGGATGAAGGCGCTGTGACGCGCCGCTGAGGAGAGACGATGAAGATTGCGACCGCTGCCTATCCGCTGAGCTGGTTTGACGATTGGGCGGGCTATGAGGCCAAGCTGACGACATGGGTGGGCGAGGCCGCCGCGCAGGGTGCCGATTTGCTGGTGTTCCCCGAATATGGCGCGATGGAACTTGCCTCGCTCGCCGGGGCAGAGGTGTGCCGGGATTTGCAACGCGCCAGCCAGGCGGTGTCGGATGTGATGGGGCAGGTTGCGGCGCTGCACCTGTCGCTGGCGGCACGGCACGGCGTGCATATCCTGGGTGCGTCGGGGCCTGTGGTGCTGGACGGCGGGCCGGGAAACGGGCGCATCGTCAACCGCGCGGCACTGTACACGCCGACAGGGCAGGCGGGGTTCCAGGACAAGCAGATCATGACCCTGTGGGAGCGCACCCCCTGGGGCGTCGAGGGGCTGGGCCCGCTGAAGATCTTTGACACCGCCCTCGGCAAGATCGCGGTGAATATCTGCTATGACAGCGAATACCCCCTGCTGGCACGGGCACAGCGCGCGGCGGACCTGCTGTTGGTGCCATCCTGCACCGACGCACTGGAGGGATACTGGCGCGTGCGCATCGGCACGATGGCGCGGGCGCTGGAAAATCAGATGGTTGCGGTGATGTCGTCGACCGTGGGGGCCTGCGACTGGCTGGAGGCGGTGGACACCAACTGGGGCATGGGCGGCATCTTTGCGCCCCCCGACCAGGGCTTTCCCGGCACCGGCGTGATTGCCGAAGGGCAGATGAACCAGCCCGGCTGGACCTATGGCACGGTCGACATAGACGCGGTGCAGCGCGTGCGCAGCAGCGGCAATGTGCGCAACCGTGCCCATTGGGCCGAACAGGACACCTCGGATTCAGTCGAACTTTGCCCGCTCAAATAGTTTTTTCTTGAATATCCCGCGCGAAAGGCCCATCTAGCCGCAATCCGCCTCATGCAGGCGGTTCCACGTTTACAGGAGACCACATGGCCAAGGAAGATATTCTCGAATTCCCCGGCGTCGTGAAGGAACTCCTGCCCAATGCGACGTTTCGGGTCGAGCTTGAGAATGGCCATGAGATCATCGCACACACGGCAGGCAAGATGCGCAAGAACCGCATCCGTGTTCTGGCAGGCGACAAGGTGCAGGTCGAGATGACCCCCTACGATCTGACCAAGGGTCGGATCAACTATCGCTTCAAGTGATATCGCGCTGTTGCGCGGTATTGCGGAACTAAGTGAGGACCGGATTTGAAACTTGTCCTCGGATCGGGAAGCCCCCGGCGGCTTGAGCTTCTGGCTCAGCTGGGGGTGACGCCCGACGATATCCGCCCCCCCGACATTGATGAAACGCCCCACAAGGCCGAACTGCCGCGCCCCTATTGCGCGCGCATGGCGCGTGAGAAGGTTGCCGCCGTGATCGCACAGGAGGACGAGATCGTCCTGTGCGCGGATACGACGGTCGCCCTGGGGCGCCGAATCCTGGGCAAACCCGACGGGGCCGGGCAGGCGGCAGAGTTCCTCTGGGCGCTGTCGGGGCGGCGTCACCGGGTGATCACGGCCATTGCGCTGAAGCAGGGCACGCGGATCTGGGAACGCGACGTGGTGACGACAGTGCGCATGAAGCAGCTGTCGGACGCCGAGGTGAACGGCTATCTTGCCAGCATGGACTGGCAGGGCAAGGCCGGCGGCTATGGCATCCAGGGGCCTGCGGGGGCGTTCATCCCGTGGATCTCGGGGTCGTTTTCCGCCGTCATGGGCCTGCCGGTGACCGAAACGGCGCAATTGCTGATGGCGGCGGGATGGCCGCTGTGGAAGGAAAAGTCATGAAGGGCTTGCAGATTGTACTGGATCATCTGCCCGACGGGCAGGGTGGCGAGGTCGAGGTCGCGGCATTGCTGGAAGACGGCCGTCTGTCGGATCTGCTGATCGACGACACCAACCAGCCGCGCCCCGGCACGATCTATCGCGGTATCTGCGACCGGCCCGTAAAGGGGCAGGGCGGGATCTTTCTGCGCACCCCCGAGGGCAATGGTTTCCTGCGCCAGATCAAGGGGATGAAGCCCGGAGAGCCGCTGCTGGTGCAGGTCACCGGCTATGCCGAGCCGGGCAAGGCCCTGCCGTTGACGCAGCGCATCCTGTTCAAGAGCCGCTATGCCATCATCACCCCCGGCGCGCCGGGCATCAACGTGTCCCGGTCGATTCGCGACGAGGAGCTGCGCGTGCAGATCCTTGAAATCGCGCATGAGATTTTCGCGGGCGATCCGCTGGCACAGGGCGATGACCCTGCGGGCCTGATCCTGCGGTCTGCCTGCGCCACCGCCGACCCCGATGACGTGGCCGAGGATATCGCCGCCATGGTCGCCCTGGCCAGTCAGGTGCTGGGCGATCCCGGCAAGGACGCCGAAGTGCTGCTTGAGGGCCCCGGCCCGCATGAGCTGGCCTGGCGCGACTGGCCCGCCGAGGCCGATGTGGTGCAGCGCAAGGGGGCCTTTGCGGACCTGGGCGTCGATGACCTGCTGGAACGTCTGGCGCGGCCGGACGTGGGTCTGGGGGGCGATGCGTCGATGTTCGTCGAGGTGACGCGCGCCTGTGTCGCCGTTGACGTGAACACGGGCGCCGACAATGGCCCGGCGTCGGGCCTGCGGGCCAATATTGCCGCTGCCAAGGATCTGCCGCGCCAGTTGCGCCTGCGCGGTCTGGGCGGGCAGATCTTCCTCGACCTGGCCCCGATGGGCAAGAAGGACCGGCGGCAGTTCGAAACCTCGCTGCGCGCGGCCTTCCGGGCCGATGCGACCGAGACGGTGCTGGCCGGCTGGACGCCCTTGGGCAACTACGAACTGCAGCGCAAGCGCGCCCGTTTGCCATTGGGCCCGATTCTTGGCACATTGCTGGGATGAGCTGCCCGATCTGCGACGCCGACGTCGACCCGAAGTACCGCCCGTTCTGTAGCAAACGCTGCGCCGACCTGGATCTGGCGCGGTGGTTCAACGGCAGCTATGCCGTGCCCTCGACCGACCCCGACGATCTGGACGAGCTGGTCGAGGCGATGGAGGAAGAGCTGGCCAACCCCCAGCCGAAACCGCGACTTTCCTAGGGATTTCAGTGTGCTGCGCCGGTCCCGCGGGGGCCCGCCGAGAAGTTTGCACATGCGGCGGTGTTTTTGCGAAAAACCCTCTGGACACCGCCCGAACCGTCGCCTAGAACGCCCACACCCAGAAGGCAGCGCCTTCACCCGTGCCCGGGTAGCTCAGGGGTAGAGCAGTGGATTGAAAATCCTCGTGTCGGTGGTTCGATTCCGCCCCCGGGCACCACTTAAATCCTTGGTGGTAAAGTTTTTTTCCGTTTCCATTCCGGAAGACCTCCTAAGGTTTGACAGTTTTAGAGAACGGTTTGACAATTTCAGAGCGCCGCTCGTTCTCTTTTTCCAGCACGTCCAGTGTCAGGCGATTGCGTTCCGCAAGGTTGGCTGAACGCGAGTAGTGGCGGGCCATCGCCGGGGTTTTCTGCCCCAGCAGATCGGCAATCTGTCGTTCTCCCATTCCCGTCTCTCTCAGCGTCGTTGCCACAGTGTGGCGCAGCCCCTTGAGGGTCAGGCCGGGTTGCACCAAACCTTCCTCTTCCAGCTTCATCTTGAAGCGGTGCCAGACGGTCGAGAAACCGTCATACGTCCATGGCTTGCCCCTGGAGTTGGCGAGGATTGTCACCGCGTCATGTTCGGGCGCGGCATCTAGCGCGGCTTGCAGCGTCGGGCCGATAGGAATCGCAATCTCTTCGTTAGTTTTGCCTCGGAAACCCCAGATGGTGCTGCCGTCGATCTGGCGACGTGTCAGCTTGAGGGCGTCGGAGGGGTCGAGGCCGGTATTCATAATCAATGCGATGACAACGCGAACATGCGGGGCAGTGCGCTCAAGCACTATCGTGCGTTCGTCCTGCTTCCACGGGCGGTTGGCATAGGGGCGGTCCTTGGGGCGGGGCTTCGGGATGACGGCTGCCGAGTAGTCTTGATCAATCAGACCCTTCGGGACGGCAAAGCGGAAGACCTGGCCCAGAAAGGTGCGAACCATGTTAGCGCGCCGCCAGCCAATCTTGGCTGCCGCCTTGTCGTGGATGCCCGCGATCAGCGGGGTATTGATGACGGAAACCGGCGTGTCGCGTATCGGGTAAAGAAAATCGGCGCACTTGCGGTAGTCGCGCTGTGTGGCGGGTGCGCGGTTCTGAAAGTGCTCTGTCTCGAAATAGACCAAGATCAAGCCGCCGAGCGTTCCGGGCTTAGGACCCAATGCTTTCTTGGCTTCGGCAATGGCAGAGATCCGGGTGCATTCCGCGAAGAATTCGGCAGAGCCGAGCGGGGCCCTTTCCAAGTCGATCTTGTGGCCGGTAGCACGATGGTAGCAGCGCGGTTTCCCGTGCCGGTCATTGAAGATCTTGAAGCCTTTGACCCTGATCTGCTTCATTACAATTTGCCCAGGATCGACGCTTGGGTGGTCAGGTCTTCGCCTTCCTTCATGTCGTCAATCCATTTGTCGAGGTCGCGCTTGTCCCAGAGGATAGTCCCCGGACGCACCTCAACCGGCTGAACCGGGCAGGCGGATTTGAAATACTTCACCGGCAGGCCGGTGTAGTTGGCAGCCTCAGCCTGCTTCATCATCCGCACTTGGATAACGCTAATATTGAGGTTCGCATTTGCCATTGGCGATCTTCCTTAGTCGATGGCGTTGGTGTTGTTGGCAGCGCGCTCAGCCATGAATTTCTTGCGGCCCTCAATCTCGTCGCGGATGCCGTCGAGGCTGAAACAGATGGTCGCGACATTGGAAATGGCTCCGTTCGCGATGAAACAGGGGGCGGAACCGACTTTGTTGGCGGTCCAGTCGTTGTTGAAGCCGGTCAGCGGGAAGTCGATGCGCGATGCCCCATTCGTTTCGGGCGAGCGGGCGGCGGCAACGATTTGTTCCGCGTACATGGCCGCAACGCGCTTGCTGATCGCCGGTTTGCGGTGGTCAGACCGCTTGGACTGATCATCGAGGGAGGAGTAGACGCGCGAAAGGAACGAATAGACGAACAGCCCAAAGACGTCGGCTTCGTCCCAGAGACGCCCGATGTGCTGGGCTTCGGCTTCGGGGGCGAAGTAGTAGGCCCCGCTGGCGATGTCCTCATTCAAGCGTTGGCGATCAATGCCGAGTATGTCGCAGATTTCTTTGGTGGGCAGCTTTTCAACCATGGCTTTCGTTCCTTGCTGGGTTAGGCAATAAGTTCTTATATGACCTATATATGGCGTTAGTCAATAACCCGGGTGAGGAAGGCTTGAGGCTGGCGGGGTGATTTTCGGCTCAGGTGAAAGATGCGATCCGCAGAGCATCGCGCGCCAGTTCCAGCGCCTGAGCGTGGCCCGGGTAGGAAAATTCGCCTCCTGCGTCCTCGATCACGTATTCCACAATCGCGAGGGCGCCTGAGACGGTTTTCGCCGGAGTGGTTTCCAGCCTCGTTTCGATCTTGCTCACCCGCTCGTACAGCGCGTCTGTGGCCGGGGTGTCATCCTCGCTTATCGCCAAACCAGCGCACCAGTCTGCGTAAGCGGCCCGCCACTGATCTAGCCAGGCCGGATGTGGGTCAGTTGCTTGAGCGATAGAGATCGCAGGCAGAACCAAGGAAACCCCCGCAACCGGCAAAGCGGTCAACAAGGTGCGACGGGACATAGATCGGCCGTTCGCGCAGGCGCGTTCATTGCTCATTGTCAGGGACTCCTGATTAGATTATGATAACAGAGTTATACTTTTCATTTATCGCAAGCGCAGTCAACAAAAATATAACGTGGTTATTAAAATGAACGCAGTTCAATGCAAGATGGCTCGGGTCGCGGTTGGGCTGGGCGTTCGCGACCTTGCAGAGTTGGCAGGGGTGGCACAGGCTACAATTTCACGCCTGGAGCGCGGAGAGCCATTGAAGCCCTCAACCGTCGCAGTGATCAAGATCGCGCTCGAAGGTGCGGGGGTCGAGTTTATACCCGAAAATGGCGGCGGTGTCGGCGTGAGGTTAAAAAAATGACTTGGGCAGCTCAAGATTACACCCTGATTATCACAGCTACAGGTTCCGTTCTGGGTATTATCGGAGGGCTTCTCTGGCCAGCTCGTCAGCATTATTTGGACAGGCGAAACGATGAAGCTAGAGGTGTGAGAGATGAGCTCAGAAGTGCGATAGATGGTCTGATCGACGCGACTAGCGATCTGGAAGGATACTTCGAGTTAGCTAGCAAAAGGCAATCAAAAGAGGAGATCCCCGCATCGAACCAAGATAGGTTCAATGCAGCTCAAATGAAATTCACGAGCTTGGCAGCATCCTATGGCTTGGATGCGAAGCCGATATGCGAAACTATGCATGCAGCGGCCCATTGTTTTCTCCCGATGCATAGCGAGAAGTTCGGTTGGGAAAATGTTTTTGAAAAAGAAGAGAGAACTTTGTGGAGCTGCATGAAGAACAGTAAAGCGCAATACTCCGAAGCAACGTCTCTAATCGATGAACTCTGGCGCCAAGTTGATGTAAAATATCCACGCAAATGACAATGAGCGCGCCGCGCCCGAAGGAGCACAGGCCGCGCGCTGTCGGGGTTGTTACGGCACTCACCGACTGATCCGGGATGCTTGGGGCATGAACAACCCCAGGCGCATCCGGCCTATTCCTTCCAATCCACCATGCGCATCGCGCCGGAGACGTCAGCGGCGGCAATGCCCGCCTCTTTCGCTTCGGCCATGGTTTTGACGATTGCCGACAGCGCTCTGGCGCGCCCGCCAGCGTCGAAGGCTTGCAGGGGGCGGATGGTGTCGATCTCGACCACGGCCCCCAGCTTGGCGCTGGCCTCGTCCGCCAGCAGGGCGGCAATGGGCTGTAGCGTCCAGATTGCGAGCTGGCGCTGTGCCTCGCGCACCACGGGGCCGGTGGTGGCCCGGTTGGCCAGCGCAGGCAGGACGCCGTAGGCCATCAAGATCCCTTCTCGGGCAGCGGCCAGCGTTTCGTCGGTCATCGATTTGGACAGATCCGGGGAAAGCTGATCCGGCTTTTGCCCTATGGTCGGGTTCATGCCTGCCGCCGTTGCCTGGGCAACGCCCTCGATGATCAGGGTTGAGCCGCGCCGCCCCCGGAAGGCGTGGCGCATCCCCTCCATGTCGCCCGCGCCGCTATCCGGCAGGGGCACGATCAGGCTGCCAAGCGGTGCATCTTCAAACACCGTTGTCAGCGCGGTTTCGACCGCATGCAGCATGGCCCCGGTTAGGCTTGAGCGGCGCAAGGGCGCGGTGCCGATCCATGGCGTCAGGTGGTCCGAACCGATCCGCAGGTGCAGCACCTCTGCGGCAAGCGCGGTCAGGCTGCGCGGCCCGCCTGCCTCGGGGATCGACAGGCGATAGGCGCGCGGCTGGCCATTGCGGGTGGTCAGGTCCCAATCCGTCACAGGCACAAGGCCCAAGTCGGTGATCAGAAACACGGCTTCGCCATTCAGGGCGACGGCGCGGGCGATCATGGGCATGTTTTGGCGGGTCAGCAGGTCGGTGCCGCTGACATCGGCCATGGCAAAGCCGCCTTCCCAGAGGCTGACGCAGCTTTGCACGGTGGCGGTCAGTTCGGCCACGCCACGTCGCCCGGAGATATAACTTTCCCGCGCCTGCATGATCTGGGCGGTGTAGCCCGCGCCGCTCGATCGTTGCTCGATCGGGCGGGCCTTGCTTTTCAGCCATCCGAACATTCCGTTACCTCCATCGCAGGGCGGCGGGTCGGTGGGCCATGCGCCCGACGATCTCGCCAATGGGTTGCCAGTTCCGCGCCTCGATCTGGGCGTCGGGATAGGCGGGGCGCGTGACCGCCGAGATCTCGATCAGATCAGCGGAACGGATGGTGCGCAGGATCGCGTTGCCGCGTTCCTCGACCGTCTCACCACCTGGGCGCACGCGGAAACCCGGTGACAGGCCCCGCACCAGCCCGGCAGCATGGGCAGACAGGAAGTCCCGCACATAGGACACGCCTGCCATATCGGCGCTGATTGTCGCTTCCATGGTCAGCGCGCTGTCGCTTTCGGTCAGGCTCAACGTGCCGGCGGATCGTGAGGCCAGCGGCTTGTTGAAGTCGTGGCCGGCGAGGAAATGGATATCCTCGCCGCTGCCGATCCGATCCGCAAAGGCGCGGGTCGCGATCACTTCATGACGGGCACGTCCCCGCCCCATGGCTTCGGCCAGCACGGTTGCCTGGCCATAGGGGAAGGTGGCCCGAAGGCGGGTTTCCCCGCCAACGGTGCGCAGCTCAAGGCCGTCGCTGTGTGCACCCCAAAGCATCAGGAGCGCAACGCCAGTTCCAGGCCGCTCAGCACCTAGAGCTGCTTGGGGCGGGCGACCGTCACGTCCATGGTCGCCAGCGCAGTGATCCGCAGGCCGCCAGACTGGGCGTCGGAATAGGGATCGCGGATCAGGTCCATGGCCCCCCAGGAGCCGATGAAGATCGGCGCAACGCCCCCAACGCGGGTCGTCAACAGCGACGACACCGCCAAGGGATCACCCGTCGGCGCGCTCAGAGCCGTGCCGGACATGACCACGTTGCTTGCGCCCAAGGCCTTGATCATCCGATCCCACTCCCAGATCGGTCCGGTGCTGGCCGCCAAAACGCTGTCCATGAAGTCCCACAACTCGGGACGGATCAGCGCCTTCACGTCGGACGGGCTGGAGGCGGTGTTCTCGTTCATGAACCGCACCACACCGGAGCGGAACGGCCCCCACAGACCAGGCGCATCAACCGCGGTGATGGGGATGCCATAGTCCTCAGCGCCCGAGATCACGCCGAGGGGCTGGCCGTCTTCCCCGGTGCCCTGGAAGATCGCCCGGTCCAGCTCCATCGCCATCGCGCCATTCATGTCGCGGCGTACAGCCTGTTCCAGTGCGCCGCCCGATTGCTGGAGCGTCTTGCGCGTGATCCGCATCTGAATGCCCAGGTTGTGATCGGGCTTCAGGGCCTTGTTTGCCGTTTTGTAGGCAGACGGCCCGGCCACGTTGCCGCCTTCCCCGTTTGCCCAGCCTGCCGTCACGGCCGAGGTGGTCACCGGCCATTCGACCGCGCCCCGGTCGATGCTGATCATTTGCGTCCCCATGCGGGTGGCCACACTGTCGGGGAACAGCCGTTCGATGATGGGCCGGGTCTGGACGGGGGCGACGGTGCCGCCCGAGATGGTCTCGCCCTCACGCACTTCCAGCGCCTGCCACGGCACGGGGATGGGGCACGGGTTGAGCAGGGGCAGCAGGGGGCAATGCGCCCCTGGGATTGATTGAGGTGTCGCCTGTCGCCGGATGCGTTCAGACGGGGCGCGCTGGCCCAGGCGCGTTGATCGAAGGCGGGGCGGCGGTCACGGCCTTGCGGTACGGGCTTGCGGTACGGGGGCGGCGGCGCAGGGCGGCGATATGGGGTCAGCGATAAAGGGGCGGCCGTCGCATTCTGGTCACAGTTTGGCGCAATGTCAGGTGGGGCATTCCAAGTGGGGCACTTGGGTGACACCAGCGACGTCCGACCGGCGCGCTGGTCGGGCCGAATATTTGGGGGTTGGGGCTTGTTCAGATTTCTCGTGACATTTGCCTTTGCGGTCGTCCTTTTGGCGCCGCTGGCCAGCGCCGAGCCGGTCAAGCTGAGCGCGTCGGGCATCTGCCATGATGCGGCGTCGCCCTGGTACGGGCGGACGGCGCGTTTCACGGCCATGCCCGACATGGCCACCTGCCTGACGACGGGCCGGGCCTATTCCGGCTACGAACCGGGGGCGGCCGAGGCCCCTTCGGACGCCTATGATCGTGACCTTTACGGGGATTGGCTCGATACGGATGGCGATTGTCAGAACACCCGGCAGGAGATTCTGGCCGCGCTTTCCACCGTCGCGGTCACCTGGAACGGCGCAGGGTGCACGGTGGTGCGGGGGCGCTGGCTGGATCCCTATACGGGCCGTATCTTTCTGGACGCCGCAGACCTCGACATCGATCACCTGGTGCCTTTGGCCTATGCGCATGTGCGCGGCGCTGCCCACTGGTCTCGGGACAAACGCATCGCCTTTGCCAACGACACGCGCAACCTGTTCGCCGTCGATGCCTCGGCCAACCGATCAAAGGGGGCGCAGGGGGCGGCGGAATGGCTGCCCCCCGACAGGGGCTTTCAATGCCAGTACCTGCTTCGCTTTGATCGGATCATGGTGCTTTACGGCCTGCACTACGGAGAGTTCGAGGCAGCGCGCATCGCGCGTCTGCGCCAGCGCCATTGCGCGGACGGGACGGGCTGAGGACAGGACGGGCCGAGGAATGCTCCCCTGCGGATGGCGCCTGCCCCCCAAGACGCCCTCAAGACGGGCGCCTTGCCGCGCGTTGGAGCGGTGCCGGGGCCGTGCATGCCGGGATCGGCGTGCGACGCAGGCGAGGGGGCGACACGCCCGCACCGCGATGCGCGGAAAATAAAATTTACTCCATTCCCATAGTCGGATACAGCAAGACGGTTTCAATTCTAAGGTCGGCTAGACGTCCAAATCCAAGGAAAACCCAATGCCCCGCTACCGCTCAAGAACGACCACGCATGGCCGAAACATGGCTGGCGCCCGCGGCCTCTGGCGCGCCACCGGCATGAAGGACGATGATTTCGGCAAGCCGATCATCGCGATTGCCAACAGCTTTACCCAGTTCGTGCCCGGCCATGTCCACCTCAAGGACCTTGGCCAGATGGTCGCGCGCGAGGTCGAGAAGGCGGGCGGCGTTGCAAAGGAATTCAACACCATCGCGGTCGATGACGGTATCGCCATGGGGCATGACGGGATGCTGTATTCGCTGCCCTCGCGGGAAATCATCGCGGACAGCATCGAATACATGGTAAACGCCCATTGCGCCGACGCGATGGTCTGCATTTCGAACTGTGACAAGATCACGCCGGGGATGCTGATGGCCGCCATGCGGCTGAACATCCCCGTCGTCTTCGTGTCCGGCGGGCCGATGGAAGCGGGCAAGATCGTCTGGGAGGGCAAGGAACAGGCGCTGGACCTGGTCGATGCGATGGTCGCCGCCGCCGACTCGCGCTATTCCGACGCGCAGGTGGATGCCATCGAACGGGCGGCCTGTCCGACCTGCGGGTCGTGCTCGGGGATGTTCACCGCAAACTCGATGAACTGCCTGACCGAGGCGCTTGGCCTGTCGCTGCCGGGCAACGGGTCGACCCTGGCCACCCATGCCGATCGCCAGCGGCTGTTCGTCGAGGCCGGTCACCTGATCGTCGATCTTGCCAAACGCTATTACGAACAGGACGATGCCTCGGTCCTGCCGCGGTCGATCGCGACGCTGCCGGCGTTCAAGAACGCGATGACGCTGGACATCTCGATGGGCGGGTCGACGAACACCGTCCTGCACCTGCTGGCCGCCGCCAACGAAGGCGAGGTCGATTTCGACATGGCCGAGATCGACAAGCTGTCGCGCAACGTGCCGGTGCTGTGCAAGGTCGCGCCCGCGAAAAACGATGTGCACATGGAAGACGTGCACCGTGCGGGCGGGATCATGGCGATCCTGGGCGAACTCGACCGCGCGGGCCTGCTGGACACGACCGTCGGCTGCGTGCACGCCGAAAGTATGGCCCATGCGCTCGACCGGTGGGACGTGGCGCGCACGAACCTGTCCAGCACGCACGACTTTTTCCGCGCCGCGCCGGGGGGCATTCCGACCCAGACCGCGTTTTCGCAAAGCCGCCGCTATGACGCGCTGGACCTTGATCGCAAGGCGGGCGTGATCCGCGATGCCGAGCACGCCTTTTCCCAGGATGGCGGCCTGGCGGTGCTGTACGGCAACCTCGCGGAAGAGGGCTGTATCGTGAAAACGGCGGGCGTCGACGAGTCGATCCTGACCTTTTCCGGCCCGGCCCGCATTTTTGAAAGCCAGGACAGCGCCGTGAATGCGATCCTGACCGGCAAGATCACCGCGGGCGACATCGTTCTGATCCGCTATGAGGGGCCGCGCGGCGGGCCGGGGATGCAGGAAATGCTGTATCCGACGTCCTACCTCAAGTCGAAGGGTCTTGGGAAAGCCTGCGCGCTGGTCACGGACGGGCGGTTTTCCGGCGGCTCGTCCGGTCTGTCGATCGGGCATGTGTCGCCCGAAGCGGCCGAAGGCGGCACCATCGGCCTGGTGCAGGACGGCGACCTGATCGAGATCGACATACCGGCGCGCAAGATCGTGCTTGCCGTGGACGACGCCGAACTGGCCGCCCGTCGCCAGGCGCGCGACGACAAGGGCTGGGTCCCCGAGGAGAAGCGGACGCGCCGGGTGTCGAGCGCGCTCAAGGCCTATGCGGCTCTGACCACCTCGGCGTCGCGCGGTGCGGTGCGTGACGTCACCCAGCTGACGCGGCCCGCCAAGTAGCAGCGGCCCGGACCGCCTGAAACCGGGATCTGCCAGTCACCAGCGGCGACGGTGGACCCCGGACCGACCTGCGGCGGCGCCGCGCCCTGACACCCCCCAAGGCGGCGCGCCATACCTGCCTTGGGGGGCAGTCACCAGCATTCCCGGTTGTCACAGGGCCGCTGCGGCGCGTCCCCAGGCGTCCGCCATGGCCCCGGACAAGAGCGGTCATGCGACCGACCGCGCCGGTGCGAAAGCCAAGGAGGTTTCGCCCGATCCGCACTCCGGGCTGAAGGCGCCCGCCGGATGAGCGGCGCTGAGGCGAGAGTGGCAGGCGGGGCGAATGGGGGGGCAAAGCGCGCGTAATCGCGACAGACGGCACAGAGGGCGGCGCGGTCCCGGCACCGCTTGGATACCGTCAAGATACCGACGTGAATACCGCCCTAGACAGAGCGGATGGAATTGCCCGGAACGAACGCATAGTCCAAAGGGGCCACCGGGGCCGCCGGACGCCCCTCGATCATGTCCAGCAGCCCTTGCGCGGCCAGTCGGCCCAGCTCGGCAAAGGGCAGGCGCACGGTGGCCAGCGACGGATGCACGTATTGGGCCATGATCGTTTCGCCGCACCCCGTGATCGAGATATCGTCAGGCACCCGAATTCCCTGGGCCATGCACTCGGCCACGACACCGATCGCGGGCATGTCGCCGGTACAGGCAATGGCCGTAAGGTCCTGACTTTGCTGTATAAGCTTTCGGGTCGCCAGGCGCGCGGCCTCGGCGGAATAATCGCTGGCTTCGGTCACGCCAGCGTCGCCCAGGGCGATGCCATGTTCAGCCAGCCGCGCCAGGCCGCCGGACAGGCGGTCCGCGATGGGGCGGGTGTTGCGGGTCGGGCCGGTGACGATGCCGATCCGGCGATGCCCGCGCGCCACCAGCTCGTCGATCGCGCAGGCCATCGCCGCCGCATCCGGCATCCCGATGGACAACAGCCCCGGCGCGCCTTCCGGATCATCCTGGCTGACCGCGGCGATGCCCCGCGCCGCGATCATAGGCATGACGCCGGGGTGCCGGTAACTGCCTGTAAAGATTATACCTTCTACGCCACGCTCAATCATCGTGCGCGATTGCGCCAGTTCGGCTTCGGGGTCGCGATGGCTGCACGAGATCAGAAGGCCAAAGCCATGTTCGGCCAGAACCGTTTCAACGGCGCCGATGCTGGGGGCAAAGATCGGATTGGACAAGGTGGGCACGATCAGCCCGATGGTCATGCTGCGCCGCTTGACCAGGGCGCGGGCGGCGTTGTTGGGAATGTAGTTTACCTGCGACAGGACATGCTCCACCGCCAGGCGCTTGTTCGGCGCCACCAGCCCGGAGCGGTTGACCACCCGCGACACGGTCGAGACCGAGACCCCGGCCAGCCGCGCGATATCCTTGATCGTCACATCCGTCGACACGCGCCCCCTCACTCTCCCCGTTTGATCGGGCGGCCCCGTTTCAGGGCCACCCCGGCCTGTGATCAGGCCAGCTCTTCCTTGGTCTTGTACCCCTGAACGGCCTTGAATCGACCTGTCAGGTACTCTCCGCAGGTGGTGGGCGCATGTTTTGGCGTCTCACCTTCGGCCAGGCAACTTGGCAGGCATTCGACCGGAGCGTGATAATCCAGATTGTAGAACAATGGAATCGAATAGCGCTCGCGTCCGGTCAGGTTGACGACCCTGTGCTTGTTGGAGAAGTAACGATCATTGGTCCATCGCTGGAACAGGTCACCGATGTTCACCACGAAGGCGCCGTCGATATAGGGGGCCTTGACCCATTCGCCCTGCCGCGTCTGCAATTCCAGCCCGCCGATCGGGTCCTGCGCCAGCAGCGTCAGCAACCCGTAGTCCGTATGCGGCGCGGCACCGTGCTGGCCATCCTCTTCGGCGGCTTCGGGCTGTTGGGCATAGTGGAACAGGCGCATCTGCACCATCGGCTTGGTGTTGAATTGCAGAAAGTGATCCTCGGGCATACCCACGGCCAAGGCCACCAGCCGCAACATCCGCTCGCCCAGGGCGCGCATTTCGTTGAAATAGGTCTCGGCGGCCTCGCGCAGCCAGGGAAACTCCTCTGGCCACTGGTTCGGCCCGTGCAGGGGCAACCCGGCGGCGACATCGGGATCGTCCAGCGGCAGGTCGACGCCCACCTCGTAGCTTTCCTTGAGATCGGCCTTGAAGCCCGGGTGCTTGGTGACGCCCTGTGGCATGAACCCACGGCGGAACACCGGATCCATCACATGTGCATCGCGGACCTCCTGGGGCAGCGCGAAATAGCGGCGGGTCGCCCCGAAGACCGCGTTCAGGGTAAATTCGGGGACGCCGTGGTTCTTGACGTAGAAAAACCCGGTGTTGCGGCAGGCGGCGTCCAGCGCCTCGGCCAGTGCGGTGATGTCGCCGCCGGTGGTCAGCGGGGTCAGATCGAGGACGGGCACTTCGTCCCGGCTGGCGGCGCGGATGTTACGCTCCATGGCAATTATCCTTATGTATCGTATGGTTGTGGTATCGGCACCCGGTATCAGGCGCCGGTGACGGAATTTGCGGTGGCCTCGCTCCAGAACAGGACACGGCGCTGGACGGCGACCACCAGCATGTGCAGCCCGACCCCGATCATCGACAGGATGATCAGGATGGCAAAGACGCCGGCCATGTCGAAGCTGAAGTTCTTTTGCAGGATCAGGTAGCCCAGCCCGGCCCGTGCGCCGACGAACTCGCCCACGATGGCGCCGATGACCGACAGAACCACCGCCACGTCCAGGCCGACAAAGATGAAGGGCAGGGCCTGCGGCAGGCGGATCATGCGAAAGATCTGCCAGCGGTTCGCGGTGCAGGCTTCAAGCATCTCGATCTGTTCCCGCGGGGCTGAGCGCAGGCCGACGATGGTATTGGCCAGCAGCGGAAAGAACGCGATGGTCGCGGTGATGATGATCTTGGAGCTGAGGCCATAGCCGAACCAGATCACGATGATCGGCGCGATGGCGACCTTTGGCAGGGTCTGGAAGGCGACGACGTAGGGGTAAATCAGCCGCTCCATCAGCGGCGACAGGCCGATCAGGATGCCCAGCAGGATACCGATCACGCTGCCGATGCCGAACCCGGCGACGATTTCCCACAAGGTGACGAGGAAGTGCGGCCAGAAGAGGCCCGAAACGATCCCGTCCCACAGCGCCACAAAGACGGCAGAGGGGGCCGGTACCACGATTTTTGGCACCTCGAACCAGCGGATCAGACCTTCCCACAGCAGGATCAGGGCGATCAGCAGGATCGGGGACAGGGCGCGGCTTTCGCTCCAGTGGCGGGCGACGCCCTTGGCGGTGCCGGCGGGCTGGCTGGCCGGGATGGCGTCGCTTGTATCGATCTGGGTCATCAGTCGATCCCTCCGGTGCTGTTGAAATGGCGCCGGATCGCGGCGACATGCTGGCCGAAGCGGCCGGTGTTGAACATCTCCAGATTCCGGGGGCGCGGCAGATCGACCTGCATCACCTCGGCAATCCGGCCCGGACGGGGCGACATGACGACGACGCGGTCCGCCAGGAACACCGCCTCGGGGATGGAGTGGGTGACCAGCAGGATGGTGGCATCCTGTTCCTTCCAGATGCGCAGCAGCTCAAGGTTCATCTGTTCGCGGGTCATGGCGTCGAGGGCGCCGAAGGGTTCATCCATCAGCAGGAATTTCGGCTGATGGATCAATGCTCTGCAAATGCCGACACGTTGCTGCATTCCGCCCGAAAGCTCGCCCGGATAGCGGTCTTCGAACCCGGACAGGCCGACCAGGTCCAGCAGGTCGCGGGCGCGGCGGCGGGCAGGGGCCATGTCCAGCTTTTGCACCCGTGCCGGGACCAGCACATTCTCGATCACCGATTTCCAAGGCAGCAGCACGGGCGCCTGAAACACGACGCCCAGATCCCGGTTCGGGCCGTCCAGATCGGCCCCGGCAATCTGCACCCGCCCGGAGGTCTTGGCCAGAATCCCCGCAAGGATCTTGAGCAGGGTCGACTTGCCACAGCCTGACGGGCCGACGATGGTCAGGAACTCTCCCTGTGACACATCGAGATGAATGTCGCTCAGCGCGTGAACGTTGCCCCGGTCGCGGGTCGGATAGATCTTCTCCAGCGCGGCGATCCGGACGAGCGGATCGCCCGACACTGCAGCCGCGACGGAGGCCGGCGCAAGCGCGCCGGTCTGGATGTCGGGCGAATGGCTCATCCTTTCAGCATCTCGCAGGCTTCGGCCGATGCCTTGATCGCATCTGCGTCGAAATCGCTGACCCGCGCCGCGAAATCGGGGATGTCGACCAGATAGGTCGCCGGATCGATCTTTTTCGACACGATGCCGCTGTTGGTCAGGAAATCCTGAAGCCTGTCCAGCGCATCGGTATCGACCTGGCCCCAGGTTTCGCCGTTCAGCTCATATCCCAGTTTCAGGGTGTTAAGCTGGGCGTTGATGTTGTTCAGGTCGGCCTGAAGGATTGCCGCCTCATCCGTGCCGGCGGGCTTTGTCTCGGGGTATTCCTGCCAGTGCAGTTTGACCGCGCATTCCGGGTTCGCCAGCGCAAAGACGGTTGCCATGGCGACGCCGCGCGAAATGGCGACAACCATGTCAGGGTCGTCCTTGACCGTGGCTTCGGTGACCGTCAGCGAATAGTCAGGCATTTCGCGCCAGCTGTCGTCGAAGATATAGCGCAGGTCCAGCCCGGCGTTCTCCATGCCCGCGTTGGCCGAGGCCCAGTACATCAACGCGTCGACCTGGCCGTTTTTCAGCGCCTCGACTGGCCCGGCGCCAAAGCCGGTGGGGATGTAGGTCACGTCCGTTTCGGGGTCGATGCCGTTGTCGCTGAGGTAGCTTTTCAGCAGGGGAAGGCCGCCCGTCGCCAGCGAGAAGATCCCGAAGGTCTTGCCCTTCAGATCCGCGACAGAGGTGATGTCGCTGTCTTTCGGCACGGCGATGGACCAGTCCATCACGCCGTTGGCCATGGCGATGCGCACGGGCAGGTCGTTCTCGACGTTGCTCTGCACCGCGACCGAGGCATTGACCTGTGCGAATTCGGCGTTGCGCGTCACCATCTGTTGCAGCGCCTGCATCGAGGCACCCGAAGGTTCGACCGTCACGTCGTACCCCTCGTCCGCCCAATACCCGAGGGTCACGGGCAGGGTCAGCATCGGATAGCCGACGTTCAGCACCGACGTGCCGACGGTCACTGTCACTGGCTTGAGGTCCTGCGCGTCAGCGGGCAAGGCAAGGCCGGCAAACGCGACAAGGCCAAGTAAACTCTTGCTGGTTCGTTTCATCGAAAAGCTCCTGAAATCCCTGTTGTTTTTGGTGTCACCTTCCGCAGCGGAGGAGCGGTGGACCAGGTGAACGACTCATTGAAAACGTTTTCTGAAAACGTTGTCAAAACTTGCCGAAACGGATAGGATTCAGGTGATTTCCTTTCGTTTCAATGCGTTGTGGCCATGCGGCTGAGGCATGGGCGAAAGGGGCGGTACGATAACATTTCCCGGTGATGCAGCTTTGGGCGCTCGGTGTGGGGATCTGCCGGAAAAATCGGCGCAACGGGATCGATATGAAAGAGGAGTGGATCAAGATGATCGAAATTTCGGCACTGCCCAAGGCAGAGCTTCACCTGCATCTGGAGGGGTCGTTGGAGGCGGAAACCATCATGCGCCTGTCGCAGCGCAATGGCATCGCCCTTCCCTTCGCATCTGCCGAGGAGCTGAAACAGGCCTATGAGTTCGACAATCTACAAACGTTTCTGGATCTGTTCTATGCCGGTCTGACGGTCATGGTCACGGCGCGCGATTTCTACGAGGTGACGCGCGAATACCTTGAAAAGGCCGCCGCCGACGGCGTCCGCCACGCCGAATTCTACGTCTCGGTGCAGGGCCATTTGCGGCGTGGCGTAACTGTCGACGAGATGATGACGGGTATCGCGCAGGCGTTCGAAGAGGGGGCGCGCGACCTTGGTGTCACATCGACCATGATCTTCGGCCTGCAACGTCAGCGCCCGCTGGAGGAGGCCGAGGCCGCCTTTGACGCCTTCACCGCCGAACCGCGCTGGTTGCCCCTTGTCTCGGCCATCGGCATGGGCGGGTCCGAGGTCGGCTTTCCCACCGCGAAGTTCCGCCCCCTGTATGACCGGGCCCGCGCCCTTGGCTGGAAGACGACGGTTCACGCGGGCGAGGAAGGCGGCCCCGACGCTGTACGCGAAGCCCTGATCGGCCTGAACCCCGACCGGCTTGATCATGGCGTGCGTGCCTTTGAAGATCCCGATCTGACGCGCGAACTGGTGCAAAGCGGCATGACCCTGACCGTCTGTCCGCTGTCGAACCTGCGCCTGAAGGTGTTTGAGACGATCGAGGCGCATCCGCTGGCAAAGATGCTGCGCGCCGGTCTGAAGGTCACGGTCAACTCGGATGACCCGTCGTATTTCGGTGGCTACATCGGGGCCAATTTCATCGCGGCGCAGCAAGGTCTTGGCCTGAGTGACGCCGAAATCATCCAACTGGCGCGCAACAGCTTTACCGGCGCTTTCCTGCCGCAAGAGCAGATCGCCCACTATCTGGACGCGCTGGAAGCCGCCCTCGCCGCCGCCTGAGGCCATGGGAAAGGCCCCGAGGGCGGATCATCGCGCGCGGGGCCTTTTCCGGCAAAAGCCGTCATTCATCGGCGGCCAGGAACCCGCCCGACTGACGCTGCCAAAGGCGGGCGTACAGCCCGCCCCGCGACAGCAACTCGCCATGGGTGCCCTGTTCGATGATACGGCCCTTGTCCATCACGATCAGCCGGTCCATCGCCGCGATTGTCGACAGACGGTGCGCGATGGCGATGACCGTCTTGCCCTGCATCAGCACCTCAAGGCGCGACTGGATCGCGGCTTCGACCTCGCTGTCCAGCGCGCTTGTCGCCTCGTCCAGGATCAGGATCGGCGCGTCCTTCAAGGCGACCCGCGCGATGGCGATGCGCTGGCGCTGCCCGCCCGACAGTTTCACGCCACGTTCGCCCACATGGGCATCCAGACCACGGCGGCCCATGCTGTCGGACAGATCGGGCACAAAGCTATCCGCCTCGGCCAGGCGCAGCGCCTCCTGGATCTGCGCCTCGCTGGCATCGGGTCGGCCATAGGCGATATTCTCGCGTACCGAGCGATGCAGGAGAGAGCTGTCCTGCGTCACCACACCAATCGCCGCGCGCAGGCTGTCCTGTGTCACGCTTTCGATGCGCTGGCCGTCGATGGTGATGCTGCCCTCCTCGATATCGTGAAAGCGCAGCAGCAGGTTGATCAGCGTCGATTTGCCCGCACCGGACCGCCCGACCAGGCCGACACGTTCACCGGGACGCAGATGCAGCGACAGATCCTCCAGCACGGCCATCGGGCGTGCACCCTCCAGCCCGCTGTAGCGGAAGGTGACGTGATCAAAACGCACCTCGCCCGGCCCTTTGACCAGCGGTGTGGCATCCGGGGCGTCGCGCACGTCGCGTGGCAGGGCAAGGCTGGTGATCCCGTCGCGCACCGTGCCGATGTTTTCGAACAGGGCCGCGAATTCCCACATGATCCAGTGTGCCATGTTGTTCAGCCGCAACGCCAGCGGCACGGCCACCGCGACGGCGCCCACGGCCACTTCGCCCACCGACCATAACCACAGACCCACACCGGCGACCGAGGCGACCAGCCAGACGTTGATCAGGTTCAGCACGATATCCTGAAGGCTTGAAAGGCGCATCTGGCTGTGCACGGTGCCCAGGAACCGGTCCATGCCCTCCCTCATCCAGCGTTCCTCGCGGTCGGAGTGCGAGAACAGCTTGACTGTCGCGATATTGGTATAGCTGTCGACGATGCGCCCGGTCATGCCGCTGCGCGCGTCCGCCTGTTGTTGCGCCACGCGGCCAAGGCGCGGCACGATCTGCCACAGCATCGCGCCGTAGGCGACGGCCCACAGGACAAAGGGCACCGCCAGCCGCCAGTCCTGGCTGGCCGCCAGCCCCATCGCGCCGAGGAAATAGATCAGGACGTAGCTGCCGACATCCATCACCTTCATCGCCACCTCGCGCACGGCCAGCGCGGTCTGCATCAGCCGCTGCGCGATGCGCCCGGCGAATTCATCCTGAAAATAGCCAACCGACTGGCGCAGCAGATAGCGGTGCGCCTGCCAGCGGATGCGCTGCGGAAAGTTCCCCATCAGCGATTGGTGCAGCACCAGCGAAGTGACGGTGTTCAGCAGCGGCATCGCGATCACCAGCACCACGGCCATCATGGCGATACGCGCGCCCTCCTGTGCCCAGAAAACCTCTCTCGGGGTGTCGGACAGCCGGTCGATCAACTGCCCCAGCCAGCCGAACAGCATGACCTCGATCACCGCGATCAGCCCGGACCCGACGGCCAGAAAGACCAGCCACGGCAGCACTCCGCGGCTGTAGTGCAGCACGAAGCGCACCAGCGAGCGGGGCGGCATCGCAGGGGGCTGGTCAGGATAGGGGTCTATGCGACGTTCGAACCAGGCGAACATGGGGGCAGCCTTTTCGCGGGACAGAATTGCTTGCCCGGTGCTGGCCCGAGGCCCCGCAGAAGTCAAGCTTGCGACGGCGATGGCGGCAGGTTCGTTTGCGTGCCTCGCGGTCCGGGGAAACAGGGGCCGGCACGCGGCGGCCCCTGCCGTGCGATGTCAGATCTTGAACAGACGCCGCGCATTGCCCTCAAAGAACTGCTTCAGGCCGTTTTCTCCTATTCCCATGGCATCCAGCGCGCCGACCTCTTCGGGCACGAACTGCCACGGGTAATCCATCGCGTACAGCATCCGCTCCGGGCTGATGACATTGCGCACATATTCGATGGGTGGGGCCCAGCCGACGCCGCTGGACGTGTAGTAGAAGTTGTCGATCAGGTAATCCCAGGTCCGCCGCTGCAAGGGTTTCACATCCGGATAGCGCCCGGTCTTTGAGATATGCCCGTGCATGTAGTCGATCCGGTACAGCCAATAGGGCAGGGCCTCGCCGCAGTGGCCCAGGATGATCTGCAATTTTGGAAACCGGTCGAACACCCCGGCCACGATCAGGCGCAGCGCATGCAGGCCGGTCTCACATGCAAAACCATAGATCGCGGCATCCAGACCCCGGTTCAGAAAGGGTTCGATCATCTGCGGCGGCGGGGTGTTGGGATGCAGATAGATCGGAACATCCAGCGCTTCGGCGGCCTCGAACAGGCCCCAGTACCGTTCGTCGTCCAGGTAGGTGCCAAGGGTGTGCGAATTCAGGATGCCACCGCGCAGGCCCAGCTTGGTGACCCCGCGCTCCAGCTCCTGCTCGGCGCCGCCGATGTCCAGCGGGCTGAAGGCGGCAAGCCCGACATAGCGGTCGGGATTGGCCGCGATGCCCTCGGCCAGCTGGTCATTGGCGCTGCGGGCCAGCGCACTGGCCTGCTTTGCCTCGAAAACCTGCACCCCGGGCGAGGACAGGGCGACCACCTGCATGTCGATGCCCGAGCCGTCCATGTCTGCCAGGCGCTCCTCTCCCAGGGTCTGGATGCGGCGAAAGTGGGCCTGCGCCTTTTCCGTCTTCGACTGGGCAAAGAACCCCCAGAGGCTGCGAAACCCCGGGTCCTGGATCGATCCGTCTTCCAGCCCCTTGATATACAGGTTCATGATTTCGGGCGGCAGCCAAGCCTCCTCCGCGGCGATGCGTTTGTAGGGTGGGTTCGGATTGCGCGGGGGCATCTCGGGGTAGCGATTGGTCATGCTCAGCTTCCTTTCTGGGATGGGGCAAGGGGGGTGGGCGCGGCGGGGCCGCGCAGACGGGTCAGGCCGTAGACGATGGGCAGCGAGAGCAGCGCCAGCGCGATGCCGGGACCCGAGGCGGGGGCCAGAAAGATCGTGCTGCCCCCCACGGTGACGGCAACCAGCCCGGCGACGATCCGCATCAGGCCGCCGCCAAAGGCGTGGCGCGCGGCCAGGACTTCGGCCAGCAGATAGCCCGAGACGAGGATGGTCAGGCCCGAGACCGCGATCTCGGGCCATGTGCCATCCATCAGCAACGCAGGGTTCATCGCAAAGACGAAGGGCAGCAGATAGGCCGTCAGGGCCAGCTTCATTCCCGTCAGGCCCGTCGCCCACATGTCGGACCCGGCAATGCTGGCCGCCGCATAGGAGGCGATGGCCACGGGCGGCGTCAGCATCGACAGCAGCCCGAAGTAGAGGATGAACAGGTTTGCCGCCATCGGCGTGATGCCGAACCGCACCAGCGCCGGGGCCAGCAGGACCGACAGCACCACATAGACGCCGGTGGTCGGCATCCCGACTCCCAGCACGATGGCCAGCAGCGCGGTCGTCAGCAACAGCGCCCAGACCCCGCCGACCTCGGCGATCCGGCCAAGCGCCAGGGTGATGGAAAACCCCAGGCCGGTGATATTGATCGTGCCGATGATGATGCCCGCGACGCCGCATACCAGCAGGATCGGGATCAGGGTTCGGCCGCTCTCGATCAGGATACGCGGCAGCAGCGCCAGCACCTCGCCCTTGTGGCGCGCCGTCACAAGGTGCAGCGCCAGCGCCGCCCCCGACGAATACAGCGCCGATTTACCCGGCGAATACCCCAGCACGAACAGGAACCACACCAGCACGCCCAGCGGCGCCAGCAGCGGCCACGACCCTTTCAACGCCGCCCTCAGCCGGGGCAGGCTGTCGCGGGGCGCGCCGGTGATCCCATGCGCAACCGCATAGCAATCGACCTGCCGATACAGCAGGTAGTAATAGAACAGCGCCGGCAGAAAGGCGGCGATGACCACGTCGGCATACCCGACCTGCAGGAACTCGGCGATGACAAAGGCCGTCGCCCCCATCACCGGCGGCGCGATCTGCCCACCGTTTGAGGCAACGGCCTCGATCGCGGCAGCGTAGCGCGCCGGATAGCCCGATTTCTTCATCATCGGGATGGTCACAACGCCCGTAGACATGACGTTCGCGACAGTCGATCCGGACAGGGTGCCGAACAGCGATGACGCCAGGATGGCCACCTTGGCCGGGCCGCCGCGCCGATGCCCCATCAGGGCCAGCGCCAGCTGGGTCATCGCATCGCTGCCGCCGACCGCATTCAGCGTCGCCCCGAAGATGATGAAACCCAGGATCTGCGTCGCGCCCACATTCAGCACCAGACCGGGCACGCTGTTTGAATCGCTGTAGAGATACAGCAGATAGCGCGCGGGCTTGAGATAGGCTCCCTCAAGCGTGCCCGGCGCCATCCAACCCAGAAAGCCATAGGCGACAAAGGCAAGGCCCAGCAGCGCCAGAACCCCGCCGCAGGCCCGCCGCGTGACCTCGACCAGCCCGACCAGCGCGATCAGCGCGGGCAGCCATTTCTCGGGGCCGCGACTGGCCGCACTCAGCAGCCAGTCCTGGTAATTGTAGGCCAGCCAGAACCATGCCAGCATGGTCACCACGCCGAACGCCAGATCGGCACTGCGCCAAAGCCGGGGCAGGGGGCTGATCAGCACGCCCCCCAGCACCGCAAGCCCCAGCACGACCGCCAGGTATTGCTCGGTGATGTAGACCGCCCCCAGTCGCCCCGGCACATCGAGTATCCACAGGATACCGAGCGCCGGGAGGACCGCGACGAGATGAGTGGATTTCACGGTATCTCTCCCGACGATGGGGGTTACTCGAACGTCGCCTCATGGGCGTCGTTGGTCTCCGACCAGATGCCCTTTTCCTTGAAAAAGCGCACCGCTGCGGGGTGATAGGGCACCGTGTTGCTGGGGTCGGCCATCTTTTCCTGCCGCGCCGCACCCATCGCCGGGTAGTCGGCGGTCAGTTGCGGCAGCGCGTCGTAAAGCGCGCTCAGGATGGCGCTGGCGTCGTCGTCCGACAGGCTGGCGCTGGTGGTCAGGAACACGTCGTAGGCGGCCACGGTCACCGGCTCGGTCACCTCGGGCATCCGGGGCGACGGGTCGACCTGCATCAGGTAGACGCCGGGATAGATCGCGTCGATCGCGGCGTCCGTCGCCGCCTCTCCGGTGATCGACAGATAGCGGATGCCGCCCGGGATCGTGGCATTGGCCTGCTGCGTCAGCGGAATCCCCACCGCGATGCCACTGGCATCCAGGGTGCCCTCGGTCAGACCGTCCATGCCCTGCGACAGCCCCGAAACGGTGACACCTTCAACCGCGTCCAGCTCCAGCCCGCCCGCCTTCAGCATCGCTTCGTTGACGCGCCCGGTTGCGGCCTGCGAGGACAGGGCCGTCACGACCCGCTTGCCGGTCAGATCCGCGACCTCGGTCATGCCGCTGTCGGCGCGCACCGCAAAGGCCTGCCGCAGCGGCCAAAGACGCGCCAGCACCCGCATGTTGGTCATCGGCGGGTTGTCGTATTCGCCGCGATACCAGCTGCCGACATCAATGGATGAATTCAGGCCCACCGTCACTTCGTCCGCGGCAATCAGCGGAATGTAGACCGACGACCCGGTATAGGGCTGAACCGTCACGTTGCGCGACAGGGCCGTCTGCAACGCCGCTGCGATGCCCCCGCCGATGGTGTAATACAGCGTACCCTGCGGGTTCGTACCAATGGTGATCCGCCCCTGCGCCAGAACCGGCGTGGCGAAGGCCAGCACAGATGCCGCCAGGCATCCGATGGCAAACTTGCGTCCGAACATGATATCTCCTCCCTGAGATGGCGTCCGCGCCACCCTCCACGAAGGCCCGGACAGCACCAGCCTAGCACCGGTCAGTGATCCGTTTTCATGAAATGCTAGACTTTATTTATGCAGTAATCTTATGAATGATCATGTCGATATCGCACCTGACCATTCGCCAGCTTCGGGCGATTCACGCCATCTACGCCACGGGGCGCGTCTCGGCGGCGGCGCAGCGGCTGAACGTCAGCCAGTCTGCCGTCAGCGTCCTGCTGGGACAGGCCGAGGCGGCAATGGACACACGCCTGTTCGATCGCACCACCCGTTCGCTGTCCCCGACGCAGGCGGTGGAGCAGATGATCGGCATCGTGGAACGCATCCTGGGTGATCTGGATGCCCTCGACCACGCGGTGCGGGAGCTGAAGGTGCTCGAACGTGGCACGGTGCGGATCGGGGCCACGCCTGCCACGGGCATCGCGCTGCTGCCGGCCGTGGTGCGACGCTACAAGGCCGAATACCCGAATATCCTGATCATCATGAACGATTGCGCCCCCGATCAGCTGTTTTCGATTATCGAGACGGAGCGGGTCGATTTCGGTCTTGGCCTGCCGCCCCCCGACCGCATGCGGTTCGACTGGCAGCCCGTGCACAATGATCCGCTGAACGTGGTGCTGCACCGCGATCACCCGCTGGCTGCGCAGGACACGGTACGATGGGCGCAACTGGACATGCAGCCGCTGATCGCCTCGCGTCGTGACTATGGCGTGCGCGAACTGGTCGAAGCGACGCTGAAATCGGTCGGGGCCCGGGCCAATATCGTGAACGAGATCGGATTTCTTTACAGTGCCGAATGGATGGCGGCCTGCGACATGGGGCTGTGCGTGTTTCCCCGCCGCCTTGCCGAGGCGATCCATACCCCCGAGGTGGTGTTCCGCCCGCTGGTCGATCCGGTCGTGTCGCGTCCCATCTCTGTGCTCACGCGGCGGGGGCGCAGCATGTCCCCCCCGGCGGCAAGGTTTGTCGAGCTTTTGCTGGCGGAACTGGCCTGACCCCGGATCGGCCCTGAGCGTGGCCAGGAGGCCCGCGTCCGGCCTGTTTCAGATCTGCAGCCATGGGCGGAGCTGAATGTGACTGCCACCACCACCCCCAAACGCCATAGGCGAACCCGATGTCGCCCGATGCCCGGCCTTCCGCGCGGGATGATCGGTGCGCAGGGGGGGGCAGGGGGGCATCAGCGACGCGCATCAATGCGCGCGCGCCACCCCCGAGCTTGCCGTGCGCGGCGGGTTCACGGTGATCGCCCCATCCGCCACCAGCTGCTTGAGCGGCGATGGCCGCCCCAGCAGGTAACCTTGCCCTTCGCTGCACCCCTCCATGTGCAGCATGTTCAACTGCTCCTCGGATTCGATGCCTTCGGCCAGCACGGCCAACCCCAGGCTGCGGCCCAGGGCGACAACGGCACGAATGATCGCGATGGTCTGCGGATTGGAGTGGGCTTCCTGGATGAACGACTTGTCGATCTTGATCTTGTCGAAGGGAAAGCTGACCAGAGTGTCCAGCGATGAATAGCCGGTGCCGAAATCGTCCAGCGCCACCTTCACCCCGGTCTGCTTGATCTGTTCCATCAGGTGCCGCGCGCGATGACCATCTGAAAAAACTGCCGTCTCGGTCAGTTCCAGTTCCAGGCGGCTTGGCTGCAACCGGGTTTCGGCCAGAACGTCGCGGACCAGCTTTGGCAGGTCGGCATGGATGAATTGCACCGCCGAAAGGTTGACTGCCACGGTCAGGGGTTGGGTCCAGGTCGCCGCATCTTCGCAGGCGGTCCGCAGCACCCATTCGCCCAGGTCCAGGATCAGCCCGCTTTCCTCGGCCAGCGGGATGAAGGTCTCGGGCGAGATGAAGCCGAGCTGGGGATGTTCCCACCGCAGCAGCGCCTCGTAGCCCAGTGTCTCTCCCGTCGAAACGCGGGTCTGCACCTGATAGGCCACCGAAAGCTGGCCGTGCGCGATGGCATCGCGCAGATCGGCTGACATGGCCCGGCGTTCCTTGACGCGCTGGTCCATGTCCTTTTCGTAAAAGCAGATGGACCGGCTGATATCCGACTTGGCCCGATACATCGCCAGGTTGGCGTTGGAGATCAGCGTCTCGGCATCGTCCGCGTCATCGGGATAGATCGACACGCCGAGACTGGCGCGCGGATGGATCTCCGATCCCTCCAGCCGGATGGGCGCATGCATCACCCGCTCGATCTTTTCCAGGAATGTGGCGATGTCGCGTCCGCCAGTCATGCGAAAGATCGCGGCAAATTCGTCGCCCCCGACCCGCGCCACGAACTCTCCGTTTTCCTGGTGCAGCAGGTCGGAAATGCGCTGACCCAGATTGCGCAGCACGCTGTCACCCACCTTGTGCCCGCGCAGATCGTTGATTTCCTTGAACCGGGTCAGGTCGATCCGCGCCAGCGCCAGTTTGTGCCGCTGCTCCGCGGCCAGCGACAATTCGAATTCCAGCCGGGCTTCGAACCCCTGCCGGTTCGGCAGGGCGGTCAGCGCATCCGTGGTTGCCATCTGGCGCAGCATCTCGATGTTTTCGGTGCGCGTCTTGTCGTCGATCAGATAGCTGGCCAGCCCGGCGGCGACGATCAGGGCGGCCATCCCGGTGACAGCCAGCGCCAGGGCGCGAAACGCCTCCGGGTCGGAATAGGCCCCGTCGATTTCCAGCGGGGCGACGTTGAACGCGGTCATCCCGGTGAAATGCAGCGCCACGATGGCAAAGGCCAGGACGCCTGCCAGAATGTCGTTTGCGTATTTGCCCTTGCGCGTGCCCAGCTGCAGTGCCAATGCCGAAAACCCGACCGCCAGCAGGATCGAGGCGACAAGATAGCGCTGGTCCCAGGTGACGATGCCCTGCACGCGATAGGCGATCATGCCGGTATAATGCATCGCCGCGATCGCCAGGCCCACCACGGCGCCGCCGACGGCGGGCGCAAATTTGAACAGGCGGCTGCCCCCCAGCACGAAGCCAAGGCTGCTGCCGATCACCGCAATCAGCAGCGACAGGATGGTCAGGCTGGGATTGAACCCGACGGGCGTGCCTGCGTAAAACCCCAGCATCGCCACGAAATGTGTACACCATATGGCAACGCCAGCGGCCAGGGCCGTCAGGAAATGCCATCCGACACGCAGCATTCCAGTGGTCTGGCCGGCGCGCCGAAACAGTCGTGCGGTCACCCAGGACCCCGACAGGCACAGCACGGCGGCCAACAGGACCAGCCAGATATTATGAGCATAAACAACGCATGACAGAACCGTAAACATACCAACTCCGTTTCACCAAACAGCAGGCCTCCGGCAGATGAATACAATCAGGCTTGCGTTCATCCCCGAGCCGAGCCTGCATACTTATGCGAAAATGCAACCTGCAAGGCGAGACTTGAGACAAGCAGTACCTAGGACGGAGCAATAAACAAGCTATCCTTTGCGCGAAAAATCACGCCGACCTGTTGCAAGGATGCCGCTGCGTCGCGGGTGGGGCTGATCTGCGCCCCACGTGCCGGGGCGGCGTCGCACCGTGGCCATGTCGACAAACGCAATCGGCCCGCAGCATTTGCCGCGGGCCGGGGTACCTTTTTCAGTTCTCTCAGGCCTTAGAACGGGCTGTCGGGAAAATAGAACTGCGCCGCATTATCGGGGGTGACGCGTTGGCTGCCGATGATGAAACGGCCAGACACTGGCGTGGCGGACACGAGGCCAAGCGCGGTCAGCTCGATTGCCGTTGCGATCTGCGCGGGCGGATAGGTGACGTTGACCGGCAGCTGCGGGTCGCCGTCCATGATGCGCTTGATGATCTCCTTCATGCCGGCGCCGCCGACCACCCACATCTCGTCGTCGCGGCCTGCCTGCGCAATGGCTTCCAGCACGCCGATGGCCATGTCGTCATCTGCCGCCCAGACTGCGTCGATGTCGTCGTATTTCGACAGGAAATCCTGCATCACGTTGAACGCGTCGTCGCGATTCCAGTTGCCGTGCTGCATGTCCAGCACATTGATGCCCGACCCCTCGATCGCCGCGCTGAACGCGTCGACGCGTTCATTGTCCAGCGTCGTCGGGATGCCGCGCAGAACCACGATGTTGTCGCCTTCTTTCAGCGTTTCGGCGAAATATTCGCCCGCGACGCGGCCAAAGCCGGTGTTGTCGCCCGCAACGTACAGATCCTCGATCCCCGGAACCGACAGACCCCGGTCGACCACGGTGACCCAGATCCCGGCGTCCTTGACCGCCTGCACGGGCGAGGTCAGCGGCTCGGATTCAAACGGCAGCACGACCAGCGCATCGATGTCGCGGGTGGCAACCATGTCCTCGATGTCGTTCACCATCTTGCCCGCGTCGCCTGCCGTGGCCAGCACGAAGTCAAGCTGGGGATAGGTTGCCTCCAGCCGTTCGATGGCGGCCTGGGCGTGATAGTTCAGCCCGCCCATGAAGCCGTGGGTGGCCGAGGGGATGGCAACCCCGATGGTATAGCTTTCGTCCTGCGCCATGGCCGGGCCGCTGGCCGCCAGGGCAACGGCAACGGCCGCCCCCTTGAAGATATCTCTGCGTTTCATGTTTCTTCCTCCCTATTGCCACCTAGTCGGTGGACTTTCCCTCTCGCTGCAAGACAACAGCGAGTATCACGATCACGCCCTGGATCGCGCCGTTCAGATACGGCGACACGATCGAGGCGAGGTTGAGAATATTGTCGATCAGGCTCAGGATCAGCACACCGACGACGGTGCCCCACACCCGGCCGTATCCACCCTTCAGGACGGTGCCGCCGATGATCACCGCGGCGATCGCCTCCAGCTCCCACAGCACCCCGGTCGAACCCGAGGCCGAGCCGAGGCGTGGCACGTACATGATCGTCGCGAGGCCAACCAGCAGGCCCAGCACAACGTAAGTGGCCATGCGCAGCCGGTCGACCTTGACCGCCGAGTAGCGTGCGACCTGTTCGTTCGCGCCAAGCGCGGCGCAATGGCGGCCAAAGGGCGTGTGCCGCATCGCCAGTTCGCCCAGGATGGCGACCAGCGCGAAAACGATGATCGGCCAGGTCACACCCAGGATCCCGTCGTAATAGACCGGGCGGTAAAATCCGCGCGCCTCGAAGTTCAGCGACAGCGTGCCGCCATCGGCCAGCCAGGTGACAAGGCTGCGATAGATCCCCATCGCCCCCAGCGTCACGATGAACGCCTCGATCCTGACCTTTGCGATCAGCACCCCGTTCAACAGCCCCGCCGCGAGGCCGGCAATCAGCGCCACCCCCATGCCTGCCAGCACCAGCGCCACGCCGATGCCCAGCACCGGCACCAGCGCGTTCATCGACATGATCATCACCCCGGCGACAAAGGCCGCCATCGACCCCACCGACAGGTCGATGCCCCCGGCGGTGATCACGAAGGTCATGCCCACGGCGATGATCCCGATGAACGATGACCGCGCCAGCACGTTGGTGACGTTGCCATAGCCCAGAAAGTTCGAGTTCAGCGAGGCGCCAAGCGCGATCAGGGCGATCAGCGCCAGCACCGGCCCCAGCACATGCAGGCTGAAACGACGGCGCGGGGCAGGGGCCTCGGCCGCGATGTCTGTTGCATTGCTCATGCGGATATTTCCTCCCTGTCGTCGGTCACGCCCATGGCTCGCCGCAGGATTGCATCTTCTGTGATGTCCGTGCCGGTCAGCTCTCCGGCGATATGGCCGCGGCCCATGACGATGACGCGCGATGCCAGCCCGATCACCTCGGGCAGTTCGGATGACACCACGATCACGCTCTTGCCGGCCGCCGCCAGGGCCGCGATGAATTCATAGATCTGTTGCTTGGTGCCGATGTCGATGCCGCGCGTCGGCTCGTCGATGATGACGATCTCAGGCTCGGCCAGCATGGTCTTGGCCAGCAGCAGCTTTTGCTGGTTGCCCCCCGACAGGCTGCCCGCCAGCATGGCGCGATCCTTGACGCGGATGTCGAAATCCGTGATCGCCTCGCTCAGCGCGCGGTCTTCGGCGGGCTTGTCGATGCGGATATGCCCGAACCTGTCCAGTGCCAGCAGGGTCAGGTTCTGCGTCAGGTTCTTGCCCAGCAGCAGGCCCTTTTCCTTGCGGTCCTCGGTCAGGTAAACCAGACCGGCCTCGCGCGCGGCCAGAACCGACCCCGGCTTCAAAACCTTGCCCATCACCCGCACGCGACCCGTGGAGGGGCGCAGGCCGACGATGCCCTCCATCAACTCGGTGCGCCCAGCGCCGACCAGCCCGGCAAAGCCCAGGACCTCGCCGCGCCGCAGGGTAAAGGACGCATCGCGCACGCGCCCCGGCACCGTCAGCCCGTCGACCTCCAGCACGACCTCATCGTGCGGCACCGCCTTGGCGGGGAACAGATCGCTCAACTCGCGGCCCACCATCGCCTCGGCCATCTGATCTTCCGTGAACCCCTCGGCCTCCCGGCTCAGCACCTGCGTGCCGTCGCGCAACACCGTCACGCGGTCCGCGATCCGCCGGATCTCGTCCAGCTTGTGCGAGGTATACAGGATCGCCGTGCCGTTTTCGCGCAGCCGGTCGATCTGCGTCAGCAGGGTATCGGTCTCGCGGTTGGTCAGCACCGCTGTCGGTTCGTCCATGATCAACACCCGCGCCCGCCGCCCCAGGGCGCGGGCAATCTCGACCATCTGCCGGTTCGGTACCGACAGGTCGCGGATGCGCGTGCGCGGATCGACATGGCAATCCAGCCGCGCCAGCAGGTCGCGCGCGGCGTCCCGCATCGCGGCCTTGTCCAGAAAAGGGCCGCGCCGCAGCTCGCGCCCCAGAAAGATGTTCTCCTCGACGCTCAGTTGCAGGGCCAGGTTGAACTCCTGGTGAATCATCAGGATGCCCGCATCCTCGGCCTGCCGCTGGTCCGTGAACCGCACCGGCGCGCCGTCCAGCAGCAACTCGCCCTCCGAGGGCGACAGATAGCCGCCGAGGATCTTCATCATCGTCGACTTGCCGGCGCCGTTCTCTCCGATCAGCGCATGGACCTCGCCCGCGTTCAGCGCAAAATCGACGCCGTGCAACACCTGAATGGGGCCGAAACGGCGGATGATGCCGCGCCCTTCCAGAACGCTTGTTCCCTGGGGCATGTCGCTCACAGCGTCACCCATTTCGCGTCGCGCGCCGACGACCGCACGCAGGCCTCGACAAAGGCGACACCCTCGACCCCGTCGGCAACGGACGGAAAGACAACGCCCTCGGGCAGCGCCGCGCCGGTGCGATGTGCCCGGATCGCGCTGGCCGCCTCCCGGTACAGGTTGGCAAAGGCTTCGAAATACCCCTCCGGATGGCCCGCAGGCACCCGCACCAGCCGGGCCGAGGCATCCGTGTTCCCCGCCAGTCCGGGGGTGATCACGCAGCGCGCGCCCCCCAGAGGCGTGATCGACAGCTGGTTTGGATGCTCCTGTTCCCACTCCAGCCCGGCCCGGGTGCCGTAGACACGGATACGCAGGGCATTTTCCTGGCCTGCCGCAACCTGGCTCGACCACAGCATCCCGCGTGCGCCCCCGGCAAAGCGCATCATCACATGGGCATTGTCGTCCAGCGTCCGGCCAGGCACAAAGCTTTGCAGATCTGCGGCCAGCGCCTCGGGCTGCAACCCGGTTATGAACCGCGCCAGATGCCAGGCATGGGTGCCGATGTCGGCAATCGCGCCGCCCACACCGCTGCGCGCGGGGTCGGTGCGCCATGCGGCCTGCTTGTTGTCCGGGGCAGGGGCCTCGGCCAGCCAGTCCTGCGCGTATTCCACCTGCACCAGACGGATATCGCCCAACTCACCACTGGCGACACGGGCCTGTGCCTCTCGCACCATGGGGTAGCCGGAATAGGTGTGCGTCAGCACGAACAGGGCCTCCGACTTTTCCGCCGCCGCCTGCAATTTCTTTGCATCCGCCAGCGTGCCGGTCAGCGGCTTGTCGCAGATCACGTGGATGCCGCGTTTCAGGAATTCGCGCGCGACGGGCAGGTGCAGGTGGTTCGGCGTGACGATCGCAACCGCCTCGATCCCATCCTTCAGCCGCGCCTCGCGCTGTGCCATGGCGGTGAAATCGTCATAGATCCGGTCCGCCGCCAACCCCGCATCCACCCCCGAGGCCTGCGCCCGCTCGGGCGAGGCCGACAGCGCCCCCGCCACCAGCGCATAATCGCCATCCAGCCGCGCGGCGACGCGGTGCACGGATCCGATCAACGCGCCCTGACCACCCCCTACCATACCCAGGCGTATCGGGCCGCTGCGTCCTTCGAACCGGCTCATTGGCCCAGGCCCAGCATCTTGCGAATGGCGGCCTGATCCGCGCCCGCATCGGCGAAATCGTCAAAGGCATGTGGCGTCACGCGGATGATGTGATCGCGCACGAAGGCCGCGCCTTCGCGGGCGCCATCCTCGGGGTGCTTCATCGCGCATTCCCATTCGACCACGGCCCAGCCGCCGAAATCCATCGCCGTCAGCTTGGAAAACACCGCCCCGAAATCGACCTGACCATCGCCGAGGCTGCGGAACCGCCCCGCGCGGTCCACCCAGGACTGAAAGCCGCCATAGACCCCCTGCCGCCCGGTCGGATTGAATTCGGCATCCTTGACGTGGAACATCCCGATCCGTTCGGCGTAAATGTCGAGATTGTCGAGGTAATCGAGGCATTGCAGCACGTAGTGGCTCGGGTCATACAGCATCTTGGCGCGGGCGTGCTGGCCGACGCGATCCAGGAACATCTCGAAGCTGACACCGTCATGCAGATCCTCGCCGGGGTGGATCTCGTAGCACAGATCGATCCCGTTCTCCTCGGCCAGATCCAGCAGCGGATGCCAGCGTTTCGCCAGCTCGTCGAACGCCGCTTCGACCAAGCCTGCGGGGCGCTGCGGCCAGGGATAGATATAGGGCCAGGCGAGCGCGCCGGAAAACGTCCCCACCGCGCTCAGGCCAAGGTTGGCCGAGGCACGGATGGTCTTTTCCACCTGATCCACCGCCCAGGCTTGCCGCGCCTTGGGGTTGCCGCGCACCTCGGGGGCGGCGAACCCGTCGAACGCGGCGTCATAGGCCGGGTGGACGGCGACCAGCTGACCCTGCAAATGGCACGTCAGCTCCGTCACCTCGACACCGCAATCGGCGGCCTGGCCCTTCCAGTCGTCGCAATATCCCGTGCTCTCGGCGGCCTGGGCAAGGTCGATCAGGCGGCCTTCCCAACTGGGCACCTGCACACCGGCATAGCCGCGATCAGCCGCCCAGCGGCAAATGCCCTGCCATGTGTCGAACGGCGCCGTGTCACCGGCGAATTGCGCCAGGAATAGGGCCGGGCCCTTCAATGTCTGCATGTTCTCCCCCCACGCGTCGCCATGTCCCGCCGGTTTCCGCCTCCTCAAGCGCAAACAGGCCCATGTAATCGATTACTTGGCAGTTTACACAACGTGCAATCGTTTACAATAGACAGATTGCAGGTCATTGTGCGCGCCAAAAGGATGCCTGAATGGATCGAAAAACGGCCACAATCCAAGATGTTGCGCGCGTGGCCGGGGTGTCGACCGCGACCGTCAGCCGGACCTTGTCCAAACCCTCGGTCGTGGCCCCCGCGACGCGCGAGTCGGTTCTGCGGGCTGTCGCCGATACCGGTTATCGCATCAACACGTTGGCCGCGAATCTGCGCCGCCAGCGCACCGGCAGCGTGATCGCGCTGGTGCCCAACCTTGCCAACCCGTTCTTTTCGCAGATCTTCGCGGGCATGTCGGCGGTCCTGACCGAGGCGGGGCTGGGCCTGCTTGTTGCCGACACGCAAACCGGCACCGATCCCGACGACCGCCTGGGTTATCACCTGACGTCGGGCAACGCCGACGGGCTGATCCTGTTCGACGGCACCCTGTCCCGTGACAGCCTGAACGTGCCGGGCCGTCCGCCGGTGCTGCTCGTTTCGGAATGGATGGAGGACGACCTGCCCAGCATCACGGTCGACAACCGCCATGGCGCGGCCCTGGCGGTAAATCACCTGGCCGGGGCAGGGCACCGCGCCATCGGCTTTCTCTCGGGTCCACCGGCCAACGTGCTGACGACGGAACGCCTGGCGGGGTATCACGCCGCGCTGTCCGCCCTCGGGCTGATCGCGCACCCCGACTGGATCCTCGAAGGCGATTTCACCATGGATTCCGGCGCGGCCGCAGCCCGCCGCTGGATGGCATTGCCCGATCGCCCCACCGCGCTGTTCTGCGCCTCGGACGAAATGGCGGTCGGCTTCATGGGGGCGGTGCATCGTGCCGGCCTGTCGGTGCCCGGCGACATCTCGATCGTCGGCTTCGACAATATCGAGGTTGCCCAGCACCTGACACCCGGCCTGACGACGATCCGCCAGCCGCGCACGATCATCGGCACCCGGTCGGCGGAACTGTTGCTCGACATGATCGCGGCAGGCAGCCTGTCCGGCCCCTCAGAAGTGATCGAGGTCGAACTGATCACCCGGGCCAGCGTGGCACCCCCACCGACCCCTGGCTGAGGCGCGCCAGTCAGGCGCATCTTTGCCACTCAGGCCGATCTTTCAAGCCAGTCCATCGGCCCTGTCGCCAACAGCTTCCACCGACTTCCACCGAGACTGCCACCGATCGACCCCGCGCGCCCCCGGTCGGGCAAATACCGCGCCTCAGTAATTGGCGGGCGGGTCGCTGGCGGGAAAGGATTCATCGCCCTCTTCGTCGGTGATGTCCCAGGTGCGTGGCGGGTTCTCCATCTCGCCGGGGCCTGCGTCTCGGACCGTCTTGTGCCCTTGCTTGTGACCCGTCTTGTGCGTGGTTGCGCGTTCGCCCAAAGGTGCGGCTCCTTTTGCGTCGGGGCCATGGGTGGCGGTGTCTTCGGGCAGGTTTCCGGGTTGCTTGGTGTTCTCCGGTCCCTGCGCATTGGCGTTGACATCGCGGCGATGCCGCCCGGCCGGGTCGATCTGCTGGGCCATCTGGTTGATGGTCCGACCCTTCTTGCGCTGGACCTCGGGCGGGATGAGGGCACTTTCGTGCGTCTTGTCTGTCATGGGTGCATCCTCCTTGGAACACTACCGATTCAACACGGGACCGCCGCAACATGTTCCGAAGCTGCGCGGGGATGGCGCGCCTCTGCGCCAACCACCGCTCATCCACCTGCCGCCCAGCTGGTCGCCATCCGCCTGCCCATCCTTCAGCGCGCAAATCACCCGCGCCACCGGCGCGCGCACCAATCCGCTCAGCCCACCTCTCAGGCCCAAGCTTCAGGCCCAAGCTTCAGGGGCGGGTGGGAGAGGTATGGCCCAGCCGCCCGGGAATGACGAAGGTCGCAGGCTCGCTCATGCGTTGGGTATGCCACAGCAGATCCCAGGCCAGCACCTGGTTCGAGGAAAAGACCGGAATGCCCAGATGATCCTCCAGCGCGGGGATCACGTCCAGGGTGCGCAGGTTCGTGCAGGACAGGAACAACCCCTCAAGGGGGGCATCAGCCGGGGCTTGCGCCGCGACGGCCAGCGCCCCGTCATAGACCGATTGCGCGGAAATGCGCACGACGCGGGCTTCGCTGGATTCCTCGAACGATGCAAAGGCCGGTGTCTCGATATCCTGGGCGCGCAGCACCGCCCGCAACCGGGCCGAAATCGGCGCGACATAGGGCGACAGGATGCCCAGGCGGCGGATGTCCAGCCGGCGGCAGGCGGCAATCAGGGCCGAGACGGGTTCGCTCACGTATTGCGTCAGCGCCCCGTCCAGGATCAGCCGGGCGACATTGGCCGTGCCGATCTGTGCCGTCGCCGAAGTGCAGGCATATCCGATCGCATCCAGCCCGAAATACACCCCCCGCATACTGGCGGGCTGGGGCAGCAGGCGCGCCGCATCGCTCAGGTTGTGCGCCATCTCTCCGATGCTGTCCTGCGTCAGGTCCGCGCCCGACGGGATCCGGCTGACGAACAGCTCGATCTCGTGCGGGAACAGTCTGCGGAAATCCAGCTCGATGGTTTCATCCGCCTGCAAGACGATCAGCCCGATCTTGCGCGGTTTTCGGGTGTCCAGAATATAACGCAGGCGAGTCATGTGGCCTCCAGTATCTGGATTTCGGCAGCGGCAGGGTGGCTCAGCCAGATCGCCCCCGTTTCCGTGATGGCGATGTTTTCCTCGTGCACCAGCATGCGCCCCGGCGCGACGTCGATGCAAGGCTCCAGCGTCAGCACCATGCCCGGCACCAGGGGCGCCTCCTCCCACGCCACGATCGACGGCCCCTCGGTCAGCTGCATCCCCAGGCCGTGGCCCAGCCGCCCCTCGGGCTGCGTGCCCAGCACATCCGCCATCGCACGGTACAGATCGCCGTGGCGTGCACCGGGGCGGGCGGCCGCGAACCCGGCGCGCGTCGCCTCGATCAGCCGGGCATGGGCGCGGGCCACCTCCGGCGCGGGCGGGCCGAGGCTGAAGTTGCGGTCGAAATCGCAAAAGTACCCGTCGTAGACCAACCCGGTGTCCAGCATCAGCACGTCGCCCGCCGCCAGCGGCACCCGCGTCGCAGGCGAGATCACGTCGCCATATCCCCCCGGTCCGGCGGCCCCGGCCAGGTAGGGCACCCAGTCCGCGCCCTCCTCAAGGCACAGCATCTGGAACCGGCGGAACACCTCGTCCAGCGGCACCCCGGCGCGCGCGATCTCGGGCAGGCGCGCAAAGGCACGGCCGGCAATGGCACAGGCCTGCGTGATCCGCGCCACCTCCGCGCCGGATTTCACCCTCCGCAGCACCGCCACGATATTGGCGTCATCGACAAGGACGCGCGCCACCCGTTCGCGCAGCCGCGCCCAGTCGGCCAGCGGCAGTCGCAGGTATGTCTCGGGGCCGGAGGGCACGCCGATCCGGCTGCCCGGCGGGGTCAGCTCTTCCAGCGTGTCGCCCAGCAGCGCCAGCCCGGCATCCCCCGGCGCGGGGGCGGCAAAGGTGCGGATGTCGCGCAGCCAGCTCTGGTGCATCAGGTGCGCCCCGATGGCGGGAATGACGGCGACCGGATCGCCGCTTGCCGGAACCACCACGAACCAGGGGCGCGTCGGGCTTTCCCAGAACCGCGTCAGGTATCCGGTGAAATAGCGGACTTCGGCTTCGCTCGTCAGCAGCAGCGCGGCCAGTCCGGCGCGCCCCATCAACGCCTGCGCGCGCATCACGCGGGCCTGGTATTCTTCCTTTGGAAACCCGCGTGGCGGCGACACTCTCTCGCTCATGCGATCAGCCTGCACCGAAGCACAGCCGCGTCAAGCCTTGCCAGCAACTGGCGCGCTTTCGCGTCAACTTTTCTGCATTTCGGCTGACGCGCGGCCGATCCGCGCCCGTCATGCCTGTCGTTTTCCGCGCCAGCTGCGCAAAATTTCGTCGCAACCTCGGGGTGTTGTCGATTTTGCCCGACACCCGCCGAAATATTCTGACCCGATGGTCAGACTCGCTCTTAGCGTGGGGCGTCGGCCCTGCATGGCCGCACCCCGCACGTCCCGGTTTCCACCGCGCAGCGCACCCGGCGCACTGGCCCTCTTTCGGCCCCGCACCGGCTCCGCACTGGCGTCAGAGCGGCCTCACAGCGGGGCATCCGCATTCTGAACACGAGGTTGAGTATGACGAAGACACCGATCGATCCCCGGACCACGGCCACCACCTCCGGTGGGGTGACGCGCCGCGACGTGCTGAAAACCGGCGCCGCCACCGCCGCAGGCGTGACCAGTTTCCTCTACTTTCCGCGCTCGGCCGCGGCGGCCGAACCGCTGCGCGTGCTCTGCTGGCCGGGGTACGAGGAACGCGATGTCATCGAACAGTTCGAAGACACCCACAAGGTGAAGGTAGAATTCAAGATCTACATCGGCGGCGAACAGATGCTGCAATTCTTTGCCCAGACCCGCCCCGGCACCTTCGACGCGATCATCTCGGACGCCGAATACGTGACCAAGCTCAAGGCGCAGGGTGCCATCGACGAATTCCCGACCGACGGCTTTGACCAGCTCGCCAATTATCACCCGAAATTCCTCGATTTCAAACCGACGATGGGCACCACCGAAGGCAGCGTCTACGGCATCCCGACCCGGTTCAGCTTTTACGGCATCAGCTACAACACGGACGAGATGAGCGCCGAGGAAGCCGGTGACTGGCATTCCCTCCTGTTGCCGAAATACGCGGGCAGGCTGGGCATGTTCGACTGGTATCTGCCGAACATGGGCAATGCCTCGCTGGCGATCAATCCGGGCAATCCCGCGCCCTATGAAATCAGCGATGACCAACTGGCCCAGGTCAGGGATTTCATGATGAAACTGCGCCCCCAGATCGGCATGTTCGGCTCCTCCAACCAACCCATCGCGCAGGCGCTTCTGGCGGGCGACATCGTCGCCTCTCCGACCGGCGACCTCGATATCGATCTCAAGCTGGCAGGCTATGACAACTTCTCCTCCACCATCCCGAAACAGGGCGGCATCCGCTGGCAGGAGGTGGCGACCGTCTGCAAGGACAGCTCGAAAAAGGATCTTGCGATGGAATGGGTGAAATACATGACCCAGCCCGACGTGCAGTCGCGCCTGGTCTATACCAAGGCCTTCAAGGCGCGCGGCCCCAACATGAAGATCGTCGAGTACTGGGACGATGAACAGGCGGCGCTGCTCAGCTATGTTCCCGATCCCGACACGCCGGGCAAGATGCTGGTCGAAACCCTGATCGACCGCTCCATGCCACGCGGTCTGCCCGCCAATCAGCCCGAACAGGCGTGGATCGACATCTACAACGAATTCAAGACCGCCTGATTGCGCGTCTTTCCCCTGACACCGGGCGGCCCGCGCCGCCCGGCCCCTCTCCGTCGGAGTGTTCCATGTCGCAACTTGCGCCCCAAACCGCACCCGTTCCAGACCTCGAACTGGTTCAGGTCTCAAAGATGTTCGGTGATTTTCTGGCGGTCGATACCGTCGACCTTTCGGTCGCTCCGGGTGAATTCGTCGCCATCATGGGGCCGTCGGGCTGCGGCAAGACGACCCTGCTGCGCATTCTGGCGGGGCTGGAAAGCGTCACCTACGGACAGGTGAAAATTCGCGGCCGCGACGTGTCGGCGGTGCCGGTCAACCGGCGCACCACCCGGCTTGTCTGGCAGAACTATGCCCTGTTTCCGCACCTCGACGTGGCGGGCAACATCGCCTTCGGCCTGACGCTGGGACGGCACGACAAGGCCGCGGTGGCCGGCAAGGTGGCCCAGATGGGCGCGCTTGTCGGGCTGGACGATTTCATGACCCGCCCCATCGGCCAGCTTTCGGGCGGCCAGAAACAGCGCGTCGCGCTGGCCCGTGCGCTGGTCACCGAACCCGACATCCTGCTGCTGGATGAACCGCTCTCGGCGCTGGACGCCCATCTGCGCATCCGGATGCAGGCCGAATTGCGCCGTATCCAGCAACAGCTCGGCATGGCCTTCATCTATGTCACCCACAACCAGCACGAGGCGTTTTCCATGGCCGACCGTGTTGCCGTGATGAACCGGGGCCGCATCGAACAGCTCGATACGCCCGAGGTGCTCTATGCCACCCCGAAAACCGAATTCGTCGCCCGCTTCGTCGGCTCCAACAACATCCTGCCCGGAACGCTGGCGGGCTACGACGGCGACGTCGCCGTCGTCACCTGCGCCCATGGGCCGGTGCGGGTGGCCGATGCGCAGGGGCTGGCGGCGGGCACCCGCGTCGTCGTCGCCATCGCCGCCGAAAAGCTGCGCCGTGGCCTGCGCGCCGGTGACAACACGGTGCCCGCGGTGATGCGGGGGCGTGAATTCGCCGGGTCGCACAACGTCTTCCTGATGGACCTGGCCGACGGAACCGAGATCAAGGTCGTCTCTCACGACGGGGCCATCCCCGACTACGGGGCCGAGGAACGGCTGTGTTTCGCGCCCGAAGACGCCAGCCTGATCCGGGGCGCCAAATGAAGACCCCGAACGACAGCCCGATCAAGCTCCTCTTCCTCGCGCCGCTGGTCATCTGGATCGGCGTGATGTTCCTTGCGCCGCTGCTGTTCCTGCTCTGGGTCGGCTTCTGGCATATCGAGGCGTACCGCGCCGTCCCCGGTTTCTCGCTCACCAACTACGCCGAGATCTTTTCCAGCTTTTTCACCGGGTCGCGCTATGGCTGGGCGCTGCTGCAATCGCTCTGGGTGGCGGGCACCACGGCGATCCTTGCGACGGCCTTTGCCTATGCGACGGCGCTGGCGCTTGCCTTTGCCGTGCCGCCCCGCCTGCAACGCGCCGCCCTGCTGTTCGCCATCGTGCCGTTCTGGTCGTCCTACGTGCTGCGGCTCTATGCGTGGCAGACCATCCTGTCGGGCAACGGCGTCATCAACTCGTTGCTGAAACAGGCCGGCCTGTCCTGGAAGTTCGAGGTGATCTATACCCAGATCGCCACCCGCATCGGGCTGGTGCACTACCTCGCGCCGATCCTGATCGTCATCCTCTACGTCTCGGTCCTGTCCATCGACCGCGTGCTGATCGAGGCGGCGCGCGAACTCGGCTGTACCCGCTGGCAGGTGTTCACCCGGCTTATCTTTCCGCTGTCGCGCTTCGGCCTGCTGACGGCGGGCAGCTTCGCGGTGATCGTGTCGCTGGGCGATGCGCTGTCGGGCAACCTGCTGGGCGGCGGGGCAGGGCAGTCGATCCTGGGCAAGCTGCCGACCTATGCCAGCATGATCATGTCCGACTATTCCAGCGCCACCAACCTGCCGCGCACCTCGGCGCTGGCGACGATCCTGATCGTCGTGATGGTGGCCGCGCTGGTCGCCGGGGTGGCGCTTGCCACCGCCGCCCGCAGAAAGGTCTCGCAATGAAACGCAACGCCTGGATCGGCCTCGGGCGCCTCTGGCTCGGCCTCGCCTATGCCTTCATGTTCCTGCCGCTGGTGGTTCTGATCCTGTTCTCGCTTCAGGCGAACCGGTTTCCCGGCTTCCCGCTGCAAGGCTGGACACTGCAATGGTACGCCCGGTTGTTCGACGACGGCACGCTGATCGCCGCCCTCGGGCACACGATGATCGTCTCGCCCGCCGCCGCCAGCGTGGCCACCATCATCGCCTTCCTTGCCGGCTACGCCCTGAACCGGTTCACCTTTCCCGGCAAGACGGCGCTGCTGGGGTTGGTGACGCTGCCCATCATCATCCCGCCGCTGATCCTCGGCGTCGGTTTCCTGGGGCTGCTGGCGCGCATCCACCTGTCTGGCACGCTGCTGGCGGTCTTTCTGACCCATGTCGTGCTGATCACCGCCCCGGCGCTGGCCATCATCCAGCTGCGCCTCAGCCAGATGCCAAAGGCGCTGGAGGAAGCCGCCTGGGACCTCGGGGCAAGCGAATGGCAGGCGGTGCGCCGTGTCGTGCTGCCCTTCGCGCTGCCCGGTATCCTCGGGGCCTGGCTGCTGGCCTTCACCTTTTCCTTCGACGAATTCATCATCGCCTGGTTCGTCTCGGGCTTCGACCAGACGCTGCCCGTGGCGATCTACTCGGTGCTGGTCGCGGCCATCGACCCCTCTCTCAACGCCATCGGCACCATCGTCTTTGCCATGTCCTGCGCGGTGCTGATCGCGCTCGAGGTGCTGCTGATCCCCTACCTGATCCGGAAACCCGACGCATGAGCTTTGCCCAATCCAACCCGATCACCGATATCTGCATCCTCTGCGCCGATGCCGAGGCCTCGGTCGCCTTCTATACCGGCAAGCTCGGCTTTCGCCTCGCCCGCCGCGCCGAAGGCTTTGCCGAATTCCAGGGCGCGGGCCTGACGCTGGCCGCCTGGGAAATCGACCACCTCGCGGCGCGCACCGGCATTTCCGCCGCGCGCCCCGCCGCCCACAAGGCGATGATCGCCGTCCGCCTGCCCGACGCCGCGGCGGTGCAGGCCGCCTACGACGACCTCTGCGCGAAAGGCGTGGTCTTTACCGGCCCGCCGCGCGACTATGAATGGAACGCCCGTGGCTGCTATTTCGCCGGTCCCGACGACGAGCTGTGGGAGATTTACGCCTGGGGCCCCGAGGGCATCAAGGGCGATTACGCAGGAGACCACGCATGAGCTTCGATCTGATCATCAGGGGCGGCACGCTGCCCGACGGCACCGTCACCGACATCGCCATCACCGGCCAGACCATCGCTGACATCGCCCCGAACATCACCGCCGAGGCAGGCGAGGTGATCGAGGCGTCGGGCAAGCTCGTCTCCACCCCCTTTGTCGATCCGCATTTCCACATGGACGCGACGCTCAGCTACGGCATTCCGCGCATCAACGCCTCCGGTACGCTGCTTGAGGGGATCGCCCTCTGGGGCGAACTGCGCGAAATGCTGACGGTCGACGCGGTGGTTGATCGCGCGTTGCAATACTGCTCGCTCGCGGTGTCAAAGGGGCTGCTGGCGATCCGGTCGCATGTCGATGTGACCCACGCGGGCCTTGTCGGCGTCCAGGGCCTGCTCGAAGTGCGCGAACGGGTCAAACATGTCATCGACCTGCAACTGGTCGCCTTTCCGCAGGACGGCTGGTTTCGCAGCGCGGGGGCCGAGGCGAACCTGATCCGCGCGCTCGACATGGGCGTCGACGTGATCGGCGGCATCCCGCATTTTGAACGCACGATGCAGGCCGGGGCCGACTCGGTGCGCGCCGCCTGCGAACTGGCGGCGGATCGGGGGCTGATGGTCGATCTGCATTGCGATGAAACCGATGACCCGATGTCGCGCCATATCGAAACGCTGGCGGCCGAAACCCTGCGCTGCGGGCTTCAGGGCCGGGTGGCGGGGTCGCACCTGACCTCGATGCACTCGATGGACAATTACTATGTCTCGAAACTGCTGCCCCTGATTGCCGAGGCCGGGGTCGCCGCCATCCCCAATCCGCTGGCCAACATCATCCTTCAGGGCCGGATGGAGACATATCCGAAACGGCGCGGCATGACCCGTGTGCCCGAAATGCTGGCCCACGGCATTCCCGTCGGCTTCGGTCAGGATTCGATGCGCGATCCGTGGTATCCGCTGGGCACCGGCGACATGCTCGACGTGGCCTTCATGGGGCTTCATGTCGCCCAGCTCTCCAGCCCCGACCAGATGCGCAGCTGTTACCACATGGTCACCGCCAGCAGTGCCGCGATCATGGGGTTGGACTATGGGCTGGAAAAGGGGCGGGTTGCCAGCCTTGTCGTCGTCGATGCCGCCGACCCGATCGAGGCGATCCGCACGCGGGCCCCGCGCCTTGCCGTGGTGTCGAAAGGCCGTGTCGTGGCGCGCAACACGCCGGTTCAGGGCACACTGACGACCGGCTGGTAACCGGCGCGGCGTCGCATTTGCAAACACAGGCAGCGCACTTTGCAAAGGGGCGCGGGGCGCACCGCCGATGGCGGGCAAGAAAACCGTTCCGTTACCGACAGGATACCGACGTTCCCACCGCCCGGTTCCAAGGCCCCGACAAGGCGGCGACAGGCCCGGCTGCGTGGCGCAGCACCGTTCGGATACCGCTCAGATACCGTTCAGATACCGACGTGCGAATTTAGCAATATCAATGGCTTGGCCCGCCCCTGGCCGCCCCGCACCTACCGACGTCGCCTGTCGCCAGGTGGCGGCCATGTCACAATACCTTCACGCCTCCGTCATGAAGGCGTTTTTTGCCCGCGCTATGCGCTGCGTGAAAATACCAAACGGGGGACTCCCATGAAACTGCTCACCGCATCCGTTCTGGCGCTCGCCAGTGCTTCCGCCGCCTTCGCGCAGGACCTGCCGCAGGCCTCCAGCCAGTGGTTCACCGATGGCCAGGCCACGCTTCAGGCCCAGCTCGACCGCCAGCCGATCACCGGCCGTGCCAAGAATGTCATCCTCTTCATCGCGGACGGCAACGGCGTCGCGTCCAACTACATGAACCGCCTCTGGGCTGGTCAGCAAGAGGGCGGCATGGGCGACGATTACGTTCAGCCGCAAGAGGCATTTCCGAACCTCGCGCTGGTAAAAACCTATAATATCAACGCACAAACGCCCGACTCTGCCCCGACTGCCGGCGCGATGAACACTGGCGTCAAGCAACGCTTCAACCTGATCAACCTCGGCGAAGAGGCGATCCATGACGATTGCTCGACCGTCGCGGGCAACGAATTGACGCTGTTTTCCGAGATGATGACCGACGCCGGCAAATCGGTTGGCGCGATCACCACCGCCCGCCTGACCCATGCGACGCCCGCCGCCGTCTATGCCAAGACCGCCAACCGCAACTGGGAAGACGAAGTGCCCGCCGATTGCTCGGCCCAGACCGACATCGCCAGCCAGCTGATCAACGCGCTTGAAAGCGGCGTCGTCGACATCGCCCTCGGTGGCGGCGCGCGTTACTTCGTGCCCAAGGGCACCGCAACCCCGAATGGCGGCGAAGGCCATCGCCCCGACGGTGTGAACCTGGTCGAAACGGCGCAGTCGAACGGCATCCAGTACGTCTCCGACAAGGCGGGCCTCGACGCCACCACCAACGACAAGCCGATCCTTGGCATGTGGACCGACAGCCATGCCTCGTATGAGGCTGATCGCCCCGAGACCGAGCCGTCACTGGCCGACATGACCCGCAAAGCCATTGAATACCTTGGCGAAAATGAAAACGGTTTCTACCTGGAAATCGAAGCGGGCCGCGTCGATCACGCCAACCACGACACCAACGCCAAGCGCGCCATGATCGACGGCAAGGCCTTTGCCGACGCCGTCGCCCTGGCCGACGAGCTGACCGAGGACGCCGATACGCTGATCATCGTCACCGCGGACCACGAACATGCGATTGCCATGAACGGCTACTGCGGCCGCGGCACGCCGATCGACGGTCTGTGCTATGACGTCGCGCAAACCGGCATCATGCACTCTGACGATCTGGTGTTTGGCTCGGATGACAAGCCCTACACCGTGGTGGGCTACCTGAACGGCGTCGGCTCTGTCATGGTCGAACAGCCCGACGGCACCTTTGCCGCCCCCGAAGGCCGCCCGGAAATCACCCAGGAAGAAGCGCAGGATATTGATTACGTTCAGCAATCCCTGATCCCCAAATCGTCCGAGAGCCATTCTGGCGTGGACGTCGCGCTCTATGCGAAGGGTCCCTGGGCGCATCTCTTCGACGGTACCATCGAACAGAACGTCATCTTCCACGTGATGGATTACGCCGTCACCGCCGAGTAAGGCGCGGAGAAAACCGATAGGCAGGGGCCCCGAACACCGGGGCCCTTCGCCCGTTTTGCAAGGCAGGAGGTCAGTCATGTTGACACGTCGAAATCTGGTTCTGGCGGCGCTGGCCGTTCCAGTGGCAAGCCGGGTCTGGGCCGAACGCGCCGCACCGATGAAGCCCCGCGACCTCTACGCGCGAGGCGGTGCCTTTACCGACAAGGCGCGCGCACTGGACGGTCAGAAGGTGCGGTTCGAAGGGTTCATGGCCCCGCCTTTGAAAGCCGACGCGGCTTTTTTCGTTTTGACCCAACGGCCTATGGCTGTCTGTCCGTTCTGCGAGAGCGAGGCGGAATGGCCTGACGACATTCTGGCGGTCTATATCCGCCGCCGTCTCGACGTGTCCCCCTTCAACGTGCGGATCGAGGCCAGCGGTCGGCTTGAGCTGGGCCGATACACCGACCCCGAAACCGGCTTTCTCAGCATGGTGCGGCTGGTTGATGCGACGTATGGATAAGCGCGCACTCAAACTGCGCGACCTTGTCGTACTGACCGAGGAGTGCGCGCCACTGGCCGAGGTGCCGGCGCTGGACGTGGCCGCGGGCGAGGCTTTGGGGATCAGCGGTCCGAGCGGCGCGGGAAAGTCCTCGCTGCTGTTCGCCCTGGCGGGCCTGGCGCCCCGGATGCGCGGCTCGGTGCTGTGGGGCGACACTGATCTGTCGGCCCTTGGGACCCCGGCGCGTGCTGCCTTTCGTGCGCGCCATATCGGATTGATTTTTCAGGACCATCTGTTGTTCGAGGAGCTCGGTGCGTTGGCCAATGCCACCGTTGTCGCGGGCTTTCGCTCGCGCTCGGAACGGCGCGCGTTGCAGGACGAGGCTGCGCGTCGCCTCTCCTCCCTCTCGCTTCCTGACGATGCGCGCGATGTGTCGCGTTTTTCTGGCGGAGAGCGCCAGCGGGTCGCCGTTGCCCGCGCCTTGGCGCACCGCCCCTCGATCCTGCTGGCGGACGAACCGACCGCAAGCCTTGACAGCGCCAACGCCGAGCACCTGACGCAGCTGCTGCTGGCCGAGGCGCACCAGGCCGGGCGCACCCTGATCGTGGTAAGTCATGATCCCCAGCTCCTGGCGCGAATGGACCGAGTGATCACCATGTCCCACGGGGTATTGGTCAACGATTTCAAAGGGGGCAGCCAGTGATCTGGGCTGATCTGACGCCGGGTGTGCAGGACGCGCTGACGCTGGCCGCGCTGTTGTGTCCGATCGCGGTCCTGGGCGCGGTGCTGTTGCAGGGCTATGCGCCCTGGCCGTTGGTTGCAGCCATGTTGCGGCGTTTCCGCTGGACCGCGTTGATCTTTGTTGCCGTGGTTGCCGGATCGGTTGCCATCGGGGTTGGGCTGATCGCGCAGGAACGCGGGTTGCGTATCGGTACCGCGCGGGCTGCGGACGGGTTCGACATCGTCGTGACGGCGCCGGGCAGCGAGGTGACGATGATGCTCGCCTCGGTCTATCTTCAGGCGACAGATGCCCCGCTACTGGATGGCGAAACCTATGCCGAGATTGCCGGTGCCGAGCATGTGGCACTGGCGGCTCCGCTGGCCTTTGGCGATTCCGTCGGACGTGCGCCCGTGGTCGGAACCACGGCTGACCTGGTGACGCATCTGGCCAAGGGGCCGCTGGAGGGTCGCATGTTCACCGCACGACACGAGGCCGTCGTCGGTGCGATGGTCCCCCTGCGCCTTGGCGAAAGTTTCGAGCCCGCACATGGGGTTGGGGATGGTGCGGACGATCACGCGCATGACGTCGATTTCGTCGTTGTGGGGCGCATGCCGGTCACGGGTACGCCCTGGGACCATGCGGTCGTGATCCCGATCGAGGCTGTCTGGGGTGTGCACGGATTGGCCGATGGCCACGATGCCGGTCATGACCATGAAGACCACGAAGCCGGTGACCATGACCATGGCGATGACCACGCGGCAGCTGAGCATCTTGGCCCGCCTTTCGACCCGGCGTATTTTCCGGGCACGCCGGCGATTGTCGTCAAGGCAGACAGCCTGGCGGCCAGTTATGCGCTGCGCTCGCGCTTTACCCGGGACCGCGAAACGATGGCGTTCTTTCCCGGCACGGTATTGTCGCAGCTTTATGCGATCATGGGCGATCTGCGGGCCGCGATGTCGGTAATGGCGCTTGTGTCGCAGGCGCTGGTGGCGGCCAGTGTTCTGGTGGGACTGTTCATCCTGACCCGGCTGTTCGCGCGGCACCTTGCGGTTTTGCGCGCGCTTGGTGCCCCGGGGCGCTACCTGATGGCGGTGGTCTGGCTGTTTTCCAGCGTATTGCTCGGGGCAGGGGCCCTGGTCGGGCTGGGCGGCGGGATTTTGGCGACCTGGGGCCTGAGCCGGATCCTGTCAGCGCGCACCGGGATCGCCGTTCCCGCGACTTTCGGTTGGGCCGAGCTGCATCTCGTGGCGGGGTTTGTTCTGGTCGCGATGGTGCTTGCCCTGCTGCCCGCGATTGCCGCGCTGCGACTGCCCGTGCTGGCGCGCCTGCGTGCTTGATGGGCGCCTGTCGGCCAACCGGTCTTTCGCCTGTGTCTGCGACATAGGGTCATGCCGCTTGAATCCGGTCGAGGGTTAGGCCAAACAGGCGCTCAAAATGCCCATATGCCACCGGCCCCCCTTGGCCGAAGCGAGAGTGCCCGCCAAGCTGGCGTAGTCAGCAAAGCGAGGCCGGTCGGCTGTCAAGATTGTTTGACATGTCAATGACTTCGCCATAGCCTTGGGCAGTTCCGTTCAAAGGAAAAGACCCAGATGCCGCCCAAGAGCCAACCTTATTGGCAAATGCCCGCCTTCCTCGACGATACGACGGCGGAGGCCAGTTATGACGAGATGCCGCACGAGGACTACCTGACCTACAGGATCGGGATGTTGTCGGGTGAATTCAATCGCAATATTTCCAAATACTTCTCGCGCCATTTCGGGCTGACCCTGGCCGAGGGGCGGGTGCTGGCGCGTCTGGTCAACAGCGGCCCGCAATCCTATGGCGAAATCTGCGAAACCCTGTTGCTGGATGGCGCGCAGATCAGCCGCGCCGCGGCCGCACTGGCGGATCGCGGGTATATCTGCAAGGGCGACGATCCCAAGGATGCCCGGCGCGCCATTTTCGAGCTGACGGAAGAAGGCCAGGAGGTCGGCCGCGAAGTGATCCGCGTGGGACGTGCCCGCCAGAAATTCCTGCTTCAGAAACTGTCCGCGACCGAGCGGCGCACGTTGTATCGTACGCTGTCAAAACTGATGGGCGTGATGGCGGATCTGAACGCCGAGGGTATCCTGCTGGGCGAGGCGGCAACGCAGGAGTCCGTCTAGGTACGGGGCCAGCGACGGACCGGCGACGGACCGGCAAAGGGGCGGTGTCTTGTCGCAAAAGGGTGTCTTTAACGTCATGATGACGTTACATCTTTTCGGCACCTGTCCTCCATCGATCCACATGGGGGACATCATGATCATTCGCGCCACTGCGCTGACATCGCTTCTGGCTCTGCACGCCGGAATGGCGAGCGCCGAGATGAATTTCAACCGCATTGCCAACTTTGCCACGCCCTTGAACATGGCCGAGGGCGAAGATACGAGCCGTGAAACCTCGGCTGAAATCATCTATGCCACCGAAGACGGGATGACGCTGGTTTATACCGACAGCCCGCTGGGTGTCGTCGGGTTGATCGACATCACCGATCCGCGCGCACCCAAGCCGCTGGGCAATATCGACATGGGTGGCGAGCCCACCAGCGTCGGCATCATCGGTCAAACGGCCTATGTCGGGGTAAACACCTCGGAGAGCTATACGAAACCGTCGGGCAAACTGGTCACGGTCGATATCGCCAGCAAGGAAATCACCGCAACCTGCGATCTGGGCGGTCAGCCCGACAGCGTGGCCGTATCCGCGGATGGCAGCTTTATTTCCGTCGCGATCGAAAACGAGCGGGACGAGGAGCTGGGGGATGGTCGTGTGGGCCAGATGCCTGCGGGTGACCTGGTGATCCTGGGTGTGGCGGACGCCACGGCAGATTGCGCCAGCATCAAGCACGTTGCGATGACCGGCCTGGCCGAGATCGCGCCCGAAGATCCCGAACCGGAGTTCGTGGACATCAACTCGCTTGGCGAAACCGTTGTCACGCTTCAGGAAAACAATCATATCGTCGTGGTTTCCAAGGACGGTGAGATCCTGTCGAACTTTTCGGCGGGGCGGGTTTCGCTGGATGGGGTGGACACCGAAAAGGATGGCGCGATCACCTTTAACGGCAGCATCAAGGACGTACCACGCGAACCGGATGCGATCGGTTGGATCGACGACGACCATTTCGCGATGGCCAATGAAGGCGACATGGACGGCGGCACGCGCGGCTGGTCGATCTTTTCCAAGACCGGCGATCTGGTCTATGACAGCGGCACATCCTTCGAATATGCGATCGCGGAAATCGGGCATTACCCGGACAAGCGTTCGGGCAAGAAGGGCGTGGAGCCGGAGTCCATCGAGGTCGGTACCTTCGAGGGGACTCGAATGGTCTTTGTCGGTGCCGAGCGGGCCTCGGTCGTCGGTGTCTACGACGTCAGCGACATCGCCAATCCCGTGCTGAAACAGCTGCTGCCGTCGGGTATCGCCCCCGAGGGGTATATCGCGATCCCGTCGCGTAACCTTCTGATCTCGGCCAATGAATCAGACCTGACCGAGGATGGTGGCGTGCGTGCGCATGTCATGATCTATGAATATGCCGAAGGACCGGCAAGCTATCCGATGCTGACGTCTGCCGGGCTGCTGGAAGACGGCAAGCCGGTGGGCTGGGGCGCGAATTCGGGCATGGTGGCCGATGGCGATCATATCTGGGCGGTCAGCGACAGTTTCTACAGCGCGCAACCGACCATCGTGCGCATCGATCCCACTGAAAAGCCTGCGAAAATCGACCAGGTGATCCGCGTGACCCGCGATGGCGCGGCGGCCGAAGGTCTGGACCTGGAAGGCATCACGCTGGATGGTCAGGGCGGCTTCTGGCTGGCGTCCGAGGGCAATGCGGACAAGGGTGTGGCCCATGCGCTGTACCATGCCGATGCAACCGGCGCGATCATCGAGGACGTCATGCTGCCCGAGACGCTGTTGGCCGGTCAGACCCGGTTTGGCTTTGAAGGGGTGACCCGGATTGGCGATACGCTGTGGATGGTGGTGCAGCGCGAATGGGCTGACGACGCGAAAAACCACGTGAAACTGGTGGCTTACAACCCCGAGAAAAAGATCTGGGGCGCTGTGGCCTATGAGAAGGCCGCGCCTGACACCGGCTGGGTGGGCATGTCCGAAATCGTCGCGCATGGTGACTTTGTCTATGTCATCGAGCGTGACAACCAGATCGGTGAAGCGGCGAAGATCAAGAAGATCTACCGCATCCCGGCCTCTGAAATGGTTCCGGCGCCGCTGGGGGAAGAGTTGCCTGTCGTGTCCAAGCAGGAGGTGCGCGACCTGATCCCCGACCTGACCGCGACCGGGGGCTTTGTCCTCGACAAGGTCGAGGGGCTGGCGATCATGGAGGACGGGACCGCCTATGTCTCGACCGACAATGACGGGGTCGATGACCACTCGGGCGAGACGATGTTCTTCTCGATCGGCAAGATCTGACGACCGCCCTTTTGAGGGGTTTGGGGGCGCGTTCGGCATTGCCGGGCGCGTCTTTGCGTTAAGTGATTGAAATAGCGAAATTTCGACGTCGGTATTTGAACGGTGTCTGTGCGGTATCCGGGCGGTGTTTTTTCCGGGCCTGGTGGGCGACGAGCGAGGCAGACGGGCGAGGCAGACGGGCGGGGCAGACGGGCGAGGCAGACGGGCGCGGCGGTCAGCATGCGGTGGCGTGGTGGCGGACGGGCTGCGCCAGGGAGGCGGAAGAGTGTGCGGGATGAGAGCGAGAGGAGGATGAGCGGGCGGGAGCGATAGGCCGACAGGGCCGGTTTGCGGGCGGGGCCGATGACGGGGGGGCCTTTGACGGGGCGGGGCCTTTGACGGGGGCCGATGACCGGGCGGGGGCGATGACCGGGCAGGGTCGATATGCGGGGGGGATATGCGGACAGCGTTGGGGGGCGGATGGGGTGGGACGGCTTCGGGCTCACCAAAGCAAATGCTTGTCCGCCGCCTTCGCCGGATCCTTGCGTGTCGGAACCCGCACCGCCCTGCAAGTAAAATGGCGGTTTCCACGTGCCGTGGACCCTCCGCAATTTTGCTTGCAGGGCGGCGCGCGCCCCGACTCTTCGGGATCAGGCGAAGGCGGCTCCGAAGCAAATGCCCGGCGGGGGTCGTGCCGGGCGCGAGACGGGCGGGTGGCGCGCCAGGAGGCGTCAGGAGGCGTGAGAGGGGGCGCGTTTCAGGGGGCGATGCGGGCGAGCAGGGCGGTGACGTCGCCATCCGGTATCGCGCCGGTGATGCGGCCGGCCTCGCCCGCGAGGCGGGTGGCGGTGAAGGCGTCGGAAACCGCGGCGGGCGCGTGGCGGATCAGCAGCGAGGCTTGCAGCAGCAGCGCGGTGCGTTCGGCGAACCAGCGGGCCTCGGCCTCGGGGGGGAGGGCGGGCCAGCGGGCAGCGTGCGCCGCGAGGGCGGCGTCGAAGTGGCGGTTGGCGCCTGTTGCGGCGGTGAGTTCGGCGCGCAGCGTTTCGGCCGCCAGCGGGTCGCGCGCCAGCGTGCGCAGGATGTCGAGGCAGATCACGTTGCCGGAGCCTTCCCAGATGCCGTTCAGCGGCGCTTCGCGGTAGAGCAGCGGCATCGGCGTGTCTTCGACATAGCCCATGCCGCCGAGCGCCTCCATCGCCTCGTACGTCACGAGGGGCGCGCGTTTGTTGTTGTGGAACTTGGCCAGCGCCACGCCGAGGCGGGCAAAGGCGCGGTCCTGTTCGGTCGTGCCGTCGAAGGCGCGGGCGGTGCGCAGGCCGAGGGCAAGGGCGGCTTCGACCTCAAGCGCGAGGTCGGCGAGGACGGCGCGCATCAGGGGCTGGTCGATCAGGCGTTTCTGGAAGGCAGTGCGGTGGCGGGCCCAGTGGTGCGCCTCGGCCAGGGCAGCGCGCATCAGGCCGGCGGGGGCCATCGCGGTATCGAGGCGGGTGTGGTGCACCATCTGGATGATGGTCTGCACGCCGCGCCCTTCGTCCCCCAGCCGCTGGGCGAAGGTGTTGTCGAATTCGATTTCCGAGGAGGCGTTGGAGCGGTTGCCGAGCTTGTCCTTGAGGCGCTGGAGGCGGATCGTGTTGCGCGCCCCGTCGAGCCAGCGGGGCACGAGGAAGCAGGTGAGGCCGTCGGGGGCCTGTGCGAGGGTCAGGAAGCCGTCGGACATCGGGGCGGAGCAGAACCATTTGTGCCCGGTCAGGCGGTAGTGATTGCCATCACGGGTGGCGGTCGTCGTGTTGGTGCGCACGTCCGAGCCGCCCTGCTTTTCCGTCATTGCCATGCCGAGGGTCGCGCCGTCCTTTTGCGCCACGGGCCGGATCGAGGGATCGTAGCGGCGGGCGTGCAGTCTGGGGAGCCAGAGCGCGGCGAGATCGGGGCTGGCGGCGAGCGCGGGGGTGGCGGCATAGCTCATCGTCAGGGGGCAGCAGTGGCCGGGTTCGGCCTGCGAGGCGAGGTAGACCATCGCGGCGTGGGTGACATGGCCGCCTGTCGCGCCCGTGTCCCAGGCGATGGCGCTGTAGCCGGCGGCGGTGCTTTTGCGCATCAGGGCGTGGTAGCTGGGGTGGAAGCGGACCTCGTCCAGGCGCCGCCCGGCCCGATCGAACAGGTGCATCTCCGGCGTGTGCCGGTTGGCGAGGGCACCGTCTTCGCGCGTGTCCGCCGCGCCCATCTGCGCGCCGTAGGGCGCGAGGGCGGTCGGGTCGCCGCCTTCGCGCGAGATCGCTTCGCGCAGCGGCAGGTCGGTCTGCCAGAGGTCGACATCGCCGCGCGGGCCGGGCTGGTTGGTGACGTCGTGGGTGGCGAGGTGGCTTTGCGCTTGGATCATGGCGGGGTCCTCCTGCCGCAGAAGGGTAGGCCGCGCGGGGGCGGTTGGGAAGGGGCGCGATATGGGGCGGCGTCGGGGGCGGTGTCGGGGGCGGGGGCGGCGGGGTGAACCCCGCCCTACGGCCGCTTGACGGGGTTGGACCAGGCTTTCTTGCCGGCGCGGTCCATGACCGTCACGCGGATCCACGGCGAGGTGGCAAAGCGGGTGAGGGGCACGCTGGCGCGGGTCATCGAGTGGCCGTGGACGGCGACCGACGCCGAGCCTTTTCCCTGAACGATGACAGCGGAGACGGCAGAACTTTCGACCGTGACCTCGGTTTCGGAGATCGTGACATCGCGCAGTTCGGGGCCTTGGGAGGCGTAGAAATCGCCCGCCTTGAGGGCGGAGAGCAGCGCGTCGGGGTCGTTGGCTTCGGCCTTGACCATGACCCAGCCGCCGAAATGGTCGGGTTCGTAGAAATGCGCGTCATCGGTGGCGATCAGGGACAGGTCGCGCCCCTCGGACAGCAGCAGGTCGGCGATGGAGAAGCCGTCACCGCGGTCGCAGCCCATGGCGCAGCCGTGGTTGTAGATCTCGACCGCATGGGCGGCGGTGATGCTGCGGGCGTCAGAGAGGGTCAGGCCGGACCATTGCGGATGGGCGATCGCGACGAAAGCCCCGGCGGCGCGGGCGCGTTCGGCGATCTGCGCGCCGGTTTCCTGATCCGCGACGGGCGTGAAGTCCGGGGTGTTGGAGGGGGCGAAATCCGCAGGCAGGCCGACCGCGAGGATATGCCAGAGTTCGCCGTTTTGCATGGCACCGGAATGCAGTTCGGCGCCGAGGATCGTGGTGAAGCCTTCGGAGCGAAACGGCAGCGTGTCGGCGATGGGATAGCCGAAGCGGCCGACGAAGTGATCGGTGAGGGCGATGAAATCGTAGCCTTCGGCGCGGTAGCGGCGGCAGACCTCTTCGGGGGGCAGGACGCCGTCGGAGAGGGTGGAGTGGGTGTGCAGGTTGCCACGGTAGAACTGGCCGGGGCGGGCGAAGGCGGACAGGCGCATGGGAAATCTCCGGAGGGCGGCGGCGGTTGAAGTGCTGCCTAGGGTACCTGGGCAATGGTTTCATGACAGGCTTGAATTCCGCAAGGGGGCGACGCAAGAGTTTGCCATGGCAGAGAGGGATCCCCTGACCGGCGCGCTGGCGCATGGTGACTGGCCGCTGGCCGAGCGGTTGCTGATGCGCGCGGCGCACAAGGGCAAGCCGCCGGCCGCAGTGCTGTACAACCTGGGCCGGGTGATGATGGAGCAGGGCAAGTGGGGACCGGCGCGCACCTGGCTGCGGCGGGCATTGGCGCGTGACAAGGGCCATGCGAAGGCCTGGTTCGAGCTGGGGCGGGTCGAGCTGGAACTGGGCGACCTGGACGCGGCGGGCGCGGCCTTTGGCAGGGTGCTGGGACTGACGCCGGGGGATTCGGATGCGCGGATCAACCTTGGGCGGATCGTGCTGAGGCTGGGGCGCTACGAAGAGCTGCGCGCGGTCCTGCAGCCCCTGGCGGGGCGGGACGTCGAGGTCGACGGGATGCTGTATCGCGCGGCGGCGGAGCTGCGCCTGCCGGAGGCCGAAGCCCTGCGGAGGGATTTGTGGCGCAGGGATGGGCGGGGCGAGCGGGCGGCGGCGCTGCGCGCGCTGACGCGGGCGTCGAAGGGGTGTCTGCCGCTGGATTTGTGAGCGCGGGAGGGGCGCTGCCCGGTTCGCGAGGGGGCAGGACGGCTTGCCCCCGGCGTCCCTTGCCAAGTGCCGAGATAATCAAACAATGACCGCATGTCCGGGGGGGGGGCGCTGATCGGGGCCGTCACCATGTTCTGATCAGGATGTGGAGAGTGCCGGCCCTGTCGCGCGTGCCGGGAGGCGGGCGGGAGGCGGGTGAGGGGGGGAGGGGGCGCTGCCCCCGCCTGCGGCCCCCCGGGGTATTTCGGGCCAGATGAAAGAGCCGGGGTCGCTCAGTGGCGGAACCGTTTGCGGTAGGTTCCCGGCGTGGTGGCGAGGTCGTCTTGCAGGCGGCGGTTGGCGGCGATCTGGGTGTCGGTCATCACGGTGACCTCCAGATCGGGCGAGGTGCCGCGCGGCAGGGCGATGACCTGGGCGATCGGGGTTCCGGCGGGCAGGGTGCCGGTGAAGTCGCGATCCAGCCAGAGGGCGGGGAAATGCACGTAGCCATCGCGGAAGAGGTCGCAGTCGACGACGCCCGAGAGGGTTCGGAAGGGCAGGTCTTCGCGGTTGAGGGGGTGGGTGAAGAGCAGGGATGTGCCCGGCGGGGTTTCCAGCGTCCAGAAGTTGATGAACTTGAGGATGGAGTTGACGGCGAGCGGGTAGGGGGCGCCCTTTGCCTGTTCGGGCAGGTGCAGCGCGATGGGCGCGCGTGAGAGGGCCGTGTCGGGCAGGACGGGCGGATCCCAGTCCCAGCTGACGGCGCCCCTGTCGAAGTGCAGGTCGGTGGCCAGGGGCATCATCAGGCCGAGCGAGAGGGCGTCGAGGAAGGGGGGGCAGTGTTTCAGCGTGCGCACCGGGTCGCCGTTCAGCGTATCTGCCGGGGTTTGCGCGGGCATGGTGCGCAGCCAGTCGGGCAGGGCGGCGCGGGCGGTCTGCGGTTCGGGCAGCAGCGCCGCCAGCGCGGGGTGGCAGCGGGCGATGATCCGGGGCGCGGGGGGGATGTCTGGCGTGCTCATGCCCTCTTTATGCCGCTTTCTTTTCGCGCGACAACAGGAAGGTATGGGCCAGGGCGGCCAGGACCGTGATGGCGATGATCACCGTGCCGATGGCGTTGATCACTGGCGGGTGTCCGTTGGGGTTGCGTCCCATGGCGCCGATTTCCGTGGCCAGGGTGCAGGCGCCGCCCTTGGCGAACATGGTGGTGTTGTAATTTTCGACGCTGGCCATGAAGGCGATGACACCGGCAGAGATCAGGGCCGGGGCGAGGTAGGGCAGCGTCAGGCGGCGAAAGACGCGCAAGGGAGAGGCGCCGAGATCGAGGGCCGCTTCCTCGAGTTCGACCGGCTGGCGTTGCAGGCGCGCCATCAGGATCAGCATCGGATAGCCCGCGATGAAGGTGGTCTGTGCCATGACGACGGTGAACAGGCCCGCGCTGACGCCGATCCGCCCCCAGAAGACCAGCGCGGAGAGGCCGAGCACGATGCCGGGCGCCAGCATCGGCGACAGTAGCACCCACCACAGCAGGCCCTGCGCGCGGGTGCGCCAGCGGGTCAGCAGGACCGCGCCGGCCAGGCCGAGCAGGAGCGACAGCGGCACCACGATGCCAGCCACGCGCAGCGAATTGCCCATGCAGCCGACAAGGCGGTCGCGATCGAGGGCGCGCAGCACCGGATCGGCGCGCAGGGCGTCGTCGGGCCACCAGAAGAAGGCGTACCATTTTCCGGTCAGCCCGTGCCATTCGGTGACGGTGGGGGGCGAGGCGTCGTTGAAGGACGAGATCACCATCAGCACCAGCGGCGCGAACATGAAGATCAGGAAGGCCCAGGTATAGGTGGTGAGCAAGCGGGTGGAGGTCATTGTGCGGGTCCGCCTTTGGGGCCGGGGCGGGCTGGGGAAGTGGGTACGGGCATGAGTGCGGGCGTCGTCGGCGGTGTTGCTGCGGGCGTGGGGGCGCGCGCCGCTGGCTGCGGAAGGCCAGTGGAGGCGGATCGGGGGGGCGGTGGGGCGAGGACTGCGACCGGTGGCGGTGCGGGTGACGGGGTTGGGGAAAGTGAAAGTGTCATTGCGCCCTCGCAAAGTCTTTCAGGCGGGTGCGCATCAGCCACATGAAGAGGGCCACGAGCAGCACGCAGATCAGGGTATAGCCAAAGGAATAGGCGGCGCCGACGTTGGCATTCGCGCTTTCGAAGAACTTGTTGTAGATCGTCTGGCTGAACCATTCGGCCTGCAATCCGCGTGAAATGATACGCGGTACCGAGAAGGCCCCGGCGCTGAGCATGAAGGTGGCGATGCAGCCGACGGCGATGCCCGGTTTCGCATGCGGAGCGATGACCCGCCAATGCAGCCGAAGCGGCGAGGCGCCGAGGTCACGGGCGGCGTCGATCTGGTTGCGGTCCAGCGTTGTCATGACGTTGTAGATCGGGAAGACCATGAACAGCACGTAGGTATAGACGATGACCACGAAGACGGTGCCGGGAAAGCGGTTGAACTGGATCGGTTCCGACACGAGGTGCGCGGCCCGGAGCAGGCCATTGATCAGGCCCTGGTTGTCGATGATGGTGGTCCAGGCGTAGATCCGCATCAGCTCGACGATGGCATAGGGGATGACCAGGCCGAGGAACAGCCACACTGCCTTGTCCGGTGGCGTGGCGAGGGCGACCTTGTAGGCGATGGGATAGCACAGCAGCAGCGCCAGCGCGGTTGCCAGCATGGCGAACCACAGCGTGCGCGTCAGCGTCACCAGGGCGAGGCGTTCGTAGGTTTGCCCGTCGCGTTCGAAGCGCAGGCCGATCAGGGTCATCAGGCGGTTGGACAGGCGCGCATCCTCGGCCTGCTGCCGATCCGGGGGGATCGGGATCAGGCGCGGCGCGGCGAGGGCCTGGAAATTGTCCATGGTGTAGGGGAAGGCCCTTGCCTCTTGCGCTTGCAGGCGGGTGGCCAGGGCCTGGGTCAGGGCGCTGATCTGGCGGGCCATGTCGATTTGTGCCGGGAGCGGGGCCGTCGCGTCGACCCGGAGGGTTTCGATGCCGTATTCGGTGTCGAGGTAGACCGGCGGCGCCTCGTCGTCTCGGCGCAGGCGCCAGTGGGTGTCGGCGCGATCACATTGCAGGATGTAGGGGCGGACCGGCGGTGTCGATGCCGTCGGGGCCGTGGTGCCGATCGCGGGGACGCTGAGCATTCCACCGATGGCGGGCACCGCGAGGTCACTGGATGTTGCACCTGATATTGCACCGGGTCCAGCAGTGGGGGCTGCATCGGGTTTTGTCCCCTGCATCGCCAGAAGCGCGGCGCAACTGCGTGCGTCGCGCGACATCTGCATCGCGATGGAGGAATCGAGCGCGCGTTTCGGTTGGGTCACGGCGCGTTCCAGCATCGTCAGCTGGGGCAGGATGATCAGCACCAGCGCCCAGGCCAGCGCGGCGACAAGGAACAGCGCGGTCAGGCCGACACCGTATCCGCGCAACATGCCCGTCATTGCGAGGCCAGCTCCTGGCCGGTGCGGGCCATCGGGCCTTCGGGCAGGATCAGGGCCGCATCGGGGGCAAAACCGATGCGGGCGGTTTGCCCGGCGTCATCGGCCTGGCCGAGATTGGACTGGTGCAACGCGATGGGCCGCCCATCGGCAGTGCGAAAGGTGAAATTGACGAACGCGCCTTCGAGGTCGCGACGCAGCAGGGTGACGTCGAAGGCATTGGGCAAATCCCCGAAGGCCATGCGTTCGGGCCGCACGAACAGGATCGCCGGCGTGCCGACCGGCAGGCCCGCCGGGTTCCGCCCCAGCAGCGCCCCCGCGGGCGTATCGATGCGCGCCATCCCGTCTCCGGTCCGGGTGATGCGCCCGTGAAAGGTGTTTCCTTCGCCCACGAAGGAGGCCACGAAAGCCGAGACCGGGCGCGAATAGATCTCGTCCCCGGTGCCGGTCTGTTCGATCACACCGGCATTCATCACCGCGATGCGGTCGGACATGGTCAGCGCCTCGCCCTGGTCATGGGTGATGTAGATGAAGGTCACGCCGGTCTTTTTCTGGATGTCGCGCAATTCGGTGCGCATGTGCTGGCGCAGCTTGAGGTCGAGCGCCGAGAGCGGTTCATCCAGCAGCAGAACCGCCGGTTCGACCGCCAGGGCACGGGCGATGGCGACACGCTGGCGCTGGCCGCCCGACAGGTCCGACGGCAGCTTGTCGCCCTGATCGCCCAGGGCGACCAGATCCAGCAGGCTCTGGGCCTGGTCACGGCGCTTGCGCCGGGGCATTCCACGCGCCTCGAGACCGAAGGCGACGTTTTCCCAGACCGGCATCAGGGGGAACAGCGCGAGGTTCTGAAAGATCAGGGCCGTCGGGCGGGCGTTCGGGCCGATCCCCCGCTGGTCCGCGCCGCCGATCAGGATGCGCCCGGCGCTGGGGGCGACAAACCCGGACACCGCGCGCAGGATCGTCGTCTTGCCACAGCCCGAGGGGCCGAGAATGGAGAAGAATTCGCCGGCGCGCACGTGCAGATCGGTCGGGTGCACGGCGGTATAGCCGTTGGGGTAGGTGATCGATACCCCTTCGAGCTGCACGTCACGACCGCGCATTTCCAGATCACGTGCCACTGGCGTTCCTTTTTTGAGGATCGTCCTGCGGGCAAAGCATCTGCGGGTCTTTTCCGATGCGGTGCCTGGCAGGGTCGAAATTGCAGGGTACAAAATTACGGGGTGGCACTTTGGTTTTGTGGTGGCCGTGCCGGGGGCTAACGGTGGGGAGCCGAGTGGCGGCAGGACGGTTTCGCCGCTGGGCAACCGGGGCGGCTGCGTGACCGCCCCGGTGATGTCGAATTGGCTGCCTGCCCGCGCGCCGTGCCGCGCCGTCGTCGGTGTCGGTGTCCCGTGCGTGAGGCCGGTTCTGTCAGACCGACGGACGTTCCAACGCACCGCGCGCAGTCATGGGCCGCCGTGTCGCGTCAGGCGTTGGTGACGATCTCGACCATCTCGTTGACGACGGGGCCGTAGAAGGGCGTATCGGACTGCCACCACCACATGTTGCTGAGAACCTCGGCGGTGTAGACGGCGTTGAACTGTGCCTTGAATTCATCCGTCGCGAAATCCGCGGCGCCCTGCACGGCCGAATTGTAGCCGGTGTTGTTGGCGAACATGCCGCCGACCTCGGGGGTGAGCATGAAGTTCATGAAGGCGACGGCCTGTTCGGTGTTCTCTGCCCCGCGCAGGATGCCGAAACTGTCGAGCCAGGTGATGATGCCCTCTTTCGGGGCGCGGTAGACATAGCTGGGGTTTTCGCGGTTCAGCAGCAGCCCCGTCGTGTCCCAGGTCTGGCCGATGATGCAGCCCGCGTCCTTGAAGGCGGCGGTCGCCTCGGTCGCGTTGTTCCAGAAGGCGCCGAAATGGTCCTTGCGGGCGACCATCCATTTGACGACTTCGCCGAACACGCGGCGCGCGTCCTCTTCTGACTTGTAGACATCGAGCATCCGGTTCGAGGCAACCTCGCCCGTCGCGTCGAGATAGAGGCCGACGCCGATAAGGGCCGATTTCTGCCGAAAGGCGGCCTTGCCCACGGTGGTGGGGCCGAACATGTCGCCATAGGACAGGTCGGCATCCGAAATGTCGAGCTGGTCCCGGTTCAGGGTGATCCCCTCGGTGCCCCAGTCGAAGGGCAGCACGACCTGTTCGCCGTTCTGCACACCACCGAGCGCGGCGCTATCGCGCACGAAGGCGGGGATCACCGCGTCGACGTTCACCGCGTCCGGAAGGGGGGCGAAATAGCATTCGCCGGAGTCATCGTAGTAGCTGGCGACATTGGTGATCGAGGGGAAGACGACATCGAAGCCCTTGCCACCATTGGCGCGCACGGTCGATTCCGCCTCGTCGTTGGACCCGAAGGTGGTCAGGTCGAGGGTGATGCCGGTATCGGCCTCGAACTTCTCGACGATATTGGGCTGGATATAATCCTGCCAGGCAAGCACCTTGACGCTGCCCGAGGAGGCGAGCGCATCATGGGCGCGCAGGATGACAGGTGCGGCGACGGCCCCTGCGGTCATTTTCAGTGCGGTTCTGCGATTGAATGTCATGATGGTCCCCCTGATTGTGAATGCCTTGAGCTTATCTGGCCGTGTTATGCGTTTTGCTTTTTGCGGTCCGCAGCAGACCGTGATCCGCGTATCGAGTTTGTGCATCCATTTGATGACGTTTTGTTGTCAGCTCGGCAAAGGCGTCGACGCGGGATGAATGCCGGGCGCTGGTGGCGCCCATGCCGATACATTTGCGCCAATCCCGCTGAGCGCCAAGCATTTTCTTGCACGCTTTGGTTGAATGGTCCGGGTCTGTGTTTGATGCGCGCGGGTGAGGCGCGGGTACGCGCACGCGCGGGGCGCCGCCGGGCTCGGGCCGCGCTGGCGTGTCAGAGCCCGAAGCTGTGCCCCGCATGAGCAATCCTGCCGCCGGACAATGTCAGCAGCGGCGCGGGGGCGCCACCTTCGGGCCAGTCGAGCAACACCAGGTCGGCGCGCGCGCCGGGTGCGATCCGGCCACGGTCGTGCAGCCCCAGGGCGACAGCGGGATTATGCGAGACCAGCTTCCACAGCTCCGACAGGACGGCGATGCCGTCGGCGCGCATCCTGGCCACGGCTGCCAGCATCGCGGGATAGAAGTAATCCGAGGCGAGGATATCGCACAGGCCCTGCTGTACCATGTCGCGGGCCGAGGGCGACCCGATGTGACTGGTGCCGCGCACCACGTTCGGCGCGCCGAAGACGATGAAATCACCCGCCTCGCGTGCTGCGCGGGCCACGGCGCGGCGCATGGGGAATTCGCTGATGGCCGCGCCGCGGTCGCGATAGAACCGGCGGGTTTCCAGCTGGGTGTCGTCATGCGACAGCATCGGCACCCCGGCGGCGCGCCCCGCCCGTGCCATGGCGTCGATCGCGGCGGGCACGTCGGGCCGCCGTTCCCAGATCCGCGTGATCAGCTGGACGTAATCATCGCGCGATACCCCCGAGCGTTGCGCGCGCGCCGTGATCTTTTGGGCAAAGGCGGCGCTGGTCGTGTCGGTCACCGGAAAGGCCGGATCGTGATCGAAGGGGCGGTCCTGCAAGGGCGTGTCGGGGTGCAGCAGGGCCATCGAGGTGTGGTCGTTGAAGGCCAGCGCGGGGCGGGGCGTCGTCGAAAGAGCCTGTTCGATCAGCGGGCGGGCCTCGAAACAGAACGTCTCCCACCTCAGTTGCAGGCGGTTGTCGACGCGCAGGCGCGGCGCGAGAGCGGCCATTTGATCGACGACCTGCCGGGCACGGGCGACCGAGCGCAGGCCCGGTTCCCACGACAGGGTCAAGGCGTGATAGGCGGTGGCGATGCCATTTCCCGCCAGCTGACGGTCGGTTTCCAGCAGCGCCAGGTCGAGGGGAAAGAACACCTCCGGGCGGGGCATGAGTTGTCGTTCGAAGGCATCGCCGTGGATATCGACCATGGCAGGTGCAAGGATCAGGCCGCTGGCGTCGATCACGCGCGCGCCGTCGCGGGGCCGGTCGAGACCGGTGATCAGGTCGCCTTCGGTCCGTACGGAACAGCGCACCATCCGGTCGGGCAGGATGACCTGCGCCCCCTGAAAGAGAAGGGCGGGCGTTTCGCCGGCGGTCTGGGTGTGCATCGGGGCCTCGTCCGGTCAGGTCCGGCATACGATAGGCGGCGGCTGCGGTCGGTGCAATGGCGAGCCGGGGGGTCTGAGAGGGCGGTTGCAGGGGCCGGTCCCGCCCGGGCTGTCGGTGCCGTAAGGGGGCGCATCGGTTCACGGGGCCTGCCGCCTGCGCTGCGGCACCTTTCGCGCGGCGGCTGTGCCTTTGGATGAGCAGGATGAAAAACCGCTGGATCAGTGGGGCGAAAAAAGTCACGCATCCGAGTAGCTGACTAATTTAGTCGGATTGACAATCCTGATAATATGAGTCAACTTTTGTCGCAGAGGGTGTGCTGCGGACAGGTCCGTCGGTGGCCCGATTTGAAATGTAACACGGACCCCTGCAAGGATGGCCCGCCGCATTGCTGCGGTTCCGGGGAGTTCGAGGGGCTGTTTCAGGGTTTCGCGGCTGGTGCGCCTTTGGGCGCCCCGGTCAGAGGCGATGAAACGGGGCTTGTCCCCCGCGTCGGCGGGAATGGAAGGAAAGATGCGATGATGTCCGAGAAAATCGACAGCCGGGTGGCCGTTCCAGCCATTCCGCAGCACGATGCAAATGAGCTGACCGGAGAGGGTACAACGGCGCAGATCATTCTGAACGATCAGATCTACACGTTGCGCATCACGCGCGCCGGCAAGTTGATTCTGACCAAGTAAGCCCGGGTCAGCGCCCGCCTTTTTGAATGGGCGCGGTGTGGTGTTGATCAAACGGCTGCCGGGTAATCGGGCGCAGCCCACCGGGCTGAGTCACCCGGGGGTCAGGCAAACAACAGGTCGGGATGGCCTGAGCAAACCGCCGAAAATTTCGGCGGTTTTGCCGTGCCCGGCTGATGCTGAGGGGGGGGCGGCGATGTGTGGGCCTCGGGCACTGTCCGCCTGGGCTTTGCAGGGTTGGGCCTTGCAGGTTCAAGCCGTGTCACCGTATGTCGGAAAATGGGCGCCCGATGTGTGGGGATGCTGGGCAAGGCCGCCTTTGCGTGGCACACAGGGCGCATGATCCAGAAACTGGAAATGCTGATAGCCCTGGCGCGCGAGCAGCACTTTGGCCGCGCGGCTGAAAGCATTGGCGTGACGCAACCGTCACTGTCGACCGGTATCAAGCAACTTGAGGCACAGCTGGGGGTCAAGCTGGTGCTGCGCGGGTCGCGTTTCGGCGGCCTCACCCCCGAGGGGCAGCGCACCCTGGTCTGGGCGCGCCAGATCGTCGGGGATGCGCGGCGCCTGCGCGAGGAAATGCGATTTTCCCGCGAGGGGCTGTCGGGGCATCTGCGTATCGCGGTTATTCCGACGGCACTGACATGGGCATCGCGGCTGGCGTCGGGTTTTGGCGTGGCGCATCCGAACGTGAATTTCACGGTGCTGAGCCGCAATTCGGCCGATATCCTGACCATGCTGGAAAACTTCGATGTCGATGCGGGCATTTCCTATCTGGACAACGAGCCGCTTGGGCATGTGTCGCGCGCCTTTCTGTATCGCGAAACCTATGCGGTGATCTGCCGCCCTGAACATGCGCTGGCCCGGCGCGACAGGATTGCCTGGCGCGACCTGGCGGACGAGGCGCTGTGCCTGCTGACGCCCGACATGCAGAACCGGCGGATCATCAATCGCGCCTTCATGCAGGCGGGACTGGCGCCGGTGGCGCGGTTGGAATCGAATTCGACCGTCGTCCTGGCGACCCAGGTCGAACAGGCGGGCATGGTGACGGTGCTGCCGGACCACCTGGCCGCCTTTCTGGTCGCCGGGCGGGACCTGGTGATGGTGCCGGTTGAAACGGGGGAGCCGGGGCCCTCGGTCGGTCTGATCGCACCATACCAGGAGCCGCATACCCCCGTGATCGAGGCCCTGCTGACCGAAGCGGGGCGCGTGGCAGAAGGTCAATAGCCTTTGTCTATCGTTTGACGGATATTCGATATTGATTGGAGATGGAGCATGCGCCAAACCGCAGGTCTAGCCAGCGAGGGGAGGACGCCATGCACCCGCAGCCATCTGAAGAGGAGATCCGGCCCGTCGTGCAGGCGCATCTGCACCTTGAGGGGCCGTTGCTGCCGATCCTGCACGACCTTCAAGCGCGGTTCGGTTTCATCCCCGAGGCGGCGACCCGCGTGATGGCCGAGGCGCTGAACCTGAGCGTCGCGGAGGTGATCGGGGTGATCAGCTTTTACCATGATTTCCGCAAGGCGCCTGCCGGGCGGCATGTGTTGAAGCTGTGTCGGGCCGAGGCCTGCCAGTCTGTCGGATCCGACGCGCTGGCGGCGTCGCTGCTGGGCAAGCTGGGGGTGGACTGGCACGGTACCACCCCGGACGGCAGGATCACGGTCGAGCCGGTCTATTGCCTTGGCCTGTGTGCCTGCGGGCCGGCGCTGATGCTGGATGGCGTGGGGCATGGCCGGGTCGATGCACCCGGGGCCATCGCCATTCTGGAGGAGGCGGGGGTATGAAGATCTATGTTTCGCGTGACAGCGCCGCGAAAGCGGTCGGGGCCGAGCGGGTCGTTGCGGCCTTGCGGGCCGAGCTGGCGGCGCAGGGCGTCGAGGCCGAGATCATCCGCACCGGTTCGCGCGGCATGGTCTGGCTGGAGCCGCTGGTTGAGGTGGATCGCGGGCTGGGGCGCATGGCCTATGGGCCGGTCGCGCCCGGCGATGTCGCCGGGGTGCTGGAGGGATCGGCGGAAAGCCTGGGCCTGACCGAGGAGATCCCGTTTTTCGCCCGTCAGACCCGGCTGACATTTGCGCGCTGCGGCGTGACCGACCCGCTGTGCCTGCGCGACTACGAGGCGCATGGCGGCCTGGCGGGGCTGCGACGGGCCCTGGCGATGAGCGGCGATGAGATCGTCGCGGAGGTAACCGCCTCGGGGCTGCGCGGGCGCGGCGGGGCGGGTTTTCCCACGGGGATCAAGTGGAACACGGTGCGCCAGGCCGAGGCGGAGCAGAAATATATCGTCTGCAATGCGGATGAGGGCGACAGCGGCACCTTCGCCGACCGGATGATCATGGAAGGCGATCCCTTCACGCTGATCGAGGGGATGGTGATTGCGGGCCTCGGGGTCGGGGCGGGCCGGGGCTATGTCTACCTGCGCTCGGAATACCCCGATGCGATTGCGGTGATGAACGAGGCGGTGGCGCTGGCGCGTGCCGCCGGGGTGCTGGGCGCGGATGTGCTCGGATCAGGCCGGTCGTTCGACATGGAGATCCGCAGTGGCGCCGGAGCCTATGTCTGTGGCGAGGAAACCAGCCTGCTGAATTCGCTGGAGGGCAAGCGCGGGGTGGTGCGGGCGAAGCCGCCGCTGCCGGCGCTGGAAGGTTTCCTGGGGCGGCCGACCGTTGTGAACAACGTGATTTCCCTGGCGACGGTGCCGGTGATCTTCGAGAAGGGGGCGGCGTTCTATGCGGCCTTCGGATTGGGGCGGTCGAAGGGGACGATCCCGGTGCAGATCGCGGGCAACGTGGCGCGCGGCGGGCTGTTCGAGACTGCTTTCGGGATGCCTCTGGGCGCGCTGGTCGACGAGGTGGCGGGGGGCACTGCCAGCGGCAGGCCGGTGAAGGCGGTGCAGATCGGCGGCCCGCTGGGGGCGTATTTCGGGCGCGACAAGTTCGAGACGCCATTCGGGTACGAGGATTTCGACGGGCAGGGCGGGTTGATCGGCCACGCCGGGTTGGTGGTGTTTGACGAATCCGCCGACATGCTGAAGATGGCGCGGTTCGCGATGGAATTCTGCGCCGTGGAGAGTTGCGGCAAATGCACGCCCTGCCGGATCGGCGCGGTGCGCGGGGTCGAGACGATCGACCGCATCGCGGGCGGCGACGCGGCGGCGGTGACGGTGCTGAGCGACCTGTGCGAGGTGATGAAGGATGGCTCTCTCTGCGCGCTCGGGGGGTTCACGCCATATCCGGTGCTGTCGGCGTTGCGGGGCTTTCCCGAGGACTTCGCAGGCGTGCGGGAGGCGGCGGAATGAGGGGCGAGGGTGCAGGGACAGGGGGCGCTGCCCCCGTCGCAGCGGCGCTGCGACTCCCCCGGGGTATTTTCGGCCAGATGAGCGAGCCGGGCGCGATGAAACCTGGGCCGAAGCGACTTGGGCCGACGAAACTTGGGCCGACGAAACTGGGGCCGACGAAACTTGGGCCAGCGTGGGGAGGGTGTGATGGGTGAGCGCGTGACGGGACCGGCCTCTTATTTTCCGTCGATCGAGAAGGCCTATGGGCAACCGATTGAACATTGGAAGGCGATCATTCGCGAGCACCTCGACCGCAAGCACATGGAGATCGTGTCGGTGCTGAAGAGCGAGCACGGGTTGGGGCATGGGCATGCCAATGCGCTGGTGGCGCATGAGCTGGCCGAGCAGAGAAAGGCATCCGAGGCATGAAGGATTTCATCATTCCCGGGGAGGATACCGACAGGGGCACGCCCGCGAAAAGCGGCGCGCCGGTGACGCTGGTCGTGGATGGTATCGAGGTGACGGTGCCGGAGGGGACGAGCGTGATGCGGGCCGCGTCCGAGGCCGGGATCCAGGTGCCAAAGCTGTGTGCGACGGATAGCCTGGAGGCCTTTGGGTCGTGCCGCTTGTGCGTCGTGGAGATCGAGGGGAGGCGGGGGACGCCGGCCTCTTGCACCACGCCGGTCGCGGCGGGCATGGTGGTGACGACCCGCAGCGAGAAGGTTCAGAAGATCCGGCGCGGGGTGATGGAGCTGTATATTTCGGATCACCCGCTGGACTGTCTGACCTGTTCGGCCAATGGCGATTGCGAATTGCAGGACATGGCCGGCGCGGTGGGGCTGCGCGAGGTGCGCTATGGGCCGGGCGAGACCCATTTCGAGGTGCGCAGCGGGGGCGACGCGAATGCGCGCTATATCCCGAAGGACGACAGCAATCCCTATTTCACCTATGATCCGGCGAAGTGCATCGTGTGCAATCGCTGTGTGCGGGCCTGTGAAGAGGTGCAGGGGACCTTCGCGCTGACCATAGAGGGGCGGGGGTTCGACAGCCGTGTGTCGGTCGGGGCGCCGAATTTCCTGGAGAGCGACTGCGTGAGTTGCGGGGCCTGTGTGCAGGCCTGTCCGACGGCGACCTTGCAGGAAAAGAGCGTGATCGAGATCGGCACCCCGGAACGCTCGGTCATCACGACCTGTGCCTATTGCGGGGTCGGGTGTTCGTTCAAGGCCGAGCTGAGCGGTGATCAGCTGGTGCGGATGGTGCCGTGGAAGCACGGCAAGGCGAACCGGGGGCACAGCTGTGTCAAGGGGCGCTTTGCCTATGGTTACGCGATGCACCAGGATCGCATCCTGTCCCCGATGATCCGCGACAGGATCACCGACCCCTGGCGCGAGGTGAGCTGGGAGGAGGCGATGTCCTTTGCCGCCCGCAGGATGCGCGGTTTGCAAGAGCAGTACGGGAAGAATTCGATCGGCGTGATCACGTCGAGCCGCTGCACCAATGAAGAGACATATCTGGTGCAGAAACTGACGCGGGCGGTGTTTGGCAACAACAACACCGACACCTGCGCGCGGGTGTGCCATTCTCCGACCGGCTATGGCCTGGGGCAGACCTTTGGCACAAGCGCGGGGACACAGGATTTCGACAGCGTCGAGCATACGGATGTCGTGGTCGTCATCGGCGCGAACCCGACGGATGGCCATCCGGTGTTTGCCAGCCGGTTGAAGAAGCGGCTGCGGGCGGGGGCAAAGCTGATCGTGATCGACCCGCGGCGGATCGATCTGGTGCGTTCGGCCCATGTCAGCGCGGCGCATCATCTGGCCTTGCGGCCCGGCACCAATGTGGCCGTGGTCAGCGCGATGGCGCATGTGATCGTCACCGAGGGTCTGGCGGCGGAGGAGTATATCCGCGAGCGCTGCGACTGGGAGGAATACCTGGCCTACAGCGATTTCATCCGCGACCCGAGGCATTCGCCCGAGGCGACGGAGATGTTGACCGGGGTGCCTGCGGCAGAGCTGCGGGCGGCGGCGCGGGCCTTTGCGACCGGTGGCAATGGCGCGATCTACTATGGGCTGGGGGTGACGGAGCATAGCCAGGGGTCAACCACCGTCATGGGGATTGCCAATCTGGCGATGCTGACCGGCAATGTCGGGCGCAAGGGTGTCGGGGTGAACCCGCTGCGCGGGCAGAACAACGTCCAGGGGTCCTGCGACATGGGCTCGTTCCCGCATGAGCTGCCCGGATATCGCCATGTGAAGGGTGCCGAGGTGCGCGCGATTTTCGAGCAGGCCTGGGGCGTCGAGATCGACCCGGAGCCGGGTCTGCGCATCCCCAACATGCTGGACGCGGCGGTGATGGGCACGTTCAAGGGGCTTTATTGTCAGGGCGAGGATATTCTTCAGTCTGACCCCGACACCAAGCATGTCGCGGCGGGGCTGGCGGCGATGGAATGCGTCATCGTCCATGACCTATTCCTGAACGAGACGGCGAATTACGCCCATGTGTTCCTGCCGGGGTCGTCCTTCCTGGAGAAGGACGGGACGTTCACCAATGCCGAGCGTCGCATCAATCGGGTGCGTCGGGTGATGGCACCAAAGAACGGCTATGAGGATTGGGAGGTCACGCAACTGCTGGCGAATGCCATGGGCGCGAACTGGCGCTATACGCATCCGTCGCAGATCATGGCCGAGATTGCGTTGACGACGCCCAGCTTTGCGGGCGTGACCTACGAGGTGCTGGAGGAGAAAGGCAGCGTCCAGTGGCCCTGCAACGAGGCCCACCCGGATGGCACGCCCCTGATGCATGTGGACGGGTTCGTGCGTGGCAAGGGGCGGTTCATTGTCACTGAATACGTCGCAACGGATGAAAAGACCGGGCCTCGTTTCCCGCTGCTGCTGACGACGGGACGCATCCTGAGCCAGTACAACGTCGGCGCGCAGACGCGGCGCACCGAGAACGTCGCCTGGCATGACGAGGATGTGCTGGAGATCCACCCGCACGACGCCGAGGTGCGGGGCCTGAAGGATCGCGACTGGGTGCGCCTTGCCTCGCGCGCTGGCGAAACCAGCCTGCGCGCAAAGGTCACCGATCGGGTCAGCCCGGGCGTTGTCTATACCACCTTCCACCACCCGGATACTCAGGCCAACGTGATCACCACCGATTTCAGCGACTGGGCGACCAATTGCCCGGAGTTCAAGGTGACTGCGGTGCAGGTCAGCCAGTCGAACGGGCCATCCGACTGGCAAGAGGGCTATGCCGCCCATGCCGAGCGGGCGCGGCGCATCCTGCCGGCGGCAGAGTGATGCCGTCGCCGGTGATCAGCGTTGAGGGGCGCGCGATTGGCGCAGACGGGGGGCATGGCATCAACCGGGCGCTGCCCGAGGAGTGGCCCGTCGCGCTGGTCTATGACGGCTCCACGCAGGCGGTGATGATGTGCACGCCGCAGGATCTGTCGGATTTCGCGCTTGGGTTCTCGCTGACAGAGGGGTTCGTCGAGGGCGTGGGTGATATCCGCGATTTCGAGTTGGTGGAGCATGAGACCGGCAGCGAAGCGCGGTTCTGGCTGGCACCTGAGCGGGCAGAGGCGGTGGCGCGCCGTCGCCGTGCCATGGCAGGGCCGGTGGGGTGCGGTCTGTGCGGCATCGATTCGCTGAGCGAGGCGGTGCGAGCGTTGCCGCATGTGGCACCGGGCGGGCCGGAGTTCACGCGGTCGCAGATTCTGGACGCGGTGGCGGCGTTGCGCGATCAGCAGCCGCTGCATGACAGGACGCGGGCGATTCATGCCGCGGGCTTTGTCCAGCCGGGCGCCGGGCTGGTTCTGGTGCGCGAGGATGTCGGCCGGCACAACGCGCTGGACAAGCTGATCGGCGCGCTGATCGTGGCAGAGATCGATCCTGCGTCAGGTGCCTTCGTGATGACCAGCAGGTTGTCGGTCGAACTGGTGCAGAAGGCAGCGATGGTGGGCTGTCCGGCGATCATCGCGGTGTCCGCGCCGACCGCCCATGCCGTTCGCCTGGCAAAGGGGGCGGGGATCACACTGGTCGCCTTTGCCCGTGGCCAGGGGTTTGACCTGTTTTCCCACCCGGAACGGATTTTGAGCGGAGCCAGTGATGTCGCCTGAGAAAATGGTCATGATGGCCAACCAGATTGCCACGTTCTTTCGCAGTCAGCCGGGAGACGACCAGCCTGAACGGATTGCCGAACATCTGAATGATTTCTGGGCGCCCCGGATGCGGGCGCAGTTCCTGGCCCATGTCCGCGATGGGGGGCAAGGGTGCGATCCGCTGGTGGTGCGTGCGGCGGCCCATGTGCGCGCCCCCGTCGTTCGCGCCGACTGAGCGGAAACGGCGATCGTCCGCACCCCGGAAACGGTCCGGGCATATCGCGATGCAAGCGCAGGGAGCCGCGCCTGCCACCGCGGGCAGGTGATGCCAGGGGGAGGCGATAGCGTGCCGGTTCAGCTGGCGCCTGCCTTTCCCTGTGACGCATACCTTTTGCCCGGACGCGACAGCCTGGTCGCCCGGGTCTGCTGCATTTCGCCGGGGCAATCTGGCGATGCCCTTCGAACCAGGTTTGCGCGGGCTGCCCTCCCTCAGAATGTTTTGCCCGTGAAACTTGCGATAGCATATGGCAGTTCGGGCGGATTGATGGGTTACCAAAATACTCGGGATTGACTTAGCTGATCTTTTTAGTCAGAAAAGTCGGGACCACGGGAGAGACCCATGTTTTGCCAGCCCGGCCTTTGCCAGATCAAGCCACCGTTGCCGCGCGACGTCGCCCGCTGCCGGGCAGGTCGCGTCGGCAAAGCGTCGCGGGAGGTCCTGTCGTGAAGCCGGAACGCGGAGCCGAGCCTGTCGCGACGATCGCGGCCCTGCCTTTTCACGAGGTGCTGTTGATCGGGGCGCTGCGCGCGCGATGCGACGGGCCGGACGAGATGGCAATATTCGCAACGGAACTGGCCGCGCTTTACGGCGAAGGCGGCGCGGCACGCCTGCTGGACCGGCTGGATGAGTTCCTGGGGCTGACCCTGCGCCACGTCCGCCGCCCGGTGATGCGGCACGGCCAGAAATGTTCCTGTGTTGGCGCGGACGAGGCCGTGCTGGCGCATCTCGTGACGATTTCGACCAGCGGCGACCGCGAGGATGCCATGTTGATGGCCTGCCTGCTGGTGCGCGCCGATGTGGCGCCGATCGTCGTATCGCTGGCGCAGACACTTGGGCTGGAGTTGCTTCGCACTGCCCCGGTAGCGCCCCGTTTTCCCGCCATGCCGTCGGAGACATTGCACTGATGGCACGACCAGACCTGAATACTGACCCGGAAGGACCCTCCATGACACGCAAGATCTATGCCGCTGCGACAGCAATCGCTATTGCGACGACACCGGCCTATGCCGCCAACGAGGCGGTCGACCAGGCAGACGTGCTGGACACCTACGCAGACATCGCGGCAGCAGCCTACGGCGATTCCCTGACCACCGCCCAGGCGTTGCAGGCCGCGGTCGAGGCGCTGATTTCGGACCCGTCCGCAGAAACCCTGGACGCTGCGAAAGCGGCATGGAAAGAGGCCCGCGTGCCTTATCAGCAATCCGAGGTGTTTCGGTTCGGCAACCCGATCGTCGATGACTGGGAGGGCAAGGTGAACGCCTGGCCGCTGGACGAGGGGCTGATCGATTATGTCGATGGATCCTACGGCGGGGCGACGGATGAAAACCAGTATGCCGTGCTGAACGTGGTGGCCAATCCGACCTTCACGCTGTCGGGCGAAGAGGTGGACGCGAGCGAGATCACCCCTGATCTGCTGGAAAATACGTTGCAGGAAGCGGATGGTGTCGAATCAAACGTCGCAACCGGCTATCACGCCATCGAATTCTTGCTGTGGGGACAGGACCTGAACGGGACGGACAAGGGCGCTGGCGCCCGTCCCTGGACGGATTATGCCACGGGCGAGGCTTGCACCAACGACAATTGCGACCGTCGTGGCGCCTATCTGAAGGCGGCGACCGATCTGCTGGTCAGCGATCTGGAGTACATGGCAGCGCAATGGGGCGACACGGGGGACGCACGCAAGACGCTGATGGACGATCCCGACGCCGGTGTGGCGGCCATCCTGACCGGCATGGGCAGCCTGTCCTACGGCGAGCAGGCGGGCGAGCGGATGAAGCTGGGCGTTTTGCTGAACGACCCCGAGGAAGAACACGATTGCTTCTCGGACAATACCTACAACAGCCATTTCTATGACGGGCTTGGCGTGCACAATGTCTACTACGGGCAATATGTCGGTGTTGACGGTCGCGTCGTTTCGGGGGCGTCGGTGTCCGATCTGGTGGCGGCCGCCGACCCAGAGGTCGACGCGGCCCTGAAGGCCGATCTCGACAAGACGATGTTCAAGCTGATGGCGATCAAGGTCGCGGCAGAAGGTGGCTTCAGCTACGACATGATGCTGGCGCGCGGAAATGAGCAGGGCGAGGCGCTGATCATGGGCGCGGTGGATGCGCTGGTGCAGCAGACCCGCGGGATCGAACGCGCCGTTTCGGCGCTGAACCTGGATGACATCGGGTTCGAAGGTTCGGACAGCCTGGATAACCCCGACGCGGTTTTCCAGTAAGACAAAACGATCCGGGCGGCGGCGCGGTGTCGTTGCCCGGTTCCTGAACACAGCGGTCGACGCGGTATTGCAAACCGTCGACCGGGACATGACGGGAAGGACGAAAACATGATGGTATGTCACTGCATGGCGATCAGCGACCGCGATATTCGCGCCGCGGTCGACTGGATGCGCGCCTCGGATCCCGACACCATCATTACCCCCGGCAAGGTGTACCGCGCCTTGGGCAAGAAGGCCGAATGTGGCGGCTGTCTGCCAGTTTTCATGGACACCATGCGTCAATGCGATAGTTTCGAAGTACCGGAAATTCTGCGCGGCCTACGTCGCGCGACGGGAAAGGAGACATTGGATGAAAGGCGACGCAAAGGTCATTGAGTACCTCAACGCAGCGCTGCGGAGCGAGCTGACGGCGGTCAATCAATACTGGCTGCACTATCGGCTTCAGGAAGACTGGGGATACGGCAAGATCGCAGCGAAGTCGCGGGCAGAGAGCATCGAAGAGATGCACCATGCCGACAAGCTCGTCGTGCGAATCATCTTCCTCGAAGGGCACCCGAACCTGCAAAAGCTGGACAGCCTGCGGATCGGTCAGACATTGAAAGAAACGCTCGAGGCGGATCTGGCGGCCGAGCATGAGGCCCGCAGCCTGTACAAGGAAGCGCGCGAGCATTGCGAAAAGGTTGGCGATTACGTCACCAAGAACCTGTTCGAAGAGCTGATGGCGGATGAAGAGGGTCACATCGACTATCTTGAAACGCAGATCGACCTGTTCGAGACGCTGGGCGCCGAGAAATACGGCCTGCTCAACGCCACGTCGGCGGACCAGGCCGAATAGGTCGCGGTTGCCTTGTCTGTCGGGCCGCAAGGGTGGCCTGACAGAAAGCCGCAGCGGGTTGGCGATAATTCCGATTGAATTGCTAGGGTACAAGTGGCAGTCCGGCAGCACCGGAGATACGCCAATATGATTATTCGACATGCCCGCCCTGACATGGCCCCAGTTCTCGCTGAGCTTGTCCCTGTTGGCCGCGTTGCCTTTGTCCGCACCATATCCGTCTTTGCCGTCGCGGTCTGCATGGCATCCGGGCCGGCACTGGGGCGCGACATCACCGCACCTTTCCTCGACACCGTTCCGCGCAGCACGAAAGAACAGAAGCGGATCGAGGGCGCGGTCGCGCCGACAACCGATTTCACCGCGCCTGAACGATTTGAAACCAATCCCGGTGGCGCCGCGACCACGCGCGCGCGCACTGACGCGGACGCTTTTTCGCAAAGCTCGGCCAATATTTCGTTCGAACGGGAGCTGGATTTCAAGGTCGGCAACGGTTTGTTCAAGAAACTCTGGGTCTCTTCGCCGTCTTCGACATTGGCCTCCGATGGGCTGGGTCCGCTTTACAATGCACGGTCCTGCCAGCGGTGCCACCTCAAGGATGGTCGGGGCCATGTTCCCGAAGGCCCGGACGACGATGCCGTTTCGATGTTCCTGCGCATCTCGGTTCCGGCTGACGAAACCGAACCGATGAGCGAGATCGAGGCGTTCCTGCTCTCTGCCGGACAGGGCGGCGCGCGGACGCGGCCCGATCCCGTGTATGGCGGTCAATTGCAGGATTTCGGCGTTGCGGGCCAGGTAGCGGAATACAAGCTGGGCGTCGACTGGGAGGAGGTCCCGGTCGAGATGGCGGGCGGCGAGACCGCAACCCTGCGCAAGCCGACCTGGCGCGCCGACGATCTGGGCTATGGGCCGCTGGCGCCGGGGGCGATGCTGAGCCCACGGGTTGCGCCACAGATGATCGGACTGGGCCTGCTTGAGGCGATCCCCGCGCAGGACATCCTGGCCCATGCCGACCCAGACGATGCGGATGGCGACGGCATTTCCGGCAAGCCGCAGATTGTCTGGTCGTTCGAACATGACCGCCCCTTGCTGGGCCGCTTTGGCTACAAGGCAGGTGCCCCGACGATCCGAGAGCAGTCCGCCGCGGCATTTTCCGGCGATATCGGTATCTCGACCCCGATCTTTGGCGATCCTTGGGGGGATTGTACCGAAGCCGAGACCGCGTGCCGCAGCGCACCGCATGGCGACGGTGACGCGCGCGGCACCGAGATCGACAGCGAAGGCCTGGAACTGGTCACCTTCTACAGCCGCAACCTGGCTGTTCCCGAACGCCGCCAGGTTGGCGCGCCGGATGTCCTGCGCGGCAAGCAGGTGTTCTATGAGGCCAATTGCACGGCCTGCCACATTCCCAAATTCGTGACCGCGCGGCTGAAGGACCAGCCCGAGCAGAGCTTTCAGCTGATCTGGCCCTACACGGATCTGCTGTTGCACGACATGGGCGAGGGTCTGGCCGACAACCGCCCCGAAGGGCGCGCAACGGGGCAGGAGTGGCGTACCGCGCCGTTGTGGGGTATCGGTCTGGCACGGCAGGTCAGCGGCAACAGCAGCTATCTGCACGACGGTCGTGCCCGGTCGTTGCTGGAGGCCGTTCTGTGGCACGGCGGCGAAGCCCAGGCGGCACGCGATCATGTCGTCGGTCTGCCCCCCGAAGACCGCGCCGCCCTTGTCACCTACCTGGAGAGCCTTTGATGCGTCCGACGACCCTGACTGCCCGTTTTCTGTCCGCCGCATGTCTGAGCGCCGGTCTGACATGGGCGGCTTTGCCTGCCCATGCCGGGCTGGACGAGGTGATCGAGCTGCATATCCTGCCGGGCACCGCCGATTTTGCCGATGCGACCCGCCGGTTGTCGGATGCGGCCAGTGCGGATTGTCGGCCTGACGCGGTGCAATCGCCCTATAACGCCGCCTTCGATGCCTGGATGGAAATTTCGCATCTGCGCTTTGGCCCCCTGGAAAAGAATGGGCGGATCAACGCCATCGCCTTCTGGCCGGATGCCAAGGGTTTTATCGGGCGCAGCCTTGGCGGCCTGATTGCCGATCAGGACCCGATTGTGAACCACCCGCAGGATTTCGGCGACGTCTCGGTCGCGGCACGCGGCCTGTTCGCGCTGGAAATGCTGCTCTATGATCCGCAATATGCCGATTACGACGCTGACAGCTATACCTGCCGGCTGGTGCAGGCGATCAGTGTTGATCTGGCGCGCATGGCGGACGGCATCGACGCCGATTGGCGCACGACACAGGCCCCCGAGATGCGCAGCGCGGGGCAGGACGGCAACACCACCTATCTGTCCCGCGACGAGGTTACGCAGGCGCTCTACACGGCGCTGCTGGCAGGGTTGGAATTCACCGCCGATCAGCGCATAGGTCGCCCGCTTGGTACATTTGATCGACCCCGTCCGGCCCGGGCGGAGGCACGGCGCAGCGACCGGTCCTTGCGCAACGTCGTCCTGTCCCTTGAGGCGCTGCGCGATCTCAGCGGCGCATTGGCCGATGTTGCGATTCCCGTCACCGAAGCGGCCTTCGACACGGCCCTGGCCGAGGCCGGGGAGCTGAACGATCCGGTCTTCGCCGGCGTCGGCGACCCGACGGGACGCCTGAAGGTCGAGATCGTGCAGCAACGCATCCAAGCGGTGCGACGCGCGGTCGAGGGGGAAATCGGTGCAGCGCTTGGTGTGACTGCGGGGTTCAATTCGGCAGACGGAGACTGAGGGATGACAACACGACGTGGATTTCTTGCTGCGATGATGGCCAGTGCCGTCGTGCCCTCGCTCAGCTGGGCCGACGCCGGCAATCCGAGTTTCCTGGCGGCCGCGAAAGAAGCCGATGGGGGCTATGCCCTGTTCGGATTGGACGGTGAGGGCGCGGATCTGTTTCGCGTGGGGTTGCCGGCGCGGGGCCACGCGGGGGTCGCGCACCCCCATGCGCCCGAAGCCGTTGCCTTTGCCCGCCGGCCGGGTACCTTCGCGTTGGTGATCGATTGCGTCAGCGGCAAGGTAATCAAGGAACTGCACTCTCCCAAGGGTCGGCATTTTTACGGGCATGGCACCTTCGTGGCCGACGGCGATATCCTGTGCACTGCGGAAAACGACTTCGATACGGTCAACGGTGTGATCGGCCTGTGGTCACGCTCCGAAGGGTATCGGCGCGTTGGTGAAATCCCATCTCATGGCCTGGGCCCGCACGAAATTCTGACACTAACGGATGACCTGCTGGTAATTGCGAATGGCGGTATTGAAACGCATCCCGACCATGGTCGCGACAAGCTGAACATCCCGACGATGCAACCGAGCCTGACCTATGTGACGCCCGATGGCGTCTTGCGCGACAAGGTCGAACTGCCGCCGGAACTGCACAAGAATTCGATCCGTCACATCGCCGCGCGGGACGATGGGCTGGTCGGGTTCGCGATGCAGTGGCAGGGAGAGCCGAGCGACGCGGTGCCGTTGCTGGGGCTGCACCGGCTGGGCGCTGGCCCGGCCCGACTGGCACAGGCCGATCTGGGGGAACAACTCGCGATGCAGGGATACGCGGGCAGCGTGGCATTTTCCGGCGATGATGCGCATGTGGGAATCACGTCACCCGTGGGCGGTCGGCTGCATATCTTTTCCGCCGAGGGCGACCTGGGCACCGTGCACAGGCGCGCCGACATCTGTGGCCTTGCGCGCGGGCCCCGCGGGTTCATGGCCACGGATGGGCAGGGCGGCATCTGGCATGCCGACAGCGAGACCTTCTCGCCCCTGCACCGCGCGTCGCGCAACTGGGATAATCATGTCGTCGCGCTCTGATGGCGGCACGCTGACACGCGGCGCGCCATGTCCCTGCGCGTAACAGGTCCCCAGAATGCGAAACGGGCGCGATGGCCTTCGCGCCCGTCATGTTTTTCTCCGGAGTCTGGTTTTTCTCTGGGGTCTGGTTTTTCTTTGGGGTCTGGCCGCCCATCGATGGCGGTATCTGCAACATGCGTTGCATCATGAACTTGCCGGCCGGGCCAACCCATACAGCGCCTGGTCCAGTATCTTGTCGGAAAACACCGCAGGGTCATGGCCTTCGCCGTCATTGGCGCCTTCCTCCAGATGCCAGGACAGCATCCAGTTGATCGAGCCGAAGAAGTAGCCCGTTGCAGCCCTCGGGTCGAGCCGCCGCAGATTGCCGTCCTCCATTGCACCATCCAGAAGACCCTGCATGTAGTCGTGCAGCGCATCTCGTCGCGCCAGCAACGCGGTCTGCATGTTCTGCGGCAAGGCACGGATATTCGCCGTTGTCGTGAACGCACCGGATTGCTCGATCGCCAGCTGCGTGAACCGGCGATAGTAGAGGCAGAACCGTTCATAGTCGCTGCCGTCCATTTCTTCGGCCTCGGCGCGTGCCTGCTCACCACAGGCAAAGCTGACCTGGAGACAATCGTACAGCAACTCCTCCTTGTTGCGGAAGTAGTAATACAGCGCGGTCTTGGTCACGCCGATACGATCCGCAATCTCGTCAAGCGATGTTGCGTGATAGCCTTTTTCGTTGAACAGACGCGAGGCGACCCGCAGGGCCGCACGTCGCTTCTGCTCACGTATCTGTTGTCGTGTGGCGACTTCGCCATTCCAGTTGACCATTTTTTCCTCAACCATTTCTCGTGTGCATCACCGCCTTTCGGCGGCCGATCCGGGCGTGTGTCAAAGGTGCCGGACCTGTTTCGCGTTGGAGAATAAACCGCCCCTCGGGGGCTTTTGTTCCGGTTATGCCCTGCCGGCCCCGGCCACCGGAGAGGCGCGAGGCCCCCCTTTGGCATAGCGGCCTGCCGCCAAAACGGGGCATTTATATGGTTGATTTGTTTGCATAAAGTTAAATGCAGGCGAGAATCCGCTTTCGTCCCGGATCGCCTCGGGGATCAAGGGCGCAGGCACTTGCAAATGTGCCCCTTTTCGCGCGGCTCCCAAGCATTTTACCGTCAGATCAGGGCGTGCTTTCGACCTGCGGGACACCGTCTGAACCGAACGATCAGATATTAAACCACCCGGTCCAGCTGCTGATCGAACCGTATGCCCAGTCAAGGCGTCCGACCCCTCGGGATGTAAATCTGCGCCAAGCGTCGGGGCCAGGGATCTGTCTTTCCGACGTCGGTATCGTGGCGGTATCGAAACGGTCCCGCTGCGGTGTCCCCGCGCCACCGGCGATCTTCCCTTTCGGAGGTTTCCCTGTTGGAAATATCCCGGGGTGAATGCCGCCCCCGGCGGCAGAGGGGCAGCGCCCCTCCGCCCGGCATGCCCCAGGCGATCCCTCTGATCTGCTATCCCTGATGAGCGATCATCAACGCCGTTGCCAGCCCAGCTGTCCGGCCAGGCGATCCTGTGCTGCCAGGAACTCCCGCTCGAGCCGTGCAACCAGCTCTGCCGTGGGCAGCACGTCCTCGACGGCACCGATGCCCTGGCCGGACCCCCAGATCTCCTTCCAGCTTTTCGGCTTGGCACCGCCGAAATCCATCTTCGACGGGTCGGACCGCTCCAGTGTTTCGGGGTCCATTCCGGCGGCGGCGATCGAGGGTTTCAGGTAGTTGCCCCAGACACCGGTGAACAGGTCGGAGTAGACGATATCGGAGGCATCGCTGTCGACGATCATGCGTTTGTAGGCGTCCTGGGCGTTGGCCTCTTCGGTCGCGATGAAGGCGGAACCGGCGTAGCCGCCATCGGCCCCCATGGCGAGGGCTGCCAGCAGGGAGTCGCCGCGCGCGATGGCCCCTGACAGGTACAGCGGGCCGTCGAACCAGCTGCGGATTTCCTGCACCAGGGCAAAGGGAGACAACGCCCCTGCGTGACCACCGGCACCGGCCGCGACTGCGATCAGCCCATCCGCGCCCTTTTCGATCGCCTTGTGCGCAAAGCGGTTGTTGATCACATCGTGCAGGACGATCCCGCCGGAGGCGTGGGCGGCGTCGTTCACGTCGGTACGTGCGCCCAGCGAGGTGATCCAGATCGGTACCTCGTGGCGGGCGCAGATCTCGATATCGCGTTCGATCCTGGGGTTCGAGCGGTGAACAATCTGGTTGACTGCGTAGGGCGCGGCGGGAGTGTCGGGATTGGCCTGGTTGTGGCGGTCGAGCTCTTCGCGGATGCGGGTCAGCCAGAGGTCGAGCTGGATTGGATCGCCGTCGCTTTCACGGGCATTGAGGGCGGGAAAGCTGCCGACGATGCCCGCCTTGCACTGTGCGATGACCAGGTCCGGGTTGGAGATGATGAAGAGCGGGCTGCCGATGAGGGGCAGTCGAAGGTTTTGCAAGTGTGGTGGTAGAGCCATGTGGATCCTCCCAAATCCGGCCGCGCGCGGCGTGTGCTGTTGCCCCGAGGTGTGGCATGGGAGGTCGCAGCTGTCATCCGTGTCGCTGCGTCAGAAACAGGCGGGGGGGGCTGTCTGCCCCCCGAAAGGCCGCCTGGGCGGCCTTTGCCCCCCGAGGATATTTCCAACAGGGAAACGGGTCAGGGCGTGCGCAGCTGGCGTGTTGCGTGCAGGTCCGCAGTGCCGTCCGGTGCGAGGGCGACCCCGAAGAGGCTGCGGGCCTGATCGGGGGTGTAACGGCCGAGGCGCACGTCGTCGGCGACCGCGGCGGGAGCGCGTGTCAGCGGATCGCCGTAGCCGCCGCCACCGGGGGTTCTGACATGAACCACATCACCCGGGGCGAGGGGAATGTCCTGTTCCTTGGACAGGTGTTCGGGGATGTGGGGGGTACCGTTGCGGATCACCCTGACCTGATTCACGGCGCCGTCGCGGCCGGAGAGCGCACCGAGCGGCCCGCCGCGGCCGTGGTCCATGACGAAACTGGCGGTTGCCGCCCCTCGGCGCAGTTCCAGCGCGTAGTCCAGGCCGAAGCCGCCGCGATGCCGGCCCGCGCCGCCAGAGCCTTCGTGCAGGGCGTAGTGGTGGTAGAGGACGGGAAATTGCGCCTCCATGATTTCGACCGGCGGTGCCTTGGATATGCCGATGGTGGAGCAGCCGTTCGAGAGTCCGTCGTGATCGGCATTGCCGCCGTAGCCCCCGCCCGAGAGTTGGTACATGACGAAATCGCGTTGCTTTTCCGGGTCGTGCCCGCCGAGGGCAAAGTTGCCCGATGTTCCGGCGGGGGCGGCCGTGACGCGGTCGGGAAGTGCCGGGGCGAGCGCTGCGAAGACAGCTTCGGCGATGCGCTGGCTGACTTCGGCGGCACAGCCCGAGACCGGGCGCGGATATTGCGCGTCAAGGAAAGTGCCAGCGTATCCCGTGACATGGAGGGGTTCGAAGGCACCGGCGGAAATGGGCACCTCGGGGAAGATGTGGCGCATGGCGAGGTAGACCGAGGAGAGCGTCGTGGCGAGCACGGAGTTCATCGGGCCGGCGCAGGGGGCGGAGGAGCCGGTGAAGTCGAAGGTGAGGCCTGCGTCGGTCTTGTGGACGGAGAGGCGGATTTCCAGGGGCGTATTGACCACGCCGTCGCTGTCGATCCAGGCCGAGGCGGTATGCGTCCCCTCGGGGACCTGGGCGAGATAGGTGCGCATCTGCCGTGCCGCGCGATGGCGCAGTTCGTCGATCGCCGCCGAGACAGTGGCATCGCCGTAGCGGTCGAGCAATTCGGAGAGGCGGTCGGCGCCGACCATCAGGGCAGCGGCCTGGGCCTGTACATCCCCGATCCGCTGGTCGGCGACGCGAATGTTGGAGCAGATGACCTGGTAGATTTCGCTGTCCAGCACACCCTGTTTGAACAGTCGGACCGGGGGCAGACGGAGCCCCTCCTGTTCGACCGAGGTGGCGGAGGCGGAGAAGCCGCCGGGAACGGCGCCGCCGGTGTCGGGCCAGTGGCCCGTGTTGGAAAGCCAGCAGAAGATCTTGCCGTCACGGTAAAAGGGGCTGGCGAAACGGACATCCATCAGGTGCGTGCCGCCAAGGTAGGGGTCGTTGACGATGTAGATGTCGCCGGGCGTCGGTGCGGGGGTGAGGCCGTCGCGGATACGTTCGATCAGCACGCGGGTGGAATATTGCATGGTGCCGACAAAGACCGGAAGCCCTTGGGCGCCCTGGGCAATGAGGGCGCCGTCGGTCGCGGAATAGATGCCATCCGAGCGGTCGTTCGCTTCGGCAATCACCGGAGAGAAGGCGGCGCGGGAGAAGGAGAGGTCCATCTCGTCGCAGACCTGCTGAAGCCCGGCCTGGATGACGGAGAGGGTTATGGGGTCGAGTTCGGGCGTCATGGGCGGACCTCGGGGGCTGGGCGGAGAGAGGGGAGATCGCCCCGGGGGGCGATGCCTCCGGCGGGGATACTTGGAACAGGGAAACGGATCTGGCCTTGGAAGGGGCGTCCTTGGGAGGGGAGCCCTGCGGAGGGGAGCTGGCCCGGGACAGGGGGAGGGTCTGAAAAAGGGAGAGAAGCTGCGTCGGATGTTCGGAGCGGGCAGGGGGATGCGTGCGGGAGAGGCAGCCGGGCGGGCACGCGGTGGGGGCGTCGGGGGCGTAGGGGCGGGCGCGAGGCGAGGGCGGCGTCGGGGTGGAGGGAGCGTGATCGTGTCATGCGGCGCCGATCTCGATCAGGATATTGCCGATGGCATCGGTGGTGACGCGGTCGCCGGGGGGGATGAGGGTGGTGGTGTCCATCTGCTCCAGGATCGCGGGGCCATCGAATGCGGCGTCGGCGGGCAGGCGATCGCGTTGATAGAGGGGCGTGTCATGGACCTGGCCGGAGAAGCGCACCTTGCGGCTGCCGCGGCAGGCGGCGTCCACCGTGGCTTTGCGTTCCTGCGCCGGGATCAGCGTGGCGGGATCGAGGCCCTGACGCGTACCGATCACCGAGGTGTTGGCATTGACCACGGCGGCGCGGATGGTGTCGAGGCGGACGCGGAAGCGGTTGAAGTAGACATCTTCGAACCGGGCTTGCAGGGCCTCGCGCGTGAGTGTGGGGTCGGGAAGGTCGACGCGCAGCAGGTGGGTCTGGCCGATGAACTGCATGTCGACCGAGTGCAGGACGCGGGTGTCGGTGACGGAGACCTTTTCGCGGGCGATCAGGGCGCGCCCTTCGCTCGCCTGCGCGGCAAGTGTGCTGGAGAGCTGGGACATGTCGAGCGTATCAAGGGGGGTGGCCAGGGTGCGCGTAAAGTCGTGGCGCAGGTCCGCGACAAGGCATCCCAGCGCGTTGGTGATGCCGGGGCGGGCCGGCACGAGCACCCGCGGCACGCCGAGTTCGCGCGCCAGGGCTGCGGCATGCAGCGGGCCGGCGCCACCGAAGGCGAAGAGGGCGAAGTCGCGCGGATCGGCCCCGAGCGAAACGGAGACCATTCGGATTGCCCCCGCCATCTTGACGTTGGCGAGGCGGATCACGGCGTCGGCAGCCTCTTCCGGGGTGAGGCCGAGCGGTTTTCCCAGTTTTTCCGAGAAGATGGCGCGGACCTGTTCCAGCGTGACGCCGCCTTCGACGGACTTCAGCCGTGCGGGATCCAGGCGGCCGAGCAGGAGGTTGGCGTCGGATATGGTGGGTTCGGTGCCGCCGCGCCCGTAGCAGATCGGGCCGGGGGTGGCGCCGGCGGATTCGGGGCCGACCTCGAGCAGGCCGGCGGGATTGACGCGGGCGATGGAGCCGCCGCCTGCGCCCACGGTGCGCACGTCGACCATGGGAACGTGGATCGGCATGGCGTATTCGATCTCGATCTCGTTGGAGACGGGAGACTGGGCATTTCGGATCAGGGCGACGTCGGTGGAGGTGCCGCCCATGTCGTAGGTCAGCAGGTTTTCGATGCCGGCCGCGCGGCCCGTGAAGGCGGCGGCCATGACGCCGGAGGCGGGGCCGGACATCACCGTGCGGGCGGCCTCTTCGGCCACGCGGGAGGCCGAGACCATGCCGCCGTTGCCGTTCATCACCAGCAGTTCACCCGCGTAACCACCCTGGGCCAGGGAGCCGGCGAGGTTGGTCACGTAGCGGTCTAGGATGGGCTGGACCGAGGCATTGACGGCGGCTGTCACGCCGCGTTCGTATTCGCGGCTTTCCGACAGAAGGGCGTGGCCGAGGGTGATGTAGCTGTTGGGCCAGAGGGTGCGCAGCACCTCGCCCGCGCGCGCCTCGTGTGCCGGATTGCGATAGGAATGCAGGAAGTGCACGACCACCGAGGTGCAGCCGAGCGCGAGGAGTTTGCGCGCCGCATCGGCCAGGGCCTCTTCGTCGAGGGGGGTGATGACACGGCCCTCGGCGTCCATCCGCTCGGGCACCTCAAGGCGCAGGTCGCGGGGGATCAGCGGGGTGAATTCCCCTTTCATTCCATAGGCTTGGGGGCGGGTTCTGCGGCCCAGCTCCAGGACGTCGCGAAAGCCTTTGGTCGTGATCATGCCAGTGCGGGCGAGCTTGCGTTCCAGCACGGCGTTGGTCGTGGTGGTGGTGCCGTGCACGATCAGGGCGGTGTCGGGCAAATCGGCCCCGGCTTCGGCCACGGCCATCATCACGCCCCGCGACTGGTCATCCAGCGTGGAGGGCACCTTGGCCAGACGGACCGCGCCCGTGGCCGGGTCCATGAGTATGAGATCGGTGAAGGTTCCGCCCACGTCGACGCCGATCACCTGCCCTGTCATCGTATCCTCGCCTGAAGCCATGTCGTGCCTGTTCCCCGGATTGGTATGTTTGTGTGCAAATGATTTTCCAATGTGCAGACAGAAGTCAATCGGTTGCGTGCGGAGGCGGCTTCGTCAAGTTGTCGTTTGCTTAGCTTTCGGGCCGTCGCCATGATCGGCACCGGGAAACCTAGGCGGGGGTGGGCATGAAAAGGCTGAATCTGGAACGTCGGTATCTGGGCGGTATCTGGGCGGTATTTGGGTGGTTTCTGGCGGCGGTCTGGCCTGCGGGTGCGCTGGCGCATACCTCGGAGGGGGGCTTCGTGCTGTTGCTGCCGACGGGCTATTACGTCTGGGGCGGCGCGGCGAGCGTGGCGGCGACGGTGCTGCTGATCTTGCTGTTGCCGGAACGGGCGGCGCGGGGGATGTTCGCGACGCGGCGGCTGTTCGCACTGTGCGGTGGCGCGCGGTGGTCGTTGCTGACATCGGGCGTGTGCGCGGTGCTGCTGGCGGGGGCGGTGGTGGAGGGGTTGCGCGGCGGTCAGGACCCGACGCACAACGCGCTGCCGCTGTTGGTCTGGACGGCGATGTGGCTGTTCGTCGTCACGGCGCAGGGGATCGTCGGGGACCTGTGGCGCTGGGTCAGCCCGTTTCGGGCGCCCTATGCGCTGTTGCGGGCCTGCGGACTGCGCCCGGTCTTGCGATGGCCGCGCGGGCTGGGTCATTGGCCGGGGGTGCTGAGCTATGGTGCCTTTGCGGCGGTGCTGCTGGTGGATATTGCCCCGGCGGATCCGGACCGGCTGGCCTGGATGGTGCTGGGGTATTGGGTGCTGACCTTGACGGGATGCGTGATCTTCGGGCCGGTCTGGCTGGTGCGGGCCGAGGGGGTGGGCATCGTGATGCGCGCCTATGCGCGGCTTGCGCCGGTGGCGCGGCGGGGCGGGGCGATACAGGCCGGCTTGCCGGGCTGGGGCTGGGTGAGCGCCCCGGTGCCGGGCGTGTCGCTGGCGATCTTCATGTTGATCACGCTGGCCTGCGGCAGTTTCGACGGCCTGAACGAGACCTTTGCCTGGCTGGGCTGGATCGGGGTCAATCCGCTGGAGTTCAGCGGGCGGTCCGCCGTGGTTCTGCCGAATGCCGTCGGGCTGGGCGTGGCGGTGGCGGCGCTGGTGGCGGCCTATGGTCTGGCGGTGCAGGCCGGGTTGCTGCTGGTCGGGGATCGCCGCTTTGCCCTGGGGTTTCGGATGCTGGCCCCCGCGATCCTGCCGATCGCCTTTGGCTATCACATTGCCCATTACCTGACGGCGGCGCTGGTGAACGGGCAGTACCTGGCGGACATAGTCAGCGATCACATCGGCGGGCCGGAGATCGAGGTGACGACGGGGTTCCTGAACCAGCGCGCCCCGGTTCATGTGCTGTTCATGGTGCAGGCGGGGGCCGTTGTCCTGGGCCATGTCATTGCCATCCTGATGAGCCATGCCGCCGCATTGCGGCTGACCGGCAGCCACCGGCGCGCGGCGATCAGCCAGGCGCCGCTGGCGCTGTTCATGATCGCCTATACCCTTTTCGGGCTGTGGCTGCTGGCATCACCGCGCGGCGCATGATGCGGGCGGGCTGTGGTTGGGGCGGGGCGTAGCGCGGGCGGGGCGTAGCACGGGCGGGGCGACGTTCGGGCAAGGGGCGACGTTCGGGCGGGCGGAATGTCAGCGGGCGGCAATGCGGGGCGGAGTGGCGCCCGATCTTTGAGCGGCGACCAGAAAGAATGCACACAAACGAGTTTCGGTGCAGATAAATTATTGGACAGCTCATTTGCGCGCCTACAGACTGCGACGCAGGGTCAGCCTAATAAGACCTCGTCAATCATATCCAACAGGGATGTTCTGATCATGACCGATACACCCAGCAAGAGACTTTCCGGGGCGAGTTCAGCCCTGCCGACGCGCCGCCAGGCGCTGAAGACCCTGGCCGCGGGCGCAGGTGCGGCGGCCACCATGCCGCTGTGGTCGCGTTACGCCGGCGCGCAGAGCGCCGAGCCGATCCGCATCGGCTTTGGCAAGCACGCCACCGGCATCGGCGCGGCCTATGGCCGCTGGTACGAGCGCACCTCGGTTGCGGCCCTGGCCAAGATCAACGCAGAGGGCGGTATCAATGGCCGCCAGGTGGAACTGGTGACCGAGGATGACGGCACCGACCCGAAACGCGCCGCCGAGGTGCTGGAGAAATTCGCCAGCCAGTCCAAGTGCGACATCGCCTTCGGCACGCTGTTCAGCCATGTCGTGATCGGGGCCGCCCCGCGCGCGGCTGAACTGAAGCTGCCGTATTTCGTGGTGTCCGAGGGGCATCACGTCGCGTCGGGGATGCTGAACCGCTGGACGCTGCAACCCGGTATCACGGACGTGAAAAGCCAGGTGACGGCGATGGCCCCCTTTCTGACCAATACGCTGGGCAAGAAGGTGACGATGATCTACCCCGATTACGGTTTCGGCTATGATCACCGCGACAACCTGACCCCGGCGATCACGGCAGCGGGTGGCGAAGTGGTGGCGCAGATCGCCATTCCGCCGACCGAGACCAGCTTTACCAAGTATTTCCCCAAGATCCCGCGCGACACCGAAGTGATCTATCACGTCATGGTCGGGCCGGCCGTGCTGACCTTTGTCAAGGAGATGGGCGAGTTCTTCGGACCCTCGCGCCCCGAGATCTTCGGCTTCATCGATTCGCTGGAGGCGGTCGATCTGTCCTCGCCCGGGTTGGAGTTCCTGGAGGGCACGTATTTCTGGGAAGGGATGCCGCGGTACCTGCAGGACGATGCGCCCGACTATGTCAAAGCCTACCGCGATGCGGTGGGGATCGACGCGAATGGCGCCAGCACCAGCGACGGGGCGGATGTGTCGACCGCGGCGCACATGTTCGGCTGCTGGGAAACGCTGCACATCATCAAGGCGGGCATGGAAGCGGCGGATTACAAATCCACCGATGACCGCCAGGCGCTGATCGAGGCGGTCGAGGCGATGACCGACATGCCCGCCGGGCCGGACCACCCGCAGGGCGCGAAACGGTTCAACGGCAAGACGCACCAGGTGTTCGGGCCGCAGTACATTTCCAAGGTGACGGACGGCAAGCTGGTGGTGGCCGAAACGGTCGACTACGAAGATACGCTGTACCCGGACGAAGTGGACTACACCACGATGAGTTTCTGACGCCATCGCGCCTGAAACGATCCCCCTGTCCGACGCCGCGTGCCGGGCAGGGGGAGGACATGTCCAGACCAGCGGGCCAGTCGCGCCCGGTTGAGGGACCCGCCACCTGCCCGGCACGGATCGGCAGCGCCCTCGGAGAATGATCAATGGAATTCGGACCTTACTTATTGCTCGCCTGCCTGGAGGGCGCGGTGCTGGCGGCTGTGCTGGCGCTGATGGCCTCGGGGCTGAGCCTCGTCTTCGGTGTCATGCGCGTTGTCAACGTGGCGCACGGCGAGTTCTACATGCTGGGCGCGGTGATGGCCTGGGTGGTGACCAGCGTGCTGGGCGGCGGAGCGGTGATCAATTTCGTCGCGGCCCTGATCCTGGCGCCGCTGATCGTCGGCGCGCTGGCGGTGCTGGCGGATGTGACGATCCTGAAGCGGCTAAGCTATGACCCCGAGCGCACGATCGTGGCGACCATCGGGTTGCTGTACATCATCCAGCAGTTGGCGCTGATGGGGTATGGCCCCGAGGCGCGGCCCGTGGCGCCGCCGTTCAACAGCCGCATTGCCCTGCCGTGGGTCGAGTGGGGCGAGGGCGGGATTGGCCTGTATTTCCCCTGGGGTCTGTCGACGACGAGTTACAAGCTGTTCGTGATCGTGGCGGCCGTGGTGCTGCTGGCGGCGCTGCGCCTGTTCATGACGCGCAGCCGCGCCGGGCTGATCATGCGCGCGACGCAGGCCGACGGCGAGATGGCGACGGCCTTCGGCATCCCGGTCGAGCGGGTCTATGCGCTGGTCTTTGGCGCGGGGGCCGCGCTGGCGGCGCTGGCCGGGGTGCTGATCGTGCCGATCCAGCAGGCGCATTACCTGATGGGGGGCGACGCCCTGTTGCTGAGCTTTATCGTGGTGATCATCGGCGGGCTCGGCTCGCTTGCGGGCACGGTCGTTGCGGCGGTGCTGATCGGGATGAGCGATGGCATCATCTCGGTCTTTTTCACGCCGACGCTGGCCAAGATCATCGCGACGCTGCTGGTGGCGCTGGTGCTGGTGTTCCGCCCGCAGGGCCTGTTCGGGGTGCGTGAGCGATGAGGGGCAAGACCTGGGGCGCGGTCGTCGCGCTGCATCTGGGGCTGGTGGCGGTGCTGTTTGCGCTGAACTTTGTCCTGCCGGTCTATCATCAGGGCGTGCTGGCGCGGGTCATGGTGCTGGCGGTCTATGCGATCGGGTACAATATCGCCTTTGGCTATACCGGGCTGCTGAGCCTTGGCCATGCGATGTTCTTTGGCGCGGGCCTGTATGGCGCGGGTCTGATGGGGCTGCATTTCGGCATGTCGGCGCTGCCCGCGTGGCTGGTCGGTACGGGGGCCGGCGCGTTGCTGGCGCTGGTGGTCGGCGCGCTGGCGCTGCGCACGGCGGGCGTGTCGTTCATGATCGTGACGCTGATGTTCGCGCAGGCGGTCTACCTGACGATCCTGTATTTCGGGGATATCACCCATGGCGACGACGGGTTTGTCGTGCCGGGCGTCAGCCGGACGCTGGCAGGCATCGACCTGAGCCAGCAGCACCCGCGATATCTGGTCGGATGGGTTCTGTTTTCCGCCGCGCTGCTGTTCAGCCTGTGGCTGGTCAGGGCACCCTTTGGCCGGGTTCTGGTGGCGATCCGTGAAAACGAGGAACGCGCGCGCCTGCTGGGCTATGACACGGGACGCCGCAAGCTGGGGGCGCTGGTGATTTCCGGCGCGATCTCGGCCGCGTCGGGGGCCGCCTACGGGCTGCTGTTCGGCTATGTCGGGGCCAGCTTTGCAGGGGTGCAATATTCGATCTTTGCGCTGCTCTGGGTGTTGCTGGGCGGCGCGGGCACCGTGTTGGGGCCGTTCGTGGGGACGCTGTTCATGTTCTATCTGATCGACCTCGCGACCGGGGTGACCGACGCCTACATGCTGATTGCGGGCGTGGTGCTGGTGGGCCTGACGCTGTTCGCGCCGCAGGGTATCGTGGGCGAGGTGCGCCGACGCCTGTGGAGGGATCTGCCATGAGCGATGTGATCCTGTCGACCAAGGGGTTGAGCAAGAGCTTTGACGGGCTGCGCGCCAACCACGACATCAATTTCGCGCTGCACCGCCACGAGGTTCATGCGCTGATCGGGCCGAACGGCGCGGGCAAGACGACCTTTGTGTCGATGTTGATCGGGCGGCTGCGGCCCACCTCCGGGGTGATCACCTTTGAGGGGCGGGACGTGACGCGGCTGGGGGCGCAGGCGCGGGTGCAGGCGGGCATGGCCTATACCTTTCAGATCACCAGCGTGTTTGCCAAGCTGAGCTGCCATGAAAATGTCGCCCTTGCCGCCCGGCGTCTGGGCGGGGATGTCGAGGCCGAGGTTGCCTCGGCCCTGTCACGGGTCGGACTGGGGGCGCGTGCCGGGGAAATCGCGGGCGATCTGTCCTATGGGCACCAGCGGTTGCTGGAGATTGCGATGGGGTTGGCGCAGCGCCCGGCCTTGCTGATCCTGGATGAGCCGACGCAGGGCCTGGCCGAGAGCGAGATCGCTGGCTTCAAGGCGCTGATCCGCGGCTTGGCGACCGAGACGACGATCCTGCTGATCGAGCATAACATGTCCGTCGTGATGGAGCTGGCCGACCGCATCACCGTGCTGAATTTCGGCGAGGTGCTGGCGCAGGGGACGCCGCAGGAGATCCACCAAAGTGCCGAGGTGCAATCGGCCTATCTGGGCACCGGAGGCGACGATGCTGAACATTGAGGGGCTGAGTGCCGGGTATGGCGCCGCGCCGGTGTTGCGGGGCGTGAACCTGCGTGCCGAGGCCGGGGAAATCACCGTGCTGATGGGGCGCAACGGCGCGGGCAAGACGACGCTGATGAAGGCGATCATGGGGCTGGTGCGCGCCGAGGCGGGGCGGATCGGTCTGGGGGGCGCCGACCTGGCGCAGATGCCTGCGCACCAGGTGCCGCGACAGGGGGTCGGGTACGTGCCGCAGGGCAGGCGGCTGTTTGCGGATCTGAGCGTGGCGCAGAATATCGAGGTCGGTGTTGGGGCCGGGCCAAAGGACACCGCCAGCCGCCGCGCCCTGCGCGCCGAGGTGCTGGAGCTGTTTCCGCGCCTGCAGGAACGCATGAGCCAGCGCGCGGGCACCCTGTCGGGCGGCGAACAGCAGATGCTGGCGACGGCGCGGGCGCTGTGCGTGCGGCCAAGGCTGTTGCTGCTGGACGAGCCGACAGAGGGGCTTCAGCCGTCGATGATCGAGGCGATCCGGCAGGTCATGGTGGCGATGCGCGACAAGGGGCTGGCGGTGCTGCTGGTGGAACAGCGCATCGATGCCGTGCTGGGGCTTGCCGACCGGGTCAGCGTGATCGAGATGGGCCGCAATGCCGAAGATTTCAGCCGCGCCGATCTGGCGGTGCCGGAACATGCCAGGCGCCTGCGGGGGCATCTGGGGGTCTGAGGCGGAGGGTCAGCAGAGCTTGCGCAGCAGGGTCAGGAATGTCTCGATTTCATCGGCATCAAGCGGGGCGAGGGTTTCGCCGGTGATGGCAAGGGCGGCATGGGCGGTGCGTTCATAGAGCGCGCGGCCCTCTTCGGTGGCCGAGAGGTAGTGGCGGCGGCGGTCCTCTTCGTCGGGGGTTGCCATGACGAGGCCCCGGGCGCGCAGGCGGTCCGCGACACCCTTGATCGTGGCGGCGTCCATCGCCACGGCGCGGCCAAGCGCGTTCTGCGAGGTCGGCCCCATTTCGCACAGCTTGGCCAGCGTGGCGAACTGTGTCGAGGTGAGATCGGGCAGCATCTGGGTGAAGATAGAGAGATGGCGTTGCGACGCACGGCGCAGAAGGAAGCCAACCTGCTCCTCCAGCCTGTAGGCATTTGCTGCCTTATCCTTGAACTCATATTGCATGAAAAAGGTATCTCTGGCCCGGTTGCGATTGGCAAGGTGGAAAGAGATTGACACCGAGGTCGGCGAACAGGCAAATTCCATTTGTATACGAACAAAATGTCGGGCGTATCGCGCGGCGGCTCTGCTGGCCGGTGCGGCGCCGGACCCCTTGTTTACAGGAGTGACGCGGTATGGCGCCAGTTGACAAGATCCGATGCGATGCCTGCCCGGTGATGTGCTATGTGGCCGAAGGGCGCACAGGCGCCTGTGACCGATATGCAAACGAAGGCGGACGGATTGTGCGCTGTGATCCGGTGACGGTGCTGGATCGGCGTATCGCGGCGGGCGGAGAGATCCGCCCCTTTGCGCAGCGTGATTGGGACGGTGACGCGGTGGCGGGGGGCGATCTGTTCGTGTCGGGCATCGGCGCGGGCACGACCTATCCCGATTTCAAACCGGCGCCGTTCATCGTCAGCCGCGAGATCGAGGGCGTCGATACGGTGACGGTCGTGACCGAGGCGATCTATTCCTACTGTGGCGTCAAGGTAAAGATCGACACCGACCGCCACATCGGGGACGAGCGCGCGGTGGTGCGCGCCAGGGGCGAGCCGATCGGCATGGTGATGACGGCCGAGTATGGGTCGCAGATGCTGTCGCTGGGCGGTGTGGATCACCTGACGGGCGGGTCCAAGGCCGAGGGGCGTGCCACCTGCGACACGCTGATGGCGCTGTGCAACGGCGCGGCGGTGGAGCTGGAGATCGAGGGCGGGTCAACCGTGCTGGTGCAGGCGGGGCAGGCCCCCGTCGTGGACGGTGCGCGCGAGGAACGGATGCGCGTTGGTTGCGGCAGCGCGACAATCGGCATGTTCGCGAGCCAGTGGCAGGGCCTGGTCGACGAGGTTGTCGTGGTAGACGACCATATCACCGGCGTGGTCAGCGAACATCAGGCGGGCAAGGTGATCGGCTGGCAGGACACCGGGATCAAGATCAAGGGGCGGCGGTCGACGCCGGGCCGGTACTTTCAGGTGGCCGAGCCGGGGCTGGGCTGGGGTGGCACAGATATCAGCGATCCGCTGACCATCCTTGGCGACTGGCAGCCCAAGAAGGGCGCGCGGCCCGGACTGACGCTGCTGATGGTGTCGACCACGGGCGAACATGCAGCCTATTACGTGCTGGATGCGGACCTGCGCCCGGTGCAGCAACCGCTGCCCGAGAGCTTGCGCCCCTCGGTCGCGCTGATCGAGGAAAACTGCGAACCGGCGCTGTGCACGGTGATGTTCTGCGCCGGGGCCGGTGGGTCGTTGCGATCCGGGGTCACGCAGAACCCGGTGCGGCTGACCCGCGCGGTGCAATCGGGCGCGGCCAAGGTGACATTGGGCGGGGCGCAGGCGTTTTTGTGGCCCGGCGGCGGAATTACCCTGATGGTCGATGTGCTGGACATGCCGGCGGGCAGCTTTGGCTATGTGCCGACGCCGGCGCTGGTCGCGCCGCTGGAATTCACCATGCCGCGCGATCTGTACGTCGCCCTCGGCGGCTATGGGGCCGCGATCCGGCCGCTGGCGCAGGTGCTGGAAGAGGGCGGCGAATACGGCGACAGCTTTCGCGCGGTCGCCCCGGTTGCCCCGGTCGTGCGGTGATCGAGGCGCTGCCGCAGATGCGCTCGGGCGTGGCGCGGGCGGCGATGCTGCCCGATGGCGCGCGGCTGCATTTGCAGGCGGGGCCGATCGACCTGATCCTCTGGGCGGAGGTGGATGTGCGACCTGTGGCCCATGCGGCGGCGGTCCGGCGTTTCGACGGCCTACTGGAAGATCTGGTGGCGGAACTGGCCGAGCTGCGCCGCCAGGGTGGCCAGCCGCAGGGCGTGGTGGCGCAGCGCATGGCGCGTGCGGTTGCCCCCCATGCGCCCGATTTCATCACGCCGATGGCGGCGGTGGCCGGCGCCGTGGCCGAGGAGGTTCTGGGGGCCATGGCCGCTGTCGCGCCGGGCGCCAAGCTGTGGGTGAACAACGGCGGGGATATTGCCTGGCAGGTCGGCGGAGACGAAGAGATGCGGCTGGCGATGGCGGGCGGCGTGATCGCGGTGCCGGCCTCTGCCCCGTGGCGGGGCTGCGCGACATCCGGTCGGGGGGGGCGCAGTCATTCGCTGGGCATCGCGGATGCGGTGACGGTGCTGGCGCGCGGCGCCGCGGTGGCCGACGCGGCGGCGACGATGATCGCCAATCGCGTCGATCTGCCGGGCCATCCCGCAGTGCATCGCCGCCCCGCCGACGCGCTGTCGCCCGACAGTGACCTGGGCGCGCGTCTGGTGACGGTGGGCCTGGATCCCCTGAGCGAGGCCGAGGTGGCGCTGGCGCTGGCGCGCGGTGCCTCTCATGCGGCGGAGTTGCAGGCGCGCGGGGTGATCGGGCCGGTGCACCTGGCGTTGCAGGGGCAATCGCGGCAGGTTGGCGCGCGCGATCTGATAACGGATGAAAAAATGAAACTGGAGGAGCGGCATGGCTGAATTCACCCTGCGCAAGACGATGATTTTCCTGGAAGAGATTGCCCATGACGGTGGCCCGAGCGGGCCTGCGCGGCAGCGCGGTGCCATCGTGGCGCTGGTCAAAAACCCTTTTGCGGGCGGCTATGTCGAGGATATTGCCAGCGCGATGGACGACCTGAAACCGCTGGGCCTGGAGATGACCGACAAGCTGATTGCGGCCATGGGCGGGATCGAGGGGATCGACGGTTACGGCAAGGCGGCCATGTGCGGCGAGGCCGGAGAGCTGGAGCATACCGCGCTGTGGCACGTGCCGGGGGGGTATTCGATGCGCGAACGGCTGGGCGAGGCGCTGGCCATCGTGCCGTCGTCGATGAAGCAGGGCGGGCCGGGCACGCGGATCGACATTCCGCTGGGCCATATCAACGCGGCCTATGTGCGCAGCCACTTCGACGCGATGGAGGTGGGGCTGCCTGACGGCCCGAAAGCCGACGAGCTGTTGTTCGCGCTGGCGATGTCGCGCGGCGGGCGCATCCACGCGCGTGTCGGCGGGCTGACGGTCGATCAGATTTCCAAGGGCGATGGTCTGCGCTGAGCCGTGCAGGTGCCTGTCGGGGGCCCGCCGCTCATCTGACGGGCCTGCGCCTGCCTGCGTGTGGGGTGGCCCGCTGCTGCGGGCCACTTGGGTGATCAGGCGGGATCGCCGAAACGGGTGCGGTCAATGGCGCGCAGCATGGCGGTGACCAGCGCGAGGTTGGGGCATCCCAGCCCATGCGAACGCGCCACCGCAAGGGCGGCGCCGAAGATAGGCTCGATCTCCATCGGGCGGCCGGCTTCGAGGTCTTGCAGGGTCGACGGCTTGATCCGCAGCTTTTCCCGCGCCGCCTGTGCGCGCTGTTCGGGTGAGGTCGGGAATACGACCTGTTCGGCCAGCCCGACGGCCTGTACCTCGTGCATGATCGCGACGACGAACTGCATCAGCACCGGATCGGCCAGCGCCTTGTGCACCGGCGTCTGCGAAACGGCGCAGACCGAATTCAGCGCCGCGTTGCCCATGATCTTGTTCCACAGTGCATTCTGGAATGGCTGGGTGCGGCGGATCGACAGACCGGCGGCTTGCATCACCTCGGCCATCCGCAGCACGTCGCGCGTGTCCTGGCCGGGCAGGCGGCCAAGGTCGATGTAGCCTTCGTTGTTGACGTTGATAAGACCTGGTTCCTCGACAAAGGCGCTGAAAAAGGCGATGGCGCCGATGGCCCGCGCCGGCCCGATGGCAGACCACAAGGCCCCGCCCGGGTCGACCTCGTCCGCGCCGCGGGTGCCGCCGTTGCCATCGCTGATCGGGTACCACCAGGGCAGGCCATTGACGACGCTGAGGATGCGGCCATGGGGCGCGAGCAGCCGAGCGAGCTGATCTGCCATGGGCGGTATCTGGTGCCCCTTCAGTGCGGTGATGATCACGTCCTGCGCGGGCAGGCTGTCGGGGTCGTCTGTGGCGGTCACCTGAAAGGTGCGAATGTCGGGGGCAGAGGTGGTTCTGAGGCGCAGGCCCTGCGCCTGGATGGCCGCAAGATGCGCACCGCGCGCGACGACGGAGACCGCGCCGATCCCGGCTTCGGGCGGGGCCGCGGCAAGCTGGGCGGCGATGGCGCCGCCGATCGCCCCGGCCCCGACGACGCAGATCGACAGGGGGCGGTCGGGCAGGTCGGGCAGGTCGGGCAGGTCGGCGGGCGGGGTCTGGGTCACTTCGGTCATCGGGCATTTCCTGTTGTCTTGCGTTCCGGGCAAACTAGGCCCGGGATCGGGCCGGGCGCAAGGCGAGGCGGTGTTGCAAGAGTGCTTGACAGGCGGCGCCCAAGGACGGATTTACAGGGTCGATTTTCATTGCTAAGTCATGTTGCCCGGCACGATCGGGCAGGCAGGACGAAAGAAGGGCACGGAATGAGCGGGAAACGATGGCAAAGCTGGCCGTTTTCCCGGCGATGGTAAGGCCATCGCCGCACTGACCCCATTCCATTGCCAAAGCGGTCTGACGCCCTTGTCCGCGCGCCGCCCCTGCACAGAGATGTATTCCCGATGACCGACCTCACTTTCCAGACCAAGGGGGGTGTGACCGTCACCCGCCGCGAACTGCCCGCGACCTACATGACCGACACCGATGCGCTGGCGGTACAATTGGATTCGCACCGCGGGGTGCTGTTGACTTCGAACTACGAATATCCCGGCCGCTATACCCGGTGGGATTTCGGCTTTGCCGAGCCGCCGGTGATGATCGAAAGCCGTGGTCGCAAGATGAAGCTGCGGGCGCTGAACGGGCGCGGCGAAGTTCTGTTGCAGATGATCGCGCCGACGGTCACCGCGCTGGACGCGGTCGCCGGGGCCGAGGTTTCGCAGACCACCATCACGCTGGACATCCGCCAGCCCGACCGGGTGTACAACGAGGAAGAGCGGTCGCGCGCACCGTCGGTGTTTTCCGTATTGCGGGCCATCGTGGCGCTGTTTTTCACCGACGAAGACGGGCACCTCGGGTTGTACGGCGCGTTTGGCTATGACCTGGCGTTCCAGTTCGAGCCGATCGAATTCACCCTGGAACGCCCTGCCGATCAGCGCGACCTGGTGCTGTTCCTAGCAGATGACATCCTGGTCGGGGACCATTATTCGACCTCGGCCATGCGGTACCGGTACGAGTTCGCCAAGGATGGGCTGAGCACCGAGGGCGCGCGTGGCGGCAGCGTGGCCGAACCGTTCCAGCGGGGACGCGAGGATCTGCCGCGCGGGGATCACAACCCCGGCGAATACGCCCAGCTTGTCACCCGCGCCAAGGAAAGCTTTCGCCGCGGCGACCTGTTCGAGGTGGTGCCGGGGCAGGTGTTCTACGAGCCGTGCAAGGACAGCCCTTCGGCCATTTTCGAGCGGTTGAAAAAGATCAATCCGGCCCCTTTCGGGTTCATCATGAACCTTGGCGAACAGGAGTACCTGGTGGGCGCCAGCCCCGAGATGTTCGTGCGGGTGACGGGACGGCGGGTCGAGACCTGCCCGATTTCCGGCACCATCAAGCGGGGCCGGGACGCGATCGAGGACAGCGAGCAGATCCTGAAGCTGTTGCAGTCCAAAAAGGACGAATCAGAGCTGACGATGTGTTCGGACGTGGATCGCAACGACAAGAGCCGGGTGTGCGAACCCGGCAGCGTGCGCGTGATCGGGCGGCGCCAGATCGAGATGTATTCGCGCCTGATCCATACGGTCGACCATATCGAGGGGCGTCTGCGCGAGGGAATGGATGCCTTTGACGCCTTCCTGTCGCACGCCTGGGCCGTGACGGTCACTGGCGCGCCGAAGCTGTGGGCGATGCGGTTCATCGAAAAGCACGAAAAGAGCACGCGGTTCTGGTATGGCGGCGCGGTCGGGGCGATCCAGTTCGACGGTGGCATGAACACCGGCCTGACGCTGCGCACCATTCGCATCAAGAACGGTGTTGCCGAGGTGCGCGCCGGTGCGACCCTGCTGAACGACAGCGACCCGGACGAGGAAGAGGCCGAGACCGAGCTGAAGGCCAGCGCCATGCGGGCCGCCATTCGCGGCGACATGCGCAGCAACAGCGGGGGCGGGGACGGCACCCGCCTGCCGTCCGGCAAGGGGCGGCGATTGCTGCTGGTCGATCACGAAGATTCCTTTGTGCATACGCTGGCCAACTACTTTCGCCAGACAGGGGCCGAGGTTCTGACGACCCGCAGCCCCGTTGCCGATGCGGTTTTCGACCAGTTCCGCCCGGATCTGGTCGTGCTGTCGCCGGGGCCGGGCAACCCGTCGGATTTCGATTGCGCGGCCACGATCCGCAAGACGCTGGACCGTGGGTTGGCCTTGTTCGGCGTCTGCCTCGGCCTGCAGGCGATTTCGGAATATTTCGGGGGCGAGTTGCGGCAGCTGGACGACCCGGTTCATGGCAAACCGTCGCGCATTTCAATCACCAATCCGGGCGAGGTCTTTGCCGGGCTGGAGTCGCAGATCACGATTGGAAGATATCATTCCCTGCATGTATCCGTGGAAAGCCTGCCGCAGGAGATGGCTATTACGGCCAGCACTTCGGATGGTATCGTCATGGGAATAGAACATCGCGACCTGCCAATTGCAGCCGTGCAGTTTCACCCCGAGTCAATCATGTCTCTGGGCCAGGACGCAGGAATGCGAATGATTGAAAACGTGGTGGCGCGCCTTGGCGTCAATACAGGGGCAAAGGCAATGGCAGGCGAGTAGCCCGTTCAATCTGCAATTGAATGCTGGACAGGCCGGACATCGAAAGGTGTCCGGTCTTTTCATTTTGTACGGATGCCCAATAGCGTCATCTTTAGACATCGGCGTGATGATCTGGCGGATGTTCGCTCAAGCACAATAAATTTCGGATTAACCAAATCTTGATTATTTCTGCTCTATTGCCAATGATGAATAAATCGTCTTAAAGGTCGTTTTCAGAAATGGCCACTCCGTTTCTGAGTGTATGAGGACAATGAAAATGTTAGATTTAGATCTGGACGCCATGGCACTGGCGGATCTGAAAAAGTTGCAAGTGCAGGTGAACACTGCCATCAAGACCTACGAAGACCGTCAGCGCAAAGCGGCAATTGCCGAACTTGAAGCCAAGGCCGCGGAAATGGGATTTTCCCTGTCCGACCTGACGGGGAACCACGGTAGCCGTAAGCCGAAAGTGAATCCGCCGAAATACCGCAATACCGAAGACCTGACCCAGACGTGGAGCGGCCGTGGCCGCCAGCCGAGCTGGATCAAGGATGCGATTGCGCGGGGCGAGTCCCTGGATCAGTTTCTGATCGTGAAATAATCGTCCGGTACGGTCGGGCCACCATGCGTTCATGGAGCCCGGCCAGACCGCCGCGAGTGAGACCGATGAAGGGGCCAGGGGCCTCTTTTTTTATGCGCAGGGGCCTGCTGTTTGCAGGTCTGTCAGGGGGGCTGTTGGTTCGGACGGTCGGTTTGCACGTGCGGTGCATCCGGTCGTACGGCGGGGCGATTGAATTTTGCGCAGATGCGGGGCCATTTGAAAAATAATGTCCGCGTAGAAAATTTACCATTTGATAAAAAATTGAAACATGCCACGCTGGCTCTACCAAGGATCTCAACGGGAGGCCCCAGGATGAGCAACACGACAATGACACCGGGTATCCAGCCGGGGCGCCTGCCGGGCGAAAATCTGGACGTGAATTTTCAGGACCTGCATCCGCCGCTGACGCCGCATGAGGCGCATGTTGCAGCGGACCGCTGCTATTTCTGCCACGACGCCCCGTGCATGACGGCCTGTCCGACCTCGATCGACATTCCGTTGTTCATCCGCCAGATCATGACCGGTACGCCCGAAGCGGCGGCAAGGACGATCCTGGAACAGAACATCCTTGGCGGGATGTGCGCGCGGGTCTGCCCGACCGAGACGCTGTGCGAGGAGGTCTGCGTGCGCGAAACGGCAGAGGGTCAGCCGGTCGAGATCGGTCGTCTGCAAAGGTACGCGACGGACACGCTGATGGCGCGCAATTCGCACCCCTTTGCCCGCGCCGCCGAAACCGGCAAGCGCGTGGCGGTTGTGGGGGCTGGTCCTGCGGGCCTGGCCTGCGCGCACCGCCTGGCGATGAAGGGGCATGACGTGGTCATGTATGACGCCCGCGCCAAGGCGGGCGGCCTGAACGAATTCGGTATCGCCGCCTACAAATCGACCGAGGATTTCGCCGCGCGCGAGGTCGCCTGGCTGCTGGGGATCGGCGGGATCACCGTGGAAACCGGCAGATCGCTGGGCGCCGGACTGAGCCTGGAGCAGCTGAAACAGGACCATGATGCCGTTTTCCTCGGGATTGGCCTGGCGGGGGTCAATGCCTTGTCGGTCGCGGGTGCGGAGAAGGACGGGGTTGTCGACGCTGTTTCCTTCATTGCCGAGTTGCGGCAGGCGGAGGATCTGGCGACGCTGCCGGTGGGGCGTCGCGTCGTGGTGATCGGTGGCGGGATGACGGCGATCGACGCCGCCGTCCAGTCGCGGCTGCTGGGCGCGGAGAGCGTTACCGTGGCCTATCGGCGCGGAGCCGACCGCATGGGGGCATCGCAGTTTGAACAGGATCTTGCGGCGTCCAAGGGCGTGCGGATCATGACCAACGTGATGCCGGTTGCCGTGCACGGCAACGGCGCGGCCAGCGAGGTCGAGCTGGAGTATACGCAGGACGTGGATGGCCGTCTGACCGGCACCGGCGAGACGGTGCGGCTGGTGGCGGACCAGGTGTTCAAGGCCATTGGCCAGACGTTGCAGGGCGCGCCCGAGGGGCTGGAAATCACCCGGGGCAAGATCGTGGTGACGGGGGGCGGGCGTACCTCGGTTAAGGGCGTCTGGGCCGGGGGGGACTGTGCCCTGGGTGGCGAGGACCTGACGGTGACCGCCGTGGCCGAAGGGCGCGATGCGGCCGAGGATATTCACAAGGCATTGATGGGGTAGGGCGCGAGCCCCCCACGCAAAGGTGGTTTCGGGCATGCCCGGCCGCCCTACGCAGGGAGACGTGATATGGCTGATCTGACGACAACTTTTCTGGGCATTACCAGCCCGAACCCCTTTTGGCTGGCCTCTGCACCGCCGACCGACAAGGAATACAACGTGCGCCGTGCCTTCGAGGCTGGGTGGGGTGGCGTGGTGTGGAAGACGCTCGGCATGGAAGGTCAGCCGGTCGTGAACGTGAACGGGCCACGCTACGGCGCGATTTTCGGTGCCGACCGCCGGCTGCTCGGGTTGAACAACATCGAACTGATCACGGACCGCGATCTGCATCGCAATCTAGAGGAGATCACGCGCGTCAAGAAGGACTATCCCGATCGGGCGCTGATCGTGTCGATCATGGTGCCCTGCGAGGAAGAGGCATGGAAAGCCATCCTGCCGCTGGTCGAAGCGACCGGGGCGGACGGGATCGAGCTGAACTTCGGATGTCCGCACGGGATGGCCGAACGTGGCATGGGGTCGGCTGTCGGGCAGGTGCCGGAATACATCACCATGGTGACGGAATGGTGCAAGATGTACTATTCCAAGCCGGTCATCGTGAAGCTGACACCGAATATCACCGATATTCGCCAGCCTGCCCGTGCTGCGTTCAAGGGCAATGCCGATGCGGTGAGCCTGATCAACACCATCAATTCAATCACCAGCGTCAATCTGGATGCGATGAGCCCGGAGCCGATGATTGACGGCAAGGGCACGCATGGCGGGTATTGCGGACCGGCGGTCAAGCCGATCGCGATGAACATGTGCGCGGAAATCGCCCGTGATCCCGAAACCAATGGCAAGCCGATCAGTGCCATCGGCGGTATCACGACATGGCGGGACGCGGCGGAATTCATGGCGCTTGGCGCGGGCAATGTACAGGTGTGCACCGCTGCAATGACCTATGGCTTCAAGGTGGTTCAGGAGATGATCTCGGGTCTGAGCCAATGGATGGATGAAAAGGGATATGAGAAGACGTCGGATTTTGTCGGCATGGCGGTGCCCAATGTGACGGATTGGCAATATCTGAACCTGAATTACGTGACCAAGGCCAGAATTGACCAGGATGCCTGCATTTCCTGCGGCCGCTGCTATGCCGCCTGCGAGGATACAAGCCACCAGGCGATCGACATGTCCATTGATCGGGTGTTCACGGTAAAGGATGACGAATGCGTGGCGTGCAACCTTTGCGTTAATGTCTGCCCTGTCGAGGGCTGTATCGAGATGGTCGAGCTGGAAATGGGCGCGTTGGACGAGCGTACCGGGGAAATCGTCAAACCTTATGCCAACTGGACCAGCCATCCGAATAACCCCGGCGCGATCAAGGCGGCTGAATGAGATTGAGACAGGCAATCTGATCCCCACCAGTTTTCAGGCTGTCTCAGGGTCGTCCTTATCGGGCGGCCCTACCTGCTTTCAGGGGGGGAGGTGGTGGGGCGCGTGTTTCCAAGGCGGGGCGGGTGCGATATTGCGGACCCCGGGATTGCGGGCCCCTAATGCGGCGTCGAGGTGAGCATGACGGAACTGACCATTCTGGAAAATGTCCTGAGCGACCGCGGATCGCGATACGCGGTGTCGGGCGGGCCAGCGGACAGCCGGGCGCAGGCCGAGGCGATGATCAAGGAACTGAAGCGGCGCAAGAAATTCGCCAAGGCAACCCACAACACCTGGGCGCTGCTGTTGCCGGGCGAACCGGTGAAGTCCGACGATGGCGAGGCAGGGGCTGGATTGGTGATCTTGCGGATGCTGGAACGCGCGGACCTTCGGGGGCATGTCGTCATCGTGACCCGCTGGTTCGGGGGCACGCATCTGGGCGGCGACCGGTTTCGCCATGTCCAGAGCGCGGTTCGCGCCTATTTCGACCAGGTCGGCATTGATCCCGGGGCAGGTCGTGCCGGGTGAACGACGGCCCTGGCGGTAGAGGTGGAGGGGGCGCCGCCCCCCGCGCCGGCGGCGCGTCCCCCGGGGATATTTCAAACAGGGAAACATCCAGGCCGGCACGCCCGCGTCAGGCGGGGCCCTGGGGGGCCACGGACAGCATTCGGGTGAACAGGGTCGTCAGGTAGGCCTCGGCCTGGGGGAAGGGATCGGGGCGGTCGGGGCCGAGAACGGCACGCACCTGGACATCGAAATCGGCGTAGTGCTGGGTCAGCGACCAGATCGAGAAGATCAGGTGATGCGGGTCGGCGGGGGCGAGGCGCCCCTCGGCCATCCAGCCTGCGATGATCGCGGCCTTTTCATCGACGAGAGTCTTGAGGTCGGTGCCGAGCAGGCCGAGGATATGGGGGGCGCCCTGGACGATTTCATTGGCGAAGAGGCGGCTTTCGCGTGGATGATCGCGGCTCATTTCCAGTTTGCGGCGCACGTAGGTGAGGATTTCGTCCAGCGGATCGCCGGTGGCCTGGAGTTCACGCAAAGGGTCGAGCCAGGTGTCCATCAAGGTGGAGAGGAGGTGCGTGTGGATCGCCTCCTTGGAGGGGAAATAGTACAGCAGGTTCGGTTTCGACAGGCTGGCTTCGCGTGCGATCTGGTCGACCGTGGCGCCGCGGAAGCCCTGTGCGGAGAAGATGTTCAGGGCTGCCTCGGAAATCAGGGCGATGTTCTTGCGTTGAATTCGGGTGCGGGCCAAGGGTTTGTTCATCCTGTTGCAGGGTCCTTCGAATCTACGGGAAGTTTCTGTCTCTAAAAGCTTTTCTGCGTAAATGGCCGGCTGTGTCGCTTGGGTGGGCGTGGCGGGGCGTGCGGAGTGACTGAAATATGATCAATCCGGGCATCAGGTGTCTTGCAGCGGTGTTGGACGGGCGAATTTCTTGACTGCCCCATGTGCTCTGCTAGCGTGGCTTTGACCAAAAGGTCAAAAGGAATTTAGGTCAGTCAAGGAGCCTTGTCATGTCTGCACCCGGTGAGAATTTCAAGATTAACGGGGAAAGACTGTGGGACAGTCTGATGGAAATGGCCAAGATCGGGCCCGGTGTCGCGGGCGGGAACAACCGGCAGACGCTGACCGACGAGGACGCCGAGGGTCGGGCGTTGTTTCGGGACTGGTGCGAGGCCGCCGGGTGCACCATGGGGGTGGATTCCATGGGCAACATGTTCGCGCAACGGGCGGGCACGGACCCCGACGCCTTGCCGGTCTATGTCGGTTCGCACCTCGATACGCAGCCGACGGGGGGCAAGTACGACGGCGTGCTGGGCGTTCTTGGCGGGCTGGAACTGGTGCGGACGCTGAACGATCTGGATGTGAAGACCAAACATCCCATCGTGGTGACCAACTGGACCAATGAAGAGGGGACGCGATATGCCCCGGCGATGCTGGCGAGCGGCGTTTTCGCCGGTTTGCACGAGGAATCCTGGGCCAAGGATCGCGTGGATTCCGACGGGAAGCGATTTGGCGACGAACTGAAGCGGATTGGCTGGGAAGGCGATGAGCCGGTGGGGCAGCGCAAGATGCACGCCTTTTTCGAACTGCATATCGAACAGGGACCCATCCTGGAGGCCGAAGGCAAGGATATCGGCATCGTCACGCATGGGCAGGGATTGTGGTGGCTGGAGGTCACGCTGACCGGCAAGGACGCGCATACCGGATCGACGCCGATGAACATGCGGGTGAATGCCGGCTTGGGAATGGCGCGGATCACCGAGTTGGTGCATTCGATCGCGATGGACGCGCAGCCGGATGCCGTAGGCGCCATCGGCCAGGCGAATGTCTATCCCAATTCGCGCAACGTGATCCCGGGCAAGGCCGTCTTTACCATCGATTTCCGTTCGCCCGACCTGGAGAAGCTGGACGGGATGCGCGCCCGGCTGGAGGCGGAGGCGCCGAAGATTGCCGAAGACCTGGGGCTTGGGATTTCCATCGAGCCGGTGGGGCATTTCGACCCCGTGACCTTTGATGAGGGCTGTGTCGGGGCGTTGCGCGATGCTGCCGATCGCCTGGGATATTCGCACCGCGATATCGTGTCGGGGGCCGGGCATGATGCCTGCTGGATGAACCGGGTGGCGCCGACCGCAATGGTGATGTGCCCCTGCGTCGACGGGTTGAGCCATAACGAGGCGGAAGACATCAGCAAGGAATGGGCCGCAGCGGGGGCGGATGTGCTGCTGCATGCGGTCGTCGAGACTGCTGTGATTGTAGAGTGATCGTGCCGCCTGCCCCGAGGGCGGGTTGGCAGAGGGAAGAGGGGGCGCTGCCCCCGCCGCGCCAAAGGCGCGACGCCCCCGGGATATTTCCAACAGGGAAACAGGGCCGGGGTTGGAACAGACAGGGAGAGTAAGATGAGCAAGGTGATCAAGGGCGGAACGGTTGTCACGGCGGACCGGCAATGGAAGGCGGATGTCCTGATCGAGGGGGAGACGATCAAGGAGATCGGCGTGGACCTGATGGGCGACGAGGTGATCGACGCCGAGGGGGCCTATGTGATTCCCGGCGGGATCGATCCGCATACGCACCTCGAAATGCCCTTCATGGGAACCACCGCGGCGGAAACCTTTGAGAGTGGAACCTGGGCTGCGGCCACCGGCGGGACGACGATGCTGGTGGATTTTTGCCTGCCGGGGGCGGATGGGTCGATCAAGAATGCGATCAACGAGTGGCACCGCAAGAGCGCGCCGCAGATCTGTTCCGACATCGGCTATCACATGGCGATCACGGGCTGGAACGAGCTGATCTTTGACGAGATGAAATACGCCGTGGACAACGGGGTGAACTCCTTCAAGCACTTCATGGCCTACAAGGGCGCGTTGATGGTGGAGGATGACGAGATGTTCGCCAGCTTCAGCCGCTGCCGCGAGCTGGGGGCGATCCCCATGGTACATGCCGAGAACGGCGACCTTGTCGATATCATGCAGAAGAAATTCCTGGCGGAGGGCAAGACCGGGCCGGAGTGGCACGCGCGGTCGCGTCCGCCGGAATTCGAAGGGGAGGCGGCGAACCGCGCGATCACGATTGCCGATGCGGCCGGGGTGCCGCTGTATATCGTGCACGTGTCCTGCGAACAGGCGCACGAGGCGATCCGGCGGGCCCGTCAGAAGGGGATGCGGGTTTATGGCGAGCCGCTGGCCCAGTTCCTGACCTTGGATGAAAGCGATTACCTGAACCCCGACTGGGACCATGCCGCGCGGCGCGTGATGTCGCCACCCTTTCGCGGCAAGGAGCACCAGGACGGGCTTTGGGCCGGGTTGCAATCCGGCTCGTTGCAGGTGGTGGCGACGGACCATTGTGCCTTCACGACGGAGCAGAAGCGTATGGGGCTGAAGGATTTTACCAAGATCCCGAACGGCTCCAACGGTGTCGAGGAGCGTCTGGCGGTGCTGTGGACGCAAGGGGTCGAGACGGGGCGGCTGACGCCCGAGGAATTCGTCGCCGTTACCTCGACCAATATTGCCAAGATCCTGAATATCTATCCCAGGAAGGGCGCGCTCGTCCCCGGTGCGGATGCGGATGTGGTTGTGTGGGATCCGAAGATTTCCAAGACGATCAGCGCGTCGAACCATCATTCGATCATCGATTACAATGTCTTCGAGGGCTACGAGGTCACGGCGCAGGCGCGGTATACGCTGAGCCGGGGCGAGGTGATCTGGGCCTGGGGACAGAATTCGCAACCCCAGCCGGGACGCGGGCGGTTCGTGCCGCGTCCGGCGTTTCCGTCGGCCAATACCGCGTTGAGCAAGTGGAAGGAGCTGAACTCTCCGCGCTCGGTTCAGCGTGATCCGATGAACATTCCGGCTGGCATCTGAGGGGAACTGCGTGACCAGGACCCCAGTGATAACGGCCAGCGGCCTGGATCTGACCTTCGAGACGAATGATGGTCCGGTCCAGGCGCTGCGCGATGTGAACCTTGAGATCGAAAAGGGCGATTTCGTCAGCTTTATCGGCCCTTCGGGCTGTGGAAAGACTACGTTCCTGCGCACAATTGCGGCGCTTGAGACCCCGACAGGGGGCGAGATCACGGTCAATGGGATGCACCCGGAAGAGGCCCGCAAGGCGCGCGCCTACGGCTATGTCTTTCAGGCGGCGGGCCTTTATCCCTGGCGCACCATCGCGGGGAACATTCGGCTGCCGCTGGAAATCATGGGGTTCAGCAAGGCCGAGCAGACCAGGCGCGTGGCCGAGGTGCTGGAACTGGTCGACCTGGAGACCTTCGGCAGGAAATTTCCCTGGCAATTGTCCGGCGGGATGCAGCAGCGGGCCAGCATCGCCCGGTCATTGTCGTTCGATGCCGATATCCTGCTGATGGACGAGCCGTTCGGGGCGCTGGACGAGATCGTGCGCGACCATCTGAACGAAGAGCTGCTGAAGTTGTGGGCAAGGACGGGCAAGACCATCGGCTTTGTGACGCATTCGATCCCCGAAGCGGTCTACCTATCGACCAAGATCGTGGTGATGAGCCCGCGCCCCGGGCGTATCACCGATGTGATCGAAAGCCCGCTGCCACGAGAGCGCCCGCTGGATATTCGCGATTCACCCGAGTTCCTGGAGATCGCGCACCGCGTGCGTGAAGGTTTGCGTGCGGGGCACGCCTATGACTGATCCCAGCTGCGCCGTGCCTTGCCAGGCGCCCGTCCGCGCAGGTCCTGCGAAGGGCAACATGGGGGCACCCGGCGGGGTGACGGGTTGCGTGACATGGACGGGGTGGCGGCGATGAAATGGTTTCTGCCGGTGCTGAGCGTGGTCGCGGCCATTGTCGTCTTCTGGTACCTTGCCTGCGTTCCAATGAACGTGAAGTTCGCGATGATGACGGCCGAGCGCCAGGGCGTGGTCGTCAGCCCCGAGGGTGTGCAGGCGCGTCGCGACATGTCAGCCATCCTGCTGGCGGTGCGTAATCCTGTGGTCTGGGCCGATACCTGGACGCAGGACAAGCCCCGCCTGCCGGCCCCGCATCAGGTGGTGGCCGAACTGTGGAAGACCACGGCCGAGGTGAAGCCTACCTCCAAGCGGTCGCTGGTCTTTCATGCCTGGGTGACGTTGTCGGCGACGCTTGCGGGGTTTGTCATCGGGGCCGGTGCAGGGATCATCCTGGCGGTCGGTATCGTGCATTCCCGCGCCATGGACATGAGCGTGATGCCCTGGGCCATTGCCAGCCAGACCATCCCGATCCTGGCCATTGCGCCGATGATCATCGTCGTGCTGAATTCGTTCGGCGTGCAGGGATTGCTGCCGAAGGCCATCATCAGCGCCTATCTGAGTTTTTTCCCGGTTGTCGTCGGCATGGTCAAGGGGCTGCGTAGCCCCGGCCCGATGGATCTGGATCAGATGCGCACGTGGAGCGCGACGCGGGCCCAGACGTTCTGGAAACTGCGTCTGCCCGCCAGCGCACCTTACCTGTTTGCCTCGCTCAAGATCGGGGTGGCGTCATCGCTGGTCGGCACGATCGTGGCCGAACTGCCGGCGGGTGGAGGCCAGGGGCTCGGGTTTCGCCTGCTGTCTGGCAGCTACTATGGGCAGACCGTGCAGATCTGGGCCGCCCTGTTCGCCACGGCGATACTGGCCGCCGGGCTGGTGGCGATCATCAGCGGGATCGAGCGCGGCACCCTGAAACGGATGGGGTTGGCATGACACTGGTGATTGCTGCATTCGTCCTCTGGGCGCTGGCATGGTGGTGCAATGTCTGGCTGGCCAACGGGCCAGCGCGCGACATGGCCGCAACCCGCCTGGCAGTGCCCCTGATTTTTGGCCTAACACTGTTGGCCATCTGGGAGCTGGTGGTCCGTGGCCTGGGCGTTTCGATGGTGATCCTGCCCGCGCCGAGCGTCATTGCCGAGAAGATCAGTACCAGCCTGCCGATCCTGTGGACCGATTTCGTTCAGACGTTCATCAAGGGGGCATTGTCGGGGTATCTGATCGGTATCGCGGCGGCGTTCGTGGTGGCGGTCATCGCTGACCGGAGCAGTTTCCTGCGTCGCGGACTTTTGCCCGTCGGATCGTTCGTTGCCGCCATGCCGATCGTCGGCACCGCGCCCATTCTGGTGATGTGGTATGGGTTCGACTGGCAGTCCAAGGCGGCGGTCGTCGTGGTCATGGTGTTCTTTCCGATGTTGGTGAACATCACGGCGGGTTTGCAGGAAACCACCAACATGCAGCGCGACCAGATGAAAACCTGGGCGGCGAGCTATTGGCAGGGCTTTTGGAAAATGCGTCTGCCCGCTGCGATGCCGTTTATCTTCAACGGCTTGAAAATCTCGTCTACGTTGGCATTGATTGGCGCCATCGTCGCGGAATTCTTTGGCTCGCCAATATCGGGAATGGGGTTCCGCATCTCGACCTCGGTGGGACAACTGGCGCTGGACATGGTCTGGGCCGAAATCTTTGTCGCCGCCCTGTCGGGATCGGTCTTCTACGGGGTCATCGCCCTGATAGAGCGGGGGGTGACCTTCTGGCACCCGTCGCAACGCAAGTGAAAACATAAGCAAGTTATAAAAACCAGCACGGGAGCTAAGAGATGAAAAAGATGATCGCAGGGGCAATGACCCTGGGCCTGGCGACAGGTCTGACCGCCGGTGCGGCCTCGGCCGCCGATGAGGTGACATTGCAGCTGAAATGGGTCACGCAAGCCCAGTTCGCGGGCTACTACGTGGCAAAGGACAAGGGGTTTTACGACGAGGAAGACCTGGACGTGACGATCAAGGCCGGTGGCCCGGATATCGCGCCCGAGCAGGTGATTGCCGCCGGCGGTGCCGACGTGATCACCACCTGGATGGCCGCTGCGCTGGCCGCGCGGGAACGTGGTGTCGACCTGGTGAATATCGCCCAGCCGTTCAAGACCGGTGGCCTTCAGGTCAACTGCCTGAAGTCCAGCGGGATCGAGACGCCGGCAGATTTCCCGGGTCACACCATGGGCGTCTGGTTCTATGGCAACGAATACCCGTTCTACGCCTGGATGGCGTCGCTGGGGATCGAGACGGACGGTGCGGACGACAACGGCGTCACGGTGATCAAGCAGGCGTTCAGCGCCGACCCGCTGATCCAGGGGCAGGCCGACTGCATTTCGACGATGACTTACAACGAATATCGTCAGATCCTTCAGGCGGGCATCACCGAGGATGAACTGGTGACGTTCAACTACCTCGACGAAGGCTTTGGCATGCTGGAGGACGGCCTCTACGTGCTGGGTGACAAGTTGGAGGATCCGGCCTTCAAGGACGAGATGGTGCGGTTCGTGCGCGCCTCGATGAAGGGCTGGAAATACGCCGAGGAGCACCCGGACGAGGCCGCCGAGATCGTTCTGGAAAACGACGAGACCGGTGCGCAGACGCTGGACCATCAGGAATACATGATGGGCGAAGTTGCCAAGCTGACCGCAGGTTCCAATGGCGCACTTGATCCCGCGGATTACGACCAGACGGTCGCGACCCTGCTGAAGGCGGTTTCGCCGGACAACCCCGCGATCACCAAGGAGCCCGAGGGCGCCTATACGCTGGACATCACGGACGAAGCCCTGAAGTAAGGGCATCTTGAAACGATAGTGGAAAAGGGCCGGGCATTGCGCACCGGCCCTTTTGCTGTCAGTAAATTTATAATGAAAATTAACGAGATTGATCAGGTAACCTTGTTCAGGTGGCGAGAGTGCAGGGGGCTGAACCGCTGAAACACGACAGCGAAAAAGGCGGGCCGATGCGGCGTTCGCGCCCCGTGCAGGTGGCCGACCAGATCAAGGATTGGGTGGTCGAGCAGGGGTTGCGCATGGGCGACCGCCTGCCGGGCGAAACCGAGTTGATTGACCGTTTTGCCATGTCAAAGGGCACGATCCGCGAAGCGATGCGCATTCTCGAAGCACAGGGATTGGTCAAGACGCGTACCGGTCCCGGTGGCGGCAGTTTCGTGCACGAGGTGTCGAGCGAGCGCGCCCGCGCGCTGCTTGGAAATTATTTCTATTTTCGTGACCTGAGGCTGACCGACATCTACCAGATGCGGCGGCTGCTGGAGCCTGAATTGGCGGCGTCGCTTGCCGGCACGCTGAGCGACACGCAGCTGGCTGCGCTGAGTGCCGTGGTCGAGAGCTATGATGCCCCCTCGGCCACCGAGGAGGAGGAGCGCGAACAGCATGTCGCGTCGTTGCGGTTTCATCAGCTTCTCGCTGGATATGCGCGCAACGAACTGCTGGGGTTCGTCATCGGGTTCATGGCGCAGATTCTCAGCGACCTGACGGTTTACCGCCACCTCTATGCACCGCCGAACCGGGAGCTGTGGGAGCGTGGCCGGGCCTACCAGCTGGAGCTGATCGAGGCGCTGCGGATCGGGGATGCAGAACGTGCGCGCCTGGTCATGGCCGACCACATGGCCACGGCCGAGGGATTGATGGAGGGGCAGGAAGCCCTGATGCTGAAACGCTTTCTGAATACCTGAGCCACGACGCCCTGGTCACTTGCCCTGCATATCGGTCGGCACCGATGCGTTGAGCCGCGCGAGATCCTGATCGGTGGGGGCGCGAAAGGGGGCCTGCCGTGTCGGTACCAGGTAGGACCAGTCCGCGTAAGGCCGTGCCGTCGCCCGCCCAAGCAAGCCCGCCAGGTCGCCCAGCGGCGTTTCCGAGTAATCGATACGCAAGTTCAGCGGCGGCATGTCCGGCCCGAGGCAGAGCATCGCGGAGGACATCAGGCCGCGACTGTCACTGCCTGCTTTTTCACCAGCCGTCAGTGCCGCCAACAGCCTGTCGGGCAGTGCGCCGGTGGTCGAGACGAACGTGGACAGTACCGCGTCGAGGACCGATTCGCTGGTCAGCATGTTCCCGGACACGATGACGCCGCTTGCGCTGCGACTGGCGCAGGCAGGGACCGATGCCTCGCCGGTGAACGCGGCCGTTCCCCCCAGCACATCCAGTGCAGCAAGTTGCCTGTGCGCCCGCCCCGGATCGGGGGTGGTGACGCGCGATACCGCCTGCGCGGCAGAGCTGCCCGCCTGCATTTCGTCCAACGCAGCCTCGCCCCAGAGCGTTGAGGGCGCAGTGCCCTGGCTGGCGGTCAGGCCCGCCTCGACACGTCCGCGCAGCACCCAACCGCCGACGCAGAGCGACCCGGTGGCTGCGGCGCCGCCGATCCTGCCTGTTTCGGCATCACGGGCGAGAATGGAAAACGTCATCGGCGAACCTCCGGATTACTTGCCTCTTGAATTTATCATGAAAATTTGCGTGACTTCAATTTATCATGATTAATAAGTGAAGCCCGCGACAGAGGAGTGGCTCATGACACAGGGATTTCGCAATTGGACGCGGCGTGGCGTTCTGGCAACCGGGGTGGCGATGTCGCTGGCGCTTGGCGCGATGTCCCCCGCAGCGGCGCAGACGCCGCCCGGGGTTCTGATCATCGGCCAGATTGCCGAGCCGAAGGCGCTGGACCCGGCGGCGGTGACAGCCGTCAATGATTTCCGCATTCTGATGAACGTCTACGACGGGCTGGTGCGCTATAAATCCGGCACGCTGGAGGTCGAACCGGCGTTGGCGACGGATTGGGACATCAGCGAGGATGGGACGGTCTATACCTTTCATCTGCGCGAGGGGGTCAAGTTCCACGATGGATCGGATTTCGATGCCGAGGCGGTCAAGTTCAACTTTGACCGGATGCTGAAAGAGGATCACCCTTTCCACGACACCGGGCCGTTTCCGCTGGCGTTCTTCTTTTCCTCGGTCGAGGAGGTCAGCGTGGTCGATCCGATGACGGTCGAGTTCACGCTGAACGCGCCTTATGCGCCGTTCCTGTCGAACCTTGCCTATCCGACCGGTCTGATCGTTTCGCCTGCGGCGGTCGAACAGTCTGGCGGTGATTTCGGTCGCAATCCCAGCGGGACGGGCCCGTTCCGCTTTGCGGAGTGGAAGTCGAATGAACATGTCATCCTGAATGCGAACCCCGATTACTGGGATGGCGCACCGGCATCCGAAACGCTGGTCTTCCGTCCGATTACCGACGCAAATACCCGCACCGCCGAGATGCTGGCAGGGGGTATCGACCTGATGGTCGAAGTCCCCCCGGTGGCCCTGTCCGAATTCGAGGGCGACCGCTACAAGGTTTTCGAGCAGGCCGGCCCGCATGTGTGGTTCCTGATCCTGAACGCCAAGGAAGGCCCGTTTGCCGACAAGCGGGTGCGACAGGCGGCGAACTACGCGGTCGACAAGACGGCGCTGGTCGACAATGTCCTTGAAGGCACGGCCGAGGTTGCGGCAGGTCCCACACCGCCCGCCTTTGCCTGGGCCTACAACGAGGATCTGGAGCCTTACCCGTATGATCCCGAAAAGGCCAGGACACTGCTGGGCGAAGCCGGAAATGAGCACCCGGAGGTGACCTTTTTCGTCACCGAAGGTGGGTCGGGGATGCTGGACCCCATCGCCATGGGGACCGCCATTCAGGCCGACCTGAAGGCCGTGGGCTTTGACGTCAAGATCGAAACCTACGAGTGGAATACCTTTCTGGGCGAAGTAAATCCCGGCCTGGAAGGCAAGGCCGACATGGCCGAGATGGCCTGGATGACGAATGATCCCGATACGCTGCCCTATCTGGCGCTGCGCAGCGACGCCTGGCCAGACAAGGGCGGCTTTAACTCCGGCTATTATTCGAACGCGGAGGTCGACACCCTGCTGGAAGAGGCACGGGTTGCAACCGATCAGGACGAACGCGCACGGCTGTACAAGAAGATGCAGACCATCGTGCAGGAAGACGCGCCCTGGCTGTTCGTTGCCAACTGGAAGCAGAACGCCGTCGCCAGCGAGGCGGTGGAGAATTTTGCGCTTGAGCCGTCGTTCTTTCTGCTGCTGAAAGACGTCGCCAAGAACTGACGCCAGGCGGAAGGTATGGCCGGAAAAGCTGCGCCGGAGAAGCTGCGCCGGAGAAGCGATGCCGGTCTGCTGAGACAGGACCACCGCGGCCGGTGCCCAAAGGCCAGGTGCCAATGCTCGAAAAGGGGCCGCCCGCGAAAGGTGGGCGGCCCATCCGTAAAAGTCAGGGCCGCGATTGCCGCCCCAGCCGGAAAGTCCCCACATGACCGGTTACATCCTGAAACGACTGCTGTCGGCCATTCCGGTTCTGTTGGGAATTACGGTGATCGTTTTCCTGATCATGGCGCTGATCCCGGGCGATCCGGCCCTGGCGATCCTGGGCAGCTATGCGACCCCGGAAAACGTGGCCAAGCTGAACCGGGATCTTGGCCTCGATGCGCCACTGGTCGCGCGGTATTTCATCTGGCTTGGCAATATGCTGCAAGGTGACTTCGGGCAGAGCTTTGCGTTGAACCGCCCGGTTCTGGACGAGGTGCTGGAGCGGTTCAGCGCGACGCTGCTGCTTGCGGGCGTGTCCTTCGTGCTTTGCGCGGTGCTGGGCATCGCGGCGGGCGTGATCAGCGCAGCGCGTCAGTATGGGATGGCTGACAAGGCGATCACCTTTGTCGTGCTGCTTGGCATTTCCATCCCCAGCTTTTTCCTTGGCATGATGATGATCCTGATCTTTGCCGTCGATCTGCGCTGGTTTCCGGTGTCGGGGATGAAGATGGCCTATGGTGGGGGTGGTTTTGTGGATGTGGCCCGGCACCTGGTGATGCCCGCGCTGGCGCTGTCGGTGGTCGCAACAGGCGTCGTGGCACGATTGTCGCGCGGGGCCATGCTGGAGGTGCTGCGGCAGGATTACATTCGGACGGCGCGCGCCAAGGGCGTGGGCGAAGGGCGGGTGATCTGGGGTCATGCGTTGCGTTCGGCCATGGTCAGCATCATTCCCGTGCTGGGCATTCAGGCGGGCTTCGTGCTGTCCGGCGCGGTCTATATCGAGATGGTGTTTCAATGGCCCGGTGTCGGCCGGATGCTGGTCGATGCCATCCTGAAACGCGATATCCTGCTGGTGCAGGGCGGCGTGGTTTTCGTCGCCGCCTGCTATGTGCTGTTCAATATCGCGGTCGATGTCGCACAGAGCCTGCTGGACCCGAGGATCAAGACATGACGCAGTTTCTTGCCCTGCTGTTGCGCAATCGCCTGGCGGCGGCAGGCGGGATTGTCCTGTTGGTCGTCGTCGTGCTGGCGGTGCTGACGCCGGTGCTGCCATTGGCCAATCCCGATGCCACCGATACGGCCAACCGGTTTCAACCGGCCCTGAGCCGCGCGCATCTGCTGGGAACCGATCACCTGGGTCGCGATTTGCTGAGCCGCCTTTTGTGGGGGACCCGGCTAAGCCTTGCCGTGGGCTTTGCCGCCGCGATCTTTGCCGCGACCCTTGGCGCGGCCATCGGGATCATCGCGGGGTATTTTGGCGGGCGGACCGACAACCTGATCATGCGGGGTGTCGATATGCTGATGGCCTTTCCCTATATCCTGTTGGCGCTGGCAATCGTGGCGGCACTGGGTCCCGGGCTTGGCAATGCGCTTATCGCCGTGGCGGCGGTGAACATCCCCTTTTTCGCGCGCAACATTCGCGGTGTTACCGTCGGGCTGGCGCACAAGGAATTTGTCGACGCGGCGCGCCTGTCCGGCCTGGGACACGGGCGCATCATCCTGACGGAGATCCTGCCCAACGTCGTTCCGGTGATCGTGATCGCCATGTCCACGACCATCGGCTGGATGATCCTGGAAACCGCCGGCCTGTCGTTCCTGGGTCTGGGATCGCAGCCGCCGCAGGCCGACCTCGGCTCCATGCTGGGCGAGGCGCGTTCGGCGCTGATCACGAACCCGCTGACGTCGATCGTGCCAGGGGCGATGATCCTGGTGATTGTCATGGGGATCAACCTGCTGGGTGACGGGGTGCGCGATGCCCTGGACCCTCGGCTGCGCTCTGGTGCGTTGACGCGGCCGATGCCGGCGACGCGGGTCGACCGCCCGACACCCCCGCCTGCCGAGACGGAGGAGGGCGGAGCCGTTCTGGCGCTAAGTGATCTTCAGACGCAGTTTCATGTCAAGAAGAGGGTCTACAAGGCCGTGGGCGGTGCCAGCCTTGCGGTCAGGCCCGGGGAATGTCTGGGCATCATCGGTGAAAGCGGATCGGGCAAATCCGTCACTGCGCTGAGCGTCATGGGGCTGGTCGCCTCGCCCCCCGGCGTGATCACTGCGGGGGCCGCCAGGTATGACGGACAGGACCTGATCGGCGCACGTTACGAAACCCTGCGCCGCCTGCGCGGCGACCGCATTGCGTATATCTTTCAGGATCCTCTGGCGACGCTGCACCCGCTTTACAAGGTGGGTGACCAGCTGGTCGAGGCGATCCGTTGCCATCGCACGGTAAGCAAGGCCGAGGCATGGCAAAGGGCGATCGATCTGCTGAAGCAGGTGCGCATTCCGAATGCCGAAAGCCGAGCCAGCAGCTTTCCGCACGAGATGTCGGGCGGGATGCGTCAGCGCGTCGGGATCGCCATGGCGATGGCCAATGATCCGGATGTCATCATAGCGGACGAGCCGACCACCGCGCTGGATGTCACGGTGCAGGCCCAGATCCTGTCGCTGCTGAATGATCTGCGGCGCGAACGCGGGCTGGCAATCGTCTTTATCACGCACGATTTCGGCGTGGTGGGCCAGTTGTGCGATCGGATCGCAGTGATGTACGCGGGCCGGATCGTGGAACAGGGGCCGACGGAGGCCATTCTAACCACACCTGCGCATCCCTATACCCGTCGCCTGATTGCCTGCGTCCCGGAGCTGGGCGAGGGGCGTCGCAAGCTGGAGGCGATACCGGGCTTGCCGCCCGCCGTGGATCGCCTTGACCCCGGCTGTGCGTTTGCGCCCCGATGCGAGAAGGCCCGCGCGGCCTGCCTGACGGGAGAGATCGCCTTGGCTGGATCGGGGCAGCGTGCCGTACGCTGCCTGTTTCCCGAAACCGAAATTCCGAGCGAGCAAAGCGCATGAGCGATGTTCTGAAACTGGAGCGACTTTCAAAGAGCTTTCCCGTCGGCAAACGCCTGTTCGGCGCGCCCAAGGGCGTGGTGCATGCGGTCCGGCCCGTCGATCTGGTCGTGCAGCAGGGCGAAACGCTTGGTATTGTCGGGGAGAGCGGCTGCGGCAAGTCCACGCTGGCGCGGATGCTGGTGGGGCTGCTGCCGGCAACGACCGGACGGATCGAGATCAACGGCGAACCGCTGAACACGGCGGACCCGGCGGCATTCGGCAGGAAGATCCAATATGTCTTTCAGGACCCCATCAGCTCCCTCAACCCGCGCAAGACCATACGGCAGGTGATGGAGGCGCCGTTGAAGCGATTGCATCGGATGGACAGTGCCGCCCGTGCCCGGCGGATTGCCGAGATATTCGCCAGCGTGAATCTGCGCGAGGACTTCCTTGATCGCTACCCGCACGAGTTTTCGGGCGGGCAGGCGCAACGGATCGGTATTGCGCGCGCCCTGGCGGCGGAGGCGAAGATCCTGATCCTGGATGAGCCGGTCTCGGCGCTGGATGTATCGGTGCAGGCTCAGGTGCTGAACCTGCTGGGTGACCTCAAGTCGCGCCTGGACCTGACCTATCTGTTCATCAGTCACGACCTTGCCGTGGTCGAGGCGGTGTCGGATCGCGTCGCGGTGCTTTATTTCGGCTCGGTCGTGGAAATTGGCCCGGCCGAGGATATCTTTCGCGCGCCGCGTCATCCCTATACGCGCCTTCTGGCGCAGTCGGCGCCGGTCGTGGGGCGCCCGTTGCGTGCGCCGGAGGGGCGCGAGACCGAGTTGCCGGATCCGCTAAACCCGCCCACAGGCTGTGCCTTCAGGGCGCGGTGCCCGCGTGCGACAGAGCAGTGCGCAGCCGTCGCGCCGGATCTGACAGCTGGCGCGGATACGGACCACCGGGTGGCCTGTTTCCATCCGCTTTGAAGTCAGGTGTCGGGCGCGATCCTGACGGAGGCGTCGAGCCAGGGATATGTGCTTTGATCAATTTCCCGGGCCATCGCGCGCAGCAACGCCCGCAGATCCGCGGCGATCTGGGCGGGGACATCGCCCAGGATGCCGGCCCGCGCCGTCAGCACGATACGGCGCGACAGAGGGGCAAGTGGCAAAGGAAAGATATCGAGTTGCGCCATCAGTCTGCGCGCCCTGAGAAGAGCCAGCGGTGGCAGGATCGTCCAGCCGGTACCGCCTCCGACGAGGGCCAGAATGGCGTGGTAACTGTCCAGTTCGAACCGGTGGTCCAGCCGCAGGTTCTGTTGTTCAAGGTGCGTGGCGATCAGGCGCCCCATGTAGTGGCGTGTCGTGTATTGCACCATGGGCCGCGTCTTGAGCTGGGCCAACAGGTCGGAATCGGTGCGCAGTGATCCACGCTGCGTGGCAACGACCAGGCCTTCGGTCAGGACGGGATGCACTTCGGCCCAGGGTTGTGGCGTGCCCATCTCGGCGGCGACGATCACGTCCAGAGCTTCTGCGTCCAGCTGATCATGCAGGAAGTGGCTTGCGCCCGTTTCCAGCAGGAACCGGCAGTCGGACAGCACGTCGGACATGCGGGTCAGCAGGCGCGGGGTCACGTCCGCCTCGAAATCCTCGATCACGCCGAGCCGCAGACGCGTGAGCGCGGGGGCATCGGACACCGCCAGTTCCGCGCGGGCCTGTGCGGCTTCGTTCAGGATGGATTGAGCGCGGCGGCGAAATGCCTCGCCAGCCGGGGTCAGGGTCACGGGGCGGGCCGAGCGCATAAGCAGCGTCGCATCCAGCGCGGTTTCCAGATTTGTCAGTTGCTGGGACACCGCCGAGGGGCTTGCCCCCAAGCGGCGCGCGGCAGCGGTGATCGAGCGTTCCTCAGCCGTGGCCACGAAGACTTCGATCCCCCACAGGGTGATCCGTCCTGGGCTGCCGGTCATGACGCGCTCAGCTCAGCTTGTTCAGCTTTTGCTGCAACTCGGCCAGTTGCTTCTTGATCAGGGTCAGGTCCTCATCGCTCGTCGTGGTGGACGGGGCCTCGCCCTCTTCACGGCCAGGGCCGCTCCAGCTGCCGGAGAAGCTGCCGGTCATCGCCTTGATGAAGGCTTCTTGCTGAGCCTGCATCGCGTCAAAGCCTGGCATGTTGGCCATGATCGGATTCACCGTTTTCATGTTTTCCATCATCTTCGACTGCCCGTCGCGCAGCATCTCGAAAGATGCGGCAAGGAACTGTGGAACGACGGAACCCGCGGTGCCGCTGTAGCTGCGCACGAGATCGATAAGAACATTCAGTGGCAGAACATTTTCGCCCCGGCTTTCGTGTTCCGCGACGATCTGCAACAGGTATTGCCGCGTCAGGTCGTCGCCTGATTTCAAATCGACGATCTGGACTTCGCGGCCTTCACGGATGAAACCTGCGATATCCTCCAGTGTCACGTAATCGCTCGTCTCGGTATTGTAGAGACGGCGCGAGGCGTAACGTTTGATCAAAAGCGTGGAGTCACTATTGGCCACTGGCGTACCCTCCCGAAAATGCAGCGCTGCAGCAAAGCCTAGTGCACTGTCAGACAAAAAGAAAGCGCAGAGACTCTCGCCTCTGCGCAATTCAAAAACACCCTGAAACGTGACCCGCGAAACAGGCTTAGGTCAGTACGCTGGCGTACGGTATGGCCCCGTTCCACAAACAAATAGGACGGGTCCGAGGACCCGCCCTTCTTGATCGCGCCCTGTCAAAGGGGGAGGAGCACTGGGGCGCAAATTCCTTGGGAGGAAAGGAATTACTTAGCTGCGGTTTTCTTGGCCGCGGTCGTGGCGTCCTTGGTTGCTTTCTGCATCGCTGCCGAAGCTTCCTCGGTCATGTCCTTGCCGGCTGCCATCATCAGTTCGACGGTGTCGGTCTGAACTTTCTTGGCAATCTCAGCGAAGGCCGCCATGTTTTCTGCCGACATTTCGGCGTAGGCCGACGCGAAATCGGTCATTGCCTTGGCATAATCGGCCGGTTCGCTTTTGGCTTTGGACAGCTCGGAGATCTTGGTCAGGGCTTCCTTGGTCCATTTGGTCGACAGGTCCGTGGATTTGCCGGCTGCTTCAATCGCGACGCCGGAGAGCTTTTCGCCCAGGGCTGCCTGCGTTTTGAAGGCGTCTTCCATGGAGGACGTATCAACAGGGAATGCGCCCATGAAGTCTTTCATGATCTCGGAGAAATCTTGTGTCTTGGCCATGTCTAAAATCCTCTTCTTGGTGCGGGGCATACTTTGCATCCCGCTAGCTTTGGCGTTGACCCCAATATGAATGCTGCGCCGCAGCAAATCAAGTATTTTTTCTGCGGCGCAGAAAACTCCACAATCATAGGGAGATAGGATGCGTCTACTTTGGCAGGGGTGCCGCCACGTAAGTTCCCGGTGCCGGGCAAAGCGGCGGATGAGACGAATCGCCGGGCGTCCTGGCGGGAACCATCGAGCCGGATTTGCCCGCCAGCCATTCGCCCCATTTCGGCCACCACGATCCGTCGGTAAAGGTCGCGCCATCCATCCATTCCTGCGCCGTCTCGGGCAGGGCGGCATTGGTGTAGTGGCCGTATTTCTTTTTCGACGGTGGATTGACGATCCCGGCGATGTGACCCGATTGCGAAACGATGAACGTTCGATCCTTGGACTTGGTCTGCATGAAGCCGCGATAGGCGCTGCGCCAGGCCGCGATATGATCCGTCTCGCAGGTAATGGCGCAGATGGGGACGGTGACATCGCTGATGTGCAGATGTTCGCCCAACAGGTCCATGCCATCAGTGGTGAATTCATTGCCCTGGCACAGCCGGCGCAGGTACTGCACCGCCATGCGCGCGGGCAGGTTGGTACCGTCGCCGTTCCAGTACAGCAAATCAAAGGCCGGCGGTGCCTCGCCCAGCATGTAGGATCGGATCGCAGGCTGATAGACGAGGTCGTTTGAGCGCAGAAAGGAAAACGTGCGCGACATGATGTGACTGCGCAGGATGCCGACCTCGCGCACATCTGCCTCGATGCCGTCGATGAAATCGTCTTGCAGGAAGGGCGTGAAATCGCCCTGATCCGAGAAATCCGTCAGCGTGGTAAAGAAGGTGGCCGACTTGACGGAGCGATCCTTGCGTTTTTTCAGCAGGGCCAGAACAAGGTTCAGGGTGGTGCCGCCAATGCAATATCCGACGGTGTTGACCTGCTTCTGGCCGGTGATCTGCTTGACCTGCTCGATGGCGGCCAGATAGCCGTCTTCGATGTAGTCCTCCAGCCCGACCTCACGGTAGGTCGCATCCGGGTTGACCCATGACACCACGAACAGGGTAAAGCCCTGGTCGGTAATCCACCGGATGAGCGAGTTCTTTTCCTTGAGGTCGAGGATATAGAACTTGTTGATCCAGGGCGGAAAGATGATCAGCGGTGTGGCGTGGACCTTTTCGGTGCCTGGCGCGTATTGGATAAGCTCGATCATGCGGTTGCGATAGACCACTTCGCCCGCCGCGGTGGCGACGTTTTCGCCCAGCTTGAACGCGCTGTCGTCCGCCAGCCGCACCAACATTTCGCCATTGTTGTGTTCAAGATCGGCGACCAGATTTTCAAGGCCCTTCACCAGGCTTTCGCCATCGGTTTCAATCGCGCGCTCCAGCGCGTCGGGGTTGGTGGCTAGAAAATTCGTCGGCGCCATCAGGTCGACGATCTGGCGCGCGAAATAGGCCAGGCGGGCCTTTTCGACCGTGCTCATGTCCTCGGCATCCTCGACTGCCTTGGCGACGGCGCTGGCGTTCAGCTGGTACTGCTGCTTGATGTAGTTGAAATAGGGATGCGTTTTCCACAGCGGGTTGCGAAAGCGCGGATCATCGGGGCCGGAATCGCTGGGTGCCTGCAACTTTCCCGCTGCAAATGCCTGCTGCGCCTCAAGAAAATGCTTTACCGAATTGCCCCAGTATTCCAGCTGATGTTCAAAGATGCGCGCGGGGTTTTGCAGCATCTCGCTCCAGTAGGCGCCCGCGGCCTTGGCGAACAACGATGGATCCGGGCCGTTCAGTTCGGGGCGGCTGCCCTGCTTTTGCTGTAGCGCAGCAAGAAATCTTTGCGTGAGAGCGTCCACTCTCGCCAGGTTTTCATTGAGTTTTTCGAGGTTTTCTCCAGAAGTCGTCACGTCGCCAACTGTCTCTTGTGTTGTCATGTTAACGATTCCCCTCTATTTTCTGCTTTGCAGCATGTGGCGATCCGGGTGATCGGTCGTATCAGGATACCACCTTTCCGCCATGCCCATGTTACCTAACCGCCGGGTTTTGCCCCGCAAAAAGGAGACGCCTATGCGCTTTATGGCAAGCTACGACCTTATGGAGACCATGCGCAATACCCAGCAATGGATGGGCGCGTCGGCGCTGAGCTTTGCGTCCTACCCGGCCTTCGCGCTGGCGTCGAACCCGATGCTGACGATGATGTCTGCCTGGGGCGAGGTGACCGAGCGGGCGTTCAAGCGGATGGTGATCAAGCCGGATTGGGGCATTCATTCGGTCGCCTGCGAGGATGGCCGCGACCACCTTGTCAGCGTCGAGCAGGTGATCACCCGGCCCTTTGGCGACCTGATCCATTTCCGCGTCCAGGACCGGGCCGAGCGGGCCCGCAAGGTTCTGCTGGTCGCGCCGATGTCGGGGCACTATGCGACGCTGCTGCGCTCGACCGTGGTGTCGCTGCTGCCCGACTGCGAGGTCTATATCACCGACTGGCACAATGCCCGTGACATCCCGGTCAGCGAGGGCAAGTTCGATATCGAGGATTACACCCTGTACCTCGTTGATTTCATGAAGGAGCTGGGGCCGGAGATCAACGTCATCGCGGTGTGCCAGCCGGCGCCTCTGACGCTGGCGGCAACGGCCTATCTGGCCGAGATCTTTCCCGAGGCGCAGCCCAGCACGCTGACCCTGATCGGCGGTCCGATCGATCCCGACGCGACCCCGACAGAGGTCACCGATTTCGGCAACCGGGTCCAGATGGGCCAGCTGGAAGAGATGATGATTCAAAGGGTTGGCACCAAGTACAAGGGCATCGGGCGGCGCGTCTATCCGGGGCTGCTACAGCTGACGTCCTTCATCTCGATGAACGCGGATCGTCATGCCAAGGCATTCAACGAACAGATCTTTCGCGTGGCCCGCGGCGAAGCGTCGGACCACGATCCGCACAATCGCTTTTACGATGAATACCTTGCGGTGATGGACATGACGGCAGAGTTCTATCTGTCGACGGTCGAGCGGATCTTCAAGAACTCCGAGATCGCCAGCAATACCTTCACCATCAACGGGCATCAGGTGGATATCGGCAAGATTACCGACGTGGCCGTCAAGACCGTCGAGGGCGAGAAGGACGATATTTCCGCGCCGGGTCAATGCGTTGCGGCGCTGGATCTGCTGACCGGGCTGGATGCGAGCAAGAAGGCCAGCCACCTTGAGCCGGGCGCGGGGCACTATGGCATCTTTGCCGGATCGTCCTGGCGCAACAACATCCGACCCCTGGTGCTGGAGTTCATTGACCAGAACGCGGGCAGGAAACAAGGCCCCAAGGCCAAGCTGACCGCCGTGACCTGAGCCGTGACCTGAGGCTGCCAACTGCCCGGAAACAAAGGGAAATGCCTGCGCTGGTCGCGGGCATTTTTCGTATCCGGGGCCGTCAGATCAACAGCGACGCGGCGCCTTCGAGCCGCAACAGGGCGATCTTGGTTTCGACGCCGCCCTGACCAGAAAAACCGCCCAGGCCATTGGCCCCCAGAACGCGATGGCAGGGAATGATCACCGGGATCGGATTGCCGCCGCAGGCCTGCCCAATCGCCTGCGCCGGGCGATCCAGCCGACGCGCGATGTCGCCATAAGTCATTGTTTCACCATAGGGAATGCCCTGCATAACCGTGCAGACGGCGCGTTGCAGATCCGATCCTGCGACGCGCAGCGGCAGGTCGAAGGTGCGAAGCGTTCCGGCGAAATAGGCACGCAGTTGATTAAGCGCCGTCGCCAGCAGCGGCGTCGGCGCGGGCCCCCCAAGGTCTGCCTGCCCGAGGCACCAGGACAGGCGCGTGATGGCGCCGTCTTCTTCGGTCAGGCGAAGAGGGCCGGTCGGCGTGTCGAGGCAGGCTGTGGGCATCTTAACCTTTCCGGTGCGCACGAATCACGGGGCAATTTCAGCTCGATTTCATGTCGGTACCTACGTCGGTATCACGTCGGTATTCGTGCGGCGATCTTTCGGTGTGTCGCCGGGGCAGGCCAGATGAACGCAGCGTTCGCGCCGCGGTGCAGCATGGGCCAAAGGTTAACGCGGCTGCACAAAACTTGGTCATCCTGTGGCGGCGCGACCCGGGCGCGGCATCGCCCTGTGTGACCGCCAGACTCACGACAAGGCGGAGGGGCAGGGCGGCGGGGCAGATCGGCGCGGCGATTCAGCACCGATTCAAGATTTCGGTCATCTTTGCCGGTCAGGTTTGTCTTACGTGTTCAGCAGCGGGAAAGGAGCCGGTGACATGATCGAGATACAGACCTCTGTTCGCATCGTGACGCCGGTGGAGCCACGCGCAAGCGTGGCCGGTGCGGACCCTGACACCCGGACGGTGGCGGGGTCCAACGCGCTGGTGCCGCCGGTCGAGGCGATGGCCGCGATGGAGCCGGTGGGATTGCTGGCGCTGCCGGTGCCGGGACGTGCACCGGATCGGGCGCCGGAGAATGCCCCGGGACCGCATGACCGGGTGCACGAGGCGCTGGCCCATCATGACGCGCTGCCCGATCCCGCAGATCAGGCCGAGCGCGCCGAGGAGTCTTTCAGCAACAACGCGCCGCGCATGGACCCTGTCAGCCTGTTTCAGGGATTGGTGGCGCAGGCCAGCCGTGCGGGCGACAGCGGGTCGGACAACGCGTTCCAGATCTATGCGCTGGTACAGCAACTGGCGACATTGGTTCAGCCAAGGGTGCGGCTGGCCGCCTGAGCGCAGGTGTGGCCCTGACATGCAAAACCCCCGGCAGTCGCGCGGACTGCCGGGGGTTTCGCGTTTCAGGTCAGGGGTGGGCCGGGCGTCGCGTCAGCCGAGCGCCTCGTCACAGCGCCCACATACGCCGGCGTGCGCATGGGTGCCGACGTCGGGCAGGATCTTCCAGCAACGTTGGCATTTCTCGCCCTCTGCGGCGTCGAACACGACGGCGATGCCGGGCACCTCGGCCATGCGGAACGCCTCGGCCGGGGCCGGATCGGCGGTCAGGCTGAGACCCGAGGTGATGCAGACATCCTCGAACGCGACGGATTTCAGGGCCGCCAGCGTCTCGGGGTCGTCGACATGCACCACGGGCGCGGCCTCAAGCGAGGCGCCGATGACCTTTTCCACCCGTTGCAGTTCCAGCGCGGCCGTGACGACGCGGCGGGCCTGACGCACCTTGGCCCATTTCGCCGCCAACGCGGGGTCGCGCCAGTCCGACGGGGTATCGGCGAAGTCGGTCAGGTGGATCGAGCTGGTGTCGCCGGGGAAGCGTTCAAGCCAGACTTCCTCCATCGTGAAGACCAGGATCGGCGCAAGCCAGCTGGTCAGGCGGTGGAACAGAAGGTCGAGCACGGTGCGGGCCGATCTGGCGCGGAGCGTGTCGCCGTCGCAATAGAGCGCGTCCTTGCGGATGTCGAAGTAGAAGGCCGAAAGCTCGACCGTGGCAAAGTTGAACACGGCCTGGAAGGTCGCCTGAAAGTCGAAGGCGCGGTAGCCGGTGCGCACGACCTCGTCCAGTTCGGACAGGCGGTGCAGCACCCAGCGTTCCAGTTCGGGCATGTCGGCGGGGGCGACGCGGTCTTCCTCTCGGAAATCACCGAGGCTGCCGAGCAGGAAGCGCATGGTGTTGCGCAGCCGGCGGTAGCTGTCGGCGGTGCCTTTCAGGATCTCGTCGCCGATGCGCTGATCGGCGGTGTAATCCGTCTGGGCGACCCAGAGACGCAGGATGTCGGCACCGTATTGCTGGACGATCTTTTCCGGCACGATGGTGTTGCCGAGAGATTTCGACATCTTGTTGCCCTTGGCATCCAGCGTGAAGCCATGGGTGACGACATTGCGGTAGGGCGCGCGGCCCAGGGTGCCGCAGGCCTCGAGCAGGGAGGAGTGGAACCAGCCGCGGTGCTGGTCGGTGCCCTCCATGTAGACATCTGCGATGCCGTCCTCGGTGCCGTCAGCCCGGTCGCGCAGCACGAAGGCGTGGGTCGAGCCGCTGTCGAACCAGACGTCGAGCACGTCGAACACCTGATCGTAGGCGGCGGCATCGGCGGCGGTGCCGATGAAGCGTTCCTTGGCACCGGGGGCGTACCAGGCGTCTGCGCCCTCGGCCTCGAAGGCCTCGGCGATGCGGGCGTTGACCGCGTCGTCGCGCAGCAGGTAGTCGGCGTCGGTCGGCAGGGCACCCTTTTTCACGAAGCAGGTCAGCGGCACGCCCCAGGCACGTTGCCGCGACAGCACCCAGTCAGGCCGGGATTCGATCATCGAATAGAGCCGGTTGCGGCCCGATGGCGGGGTGAATTTCACCAGCTGGTCGATCGAGGTCAGGGCGCGTTCGCGGATGGTCTTGCCGTGGGTGTCATTGCCGCCCGCAGGCTTGTCGATGGCGGCGAACCACTGTGGCGTGTTGCGATAGATGATCGGCGCCTTGGAACGCCAGGAGTGCGGGTAGGAGTGCTTGATCTTGCCGCGCGCCAGCAGGCCGCCGACCTCGACCAGCTTGGCGATGACGGCGCCGTTGGCGTCGCCTTCCTTGCCGTTGGGTTTCAGGATCATCTTGCCGCCGAAAAACGGCAGGCTGTCGCGGAAGGAGCCGTCGTCCATCACGTTGTAGGTGATGACCTGCTCCAGCATGCCGAGATCGCGGTAGAGCTCATACTCCTCCATCCCGTGGGACGGCGCGCAATGCACGAAGCCGGTGCCCTCGGTGTCGGTGACGAAGGGGGCGGCGCGGAAATCGCGGATGTCGTCCCATTCGCCCATGCCACCCTCGGCCCCGTGGAGCGGGTGGGTGAGCGAGATCTTTGCCAGATCGTCGGGCGTCACATCGCACAGGCGGCGATACATGGTGTCGTCCAGACGGGCCCGGCCCAGCACGTCGGCGGCCAGGTTGTCGGCCAGCAGGTAGCGATCCCCGATGTTGACCCAGCATTCCTCGGGGCGGCCGGTGATTTCGTACAGACCGTAGGAGATGTCGGCGCCATAGACGACGGCCTTGTTCGACGGCATCGTCCAGGGTGTCGTGGTCCAGATCACGACATAGGCGTCGTCGAGCGTGGCGTCACCGGTACCGACGACCTTGAACTTGACCCAGATCGTCGGGCTTTCCTTGTCGTGATATTCGACCTCGGCCTCGGCCAGGGCGGTCTTTTCAACGGGCGACCACATCACGGGCTTGGAGCCCTGATAGAGCGTGCCGTTCATCAGGAACTTCATGAACTCCTCGGCGATGACACGTTCGGCGTGGAAGTTCATCGTCAGGTAGGGATCGGCCCAGTTGCCGGTGATCCCGAGGCGCTTGAATTCGTCGCGCTGGATGTCGACCCAGCCTTCGGCAAAGCGGCGGCATTCCTGGCGGAAGTCGACGACAGGCACCTCGTCCTTGTTCTTGCCCTTGGCGCGATACTGCTCCTCGATCTTCCATTCGATGGGCAGGCCGTGGCAATCCCAGCCGGGCACATAGCGGGCGTCGTGGCCCATCATCTGGTGCGACCGTACGATCATGTCCTTGATCGTCTTGTTCAGCGCGTGACCGATGTGCAGGTGCCCGTTGGCGTAGGGGGGGCCGTCATGCAGGGTGAAGGAGGTCCGGCCTGTCTTTTCGCGCAGGCGGTCATAGACGCCGATCTGGTCCCAGCGGGCGAGCCATTCCGGCTCGCGCTTGGGCAGGCCCGCGCGCATCGGAAAATCGGTCTTGGGCAGGTTCAGGGTGGACTTGTAGTCCGGCGTTTCGGCGGTGGTGTCTGGCGTGTCGGCGCACATCTTTGGCGATCCGTTCTCTCATGTCGAAATGTCAGGAAGAGGGGGCGGCGCGGTCTGTCCATACGCCTTGTCCCGGCGGCTCAGAAGGAGAGCGCCGGGCCGGTAATTCGAATGATGATGGCGAAAGCATTTGTCATCCTGCGGCGCTTATACGCGCGGGACCTGTGAGCGTCCAGAGGGGGTGCCGCCCCTGTCGGGCATCCGACGGCGGCAGCGCCTGCCCGACGCCCGGGCAGGGGGGTGGCGCATCTGCGTCGTCTTGTGCAGGTCGTGTGCGAAGGGGGGGCGTGGGCGCGCGGTTCGCCCCATCCGCGCGGCCCCACCAGCACCGAGGCGCCTGCATTTCCCGGGCCGGAGTGCGCCGGTTGTGACCCCATTGTGCCAAGCCCTGCGACAGGCCCCGCCAAAGGCCCCGATACAGGTCCCGGGCCAGCCGCGCGGCGGGTCGGGCGCGGCGTGCGCAGGGCGGGCGAACCTGTCAGGGATTCTGCGGGGTTAGCGGCGCGCGGAACGGTGCCGCCGTGGCGCGCGGGTGCATCCGGCGCACTGGACGCGGGTCGTTAATTTTGACAGAAGCAAGGGGATATTTCGTCGCGCAGGGTCCGACGCCCTAGGGAGAAAACACTTTGACCGAGTTCAATGTACAGGATTTCATTTCAAGAGAAAGTCTGACGGTTCCCGAGACTTTCGTGGAGTCGGCCTGGCTGGGTCACGGACCGTTCGCATTTCATGTCATTGCGCGACTGAAGCCGAAGGTGTTCGTCGAACTGGGCACGCACAACGGATTTTCCTATTTCTGCTTTTGCCAGACCATCGCCAGCAAGGGCCTGGAAACCGCGGCCTATGCCGTCGACACATGGCAGGGCGATGAACACGCCGGTTTCTATTCCGACGCGGTTTTCAACAGCGTGACGGCGATCAATCAGAAATACGCGTCGTTTTCGACACTGATGCGGGCGACCTTCAGCGACGCGGTGGACTATTTCCCGGACGGGGGCATCGACCTTCTGCATATCGACGGGCGCCATTTCTATGACGACGTCAAACAGGACTTTTTCGAATGGCTGCCGAAACTGTCCAGCAACGCCATCGTGCTGTTCCACGACACCAACGTGAGAGAGCGCGATTTTGGCGTCTGGAAGCTGTTCAAGGAGCTGGGCGAGACCTACAGCACGTTCGAGTTCTTTCACCAGCATGGTCTGGGCGTGCTTGCGATCGGCGAGGTTCCCGCCAGCCTGGCGGCGTTTTTCGAGGCCGGTGACGCCGCCGCCGAAGCCTACCGGTTTGCCTATAGCACGCTGGGCGCGAACATGAACCGGAACTGGGCGCTTCAGGTCGAACAGAGCCGGACCCGCGAGCTGGGCGAATGGCGCGACCATGCGCGGGAACTGGAAAACGTGGTCAGGCACAGGGATGCGCAGCTGGCCGAGCAGGTGAAGCTGCTGGAAGACGCGCAGGCGAAGCTTGCGGCCTCGGAGGAGAAGCTTGCGGCGTCCCAGGAGAAGCGGTTCGCGGCGGAAACCGCGCGCACGGCGCTGACGGAACAACTGGAACTTCAGGAAGCGCAGGCGGCCGAGGCGGCGCTGAGGTTGCAGGCGCAGAACGATACCCTGGTGCAGTTGCAGGCACAGCGCGAAATGGCGGTGAACCTGGTCGTGCGCGCGCGGCGGCGGCCGCAGGCGCTGCTGGTCAAGCTGCTGGAATACCGTGTGCTGCGCGTGCTGGCCAAGTTGTCGCCGCCCTTGCCGAAGGACATGACCCAGCGATTTGCCAGGAGCGCGCAGAAGCGCAATCCCAAGCGGCCGATCATGGCGCTGCCTCAGTCATCGCAGTCACCGCAGTCACCACAGGGTGCGGTGGTCCCGGTGGTCCCGTCCGAAGCGCCCGAGGTTCCCGTCCTGACCAAGCCGCCACGCGACTGCGTGATCGTGGTCAGCCACGAGGCGACGCGCACCGGCGCGCCGATCCTGTCGCTGAACATCATCAGGGAGTTGTCGCGCAAGTATGACGTGATTTCGATTTCGCTGCTGGGCGGGCCGCTGGCGCGATATTTCAGCGAGGAGAGCTATTGCAGCATCGAACTGGACCGCGCGACGATGTCACCGGCAGAGATCGAGGTGCGGGTCATGGAGATCGCGCAGGCCACGAAGCCCCTGTTCGCCGTCGCGAATTCCGCGGCCAGCTACAGCGCGCTGCCGGCGCTGAAGAAGTCGGGGGTGCCGATCGTGGCGCTGGTGCACGAATTCGCCTCGGATCTGCCGGCCCATCCGTATTTCATCGAGACGCTGGAGCTGGCCGACAAGGTCGTGTTCTCGACCGAGCTGACGTTGTCGAACCTGCTGGAAAATCAACATATCTGCCGCCCCCCCAAGGCGATGATCCTGGCGCAGGGGAAATCCGAGGTGCCGTCATCGCTGGTGGATGAGACCATCAGGAAAGGCGAGCTTGCCGCCATCGGGCGGGCGTTCGGCAGCAACCCTGCCGAGATCACGCTGGTCGGTATCGGGTCGATCCATTACCGCAAGGGGCCGGATGTCTTTATCGAGATCGCGCGCAAGATCAAGCAGCGCGCCCCCGCCACGCGGTTCCGCTTTGTCTGGGTCGGGGACGGGCTGGACCCGCAGGGGGCGGAATATCCGCGGTTCCTGATCGACCAGGTCAATCGGGCCCAGTTGCAGACAAGTTTCCATTTCCTGCCCTCCGTCTCGGCGCTGGACGAGGTCTATGCCGCGGCAGATGCGCTGATCATCGCGTCGCGCCTTGATCCGCTGCCGAACGTCGCGATCGACATGATCGATGCGGGCAAGCCGATCTTCTGTTTTGAAAAGACCACGGGTTTTGCCGAAATTCTGCGGGACGAAGGCTTTGGCGCGTGCATCGCGGATTTCTTCGACACCTCCGACATGGCGGACCGGATCATCGCCGCCCTGACCAGCAAGGACGCGGCGATCGAACTGGGGCGCCGGCAATCCGGTGCGCTGGGGCCGACATTCGACATGGCCTCATACGTGGCGCAGATCGATGCGGTCGCCTGCGATCTTGGGAACGCGGTCGCGCAGCGCCAGGAGGATATCGACACGATTGACGCCTCCGGGATGTTCCGGACGGATTTCTATGATGTGCACGCGCGCAAGATGTCCCAGCGGGATCTGATTGCCGAATATGTCGATCGCAGCAAGACCGGGCGGGCCGCGCGCAAGGCCGTGCCGGGATTTCATCCGCTGGTCTATGCGGCGGAAACCGGGCTGGATTCGACCCGTGATCCGCTGGCGCATTACATCGGCACCGGCACCCCGCAGGGGATCTGGAACGCGCTGGTCATCGATGAACACGCGGAGGTCGACGAGGCAGAGGCCGCAAAGGTATCCGTGGCATTGCATATCCACGCCTATTACCCGGAAATGCTGGACGAGCTGATCACGCGTCTGAATGTCGGCAGCGTGTTTCCCGACCTGTTCATCTCGACCCGGGCGGGCGGAGAGGACGCGGTCACGCAGGGCGCGCGCGCCTACAAGGGCAAGCTGGTGGAGGCCCGTGCCTTTCCCAACATCGGGCGTGACCTGGGCCCGATGCTGAGCGGTTTTGGTGACAGCCTGCGGCAGTATGACATCGTCGGCCACACCCACACCAAGAAATCCCTGCATGTTCAGGACCGCGGCGTTGTCAGCAAGTGGAGCAACTTCATGCTGAACAACCTGCTGGGGTCCGAGGAGGCCGGTCCGATGGCGAGCCGGACCATCACCGCGATGGCGCGCGACCCTGAAATTGCCATCGTCTATCCCGACGATCCCGGGATGATGTCCTGGTGCGAGAACGCGGAAATCGCCGAGGATCTTGCCCGGCGTCTGAATGCCGGCCCGCTGCCGGATTACTTCAACTTTCCGGTGGGGTCGATGTTCTGGATGCGCAGGGCCCTGTTCGAGCGGTTCCTGGGCTTGGGATTCGACTGGGACAGCTATCCGTCCGAGCCGCTGCCAGACGATGGCACGGAGTTGCACGCAGTGGAGCGGTTGTTCGGTGCATTGCCGCAGATGGAGAAGATGAAGACGGCGGTTCTGAACGTGGTCGGCACGACGCGCTGAGGCGATGCAGGCCCGCATCGCGGGCCGCCCCTTCAGGGCCGTGCCCGGGGCGCATTTCCCCAGAGGTTTCGCGTGTGGTTTCGTCTGGGGGGCGTCTTTAGCGCCCGTCGCATCTTGGCCCCGCCCGCCGGGGGGGTGTTTGGTGCAGTGCGGCGAGGCGCGGCGAGGCGCGGCGAGGCGCGCCTAGGCGGGGGTGGAACCCGTCGCGGGCTTTGCATCGGTAAGCCCGTAGAACGCCAGCGCGGTATCGCGCAGCAGGGCGCGCCGGGCGGCATCGGGCATTTCGATCCCGTCGATCTGGGCGCGGGCGCGCACCGGGTCGACCACGGGCCAGTCGGTGCCGAACATCACCTTGCCGACGCCGCGCCGCGCGAGGTAGTCGACCAGCGCGGCAGGCCAGTGGCGCGGCGGGTGGGCATCGGTGGCGATGCGCACATTCGGATGCTTGAACGCGACCGAGATCATTTCATCGGTCCAGGGCACGCCGATATGGCTGCCGATCAGCTTGAGTTCGGGGAAATCGCAGGCGACGGTATCGAGCGTCATCGGATGCCCGAAGCTGCGCAGGGGGCGATCCGGGTCATAGATCAGGGCGTGCCCGACCTGGATCTGGATCGGCACGTCGAGTTCGCAGCATTTGGCGTAGGTGGGATAGTAGCGCGCGTGATCCGGGGCCAGCCCGAACCAGTGCGGATAGAGGTGCGCACCGACAAAGCCCATGTCCCGCACGGCACGTTCCAGATCTTGCAGGCCGGACATGCCTCGCGTGGGGTCGATCCCGGCCAGCCCGCTGAACCGGTCGGGGTGCCGGGCACAGATGCGGGCGACGCGATCATAGGGAATTTCGAACGATCCGCGCATGCGCATGTCACCGGCACGCACGGCGATCAAAAAGCTGCGTTCGATCCCGGCGCGGTCCATCTGGTCGAGCAGGACATCGACACCGGCGCCGGTGCGGGCGTGGTCATCCAGGTGCAGAAGGTCACGAAAGCTGGCAGAGAGACCGCCACCGTGGCTGGTGGCATCGCCGGGTTCATGCAGGTTGCAGGCAATGTCGATGGCGCCAAGACGGGCAGTCGTCATCAGGCGGTCCGCGCGGTGGCCGAGCGGTGCCGTGGGTCTGCCGGGACGTCGGTGGTTGCGGGTGTTTCCGTCTGGGGCGGGCGTAGCGATGGCGCCTTTTGCGCCCCGGCGCGCACAAGTGGCGTGACACCGGGAATGGCGGCAAGCAGCTGGCGCGTATACTCCTGCTGCGGGGCGGCGAACAGCGCCTCGGTTTCGCCGTGTTCGACGATGCGACCGTGCTGCATGACATAGACGTGGTGCGCGATCTGGCGCACCACGGCAAGGTCGTGGGAGATGAAGAGATAGGACAGGCCAAGCTTTTCCTGAAGATCCGCGAGCAGTTTCAGGATCTGCGCCTGCACGATCACATCCAGCGCCGAGACGGCTTCGTCCAGCACGACGAGGTCGGGGTCGAGCACGAGGGCGCGGGCGATCGCGACCCTCTGGCGCTGACCACCGGACAGTTCGGCGGGCAGGCGGCTGGCCAAGTCACGCGGCAGGGCGACGGCATCCAGCGCCTCTTCGACCTTGCGCTGGCGGGTGGCGGGGGTGCCGATGCGGTGGATGCAAAGGGGTTCCTCGATCGAGGCGCCGACAGTCCAGCGGGCATCGAGAGAGCCATAGGGGTTCTGGAACACCGGTTGCACGCGGCGGCGGAAATCATGCAGCCGCTTGCGGCGCAGTCGGGTCACGGCAAGGCCGTCGAAGATGATGTCGCCGGTCGTGACCTGTTCGGTGCGCAGCAACATCTTGGCCGTGGTGGATTTGCCCGATCCGCTTTCACCGACGACGGCAACTGTCTGGCCCCGCGGGATTTTCAGGTTCATGCCCTCGACCGCGACAAAGGGCGCGGCGCGACCGAACAGGCGTGCGGCGCCGGGGTATTCCTTGCGGGCCTGTACCAGTTCGGCCAGCACGCGCTGGCTGCCGGGGGTGCCGGGACTGGCGGTCGTGGGGCTGCGCACAAGGCGCGGGGCGTCAAGGGTCGGTGCCGCGTCGATCAGGCGGCGGGTATATTCCGACTGGGGGGCCTGCATGACGCGGGCGGCCGGGCCGCGTTCGATCATGTCTCCGCGAAACATCACCAGTGCCTCGTCGCAGCGTTCGGAGGCAAGCGGCAGGTCATGGGTGATCAGGATGACGGCGGTGCCCATTTCAGCCGTCAGGCTTTGCAGCTCGTCCAGGATGACCTTTTGCACGGTCACGTCCAGCGCCGAGGTCGGTTCATCCGCGATCAGCAGACGGGGGCGGCAGGCGAGACCGATGGCGATCAGCACGCGCTGACGCATCCCGCCGGACAATTCGTGCGGATACTGGCGCGCCCGGCGCGCCGGGTCGTTGATGCCGACCATGTCCAGCAGGTCGACGGCGCGGGCGTGGGCCGCACGACCGCTGGCCTGTCCGTGGACCTTGAGCACCTCGGCGATCTGCGTGCCGACGCGCTGAATGGGATTGAGGTTCGACATCGGGTCCTGCGGCACAAGGCCGATGCCGCTGCCGCGGATGCGCCGCAACTCGGCCTCGCTGGCCTGTACGAGGTCGCGCCCCTCGAACAGGATCTGGCCGCTGGTGACACGCCCGTTGCCGGCCAGCAGGCCGTTGACGGCGGCGGCCATGGTGGATTTTCCCGAGCCGCTTTCGCCTACGACGGCGACGGTCTGCGCCGGTGCAAGATCCAGGTTGATGCCGCGCACCGCGGAGACCGGACCATGGGGCGTGTCGAATTCGATGTGCAGGTCGCGGATCGACAGCAGCGGAGCGATGGAGGCAGAGGACATCAGGCGGACTCCGGAAACGTGAGGGGCAGAACGGCGTGACGGGCAGGGTGCAATCGGCACCTGCCCGCACATGAGGCGGGCGCACCGGTCAGGCGCGCCCATCCCCGAGGTTATTCGGCGGCCTGTGTCGCCACGTCGGCGGGCCAGGCGGCGGCGATATCGGCGGTTTCGACGACCTCGGCAAAGGACCAGCCCATGCCGACGAGGGCGTAGTGATTGCGCTCGGGCGTGAATTCGGCCACCGCGTCCTTGACGACATAGGTGCCGTAGTCGCGCTGGCCGGCGTCGCGCACGGTGGTTTCCACGCAGATGTTCGTGGTCACGCCGCAGACAACCAGGTTGCGGATGCCCATCGAGGTCAGCACCGGTTCAAGGCGGGTGCCGTAGAACGAAGAAGGCCGCGACTTGTCGATGACGATGTCATCGGGGCGCACTCCGAGCTCGTCTATCACCTCGATCTCCTCGGTGCCGAAGCCGAGCGAGCCGTTGGTCAGGCGTTCGTCGCCCTTGGCGCCGCGATGCAGCCCGAAGTCGACCATTCCGGGCATGTAGACATACCGGGTGAAGATCACCGGGATACCTGCGGCGCGGGCCATCTTGACCAGGCTGACGCAGCCGGGAATGGCCGCTTGCAGGGGGGTCACGTCAAGGCCGAGCTGGCCAAGGCTGTATTGGTTGTCGATGAAGGCCTTTTGCATGTCGACGACAAGCAGGGCGGTGTTCTGTGTCGGGATGGGTGTCATGTTCATTCCTCAGCGAAAGACCATCATGCCATCAGGGCGCGGCGACCAGTCGATGTCCTTGGACACGCCGTAGATGTAGCTGTCGATGAAGAGCGGGGCGTAGATCGTCCGCTCGGCGTTGATTGCCGAAATCTCGGCCAGGTCGGCGGCGCGGGCTTCGGCGTCGTTCTCTCCGACCTGCTTGGCCATCAGCGTGTCGATCCGATCATCGTAGATATAGCCCTGCTGATCCTTGGCGAGCAGCATGTAGAAGGGCAGATGCGCGTCCATCACCGAGGGTGCAAAGGCAAAGATGAAGATGCCGGGGAAGGATTTGCCGAACCAGTTGCCGTAGAAGGTATTCTGCTCCATCGGGTCGAGTTCGGTTTTCACACCGATCTGGTCCATGAAATAGGCGATGGCCTGGGCCAGCTGGTCAATCTGCGGCAGGCCGGTGGTGGGGTAGGAAATCTTGATCGGGGTGCCGTCATAGCCGGCCTCTTGCACCAGCGCCTTGGCGGCTTCGACATCGGCCTTGGTCGGCTCCATCGTCGGATCGAAGCCAAAGGTCACAGGTGCGATGATCTGCGCGGTCGGGGTTGCGGCCCCGTTCAGCAGGCGTTGCGAAATCAGGGTGCGGTCGATGGAAAGGTCAACGGCCTTGCGCATTTTCTGGTCGCCAAGGAACGGCGCGCCGCCGTTGAAGCCCAGAAACACGACGCGGTTTGCGTCCTGCGCGACGACATCGACCGAGCCCTGCTGCTTGACCCCGTCAACCTGTGCCGGACCGAGGAGCGCGACATCGACATCGCCCGATTGCACGGCAGCCGCCCGGGTGGTTTCATCCGGGATCGGCTTGAACGTCACCTTGTCGTATTTGGCCGCGTCGCCCCAGAAACCGTCATAGCGCACCATTTCGATGGAATCGCCCGACACCCAGTTCGTCACCTGGTAGGGACCGGAGCCGATGGGTTTGCGACCGAATGCCTCCTTGCCCATTTCCTCATAGGCTTCCTGGCAGACGATGGGGATCAGCGAGACCTGCCGATCGAAGGGCGCGAAGGCGCTTTTGAGGTTGATCACGACCTGGGTGGGCGAGGGGGCCTCGACCGTGTCGACCAGACCGAGGTAGCCGCCGAGGCGCGAGGTGCTGTCGCCCATGGCGGAGTCGAACGTGAACTTGACGTCGGAGCTGTCCATCGGCGCGCCGTCCTGGCAGGTCATGCCCTCGGCCAGGGTGAACGTCCATTGGTCCAGGGTGTCGTTGAAGCTCCAGCTGGTGGCGAGATCGGGCACGACATCGCCGTTGCCGTCAATCGTCGCGAGGCGGTCGAACACGTTGTAGTAGATGTTCAGCGCGGGCAGGTTGGTATCGTAGAGCGGATTGAGGGAGTCCGGTTCGCCGTGCAGGCCGGCGATTACCTCGGCCGGCTGTGCCTGGGCGGCGAGCGGCACAAGTGCCGCCAGCGCCGTGGCCGTGATCGTGGTTTTCAGGATCCTGTTGGTCATGTGTGTTCTCTTTTTTTTATGGGAGGAACGGTTCTTGTCAGCCGCGAGAGGGAGGTTTCGCGGCGAGCCCCTGCCCGGCGAACTGAATGCCGCCGATCAGGCAGAAGATCACGAATGCAGGCAGGATCGTCAGATGCGGTTCCGTCTGCAGGTAGCGCTGCCCTTCGGAGATCATCATGCCGAGAGAGGGGGTGGGGGGTTGCACCCCGAGGCCGATGAAGGACAGCGAACTTTCGATGGCGATGACGACGCCGGTGTCGAAGGCCGCCAGGATCAGCACCTTCGGGGCGACGTTGGGCAGAAGGTGTCGCGCGAGGATCCAAAGATCCGTCGCCCCGGCGGTGCGGGCGGCGATCACGAATTCCTGAGAGCGCAGGCTGAGCACCATGGAGCGGGTCAGGCGGCCGTATGTCACCCAGTTGGTCAGGCCCAGCAGCAGCACCAGCATCCATGTCGACGCCCCGAGCGCGGCAACGAGGACGATCAGCAGCAGCACGACGGGGATCGCCAGCTGGATGTTGCCCAGGCCCATCAGCAGCGTGTCGGCCAGCCCGCGATACCAGCCTGCAAGCAACCCCAGGGCCAGGCCGAGGCAGGCGCTGATGGCCACGGCGCTGGCGGCGATCAGCAGCGACACCTGCGTCGCACGCGCCAGTCGTGACAGCACGTCACGGCCCAGGGCGTCGGTCCCCAGTGGGTGGGCGGTATCACTGAAGGCCGGGCCGAGAGAGCCGAAGAGATCCTGGTGCATCGGGTCGAACCCGGGCCAGAGCGGGGTCAGCACCGCCAGCGCCAGCACGAGGCCCAGCATGATCAGCGACAGCGTGGTCGACAGCGACAGGCGCGCGCGGCGGCGTTTCGGGGTGGTCAGGTCTGTGGCGGTCATGAATGCCTCACACGCGGGTCGAGCGCCGCGTAGATGAAATCGACAAGAAGGTTGATGACGACGAAGGCGCAGGCGATCATCAGAACGCCGGCCTGGACGACGGGAAAGTCGCGCTGGCTGACGCTGTCGATGATCAGGCGGCCGAGGCCGGGCCAGTTGAATACCGTTTCCAGCACGACCAGCCCGCCAATCAGCACGCCAAGGTTCACGCCCGCGACGGTGATCACCGGCAGCAGCGCATTGGGCAGCATGTGACCGAGCACCAGACGGGGACGCGAAATGCCCTTGGCCCGCGCCGTGCGGACCCAGTCGCTGGCGCGCATTTCCTCAAACGCCGAGCCGATCAGGCGCAGGTAGAGCGCGATTTCAAAGCTGGCGATGGTGGCAACGGGAATGACGTAGCTGGACCAGTCGTTGCGCCCGATGGCCGGCAGGACGTTCATCTTGACCGAAAAGATCAGCACGAGGAGGATTCCGAACAGGAAGGGCGGCACGGATTGGCGTGCTGTTGCAATCCACAGGATCAGCGTGTTCAGGCGTCTGGAGCCCGACACCTCGCTGATGACCGCCAGGGCCACGGCGATGAAGAAGCCGATGGAGAAGGAAATCAGCGCCAGTTCCAGCGTGGCGGGCATACGCTCCAGCACGATGTCGAGCGCCGGGCGCCCCTGTCGCAGGGATATGCCCAGATCGCCCTGTACCGCCGATTGCAGGAAGGTCAGGTATTGTACCGGCAGGCTGAGGTCGAGGCCGAGCGCATGGCGCATCGCGGCGACGTCTTCGGCTGTGGCCTGGTCGGGCAGCATGAGGCGCACGGGATCGCCGGAAAAGCGCACGAGCAGGAAGACGAAGGTCAGCACCGCCAGCAAGGTGGCGGCACCCCCGAGCAAACGTGACAGCAGATATCGGCCCATGCGGTTCTCCGTGCGGTTGGCGGATTGTGCGAAACGGAGCCGGTATCGCCGCGGCAGACATGCCGATGCGGCGCGTGGTGTGGGGTCCGTTGGAACAATCTTCGCCTCGATGCTGCGGCTGCACTGTTGTTGCTGTCAATATTTATATTCACTATTCGCACTCGAAATTTATTTTAGTTTGAATATCGAAATCATATTGTCAGATAATGAACAATTCTGCTTAGATGAGCATCAGACGGCTTGAGTCGCTGCGCTTCGTCCTTCTCTATGGGGCATTCCTTCGGTGTGGACCGGGGGTGCCGGGCCGAAAGCGAGACAGAGGAGACGCGCAGCATGCCGATAAAACAGGAACCCGACGCCACTCCGACGGGTGCGGATGACAAACTGGTCATTCCACCGGGAAAGAAGCCGCCGCAAGGAAGTCAGACAGTCGATAAGGCAATGAGATTGTTGAAGATCATCGCTGGCGGTTCCTCTGAGGGATTGCGCCTGATGGACCTGGCGGAACAGAGCGGGCTGGACCGGGCGACGGCCTATCGGCTGGTGACCAGCCTGGCGAACCACAATTTCGTCGATCAGGACATGCAGTCAAAGCGGTATACGCTGGGCCTGGAATTCTTTGCGCTGGCGTCGGCGGCATCGAACCGGCACGACCTGTCCGATCGTGCGCGGGAGGCGCTGGAGCATCTGTCCGAAGTGACGGGCGACACCGCGATGTACTGTCTGCGCTCGGGTCTGGATGTCATTTGCATGGATGTGCAGATGGGCAATTTTCCCGTCCGCACCATGCCGATGGACATCGGATCGCGCAAACCGATCGGTGCCGGGGCGACCGGAATTGCCATGCTGGCACCGCTGCCGGACCCTGAGATCGAGGATATCCTGGCGCGTGCGGCACCGCGGCTGGCCAAGGTGCCCGGTTCGGACGCGGAAAGCATCCGCCGCGAGGTCGCCCTGTGCCGTGAGCGGGGCTGGGCATTGGCCGCAGACGATCCGCAGGGGCGGATCATGGGGCTGAGCCTGTGCCTGACCTCGCGCAACAATCGTCCTGTCGGCGCGCTGACGCTGAATGGCATTCCCGAACGTTTCGCCGATGACCGTGTGGCTGGCCTTGCGGCCCTGCTGCGGGAAGAGGCGCGCGAACTGGCCGATCAGCTTGATCGGCTGCCTGAAACGGAACGGCATCGCACCCGCTGGTCGGGCAAGCGGACTGCGCGTTCTCAAAACCGGCCCTGATGACGCCTGAGGAGGGCGCATGAGGGGCCAGATCCAGAAAGGAACTAGCCCGAATGACCATGACGGACCTGCTACGTGGCCGCCTGCGCCTTCCAGTCATCTGCTCTCCGCTTTTCATCATCTCGGGGCCGGAGCTTGTCATTGCGCAATGCAAGGCGGGGATCATCGGCTCTTTCCCGGCGCTGAACGCGCGTCCGCCGGAAATGCTGGACGATTGGCTGGCGCAGATCAACGAGGAGCTGGCTGCGCACGACGCCCGCCATCCCGACCGTCCCGCCGCGCCGTTCGCAGTGAACCAGGTGGTCAACAAGATGAGCACACGCCTGGATAGCGACATGGAGATCTGCGAGAAGCACAAGGTGCCGCTGATCATCACGTCCCTGGGCGCACGCGAAGACGTCAACCAGGCTGTGCACCGCTGGGGTGGGCAGGTCTATCATGACGTCACGACGAATTTCTATGCGCACAAGGCCATCGACAAGGGGGCAGACGGCCTGATCGCGGTTGCCGCCGGCGCGGGCGGTCATGCCAGCGATGTGTCGCCCTTTGCCCTGATGCAGGAAATCCGCGCCTGGTGGGATGGTCCGTTGGCGCTGTCCGGTTGCATTTCGACCGGACGGTCTATTCTTGCCGCCGAGGCAATGGGCGCAGATTTCGCCTATATCGGGTCGGCCTTCATCGCCGCGGCCGAGGCCAATGCGGTCGAGGATTACAAGCAGATGATCGTCGACAGCGAAGCCAAGGACATCATGATGACGGACTTGTTCACCGGGCATCCGGGCAACTATCTGCGCCCGTCCATCGAACGCGCCGGGCTTGATCCTGAACAGCTGCACCTTGAGACGAAGGAAACGCTGGAATGGACGCTGAACCACAAGAAGGTCAAGCGCTGGAAGGACGTCTGGGGCGCGGGGCAGGGCATCGGAGCGGTTGATGCGGTGCGCCCGGTCGAAGCGATTGTCGATCGCTGGGTGGATGATTACGACAAGGCGAAATCCGGGCTGATGCGCGAAAGCAGCATGCTGCGGTCGGTGGCCTGATCGCAGCTGGCCATCGACGGTGCGCCAGATCACGAGGCGCACGTGCGGCTAAGTGGACGTGAACGGGGGCGTGGCAGGGAAACCTGCCGCGCCCCTAACGTCTCGGATATGACCGCGTACGTGGGGGCTTGGGTGATGGCGCCTGTTACAGCAGTGCGCGCAGGATGTCGGGTTCGGTTTTTCGGCCCAGCAGTATGGCGGTGGTCTGGGCCTGCAGCGCGTCCAGATCGGGCGAAAGCGGAAGCGCACGCTGATGTGCGGCGTCCCTGCTGAACCATGGGGCATAGCTCAGCCCGTCGCGGGCGCGCCACCATGCCGCCATCATGTGTCCGCCGTGCCAATCGTCGGGCACGTCGTGAATATATCGCGCGCGCAGTCGCGCCAGTTCAGAAGGATCCTGTGGCAGGGGGTCATGCCGCGTGGTCAGGGTGAACCGGTCGCGTGGCAGATGCGCGGCGACGCGGGCACCGGTGAACCATGTCTCGACAAGGGCCGAGCCGGGAATCGCCTGGGCGAGGGCGGCGGCCATGCGGGGGGCAAGGGTGTCTGGTGGGCCGTCCGGCAGTGGCGCGGACTGGCCCGAGCCGGGCAGATCGGGCACCCAGACCGGGCCGTTGGCGCGTTCGCCGTGATGCAACAGCATCGCGCCGGACCCTGGATGGCCGTGCAGCAGCAGGCGGGCCGGCCCCGTGTCGCGATCAGGCCCCGTGTCGCGATCCGGCCCGAGACGGCGCAGGAACAGGCCGTCGCGCGTGAAAAAGGCGCGCTGGCTTTGTGCGGGGCGCGGCGGGGCGGGGGTGTCATGGTGCAGGGCATTGGCGATGGCCCTGTGCCAGGGGGCCGGATCGGGGGGCAGTCGCAGGATATTGGCCGCAGGCGCCAGCGCCTGCACGCGATCAAGGTGCGGAAACAGCAGGTCATCGGCGCGGCACAGGTAGGTCACCGGCAGGTTGACCGCTGCGGCCGCGCGCACATCATCGTGCGCGTCATACCGAAATGCGGCGCTGTATCCTGTGGTGTAGTTGGGCGCATCGCTGACCCCGGCGGCCAGCAGATCCTCGATGACCTGCATGTGAAATTCCAGCGGTGGCGGATCAAATCGCAGCCGGTTCGCCTCTCCGTGGGCATACCATGGATAGAACATCAGCTGATCGCGCACGCGGGCCCAGAGCGCGCTCATGTGCGTGCCGGACCATTCCGGGGCAAAGCGCGGCAGGTAGTGGCGCAGTTGCTCTTCCTTTTCCTGCCGGGTGAAGAGCGGCAGTCCGTCCAGCACCACGTGAGAGCAGGTGCCGGGGTGCCGACGGGCCAGAGACAGGGCGATTTCGGCGCCCGTGTGCGTGCCATAGAGTGTGGCCTGCTGAAGGCCAAGGCGAGCCAGAAGGGCCGCCGTTGCGTCGGCAAAGTCTGCAATCTCGGGCCGTTTCTGGCGCAGGGGGTCGGATTGCCCGTATCCGGGGGTATCGGGGCAATAGACGGTAAAGCGGTCGGCCAGCGCCTGGGCAAGCGGCAGCACCTGGACAGAAGATCGCGGCGAAAGATGCAGCAGGACGACGGCGGGCCCGCTGCCGAGGATGCGAACGTGGTGGTTGCGCTGTGCCACGTCGACGATGAGGCGGGTGACGGTATGGGGCATGTCGGGGGCTCCGCTAAGCCGGTCGCACGAGATCAGGCGGATTTCGCCATTACATCGTGGTGCGACTCGGAATTTCACTTATAGAAAACTTGTGCGGCGGGCAGTGAGGATATGCCCGAAGTTTGGCAAGGAGCGGGTACAAAATGCGCCCATTTGCGGCGCGGTGCGCAAAAAATGCACGTATGAAATTCTAAGAATTTCATTTAATGAACTATGTTGGTTATTTTATGGCATTAAATGAAATCAAAGTTGACGCCCAAAATGCTGCATCGCATCATTTCTTCATGAGGCCGCGCGCCGGAGCCAGGTGCCAGCCCTTCGTGGTGAGGACCGGAGCCGCCGCGCCCACAAGACCTGCGACATGGAGTGCAATATGACTCTGGATGATGCCACATCAGAGATGCAAACGGTTCTGGATTTTTCGCAAGACCCCGGCCACGAAATGATCCGGGATCAGGTGCGCAGCTTTTTCGAGCGGGAATTGCCGGAAACAAGCATTCGCGCGGCAGACCGGGCGCGCAAGATTCCCGACAAGATCCTGCGTGCGATCGCCGATCTTGGCTGGCATGGGCTGACCATACCCGAAAGCCATGGCGGGGCGGGTGCCGATGTGACCTATGCCGCCGTTCTGGTCGAGGAGGTCGCACGGCGGTTTCCGTCGATGGCGACGGACCTCGTGGGCTTTTTCATGGGGGCACGCGCGGTCGCGGAACACGGTTCGGCGGCGCAAAAGGACGCGTGGCTGCCGAAGATGGCGATCGGGGATTTTACCTTTGCATTCGGGATCACCGAACCGGATTGCGGCACTGACGCGCTGCGCGCCAAGACCCGTGCGGTGAAACAGGATGATGGCAGTTGGAAGATCAACGGTCGCAAGCTCTATACCTCGTTCGCGGCCGAGGCGGATGCGGTCCTGGTGTTGGCGCGGACCTCTCCTCATCCAGAGGGGAAACCGGCGCGGGGGTTGTCGCTGCTGATGGTGCCGACCGATCAGCCGGGGTTCGAGGCGCGGCGGATGCAGCTGATGGCGCATCGCGCGGCCTGCACTTGCGAAACATATTACGACGACGCCGTTGCCCCCGCCGATGGTCTGCTGGGCGAGGAGGGGCGTGGTTTCTACCACTTGATCAAGACGCTGGACGAAGAGCGTATCCTGGCAGCCGCGATCTATATCGGGATCATGCAGGGCGTGCTGGACGCGGCGGTCGGCTATGCACAGGAGCGTATCGCCTTTGACCGCCCCATCGGGGCCTTTCAGGCGGTTCAGCATCCGCTGGCCGATATCGCGACCGATCTGCATCACGCCCGGCTGTTCACCACGAAGGCCGCCTGGATGATTTCGCGCGGGATCGAGTGTTCGTCAGAGGCGGCGATGGCCAAGGTCTTTGCGTCCGAGGCCGCGCAACGGGCGACCGACCGGGGAATGCGCATATTGGCCGGATACGGTCTGGTCGAGGAAAGCCCGATGGAGCGGTTGTTCCGGGATGCGCGCCTGGGCCTGTTTTCGCCCGTGTCGAACGAGATGAGCCGGAATTTCATCGGGGAACGCCTGGGCCTTCCCCGGTCCTATTAAGTGCCAACAGTGGTCGGCCGCCTGGCGATCGCACCGCCGGGAACCGCAGGTAAAGACAAAGGAAGATGACTTGAGTGTAATGAGCGCAATCGAACCGACAAGCTATCCCTGGCTGGACTATCGCAAATATGCCTTTGCCCTGGGACGCAAGACGCCGGCGGGCTTGTTCCTGTCCGGCGCGACCGGATCCGAGCATATCGATGGCGCGGTCGTGACCCGGGGCGGCATGGCGGCGCAGGCACGTCTGGCCTGGGCCAAGATCGCGGCCGTGCTGGAGGCCGAGGGCAAGAGCCTGCAGGATGTGACCCGTGTCGCCGAATACGTGCCGATTGCGGCGCTGGAGCAATACGGCGAAGCAATCGGGGTGCGCACGGAAATCCTGGGCGGACGTGAAATCTGCGTCAACACCGTGCCGGTCAAGGGCCTGCTGCGGCCCGATGCCCTGATCGAGATCGAGGCGAACACGGATATTGCGGCGGCGGGAATTTCCAAGGGCGTCGTGCACCTGCCGACGATCCTGCCGCTGAAGAATGGCGAGATCTGCTATCCCGGCGACGTGGTCGGGCAGACGGCGCGCATTTTCGAGGTGGCGGAAGAGATGCTGCTGGCCATGGGTCTGGACCTGAGCCACGTCGTGCAGACCATCGACTATCTGCTGCCGAGTGTCCGGCGGGATTACCGCGGTGCAGGCCAGCCACGGTTCGACGCGCTGGGGCCTGTCTATCCCGGGGCCGCCGGGATCATGCAACCGGGCCTGCTGCATCCCGATGCCGTCGTGCAATACGATATCACCGCAACCCGCGATGTGCCCGAACGCATTCGCGTGCCGGGCTGGGATCGATATGACAGCCTGTCCTATTCGGCGGGGGTCAAGGCGGGCAAGCTGGTGTTCGGGTCAGGGTTCGGGGCACTGAACTGTGCGACCGGAGAATGCTTTCACGACTATGACATCGTGGCCCAGGCAGACATGATCTATGCTTCGATCCAGACGATGCTGGCGGTTGCCGGGGCCAAGATGTCGGACGTGGTGCATACGCTGGAATTCGTCGAAAGCCAGACCTTGGAGGCGTACAAGGGCGTCGCGGATGTCCGGCGCAAGTATTTCGGATCGCAGGTGCTGCCTGCGGCGACCGGAGTGGTTTGCGAAGGTATCCTGAAACGCAGTTTCGTGATTGAAATCGTGCCGATTGCCGTGATCTCGGAATGAGCGATCTGCTGAGCGATGAGATCCGCGCCCTGATTGGCGCGGAGCGATACTATCCCGCGCACGAAGAGATCGGCGGCGCGGCGATCCGATATTTTGCCATCGCCGTCGGGGATACGGATCCGATTTATGTCGACGATGCGGCGGCCCGTCGCCAGGGGTATTCCGGGCGTATCGCCCCCCCGACATTCGTGGTGGAGACCGGGCAATACGCGGGCAATACGCCCAGTGCCAATGGATATATCCCGCACGAATGGCCGTGGCCCAAGGGGTTTCGCACCATCCGCGGCGGCCAGGACTATGTGTTCAAGCGGCCCATCGTGCCGAGCGACCGTATTTCGGTGCGCTATCGGCTGGAAAGTGTCGAGGCGAAATCATCGCGCGACGGGCGCGGGCAATTGCTGGCCGTGTCGCTGGCGGAATATCTGGATGCCGCGGGCGCGATCGTCGCCACGAACCGAGAGCTGTTCTTTCTGCAACCGCTGGAGGCGGGGCAATGAGGCACCAAACGGCGCTGAACCCGCGCGAAGGGGACGTGTTGCCACCTTTTGAAAAGACGCTGACCCCGGTTGACCTGATGGCCTACGGTGCGGCCACCTGGGATTGGTACGCCTGTCATTACAATGATGCCGCCGCACGCGATCTGGGCCTTTCGGCGCCATTCGTGGATGGCCAGATGTGGGGGGCATGGTTCGCCCGCCAGCTGCGCGCATATTGCGGACCGCAGGCGTTCGTGGGGGGCATGAAGCTTCGCTATCACGCGATGTGTTTTGCCGGCGATCACGTGGAATGCCGCGCCGTCATCACCAGTGTTTCGCCCCTGGCAGACGGGACCGAGATAGAGGTCAGCCAACAGATCGAAAAGGCGGGCACGCGCGTTGCCTCCTGCATTTCGGTCGTGATCCTGCCGGCAACTGGGGTCGCGGAAACTGACTCGGAACACTCTGCCGGAAAAGCCACAGAAGAAGGTATTCGCACGTGAATATTGGGCACCACCTTACCCAGGCCGCTGCGCGCTGGCCGGACAAGACCGCAATCATCTTTGAAGGACAGCGCTGGAGTTACAGCGCCTTCAACAAACTGGCCAACCGGGCGGCCAATGCCTTTGCCGCGCGCGGCGTGCGGCCGGGAGACAGGGTTGCCTTTCTGACGTGGAACCTGCCTGAGCAGGTGGCCAGCTTTTACGGCCTGTTGAAGATGGGCGCGGTTCCGGTGCCCGTGAATTATCGGCTGGCCGCGAACGAGCTGAAGTTCATCATCGGCAATTCGCAGGCCCGCATGGTTGTCTTTGACGATGACCTGGCAGACCGGGTGGCGCAGATCGTGCCGGATCTCGATGTGCTGGGTTTTGTCAATATCGGCGCTGCGCGTCCCGGTTTCGCAACCGAGTTCCATGACTTCATCGCACCTGCTTCGGATACCGAGCCGCCGCTGGGCGCGGGATGGAACGACACGGCCTTTATCATGTACACCTCGGGCACGACGGGATTGCCGAAAGGCGTGTTGCGCAGCCATCGGGCAGAAACCATCGGCGCCATGATGACCGCTCAGGAAATCGGCTTTCGACATACCGATATCTGCATCCACAACAAGCCGCTGTTCCATATTGCGCAATTGCAGCTGCAAGTGCTGCCCTTCATCATGTTGGGGGCGACCGCGATCATCACGCGGGGGTTCGATGTGGACGAGACGATGAGCCACGTCGTCGATGAACGGGTCAGCGTATTGCACGGTGTGCCGACGCAGCTGGTCATGATGATGCAACAGGATTTGTCGAAATACGACCTGACATCGCTGCGCACCGGTTTTTTCGGAGGGCAGAACCTGAATGATGAAACCACGCAGGCGGCGATGGCGCTGTTTTCAGGGCGCTTCATGAACCTGTTCGGCATGACAGAGGCGCTGACCTGCACGGGCATCGATTACAAGCAACGCCCCGATCGCATCGGATCGGTCGGGCATGAGCTGGCTTCGGTTCACATGCGGCTGGTCAAGCCGGATGCCACCGACCCGAACGACATCGCCGCGCCCGGTCAGATCGGGCAAGTGATCGCGAAGTCTCCGGCCGTGATGGACGGTTACCTTGGCCTGCCCGAAAAGACCGCCCAGGTGCTGCGCGATGGCTGGTATTTTACCGGCGACGCTGGGTCGATCGAAGAGGATGGCAGCCTCTACGTGCATGGTCGTATCGACTACACGATCAAGTCGGGGGGCGAGAATATCCATCCCTCCGAAGTGGAGAACGTGCTGTTTCGTCATCCCGCGATCCGCGACGCGGCTGTCATCGGCCTGCCGAGCACGAAATGGGGCGACATGGTCTGTGCGGCGATTGTCGCCAAGGATACGGATCTGACCGCCGAGGCCTTGGATCGCTGGTGCCGCGAGAGCCCCGACCTGGCAGATTTCAAACGGCCCCGGCGCTATTTCTTCGTGCCTGAAATTCCTTCGAATTCGACCGGCAAGGTCGAGCGAAACAAGCTCAAGGCGCACCTGATGGATGCGCTGGATGCGCCCCTTGACTGATCGGAGGTCCCAATGAACACCATCGCTGTACCAAACGGTCTGGATCACCCCTTTCCCGATGCGCCGACGACCGGGCAGGCGATCCGCGTGGCACCTGGCGTGCTTTGGATGCGGCTTGCCCTGCCGCTGTCCCTTGATCACGTCAACATCTATGCCATCGAAGACGGCGATGGCTGGTTCCTGTGGGATGCAGGCATGGGCGATGCGCCGACGCTGTCCACCTGGGAAACCTTGCTGGCCGGCCCGCTGGGCGGACGGCCGGTAACGCGGCTGCTGGTCAGCCACCATCACCCGGATCACGTTGGCGCGGCGGGCTGGCTGTGCGCGCGAACAGGGGCCGAGCTGCTTATGGTAAAGTCGGAATTCCTGCTGACGCGGGTCCGGCTGGGGGGGCTGTTTGCCGACACCGAAGGCCACGACCGCGATTTCTATCATGCGCGCGGCCTGTCGGATGCAGCCACCGATGGCATACTGGGGCGCGGTGCGACCTATATCGAAACGGTCGCGCCGCTGCCTGCGGCCTATACCTCGATCCGGGCGGGGGACGTGATACGCATTGGCGGGCAGGATTGGCATCTGCGCACGGGGGGCGGGCATTCCGACGAAATGGCGATGCTGTGGAATCCGCAGGGGGGAGTTTTCCTTGCGGCGGACCAGGTGATGGAAAAGATCACCCCGAACATCGGCGTCTGGCCGCAGGAACCCTCGGCGCGGCCCCTGGATGAATTCCTGACCTCCCTGACGGCAATACGCGATCAGATCCCGGATGACGCACTGGTCTTGCCCGGGCACAAGTTGCCGTTTCGCGGTCTGCATCGGCGTGTGGATGAGCTGCTGGCCCATCACGAAAAGGTCTGTGGCAAGATCATGGCGGCGTCGGCCGATGGGCCCAGCACCGTCGGTGCGTTGATCCCACGCCTGTTTCGCCGCGAACTGCCGCCGCACCACGCCGGTCTGGCCTTTGCCGAGACGCTGGCACATGTGAATACGCTGATCGCACGCGGGGCGTTGACCCATGACGCGGATGGGGATGGGAAATTCTGGCTGAGGCAGGTGGCATGAGCGAAGCGCTCGACATCGGGCCCGACTCCCCTGATGTCGTTTACGAGGTGCGCGACGGGGTCTGTGTTCTGACACTGAACCGTCCGTCACGGATGAACGCATGGACGCCGGGCATGGAGGTCGCCCTGCGCGCGGCCTTTGAGCGCGCAGAAGCTGACCCCGAGGTTCGTGTCTTGCTGTTGACCGGGGCTGGCCGTGCCTTTTGCGCCGGTGCGGATATGGACAGTGCCGAGGGCGATGCGGACAACGCGATGAAGGCGCCACCCGCCCGAGAGGGAGATTTCGCACAGCGCTATTCCTACCTGATGGGTGGAGGCAAACCGCTGATTGCCGCAATCAACGGTGGCGCAGCGGGCGTCGGGCTGGTTCTGGCGTTATTCGCGGATATAAGGATCGCGCGCGCGGGCGCGAAGATGACCACGTCGTTTGCGCGGCGTGGGTTCGTGGCCGAGCATGGCGCCGCATGGTTGTTGCAGCGCCTCGTCGGGCCGATGACGGCGGCGGACCTGCTGCTGAGCGGGCGCATTTTTCTGGGCACCGAGGCCGCTGCCCTTGGCCTGTGCCGTGTTCTGCCCGACGCCGGCTTTGCCGAGGCCGCGCTGGCAGTGGCGCAGGAGATGGCCGCATCCTGTTCGCCCCGTTCCATGGCGGTGATCAAGGCGCAACTGCGCGCCGCCTGGGGGCAGACCCTTGCCGAGGCGACGCGGATGGCAGAGCGAGAGCTGGAGGCCTGCATCGCAACCCCCGATATGGCCGAAGGGGTCCGCAGCTACCTTGAAAAACGCCCGCCGAATTTTCCCCCACTCTACTAGCAGGGGCGGTCCCCGGGGAAGGGGAACACCTCGCCGGTCTCTTGGGCCGGAGGCTGGCAGGTGTCAGGGGGCTGGTGCGAGCGATGCGGTGGGGCAGGGGGGGAGCGCCCGGATTCGGCGCCGTTTGAAAAAAGATGGCCTCTGAGCAGAGCTGTGCCGGGGCAGACGACAGGATTCGGCCGCGCTGAGCCGAAAAATCGCCCCTGATTCCGAATCTTTCCGCGGTCTGATCGGCTGAAACGGGCTGCGCAGGGCCGAAATGCCGCGTGAAACCCGTCTGGAGCGCTCTCATCATCATGCTGATTGCGCTTATTTTATTGGCTCAACGGCGGTGATCGCGCGAAATGTGACTTTTCTGCGAATTTTGTGCTTGCGGGTTTGGGTGGTAAACTCTAGAACCCCCTTCACCGGCGGCGCTGAGGCGCACGACGGGACGCGAGACGGGGCGGACGGAACGGGTGGCGGTG
>NZ_QWJJ01000045.1 GCF_003575965.1 Pseudooceanicola sediminis | reverse complement strand
GGCGTCTTGAAAGTGGCCAAAATTGCGGACCTCTTTCATGTTAACTTTCACTCAAATATCTGTAAAAAAATACAAATATAGCATTTCAATGCGGCCACGAAAGCGGTCATGGAAGAACAGGCCGCATGAGCCCGTCACACGGAGAGTCGCAGCGCTCATGGTCTCAGGAATGGCAGAACGGAAAACTGTCTCGCCTGGTTCCCCGGCGGGAATCCGGGCGCAGAAGGACGGGGTGGAGCAACGAGCCTATGTTGGGACCGAACATGACCTTGAAGATTTATGTCAGTATCTGATACGATTGAGCATGGATAGGAGAGTCTGATGCCAAACGTCCACCTGACCGAACCGATGCAGAAATATGTGCAGGCGCAGATCGAGTCCGGCGCCTACGCCAATTTGAGCGAAGTCGTGCGCGCCGGCGTCAGGATGCTGATGGAGCGGGATGGCGCCCGGCAGTTCTATTCCCTCAAGGCCGACCTAGAGGAAGCAGCCTCCCTGGCCGAAAATGGGGATTTCGCCGAGTTCGATGCTCATGCCTTCGAACCGGATGCGTTTGATCGCTGACCCACATGACAATTCGGCTTTCCGGTCGGGCCAGGGCCGACCTTGAAGAGATCCGTGCCTACACCGTCGAAACTTGGGGTAGGGACCGATGGCTCGTCTATTACCGCCAGTTGGTCAACGCCTTCGAGCAGATCACCGGGGATCCCGACCGGGGTCGGGACAGGAGTCTCTTCGTTCCGGGGATGCGGTCCGTCAACTGCCAACGTCACGTGATCTTCTACAAGCGGCTAGATGCGGCGGACGGGGCGGCAGTCATCCTGCGCATCGTGCACCTGCGCCGCAACATGCCCGCGCTCGTCTACTACGAGGATCTCGACGGCGGTTAAGCCCTTGCGTTTCCTCATTCCAATAGCTCGACCAGTTTCCCATAGTCTTCACTGACCTCGCGTGCCTCCTGAAACGCGCGTTGACGCTCGGCATCAAGGCAACGGAAGTATTCCTGGATGTCGGCGATGTAGCCCTCGAAATCAGAACGCAGCAGATCGGCATAGGCACGCATGTCTTCTTGCGACTGGGGCAAGAACGGTCGCTCGGGTGGTATGCAATCCGCAGCTGCGGCTACCGGCATGCTTCTAAGCAGGAACGCGAACAGCAACGGTGCGTTGCGCGCAATAAACAAGCGCAGGGCAAAACTCCTTTGCCGCCTTTAAGATTATCATTCTGTCGGATATCACCCTTATCGGAGCAAGGCGAACTTCGTCAACACGTTATTATTGTCTTGCTATCATTAATGTTGTTTTGTATCGCTCGCGGTGTTGCGACCCCGTGGGCCTGATACTGCACCCAGGCAGAACAAGGACCCAAGGGAAGGCCATGATAGAAGAAGCCCCGAATGTGGTTACAGAAG
>NZ_QWJJ01000044.1 GCF_003575965.1 Pseudooceanicola sediminis | reverse complement strand
GGCGTCTTGAAAGTGGCCAAAATTGCGGACCTCTTTCATGTTAACTTTCACTCAAATATCTGTAAAAAAATACAAATATAGCATTTCAATGCGGCCAAGAAAGCGGTCACGGAAGAACAGACCGCATGAGCCCGTCAAACGGCGTGTCGCAGCGCTCATGGTCTCGGGAAGGGCAGTATCGGAAAACTGTCTCGCCTGGCTCCCTGGCTGGAATCCGGGCGCAGAAGGACGGTATGGAGCAACGAGCCTATGTTGGGATCGAACATCAGCTTGAAGATTTATGTCAGTATCTGATATGATCGAGCATAGATAGGAGAGTCTGATGCCAAACGTCCACCTGACCGAACCGATGCAGAAATATGTGCAGGCGCAGATCGAGTCCGGCGCCTACGCCAATCTGAGCGAAGTCGTGCGCGCCGGCGTAAGGATGCTGATGGAGAAGGATGGCGCCCGGCAATTCTATGCCCTCAAGGCCGACCTAGAGGAGACAGCCACCTTGGCCGAAAATGGGGATTTCGCCGAGTTCGATGCTCAAGCCTTCGAACCGGATGCGTTTGATCGCTGACCCGCATGACCATTCGACTTTCCGGTCGGGCCAGAGCCGACCTTGAAGAGATCCGTGCCTACACCGTCGAAACTTGGGGCAGGGACCAATGGCTCGCCTATTACCGTCAGTTGGTCACCGCCTTCGAGCGGATCACTGGCGATCCCGACGCGGGCCGGGACAGGAGTCTCTTTGTCCCGGGGATGCGGTCCGTCAACTGCCAGCGTCACGTGATATTCTACAAGCGGCTCGATGCGACGGATGGTGCGGCAGTCATCCTGCGCATCGTGCACCAGCGCCGCAACATGCCCGCGCTCGTCTACTACGAGGATCTCGACGGCGGCTAAGCCATGCGTTTCCTCAATCCAATAGCTCGACCAGTCTTCCATAGTCCTCACTGACCTCGCGCGCCTCCTGAAACGCGCGTTGGCGCTCGGCATCAAGACAGCGGAAGTATTCCTGGATGTCAGCGATGTAGCCCTCGAAATCGGAACGCAGCAGATCGGCATATTCTCGAATGTCGTCTTGCGACTGAGGCAAGAACGGTCGTTCGGGAGGCACGCAGTCCGCCGCTGCGGCTACCGGCATGCTTCCAAGCAGGAACGCGAACAGCAACGGTGCGTTGCGCGCAATAAACAAGCGCAGGGCAAAACTCCTTTGCCGCCTTTAAGATTATCATTCTGTCGGCTATCACCGTTATCGGAGCAAGGCGAACTTCGTCAACACGTTATTATTGTCTTGCTATCATTAATGTTGTTTTGTATCGCTCACGGTGTTGCGACCCCGTGGGCCTGATACTGCACCCAGGCAGAACAAGGACCCAAGGGAAGGCCATGATAGAAGAAGCCCCGAATGTGGTTACAGAAG
>NZ_QWJJ01000007.1:72975-250837 GCF_003575965.1 Pseudooceanicola sediminis | reverse complement strand
GGGCATCACTTAAACCTTGTTCTTAAAATGACCGAAGAGGCCCGGACGGCCAGCGGCTCAGATGCGACCTAGACCGGATGGAAACAAAAATTCAAGCTTTCGCGGTTTGAAAACGAATTTCGGAACAGACTTGCTGCGCCGCAGCAGCGGTCAGGTCATTTTTCCCCGAAACGGCCAAGAATAAGGCCGATTTTGCCCGAAAATGCGCAGGATCGGGATATGCGCGTCGCGTGACCTGCGAAAAGGTGGCAAAACGCGGCTGAAAATTCTGTCGCAACGATGGCGGGTCAGCTGAAAATTGCGCACTGATCCGCCATTGCGGCCTGCGCTGGACGGGTCGCGCGGGCGGGAAGCGAGGCCCCGAGGGTGCGGCCAGGAACCCTAGCCGCGGGGGCGCGGCCGGGAAGCGAGGCCGCGCCAGTTTTGTGACGGGACGTGGCGCCGATCAGGCGGCGCCTTCGCTCTCCGGGGCGCCATGGCCGAGCGGCAAGGTGGTGTCGCGATCCTCGGCGACGCCGGTTTCAGCAAGAAAGCGTTCGGCGTCCAGCGCGGCCATGCAGCCCATGCCGGCGGAGGTCACGGCCTGGCGATATTTGTGATCGGTCAGGTCACCGGCGGCAAACACGCCGGGCACGGAGGTTTCGGTCGAACCCGGCTTTACCTTGACGTAGCCGCCGTGGTGCAACTCAAGCTGATCCTTGACCAGTTCGGAGGCGGGCGCGTGGCCGATCGCGATGAAAACGCCCTTGGCCGAAAGCTCGGATTCGGCACCGCTGCGCACATCACGCACCTTGATTCCGGTGACGCCCCTGGGGCTGTCTTCGCCAACAACCTCGACAAGCTCATGAAACCAAAGGGTTTCAATCTTGGGGTTCTTTTCCAACCGGTCTTGCAGGATCTTTTCGGCGCGCAGTTCGTCGCGGCGGTGGATCAGGGTGACCTTGGAGGCGAAGTTGGTCAGGAACAGTGCCTCTTCGACGGCCGTATTGCCGCCGCCGATAACCACGATTTCCTGCCCGCGATAGAAGAAGCCATCGCAGGTCGCGCAGGCCGAAACGCCGAAGCCCTTGAAGGCGTCCTCGGTTTCAAGGCCCAGCCACTTGGCGCGCGCGCCGGTCGCCAGGATCACGGCATCCGCGATGTATTCGGTGCCGGAATCACCCTTGGCGACGAAAGGGCGGGTGGAGAGGTCGAGATCGGTGATGATGTCGCCGATGATCTCGGTCCCCATCGCCTTGGCGTGGGCCTCCATGTTGATCATCAGATCGGGGCCCTGAATCTCGGTCGCGCCGGGCCAGTTTTCGACTTCGGTCGTGGTGGTCAGCTGGCCGCCGGGTTCGATCCCCTGCACGAGGATGGGGTCCAGCATGGCGCGGCTGGCGTAGACGCCTGCGGTGTAGCCTGCGGGGCCGGAGCCGATGATCAGTACCTTGGTCTTGCGCGTCTCAGCCATGTCAGCCTCTCCTGATATCAGAGTTTTGCATATCTAATCGTGCCGGGGCATAGGTGCAAGGCGCGCCGCCCTGCGCAATAAATCGCCGCATTCACCCCGGCAGGCATGATGATATGTTGCGTGATTGTGAAACATTATTGCGCAAGGTATGGCGCCTGCTATAAGAAACGCAATTCTGGGGAGCGCAGATATGCCTGGTACACGACTAGATCCAATTGACAGGAAGATCCTTGCGGAGCTTCAGGCGGATGGGCGGATGACCAATGTCGAACTTGCCAAGCGGGTCGGGATTTCGGCGCCGCCGTGTCTGCGGCGGGTGCGCACGCTGGAGGAATCCGGGTTCATTCGCGGCTATCACGCCGAGGTCGATTCGCGCGAGCTGGGATTCGAGGTGCAGGTCTTTGCTTCGGTCGGGCTGGTCAGCCAGGCGGAGGCCGACCTGGTCGCCTTTGAAACGCTGTGCCGGGAATGGCCGCTGGTGCGCGAGTGCCATATGCTGAACGGCGAGGTCGATTTCATCCTGAAGTGCGTGGCGCCGGACCTGTCGACCTTTCAGAGCTTTCTGACTGGCAAGCTGACCTCGGCCGAGAACGTCGCGAGCGTCAAGACGTCGCTGGTGATCCGCTGTGCCAAGGACCAGCCGGGTGTGCCGTTCGAGGTGCTGGAAGAGCGTTTGGCGCGCGACGCCTGAGGCGATTTTCGCGCGGCTGTCGGTATTGCGGGGCGTGACCCCGCCAAGTCATTGAAAACGCTGAATTCGAACGTCGGTATCTGAACGGTATCCGAGCGGTAAGTGAACGGTGTTTTGCAGCCGTTTTTGCGGGCCGTTCCTGTCGGGCAATGCCGGGGGAAGGTACGGATTGCGGCGCTGAGTCAGCGCGTTCCGGGGCCCGAACATCCAGCGGCCAGGGCCCGGGTCAGGGGTGGGGTCAGGGCCGGCGTCGGTCAGGGATGGCGACAGTCAGGGATGGCTACAGTCAGATATGGCGAGTGGGGGCGCGACGGGCCGTCGCCCGCAGCCGTCGCCCTTACAGGCGGATGACCGAGATCAGGCGGCCATAGTCGGCCTGGCCTTCATGGGTCGTGCGGCGATAGGAAAAGAACCGGTCGGGGTCGGAATAGGTGCAATGGCCGATCCATTCCGCCTGGGCGATTCCGGCACTGCGCAGGCGGTGCAGCCCGTAGGCGGGCAGGTCGAACAGATACCTGTCGCCTTCGCCATTGGCGAAAAAGCGGGTGTTGTCGGGATCGTCGACCATGAAATCATCGAGGAATTCTGGGCCGACCTCGTAGGCGCGCTGGCTGATCGACGGGCCGATGGCGGCGGTGATGCGGGCGCGGTCCGCGCCGAGGTCGACCATCGCGTCGATGGTGGATTCCAGCACGCCGTCGATGGCGCCGCGCCATCCGGCGTGCGCCGCGCCGATGACCTGGGCCTGTGGGTCGGCCAGCAGCACCGGCTGGCAATCGGCGGTCAGGATCGACAGGGCGACGCCGGGGGTGGCGGTGACGATGCCATCGGCCTCGGGCGGGGTGTCGAAGGGGCCCGTGGCGGGCAGGGCGCGGGCCGAATGCACCTGGTGCACATAGGTCAGCGCGCCGGGTTCGACATCCATCGCGGTGGCGACGCGGGCACGGTTGATCGACACGATCTCGGCCTGATCGGAGGACTCCATGCCGCAGTTCAGCCCGGAAAAGATACCCGAGGAGGCCCCGCCCTTGCGGGTGAAGAAGCCGTGGCGGATGGGCGCGAGTGCCGATGAGGTGAGAATTTCCAGTGCCATGCGATCCTTGCTGAGGTGTCAGTGTTACGCGGAGTCGTGTTACGCGGAGTCGTGTTTCGCGGGTTCGAGGCCGGGCGGCGGTCGGTGGCCTTTGGGATACAACGCGAGGGTCTTGAAGAGCGTTCCCATTTCCTGTGGGTGGGTCAAGCGGCGATGTGCCGCGACATGTGCGGAAAGCGCGTCATCGGTCAGCCGCGCCGCCAGCGCCTGCGCGCGCGCCGTGATGCCAAGACGTTCGAGAAAGACCCCCTGGGGGGTCAGCAGGCTGTGGCAGGCCGGGGCGGCGGCGGTGGCGATATCTTCGAAATCGACATGGGCGGTCAGGTCGGACTGGCCGGGATCGGCAAGGGGATCGGCATAGGCGTGGTTGCGCAGCGCCTGAAGCGTGTCGCCCTGGCTGCGCCAGTCGCCATAATCCACGATCAGTGCCGCGCCGCCATGGCGCGCGATATGGTCACCGATCTGGGCGGCGATGGCCGAGGCCGCAGGGCAGGTTTCGACGATGTCGCCGGGCTTGGTATCGCCCAGTCGATGCGCGAGGGCGGGTTCGGGGGCGGCGCCGGTCAGGCCGAGGGTCAGCGTGGTGCCCTGCGCGGTGACGCGGCGTTCCTGCCACAGGATGTCATCGGCGCGCACGAACTGCCGGATCGGCAGGGCATCGAAGAATTCGTTTGCGACAAGGAACAGCGGTGCGTCGGGCATATCGCCAAGGCGGTCGCGCCATGCGACGTCTTGGCCTTTGAGCGTGGCTTTCTGGGCGCGGCGCAGGGTGGGCGAAACCTCGACCAGCAGCAGGGTCATGGCGGCGTGAAAGCCGGGCACGCCACGGGTGGCGCGCAGGATGTCGGCCATCAGGGTGCCGCGACCGGGGCCGAGTTCGGCAAGGGTGAAGGGGCTGGGCGCGCCCTGATCCAGCCAGCTTTGCGCCAGCGACAGGCCGATCAGTTCACCGAACATCTGGCTGATTTCGGGGGCTGTGGTGAAGTCGCCCGCCGCCCCCAGCGGATCGCGGGTGGTATAGTAGCCATAGCGCGGGTGCAGCAGGCAATCGGCCATGTAATCGGACAGGCGCAGCGGGCCGTCCTGTGCGATGCGGTCCAGCAGGTGCCGGGTCAGCGGGGGGATGGGGCCGTTGTCGGGACCGTTATCGGGGCCAGTGTCTGGGCCAGTTTCTGGGCTGGTATCGGGTCTGTTGTCGGGCATGGTCACGGCGTGGCGGCACGGGGGCGGCACGACCATGCGACAAGGGCAAGGCCGATCAGGACCATCGGCAGCGACAGCACCTGGCCCATCGTCAGCCCCGCCGTTTCGCTGAACTGGAGGACATGGCCATGCGGGTTGGTCGGCGTGATGAACTGCGCATCGGCAAGGCGGAAGAATTCGACGATGAAACGCGCCACACCGTAGCCGGCGATGAAGATGCCGGTCAGGCGGCCCGGGCGTTTCAGGATGGTCGTGGTGAAGGCCAGCGTGATCAGGATCGCGCCGAGGATCAGCCCCTCCATCCCCGCCTCGTAGAGTTGCGAGGGGTGGCGGGCGCAGGGGGCGGCGGCGGTGGCACAGCTCTGCGCGGCCTCACCGGGAAAGATCACGCCCCAGGGCGCGTCGGTGGGGCGTCCCCACAGCTCGGCGTTGATGAAGTTGGCGATGCGGCCCAGCAGCAGCCCCGGCGGCGTCGCCAGCGCCAGCATGTCGAAGGCGGGCAGCAGCGGGATCGACTGGCGGTAGCAAAAGAGGGTGATGGCGATGGCGACGCCGATCAGCCCGCCGTGAAAGGCCATGCCGCCCTGCCAGATCATCGGGATCTCGGCCGGGTGGGCGAAGTAGTACTCGGGCTGGTAGAACAGCACGAAGCCCAGCCGCCCGCCGAGGATGACACCGACGATCAGCCAGGTCAGGAAATCGTCCAGCTGGGTGCGGGTCATCGGCGCGGCATTGGCGGGCCAGAGGCGGGCACGGTCGATGGCGGCGCGCGCCAGCAGCCAGCCCAGCACGATCCCCACAAGGTAGGCCAGGGCGTACCAGCGCAGCGAGAACGAGAACCCGCCGAGCGACAGCGTGAAGATCTCGGGCGAGATGTCGGGGAAGGGGATTGCGGCTTTCATCGGGGGTATCTGCCTGCGGGGGCGGCGCAAAGTCAAGCGGGGGCGTCGGGCCTTGTGTGATGTGCGGTTGCGGGGCGGCTGTGGGGCGCGTGTGGCGGGAGCGGGGCGGCGGTTTCGGCGCAAAACGGCCGAGGGGTTGAGCCGGCGGCCGACCCGGCCCATATAGGAAGCAACCGTAACACTTGCGTGTGAGAGAGCCGATGCAGACCCGTTCAAAGTTCTTCGACGACATGTCCCAGCTGATGACGAACGCCATGGGTGTGGCCCAGGGCGCCAAGGACGAGGCCGAAACGGCCTTCAAATCGCGCATCGACCGCTGGTTGGCCGACCGCGATTTCGTCACGCGGGAAGAATTCGATGCCGTGCGCCTGATGGCGCAGAAAGCCCGCGAAGAGAATGCGGCGCTGAAGGCCCGCCTGGATGCGATGGAGGCCACGCCGAAAGGCTGAGCCACCTGCCAGCGATACAAGATGCGCAAAGCGCCTGCCCTGGAGAGGGTCGGGCGCTTTTTTGCTGTTCTCGGAGGGTATAGGTCGGACCGGGGGCGATGAGAACGGGCGCTGGTTCGACCGGGGGCTGGTTTGACTGGGCGCTGGTTCGACTGGGCGCTGGTTTGACCGGGAGCGAGACTACCTTGGCGAGCAGCGCTTTGGGGGGGGGGCGGGGCGCTCAGAGCCTGGTGCAGCCGTTTTCGGATTTGATCGTGATATTGCCGGTGCGCGCCTGCGGGAAATCCTTGAGCAGGGCACCGAAGATCGCGTCGGCCTCGGTGGTGAAGGCGGCGCAGGGGCCCCGGCTGATGCCGCGCGCCTCGAACACCTGCCGCCCGGTGCGGGCGTCGGTCATGTCGAGCGTGACGCGGCGGGTGAACACGGTTTCGACCTTGGTGCGCATTTCGTAGCCGACGACGCCAAAGACCGGTACCCGCCGTGTTCCGGTTGTACCGTCAGGGCCGGGCCGGCGCGCGGGGACGGTGCGATAACCGATGATGTCACGTTCTGGCACCCGGTATTCGCTGGTCACCTGCCGCCCGTCATCGACGGAATAGGCGAAACTGGCGATCAGGCGGGCATCGGCGCGGCGCGGCACGGTGGCAAAGCCATGCGCCAGCAACACCCCGGCCAATGTGCGGGCATTGGTCTGCCAGCCGAGCGAGGCCGCATCGGCACCATCGCCGGGGGTGATATAGACCGTGCGGGGCGTGATGTCGGCAGGGATGGCGGAATTTGCCGCAACGCTGGTGGTCACCATCGAACAGGCATTCAGGCCCAGCAGGGCAAGGACGCAGAACAGGACAGGGACAAGCCGCATGGGAACCTCCTTCGCTGGGGGCCATCTGTCGGCGGGGCCACAGCGTGTACTTGCCTTTAATCTAGCGGAGGGTCGCGGGCAGTCAAAGGCCCGCCGCGGACCTGGTCGGTGCTGGTCGCGGCGGGCGGGGCGTTTGGGCCAAGACAGAGCGGCCAAAGCGGGAGGTGCGGGCGACGCCGTGCCGCCCGGTGCCTCAGAGTGCGTCGAGCAGGACGGGCCTGAGGTTTTCGGCCGTCAGCGTCACCGGGTTGCCGCCGCAGGAGGGATCCTCGAGCGCCATGGCGACGATGTCGTCGACACGGTCGTCCGCAACGCCGAGCGCCGAGAGCTTGCGCGGGATGCCGAGCTGATCGTTGAAGTCCTGCACGAAGGCACAGAAACCGTCAAAGCCGCCCTCGATCCCCAGATAGGGCGTGGCGAGGTCGAAGCGGGCGCGGATCGCGTCGGCATTCAGTTTCAGCACGGCGGGCATGAACACGGCGTTGGTGGTGCCGTGGTGGGTGTTGTAAACCGCCCCGATGGGGTGAGACAGCGCATGGATCGCGCCGAGGCCCTTTTGAAACGCCGTCGCGCCCATCATGGCGGCCGACATCATCTGCGCGCGCGCGTCGATGTCGTCGGGGGTGTTGTAGGCGCGGGGCAGGTTGTCGATGACCAGGCGCATCCCCTCAAGCGCGATGCCTTGGGACATCGGGTGGTAGTGGGGGCTGCTGAACGCCTCGACGCAATGGGCGAAGGCATCGAGGCCGGTGCCTGCGGTGATGAATTTCGGCATCCCCACGGTCAGCTCGGGGTCGCAGATGACGACCGTCGGCAGCACCTTCGGGTGGAAGATGATCTTTTTCACGTGGGTTTCGGAATTGGTGATCACGCTGGCGCGGCCCACTTCGGAACCGGTGCCTGCGGTTGTCGGCACGGCCACGATGGGGGCGATGCCGTCGGGGTCGGCGCGGGTCCACCAATCGCCGATATCCTCATATTCCCAGACGGGGCGGGTCTGGCCGGACATGAAGGCGATCATCTTGGCCAGGTCGAGGCCGGAGCCGCCGCCGAAGGCGATGACACCGTCATGGCCGCCCTCGTGGTAGACGCGCAGGCCTTCGGCCAGGTTCTTTTCCGTCGGGTTGGCGTCGACGCCGCTGAACATGGCGCGGCCCAGGCCCCCCGCGACCATCAGGTCGAGGGTGGATTGGGTGATCGCCATGTCGGCCAGCCCGCGGTCGGTGACCAGCAGCGGTTTGCGGATATTGGCCGCGCCGCAGGCGGCAGCGATTTCGGCGATGCGACCGGCACCAAAGCGGATCGCGGTGGGGTAGGACCAGTTTGCGGTCAGGCTCATGGGATATTCTCTCAGGATTTGCGGTAGTGGTGCGACTTGGGCCGCGTCAGGGCGAGGAAGCCGAGCGCCGAGAGGCCCGCGCCATGCCCGGTGTCCTTGCAGCCCGTCCAGCACAGCGCCGGGTCGAGGTAGTCGCAGCGGTTCATGAAGACGGTGCCGGTTTCCAGCTGCGGGGCGATGTAATCCATCGCGGCGGCGTCGCGGGTAAAGACGGCGGCCGTCAGGCCATACTTGCAATCGTTCATCAGGGCGATGGCCTGATCGTCATCCGACACGGGCATGATGCCGACGACGGGGCCAAAGCTTTCCTCGGTCATCACTTCCATCTCGTGATTGACGCCGGTCAGGATCTGCGGCGTCAGGTAGGCACCGCCATCGTCGCCCTCCATCTCCTCGATATGGGCGGTTGCGCCCTGGGCGATAGCCCATTGGATCTGGGCCCGCACGGTGCCCGCAAAGCGCACGTTGGCCATCGGGCCGATCGTGGTTTCGGGATCGAGCGGATCCCCGAGTTTCTGGGCCGAGACCCATGCGACGGCCTTTTCGACGAAGGCGTCATAGAGGCTTTCGTGCACATAGATCCGTTCGATGCCGCAGCAGCACTGCCCGGCGTTGAACATCGCGCCGTCCATCAGCCCGTCGACGGCGGCATCCAGATCGGCGTCGGCGCGCACATAGCCCGGATCCTTGCCGCCCAGTTCGGTGGCGACGGGGGTGAAGGTGCCCGCGGCGGCCTGCTCCATCGCGCGGCCCCCGGCAACGGAGCCGGTGAAGTTGACGAAATCGAAGGCGCGGGCGGCGATCAGGTTGGACGTGGTGTCATGATCCAGCACGAGGTTCTGGAAGACATCGGCGGGCAGGCCCGCGGCCTCGAACGCCTCGGCCAGGTGTTCGCCGACCTTGAGGGTCTGGGAGGCGTGTTTCAGCACCACGGCATTGCCCGCGATCAGCGCCGGGGCGATGGTGTTGATCGCCGTCATGTAGGGATAGTTCCAGGGCGCGACGACCAGCACGACACCGTGCGCCTCGCGGGTGATCTTGCGGGTAAAGGCGGCGCTCTCCTCGATCACCATGGGGGCGAGGGTGGTTTCCGCGATGTCGGCCATGTAGCTGGCGCGTTCGTTGAAACCGCCGAATTCGCCGCCATAGCGGATGGGGCGGCCCATCTGGTGCGCCAGCTCGGTGGTCATGCGGTCGGTTTCGCCGCCGATATGGGCGATGGCGGCGCGCACCATCGCGATGCGGTCGGCCATCGGGCGCGCGGCCCAGTCGAATTGCGCGGCGCGGGCATTGTCGACGGCCATGCCTGCGGCGGCGGGGTCCATGACCTCGCGCTCAAGATAGGTGGAGCCGTCGATGGGCGAGATGAGTTTAACGGTTTTGGGCATTCTCAGGCTCTTTCGAATCCGCGTTGCAGTTCCCAGTCGGTGACGACTGCGTCGTAGGCTTCCTGTTCCCAGTCGGCGGCGCGGGTGTAGTGGTCGACCACGTCATCGCCGAAGGTGTCGCGCAGGAAGGTGGAGTTGGTCAGGGTGTCACGGGCCGCGCGCAGGGTGGAGGGCACTTCGGGCATCGTGCCCTGTTCGTAGATGTCGCCGGTGATCGGCGCGTCAAGGGTGAGGCCGTCCTCGATCCCCTTGATGCCGGCGGCGATCTGCACGGCCATGGCGAGGTAGGGGTTCAGGTCCGAGCCGCCGATGCGGCATTCCATGCGCACGGACTTGGAATTCGCACCGCAGAGGCGGAACCCGGCAGTGCGGTTGTCGACCGACCAGACGGATTTGGTGGGGGCAAAGCTGCCTGCCTGAAAGCGTTTGTACGAGTTGATGTTGGGCGCGAGGAAGTAGGTGTAATCGGGCGCATACTTGATCAGGCCGGCGCAGTAGCTTTTCATCATCGCGGACATGCCGAGGTCGTCGGAGGCGTCGTAAAAGGCGTTCTTGCCATCGGCCCACATGGACTGGTGCACATGCGAGGAGCTGCCGACGCGGTCGCGGTGCCATTTCGGCAGGAACGACGCGGCGTGTCCCTTCATCAGCGCGATGTCCTTGATCGCGAGCTTGGCGATGGTGTGGTAATCGGCGCAGGCCAGCGCCTCGGCGTATTTGATGTTCAGCTCTTCCTGACCGGCCTCGGCCTCGCCCTTGGAATTCTCGATCGGGATGCCGGCGGCGTAGAGGGCATTGCGCACCGGGCGCATCACGACCTCGTCCCGCAGGGTCATCTGGATCGAGTAATCTTCGTTATAGGGGGCAAGGGTGTCGAGGGCGGTGAAGCCGGATTTGCGGATTTCATCAAAGGATTTCTCGAACAGGAAAAACTCAAGCTCGGTCGCCATCATCGGGGTCAGACCCATGTCGGTGAGGCGGGCGATCTGGCCTTTGAGCATGGCGCGCGGCGAATGCGGCACCGGCGCGTGATGGTGGTGGTCCAGCACATCGCAGAGCACCATCGCGGTCCCGTCGATCCAGGGCACGGGGCGCAGGGTCGAGAGGTCGGGACGCATGATGTAATCGCCATAGCCCGCTTGCCAGGAGGTCGATTTATAGCCCTCGACCGTGTACATTTCCAGGTCGGTGGCCAGCAGGTAGTTGCAGCAATGGCTTTCTTCCCAGGCGCTGTCGACGAAGTGGGCGGCATTGAAGCGTTTGCCCATCAGGCGGCCCTGCATGTCGACGATGCAGGCCAGAACCGTATCGACGGTGCCGTCCGCGACCTGTTGTTTCAAAGCGTCAAATGTCAGTTGTGCCATGGCGTCTTTCTTCCTGCCTTTCAGCATAGGGGCCTTTCAGCATAAGGGGGCGACCGAGTGGCCGCCCCGTACAGGTGTTTCGCGGCGAGCCTATCAGAAGGTGTAGGGCGGGCCAGCCTTGGATACGACGTCGTTGTAATCGCGGAAGATCTGCACGATCTTGGCCGCGGTTTCGCCTTCTTCTGCCATCTCGTCCCAGAACTTGACGGCGGCGTCTTCGACGGTCTTCCATTCGTCTGCCGGGATCGTGGTCAGCGCCAGCTTGTCGCCCTGCGCGCGCAGGCGTGCCTCGCCGCCCCAGTACCACTGGTTGCGGTAGGTGTGGCTGGCCTCGATCGCGGAGGAGACGATGGTTTTCAGATGCTCGGGCAGGTCGGCCCAGCGTTGCTGGTTGACGAAGAACGACCCGATCCATGCACCGGAGATGTTGTTGGTCAGGAAGTGGTTGGTCACATCCGCCCAGCCGACGGTGTAGTCTTCGGTGATGCCGGACCATGCCATGCCGTCAAGTTCGCCGGTCTGCACGGCGACCTGCGCGTCCTCATAAGGAATGTTCACCGGAACGACGCCGAACTGCGACAGGAAGCGGCCTGCGGTCGGGAAGGTGTACAGCTTCAGCCCGTCCATGTCGGCCAGCGAGTTGATCGGGTTGACGGTGTTGAAGTTGCAGGGGTCCTGGCCCGCGGCAGACAGCCATTTGACGCCGACCTTGGCGTATTCCTCTTCCCAGATCTCGGCCAGGCCGTACTGGTTGAACAGCACCGGCACGTCGAGCGAATGCTTGGTCGCGAGCGGGAAGTACCCGCCGAAGTTGCGCACCGGGGTGGGCGAGGCCATCGAGTCGTCGTCCGAGTGCACGCCATCGAGGGTGCCGCGTTGCAGGGCCTGAAACAACTCGCCGGTGGGGACGATCTGGTCGGCATAGTACAGTTCGATTTCCAGTTCGCCCTGCGCCGCGGCGTTGATCGCGTCGATGGCGGGTTTGGTGACTTCCTGCCCCAGGGCGGAGCCGGCGTAGGTCTGGAACCGCCATTTGATCGCCTCTTGTGCGCGGGCGATGCCGGGGGCGGCGAGGGCAGCGGGGGCGGCCATCGCGGCCCCCTTCAGAAAGGACCGTCTGTTGGTTGGTTTGGTGGTCATTGAGGTAACTCCCATGTTGCGGTTGTCGTTGCCCTGCTTGCGACAGGGTTCTCTTGGTTATTTCGCGTAGACCGTGTCTGGCAGCCATGTGGCGATGCCGGGAAACACCATGACGACGATCAGGGCCAGGATCATCACGGCGACGAAGGGAAAGATCGAGCCATAGATGTCGCGCAGGGTGATTTCCGGCGGCGCCATGGCGCGCATCAGGAACAGGTTGTAGCCGAAGGGCGGGGTCATGTAGGCGATCTGGCAGGTGATCGTATAGAGCACCCCGTACCACACCAGGTCGAAGCCGAGCGCACCGACCAGCGGCACGTAGAGCGGGGCGACGATGACCAGCATTGCCGTGTCATCGAGAAAGCTGCCCATGACGAGAAAACTGAGCTGCATGAGGATGAGGATCATCCATGGTGACAGGCCGAGCTTTTCGGTGAAGAGGTTTTCGATTGCCTTGACCGCGCCGAGGCCGTCGAACACCGCACCGAACGCCAGGGCGGCCAGGATGATCCACATGAACATGCAGGAAATGGCGAGGGTCTGGCGGGTGGCGGTTTCGAACACGCGCCAGCTCATCCGGCCTTTCAGCAGGGCGGCGGTGAAGGCGGCGAGGGCGCCGATGGCCGAAGCTTCGACCAGCGAGGTATAGCCCATGACGAAGGGCACCATCATCACCAGAAAGATACCCAGCGGCAGGGTGCCGGCCCACAGCAGGCGCAGTTTCTCGGCCATGGGAATGTCGCGATCCTCGGCGCTGAGGGCGGGGCCGAGCGCGGGGTTCAGGGCGCAGCGGATGACGATGTAGAGGATGAACATCCCCGCCATGAGAAAGCCCGGCCCGATGCCCGCCAGCCAGAGCTGGCCGACCGGCTGGCGCGCGATCATGGCATAAAGCACCAGAACGACGGAGGGCGGCACGAGGATGCCGAGGGAGGATCCGGCCTGAATGACGCCGGTGACCATCTTCTTGTCGTAGCCGCGTTTCAGCAGTTCGGGCAGCGCGATGGTTGAGCCGATGGCCATGCCCGCCACCGACAGACCGTTCATCGCCGAGACCAGCACCATCAACCCGATGGTGCCGATGGCGAGGCCGCCGCGAATGCCGCCCATCCAGACGTGGAACATGCGGTAGAGGTCGTCGGCAATCTTGCTCTCGGACAGGACGTAGCCCATGAAGACGAACATGGGCAGCGTCAGCATGGGGTACCATTTCATCAGCTTCATCAGCGCGCCGTAGCCGAGGTCGTATCCGCCCTTGTCGCCCCAGAGGCAGAGGGCCGCGACGACCGCGACAAAACCGATGGCGCCAAAGACGCGCTGGCCGGTCAGCAGCATCAGCATCATCGAGCTGAACATAAGCAGGGCGATCAGTTCATAAGACATATCAGACCGCTTCCCCGCGAATGCGCAGGATATCCTTGAAGAATTCCGACAGTACCTGCAACAGCATCAGAAACAGCCCGATGCAGGTGATCAGCTTGATCGGCCACATGACGGGCCGCCACGAGGAAGACGAGACCTCGATATAGCCCAGCACCTCGGAGGCCGCGTCGGGGCCGCCGGTGAAGAACGCGCCGATCAGCCTGCCGAAAAAGGCAAAGGGCGAGCCCATGAAATTGCCGAGCGAATAAGCCAGCGAGGCGAGGCCGCCCCAGATCAGCACCGCGAGGTAGAAGATCAGGCAGAACACCGTCAGCGCGTCGAGGCAGGCCTTCCGGTGGTCCGAAAGCTCGGCATAGAACAGGTCCATGCGGACGTTGCTGCCGAGCTGGATCGAATACGGCCCGCCGAGGATGTAATAGGCGACCATGACGAATTGCGCGGTTTCCAGTGTCCACATGGCCGGGGAATAGAAGACCTTGGAGACGGTGGACCAGAGCAGGATGCCCATCAGCCCGAACAGGCCGAACATCACCAGCCGCCCAAGGCCATAGTTGAACAGATCGACAAAGCGGATGTAGCCGCGCAGAACCTTCATGCCGCGCCACCTGTCGTCAGCTGTTTGCCGGTGCAGCGGGTGGCCAGTTGCGCCAGCGAGCGGCTGAGGGCACCACAGAGCTGTTCGGCAACCTCGGCCACGGCGGCGGCATCGGTCAGCAGGTCGTTGCGGACCTCGATCATCACGTTCAGGCGGCCGCGCGGGATGGCATGTTCGGCCAGCGTATGCGTGACGCCGTCGGTGGCGGAATAGGGGGCGTTCAGCTCGGCTTTCAAAGGGCCGCTCCAGTTTGTCATCATTGCGGTTGCGAGGCGGGCATCGCTGTCGTGCAGCAGGCCGATTTCGGTATCGCGCCGGGTGCCGTGCCAGAGGGGCGTAAACGAATGCACCGTGACCACCGCACCGCCGTGGCGTTCCAGCACGGCAGAGAGCGCGGCCTGGAAGGGGCGGTAGATCGCATCGGTACGGGCGGCGCGCTGGGCAGGGGTCAGCGCGGCATTGCCCGGAACGTCGATCGTTTCGCTGCGCACCGGCATGGCGCTGGGCACGTCGGGGGGGCGGTTGCAGTCGTAGACGAGGCGGGACACACGCCCGGCCACCAGAGGCGCATGCAGCCGTTCCGACATGGCCGTGGCCAGATCCAGCGCGCCGGGATCCCAGACCGCGTGGCTGAGCCGGTCGGCCTGCGACAGGCCCAGACCGCCGAGCGATGCCGGGATCGCCGCGCTGGCATGTTCGCACACCAGCACCACGGGGCCGGTGCCACCAGGGTTCGCCACCGCAACAGCGGGCTGTTCGCCGGGGGCGAGAATATGTGAGTCACTGGCTGTCATGGCCGCAGAAGAGAACGGCGGCGGGTGTGAAGTCAACGCATTTTTGTAGACATGACTACAGCCAGAGAATATTTTGTAGTCATTCTTACAAAGGGAGTGCAGATCGTGGCAGATGCAGGCGCAGACCAGGTCAAGGCGCTGATACATGCCGCCACGACACGCCTGACGGCCAGCGAAAAGCGTGTCGGAGAGGTGATCCTGAAGGACTATCCGATGGCGGGAATGCAGTCCGTCACCAAGCTGGCCGAACTGGCCGCCGTATCGACCCCGACCGTTATACGCATGGCCCGCAAGCTGGGGTTCGAGGGGTTCCCCGAATTGCAGACGGCGCTGCGCGGCGAGGTGGCGGACCGTATCAAGGCGCCATCGCTGAAGCGGGATGCCCGGGCGGCGGCGGGCGAGGGCACGGGGCACGTGCTGCATCGTTTCACCGAAGCGGTGATCCGCAATCTGAACGGATCGCTGGACCGGCTGGACCCGGTTGTCTTTGATCGTGTGGCCGACCTGCTGGCCGACACGGCCCGGCCTGCCTATTTCGTGGGCGGTCGGATCACCCGGTCGAACGCGAGCTATTTTCACAACCACATCCAGATCATCCGCGCCAATGTCACGCTGCTGAGCCAGACGCCGAACGTCTGGCCGCACTACCTGCTGGACATGAACGAACGGTCGGTCCTGATCGTGTTCGACATCCGCCGCTACGAAAAGGATCTGCAAAAGCTGGCCGAGCTGGCGCATGAACGGGGCGCGACCATCGTGCTGTTCACCGATCAATGGGGGTCGCCGATCGCCCAGGTGGCGGAAAACGTGTTCAACCTTCAGGTCGAGGCGCCGTCGAACTGGGACAGCACCATCGCGATCATGGCCGTGGTCGAGGCCCTGATCGCCGAGGTGCAGGCCAAACGCTGGGACGACACGCAGGGCCGCCTGCAAGAGCTGGAGTCGATGTTTTCAACCACGCGTGTCTTTCGCAACTTTACCTGATGGCGCGTCCCCGGGGCCGGCGGGCCGGCGTTGGGGTTATTTCGCCAGCAGCGTGCCGAGGCGACGCAGGGCAAGGGTATAGCCTTCGGTGCCGAAGCCCGCGATCACGCCATCGGCGCGCAACGAGACATAGGAATGGTGGCGAAAGCTTTCGCGTTTGTGCACGTTGGAGATATGCACCTCGAACACCAGCCCTTCGAACGCGTTCAGCGCATCCAGGATCGCGACCGATGTATGCGTGTAGGCGCCGGGGTTGATGACGATCCCGGCGGCGGTTTCACGCGCGGCATGGATGCAGTCGATGATGCCGCCTTCGTGGTTGGACTGGAAAAAGGCGCAGGACAACCCGAGCGGGCCGGCCATCGCGGTGCAGGCGGCGGCCACGTCATCAAGGGTTTCATGTCCGTAGATCGCTGGCTGCCGTTTGCCGAGCAGGTTCAGGTTGGGACCATTGATGATCTGGATCAGCTGCGTCATTGCGCCCTCCGCTTGCCATGAAAATGCGTGACCCGCGCGGGGTCATGCCCTGTCTAGTCGCCGCAAATGCGATTGACCACTGGCAGCGTCACGGGTGGCGTCACGGGCTGTATCATGGGCGGCGCAGGGCATCGTGGGCAAGGTCGGCGTCGAACGGCAGGCCGAGGGCGGCGCAGACGGCCTCCAGGTCGCGGAAATCGCCGTTCGCGATGGCGTCACTGTCGGCCTGAAGGACCTGCGCACCGGAATGGACGAGATCGTGCAGGCGCCCGTCATAGGCGGCGCAGAACGGTTGCCAGAATTCGGTGGTGGCCGGATGCCGCTGCATGAAGTGGGCCCGGGCGAGAGAACGCAGCACATCTTTGCGCGGCCGCCGCACGATCAGCCAGGTGGCATGGGGATAGGCGCGGGCGAACAGTGGCCAGAGCAGGGTGAGCTTGGGATCCTTGAACCCCCAGGGCTGCGTGCCGTCATGGCCCTGGTCGCGCAGGGTGGCGGCAATGCGGCGGGCGAGATCGGGGCAGGGCGGCAGCGCAGAGGTGCGTGGCAGCGGGGCGACGCCGCGCGGATCGGCACCAAGGTCGCTCAGGATGCCCTTTAGGTGCGTCTCTCGCAGGTCGCGGTTTTCGTAGAAGCCCTGGGGGTTGTCGGGGTTGCCGGGGATGGTGTGCCCCAGCCAGAGGCCCTGTGCGGCCAGCACGCGCATGACCATGGAGGTCCGTGCGCGCGGCAGGCCGCAGACGAACAGTGGCCGGAGCGATGCGGGCTGATGCAGGTTGGGCGCCGGCAGGGGGGCCGGGACGCGCCGCTGCCAGTCGTGTGTGCGGGCGGTGATCCAGTTGCGCAGCGTCTGTGGCGACAGGTCGGCCTTGGGCAGAGTCTGCGCATTGGCGAAAACCGTGGCCGCATCGGCGTTCGGCCCCCAGAACCAATGCGCGGTCCGGTTCATGATCGCCAGCAGGGGCACGCCGGAAAACCCTGCCATGTGCCAGTTCGCGCTGTCGACCGAGATCATGCCGGCCAGCGGGCGGATCATGTCGATGGTCTCGGCGGGGTTGCGGGTGATGTCGGTCAGTGGCACGGCGCAGCGCCCATCGGCGGTCAGTTGCGCGCGTTCGGCCGGGGTGATGTCGAATTGCAGGGCAAGGTAGCGGGCATTCTCGGGCAGCATGTCCAGCAGAAAGGGCAGGGCGATATGGCGTTCCTCGCGCCGGTTCTGCCCCGAGCCGCCACGCCAGCAGATGCCGAAAACGGGCCCGTCAAAGGCATGGCGGGTCGGTGTGTCCAGCGTCACGCCGGGGGAAAGGCCGTGGGTGGCGCCGTAGGTGCGGGCCAGGAAATCCGCCGCCAGATGCGCACGGGGCAGGGGCGTGGTGGCGGGCAGTCGGTCGGCGCGCAGAAAGGTCGCCTGCGGAAAATAGCGCCGGATCAGGGGGCCATACTTGGCCATGCCGGTAAAGATTGCGCGCTGGTGTGTCCCCTGGGCCTTGATGTGCGCGAGGTGGAACAGCACGTCGCCGAGGCCCTGTTCCAGGACGATCATGTCGGCATCGTCACCGGGGTCTGCGGGCAGGGGCACATGGGTGACGTTCGCGGGCAGCACGCGGGGAAAGTTGATCGCGGCGTGACGATGGGCATAGAGCGGAAAACCCTGGGCATAGCGGTGCGCCCAAAGCGCATGGAGTCCGGCAGAGGTGCGAAAATCGGCCAGTTCGCGCGGGCCATTGCCAGGAGCCTTGCGCAGGCGGCGTGCCGTGGCGGGGTCGCGCAGACGCAGCGACAACCGATAGCGCATCGGCGTCCAGAGCGTGACCGGCAGGGTCGCGTTGAGGTGGCGTGCGGCGGCCAGATCGCCCTGCTGGAACAGGGCGCAGCCCAGTTGCAGGTATTGCAACGCCTCGCGCCGGGGGCGTGGCAGGGCCGCAAGGTATGACGGCTGAAGCAGGGGGGCGATCCCCTGCCAGCAGGCCGATATCTGTCCGACGCTGAACTGTGTGCGGGCCGTGTCGATCCTGGCCGCAAGGGCCGTGTCCGGGGGGGGGCTGGTGCCGGGGAGGGTTGCGCGGAGGGGGAGGTTTCGGCGGGCGGGACGTTGGGCAGGCCGGGGGCGTGCGCGGTGCCCGTGACGCTGTCCCGGTCCGAAGTGGCGGCAGGGGGGGCGGCGCGCCTCATCGGCGGTTGGCCCGACTGGCGCGACGGGGCAAGGGGGCGGCGGGGCGGCAGGCAAGGCCGGTCTGCATATCGCGGTTCCCGTGACGGCGCAGTCATGAGCTGTGCAACTGCTTCAGGCCTACGCCCCAGGCCCCGATCGCGCAAGGCGTTGCCTAGACTTGTCGATACCTGGTCGCGCGGCGCCCGGGCAAAGGACAGCTAGGGCAGGACGCTGAGCCAGAACCACACGGTGAACAGGCACACCCCCGTCGCGATCAGCAGAGAGGAGGCGGCAGAGCGTTTGCCACGGTCATAGAGGTTGGCGAACACGTAGGTATTGATGCCCGGCGCGACCGAGGCGGTCAGGACCGCAGAGCGGAAGGCGTCACGATCAAGCCCGCCGAGGCTGCCGAAGACCCATGTCAGCGCGGGGTGCACAAGCAGGGTGATCAGGCAGATCATGCCGATCAGGCGCCAGTCGCCCTCAAGCTTGTATTGCACCAGCACGCCGCCGACGGCGAACAGCGCGCTTGGCAGGGCGGCGCGGGCGATCATGTCCAGCGCTTCGATCACCGGGCCGGGAATGGCCAGGTGGGTCAGGTTGACGACAAAGCCAAGGATCAGCGCGATGACCAGCGGATTGGACAGGATTTGCCGGACGATCCGCCGGATCAGCGCAAACACCGGCAGACCGGTGCCACCGGCGCGCACGTATTCCATCGCCACGATGCCGATGACATAGCAATAGGGCGCATGAACCGAAATGATGGCGAAGTTGGCGCCAAGGGCCCCGGGTCCGAAGGCGCGTTCGGTGATCGGCACGCCCAGCATCATCGAGTTGGAGAACAGGCAACAAAAGCCGATGACCACGCTGTCCTGCGCGTCGCGCCCCAGCAGGCGCGCGCCCACCAGCCCCAGCACGAAACAGATCGTTGCGGCGGCATAGAAGCTGAGCAGCAGGGGCGCGTGAAACTGTTCGCCGATGTCGAAGGTGCTGATGGCGCGAAACAGCAGGCAGGGAAAGGCGAAGTTCTGGGTGAAGGACAGCACGCCTTCGACCGCCGACATCCCGAGCAGGCGCATCCGGGTGGTGACGTAGCCGGCGCCGATGATCAGGAAGACCGGCAGGACGATGTTGAAAAGCGCGCTCATCCGCGACGGCCGCGACGCGGATCAGATGGCATAGGTGATCTGCATCCCGTCGAAGGCCGGGGTGATATGCGCCGGGGTTTCCGCCTCGAGCGTATCGTAGTCGAGATCGATGTGCATGTTGGTCAGCACGGCGCGTTCGGGCGCGGCACGTTCGATCCAGGCGAGCGATTGTTCAAGGTGCGAATGCGTCGGGTGCGGGGTGCGCCGCAGGGTGTCGAGGATCCAGCAGTCCAGACCCGAGCAGGCCTCCCATGCCTCATGGCTCATCTCGGCCACGTCGGGCAGGTAGGCGAGATCGCGCACCCGGAAGCCGAGCGCGTCGATCGAACCGTGATTGACGCGGAAGGGCAGCAGGGTGATCGAGCCGCCCGCGCCGTCGATGGTGAAGGCGCTGGTGATCGTCTTCATTTCGAGGATCGGCGGATAGGGCGAGCCTTCGGGTTGCACGAAGGCATAGCCAAAGCGGGAAAACAGCGCCTCTTGCGTGTCGCCGTCGGCCCAGACGGGCAGACGCTTGCGCGTGTTGAACACGATCTGGCGCAGGTCGTCGATGCCGTGGACGTGGTCGGCGTGGGAATGCGTGAAGGCGACGGCGTCAAGCTCGCCGATGCCGGCGTCGATCAGCTGGGCGCGCATGTCGGGCGAGGTGTCGACCAGCACGCGCGTTGTTCCGCCGTCGCGTTCCTGTTCGATCAGGATCGAGCAGCGGCGGCGCATGTTCTTTGGATTGGCCGGGTCGCAATCGCCCCAGTGTCCACCAAGGCGCGGCACACCGCCGGAGGAGCCGCAGCCCAGGATCGTGAAGCGCAGCGTGCCCATCATGCGGCCTCCTGCCACTGTGCCGCCTTGGCGAAGAGGCGGTCGAAGTTTTCCTGCGTGCGGGCGGCGAAATCGGCGTAGTCGAGGCCGAACACCTCGGCCCCGACGCGGGCGGTATGGGCGGTGAAGGCGGGTTCGTTGCGTTTGCCGCGGTGCGGCGGCGGCGCGAGGTAGGGGCTGTCGGTTTCCACCAGGATACGATCGATGGGGGCGGCGGCGAAGATGTCGCGCAGGTCTTTTGAGCGGGGGAAGGCCGCAATGCCCGACATCGACAGGTAAAAGCCGAGGTCGAGGGCCGCGCGGGCCAGTTCGGCGGAGGACGAAAAACAGTGCATGACGCAATCGAAGGCACCGTTTGCATGTTCCTCGGCCAGGATGCGGGCCATGTCGTCGTCGGCGTCGCGCGAATGGATGATCAGCGGCAGGCCGGTGGCATGGGCCGCGGCACAATGAATGCGCAGGCTGTCCTGCTGGGCCACGGCGGTTTCCGCAGTATAGTGGTAGTCCAGCCCGGTTTCCCCGATGCCGACGAATTTAGGGTGCTGTGCCAGCGCAACCAGCATGTCGAAGGTGAACATCGCCCCCTTGCCCACCGACATCGGATGCGTGGCAGCGGCATAGAAGACGGGGGCGTGCGCCTCGGCGATGGCGCGGACCTTGGCCTCGCCCTCGACCTTGGTGCAGATGGAAACCATCCGGGACACGCCCGCCTCGGTCGCGCGCGCGATCACCTGGTCCAGCTCACCGTCGAAATCGGGAAAGTCGAGGTGGCAATGGCTGTCGGTGATCTGCGGGGTATGGGTCATGTCGGTCCTGCTTGGCATTTCTTGCCGGACAGCACCTTACCTGTGGTGCCTAGCCTCCGGCAGCGGCCTTTTGTAGCCTGAAAACCGTATCTAGGATGAGTGCGGCAGGGTCAAGGTTGACCGCCAGCCCATGACGCAGACGCGCGCCGATCTCTTGTGCCTGTGCTGCCCAAAGTCGCGCAGCGTCGGGGCCGGGGGCCAGGCGCATCAGCACCTCGGCCTCGTCTCGGGCGGCTTGGGGGGCGGGGGGCTGGCCCGTGGCGCCGGTTTTTGCCAGACGGCCAAGCGCCTGATCGAGCAGGGCAACCATCAGCGCGCGGCGTTCCTCGGCACCGCGCATCGCGGCGGCTTCGGCCAGGGCCTGCGCGCGCGTGCGGTCGAGACGCGGCAGCGAGCCGAGGATGCCGATCCATTCAGCATAGAGGGCAAGGCCGTTCAGGTTTGCCAGGCGTACCGCCGCCCCGACCGAGCCCTCGGCAAGGGCGGCAAGTCGATCGGGCGCCTCGACCTGCACCCCGGCCTGATCCAGTGCCTGCTGCATCTGGTCCGGTTCCAGGGGTTTCAGCCGCAGCACCCGGCAGCGCGACCGGATCGTCGGCAGCAGCCCCGAGGGCTGGTGCGTGACCAGCAACAGCGTGGTGCGCGCCGGGGGTTCTTCGAGCAGCTTGAGCAGGGCATTTGCGGCAGAGGTGTTCAGCTCATCCGCGGCATCGACGATGACGACGCGGCGGCCGCCGTCGGCGGAGGAGAGCGAGAAGAACCCCTTGAGTTTGCGCGCCTCGTCGACCGTGATCTGATCCTTCAGACGCTTGGTCTTGTCGTTGTAGCCGCGCCGCAGCACGAACAGGCCCTGTTCAGAGCCGGCCGCCATGCGTCGCACCACCGGGTGATCCGGCGCAATGGCGAGGGTGTCGGCATGGACAGGGGCGCTGTCGCCGAACATGCCGCCGGTCTCGGGTAGCGGCGTGGCAAGCAGAAAACGCGCGATGGACCATGCCAGCGTCGCCTTGCCCGAGCCGCGCGGGCCGGTGATCATCCAGCCGTGGTGAAGGCGTTCGGAGTTGAAGGCCTCGAGAAACTCTTGTTGGGCGGCGTCCTGGCCGATCAGACGGGGGGTGTCGCGCGGATGCGGCGCACCGTCGACGCGGTCGGGTTCCGGAAGGGCGTCGTCGCTCATGCTGCCGTCGGCCCGGTGGTGAAGAGTTCGGGAAGGTCCGCTTGCAGCCGGGAAAACACCTCGTCCGTGGTGCCGGTGCCGTCAATGACGCGAAAACGATCAGGCGCGCCGGCGGCCAGCGCGAGGAACCCCTTGCGCATTGCCCGTTGAAGATCGGCGCCGAAGTCTTCGAAGCGTTCCTCGGCTCCCCGGCGTGACAGGGCCCGCGACAGCCCGATTTCGGGGTCCATGTCGATCAGGATCGTGATGTCCGGCTCGCGTCCGATCATCAGCGTGTGCAATTGGTCGACGGTGTCGCGCAGATCGCCGCGTGACAGGCCCTGGTAGACGCGCGTGCTGTCGGCAAAGCGGTCGCAGATCACCACCGCGCCGCGTTCCAGCGCGGGCTGGATCGTGCGTTCGAGGTGGTCGCGGCGTGCCGCGGTGAACAGCAGGATCTCGGTCTCGGCCGACCAGCGGTCAGGATCGCCCTGAAGCACCAGGGCGCGAATTTCCTCGGCCCCCGGTGAGCCGCCCGGCTCACGCGTCAGCACGACGTCACGGCCAAGCCCGCGCAGGGCATTTGCCAGCGTGCGTGCCTGGGTGGATTTGCCAGAGCCGTCGATACCCTCGAACGACAGGAACACTCCTCCGGTCATGCTCAGGAGGTCGCCTCGGGGGCGGTCTCTGGCGCGGCGGTATCCGTTGGGCCTTCGTTCATGCGGCGCATCAGATAGCGCGCGGCGCTTTGCACCTTGGCCATGAACCCGCCGTAGGAAACCGCCTCGGCGGCAACGAGGGGCACGCGCATCTCCGGCAGGCCTTCGGGTTTCATCAGCAGGTGCCCTACCTCCTGCCCGCGCGCGATCGGCGCGGCGAGGGGGCTGTCATAGACCACTTCGGAGGGGATGCCCTGCGACGACAGGAACGGCACCAGCGTCACGAGGTCCTTGGCAACGGTCAACCCGACATCTGGCTGGTCGCCCTGGAATACGGCGGCGCGGGTGATCACCTCGCCCTGCGGAATCACGGTGCTTTCCTTGAACTGGCGAAAGGCCCAGTTGACGATGGAGCGGCTTTCCTCGGCCCGCGCCTGAACGGAATCGAGGCCCGAGACGACGAAGACGATCCGGCGCCCGTCCTGTTTCGCGCTGCCGACCAGGCCGTAGCCTGCTTCGCTGGTGTGGCCGGTTTTCAGGCCGTCCGCACCGATCCCCAGCCCCAGCAGGGGATTGCGGTTGTGCACGTTCTGCGGCGCGCGCCCGTCAAAGGCATATTCAGTTTCGGAAAACAGTGGGTAGAAGTCGGGAAAGTCATTGATGATGTGGGTCGCCAGCAGCGCCAGGTCGCGCACCGACATGCGTTGCATCGGATCGGGCCAGCCATTGGAATTGGCGAAGGTCGAGCTGGTCATGCCCAGTTCCTGCGCGCGCTTGGTCATGAAACGGGCGAACCCGGCCTCGGTGCCGTCGGGCGACAGGGCCTCGGCGATCACGGCGCAGGCGTCGTTGCCCGACAGCACGATGATGCCCTGAAGCAAATCCTGCACTTTTACGTGATCGGTGGTGTCGAGGAACATCGTCGAGCCGCCGTAGTCCATCGCGTGTTGCGAGACCGGCAGCTCCTCGTCCATGCGCAGGCGGCCATCGCGGATTGCCTCGAACGCGACGTAGAGCGTCATCAGTTTCGACATTGACGCCGGCGGGATCGGTTCATCGGCCTGTTTCGCCAGCAATACGGTTTCGGTCGTGATATCAACGATATAAGCCGCGCGGGCACTGGTATCGAAGGCCTGCGCTGGCAGGCACGTCAGCGCCAGGAAAGCGGCGGCAAGAACGCCCGATCCGGGGCGCAGAGGGGACAGCTGCATGGACGATTCACTCCTGCTTGGCATTCTGGTTGCGGGCTCGCTCAGCGGGACGCGCGGCTTTTCTTAGCATAACCGGGCCGGTTCGTAACTGCATTGCCGGCAGAAAAGCCAGCCGCCCGTGCGTTTTCCATGGAGCTGAGCGTTCGTTCGCCAGCAAGCCCGTGCCAGAGGGCCGGACAGGGGAGGCAGGGCCGGTGACATCGCCCGCATGGCGCATTCGCCTTGGTCGATGCGGCGGAAAGGCGGCACCGACAGGTCCGCCGTCACGTCGTCGGGCCTAAGTGCGTCGAAGCGCTTTCAGAATCAGATTCGTGGGGTTACATGCCTCCGGGCCGGAGGAGTGGCAGAGTGGTCTAATGCACCGGTCTTGAAAACCGGCGTGCGTGAGAGCGTACCGTGGGTTCGAATCCCACCTCCTCCGCCAATTTCTCTAAATCAAAATTGCCGATTAAACCTGTATTTACATGGGCTTAAATGGTGTTCACGGCCTTCTCTTTCCGCCGGTTTTTTAACTTTGGGTCACGTTTTGGGGCACAATTTAGGTCACATGGCCTCTTGATTGCTTAGGTGCTGACGTGCCATTTCGCGGCCATGATCATCAAGCGCGGTAAAACTTTCCTCCTCCGTCGGCGTGTGCCGTCGCGCTATGCGGCGATCGAGGCGCGCACGTTCGTCAAGCTGTCGCTGCATACCGACAGCGAAATGATCGCACGTGAAAAGGCGGCGCGCGTCTGGGCTGAGCTGATCGACAGCTGGGAAGCGCGCAGGGCTGGCGCGGACGGCGATGCCGATGCGGCATGGTCAGCGGCGCGCGATCTGGCCGCCGCGCGGGGGTTCCGATTCCGGCAGGCAGAGGATGTGGCCAAGCTGCCGGTTGATCAGTTGTTGTCGCGGGTAGAGGCCGTGCCGGTGCGCGACGGCGTGCCGGATCCGCTGGAAGCGCGGGCTGTGCTTGGCGGTGCCCAGCCGCCGCAGATGACGATCAGCAGCGCCTTGGAACTGTACTGGTCTCTGGCGCGCGAAAAGACGCTGGAGAAATCACCGGATCAGATCCGGCGCTGGCGCAATCCGCATATCAAGGCGATCAACAATCTGATCGGGGTGATCGGTGATGTGCCGATCGATCAGATCAGTCATGATGACATGCAGGACTTTCGCGAATGGTGGCTGGACAGGATTGCCGATGACGGCATCAAGCCGCATTCGGCGAACAAGGATTTCACCTATATTGCAACGGTCCTGCGCACGGTTGCGTCGCGCAAGCGGCTGGGGTTTGTGCCACCGGTGGCAGGCCTTGCGTTCAAGGAAGGCAAGCCTGGAACGCGCCCACCGTATTCAACCGAGTGGATCCGCACGCGCCTTCTGCCGGGCCTCGCGGGGCTGAATGCAGACGCCCGACGGATTGTTCTATCCATGGTCAATACCGGGATGCGTCTGAGCGAGGCCGCGGCGCTGCATCCACACCACATTGATCTGACAGCTAACGTGCCGCATGTGCTGATCAGAGGCGAGGGTCGACAGTTGAAAAGCCACACGAGCGAGCGCGAAATCCCGCTGGCGGGCGTGTCTCTGGAGGCGCTGCGCGAGGGCGGCCTGTCGCGGTATCACGACAAGCCGGGCCTGTCGGCGACGATCAACAAATTCCTGTCCCAGAACGGCCTGCAGGAGACGCCCGATCATACGATCTATGGGCTGCGCCATTCGTTTGAGGATCGCTTGCTGACGGCAGGTGTCGATGAGAGGGTGCGCCGTGATTTGATGGGGCACGCTTTGGGGCGTCAGCGCTACGGCGAGGGTGGCGGCCTGCCCGCTAAGCTTGCGGCGGTCCAGCTGGTCGCGCTGTAGGTTGCCTCGCTGCTGTCCGAACCCAACAACCTGGCTCAATGACGGCCCAAAGCCGCCATTCGTGCAAGACGCAGCGCATGACCGGTTGAAGCCCTGACGCGACCTTCGTGCCTAGCGCAGCGAAGTGAATGCTGCTGGTGCGAGAGCACGAGGCCAACTTCCCGAAAGCGGACACTCGGAGCCCCGCAGCTCTCGATGATGCTGTAGGCTGTTCAACTGGTAGCGATGCGCAGGACGAGGAAACGCCTGATGAGGTACCTCTCTCATCAAGATAGCCGAACCTTGCGGCCTAAGATCGTGCTAGTCGCAACAAGCGGCGGATATTTGCGCCTCAAGAAACGTACGTGTTTTCTGTGAAATCGCACATCACGGGCCCGACATACGGCATTGAAGCGAAAATAGGCTACTAAATATGGATGGCGATAGGCAGTGGTTTGCGGTAGGAAAATTAGCGGTTTACCATTCACCAACTTTGGGAACGCAGTAAGAACATAACGGCAAGGGCAGACACCATGAATTTCATCGCGTTAGAAACAGAGCAGAAGCTTCGCGGTGGTTACTACACGCCTGGGGACCTCGCCCGTTTCCTGACACGCTGGGTGGCGCCTGTGACCGGCATGCGCATACTAGAACCTAGCTGTGGTGACGGTGCGTTTTTCCCAAGCCTGTTCGGCAAAGAAGCAGCAGTAACTGCGTTCGAGCTGGCGCCCGAGGAGGCGGCCAAGGCGGCTGCGCGCGGGCTGTCCAACTGCATCGTTAACAACCAAGACTTTCTGAGTTGGGCGTTGGAGGCAAAGCCAGGACAGTTCGATGCGGTGATCGGCAACCCGCCTTTCATTCGATACCAGTATCTTCCTTCCGACTTCCAAGCTAACGCAGAGCGAGTGTTTGATCGCCTCGGATGCAAATTTACCAAACACACGAACGCTTGGGTGCCGTTTATCCTTGCTTCGATGGAATTGCTTCGGCCCGGTGGGCGGCTTGCGATGGTTGTCCCTTCGGAGATTGTCCACGTAATGCATGCACAGTCGTTAAGGACCTATCTTGGGCAAGTGTGCCGCCGTGTCGTGATCGTGGACCCGCAGGAAATTTGGTTTGAAGGAACGTTACAAGGCGCCGTCCTGCTTATGGCCGAGAAGAAGGCGACACTGAATGCCCATGGCGAAGGTCTAGGCATTCAACGCGTTTCGGGCCGTGACTTCCTCCAAGAAGACCCGGAAGCGGTTTTCAATAAGCCTCAAGCGATCAACGGCAAGACAGTTCAAGGCAAATGGACGCGCGCGCTGGTTCCCGCCGCGACATTAGCCATACTCGACGCGGTAGAAGCTGACACTCGATTCTGCGTCTTTTCTGAGGCAGCGAAGGTCGATGTGGGCATCGTCACAGGCGCCAACAAGTTCTTCCTAGTGACTGACGAAGTAGTGAAACAAAACGGTTTGGAAAAGTGGGCACACCCCATGTTCGGGCGCAGTGATCACTGCCCGGGAGTTATCTACGACGATGCACAGCACTCCCGTAACGCGGCCACCGGCAAGCCGACCAACTTCCTTTGGTTGGATCGTTCAGTCGAGAACAGTGCCGAGGGTCGCGCCTACATCGCTTCGGGAGAGCGCGAAAGCTTGCACAATCGATACAAATGCCGAATCCGCAGCCCTTGGTACACGGTCCCTTCGGTTCACGCGACCGAGGTTGGTATGCTCAAGCGTAGCCACGACACTCCCCGTTTGATCCTCAATCGTGCAGGTGCTTACACTACCGACACGGCTTATCGCATCCGTGCTCTACGCGGCACGGCGGATGCTTTGGTCTATGGCTTCTACAACAGTCTAACCGCCCTTAGCGCTGAACTGGAAGGGCGGCACTATGGCGGGGGTGTTTTGGAGCTAGTACCGAGCGAAATTGAGAAATTGCTATTGCCTGCCCCAGAAGCGATTGTGCCCGACGTTGAGAGGCTGGACCGAATGGTGCGTGAAAATTCGGTAGCCGATACGCTCGAAGTGCAATCTGAGGCGGTTTTGGGCGCGCTTACTAAATCGGAACAGATGGACTTACTTGCCGCTTGGGCAACACTAAGAGATCGGCGACATCGGCTACCGATTTAGTCAATCTCAATGACGTAGCGCGCCCCTGCTGATGCAGGCAGATACAGTTTGAGGGTGCGACCAACCAAGCCAGGTTGCTTGATGTGACTAGTTGCTTCGTCCCAATGCAATCCAGTAGTGTAGTTGCCCTGTCCAGCCGCCCAAGCAAGCTTGTGGCTCAACCGCATATCGAAGTCACCGACATAGACACCCGCAATAACGAGTGATACCTGCGCCTCCGCCTCGTCCTTTTGTGCCGTGGGATTGTATTTCCAACTCAGCGGACCAAACACCTGATTTCGGAAATATGTTGTTTGATCAATTACATTGCCGCCGACCCTGTATTTCGCTTGCGTGAGTCGCAGCACGCCCGGAGCATGACCGGGATTAAGCTGGAGGTCCGAGCGTGGAAGGCTTGGTTTGAACCATACCATTTGTCCATAAATTTGAGGGGCACTAAGCTGACCGCTAACGGGTATGGTTGGACTGATCTTTGGTTTTTTGGTTTTAGATTTAGTTTGTGAATACTTGAACGGAAGGTTGATGCGTGGCTTGGTCGTAACACTGCCTTGATGGCCCGAACCAAAGGCAGTTTGCGTCTTTGGGCTACGCTCGTCTTCGAGAATGCCTTGTTTCATCAAATCAACGATTTGGCGAATACTATTTATTTTGAAGCAGTGCTGCGGATGATTTTTGATGAGATCGTCGAAGCAATCTATCAATGTGTCAACGAACGCCTTGTCGGTAGCGTCCGCTAGGTCCAAGTCGATATCAGACCCTACTTCGATGTTGTTGAACAAGCCTGCATGGGTCAGGTTAGCACTTCCGACAATCGCACGCGCCTGACCCACACCTACGGCAAGATAAACCTTCGGATGGAAAATCCGACTCCTGGTGGCGGTGTCAATCACATAGAGTTCCACACCCAGCTTGAATAAAGCGGCGATAGCTTGTGCGGTCGTTGAACCATTCCTAACTCCGATGAAGGCGCGGCAAGCTCCAGAGATGGGAGCGATAGCTTGCGATACCGCCGCAACGCCAGCAGAATTCGAAAACGCGGACGAGACGATAAGTCGAGTCGACCAAGCTTCTCCTGCCAGCGATATTATTAGTGGTGCGTGTTGCTGCTTGCCTGCAAGCGGTTGAAAGATTGCCCGAACCTTTGCCATCGATCTTTAACCCTAAACGAATCCGATCTGGTCAAGCCTACTGTCCTCCTAACCGGGAGTCGATCTGTCGATTGACGACTTGGTCTTTGCTTTCAGGTCTTTAGAGCCAAGCTCAGCGAACGGCCTAACTGTCCTTCTCCCTCTTGGTGCGCCATTTCGTATGCCGCGGCGAGCACGACCGACAGACTCGCGCTGGCTGCTACCCACTCGGCCGATGCATTAAGTGGTTTGAAGCCGACGACCTAATACTGCGCCACCGACGACTCCATCTGAGTCCAAATCGGTTGTGCAAGCCTCGCAGGGATATCATCACAGCTAATGCGCGTTATAAACTTGATCGCACACTCAAGTTCGTTAATCCTTTCGCTTCGAAATATTGTAATACGGGGGAGCAAGTTAGTGCCGCAATGGCTGTTGGATTTAAGTCAGCCTCAAGCCACGCTTGGGGCTGGCATTATGACTTTTTTTGGTGCGATAGCTGCAGTCCTACTAGGTTGGTGGCTGTTCAGCGGAAAAGTGCGGGACATTAAGTCTGCGCTCGACACAACCGATCGACTGTTAACCGACCATCAATCTCGCGTTCAGCTGTCACTTGCAGACATCGAGGAGAAGCTTAGTAGCCTGACCGCGAGCACGGCGCAAATCAGAGCGGATGTATCTGACAGGCAAGCACTTGATGAAGAATTGGCTAGCGAACCTGAAGGGCAAGATGAGATACCTGAGCTGAGCTTCGAGGACTTGGCATCCAACTGGCTTAGGATACGAGATCGCCTCGAAGAAATCGCATCAGACTCTCAGATTGACGGCCGGACGGCAGCAAAATACTCCCGTATCGACCGCAGAAAGTATGCGGATCTTGTTGCGTCGTTGAATAGGGACGACGAACTCGGGGAAAAGGGGCCGCAATTTCTTGAGGCTGCCCAAATCTGGGCCTCTCATCGATCAAGAAAGAAAGACCCCACTCAATCTGTCATCCAAAGAATGGTCGACTTGGCACTTCTACTCGCTCCGGCGTAGTTGCCGGTAGCATATCGAGTCAGCTTGAAGGGACGCTGGCACTGTGAGTGCCGGCTCCATCGGTTATGCCAACGGTTGGTCCGGCAAAAATACTGCACCCGCGTCCAGCGTCCGCTCTTCTTAAAGTTGGCGCAGCGCGAAATATGAGCTTGTCCGGTACACAGGCCAAATTCGCACCGTCCGGTTCCTGCGCACAGCGGTCATCGGTGCGGAGTGCAGCGAACGGCAGCTCTCCGCCCCCAACGGTCGAGCCTCAAGGCGATGCAAAATCCTGCACGACTGGCGCCGAATGTCTGCTATCTACTTCGATAGGTTTGCAAGGTCACCATCTTGCAACGGCCTCTGCAGTTCCTTAGCCTCTCCCCATGGTGCCCGCATCCAGACGTCCATCTCCTCTGACGTGATCAGGATAACCGGCATGGCTTTTGGATGCACCGCGGCGACCTCGGCGTTGGGGGTGGTCGTGAGAAATCCGTAGAGGTCGGCATTCACCTCGCCCTCTTTCAGCTTTCGGACGGACGTCCAGTTCACCCAGATCCCGGCGAAACAGGCCAGGGGGCGATCCTCTGACAGAGCAAACCACACCGGCTTGTATTTTCCATCGCTGCCTTTCCCTGGCTCCGAGAAAGCGTTGAAGGGCACCAGGCAGCGGTGCTCTGGCGCCAGCCATCTGCGCCAGTGGGGTGAGTTGGTGTTGCGGATATTGGTGACACCGGAATCAACCCGCTTGCCCTCCAGGGCGACCGCTGGTTTCGGCATGCCCCAGCGGGCGCGTGACAATATGCGGCCGTCAGGACCATTTTTGACGATGGGGGCGGCGTAGTCGGGGTAAATCTCGGGCATCGGCGCCATGTTCCCGATTGTCGGATCGGTGGTCATGGCGCGCGTGATGTAGATCATCGCCTGGGCGGCTGAGGTGTTGCTGTAGAGGTTGCACATGGAGCGAACGCTAGCCTCGGTTCCTCCTTCCGGCAAGGTTACACTTGTTCTCTATCCGTTCTAGTTTATCTTGCGGGCAAGAACGGAGTCGCCATGCCCACCAGACCGCCACCTATTGGTGCCCCGCCAGGCAGATATCGCACGCTAGGAGATGCCGCGCGCGACGGTCAGATCGTCGTGCTGCGGTGCAACCGCTGCCGGAGAACGGTCAATTTCCTGGCGATAGACTTGGTGCCGATCATCGGGGCGTATCACAACGCGCATGAGCCTGTGTTCAATTGCACGTGGTGCAAAACCGGCGAGTGGGTAACGACCCGTCTCCGCATACCGCAGCTGGAAGAGTATGGCTACTTGACGATCCGCAGACCGGGCCGTGTCATCCAGACGTGGTATGACGCCAAGCTGGGTGTCGCTGACGGGAACGGTCGGAAGTGAGGAAGGCCGCGACCGCTGCGCCTGATCCGAGTGGCTGAAGATCAGGAGAAAGGATCAGGCGAGGGAGCGCAGGCGCTGAAGGATCACATGATACTGCAGGGGGTCATGGTGTGGGTCCCCCGGAATCGGCTGGCATAGTTTCTCAAGCTTTTCGATCGCCGCTGCGATGCGTTCATCCGTGGACATAGTCGACGGGTGGCGAGGCTTGGCGGTCATGCTGTTAGCGCCGTGGTGGATGCGTGCTCGCCCCATTGATCGGCCCAGGCCTCTGCCATTCCGGGGAATGTCTTGCTACGGATCTTCCAGCGATCCGGGCCGGGTGGGGCGCGCCAGATCATTTCCCATTCCTTGCGCTCGGCCGTGCCCTTTGCCGGTGGCTCGAGGCGGTTGGTGGCCGTCAGCTCGGGCAGGTTGCGCAGGTAGAGGCCGGTTGCCTTGAGGGCCGGATCACCGAACCACCACGGTTGAACGATCTGCGGTCGCGGCAGGTCGGGCATGGCCTGCCGGGCGTGGATGTTCATCTCGGGGTTCTCGACGGCGATATGCGGGACGGGGGCGTTGTAGCAGGCGCCAAAGATCTCGACGCCGAGGTCGAACTCCTCGATCATGCTGGCATGGGTCCGCCCGTTGGGCAGTTTCCTGGGATGGGATTTGCCCGGGCCGTAGAGCCATCGCTGGCCGGACCGGCACAGGCGGGTGCAGGGCGGGTTCGACACGATCAGCAGATCCCAGCCCCACGACAGCACGTTGCGGATATCGTCCTGGATGTGGCGGTTGGTCGGTTCGTCGGCCGGCAGCAGGTCACATTGCCAGGCGTCGTGGCCTCGGGCGAGAAACGCCTCCAGCGTGACGCAGGACGTGGCACAGCCGATCAGGACGCGCAGCTGCCTTCGCGGTGGGTGCGCCCGCCGCCGCGTTGTCTCGGCTCCATGAGCTGATGAGAGGGTTTCACTGGACGCGTTGATCATGGGGCGCTGTCCGCGCCCTGGCGTGCTTTGTAGCGGGCGACGAGGGCTGCCAATTTGGCCTGGGTGCGCTGGTGATAGGGTTCGATCTGCTGCGCAACCGTCCCCTGTGCCGCCATCCCAAGGGCTGGAGAACGCTCATGTCCGGGGCCGCTCATGAGGTGGCCGGGCAGCAGCAACGCCATGCGATCAGCAGAGATCGGATGGCCCTGGATTTGCTTTGCCTGTGCCCAGTTGAATTGCAGAGCGGCCGGGATGCGCACGAAGGTTTCGGGTGCGGCGATATGGGTGTGGCAGGTGGGAGGATCTTGTCTTGGCATTCTGAACTCCTTCTGATCAGTGCAATCAGGATATGACAATTTAATTGTCATATTGAGTTTTATAAGACAAGAAATTTGTCATATGATGCGGCAGAAAGTTGTCGAGAGATGGCGATGGGGCCGCGTTACGACGTCGTGGACGTGGATCGGTAGCGCCGTTTAGGGGGAGTTCCGGTCATAATTTATATACTAGGAGGGTTTCGCATGCTGGGATTTGATCGGGTGCAGCTGCTTATCGAAGCGGCCAGAAAGACCGGGTTCACTATCGATTATTTGGAGGCGCTTACTGCTGGCCTGTCTCTCCAGGCGACTCTGAGGGTCATAGGCAATGCATCGGCTATGCCCTCATACATGAAGTCTAGTGAAAGCCCGTATGTGCGGCGCAATGCCAAGGCACCATCAAGCGATAGTCGTAACTTCCCTGTTTCCCAGTTATTGAGCTGAGCACGCTTGAGGCCTGCCTTCTGGGCGTACTCATCTTGGGTCAGTCCCTCTAGGGATCTGTGCCAGCGTATCCGCTCTGCTATATCGCTAAATGGTCTGGCGTCTGTTGTCATGCTGAGCATTTTCGCACGACAAGTTTTTTGCCGATAGTCAGGAACGTTTGTCTTGACCATTGACAGATTATTTGTCACCTGATGTGCCATCATGAGCAAGCATCCAGTCCAAGTTATTATCGACACACTAGGGTCAGAGGCCATCCAAGCGGCCTTTGGCGTCTCAGAACATTCCATACGCCATGCTAGGGTCGCGCGGAGATTTCCGGCGTCTTGGTTTCATGAAATTGAGGCGATGTGCGCATCGGCTGGCATCGACTGCCCTCGTATGATTTTCAATTTTAAGTCCGCAGGCAACCACATGCCGCAGCACTTGCGTGTCGGCTGATGGCTGGCCTGTACTCTCAAGATGCCGCGCCACTGTCTCGCTTGAAAGGAAAACTCCTTCCATGCTGATCCGTGCGCGCGCTGCCATGTTCAAATCTCTGGTGGATGCCGTCGGCGGTGTCGAAGCGGCCCGGGCCGTCATTGAGGCGAGCGTCGGGCATGACATCTCGATTGCCTCGATCTCTCGGATGCAGAACGCCAATGCCGAGCCGGTCTGGGCCTGGGTGGTGGCACTTGAGGATGCCGCGGGGCAGGCGCCCTTCAGCAAGATGCGGGCGCGCCAGCTCGGGCAGCAAAAGGCATCCTCTGCCGTGATCAGCCATCTCGATGCGCTGCGGGAAAGCTCCGAGATGGTGCTGGCCCTGGCGGGCGCCGAACGCAGCGATGATCCGCAGGTTCTCGCGCGGGCGCTGAAAGAGACGCAAGACGTGGCTGACTTGGTGAACCACTTCGTCGCGACCCTGTCCGATCAGTGTTCCGGCAGGGTCCCGCAAGGTGCCGTTCCACTCAAAGCGCGGGGGCGGGCATGATGCGCGACAGGTCCGCAAATCCCGCAGACAGGGACCAGCAGACGATCCAGCACATGAGCAGTGCAGCGAGGCTTCCCGTCTCCGACATCTATGTCCTTTGCGCGCGCCTGTCCTCGAACGGTCGCTGTGCCTGCAGCGTCAGGGGGCGGGATCGCTGCGCGGGTCTTCGCGAATTGTTGGCGCGGCACGGCAGCGTCGAGGCGGCGTTGCATGCGGAAATCCAGCGGATGGAACGGGCGGTGCGTCGTGGCTTTTGAAGCGATCCGTGCGCGCCAGGGTGCGCCGCGCGTGAGCTGCATCTGTGACGAATGCCTGCGCTCGGAAATCGTTGCGGCCCCCCATGGCAGGCGCGGGTCGGACAGCGACGACCAGGCGGCGGCAAAGGTCCAGCGTTTGGGATGGTCATTCATTGGCAAGCGGCTTCGGTGCCCTGCCTGCGAAGCAAGGAGAAAGGTGGTCAAAGTGAATACTGGAAAGAGGAAGGCCGTTGTGCCGGCACAGCCGCCGCGCGCGCCGACCAAGGCGCAGAAGCGCGAAATCATCGAGCTGCTGCACGACGTCTACGACGCCGGGAAGGAATGCTATCGGCGCAATGATACGGATGAGACGGTCGCCAGTGTCCTTGAGGTCATGCCCGGCTGGGTCACGGCGCTGCGCAAGGAGTTCTTTGGCGACGGGGGCGGCAATGAGGAAATGACGGCGCTGGCCGGTGACCTCGAGAGCTTCCTGACCTCGGCCAAGGCGGCGCAATCGGAGTGCGAGCAGAAGGCGCAGGCGCTGGCGACCGAGATCGCGCGGGTCGAACAGCTTCGCAAGCGCCTCGCCGGGATCGAGGGCGCGGTCGGTCCGCGCCTGTTGTCGAGGGTCAAGTGATGGCGTTCGCCAGCCAGCCTGACCCCTGGCCGCTCAAGCGCGGCGAGACGCTGTCAAACCACGACTGGTTTCCGTTCTACGGGCACCGGTTTCTTGGGTCCAAGTTCCTCAGCAGCTGCCTGATGAAGCAGCGCCGCGAAGACATCGGCACGGCCCTGATCCTGTGGTCACAGGCGATGATCCAGGACCCCGGCGGCACGCTGCCGGATTGCGATATGGAGCTTGCCAGCCTCGCCCGGTTTTCCACGGTCGAGGAATGGCGCGCCGTGCGTGACGGTGTGCTGCATGGCTGGGTGCCGGTGCTGGTCGAGGATGACACGGCCGCCGAGCCGTTTCTGCGCCTCGGGCACCCAGGCTTCCTGCAAGGCATCGTCAGCGAGATGTACAAGCGTAAGCGGGGGCGTGACGGCGCGCGCGAGGCGCAGCGCCTGGCCGTGCGCAAGTCGCGCATCCGCAAGAAGCTGGAAGAGATGCGGGTGCAGAAGCACATCATCTCCGATGATCGCGCCATCTTTGCCCTGGCGGAATATTTCGAGCACTCGGACCTCTACGCGACGCATGAAAACCTGCGGGCCGCGATGATCGAGGTGCTCGGCTACACCGGCGAAGTCGCCCATTTCCCCGGACGCTCGGGGCAAATGGCGGGCGGTGAAATCTAAGTGAAATCTTACTGAAATGAACTGAAATCTTACTGAAACATTTCAGTCGATTTCATCTCGATTACTGAAATTGCCCTACAGGACAACACAAGAAAAAACCAAATAGAACACCCTTGTTGCACAGCGCGAGGGGATCCGGCGGGCAAAAGGTTGGCAGGTCAGGACTGGCCTAGAAAAGAGGGAAGACCGATGGACGGTACCGAACAAGCCGAAACGAAGCGCGACCGGGTACGTCGCCTGTTGCTGACCCCGATGGCCCAGTTGGGCTTTCGGTTTCCCAAGGGGATCAGCGCCGAGGAGGGCCAGCGCAAGCTGGACCGGATCGCCGACGATCTGGCCTATATGGCGGAGGATCGGCTGCGCGAGCGGATGTTGCCGACATTGCGCACCAAGGGGCAGGGCAGCGCGCGCAATTTCTGGCCGGACCACGCGACCTTCATCGCCTACGCACAGATCGCCCAGCCGCGCCCGCTGAGCGAGATGCCCGGCATTGCCAGCTGGTTCGGCAGCGTCGCCGGGCAGCAGGCGCTGGACGGGGGACGCCTGGTGGCCGAGTTCCGGTTCTGGCAGGAGAAGAACCGCCCGCCGCAGGGCGAGGCCGAGAAACGGCGGGTGGCGGCGCAGGGCCTCGAGGATGAAAGCCGCGCCATGCGGATCCGCGAACGCCTGGGCCATAACCTGGCGGTGGACGCCATTGATCGCGGCTGGCTGGTGGAGTTCAACGCCTGCGAGGCGCGGGCGATGGCGCTGGTCGATGCGCGGCGGGGTGCCGTAGCATGATGATGGCCCCGATCCGGAAACCTCTCTGCCGTCCGGGCATTGGCCGCGACTGCGTCGCCTACATCGCGCCGGGTGGCGTCGTGCACGTGGATCGCTGGCCGGTGGGTTTTGCCACGGCGGTGCTGCGGGCCTCGGACGTGGCCTGCGCCGAGGTGCTGGCCCGCGCGACGCCGCCTGTGTCCTGCGGGCCGGAGATCCCGGTCGCCCCGGCGCGCGGCCCGATGGTGGCCTTTACGCCGGTCGAAGGGCGCAAGACCAGGGAAGGGACCTTCGAACAGTACCATGCTGGCTACCTCGGACGGGATGCCGCGCGCCGTGCCGATGCGTTTGACCTGATGACGGATCAGGCGCGGCGGGCACATCCCAAGCGGGTTGCTGCGGCGAAGGAGGCGCATGACACGCGCAGCGCCGCCGCGACCGGCCCGGTGCCCGACTTCGTGCCGCCCGCCTTCGCGCCGCCGTTCTCGATTGGACAGGTCGCGGTCGGGCGCGACTATGCGGCGCTGACCGAACGCTGCGCCTGCGCGGGGGTGAAGTGTTCCTCGCTGGAAGCGCAGCGGGCATCGGGCGGTAGGGCGGGGGATCGCGAGGCTGCGGTGTTTCGCGACTTTGAGCGGCTGCGGGTCTATCACCGCCGGATCGGCGACGGCCTGGCGAAAGAGGTGCGCCGGATCCGTCCGGGTGGGGCAAAACGATCCGCGATCCGCGCGCGCTATCTGGTCGATCAGGTGTGTCTCGGTGGGATGTCTCTGGCGGGTGTGCTGAGCGCCTGCGGCTGGTGCAATGACGCAAAGACACGCGAAGGACTGCGGTTGGCGCTGTGCGCGGCGCTGGACCGTATGCAGGGCCATGATCTGGTGACCCCGACGAAAGGGGATTGACGCCTATCTCTTCCGGTGGCATCAACTCTGTCATCATCACAAATTGCGCCCGGAGCTGAGCTATCAGCTGCCGGGCGTTTTCATTCCCGACATCGAGGTTCTGCCATGCCCCGCAAGATTTGCGTGACCGGCGGCTGTGACGACCTCGCAATCGCGGGGCGGTCGCACTGCCCTGACCATTGGGAGCAGCGGCAGGCGCGGATTGCCGAACGCAAGGCGCAGGCGCAGCGGGGCGAGGATGCGCAGGCGCACCGCCGCCTCTATGCCTCTGCCGCCTGGAAGAAGGCGGCGAAGGGGTTCCTTGCCAAGCATCCACTCTGTGCCGATTGCGCCGGTCTCGACCTGGTCGTGCCCGCCAGCGAGGTCGACCACATCGATCCGCACAAGGGTGACCGGGCGAAGTTCTGGAGCCGGGCCAATTGGCAACCGCTCTGCAAGTCCTGCCATTCGCGCAAGACGGCGCGCGAGGTGTTCCACCGCTGACGGGGGGGTACCTCAAAAATCCGGGGCACGCGACGTTGACCGGTATGTAAACAGTTGTTTTCGTGCGGCCGGATTTGAGAAAAAAAGCCCATTTGAGAGAGGGTTACGAGATGAAGGGCAGCAAGCCAAAGCTCGACAACGTGGTGCGGATGAAGGGCGACGGCGTCAGGCCGACGCCGCCCGCGCCCGACTTCATGCCGAGCGAAGAGGCGGTCGAGGCCTGGGATCGGCTGGCACCGGTGATGATTGCCAAGGGGCGGCTGGAGCCGCACTTCGAGGATCTGTTTGCGGCCTATTGCGTCTCGGTCGGCGACTTCGTGCGCTGCACCGGGGACCTCGCGATCATGGGGAACTACTACCTGACCGAGACCCGCAACGGGACGCAGGAAAAGAAACGGGCGGCATGGGGCCAGCGGCAGGACGCGCTGGCCAGCATGCAGCGGATCGGCGCGCTGTTCGGCCTGACGCCGGTGGATGAAGGTCGCCTCGGCGCGGCGGGTCAGGGCAGCTTCCTGGATGAACTGGAGAAGGCGATGAAGGGCAATGGATCCAGTTGATCACCCGGTGAGCGCATATGCCCGCGATGTCACCGAGGGACGGGTTATCGCGGGCGATCTGGTGCAGCGGGCATGCCAGCGTCACCTGAGCGATCTGGAAACCGGGCGCGACCGGGGCCTCTACTTCGATCCCGAGGGCGCGGATCGCATCCTGAACTTCGCCAGGATCCTGCGCCATACCGAGGGCGCGCTGGCCGGGCAGAGTTTCCAGCTGCAGCCCTGGCAGGTGTTCCGCATGGGGTCGGTGTTTGGCTGGAAGCGCGAGGCCACGGGCCTGCGCCGGTTCCGCAATACCTATCACCAGGTCGGCAAGAAGAACGGCAAGACGACCGACACGGCGGTGCCGATGCTGTACTCGCAGCTGATGGACGGCGAGGCCGCGCCGCAGGCCTATTGCGCGGCGACGACGCGGGACCAGGCGGGGCTGCTGTTCAAGGGCGTCAAGCGGATGATCAAGCATTCGCCGGTGCTGACGCGGGGCATGGATGTGTATCGCACCCAGATCGAAACCCCGGACACCGATGGCATGATCGCGTGCCTGTCGCGCGACGGGAACAGCTCGGATGGGATCAACCCGCACTTTCTGGCGCGCGACGAGATGCACCGCTGGACGGATCGCGAACTGGCCGAGACGATCACGGAATCCATGATCGCGCGCACGCAGCCGATTGACTGGGTGATCACCACGGCGGGGCATGACCGCGCCTCGCTCTGCGGCGAGCTGCGCGACTATGCCGAGAGCGTGCTGCGCGGCGATGTCGAGGATGACCGGTTCTTTGCCTATGTCGCCGAGCCGCCGGTGGATTGCGACCCGCTGGACCCGGTGGCCTGGGCAATGGGCAACCCGAACCTCGATGTCTCCAAGCCGCAGGCCGACATCAAGGCGGCGGCGACGCTGGCGACGATCATCGCGGCCAAGATGCCGAACTTTCGCCGCTTTCACCTCAATCTCTGGACCGAGGGCGCCGAGGCATGGATTGCCCGCGATGTCTGGGACCAGGGCGACGCGAAACAGCCGATTGACCTGGCGCGCCTGCGCGGCAAGCGGGCGTGGATCGGCCTCGATCTGTCCAACAAGGTTGACACCACGGCCATTGTCGTGGCGATCCCGGACGGAGAGGCGGTCGTGGTGATCTCCTACATCTTCCTGCCGGAGGGGCCGAAGGGCTTCATCCACCGCGCCCAGACGGAGAAGCGGGAATATGTCGGCTGGCAACAGGCGGGCTGGCTGGAGATCTGCCGGGGCGGCTCGGTCGATGAGGAAGAGATCCGGGCGCGCCTGCACTGGCTGAAGGGGTTCTTCGATGTCCAGGAGGTCGCCTATGACCCCTGGGGCATGAAGTACCTGGCCGAGCGGCTGGAAAAGGAGGGCTTTCCCATGGTCGAGCATCGGCAGGGCTTTGCCAGCATGTCGAACCCGATGAAGCGGGTCGAGGAGCTGGTGGCGCAAAAGCGGATCCGGCACGGCGGCAATCCGGTGCTGGCCTGGCAGGTCGGCAATGTGCACCGCGACGAGGATGCCTCGGAGAACGTCAAGCCGAACAAGAAGAAGAGCACGGGCCGGATCGACGGCGCGGTGGCGATGATCATGGCCGTGGGCCGGGCAGTGGCCGGGCAGGGCAAGAAGAAACAGCGGGAGATCGAAACGCTATGAGCCTGATCGATGTGATCACCAGACCCTTTCGCTCTGCGGAGGCACCGGCCCCGGCACGCGCCGAGCCGGTGATCAGCGCCGGGATCCCCAGCGGCACGGCGTCGCCGCAAGGCTGGATGCAGGAGATCGGCTTCTCGGGCAGTCGTAGCCGGGTTGCCACCTTGCCGCCTGTCTCGCCGGTGCTGGCGCAGCGCCATGCCACGGTGACCGCCTGCTGCACCATCATCGCCGGGGATCTCTCCAAGCTGCCGGTGCAGGTCTGGCAGCGCGACGCCTCGGGGCGCGAGGTGCGGGTGCGCGATCACGCGGCGAACTACCTGCTGAATGTCGAGGCCGCACCGGGCGTGACCGCGATGCTGACCCGGTTCAACCTCGCCTATGCCTTCGCGTTGCGCGGTACCGGCTACGCCTATGCGCCGCGTGACGGCGCGGGTGAGCTGACGATGATCGACGGCATTCATCCCGATCTCTGCACGGTGTTGCGCAACGGGCGGGCGCGGTTCTATGACTTCGAGGACGGCGACCGGATCCAGCGCCGGGTGCCGGGCCGGGCCATGGTGCACATGCGCTACATGGCCGAGGATGGCTGGACAGGGCGCAGCCCGATCTCGGTCGCGGCGGAGAGCTTTGGCATTGCGCTGGCCGGTCAGGAGGCGGCGGCGCGGGCGGCCTCGGGTACCTTCATGAAGGCAGTGGCCAAGGTCAGCGCCTTTGATGCGGATGACGAGACCTATCAGCGCTCGAAGGTGCGGCTGCGCGAGGCGCTGCGCAATGAGAACAGCCTTGGCGGCGTGACCCTGATCGGGCCGGATGATGACATCAAGAGCCTGGACCTGTCGGCTGCGGATCAGCAGTTGCTGGAGAACCGCAAGTTTGACCGGGAACAGATCGCGGCGATCTACCGGGTGCCGCCGAGCAAGCTGCAGATGCTGGAATACGGCGTGAAGGCGAACGGGCAGCAGCAGGCCATCGACTACAAGGCCGATTGTCTGAGCCATTGGGGCGGCTTCATCGAAACCCAGCTGGGGCTTGGCCTGCTGACCGAGGCCGAGCGCCGCGCCGGTCTGTTCCTGCGTCACAACTTCGATGCGCTGCTGCGGGCGACGACGAAGGAACGCTACGAGGCGCTGAACAAGGCGGTCGGCGGGCCATGGATGGCGATGAACGAAGCCCGCCGCGAAGAGGGTCTGGACGATGTCACGGGCGGTGACCGCGTTTATCCGCCCTCGAACATGACCCGCGACGACACCGCACCCGATCCGAAGGAGACCGAGGAATGACAATCCCAACTCTGCGCGCCATGCTTGGCGGTGGCATCATGGCCCTGAATGAGGCCGCGGCGCAGCCCTTGCTGGCGCAGCCGATGCCACAGCCGGTGGCGGGTGATCCCGTCCAGATGGCGGGGCCACAAACGCCCGAGCGGTTCGTGATCGAACGCGGCGTGGCGGTGGTGCCGGTGCGCGGCGTGCTGACCGCCAATTCGATGATGCTGGAGCGCTACATGGGCTGGGCCACATACCAGGGCCTGACAGAAACCTGCGCCGCGCTGGCCACGGATGAAGCCGTCGCGGCCATCGTTCTGGAGTTCGACACGCCGGGCGGCATGGTGCTGGGCTGCGCGGGTGCGGCGGCGGCGATTGCCGAGCTGGGCCAGATCAAGCCGGTGCATGCCCTGGTGCATCCGCTGGCCGCGAGTGCTGGCTACTGGCTGGCTAGCCAGGCGCGCGAGATCACGGTCGCGCCGGGGGCCTCGCTCGGCAGCATCGGCGCGGGTGTCATGACCGGCGCCTATGTGCAGCCGGGGCAGGGATCGGGGTTGCAGCTCTTTGAGTTCACCTCGCCCCATGCCCGCGCCAAATGGCCCGACCCTTCGACAGAAGAGGGGCGCACCGAGATCCTGCGCAGTCTGGGCGAGGCCGAAGCGCGTTTCCACGCTGCCGCTGCGGCAGGCCGTGGCATGACGCTGGAGGATCTGCGCAGCCGCGCCAGCGTGACGGAGGATGTGCGCGACGGCGGGGCGCTGTTCGACGGCGCGGAGGCTGTGAAGCGCGGGCTGGCAGATCGCGAGGAAAGCCGCATGGCGTTTTATGGGCGGATACTCGGGGCCTATGCGCCCGCACCGCGCAGCGGCACGCGCGGTATGTCGCGGAGTGCCATGGCGCGGGCGCGGGTTGCGGTGGCGCGGGCGGCAATGTGATCTTGCGCGAGAGACGGACGCATTCCGATCTTCTGAAGGCGTAGGCGGAGAGAAGGTTCCTTGCTGCTACGCCAAAGGTGATTGAGATGAATTGTGCCGAGAGCTTGCAAGCTCTTGCCCACAATCCTCTCCGATAGACATTCAGTGATCCACAGTCTAGATCTTTGGCATTAGTTGACAAAGACATCTGCTCCTTGGAGAAACCCTATTGGAACTGAATATTGAGTTAAGCGACGCGGTTCAAATCGTAGCGACGATCATTGTAGCCTATGAAGTTTATCGGGTGGCACGCGAAACAAAGATTCAACGGGTGCAATCGTCGAAACTCGAAACCTTGAATGCTCTGGCGACATACCATGAGGACGTCAGGAAATTCATGGAGTGGTTGAGGCACGGAGACAATAGGGTACGCTTGGCAACTCCTGAGAACCTTGAACCAGAAGACCTCATCATCATCACGAGATATCTTACGGTTTGCGAGCGGCTTTCCGTCGGAGTTCGCCAATGCGTCTACAATTTTGATGTTGTTAATCGAGCAGTTTCGAAGTCACTTCGAAACAACTATATAGAATTGGTGCCATATATTCAGGTTCGCCGCGAGATAGCGAAATCCGACCGAGTGTATGAGCAATTTGAATGGTTGTGTTTTGAATTAGAAAAAACGACTCTCGACAAACGGCTTCCGAATGGTTGGAGGATTTCGCGGGCTGCGCGAGATAGTTTATAGATCTTCCGTCCATTGGCATGCGACGAGAAGTTGTCGGAGGCGGGGGACAGTAGGGGCGCAGCCTCTGGCAGAACGGTTCGAGTCAGCCATTTGCGTCTCGCTGCTTGAAGGTACGTTTCGGTCCCCATCCATCTCTCAGTGAACTGGCGCATGCCAGCCGCGCACGTACAGCGTTCTGATCGACTCCAAAATTTTCTTCACCCCACACCCCGGCCGCAGCTTGCGGCCGGGGCTGCACTGCTGCGTGCGCGCAGCTCTTTGAAAGGAAACCCCCATGAAGAACCTCGATGACCTGCGCCGCGCTCGCCAAGCAGCGGCCCAGAAAATGCAGCAAATGGCAGTGACGCTCGGCGAGCTGGAAGGCGCAACCGATACTGACGACGCGGCGCTTGCCACCGCGCAGACCGAGTTCGACACCGCCGAGACCGACTTCCAGGCCGCTGACCGTGCCGTGAAGCGCATGGAGGCTGTTGAAGCGGCGCAGGCCGCAGCGGCGACCGGCGACGCCGGTCAGGGCACCGCGGGGCAGGGCGCGGGCGGTCAGGGTGGCCAGACGGCCCCGGCGCAGGCGCAGAACCCGGCGCACCAGGGGCTGGAGGTCGGCTTCATGGCGCTGGCCCTGGCGGCGAACCGGGGCGACGTGACGCGCGCGGTGGCGCAGCTGGAGCGCGATGGCCACTCGGGGATCGGTGCCGCGCTGAACAGCACCTCGGAGAGCGCGGGCGGCGTGCTGGTGCCGCGCCCGATGGCGGCGCAGATGATCGAGCTGCTGCGCCCGCGCGTCGTGGTGCGCAAGGCGGGGGCGCGCACGGTGCCGATGTCGGCGGGCGAGCTGCGCCATGCCAAGCAGACCGGCGGCGCGACGGCGAGCTACGGCGGCGAGATGGATCCGATTGAACCCAGTGAGCCGAGCTTCGACAAGATCGACCGCACGCTGAAGAAGCTGCGCGCCCTGGTGCCGGTGTCCAATACGCTGCTGAACCGGGCCACCATCGGCACGGCGACGGTGGTGCGCGACGACATGCTGAAGGTCATGGCGCTGCGCGAGGATCTGGCGTTTCTGCGCAATGACGGCTCGGGCGATCTGCCGAAAGGTCTGCGCTACTGGGCGCTGCCCGCACATTGGGACGCCGGGCCGGTGGCGGCGACCGCCAATGCCGCCGATCTGGCGATCCGGCGCGCGGTCTCGCTGGTCGAGGATGCCAATGTCTCGATGATCACGCCCGGCTGGACGATGCGCGCCGGGGCCAAGTCCTGGCTGGCCAGCCTGCGCGATGCCAACGGCAACCTGCTGTATCCGGAGATCGACGCCAAGGGCACGCTGAAGGGCTTTCCGATCTACACCACGTCGCAGATCCCGAACAACCTTGGGGTGGGTGGCAATGAGACCGAGATCACCTTTGCCGACTTCTCGGAGATGATGATCGGCGAAGGCGGCGAGATGCGGATCGCGCAGTCGACCGAGGCGGCCTTTGTCGATGCCAGCGGCGACACGCAGTCGGCCTTCCAGAACGACCTGACGCTGTTCCGCGCGATCACGGAACACGACTTCGCGCCCGAGCATGACGAGGCGATTGCGGGCTTCAATGCCGCCGACTGGTCGCTCCAAGCGGCCTGACCGCTGCAAGCGGCCTGATCCGCTGCAAGCGGCGTGACCCTACGCCCTCGCCGGTACACCCGGCGCGGGCTTTCCTTTCCCCTTTCTCAGGAGATCCCGAGATGATGACCCCCGTTCAATTCCGCCAGCACTCCGGCAAATATAACCGTGGCGAGGTGGCGGGCTTCCTGCCGCAGCGCGCCGCGCAGCTGATCGCCAGCGGCGTGGCCGTGGCCTATCGCGCCCCGACCAAGGCCGTAGCGGCCAGCGCCGATCCCGAGGCGATGGCGTTGGCACAGGCGGCGCAGGATGTGGCGCGCCGGGCGGCTGACCTCGATGCCCGTGAGGCGGCGCTGGCCGCACGCGAGTCCGCGCTGGCCAAGCCTGCCGACACTGGCAAGACCGACGCCGCCACCAAACCGGTGACCGGCAGCGAGGCTGGAAGCCCACCCGCGCAGGGCGGCAAGACCGCTGCCAAGCCCGAGCCAAAGGCGTAAGGGCGCGCCATGCAGGGGATCGGAGAGGCCCCGGCGCTGGCGGTGAGCGTGGCAGAGTATCGCCGCGCCACCGGCTTCATCGAGCCGGATGCAGAGGCGGATCTGCTGGTCGAGAGCTATCTGCGCGCCGCGCAGGATGTCGTCGAGGCCGGGACAAACCGGCCTCTGGGGCTTCGCGATGTTCGGTTCTCGGCCGAGGTCAGCCCGCGCCTGCGGCGCTGGTGGTTTCCTTGCGCCCCGGTGGCCGAGATCACGGCGCTGCGGTTTCTGCGTGGTGCGGCGGCGATCGCGATTGCGCCCGCTGATGTCGCGCCACGCATGCTGCATGACGAACCGCAGCTCCTGTTCCCGGCGGGTGTGATCCCGGCGGGCGGCAGCGGTGTGCTGGAGGTCGAGGCCAGGGTCGGCAGCGCCGTGCCCGATCCGCGCCTGGCGCAGGCCATCATCCTGATCGTGAAGGATTGGCGCGAAGCCAATATCGCCATCGATCAGACAGAATACACCCGCGCCAGCTTCGGCTGCCGGGCCCTGATGAAACAGGCGCGCTACACGCGGCCCCTGGTGACGGAGGAAGGCTGAGATGGCGCAGACACAGGGCGCGCCGCTGTCGCGCGGCAAGGAAGTCATCATCATCCGCGACCGCAAGGCGGTGTTCGAACGCCGCGCCGAGACCGGGCGCAATCCGCTGAACGAACCGATCTACCAGTGGCAGCCGATTGGCACCTCCTGGGCGGCGGTGGAAGAGGTGGGCGAGGGCGAGGTTGCGGCCAAGGGGGTCGAGGGCGCGGTTGCCGCGATCCGGGTGCTGGTGCTGGACACGCCGCAGGCGCGCAGCATCACGCTGGCTGACCGGCTGCGGATCCTCGGGCAGACCTGGGATCTGGTGGGGCGGGGGCCGCACAGCACCCGGCGCGGCATCTATGCCTTTGTCGGCGCGCGCTATGACGCCTCAGACGGTGCGCCATGAAGGCGGCTTTGACGGCGCTGCTGCTGGCCGATCCCGATCTGGGCGCGCGGGTAGGGTCGCGGATCCATTGGGGCGTGCTGCCGGCGCATGCGGCGGCACTGCCCTACCTCAACCTGACGCTGGTCAGCGCGCCGGTGGACTACACGCTCGACGGGGAGGCGGCGACCTCGACCAGCACTGTGCAGATCGATGCCTGGGCGAGCACGGCGCTGGAGGCCGAGCAGCTGCGATGGGATGTGCGCGCCTGTCTCTCGGGCTATCGCGGCACGCGGGCCGGTGTCACCTTTGCCCGGATCTTCGTGTCCGGATCGCGCGATCTCTCGGGGCGTGACCTCGGCGACCTCTCGGCGCTGTTCGGGGCCTCGATGGACGTCACCATCCGCTGGAGAGTGCCATGATCAAGATGGCGTTCAAGGGCGGGCGCGATCTGGAAGAGGCGCTGAAGGCGCTGCCCAAACACACCGCGCGCAAGAGCGTCGCTCGGCGGGTGCTGAAGCGCGCCGCGCAGCTCTTTGCGGATCGTGCCAATGCCCTGGCCCCGGAGGGGGCGCAGGGCGCGCTGGAGCAAAGCTATGGCGCGGGCACGAAGCTCAATAAAAGCCAAGCCAGACAGGCCCGCCGCGAAGGGCGCGATGACGTGTTCATGTACGCGGGCACCAATGATCCGGCGGGGCTGCAGCAGGAGTTCGGCAACGCGCGGCACGGCGCACAGCCGCATGCACGTCCCGCCTGGGACGAGACGCAGCAGCCGATCTTCGAGCAGATCCGGAACGACATGACGACGGAAGTCGCCAAATCCGTGGCGCGGGCCGAGCGCAAGGCCGCCCGCGCTGCGCGCAAACCCTGATCCAACACCACACCACATCACAGAAAGGAAACTCCATGTCCGGTGAAACCGAGCTTTGGGGCGGCAAAGTCGAACGCTCGCCCGATGGCCTGACCTATACCCCTGTCGCCAAGGTCACGGGGGTCAGCGTGCCGACGCTGACCAAAAACACCCGCCAGCGAACGACGCTGGATAGCCCGGCCAAGATCCATGAATACGGGACCGGCTTTGCCGAACCCGGCGATCTGTCGATCTCCTGCCTCTACACCTCCGAAGGCTTCACGGCGGCCAAGGCGGATGAGGCCAATCCGGGCGGCACCTATTACCGGATCACGCTGGCCAATGGCGATGCCTTTGATTGCCGGATGATCACCCCGGTGGTCGAGGTGGCGGGTCTCGATCAGCTCGACGCCGATGCAACCTTCACCATCTCCGGCAAGACCTCCGGCGAAACCGAGTTCACTGCCGCCGCGTGATGCGGCGGCGATCTCTTTGTTGCCGTGGCGGCATGACGCCCCACGCGCCCTGAAAGGATCCCGACATGACGATGCAAAACCACGTGCCCCTGAAACCGAAAACCGGCAGCGGCCCAGGCACTGGCACTGGCTGGAAACTGGCCTATTCGATCAACGCGATGATCGAATACGAGACCCTGACGGGGAAGGAATTCCAATCCGTGCAGGATTATTTTGAAGAGGTGCAGGGCGGCAAGCTCAACCCGTCGGTGCTGCGCCGCCTTGTATGGTGCGGGTTGATGACCCATCACGACGGCATCACCGAGCGCGAAGCCGGGGCGGTCATCGATGCCTGCGGCATCAACGCCTCCGTCGCCGCCGTGGGCAGTGCCGTCAGCCTGGCGTTTGCCGGGCCGGAGGACGGATCGGCGGGAAAGCCGCAGGCCGAGAAGGCCGATCCCCCCGCCAGGGCCAAAGCCGAACCGGTATCGACTGGCAAGAGCTGATCCGCCAATGGATCGCCGCCGGACAGTCCTATGCGCTGTTCGGGCGGCTGACGTTGCGGGAAGTCGATCTGATCCTGTCCGGGGTCTTGCTCGGGCAGGAGCGTGCGATGCGGCAGCGCCGGGGCGAGATCTACAGCCTCGGCCAGCTGATGATGATCGCCACCCATGCCCCGAAACAGTTCCCCAAACCCACCGCGTTCCTCGATGGCCGTCGCCATCGTGGATCGAGCGACGCCGAGCTGAGCGCCTACTTCGCGGGCCGGGTCGCGCAACGGCAGGCCGCCAAGCAGAAAGGAGCCTGATCCATGTTCAAGGGCATCATCGGCGCGCTGCGCGTCGATCTCGGCATGAACTCGGCGCAGTTCCACAAGGGGGCATCCGAGGCGACGCTGAGCATGCGCCGCATGCAAAAGGACTTCTCCGGGCTGGCGAAGGACTTCGGCAAGATTGGCGGGCGGATGTCGCTCGGGCTGACGGCGCCGCTGGTGGCGATTGCCAAGCAGTCGATGAACCTGCAGGGGGTGCAGGCCAATGCGGTGGCACAGGTCGATGCGGCGCTGGCCTCGATGGGCCAGACGGCGGGCTTCACCTCCGAGCAGTTGCAGAGCATGGCGAGCGGGCTGCAGGGCACGTCGCTGTTCGGCGATGAGGATATCCTCGGCCGCGTGACCTCCACCATGCTGACCTTCGGCAATGTCACCGGCGAGGTCTTCGTCGGGGCGCAGCAGGCGGCGCTCGACATGTCGGCGGCGCTTGGGCAGGACCTGCAAAGCTCGGCGATCATGCTGGGCAAGGCGTTGAACGATCCGGTGAAAGGCCTGTCGGCGCTGAGTCGGGTCGGCGTGTCCTTCTCGGAGCAGCAGAAGGCCACCATCAAGACGATGGTCGAGCTGGGGGATGTCTCGGGCGCGCAGGAAAAGATCCTGGAGGCGCTGCGCCAGCAATACGCCGGTCAGGCGCAGGCGCTGCGTGATCTGCCCTCGGGACAGATCCAGGCCGCGATGATGGATATCGGCGATGCCATGGAACAGGTCGGGGCGATTGTCCTGCCGGTGGCGGCGGACATCGCCGGGCGCGTTTCCGACATGGCCGTCGCGTTCCAGGGGTTGTCGCCGGAGACGAAACGCTTCGTGGTGATCGGCGGCGCGGTGGCGGCCAGCCTCGGCCCGGCGCTGCTGGCGCTCGGCGGCATGGCGGCGGCGGCCTCGGCACTCTTGCCCGTGGTGGTCGCCATTGCCTCGCCTATCGGTCTGATGGTCGGAGGCTTTGCGGCACTGGCCGCCGGTGCCGTCTATGTCGGGGTAAAGCTGAAGGGCGCGATGGAGCGCGTTGGCGGCTTTGGCACGGCGCTGGCCCTGGCCAAGGATGTCGCCTCGGAAGCCTTCGCGCGCATCGCTGACGCGGGACAGATCCTGCAGAACCGCATGGCGGAGATCTGGCAGACCATCGAGATCGGCGCGCTGAAGATGCTGGTGGCGGTGCAGACAAAATGGGCTGATTTCCTGCATGGGATCAAAGACCAGCTGCGCGATGTGCCGTTCATGGATGACGCCTACCTCGCGGTCGGCAATGCCGCGATCTCGGCAGGCGCAAAGGTCTATGCCACGCAGGCAGCGATTGACGAGCTGCAGGGCAGCATCGGCAACATGCAGGCCGAGAACGCCAAGCTGGCGGAGGGTATCAAGGCACCGCTCAAGTCGGTGGCCGCCCTGAAGGCGGCACTGGCCGAAACCTCCAAGACCGGCGAGGCGGGGGCCGGGGAGGTCGAGGCGGCCACGGTCGGCGTGACGAAGGCACTGGAAGAGAGCGGCGATGCGGTCTCCGACCTCGACAGGAACCTCAGCACCTTGGGCCGCAATGGCAAAAGCCCGATCAAGGACTTGAAGGAGGAGGTTACCGATCTCGGTCGGGCGGTGCAGGGCACCATGGCCTCCTTCGCCTCCGGTGACATTGCCGGGGCGCTCGGGGATCTCAAGTCCGGCGTGGGCAATGCCGCTTCGCAAGGCTTCGGTGATCTGCTTCAGGCCTCGCTTGGCAAGGATGGTGCGGGCATCGGCGCGATCACCGGCGGCCTGTCGTCGGCCTTCGGCGCGGTTACCTCGGAACTCGCCGGTGGCCTGTCGATGGCGGGGATCGGCAGCGCGCTCTCGGCCGCCATGCCGATCATCGGCGCGGTGACCGCCGGGATCGGGCTGATCAAGAGCTTTTCCTCCAGGAAGCTGATCGGCTCCGGCCTGCAGCTTGGCGTGCAGGGCGGCGGTCTGGCGGGCGGCACCTTCGAGACCACCCGCAAGAGCAGCTGGTGGGGTCTGAAGAAACGCACCTCGACCAGCCTCGCGGGCTTTGACGCGGCGACGCAGGCCATGCTTGACGATCAGCTGGGCGAGGTGCAGGCCTCGGTCGCCCAGGCCTTCAAGTTGGCGGGCACGGGCGTCACCACATCCATGGTGGCCGGGGTCGATGTCGCCCTGGACCAGATCGACACGAAGGGGATGTCGGAGGCCGAGGTGCAGGCCAAGGTCGAGGCGTGGTTCGCGGGCTATGCCGACACGGTCACGCAGGCCTTTGCCGGGGTTGGCTATGATGCCCTGCAGAACTTTGCCACGCTGAAGACCCTGCTGGATCCCATCGGGCACAGCTTTGTCGGCACGCTGCAGAACATGGCCCTGTCAGCGGATGCCCTGGCCGATATCGCGGGCGGCATCGACACGCTGGCAAGCCGGATCTCCAGCTTCACGCAGGGCTTTTACACCGACGCCGAGCGCTTCCGCATGGTCAGCGCCTCGGTGCATGGCCAGTTCGCCGAGCTTGGGCTGGCGGTGCCGAAGACCACGGAAGAGTTCCGCAACCTGGTCACCGGGCAGGACCTGATGACCACGGCGGGCCAGAAGACCTATGCCACCCTGCTGGCGCTCTCTGATCAGTTCCTGGAGTTCGATGCCGGGACCAGGGGCCTGTGGTCGGCCTTCGCGGATGTGAGCGCGATGCTGACGCCGCTGGGACAGGGCTTTGCAGGCACGGCGCAGGCCATGGTCTGGGCGTCCGATGAGCTGATCAACGCGGCGGGCGGCCTCTCCAGCCTGTCGGGCCAGATCGCCAGCTTCACCAACACCTTCTACTCGGAAAGCGAGCAGCTCGGCATGGCCAGCGAGGAGCTGGGGCGGCGTCTTGGCGCCCTCGGGCTGGCGGTACCGCAGACGGCGCGTCAGTTCCGCGACCTGGTGACCGGGCAGGATCTGATGACCGAGGCGGGGCGCAAGACCTATGCCGCGCTGCTGTCGCTCTCGGACCTCTTCGTCAAGGTGAAGGGCGGCGTGTCCGATCTGGCCGAGGTGGGGCTGCCGGATCTCTCCGGCGGATATGACCTCGGCAGCTACTACGCCTCGGAGTTCGACGCCCGGATCGCCTCGATTGCCGAGGCGCGCGGCTATGCGGCGGATGTGCATGCGGCAGGCGACGCCGGTGTGACGCTGGCCGCCAGCCTCGGACGGCTGAGTGAGGGCGACACCGCGCAAACCAACGCCCTGCGCCGCCTGGTCGATCTGATCGAGGGCTGGGAAACAATCGGCATGCCTGTTGAAAGGGAGTTCTGAGCCATGTTCATCTCACGCAAGTTTGCTCCGGACCTGGGGCAGGTGCGCTGTTCGATCCCCGAGGAGGATGCCCCGGCGTGGGCTGCGGGCGTGACCTATCCGCTCAACGCGCGGGTGGTGCGCGATCACCGGATCTATCAGTCGGCGATCCCGGACAACCTCGGCCTCGATCCGCTGGTCGAGGATCAGTCGGTGGTGGCGGCACGCTGGGTGTTTGATCGCTACACCAACGCCTTTGCCTGCTTCGACGGGGTGCTGAGCAATGCCACGGTGGCCTTCGAGGAACCCGACGCCGAGGTGCCCTGGCTCGATCCCAGCTTCGGGATTGATCCGGCGAGTGCACCGATCATCCTCGACATGCCGGGGCTGTCGGGGGTCGATACGCTGATCCTGTTCGGGGTGCGGGCCAGCAGCGCCCGGCTGATCTGTCTCGACATCAACGACAAGGTGCTGCTGGACCGGGACACCAACTTGTCCGGTCGGCAGGTGCGGGACTGGTGGGCCTGGTTCTCCACCCCCTTCGGGGCCTATTCCGACAAGCTGGTGGTGCTGGATATTCCGGGTACGACACGCCGCGTGATCGTGGCGCTGCGGGGCAGTCGGGTGAGTTTGGGCGAGCTGTTCCTGGGCGCCAGCCTCTCGATTGGCGCGGCGCAGGTGGGCAGCACCGAAGGACGCTCGATCAGCGGTAGCCGCTACAGCTTCAACGACTATGGCAGTCTGACGCTGGCCAAGGGGCCGACGCGGGTCGAGATGGATTATCGCGTCGTCGCCTCGAAAGCCCTCTGGGATCAGATCAAGCCCGAGCTGGACCGCAACTCCGGGTCTCTGGTGGCCGCCATCGGCTCCCCCACGCGCGCCTCCAGCGTGCAGTTCGGCATCCTCGGGCCCGTCAAGTGGGGCGAGGATCTGCCGGATGAGTACGAATATTCCTTCACCATCACAGGAGTGGCCTGATGCCCGTTCCCGAGTTTACCCCCTTTGAGGGACTGCTACCCTCCGAGGGTGACCCGGCGACCTTCTCACCGCGCGCCCAGGCGCTGTTCGAGTGGTTCACCGCCACCGGCGCGCCGCAGCTGGCAGCGATGGCCACCGAGATTGCTGCTGCCCTGGGGGAGATGTCCGCGACGCTGACGCAGACAAATGAGGCCAGCGGTGCCGCCCAGTTTGCCCGGCAGGGTGCAGATTCCTCAAAGGGGATCGCCGTTGCCGCGCGGGTGGCGGCGGAAGCGGCGCGAGACATCTCCGTCGCCGCCAGCGAAAATGCGCAGCGGGTCGCCGGGTATGTCGAGCAATGGGACGATGGTGCGAGCGGACTGGTCTATGAGGTCGGCGCCTTCATCTACCAGGCCTTCGAGGTCGGACCCGCTGCGGTCGGTACCAAGAACCAGGCAACCCCGACCGGTTATAACGGGGTGCTGGTCCCGCGCTCCGGGGTCCACATCTGGATCCCCGGCTGGGGCGGGCAGGGCAGTGCCGGCCTCTGGTACCGCACAGATCGGCCCACGATGGCCGATCTCAATGCCGCGATCATCGCCCTGACAGATCGGATCGCCGCACTGGAAGCCGCCTGACGCGCGATCCGCCCCCCACGTCACTGACCAAACCAGGAGATCTCCATGTCCGACACCTTTGCCCTCTGCATGCGGGCCTCGACCCCTCGCGGGTGCCCCCATGACTGACCAGTATCGCACCTATGCGCGCGGTCTCGAAAGCCCGGCGCAACAGCACTTCCTGATCGTGCCTGCAGACGGCGTTGATCTCCCGGACCGGCCTCGCATGCTCCGCGTGCTGACGGGGGGCGATCTCTCGATGCGCGACATTAATGGCGTTGTGGTCACACTGACCGTGCTCGCCTGTGAAACGATCTACTTCTCGCCGGTCGGCATCGAGGCCACGGGCACGACTGCCACTGTCGTGGGATGGGTCTGATGCTCTTCGCCGCGAATAACTTCGGGATGACCGCGCTGCGAAACGGGTTTGGCGCCATCAACGGCGTGGCCCCCTTGTGGTACGCCGACTTCGAGAATGGACGATATGCTCGTAACGGACAGCCGGTCACGCAGTTCAAGAACCTCTCGTTCACGCGAGCCGGGGCTGCTCGGTACGTGGCCGAGGATTTGACTGTAGGTACAGCTCCTATCAACGAGCCCAGGTTCGACTGGCGGACTGGAAAGCGCCGCCTTTTGGTCGAGAATACCGCTACCAACACTGTGCTGTACTCTAAGGACTACACCAACGATATATGGGAAAAGGCTAACGGCATGACCGTGACCCCTAATTCGGTTGTCTCCCCTGATGGCGTTACACTGGCGGATAGCCTGAATGTAACCGGGTCTTCCACCGGCATCCTGTATCAACAATCCCTGTCTGTGGTAGCTGGGACGACCCTTACGTTCAGCTACTACGTCAAGAAAGGGACTTCGATCAACTATCTGGCTGTGTACAACAACACCGACGCGTCCTTCATTGTCCATCCCGTTGTATCTGACGCATACGTAACGCAGACGTTGGCTAACGGGTGGGCACGCGTGGCGTGCACCTTTGTAGTACCCGAGGGATGCGAGAACGTGCGTGTTTACCCACACAGATCGTTCATCGGAGTTCCAGCTTCCTACGGTTCGGTGGCGGTGTGGGGTGCCCAGCTGGAAGAAAACAACGCGGCGTCCTCTTACATCGACACGACCAGTGGGGCAGTTACTCGCGCCGGTGACCACCCGCTCTCAGACATATCCGAGTTTGACCTGGACGATGGGCTTTGGCTCGTTCTGGACGGGCTCTTGTGGGGTGAATTACTCTCGGGTGACAGGTTGTTCGAGCTCGACGGAGGGTCCGAAGAGGTCAACCGTCTCATTACGGTGCTATCTGGCTCCAGCACTCAAGCACGTCAGTTCTATAGTGGGGGCTACGCTTCTGCTGTCAGCCCTTATAGCCTACCCGCAGAGTATTCGATAGCGTGCCGCTTCTCTCCGGGCAACCTGTCGCTCGTCCTCAACGGCACCCTATGGGACGCCAACGTCCCGTCAGGATACGCAGCTCCCACCACGCTGCGGATTGCAGATGCGTTCCCCGGTCAGTTATCTGTCCGGAACACGAGCGTCTTGGGGCTTGGTCTTTATCCTGCCTCCGTGCCAGTTGAAGCCATGAAGGCGAGGACTGCCCAATGACCCTCACAGCAGCTCTCGTGCGCGGCGAAAACGAAGCCACCTTCCTCGCGGGTCTCCTCTCTTCCATGCCCCAATACGTGGCCCTTCCCAGCGACGAAAACGGGTTCGAAACACCGCGGGTCGTCGGTCTTGCGCGAACGCCCGCTGTCTACCAGCCAGGCGGCGAGGCCTTCATCTGCTACGTTCACTTGCGGGAAGATGAGGTGCCCGCATGGGAAACACTTGAAGGTGTTCGGGTCCTCGGCCGCGCGCCCTACACGGGTCTCGATACGGTAGATGCGGTCTATGCCGACGTGCAGTCCCGACCTGACGATTGGCAGGCCTATACCGAGGTCGCCGCGCGGCCCGCGTATCAATCCAGCGGGGAGGATGGTTCAAGCCTCACCGTGCAGGCCACACTCATGCGCCCCGGCATTGCCTGACAGCCGTTCGGGGCAGGGGGGCAGACACTCAGCAGACACTTGGGGGCATGTGCATGTCAGATCAGCAGAGGCTGGAACGGATCGAACAGACGCTCGACAAGCTGTCTGACGTGGTGGTCCAGCAGGCCCGGATGCAGGAACAGCTGGTGACGCTGTTCAAGCGGATGGAGCGCTATGACCGGGACCAGGGCCTGCTGGCCCGCAAGCATGAGCACGATCAGGCGATCCTCACGGAGAAAGTGGTGCTGCTGGAACGTCTCAGCATCGGACGCGGGATCTTCTTTCGCGCGCTCGACAAGGCGATCTGGCTGATCGCGGGCTGTCTGGTCGCGGCGGCAGCGACGCTCCTGGACCGACCGCCCTGATACACCCCGCCCGCGCAACACCCTGACCCAAGGCCCCGGAAACTCCGGGGCCTTTTGCTTTGAAGGAGACAGAAATGCGGAAGAACTATCAGCTTATCCAATCCTGGATCGGCCTGTCGGAGGGGGGCTATGTGCATCATCCCGACGATCCTGGCGGCGCGACGGATCGCGGCATCACCCAAGGCACCTTTGATGCCTGGAACCGGATGCACGGCCAGCGTCTGCGCCCGGTGCGCGGGATCCCGAAGGCCGAGGCCGAGGCGATCATCGCGCACCAATACCTCGACAAGGTGGGGGCGGATCTGCTGCCTACTGGGCTTGATTACTGCGTTGGCGACTACGCGGTGAACTCCGGCGTGGGGCACGCGGCCAGGGAGCTGCAGCGGGTGCTGGGGGTCTCGGTCGACGGGATTGTCGGCGCGCAGACGCTGGCGGCCGCCAATGGCGCCGACGTCGAGGCGGTGATTGCCGCGCTCTGTGCCCGGCGCATGCGCTTCCTGCGTGGGCTGCGGACCTGGCGCACCTTCGGCGCGGGCTGGTCGGTGCGGGTCATCGGCAAGAACGCGGGCGCGCAAGCCGATGACTGCGGCGTACTTGATCGTGCGACCCGTCTGGCGCGCGCGGCCGTGATCATCCCGGCGCCGATGCAAAGCGCCCCGGCCAAAGCCCGCCCGGCGGATCGCTCGCCCCTTGCCGCGTTCCTGGCGCAGCTGTTCGGCGTGCGCGCCGTCGCCTGATCTCAACACCTTCAGAAAGGAGACACTCACATGGCTGGAAGCATTGGCCTGTTCATTCGCATGGCGCTTTACCTCGGCGGGGCCTTCGTGGCCGGGCAGGGATGGGCGACGTTCAATCCCGAGGCCGGGACGCTGACCATTCAGATCGAACCGCTGGTCGAGGTGCTGGCGGGGCTGTCGGTCTTTGGTGGCACCTTTGCCGCCAGTCGCATCGTGAAGAAGAAGGGCGGCACGACATGAGCGCGCTGCTGTCGCGGATCTGGCTGAAGCTGGTGGCGGGCGTGGCCCTGGTGATGGCGGCCGTGGTCGCCGCGCGCCGGGGCGGCCGCCGCTCGGCGCGGCTCGACCAGGCGCGCGAGGCAGATCACCGGGCGGATCGGGGCAGGGCGGCAGCAGCCGACGCTCTGCGCTCCGATCAGTCGCCCGAACAGATCGCACGCCAGAATGATGAGGCTTGGAAATGAGGTGCGGTGCGGTGCTGATCGTTCTGGCGCTTGCCGCCTGTGCGCCGGAGATCCCGAGCGGGGCCGGATGCCAGACCTATGGCGCCGAGCGCAGCCATATGCCCCGCCCGCTGCCCGACACGTCCCTCGGCGCTTGGGTTGCTGTCACCGATGCAGCCATGACCGGCGCTTGCCGGTAGCTTGAGCGGGGCGGAAACGCCCCGCCTAACTTGACGACACGCTCCGAATACACAGGGAGCGGGTGCGCTGATCGGCAGAGCCTTATCGTGGCTGAACGACACGACCGGCCCAGAGCTGACCTTCGCGGAGGATCATAATGCTGCGCTCCAGCTCCTCTATAGCAGTCGTATAGACACTGCGCAGCATTACCCAGAATTGGCGACGGCGCAGAAACCTCGCGCGCCTTGTACAGGGTGAAGGATACAGCCGCCGAGAAGGAAGCGCGGCACGCCCTGCAACTGAAGAGGCCCGCATAGAGCTGATAGTCCATCAGGTACATCCGGAGGCGCTCGCGCATCGAGCCCCTTTCCTTGGTCAGCATCGGCATTGAGCCACTCTGCGCATCGTTCCCAAACAGATCAGTGTGGCAGATGTTGCCAGCGGGTCCTATCCGCACGACAGTTCGCTAGTGACTTTCGCGACCACGCCCGCTACACCCGCTGCATGTATGACTGCTGGGAAGATATTGTAAGCGACGTGCCTTCCAAGGCTCCATTTTGTGCAACTTTTGGGATGCTGGATCCTTGGAACCGACTTTTTCGAGCAAGCTCATGAGGGACTTGGCAACAGAACGCAAGAAAGCCTACCGTCACCTCGGAAGTGAGGACGGTCAGGCGTTCATTGGTTTGGTGGCGGATTTCAGGGCGGCGTTCTTTGCCGGTGACGTACCTATGGGACCGCTTTCGGCGACGAAAGTAGAAGGCACCTTTGAGCTGGACTGGTTCGTATCCACTGGCTGCACACTGAAGACGGTGATAGCTGCATCCGGCGTTGGAGACGAAGCGTGGAAAGATGCTCATCGAATCCACCTGAAAGCTATCGTAATTGAAGGGGAGGTGTTTGCTTGATGTTTGAACCAAACTGGGCTTCCCCACCGGGCGACACAATCGCAAGGCTGGCTGCGGCTGGAAAAAAATCAATTCACGATTTGGCCGAACGCATCGGGTTCGAAGAAGACTTGTTTTCTGGAATAATGGAAGGGCGCGTTGTGATTTCCGAAGAAATCGCAGACGCCCTATCTTCGGAGCTTGGTGCATCACGCCAGTTCTGGATTGAACGCTATAACCAGTTTCTGGGAGATAGAGCGCGGCTTGCAGGTTCTGCGCCAACCGAAGAGTTGTCTAGGTGGGGGCAGTCGTTTCCAGTTCGAGCCCTCCGAGAACTCGGTTGGCTGCCGAAAGGCTCTCGCGGTGAGCGTCTATCCGAGGACATCCTGAACTTTTTTGGATGCGATAGCATCAGCGGTTGGAACCAGCGGTACTCCGCTGGGATAGGCCAAGTTGCATTTCGAACATCTTTTGCCTTTGAGGCCGACGAGATGGCGACTTTGGCCTGGCTGCGTATCGGAGAGATGCAAGCTGAAAACCTGACCTTGGCGAAGTTTTCCGCGAGCAATTTCAAGAAACGTCTGACTGAGTTGAAGAAGCTATGTGCGCTCAAGCGCCCGGAGTTATTCTTTCCAAAACTGCAGCAAGCTTGCGCTGAGGAAGGTGTTGGCCTGGTAAGCTCGAAGGCCCCGAAAGGTTGTAGAGCAAGCGGTGCCACTTGGACATCCCCAAACGGCAACCCGATTATCTTGCTAAGCTTTCGCTATTTAAGTGAAGACCATTTTTGGTTCACTTTTTTCCACGAGGCCGCACACGTGGTTCTGCATGGCACTGACCACATTTCGGTGGATGGCGCTGATCCGTCACCGCTAGGAGCGTCTGTATTCGAAGGCGAAGCTGACATTTTCGCTCAAGATACGCTTGTTTCGGCTGACTTGCGAGATGAGATGTTAAACGCAATGCCGACCCGTCCTCATGTACGGAGAATCGCTCGAAAAGCCGGGGTCACACCGGGAATTATTGTCGGACAGCTTCAAAAAGCTGGGGCGCTCCAGCCCCACCAATTTAATGATCTAAAGCGCCGTTACAAATGGGAAGGGAGCACTAAACTGCCGGTCCCTTCTCAACCTCGGAAATACTCGTAAACATCAGGGCTTTTTTGCCAATTGCAAAGGCTGTCTTCGATCACCTGTTTTCCCACGCCAAGAACCCCGTCCAAGGCATCAACGTGAGGCTCCAAGGCTCTACCGGTAATGTGATGGTCGCGATCACCGAAAAACAGAAGCCGTGCCCCTGCAAGAGGTCCTGTTGCCTTATCCAAGTAGACGCTGCCTGGTGTAATCGGAGCAAGCTGAAGTTTGCCGAGCATCGTAAGGAAATCGAACCTTCCGAGGCGTCCTCCACCGAAGCCAAAAACCCCCTTCATGGACTTGTAGAGAGCATCGAAAGCCGCTTCGGGTTCCTGACCGAAACTTGCATGTGTCGCGATCATTCGATCACGAAATCCGCCGAACTCAGTCTGCCACTCATAGTACGTGCGAAACGTCTTCGCTATGGCTTGATGTTTCTTGCTCTGAAATTTGCGGTGGTTAGAAAAACTACCCGAAATGTTGGCGTCCGCCAACCGGCCAGAGTTTGCGGCCAACATGTTCTCGAACCCTGCACGGTCTGCAGTATACTGTGCGAACGTCCAAACTGGTCCCACGCTAAACGAACCATAGACATTTGCAGCCAGCTTCCATTCATCTACCGCGTGTTTTCCAAAATGGGTGAGGACGAAAGTTAACCAGACCGCTTCATCGAGTTGTCCGCTTCTCTGAAAGTGAAGCGCCCCTCGTACCGGGTCGAAAATACCGGAATGCGGATCACACCTCGCCGCATTCACTCTACGCATCAACAACGTGTCTGTATATGAAATTCGACGTAGGCTGGACACGATTTGTTGCGCCCAGCAACGTCTCCGCTGGGCTGTTGCAATACTGGGGAGTGGGCCAAATTGCGCGTCAATCTGGCCAATCTTTCCGAGGAACTCGTCTATTCTGTCTTTGTGGACACCGTTCATGACCCACCTCTCAACTTACATTCTCAAATAGATCCCTAACGGGGGATTGTTTTCTTTCGAGCCTACCGAGGATGTAGATCCGATAGGTCGGTGAAGTTTCTTTCATGACCTTCACAACTCTGCGCAGCTCGGGCCTCTCGGTTCTAAGGCCATCTCCGCGCTTCTTCATTTCCTCAAATATTTTGTGGATTCTGAAAAGCTCAATGAAGTCGCGCCAGTACGGATCAAGGTCTGTTGGAGCGATGTACTCGATGTTGCCAGATCGGATTTCTTGCTCTGCCATTTTTACCTTTTCTATGCTCGGCCATGGGTCTCCTGATGGCATTTCAGGCATTGGCGAGAAATCATGGAAACCCTCCCTGTAGTACGCTTTGGCGCCAGATGTTGAAGTGTTCGCTGGGCGACCCTCAGTTGCCGCATAGTCATGGTACAAGTGTAGGCTTGTCACAGAATGGGTATACTTACCCAGCCCAAACCCAAGTTCACGAGCCGCAACCTCCTGAAGCATAGTAAAAGTGAAAATGTCGTGCGGGAGGCCGAAGAATGCGTCATTGGACCGCATATGCGTGTGCATCAACAACTGCCCATTCCTAACCGCAAATTGAATGGTGCAGGTACAAGGCTTGTCGCCGTTCTCGGGCCTAGCATCGGAGTTAGCGTAAATCTGTATTATTGCGTTGCGCGAGCCCTCTCGCTCACGCAAAGTACGGATCACCCGATCCCACTCGCTAACTTCGTCACGCTTTTCTAGTGCCCCTTTTCCGAATATTCGCGGTCCGTAGGCCCCATTTGCAGTAACTTCGTCTTTTATCAGTTTTGGATAGTTGGGGATGTAGTGTTTGATGAAATCGACGCTATCGCTGCCCGCCAAGTACCAAAACAACTCGCCAAGTGGACTAAAGGCTTTAGCTTTCGAAAACGATCTGCTTAGTCGCGCGCGCGGGTTCTTGAGCTCTAAGAGCGCACCGAAGACCTCAGTGCTTCTACCTTTGCTGGATTCGACTTCAAAATTCCCGCGCCCTGTGAGCAGCTGCTTGAAAACGGCCCTCAATAGGTCGTCTAGACTATCCTCACTCGCATGAAACACTATCGCTCAACCTCATCTGTCGATTGAGTATCTGCTTTCTACGATACGCTTTCAAGAGGAAGCCTAAATGTCCGCTTTGGTGAAACATCCAGTCTTTCGGCTGCATTGCAGCGAACTTCTGCTCTCCGCCCGGTCTGCTGGCGCTGCGCAGTAAAGAGGCAAATGATCGAATGTCGAATTTCGCTCAAGCAGCCCATCGACGCCTGTAGGGCGTGAGAACCTGAACGCGCGCGAGGTGCTGACGGATAGAGATGAATGTCCTGCAGATTATGTGAGGTGCCGTAACATAAAGGTATCAGAATTGGATCACAAATTGGGTCACAAAATGGCGCACACCTCTATTTCATGTCTTGCAAATAAAGGGTCTATCGAGGGCGCGAAATCCCACCTCCTCCGCCACTTGCCCCCGCGAAAGCGTTCTCTCGATTCGGCTGCGGCTGGATTTTTTCGTGTTTTCAAAGGGGTTTGCGGGGCAGGCTAGGCACCGCCACAGGTGTCAGGAGACCCGAAAGCGTTCTCTCGGCCCGAAATTCTCCGGACCTGTTAACTGCATTGGTTTGGTGAATTTCTTCCAAGACATTGAAAGAAAACGGGAAAAGAGTGCGGCAAGAAATGTTTCCGATCTTGGTCCCACCTATTCAAATAGGACTGGGATCGAACCGCAATCGGGGACCGAGCAACGTGCGCACGGAGCTACCTATAACATTGGTGGGGCTAGTCTTCCTGCTCGATGAGCGCTGATAACCGCGCAACGAAATAGGCGTTAACGAGTTCGATTGCCTCATGGACAGGAAATTGGAAATGCTCGTCGAGATCGTAACCAGAGATCGCAAGTGGCGGTGGTAGCGATAGAAGGCCGTAGTAGAAGATGACGTGAGCATTGCTCGTCTCCGACCAGAGCCCAAGCCCGCGGCCGTAATCGCTGAGAAGCATCTGGGTGCGGACGAGCTCTTCGTGAATAAGGCGCCGCTTTCCTCCATCGTATGAGCCGTTGCCGCGTTTGACATTGTAGGCGTTTAGGGAGCGACTTACCTCGTCGAATACCAAGATGTCGACGCGCACGGAGCGTTCACGATCTCCATACGGAAGGTGCGCTTGCAACAAGGAGTCTAGCCGCTCCGCGATCCGGACCTCCCGGAGTGTGTCATGTGAAAGCTTGAAGTCGTCCTCTGTCCAAACGCGCAACCTTGCGCAGTCCTTAAGCCGCTCAAGTAGGGCCCTTTGAAGGATGGCGCCATGTCTTTTGTAGGCTGAGCTGATAATCGAGGTCGCACGGGAGTACTTTCTACCCGCGATGGGATCTTCCCGGAAGCGGGTTGCACCTAGCCTGTCGATCGTCTCGTCTACTGTCGGCCGCAGGCGCTCGAGGTAGTCTTCGAGTTCCGAAGTCGTGGGAACTGGAGTACCTACAGTCAAATCTTCTTCCTTCGCTTGTGTTCAACCTGAGGCCTCCATATCGTACGGAGATATTGAATGAATATCCTGAGGTTAATGGGGAATCAGTGTAATGGCGAGCATCAATGTGAACGATCTGCGGCCGGCGAGCGAATTCAATCTCGAGCCTGATCCGCGCGTATTGCCGATGCTCGGCGAGATCAACATCGATCAGTGGCGCTGCGTTGCAGAACTCGTCGACAACGCAGTTGACGGCTTTTTGAAAGAAGGACGTGCTGGAAACTCGGTCGCTGGTGCAAAGGTCGATGTCCACTTGCCGCAAGCGGACTCACCTGGAGCGACACTTCGGATTATCGATAATGGTCCCGGCATGACACCAGATATGCTGGAACGCGCCGTACGCGCCGGTTGGTCAGGCAATAATCCAATCGATAGCCTTGGGCTGTTTGGCATGGGCTTCAACATCGCCACGGCTCGTCTTGGTTCGGTCACCGAAGTTTGGACTACGCGTAAGGGTGAGCGTGAGTGGCACGGACTCCTGATCGATTTCGACAAGTTGCGTCTGCAGCGTCACTTTCGGACGCCGCGTTTGTCGCGCGCAAAGGCCGATCCCGATCAACATGGTACCGAGATTACGATCAAGCAACTCAAGCCAGAGCAAAGAAAATGGCTCGCAAAAAACGCGAATCAAACGGCAATACGCAAACGGCTCTCGCAAGCTTACTCTTCGATGCTTCGGCCGAACGGAATTCCAATCAGTTTCGAGCTCTATGTGAACCACAAGCGCGTCGAGGCGCGACGTCATTGCCTGTGGAATGAAGATCGGGTTGTTCCCGGGCCCGGTGGAACAAATATTCCGGCAGTTATCAGTATCAATCATGAACTCGCAGCCAGATTGTACTGCATCAATTGCATGAGTTGGCTCGTAGATGCGGAAGTGGGCGGAACATGTCCGAATTGCGAAACCGCTAAGTCTGTAGTCGAACGTAAACGCAAGGTTACGGGGTGGCTGGGAATTCAGAGATATCTCGACCAGTCCGAGTTCGGTATCGATTTTGTTCGCAATGGGCGAAAAATTGAGATTGGGAACAAGGACCTTTTTTCCTGGAGCGATGGGGAAAATGAAGAGCGGGAGTACCCGATTGACGATCAGCGAAACCGAGGCCGCATAGTTGGTGAGATCCACATTGATCATTGCCGGGTCAGCTATGCTAAAGATCGTTTTGATCGTGCAGATCCGACATGGGATGAAATGTATAGAGTCATCCGAGGAGAGGGGCCGCTTCGTCCTGAAAAAGCTAAAGATCTTGGCTATGGCCCAAATGAATCACCGCTCTTTCGACTTTTTAAAGCTTTCCGACGGACGAGTCCTCACTCCAAGACTGCAGGCGCCTACGGACGAATTTTGATCGTCAAGGACAACGCTCGCGCCGTCGAAATGGTCAATGCCTTCCACGATGGCAATCCTGACTATCAGGACGACAGTAAATGGTGGGAGCTCGTTGAGGCCGCTGACCGTGAGTTGCTCTACGGCGCCGGCGGACGAGCAACTGGGGGCAAGGAACCGACATCTGGTGGCGATGCACAACTTCCGCCAGGCCTCCTCGGCGGCGCAACATCCGGCGGCGATACGCCTGATCCAGATCCGGCAACGCCTCCCGAGCCAGAGAAGGCCGCAGCACCGGAGCGTCGAGAAGCGCCACTCCTTAGTCGCCGGTATCAACATGACGGTACTGGCATGAAATGGAATGTCGTCGCATATGAGGTCGACTCCAAGGACCCCGATTTAGCGGGAGATGCTCCGTGGGCCATGATTATGGGTGACGTGACGACGAAGACCCATCATTTTCTTTTCAATCCTGCACACAAAACCTTTGAATCAATCACAATGACACCAAGGGACGCGCTCCTAGCGCATCTCGCTTACATGACTGCGGATCAGACTCGCAACTCTAGCCAACAGCCCGACTTTGCTCAATTATTCGCGGATTTTCGGGACGCCTATGGGGAAGAGACGGCTCTTGACCTAAAGGCATTGCCCAATACTGCCACGTCGGTTCTAGTTGATGTGGCTCGTTGTCTTGTTTCGGTTTGTCCTGAGGAGGAACGCGCTTCTCTGTTCAATGACTTAGGCGTGGATGAGCAGACTGCGGTTATGCGCGCGTTGGCAGCAAAAAAAATCAAGCCTTCCGAGGCCACGGTGAATGGTAGTTTCCTTCTTTCTGGGCCACTCGAAATTGTTCGAATTGCCGTTGAGAAACGGCCGGACCTATGCTTCGATGGCAAGCTTTGGGATTCCCCTTACGCTGACCTCGATTACGGCGACCCGCAAATCACCGCAGAAGCACGCGCTGGTGTCTTGTCGCGTTATCTTGCTCTAATTGACGACGCTGTTTGGCTCTCCAAGCAAGACAGCGGAGATCTTGCCAGCAGTTCACGGAGTGAGGTCATTCGGGCTGTAATGTCTCTGGAGCTATTGAAACCAGATGTTGAGATCTCTGCATGACGCACTTTCTTGACGACAGGCGACTCCTACGTGGCCCATGGCAAGCGTTTGAGCGCGATGTTGCAAGAATTTTGATGCATGCAGGCTTCGATGATGTGCGCGTTGTTGGTGGTTCGGGCGACAAAGGCGCAGATGTCGTTGGCGTGAAAAACGGTGAGATTTGGGTTGTGCAGTGCAAACACACCACGACCGCCCCGCCCACGAAACATGCCGTCCAAGAAGTTGTCGATGCCGGAACATACTATGGTGCCAACCGTATGCTTCTGGCGACTTCACGCGCGGTCGGTGGTGGAGTCCTAGCCGAAATCGAACGTTTCCGCCGGATAGGGATCAATGTCGAATTACTCGATCCAGCTCGTCTTGCGCACCTTGCTCAAGAAGTCCCCGAGTACCCTAAGTCGAGAAGGGATCTAAGGCCATATCAGCAAGAGGCAGTCGATAGATTTCGCGAAGGCCTCACGGACACGGGTCGCGCTCAAGTCGTGCTTGCAACGGGTTTAGGCAAGACCGTGGTAATGGCGGAAGTTGTTGCGGATCTTTATCGTGATGGCCTCATTCGCGAAAACCGGGTGCTCGTTCTCGCCGACAAACGTGAGCTCATTCGACAGCTACAATTCGGATTTTGGCATCAGCTGCCCAAGTGGGTTCCAACGCATATGCTTTCGGGCGATGAGACCCCATCTTTCTACGATGGAATCACTTTCGCGACGGTCCAAAGCATCATTGGACGTGTCGATGATTTGCCAAATTTTGGCTTGGTGCTTGTCGATGAGGCGCATCATATCGGATCCGCTAGTTTTCGGCGTGCGCTCGCTGCTCTTGAGCCACCTATGGTCGGTGGAGCAACGGCAACGCCGTGGCGCGGCGATGGTTTCGACATCGATGAGCTATTGGGCAAGCCGCTTGTTCGGCTCGGTATCTCAGACGGCCTGAGGCAGAAATACCTTTGCGAGGTCGATTATCGGCTGTTGGCAGACAACGTCGACTGGGAGTTTGTACAGGAAATCTCTTCGCACAACTATTCTCTAAACCAACTGAACAGGAAGCTTTTGATGCCAACTCGCGACGATGAGGCGGCCAGGCACATTGTCGAGGCTTTCCGCAGCGAGAAGCGGCGGGGTGGGATTGTGTTCTCTCCAACGGTTGATCACGCTGAGAGTTTCGCGGGAACACTTCGTGGTTACGGATTGCGCGCTGAATCTATTTCGTCGAGGCAGGAAGCCCGCGAGCGCGATCGACTTATGGCAATGTTCCGACGAGGGGACATCGATGTATTGTCCAGTGTTGATTTGTTTAACGAAGGCGTTGACGTGCCTGATGTTGATCTAATTGTCTTCATGCGCGCGACGCATAGCCGTCGGATCTTTGTCCAGCAGCTTGGCCGGGGGCTTCGCCTGAGCCACGGTAAAGACAAGGTAATCGTGATGGATTTCGTGACCGATCTGCGTCGAGTGGCGGAAGTGATCGAACTTGAAAAGGCCGCTGCGGGTCCTGTCGAGCGGCTGCCTCTCGGACACAATCTCATCAATTTCCGCGACGCATCGGCAGGAAATTTCATGCTCGAATGGATGAAGGATCAGGCGGATTTGATTTTGCGCGAGGGTGACGCGCAGTTAGAAGTTCCGCAGTTTGAGTTTCCAGCCGCACCCCAGCCGGGAGGCGTGCAATGAGGGTGCCCGTGAGCGTTCGAAGCGAGATCAAGGAGCACCTGTGGGCAGAAGCTGATCGGCTCAATTGGTCGGCGCTTTCGGCTACCGATAAGTCGCGTTACTACTCGGTGTGGACCGAGACGGAGAGTATTGGCGGAAGGCTGGGTCAGTACATGGACCCGCGAAAAGTTCGCGTTTATATCAAGGATACGCTCCTCAAGTCATACACTAGGGAGGCCTCAGCCAACCCCGCGCGCGTATTCCGGGTGCTCGGGATTGACGAGGGTGCAGAGGTCAGCGCGACTTTCATTAAACCGCACGGCTGCCTTCTCCCCGATGGGCGCCAGATCGCTTGGAGCAAGGCAGCTGACTGGAAGGCAACGTTGATGGCCCTGCATGAGCGTGCTTTCGAGAATAGCGAGCCTTTTGCAGCTGTGCTGACCGAATCTTCAGCAAAGTTCGGGATGGCAACCCAGCGCGCAGTCGTCGAAAGCGCGGCGGACAAAATTGGCATCAAGCGCCTGATTTGGTTGGACTAACTAGTATGAGTTCGGAAGTTCTTCTTGTCGGTCCACTCTGCGTGCCATTATAAGGATGCGCGTGGATACACTGACGCCAGAACAGCGAAGCGAGCGCATGAGCCGGGTCCGCGGCCGTGACACCAAGCCGGAGCTGCTGGTGCGCCGCCTGGTCCACGGTATGGGCTATCGCTACAGGCTTCATCGTCATGACCTGCCCGGGAAGCCTGACCTAGTCTTTCCGGCTCGAAGAAAGGTAATCTTCGTGCACGGCTGTTTTTGGCACCGACACCCAGATCCGGCGTGCCCGCTGGCGAGACTCCCGAAATCCAGGCTGGACTTTTGGGGCCCGAAGCTGGAAACAAATAGGAAACGGGACGAGCGTAATATCGTCCTGCTCGCAGAACTCGGTTGGGACGTCCTCGTGATATGGGAATGCCAAACAAAAAACCGAGAGGAATTGCAGGCAAGGATCGGGGAGTTCCTGGGATGATGAGATCGGTCGAGCTGTTCGTGGGCGCAGGCGGGCTTGGGATCGGCGTCAGCCAAGCAGGATTCCGCCCGGCTGCCGTCATGGACTGGGACCGATGGGCGTGCGACACTCTCCGCGAGAACAAAGATCGCGGTCTTGATCCAATTACGCACTGGCCGATTCATGAGGGTGATGTGCGGCAGTTCGATTTTGGGACCGTAGGCGGCTCCGTCGACCTCGTTACGGGCGGACCGCCCTGCCAACCTTTTTCGATGGGCGGACGCCACCGCGCATTTCTCGACAGCCGGGACATGTTCCCGCAGGCCATCCGTGCCGTGCGCGAGCTTCGACCTAGGGCTTTCATCTTCGAGAACGTAAAGGGGCTTACGCGCAGCAGTTTCGCGAATTACCTCGAGTACATTCGACTGCAGCTGACCTATCCCGATCTTGTTGCCAAGAGGGAAGAAGAATGGCTGGCACACCTCGCGCGCCTGGAGAACCATCACACGAAGGGAACCGAGAAGGGCCTGCACTATCGAGTGGTGATGCGGGTTCTGAATTCGGCGAACTACGGTGTCCCCCAGCGACGTGAGCGCATCTTCCTCGTCGGGTTCCGTGCCGACACCGAGATCGAGTGGCACTTTCCGAAGCCGACCCACTCGCGGGACGCGCTGCTCTGGTCGCAATGGCGCGAGGAGGTCTATTGGGACCTGCACCGCGTCTCTCGCAAGAACCGGCCGGATGGTGGTGCGGCGCAGGCGCGGGCCTTGAAGATAGCTGAGCGGCCTCTGGACGAACCGTGGCTGACCGTGCGCGACGCGATCTCCGACCTTCCGGATCCGGAACATGCGTCCGGCACGGCGCTGGACTTTCATGACCACCGGTTTCAACCCGGTGCACGCTCCTATCCGGGGCACACGGGAAGCCCACTTGACGAGCCCGGCAAGACACTGAAGGCGGGCGTGCATGGTGTTCCTGGAGGCGAGAACATGCTGCGCAGGCCTGATGGCTCGGTGCGCTATTTCACGATCCGAGAGAGCGCTCGCCTGCAGACCTTCCCCGACGACATGGTGTTCCACGGCTCGTGGACGGAGACGATGCGGCAGCTCGGAAACGCCGTCCCGTGCCAATTGGCTCGGATCGTCGCCACAGGCGTTCGAGACAAGCTCAGCGCGGCTTAGATCTGAACCCCGTGAGCGTACTGGCGATCTTCCTTGTACAGGATCACGTGGCTCACGAAATAGGTCGCCTGCCAGCCAGCGGGCAAAGCAGCTACGATCAGCTGCATTGCTCTTCGCACTGAGATGGGACCGGGTGGAATCTCCAATTGCGACGCTGGCATGTCCGGGTGAGGATTTAGCCGATAGTCATGTCCTCCGACCTTCGTTCGTGGCGGTGGTAAAGAAACCTCGTAGCGCAGGGTGTAGGGAAGCACATCCTTCAGTGCCATTAGGGCAACGTGAACCGTCGTCTGTCCCGTCGCAAGCAAACTATGCGGAGTATCAATGTCGATCGGAAAGCGCGCGTCGAAGCCCTGCTCAGGCTTGTTCGTCGTCTCGCGCTCGCGCCCTGGATCATTGGACCCGAAGCCCGATCCGTTCCACTCCGAACCGTAGTGGGCAATCAATCTGGATTCGATATCCATCGCGGTCAGAACGAGGATCCGCGCGGCCTTGAACTGGACATCTTCGGGCCGCACGTTTCGCCGTTGCTCGAACTTCCGCGCGTGCCTAGCCAGGCGGGTTCGAAGCCCAGCCTCCGCATCGGTTTTCCCGACATAGCGGACCTCTCCGTCGTGGATCAGCAGGTACACGCCTTGGGCGTCGGGAAGCGCCTGGGCGTTGTCTAGGGTGAGCGGCGCGCTACCCATGGCATCGAGCGTGGGGATGAGCTGGTTCATGACTGCACCCATCAGGTCCAACTCGAATGCGATGAATCCGTCTGCCACTCGTCACTCCGATTCCCATGCCCTCTCAGATGCTTAGCACGTGGGAAAGATCCGCGCACTCCAGCGCGGGCAGAATTTTTTGTCAGACTTGAGTTGGCTGAAAGCGCTCGCTAAAGCGCGTATAGGGCTTTTTTACGCATTCTTGGAATGTCATGGTGTTTCTGCTTGACGGACTGGCGGTGGCCCTATGACCCGTGGAACTCAAGTTTGAAGTTCATCAATTGATCCTCCCACTCGGTCGGAAATGGTTCCAGAACCCGCGCCAGCGTTATCTCCGGCCCCTGTTGCCCATCCAAGATCGCTTCGACGATATCCGGGGCGAGCAGCGTCAACCGCAAAACGCGAGTCATGTATGATGGCGCGATCCCTTCGCGTTTGGACAGTTCGTTGATCGTCGTGAAGTCCCCGGACTCCAACATCCACTTCCACCTAAAACCGCGGGCCAGAGCCTTCACCAGCGTGTTGTCCGTTCGACGCGGTTGCTTGACGCCCTCGGGCAGCTGCATCTCCTTTCGCCCACCGCGCTTCACGACACGGAAAGGCACGTGCAGCGTCACGGTGTCCGGGATCGGCGTCCTGCTGGTCATGCCGCCGCCTCAATACCGCCTGCAAACATCTCGCGCGCAAGGCCACGGAGGCCGTCGACGCGCAGCCGGACATTGAGCCCGTCCGTGCCGATGTCCACGCGCTCGATCAGAAGCGCCACGATGCGTGCCTGCTCGGCGGGGAAGAGTTCATCCCAAAGCGGATCGAGCTGCTGCAGAGCCGCGCGGGCATCGGCCTCGGTGATGTCGTCGGCATTGGCGCGTGCCGCCTTCCATGTCCCGGCCACGATCTCGGGTTGGCGGAACACTGTGCGAAGCTGATCAATGACGGCGGTTTCGATCTCACCAGCCGAGACACGGCCCACGCGACACGATCCGGCGCCGTGCTTCAGCACGGTCTGGCTGACATAGTAGCGATACAGCCGGTCGCGTTTGCGGGTGTGCGTCGGCGAAAACGCCGCGCCGTCCGGTCCATAGAGCAAGCCTTTGAGCATGGCTGGTGTTTTGGCTCTGGTCCGGGCCGCGCGTTTGCGTGGGCTTTCCTGCAGGATGGCATGGACGCGGTCCCACGTCTCGCGATCGATGATGGCGTCGTGCTCGCCGGGATAGCTTTCGCCCTTGTGGACCGCCTCGCCAATATACGCGCGGTTGTTGAGCATGCGGTAGATAAACTTCTTGTCCATCGGGTTGCCCTTGGGGGTCAGTATGCCCTTGGCAGCGGTTTCGCGGGCCAGTTCGGTGCCAGATCCGATTTTGATAAACCGCTCGAATGCCCAACGGACATGCGCTGCGCGCTCCTCGTCGATGATCAGTTTGCGACTTTCAACGCGATAACCGTAGGGCGGAACCCCGCCCATCCACATCCCCTTTTTGCGGCTCGCCGCGACCTTGTCGCGAATGCGCTCGGCCGTGACCTCGCGCTCGAACTGGGCGAAGGAAAGCAGGATGTTTAGCGTCAGCCGCCCCATTGATGTGGTGGTATTGAACGACTGCGTGACCGAAACGAAGGTCACGTCATTGCGGTCGAACACCTCGACCAGCTTGGCGAAATCGGCCAGAGAGCGGCTGAGGCGGTCGATCTTGTAGACAACGACCACATCGACAAGCCCGTCCTCAATATCCGCCATCAATTGCTGCAAGCCCGGGCGGTCTAGCGTGCCGCCAGAAATGCCACCATCGTCATACTGATCGTGGACGAGCACCCAGCCCTCGGAGCGCTGGCTAGCGATATAGGCCTCGCAGGCCTCCCGTTGCGCGTGCAGACTGTTAAATTCCTGCTCGAGCCCTTCCTCGGAGGACTTGCGCGTGTAGATCGCGCAGCGCAGTTTCCGGACAATTGGCTTGGTCATGCGCGCCTCCGGTGGTTTTTCAGGCCAAAGAACACCCAGCCGTTCCAGCGCGTACCGGTGATGGCGCAGGCAATGGCTGACAGCGATTTATAAGGGCGACCCTGCCAGTCGAAACCGTCGGCGGTGACGGTGACGAGGTGTTCAACGCCTTGCCATTCACGGATCAACCGCGTCCCGACGATGGGCGTCAGGTCAGCGCGGATGCGGCTCTTTTTGCGATCACCGCCATCAAGTTGCTCGCCAAGGGCTTCTAGCCGCTTTACCGTTTCCGGCTTCAGGCCGCCATAAGCCAGCTCCTGGATGCGGTACGCGAGGCGACTTTCGAGGTAACGGCGATTGAACGGCGGCGGTTCGCTGTCGAACAACTCCCGCCATTGCGCCTTTAGGTCAGGCGTCGATGTGGTCTTGAGCGCGGCCAGGCGCGCGGGGATCGGATCGTGGGTCGTCATACATTTCTCCGGTGAGTTGGAGTTGCATGACGCCATTCGTCGGCCGGATAGTGTAGTCCACTTTCTCCAGTATCGTCAGATACTTCCGCCCGATCACGCATCCGCAACCGAACCAGCCCGAGCGCCAGCAGGCCGCATAGCTCGGCGCGGCGTTCTGCGGGCGTCATCTGGTCGGGTGGCAGGGGGGTGGGTCGTTTCATGTCTTGGGTGGCCGTGCTTGCTGGTGTCGTTACCAACCAAAAGCCACCGAGAAGGCCTGGGCGGGACATCCGCCCTCGCCAAGCGCTGATGAGAAAGCGAACAGGTGGCGAACATCTGCTCTTGTGAACCTTACTTTCGTCAACGATTATCGGAGGTTGAAACAAGTTAAGAGATAACATGCATTGAGGTGAGTTAATGGCGCAAAAAGCAAATCCGATTGGCCCGAATATCCTCGCGTTGATCGAGGACGCGCGGATCGACCTTGCACGCGCGGTGCTTGCTATTCGGGAAGGCGAGAACGAGCCAGAGTTCAATTTGCCCGAGGAGACTCCAAATCCTTCAGATGAAGAATCGGTCAGCGAATTTCGGCAGAAAATCATTGGAATTTTGTCAGATTTTGATCTGGACGAATTGCGGCCAGCCGAACAGCGCTGTCGCAGGATCCGTGCACTTTCCGACAGCAAGGGCATTTCATCCCTCGCTACAATTGTCGACAAGCAGTTCACGGAAGAGCAGGCGCAGGAAATCGAGGCGCAGCCTGATCCGCTCTGCAGGAGCATCTGGGCGTTTCTCAACACACGTCAGACTTTCGAGGATGCGGAGAGTTTTCATTTCGCACGCCAATTCCGCGACCACGGTAAGATGTACGATGCGTTCGAGGTCGAGTTGGAAAAGGCGATCAACCTTGACGCAAACGCAATCGATGAAACCGCGCTGGCGTCGAAGATCACGGAGGTCCTCGAACTCAAGACAATCTGTACGGTTAAGGCGCTCGACCTGCCTTCTACTGAAGCGCATCCGACATCAATCATGCTGATTGTCCGTCACGGCGGCCCATTGTCGAGCGTGCACGACCATCGCGACGACGGGCGGCGGGGAACGATCTATTTCCGACCGCCAAACGAAGCGACCTTGATCTACACCCCATCAAAAAGGCAGATCGAAATTTGCGCCGACAGTCCGGTTGTTCGGCAGAAGGTGGGCGATGCCTTCGCCGAGGTTACGCTGGAACACGACATTTCTCAAAAACCGCTGACCTGGAAGCGCTACAACCTCAGCCGTTTCCGCACATCTCTGGCACTTTCAATCCCGAAGATCGAAGGTGTGGAAATCCAGGTGGCGCGGGTGCTGGAAGTGGAAATCCGTCTGGGCCACTGGAGCCGAAAACTGGCTCTCAAGGTCGCCATCGATGATGACATCCAGGAAATCGCGACAAGGTATCTCGGCCGGGGCAACATCTTCCGGAGGGCTGCCAGTTTCAGCCGCATTGGCATTGCAGTAAAGTACAACCGTGCAGGCGACGCCAAGGAACGCTCCCTCAACATCACTGTGTCAGGCGTCAAGAGCTGCAATCTGCAGAGCAACAAGGACCCCGACGAACGCAGCCTCGGATTTGCGTTGCTGCACGAATGGGGGATCCTGAGCGCCTTCCGTCAGATCGACAACGGCGATTTGCGTGCCATGTTCGCGCAACTGGTGGACCTCTACGATCTCGAGGAAGACGAGGTCACGGGTGGATACTTGCGTGAGATCGGGCTTGATCCTGATCGTCTGATTGAGGGTGGGCTGCTCGAGCGGCGTGACCGGCAGGATGTCGTGCTGATTGACAAGGACGACATTGACGGTGAGGTCGAGATCAAGCCCTCATCGACGCCAGGAATGGTCTCGGCGACAGGTCCGTTTGGAGAGGATGCGGGCGAACATCCAGCGGCCGATCTGGAACGCTATCAACTCAATCGCGAATGGCTTCAGGAAACCGTGCTGAAACTCATCCGTCCATTGCTGACAAGCAAGGGAGCGCAGGTCCTTGATCAGGATTTGGTCCTGATGGGTGACATGGGGACGGATGGCCATCGCAAACCGGTCTATTTCGCGCGGCGTTTGGGTAATCCCCAGGTCATCAACAAGCTGGATCAACTCCTGCGTGCGCGGAATGCGTCTGGGATCGGGATCGTCCTGACATCCAGCGTCGATACACTCACCTGCCTCGGGCCGAATGTCGTCGTTCCGGTGCTCACGCATCTGTCCGATGAGGGCGAAGACTTGGTGCTGTCGCGTGATGCGTTGGCGCAGACCTTCAGTTCTGGACGGAATGTTGCCGCGGGGGGCAGTTCAGTCGCAGTGCTCAAGTCAGGCAACCAATCCGCTTCATTGTGCATCCCAGGAAAAGCACCGCTTGCCATTCTTGGTGCAAATCAGATCCGGATCTTCGAAAAGCTGGTAACGGCGCATCTTGCCGGCAGTCCTGATGTCAAAACCGCTGACCTCATCGAGGATACTGGCGTCAAGAGCCCACAGCAGGCGTTCAAGAAACCGATGTGGGAGAGCATTCTTGACGTCTATATCGCCAAGGGTTCGACCCGTGGATATTGGCGACTTGTCGTATAATCTGGCCGATCTCGGCGGGCCGGTCTGTCGACGGTCAAAAATATTGCGGGCGACGGTCTAAAAAACCGCTGTCTATTGGAAAGGCTCACTCAGTCAGAGGAGCACTTCCATGCCGACTCCCGATACTTCACGCCAGCCAGCCCAGATCAGCTGGGCCGGTGGCGCAAAATCAACCCCCAACCCTTTGACCTCGGAATGGCGCTGTACGCGCTGTGACAAGCTGCTCGGCGTTTGCCGGGACGGCCGCATGCACCTGCGCTTTGCGCGAGGGCACGAGTATTTCGTGGGCTTTCCGGTCGTGGCCACGTGCCGCGGCTGCGGAACGCTGAACCAGGCGACATCACCCGCGCGCTAAGGCGCACGTCTCACCATTTCCCTGAAGTCGCAGAGACGCACGACGTCCTGACGTGGCCACGAAAAGGCGCTGGACGCCTGGCCGCAAGGCAGGCGTCCAATGTCCATCGCGTGGCACGAGATCCGTGATCACCTCATGTTTTCTTCTTCAACTCTTGGTTTTCAACACACCTTCGATGAGCTCCGGCGCAGCAGCGAACCGCTCGCGCATTTCGCTGATCCGGCTGCATTGCTGGACACGCTGCAAGTCGGCAGCCGCGGGCCAGATGAGAAGAACCGAATATTGGTTGCTCTGGTCCGGGCTGCACAGTCTGGCGACGAGGCCGCCGATTGTGCCCTGACGCTCATGCTGCTGGCGCTCTGGCCGGGGCTGGATGCCGTTCGGCGCAGATCGACCTGGCGCAGGATCGGCACCGGTGACGAGGTTGCATCTGAAATCCTGGCACGGGCCTCCGAGGCCATTCGCTGTCTGGATCTGCAGCGCGTCAACTGGATCGCTTCCACCATCCTCCGAAACATCGAGCGCGACCTGATCAGAACGCGTCAACGCGAGGACAGGCACCAGAGCCTGCGCAGCGAGGCCGATCCCGACGAAATCCCAACTGACGATCAGGCGTCAGCCAACGCCAGCTCTGCACTGCTCCACCGCGATCTCGTCCGCATCGTCGGCAAGGATTCTGATCTGGTGATCCGCGTGGCCGTCGACGGGTTCTCGCAGGCTGAGGTCGCATCGGAGTTGGGGCTGTCTGAGGCGGCAACGCGCAAACGCTATCAGCGGGCGACCCGGCGTCTGCGCGACGTCCTGCGAGAATTTCGCTGATCGGATGTCCCGATCTCAGCGGTGCGGTGGCTTTTCCCATTCAGACGCCACCGCGCGCCCCACTCAAACCGAAAGTCGACCCGCATGATCCGCAAAGCCGACCTCTTGTCCGCAGACCTCAAGCGCATCCCCGGCCTCTACCGCCGCTGGGAGCTGCCGGAAATCCTGAAGAACCAGCGTGCATACCGCATCGAGAATGCCGGGGCCCACCAGGATGGGACGCCTCTCGTGGCGGTCTATGCCGACGCCGACGCGGGCCAGCCGGACGATCAGCACAACGCCGCAACAAAGGACATTGAAGCGGCCTCGGTCCCGACTGGGACGACGCGGCAGCGGCCTGAGTAGAGGCGAAAGGAGGAGATCATGTTCATGGAAACCACACCCTTCATCACGGTTCGCGCCAGCCGACCGCTGTCCGAGATCGAATTCTGCGCCTGGGTGGCGCAGGCCGTTCCCGGCGACCGGCTGGAATACCATCGCGGCTTTCTGGTGCTCGACATCTTCCCTGTGTTTTCAGGGCTGTCGGATGCGGCACGCGCCGAGTTGAGCAGGCTTGGATCGCGGGCCTTCTGGGCCGCTGAGCAGGGTCTCGTACATCTCGTGCAGGAGCGCGTGGGGCCCGACCAGTTCGCCTACATCGCCGTTGCCCGCCCCAAACCCAAAGCTGCTGCCGTCTCGCTGTCCGAGCTGCTGCTCGCCGAGCCTGAGGCCGCGTGATGCCGGCCTTCCAATCCTTATTCACCGATCACGGAGACCATTTCATGCCATTCCCCGAGAACACCCCAACGCCGGACGATCTGCCTTCGCTCAGCGCGGCCGAGATCGCGGCGCTGCCGGTCGAGTTGCTGGCGATCCTGCAACGCGAAATCGACGAGCGTCTGAAGCGCGACAAGGCGGCCAAGGCTCGCTTCGATGCCGGACTGGCGGTCCGCTACGCCACCCGGGCCACCGAAGAACGCCAGGCCGCCGGCAAGGACACCGGCACTGTCCGCTTCGATGACGGCGATTTCACCGTGGTCGCCGATCTGCCGAAGCGGGTGGACTGGGATAAGGCACAGCTTGGTGACGTGGTCGAGCGCATCCGCGCCTCAGGTGACGATCCCGCGCAGTATGTCGACATTACGATCAAAGTGCCGGAGCGGAAATACAGCGCGTGGCCTGACGGCATTCGCGCCAGTTTCGAGCCCGCGCGCACTGTGCGGCCTGGCACGCTGAAGGTCGAGATCCTCGCGCAGGGGGCTGACCAGTGAGCCTCCCTATCATCAGCGCCGACGAGCGGCTGGCCGAGCCACGCGGCATCAAGGGCTGCATCTTCGGGAAATCCGGCATTGGGAAGACCTCGCTGCTCTGGACCCTCGATGCCGACCGCACCTTGTTCATGGATCTCGAAGCGGGTGACCTCGCCATCGAAGGCTGGGCGGGTGACAGCATCCGGCCGCGCACCTGGACGGAATGCCGGGATTTCGCGGTGTTCATCGGTGGGCCGAACCCGGCGCTGCGCGATGAGCAGCCATACAGCCCCGCGCATTATGCCGCCGTCTGCGAGCGCTTCGGCGATCCGGCAGCGCTGGACCGCTACGACACCATCTTCGTGGATTCGATCACGGTTGCCGGGCGGCTGTGCTTTGGCTGGTGCAAAGGCCAACCCGAGGCGCTGTCGGAGAAAACCGGCAAGCCGGATGTGCGCGGGGCGTACGGCTTGCATGGCCGCGAGATGATCGGCTGGCTCACCCATTTGCAGCACACGCGGGCCAAGAATGTCTGGTTGGTCGGGATCCTCGACGAGAAGCTCGACGACTTCAATCGCAAGATGTTCCAGCCGCAGATCGATGGCTCAAAGACCGGGCTCGAGCTGCCAGGCATCGTCGACGAGGTGATCACCATGGCGGAACTGAAGGCCGATGGCGGCGATCCGTATCGCGCCTTTGTCTGCCACACGATCAACCCCTGGAGTTTCCCGGCCAAGGATCGTTCGGGCCGTCTGGACCAAGTCGAAGAACCCCATCTCGGCCGCCTGATGGCCAAGATTCGGACGGCTGCAACACCGGCATCCGACCGGCTGACCTACGCCCCACCGTCCGCCGATCCGGCGGCTGACGACCAATCCCAACCACAATCCTGATCAGAAAAGGAGGTTCCCCATGGGTTCCTGGAACGATTTCAACGACGCGCAGAGCAATACCAACCTCATCCCCAAGGGCACACTGGCCAAGGTGCGCCTGACCATCCGCCCCGGCGGCTTCGACGACGCCTCGCAGGGCTGGACTGGCGGCTATGCCACGCGCGGCTCCACCGGCGCGGTGTACCTCAACGGCGAGTTCACCGTGACCGAGGGGCAATATGCCCGGCGCAAGATCTTCACGCTGATCGGGCTGTATAGCCCGAAGGGGCCAGACTGGGCCAATATGGGCCGCAGCCTGGTGCGCGGTATGCTGAACTCGGCGCGCGGGATTTCCGACAAGGACATGTCGCCGGAAGCGCAGGCAGCACGGCGCATCAGCGGTTTCGCCGATCTCGACGGCATTGAGTTCGTCGCCCGCATCGACATCGGCACCGATGCCAGTGGCGACGACAAGAACGAGATCCGCAGCGCGGTCACGCCTGACCATCGCGATTATGCGCAGGTCATGGGAACTGCACCCCTGCAGTTCAGTGGTAACGCCGGGCCGGGGGCCACTTCGCAGCAGAATGCTGCCGCCCCAACGTCCTCGTCCAATCCGCCAGCAGCCAACCCCGGTGCTCCCGGGCGGCCGAGCTGGGCCCAGTAAGGGGGATCGGTCATGCGCCTGCGTCCCCGCCAGAAAACCTTTGTCGAGCGCAGTGTTGCTGCGCTCGGCCAACACGGCAATACGCTCGGTGTGGCGCCCACCGGCGCGGGCAAAACGATCATGCTCTCGGCAGTCACCGGCGCGATGCTCGGTGATGGAGCCAAAGCTTGCGTGTTGGCGCATCGAGACGAGCTGACGGCGCAGAACCGCGCCAAGTTCCAGCGCATGGTGCCGGAGGTGTCCACCTCGGTGATCGATGCCACCGAAAAATCCTGGGGCGGCGACGTCACCTTTGCGATGGTGCCGACCCTGGCACGGGCCTCGAACCTGGCCGACATGCCGCGCCTCGACCTGCTTGTGATCGACGAGGCACATCACGCGGTGGCGGACAGCTATCGCCGCATCATCAACCGGGTGCGTGACGCCAATCCCGACGCCCGCGTTTTCGGGGTGACGGCAACACCGACCCGGGGAGACAAGAAAGGACTGCGCGAGGTCTTCGACAATGTCGCCGACCAGGTGCGTCTGGTTGAGTTGATTGCCTCGGGGCATCTCGTGCCGCCGCGCACCTTTGTCATCGATGTGGGCGTGCAGGAGGAATTGAAGTCGGTCCGCAAGACCAGTGCCGATTTCGACATGACCGAGGTGGCGGACATCATGGACCGCGCGCCGGTCACCGACGAGGTGATCCGCCACTGGCGCGAGAAGGCTGGTGACCGGCAGACCGTCGTCTTCTGTTCCACCGTCGCCCATGCCGAACACGTCACTGAGGCATTTCGCGCCGCGGGGATCACGGCCGCGCTGATCCACGGCGATCTGGCGGCCGACACCCGCAAGTCCATCCTGACCGACTATGCGGCAGGCGAGATCTGCGTGATCGTCAATGTCGCCGTGCTCACGGAAGGCTGGGATCACCCGCCCACCTCCTGCGTCGTGCTGCTGCGGCCTAGTTCCTACAAATCCACCATGATCCAGATGGTCGGTCGCGGGTTGCGCACGGTCGATCCCGAAGAACACCCCGGCATCGTCAAGACCGACTGCGTGGTGCTGGATTTCGGGACATCGAGCTTGATCCACGGCACGCTGGAACAGGATGTCGATCTGGACGGCAAGATCGCCACCGGTGACGCCCCGACCAAATCCTGCTCCGCCTGCGCGGCGGAGATACCGCTCGCCGCCACTGAATGCCCGCTCTGCGGCGAGGTCTTGCTGCAGGACGAAGGCGAGACCGGGACGAACGCAGCGCCACTCTCAGGCTTTGTCATGACCGAGATCGACCTGCTGAAGCGCTCCAGCTTCGCATGGGTCGATCTCTTCGGCGCAGATGACGCGCTAATGGCTACCGGCTTCACAGCCTGGGGCGGCATCTTCTGGATGGACGGCGTCTGGTACGCCGTCGGCGGGGCCAAGGGCGCGCGGCCACGTCTGCTGGGCGTCGGCGAACGCACCGTCTGCCTCGCGCAGGCCGATGACTGGCTGAACACCCACGAAAGCGATGAAAGCGCCTTCAAGACAAAGGCGTGGCTGCGCCAGCCACCGACCGACAAGCAGCTGAAATATCTGCCACCGAAATGCCGGCACGACTTCGGCCTCACGCGCTACCGCGCTTCGGTGCTGATGACCTTCGGCTTCAACAAACGCGCCATCCAGGCCGCCGTGAACGCGGTGGCCGGATTCGAACGGAGGGCGGCATGACCCATGGCATCTTCACTCAAAATCACAGCCGAGGAGCGGCGGCGTCTCTGGCATCCGCGTGGCACGCTCTGTGCTGTCTGCCGGCAACCCACGCGTGGTTTTGGCTGGCGCGATCCGGTTCGTTCGAAGCGGCCCCGGCCATCGGTCTGGTTCTGCTCGATGCCCTGCCAGGGCTTCTGGACGCGTTTGGCGCGGGAGCGTTTTGCCATGGTTGATCTGACCGAAGAGGAACGCGCTGCCATCACTGCCACCCTGAAACGCGTCGCGCTGCTGTTGGAAGAGATCGGCTGGCAGACCGCACTTGCCGATCTGACGGAGGCGCAGGTGCGGGCACTGATCGAGGAGGCAGTCGAGGGTTTCCGCGAGGCCATGGCCGACATTGCCAAATCAAACGCGCCGGAGATCCCGTTTTGACATTGGACTTCAATCACCGCCCGTCCACCGCCGACCGGATCAACGCGCTGGTCGACGCGGCCCTCATCGCCGAGCGCGAGGCCACGCCACCCCGGACCTATCTCGGCGCGTCCCGCCTCGGCCACGCCTGCGAACGCGCACTGCAATTCGAGTTTGCGGGCGCGCCGAAGGATGACGGTGCCGACTTCGGCGGGCAGACGTTGCGGATCTTCGCCATCGGTCATCAGCTCGAAGACCTGGCGATCCGCTGGCTGCGCGCCGCCGGGATCGATCTGGTGACCCAAAAGCGCGATGGCGGCCAGTTCGGATTCTCCGTCGCGGGCGGCCGGATCCGTGGGCATGTCGATGGGATCATCGCTGATGCCCCGGCAGCGCTTGGGTTTCGCATCCCGGCGCTCTGGGAATGTAAGACCATGAACGCGAAGAACTGGCGCGCCTGCGTCAAGGACGGGGTCACGGTTTCCAAGCCCGTCTATGCCGCCCAGATCGCGATCTACCAGGCCTACATGGAGCCTGCGGTGCCTGGGATCTCGGCCGCACCGGCGCTCTTCACTGCCATCAACAAGGACACGGCCGAACTGCATCATGAGCTCGTGCCGTTCGATGCCGATCTGGCGCAGCGCATGTCCGACCGCGCGGTGCGGATCCTGCAGGCCACCGACGCCGGTGAACTGCTGCCGCGCATCGCCTCTAAGCGCGACTTCTTTGAATGCCGGTTCTGTGCCCATGCCGAGCGGTGCTGGGGCCTCGCCAAATGACTGACGAGCCAGCCGATCCCGACGAGGACACGCAAATGCGCGATGACACAGTGCCCGATGGGCCCGAAGAGAACATCGTTCATTTCAATCCGTGGCGCGATTTCAATGACGCCGCGCCGCAGGTCGACGTGTTCGGCGACGAGCCTGATCCGGAGCAAATCGCCCAGTTCATGCAAGTCGTCTTCGGCTATTGCGACGGGCTGATCCCGGTCCGCAGTTTCATCGACAAGGGTCAGGGCATCGATGGCCGTCCGCATAACATCTGGCTCAAGGCGGACCGGGCCGCCCCCGAGAAGATGGCGACCTTCGCAACATGGGCCTCGCGCCAGGGAGCAGCGGTCTACGTGATACCCGGCACCGTGGCCGCGTCCGGCCAGGCCAAGGCAGCGGAAATCCTGCAGATGCAAAACGTCGTGGTCGATCTCGACACCGGCGACATCGCTGCCAAGCGTGCGCACCTCGAACGCCACCTCGGCGCGCCGACCATGGTGGTGGAAAGCGGCGGCGTAACGCCCGAGGGCCAGCGGAAAGCTCACGTCTGGTGGATGCTGACCGAGCCTGCGGAAGGTGAAGACATCGCCCGTGTCTGCCGTCTGCGCGGTGACATTGCCGCCAAGGTCGGCGGTGACATGCATTTCCGCTCGGCCCACCAGCCCATCCGCGTGGCGGGCTCTGTCTATTACAAGAACAGCCTGAAAACGCAGGTGCGTATTGTCGAGCTGAACGCCGCCCACGAGCGTGATCTGGACGAGTTCATCGAGGCGGTCGCCGACATGCTGCCCGCGCCGGGCGTGTCCCTGCAGCCTGAGTTCACCCATCCGGACAAGCCCGCCATGGACGATGTGCTGGTGACCCCCGTGCGAGAGGGGGCGCAGGACGACTGGTCCCGCTTCGAGGGAGCATCCGCCGCGATCGGCCATTTCATCCGTATGGTCCATGAGGGCCGGATGACAAAAGACGAGGGTTGGGAAGGCATCTGTGGCTACAACGCCGCGATGCTGCGGCCCCAGTGGCCAGTAGAGCGGCTCAAACGCGAGTCCGAGCGGCTTTGGGACCGGCATGTCGAGAAATACGGCCCGCCGCTGATCCGGCTGGACTCCGGCCCACCGGGGCCACAGGAGATGCCTGCCTTCACGCTCGGCGCGCTGCTCGACGACCAGAGCCCCATGCCGGAGGACATCATTGCTCCGCGTGTGCTGACGCCAGGCGGGCTTCTGGTGCTGGGCGGCGCGCCCAAGGTGGGCAAGAGCGACCTTCTGATTTCCTGGCTCGTCTACATGGCGGCTGGCGTGTCATTCCTCGGGTTCACTCCGCCGCGGGCGCTACGCATTTTCTACCTTCAAGCGGAGATCCAGTATCACTATCTGCGCGAACGCCTGAAGCAGATTGCCCTGCCGCCAGAGGTGCTGGCCGCCGCGCGCGACACCTTCGTTGCGACGCCAAAGCTCAAGATGCTGCTCGACAACGAGGGCAGCGTGCGGGTCGCGCGCGCCGTGCAGACAGCGTTCCCGGAGGCACCGCCTGACATTCTCTGCGTGGACCCTATCCGCAACCTGTTCGACGGCGGGCCCGATGGTGGCGGCGAGAACGACAACACCGCCATGATGTTCTTCCTCAAGGAACGCGTCGAGGTGCTGCGAGACCATGTCGACCCCGATTGCGGGGTGATCCTGGTCCACCACACCAAGAAGCTCAGCAAGCAGCAGGTCAAAGACGATCCCTTCCTCGCGCTCTCAGGCGCCAGCGCGCTGCGCGGGTTCTATACCTCCGGCCTGATCCTCCACCGGCCCGACGAACAGGCCCCGGAACGCAAGCTGGAGATCGAGCTCAGGAACGGACCTGCGCTTCCCGCCAAGCTGATCGACAAAGTCGACGGGCAATGGGTCGAGTTGAACCCCATGAACGAGCGACTGGTTCGCAAGGAGGTCGGGGCCAAACATGACGCCGAGCGCAACCGCAAGCGCGATGTGATCCTCGACCTGCTTTTCGAGGAGGCCACCAGCGGGCAACTCTACACGACCATGCAGTTCGCCGAGGCCTTCGAGAACCAGAGTGGGCTTGGCAGCAAATACACCATCCGCGAACGGTTGAGTGTTCTGGCCACGAAGGGCCATGTTAAATTCCTGCGAGATGGCAGCGCCTTTGGCTATCCGAAGGTTCGATCCCGGTTCGGTTACCTCTGCGTCGATGGGATGCGGTTTCGCCCCGAAGAGCGTGTCGATCCGGAGACCGGAGAGGTCTTCGAAGACGCCGATCCCGTCCTTCCCAGCCACTACAAATGCCCCAATTCCGGGGTCTGCATGGACGTCGAAAACCCGGCCGTTTGGGTCTATCCGGAGACGGCTGCGGACGACGATTTGGGCTCACTAACTCCTAGGAGTGAGGCCTAACTCCTATGTCCTCCCTAACTCCTGTATCAATGAAATCAATGGCTTACTCCACAAGAGGAGTTAGTGGGCTAACTCCTCCCCAACTCCTCCGAACTCCTATTTTCTCGTTCTTTATCAGCACGTTACCCGCAAAAGAGGAGTTAGTGTGGAAAGCCCCCATACTACGTATGGGGGGCAACGAGCAGGTTTGGCCCCATCCCATACGTCGTGGGGTATCCGCGCACGGGCCGATCTGCCCCGCACCTTTCACCTTTCGAGCAGCAATGGAGATGACAATGTCGAACAGGCAAATTGAAACCGTGTGTCAACACCAGACGATAGCTTTGTCGGCGACCATCCTGGCCCTGGATCTTGGGACCACAACGGGCTGGGCGCTACGGTCCGCGGACGGCATTATCACCAGCGGGACGGCTTCGTTCAAACCCGGGCGCTATGACGGTGGTGGGATGCGATACCTGCGCTTCACCAATTGGTTGGGCGAGTTGCAGCGGTTGTCTGGTCCCATTGCCGCTATCTGGTTCGAGGAAGTTCGCCGCCACGCCGGGACCGATGCGGCGCATGTCTATGGGGGGCTGATGGCCACGCTGACCGCATGGGCCGAGATGCGCGGCGTGCCTTACCAAGGCGTGCCCGTCGGAACCATCAAGCGCCACGCCACTGGCAAGGGCAACGCCAACAAGGCGGCCATGATCGCAGCCGCTGAGGCGCGTGGCTTCAGCCCGGCCGATGACAACGAGGCCGACGCCATCGCGATCCTGCACTGGGCGATCGAGACCGAAGGAGGCATGGCATGAACCGCATGAGCTTCGCCCCTCGCGGCTTCGGGGGCACTCGCCGCAGCCCCGATCAAGTCAAAAAGGACGGCTGGAAGGAACAGGGCGTTCTGGCAGTCTCCGTGGATGACAATCGCCTCACCTGGCCAGAGCGCGAGTTGGTCCGCCAGCTGGGCGAACGCCTTTATGGCAAGCGGGAACCGGAGGTAGGCAATGACTGAGTGGACCACAGCGCGCGTGGAGGACCGGCTGGAGAGCGCGGCCGATGTCTTCCGTACCTTGCCCGGCGTCATGCCGCAGGGCTTCTTCAATGCCTGGCCCGAGTATTTTCACAGCTTCGCGGACAAGGTCGGTCAGGAACCGCAAATGCGCAGGCCCCGGCCGGGACCGCGCCAGATCTCCGAGGCCGAGGAGGCATTGCTCTGGCTGCGCTGGCTGGAGCGGGACGATGCCCGGATCGTCTGGTTGCGGGCCGAGCGCACGCCGTGGAAGCCGATCTGCTGGGAGATGGGGATCAGCCGCCCCGCGGCCAACCGCCATTGGCAATACGGCCTCGCGCTGATCACCTGGCGGCTCAATGGGCGCGTGCCGCCTTCGAAGCGGTCACGGCGTTTCGTGGTTGAGAACGCGAACAACCTGTCAAGGAAAATCGTCCTGTGACAGAATTTTCAGTGAGACATCGCAAAGGGTTACAGTTTCCGGCTGAGAGGCTAGAAATTGGATATACTCGGGAGAGGCGCGCGCAGGCAGCGGCCGCGCAGCTGGCTTCCGGGGTCCACCAAGGTGGCCAGCTGGGGCCCAAGCCGCTAACCCGCTGACTTCGCGGGTCCTTCCCGGCCCGAAACGTATACGGGCGGGCGAAGCGCGCAATATCGCTAGCGACAGGGCCGGTTTTTTGGGAAGCCACCCCTAGCAGGCATCCACCTGCGATCTGCTGAAAACCACAATAAAACAAACCTTTGGCACCGGATACGCCCGATGGCCGCTGGACCCCTCGTGGGGTCTAGGCTGGGTGCCGGTATCCGGAGTCCACCCGATTGAGGCGAACCGACCCGCATGACCCTGAGCTTTGCCCCGGATGCAATCGAGATGTGGCCGCTGCACAGGCTCCAGCCCTATGCGAAGAACGCAAAGGCGCATGGCGCGGATCAGGTCGCGAAGATTGCCGCCAGCATGGCGGAGTTCGGCTGGACGGTGCCTTGCCTCGTCGCCGACGACGGAGAGCTGATCGCGGGCCACGGTCGGGTATGGGCCGCGACGCAGCTGGGGCTGACCGAGGCCCCCGTGATCGTGCTGGGCCATTTGACCGAGGCGCAACGACGGGCTTACCGGATCGCGGACAATAAGCTGACGGAACTCGGGACCTGGGATGAAGCACTGCTCTCGGCCGAGCTGAACGACCTGCTGGCCGAGGATTTTGACCTGTCGCTCATTGGCTTCGACGATGCTGAGCTCGAAGCGCTGTTGGCCGGTGAGGTCGATCCCGAGACCGCATCCCGTGAGAGAGAGGACGATGTTCCGGAGGCACCCGAGACCCCGATCAGCCGTCCCGGCGATCTCTGGGTGCTGGGAAAGCATCGGTTGCTCTGCGGGGACGCGACGGTGGCCACGGACGTCGAACGTCTGCTCGGCGATGTGACACCGCTGCTGATGGTGACCGATCCACCCTACGGAGTCGAATACGATCCCGGCTGGCGCAACAAAGCTGGCGCCGCAGCCACCAAGCGCACCGGCAGGGTGCTGAATGACGACCGCGCGGATTGGCGCGAGGCCTGGGCGCTGTTCCCGGGCGATGTGGCCTATGTCTGGCACGGCGCGCTGCATGCGACGACGGTCGCCGAGAGCCTCGAGGCCTCCGGCTTCAACATCCGCTCGCAAATCATCTGGGCCAAGGATCGCCTGGTGCTGAGCCGCGGCGATTATCACTGGCAGCACGAACCCTGCCTCTATGCCGTGAAAAAAACCGGCAAGGGCCATTGGGCGGGCGACCGCAAGCAGACGACGCTCTGGCAGATCGCCAACAAAGATCAGGATGCGGAAACCGTGCACGGGACCCAGAAACCCGTCGAATGCATGCGCCGGCCGATCCTCAACAATTCAAGCCCCGGTCAGGCGGTCTACGAGCCCTTTATGGGGTCCGGCACCACGCTGATCGCGGCGGAAACCACGGGCCGTGTGTGCCTCGGGGTCGAACTGAACCCGGCCTACGTCGATGTCGCCGTGCAACGCTGGCAGCAGTTCACGGGCCAGACCGCCGTGCTGGACGAAACCGGTGAGAGCTTCGCCGATCTGACGGCCAACCCACGCTGAGGCGATGCATGACCTGGCTTTACCTTCCTCCGGACACGGTTCCGGAGCCGGAGACCTGTTCGGCCTCTCGCTCTGCTCCGGCGCAGGCGGGCTCGACCTCGGGCTCACCATTGCCATGCCCGGCTATCGAACTGTGGGCCATGTCGAACGGGAAACCTACGCCGCGGCCATTCTCGTGGCGCGGATGGAAGAGGCGGCCCTGGATCCGGCACCTGTCTGGGACGATGTTGCCAGCTTTGACGGCCGCCCGTGGCGCGGCGCGGTGGACATCGTCACTGCGGGATATCCGTGCCAGCCGTTCTCCGTCGCGGGCAAGCGCCGGGGCGCGGACGACCCGCGGCACCTCTGGCCGCATGTCGCGCGCATCATCGGAGAGGTCGAGCCACCCTTCGTCTTCCTCGAAAATGTCGCCCATCATGTCCGCCTCGGATTTCCCGAAGTCGCCAGCGGACTGGTCGGCATGGGCTACCGCCTTGCGGCAGGCCTCTTCACGGCGGCGGAAGTCGGTGCACCCCACAAGCGCGAGCGGCTCTTCATCGTCGCGCACCGCGAGCACGATCAACTTGCCAACCCCGCGCGCTTGCTCCGGGACCCGCTCGAGCGGTGGGAACCGGACGGAGATGCTGCGGCTCTGGCCAACGCCACGGGCGAGCGCCAACGAGAACCGGCAGACGAAACCGACGCCATCACAATCGGCGGGCAAACACGGGATGAACCTGGCGACATCGGCCGCGATGTGGCCAACGCCGCAGACCGACAACTTTCGCAGCCGGGGCGGTGCCCGGAGACACGAGAAGGGTCTCGATGGCATGGCGCGGGACTGGCCAACGCCGATGGCGACGGACGGCAACAAGCCGAGCGCGGGCAATCGCAAATCGGCCGACCTGACCAGCGCCAGCCAGATGTGGATGACGCCAACGGCGCGGGATCACAAGGACGGGGCGACGACATTGGCGAACACGCCGGTCAACGGCCTGCTTGGCCGCCAGGTCCTGGTGACGCCGACGGCTGGGAGCGATACCTCCGAGCCGCGCCGGACGCTGAACCCAGCATTCGTCGAGGCGCTGATGGGCTGGCCCACCGGGTGGACCGCCTTCGGCTCTGCGGCAACGGCGTGGTCCCACTGGTTGCCGCGCATGCGCTCCGAACTCTCGCGGCTCAATTGCTGGCCGATGAATGAGGTGGCGACATGAAGCAATCGCGGCTCATGTCGCTGATCGAGTCCGTCGCCAACGTGGTCATCGGCTACGGCGTTGCGGTCATCACGCAGATCCTGATCTTTCCGATCTTTGGGCTGCATACGACATTGGCGCAGAACCTGAAGATGGGCGCAATCTTCACGGTGGTGAGCATCGCGCGTTCATTCGCGCTGCGGCGGATTTTCGAACGATTGCGCGAGAAAGCGTAACTTCGACTTGCATAGATCTTACTACTTGTCACGCTGAAGGTGTATGATGTCCCCAAATCAGCCGGGACCAGAACATGCCAGAATTAGAAGTCAAAGGGCTCGATCGAAGCGAATGGGGCAGTTCGATCGTCCGCGTGCATCAGTCGTATCGGAGTGGGGTTGGGCGATACGGCGTCGCTCGAATAATAAACACTGCCGACCGATCTAAGTCATGCGATGCAGTTTTGCTCGGCCACGACGATCACACCTCTATCTACATGGCCTTCGATTCAAGGCAATCACTTGGAGTCAAGAAGAACGAGCCGCTGAATTTTGAAATCAAAGAGCTCGGGGCGTTTGGCAAGGTGTGCTGGTATCTTCGGACGCCGGATCCCCGAATCTACATTCCAGCTTGGCTTGCGGTTTGGTCGGTAGGCCTTGGAGCAATTGGGATCGTGCTTGGACTCATTTCGCTGTTCAAATGACGCAGTAGCCCGCCGCCCCAGCAAGGACGGCGGTCCTCAGTGTGTTGGGCCGTGTGCGTCAGTCGCGGATAGTGTAAACGCGGCCCCGATCCTCGACCTTGTCCGAGGTCACTTCGAGCCCGAGCTTCTTCTTGAGCGTGCCGGACATCGCGCCGCGCACGGTGTGTGACTGCCATCCAGTCGCGGCCATGATCTCCGCGATGGTCGCGCCGTCTGGCGCGCGCAACATGGCGATGAGAGTGGCCTGCTTGGTGCCCCCGCGCGGCGTGCGGGTCTTGGGGGCTGCGTCTTTGGTCGGTTTGACCTCCGCGCCACCAGTCTCAATTCCAATGGCGGCGAGGCCTGTGTCGGTGGCGACCAGCGTGACGCCATGCCCGTCGCCGGTCTCGCGCCAGACGGCTTCGCCTTTGCACATATCGGCCTCCACCTCTTCGATGAGGCCTTTTGCGAGCATAGCGCCGACCACCTTGGCGGCGGCCCCGCCGCGCAGGCTGTCGGGAAGCGGCAAGGCGATATGGCCGTCGCGTTGGGACGCGGCGCTGAGAATGATGGCTTGGGTGTCGGTAAGTTTGGTCATGTTTGCCTCCGGGTTTGGGCCGCGCGGAGTGCGTGGCTTCTACCGAGGCGAGCCCGCCGCTTGGGCGGGCCGGGACCGGCGCGCGATGGCTCAGTTGTCGCGCGCGATCAGGGCAAGGAGGACGGCCGCCATGCCCCCGAGATATTCGCTGCGGCGAAACACGATCTCGTCGATCTCGCTCGCGGCGTTGATGGTCGGGTCGACCTGAAGGTCGCTGCCCATGTGCGGCATAAGACGGGTGGCCTCGCGGTTATAGCGCTCTGCAAGGGTGCTGCTCATCGGGGTCACTCCGCGTATTCGCCTTCGCCAAAGGCGCTGTCCGTGATGCGCTCCAGGAGGCAGGCGTAGTGCTCGAGGCTGCCGACGGTGGCCCAGCCGATCTCGTCGGGGTGGCAGTTGAAGTGTTCATCGCTGAGGCCTTGCAACCGGGCGAGCATCTCGTCGATCTCGGCCTTCTTGCCGATGAAGGCATTCAAAGCCGCCTCCTTGTTGCGGCGTGCCTTCTCGGCGCGAAGCTGGTGGCGGGGCGTTGTCTGTGGGTTAAGGCGGGTCATCGTGGCGGCTCCGTGGTGAGTTGCATCGTTTTCGTAGGACCACGTTCGCTCTGGTGCGGAGGCATATCAACTACATAAGCACATGATTTTGAATGATAATCGGAGCATTTCATGGAGGGTCTGAGCGAGCGCCAATACGCCGCCCGCGTCGGTCTCTCAAGCGGAGCTATCCAGAAGGCCAAGGCAACGGGACGCGTGGTTCTGCATTCCGATGGCAGTATCGACGCGGAGGCGAGCGATGCGCTGCGAGCGCAGGCAACCGACCCGTCGAAAACCCGCAAAGCGCCTAACGCGAAGCTCAAACCCGTCCCGGAGGCGGCGGTCTCAGCTGTCGGCGAAACGCTGCGCGAACAGGGAATGTCTGCCCCGCCGATGGGCAACGGGACCACCTTCCTGCAGGCCAAGACGGCCAACGAGGTTCTGAAGGCGCAGGAACGCCGCCTGCGGCTGCAAAAACTGAAAGGCGAGTTGATCGACCGCGCCCGCGCGCTGTCCCTGGTGTTTCGGTTGGCGCGGCAGGAACGGGATGTCTGGGTCAACTGGCCCGCACGCGCGGCGGCTTTGATGGCGGCTGATCTGGGCGTCGAGCCCGCCGCGATGCAGAAGGTTCTGGAGAAACATGTCCGTGCCCAGCTCGACGATCTTGCCGAGGTCCAAGCCGATCTCCGGTGAGGACGACTTCGATGGCGCGGCCGAAATCCTGCGTGCCTGGAGTGAAGGCCTCACGCCGGATCCGGACCTGACGGTTTCGCAATGGGCGGATCGGCACCGGATGCTCTCAGGGCGGGCATCGGCCGAGCCGGGGCGGTATCGCACCGCCCGCACGCCCTACATGGGCGAGATCATGGACCGGCTGTCGCCCGGCGATCCGACACAGCGGATTGTCTTCATGAAGGCCGCTCAGGTCGGGGCGACCGAAGCGGGTAACAACTGGATCGGCTTCGCGATCCACCAGGCACCAGGGCCGATGCTCGCCGTCCAGCCCACTGTGGAACTGGCGAAACGGAACTCGCGGCAGCGGATTGATCCGCTGATCGACGAAAGCCCGGAGCTGCGGGAGCGGGTCAAACCGGCGCGCTCGCGGGATGCGGGCAACACAATGCTGTCGAAGGAATTCGCCGGCGGCATCCTGATCATGACCGGGGCGAACTCGGCGGTTGGGCTGCGCTCGACCCCGGCGCGCTACATCTTCCTCGACGAGGTCGATGCCTATCCGGCCTCGGCCGACGAGGAAGGCGATCCTGTCACGCTGGCCGAGGCGCGGTCGCTGACTTTTGCCCATCGGCGCAAGGTGTTCCTGGTCTCAACGCCGACCATTCGGGGGATGAGCCGGATCGAACGGGACTATGAGGCCAGCGATCAACGCCGGTTCTTCGTGCCCTGTCCGCATTGCGGCGAGATGCAGTGGCTGAAATTCGAACGGCTGCGCTGGCAGAAGGGACAGCCGGAAACGGCGGAGTATCACTGCGAGGGCTGCGACACGCCCGTCGCGGAACATCACAAGACGGCAATGCTGGAGGCTGGCGAATGGCGGGCGACCGCGACGGCAGTGGATCCCAATTCCGTCGGCTACCACCTCTCGGCGCTCTATTCGCCCATCGGCTGGCTCAGCTGGGAGCGGATCGTGCGGGCATGGGACGCGGCCCAAGGGTCCGATGAGGCGATCAAGGCGTTCCGCAACACGATCCTCGGCGAGACATGGGTCGAGACAGGGGAAGCGCCGGACTGGCAGCGGCTTTACGACCGGCGTGAGCGCTGGACACCCGGGATGGTGCCTGCGGGCGGGTTGTTCCTCACCGCTGGGGCCGACGTGCAGAAGGACCGGATCGAGGTCGATGTCTGGGCCTGGGGCCGAGGTCTGGAAAGCTGGCTGGTCGATCACATCGTGATTGAGGGCGGGCCCGACCGGCATGAGGCCTGGGCCGACCTGACAGACCTGCTCGGTCGGACGTGGCCGCATGAAGGTGGCGCGCATCTGAAGATCGCGCGGCTTTCCATCGACACGGGCTATGAGGCCCCGGCGGTCTATGGCTGGTCGCGGGCTCAGGGGTTCGCGCAGGTGTCGCCGGTCAAGGGCGTGGAGGGGTTCAATCGGGCAAGCCCGGTGTCGGGGCCCACTTATGTGGATGCGACCGAGGGCGGCAAACGTCTGCGTCGGGGTGCGCGCCTCTGGACCGTGGCGGTGTCGACCTTCAAGGCCGAGACCTATCGCTTCCTGCGGCTCGAACGGCCGACCGAGGAGGACATGGCCAATGGTGCGGCGTTCTCACCGGGAACGGTCCACCTGCCGCATTGGGTCGAGAACGAATGGCTGAAGCAGTTCGTGGCCGAGCAGCTGGTGACGGTGCGCACGAAACGTGGCTTCGCCAAGCTCGAATGGCAGAAGCTCCGCGAGCGGAACGAGGCGCTGGATTGCCGGGTCTATGCCCGCGCCGCCGCCTGGATCGCGGGCGCGGACCGCTGGTCTGAGGAGAAATGGCGCGATCTCGAGGATCAGCTCGGGTCCGCGCCTTACGGTGACACCGATCCCGCCGGACAGATCAACCGGCCGGGGCAGGTCCCGCAGGGCAAGCGCCGCTCCGACTGGCTCGGGCGACGGGAAGGATGGTTTTGAACATGACCGACTGGACGGAAACCGAGCTCTCGGCGCTGCGCCGGGCCTATGCCAGCGGCACGACCCGGGTCAGCTATGACGGCAAATCGGTGGATTACGGCTCGGCCGAGGACCTTCTCGCGCGCATCCGCACCATCGAACGCGCCGTTGCGGGCACCACACGGCCGCTGCCCATGGCCGGGCTGGCAGGCTTTTCGCGCGGGGATCGCTGATGTCGGCAAACTGGTTCGACAGGGCCATTGCCTCCGTCGCCCCTCGGGCCGCCGCCAGGCGCGTGTTGGCCCGTCAGGCCTTCGAGACCCTGACGCGCGGCTATGACGGGGCCGCGAAAGGGCGACGGACGGACGGCTGGCGCGCGCCGGGATCCTCGGCCGACACCGAGATCGGGGTGGCCGGGGCGCTCTTGCGCGACCGGATGCGGGATCTGGTGCGCAACAACCCGCATGCGGCAAAAGCCGTCGCGGTGCTGGTCAACAATATCATCGGCGCGGGGATCATGCCGCGCGCCGCGAGTGGTAACGAGGCTTTGGACCGCAAGGTCGACGCGCTCTTCGAACGCTGGACGGCGGACTGCGACGCGGACGATCAGCTCGACTTCTATGGGCTCCAGACCCTGATCTGCCGCGAGATGATCGAGGCGGGCGAAGTCCTGGTGCGCCGCCGCCTGCGTCGGGCGAGCGATGGCCTGTCGGTGCCCCTGCAACTGCAGGTGCTGGAGGCCGACTTCCTCGACGCCTCGAAATCCGGCGCGCTCGGCGCGGGACGCCTTGTGCAGGGGATCGAGTTCGACCCGGTCGGCAAGCGCCGGGCCTACTGGCTGCATGCCGAGCATCCGGGCGACGTCTACGGGTCACTGCAGAACGGGTTGCAGAGCCGCCCGGTCCCGGCAACCGAGATCGCCCATATCTATGAAAAGCAGCGCACGCAGGCGCGTGGCGTTCCCTGGGGCGCGCCGGTGATCCGGTCGTTGCGCGATCTCGACGACTACGAGGTGGCCGAACTGGTCCGCAAGAAGACCGAGGCCTGCGTCACCGCCATCGTCTTCGGCGACGACGAGGCGCAGCAGGGCATCGCGCCAGCCGTGGTCGATGCCGACGGCAACAGGGTGGAGCAGTTCGAGCCGGGCTTGATCGCCTATGCGCGCGGCGGCAAGGACATCCGCTTCAACCAGCCCTCAGCCACCGGCGGTTATGGCGAATACAAGCGAGCCAGCCTGCACACCATCTCGGCCGGGTTCCGGGTGCCCTATGAGCTGCTGACCGGCGATCTCAGCCAGGTCAACTATTCCTCGATCCGGGCTGGGCTCGTCGAGTTCCGCCGCCAGATCGACGCCGTGCAATGGCAGCTCTTCATCCCGATGTTCTGCGCGCCCGTCTGGCGGTGGTTCACGGAAGCCGCATGGGCGGCGGGCCAGATCCCGTCGCCGACCGTGCCGGTCGAATGGTCGCCGCCGAAGTTCGAGGCGGTCGATCCACAGAAGGACGCGATGGCCAACCTGCTGTCGATCCGCTCCGGCACCATGACGCTGGCGGAAGTGATCGCCCGGCAGGGCCGTAACCCGGATGCCGTGCTGGCCGAGATCGCCGCGACGAACGCCAAGCTCGACGCGCTGGGGCTGGTGCTCGACAGCGACCCGCGCCGCGTCACCAAGACGGGCAGCGCGCAGAGCAACGATCCGGCCGCCGATCCGACAAACGACCTCTCCGCCGACGCGGATGCCACAGACCCGGCGCAGGCCGACCAACAGGACTGACCTTCATGGACACGATGATCGAACTGCCGGCCCTGCGCCGGTCGGCGGAGCTTGCGCCGAATAGCGTCGACAATGACGCGCGCACCGTCGAAGTGATCTGGTCGGCAGGCGCTCGCGTTCGTCGCGCCAGTTTCTTCGGTGAACCCTATGACGAGGAACTGAGCCTCGATCCCGCCCATGTCCGGCTCGACCGGTTGAACGCGGGCGCGCCGTTCCTGAAGGTGCACGAAATCGACACGCTCGACGCCGTCATCGGCTCGGTCGTGCCGGGTTCAGCCCGGATCGAGAACGGCCGCGGCATCGCCTTGGTGCGGATCAGCGAGCGTGCCGATGTCGAGCCGATCTGGCGCGACATCCAGGCCGGGCACATCCGCGCGGTCTCGATCGGCTACCAGGTCCACCGCTTCGAGGTCTCCAAGCCCGATGGCGGGCGCGAGCTTTGGCGGGCGGTCGATTGGACCCCGTTCGAGATCTCGGCCGTGCCGGTCGGCGCCGATCCCGCCGCGGGCTTCCGCGCCAAGGGCGAACATCACGACTGCGTCCTCCATCGCCGGGACGCCGAAACCAGCGAAGGAGCATCCCCGATGACCGACAAGACGACCCCGGCCGCCCCGGCCGACGACACAACCGATACGGCAGCGACCGAGGAGATCACCATGCCCGACGACAAGACCGGCGCGGCCGAGGCGCAAACGCGCAGCCAGCCCAATGCCCTCAAGCCCGAAGCCCCCGACACCGAGGCCATCGCGACCCGCGCCCGCGAGGCCGAGCGCGACCGCGTCTCCACCATCTACGATCTGGCCGGGCGGCTGAACCTCGAGCGTGGCTTCGCCGAGGATCTGGTCAAGCGCGGCGTCAGCGTGGACGAATCCCGCCGCCTGATCCTCGACCAGGTCGCCGCGAAGTCCGACGAGACCCGGACCTTCCCCCATGTCTCCGTGCCTCTCGGCGGCCGGGACGAGCGCATCACCCGGCGCGATGCCGTGGCGAACGCGCTCTTGCACCGCTACAGCCCGACGCTGTTCCCGCTCGAGGATGCCGCGCGCCAGTATCGCGGCATGACGCTCTTGGAACTCGCCCGCGAGAGCCTCGGCAATGCCGGGGTCAACACGCGCGGCCTGTCGCGCGACGAGGTGGCGACGCGCGCGCTACATTCGACCTCTGACTTCCCCGAGATCCTCTCGGCCGTCACCAACAAGACGCTGCGGCAGGCCTATGACGCCTATCCCCGGACCTTCGCGCTCTTCTGCCGCCAGGTGCTTGCCACCGACTTCAAATCCATGCACCGCGTCCAGCTCGGCGAAGCGCCGCAGTTGCTGGAGGTCGGCGAAAGTGGCGAGTTCAAGCGCGGCACGCTGGGCGAGAGCAAGGAGAGCTACAAGGTCAAGACCTATGGCCGGGTGGTCGCGATCACCCGGCAGGTGCTGATCAACGACGATCTCGACGCCTTCACGCGCATCCCGGCGATGTACGGCAACTCCATCGCCCAGCTGGAAAGCGACGTGGTCTGGGGTATCATCACCGCCAACCCGGCGATGGCCGATGGTAACGCGCTGTTCCACACCACGCACAAGAACCTCGCGGGCACCGGCGCGGCGCTGGCCGTCGATGCGGTGGGCGCGGCCCGTGCGGCGATGGCGCTGCAGACCGGGCTCGACAAGAAGACGGTGCTGAACATCCGCCCCGCCTTTCTGATCGTGCCCGCCGCGCTGGAACTGAAGGCCGAACAGCTCGTGGCTCAGAACCTCGTGCCTGCTGCTACCTCCAGCGTGGTGCCGCAGTCGATCCGGACGCTCTCGCCGATCAGCGAGCCGCGCCTTGATGCGGCCAGCGCCACCGCCTGGTATCTGGCGGCCAGCCCGAACCAGATCGACACCATCGAGTACGCCTATCTCGAGGGCCAGCAGGGCGCCTACATCGAGACGCGCAACGGCTTCGACGTCGACGGCGTCGAGATCAAGTGCCGCCTCGACTTCGGCGCCAAGGCCATCGACTGGCGCGGCCTATACAAGAACCCGGGTGCGTGACGCCCGCTTCCTGAACCCTGACTCGCGGGCGGTCCTCACGGGCCGCCCTTCGTCTCTCCACGAGGATCACCCCCCATGAAAAACTTCGTTCAGCCCGGCAACACCGTTACCCTGACCGCACCCTATGCCGTCGCCTCCGGCGATGGCCTGCTCGTCGGTTCCATCTTCGGCGTTGCGGCAGGCACCGCCGCCCTCGGCGAGCCCGTCGAGACCGTGCTCACCGGCGTCTTCTACCTCACCAAGATCGGCTCGCAGGCCTGGACCGCGGGTGCCAGGATCTACTGGGACGACACCAACAAGCGCACCACCAACGTGGCGACCTCGAACACCCTGATCGGTGTCGCCACCGACGCTGTCGCAGGCGGGGCTGGTGACACCATCGGCCGCGTGCGCCTGAACGCCTCGTTCTGATGACTGCATTTGCCGCCATCGTAGATGCGCTCTTCGCCGATCCGAACATCGGACGCGAAGCTGTCTACATCACTGATGCCGGCGCGCCCGTTCTGGTGCGCGTGGTTGCTCGGCAGGCCGATGCGATCACCGACTTCGGCGACGCACGGCTCTGGTCGGAAACGACCCGTATTGACCTGCGCCTTGCCGATGTTGCGAACCCGCGCCCCGGTGATCGGATCGAAATCGACGGTGACGCGTTCCTTATCCAGGGGGAGCCCGTCCGTGACCGCGAGCGCCTGGTCTGGACCGTGGACCTGCGCCCGGCATGAAGCTGAGGCTCGACATCATGCCGGACCTCGTCGCCGCCATGGCGGCCGAGGTGAAGGCGGGCGAGAAGGCCGTCACCGCTGCGATGCGCGAGGCCGGAACCGGGTTGAAGTCTTCGTGGCGGACCCAGATCACTGGCGCAGGGCTTGGGCGACGGCTCGCCAACTCGATCCGCAACCAGACGTTCCCGCGCGCAGGCGAAAGCCTTGATGCCGCCGCTCTGGTCTGGTCGAAAGCTCCAATCATCGTGGGTGCACACGACACTGCTCCACTGATCCGCTCGAAAGATGGGTTCTATCTTGCGATCCCGACCGAAGCTGCGGGCCGAGGTCTGCGCGGTCGACGTATCACCCCGGGCGAATGGGAGCGGCGGCGCGGATTGCGCCTGCGCTTCGTATATCGTCGCCGAGGTCCGAGCCTGCTGGTCGCCGACCGAGCCCGCATCAACAAACGCGGTCAAGCGGTGGCCTCGCGCTCGAAAACCGGCCGCAACCAGGTCACCGCGCCGATCTTCCTGCTGGTCCCGCAGGTCAAGCTACCGAAGCGGCTGGACCTCGACCGTGATGCCGAACGGGCGCTCGATAGTGTGCCGGGGTTGATCGTTGCAAACTGGGTGGAGGAAAAATACTGAATTCGAAGGGGCTTCCGTTCAAGGCTCACTCTGTTACTGACATTTGAAGTGATAGATCAACCCCGTCCAAGTTGCAGATTCGGATACGCCCTAGATGAGCCTAGCTGCCATAGAAAATGCTATCAGCAACCTCTCAAATTACATGAGATTATACACCGAGGCCCATGGTCGTTTCGCGAGCCTTTTTGACGTGGACCGCGAGGAGGCGATCCATAACATGGAGCGGGCATTCGAGGCAAAACTGGAGGCGTTCCACACCCTCTATGATGTCTCAAAAGTTCACTTTCCATATTTCGATCACGGCGACACATGTGCGCTGATCGCGTTACGGAATGCCATACACCATCGAGACCACCCTCTATTCCAAGGCCTCTTGTCTGACTTGTGGTTGCGTGGCGATCCAAACCAATGGAACGGCGCGACGTACTTACTGGCTCGGCATCGAATGACTAGTGAAGGCATGTTGCCGATGACTGCCTATTTCAAGCTAGATGATTTCCGGTTGCGACTAGATCCAGCGGCGGAGTCGCCGTACCTGGACAGGTTTTTGAAGGGTGAGAAAGCGCTTCAGAGATTTTGTCTCATTCGTGATGAATTGGGGTTAGATGCTATCCGGCAGGTTTCGGAGGCAGAGCGATATCCTGACAAACAAGTATATGTTGACATGATGCCGGTGTTTGTTTCCGCAGTTGCTCGAGTGTTTAAAGCTTTGGACGAAGCCGGTGCCAACTTCAACGGCTTCGACGCAGAAACCTACAAGACGCCATTCACATCGGAACTTGAAGTAGACCTGAAATCGATCGATTACCACCCTCTTAAGTTGAATGGCGTTTTTTAACCTTCAGCGGTCAGAACAAAGCTGCAGGACACTCGGTACTAGAAAGCCCCATGGCCACTCCTCGCGAAACCATCCTCACCGTGCTACACGCGCGGCTCTCGGCGCTGCCTGCCACCGCCCTTCGCAGCGAGGTGCTCCCCGAACGCGTACCGGCGGAGGGACTGCTGATCCTGCGCGATGGCGAGCCCGGCGAACCCGAGGTGACGCTTTCGCCGCTTGCCTACCACTATCAGCACCGCGCGGAGATCGAGGCGGTTGTGCAGGGCGCCGACCGTGACGCTGCCTTCGACACGTTGACCGCCAGCATCGGCTCGGCGCTCGCCACCGACCGCACGTTGGGCGGCCTTTGCGACTGGGTGGAGGCAGAAGCGCCGCGCCCGGCGGATCTGCCGATCGAGGGCGCGGCCAGCCTGAAGGCCGCCGTGATCCCGGTGGTGCTGCACTATTCCACGGCCGACCCGCTCGGCTGACCCCGACAACCCGAGGAGAACACAATGGCACGAGCCCAAGGGGCGCGGGCGCAGATGGCGCTTGCGTTCGAGACGACTTACGGAACGCCCCCGGTGGGCGGTTTCACGAAATTGCCCTTCGCAAGCACCTCGCTGGGCGCGGAGCAACCACTGCTGAACTCCGAGCTTCTCGGCTACGGCCGCGATCCACTGGCGCCGATCAAGGATGCGGTGACGGCCGACGGCGATGTTGTGGTGCCGCTTGACACCGAGGCCTTCGGGTTCTGGCTGAAGGCAGCTTTTGGTGACCCGACCACGACCGGCACAGGGCCCTGGACCCATGAGTTTCAGTCGGGGTCCTGGACGCTGCCCAACATGTCCATAGAGACTGGCATGCCGGAGGTGCCCCGCTATGCGATGTATTCCGGCTGCGTGCTCGATCAGATCAACTGGCAGATGCAGCGCTCTGGTCTGCTGACCGCAACGGCCCGGCTGGTGGCGCAGGGCGAGACTGTCGGCACGGCAACAAGTGCAGGCACGCCAGCCGCCCTCGAATTGCAGCGCTTCGGCCATTTCAACGGGGCGATCACGCGGAATGGCTCCTCCCTGGGCAATGTCGTCTCGGCCGACATCACCTATGCCAACAACCTCGACCGCATTGAGACCATTCGTTCGGATGGTCGTATCGACGGCGCAGACCCCTCCATCGCTGCGCTGACCGGCACCATCGAAGTGCGGTTCGCCGATCAGACGCTAGTGACACAAGCGATCAACGGCGATCCCTGCGAGCTAGAGTTCGCCTATCTGCTGCCCTCTGGCGAGAGCTTCACCTTCACCGTGCACGCCGTCTACCTGCCGCGCCCGCGCATCGAGATTTCCGGGCCGCAGGGTGTGCAGGCGACCTTCGACTGGCAGGCCGCGCGCGACAGCGTCGTCGGCCGGATGTGCACCGCCACTCTCGTAAATGATGTGGAGACCTACTGATGCTGACGCTCGACCTGACGAATGCACCACGCTGGCATGATCTTGCCCCCGGCGTGCGGGCGCAACTGCGACCGCTGACTACCGCGCTGATGGTGGCCACCCGCAGCGATCCCGCCGTCGAGACGGTGCCCGAGGAGGCCTCCGACGAGGAACGCGCCGTCGCCTTCGCCAAGGCGCTGGCGCGCCGGGCGGTTCTCGCTTGGGATGGCATCGGGGACGCTGACGGGAAACCAATCGAGCCTAGCCCCGAGGCCATCGACGCGCTCTTGGACATCTGGCCGATCTTCGAGGCATTCCAACTGACCTACGTGTCCAAGGGCCTGCTGCTGGAACAGGAAAAAAACGTCTCCGCGTCCTTGCCGAGTGGTCCTTCGGCGGGGGCGACCGATACTGCCAAGCCTGCGCGGAAGCGTGCGAAGACTGCCCGACGCGGCTAAACCAGCCGCTGACTTATGAGGGCTGGCAGGTCTGGGACCTGGTCGACCGTCTCGGCGGCCAACTCCGTGTCCTGCCGGGCGCGGTCGTCGGCTGGGACATGTCGGCCGCGCTGGCGCTCGGTGACGCGCTCGGCGTGCCACAGCTCATTATGGCCGAACTGCTGCCCGTCATCGAAGCGGTGATGGTCGCGAAACTCAACGAACAGATGGATCATTCCCATGGCTGAGAAACGCGTCTCCGTCCGCCTCGCGGCCGTGGGCGGACGGCAGGTGCGCGCCGAACTGGAAGGTGTCGGCGAAGCTGGATCGCGCGGCTTCGGACGGCTGAGCCGCGAGATGGAAGCGGCCAATACCCGGCTTGCGGCCTTCTCGCGACGGGTGCGGATTGCCGCAGCTGCAGCGGTCGCCGCAGCCGCTGCCGCGGGCGTCGCCATGGTCCGCTCCGGCCTTCAGACGGTCGATGCACAGGCAAAGTTGGCACAATCGCTGGGAACTACCGTGGCCTCGATCCAGACGCTGGAGCGCGCGGGCGAGCTGGCGGGCGTCTCCATATCGGGCATCGAACAGGCGACAAAGGATCTGACGCGCCGCCTCAGTCAGGCGGCCGCCGGGACCGGACCCGCAGCGGATGCGCTTGATCGGCTGGGGCTCTCCGCGACCGACTTGATTGCCCTGCCGCTCGACCAGCGGGTTGGTGCCATCAACGCGGCCATCGAGGAATTTGTGCCCGCCGCCGAACGCGCGGCCATCGCCGGTCAGCTTTTCGGCGAGGAAGGCTCCATCGCCATGTCGCGCATCGACACCGCGACACTGCGCCAGGCGACCGAAGATGTTCTCGCCTTCGGTGTCGTCGTCTCCGAGCAGGATGCCGACCAGATCGAGCGAACCAATGACGCGATCTCCCGGCTGGGGCTGATCTGGCGCGGGCTTTCAAACCAGCTGGCCGTTGCCGCAGCCCCCGCGCTGGAAGCCGTCGCCGATGCCATGGCCGCGATCGCGAGCCGCGCCGGTCCGCTCGGCATCGCGATCCGCGGGCTCTTCGACAAGATCGGTCGCCTGACCACTTATGCTGCCACCTTCGCAGCGTTCCTCGCGGGACGCTGGGTGACTGGCATGGCCGCCGCAGCGCTGTCGGTGCGCGGGCTTGCCACGGCGCTGGTCCTGTTGCGTGGCGCCCTGATCCGCACCGGCATCGGCGCGCTCATCGTTGGCGCAGGCGAGCTTGTCTACCAGTTCACCCGCCTCGTGTCGGGAGCTGGCGGATTTGGTGAGGCAATGTCGCTTCTGAAGGACCTCGCCGTCGAGGTCTGGGAACGCATCAAGATGGGAGCTGCGGCGGCGGGCGCTGCCGCCACGGCGATGTTCTTCGATCTGAAGGCCGATGCCGCCTCTGGCATGCAGAGCGCCATAGAGAGCGTCGTGGCTTTCGGCAACACGGCTGCGAACACGTTTGAGGGAGCCTATGAGGCGATCAAGGCGATCTGGGGCCTGCTGCCAGCCGCCATCGGCGATCTCGCGTTTCAGGCGGCCAACAGCCTGATCGACGGTGTTGAGGCGATGCTGAACGGCGTGGTCTCGCGCATCAACGGCTTCATCGGCGGCATCAACCAGGGGCTGGAAGCGCTCGGCTCCGAGCGGCGCATCTCGCTTGTGCCCGACCTTGACCTCGGCGAGATCGAGAACCGCTTCGAGGGCGCGGCCAGTGCTGCAACGACAGCGGCACAGGCGGCGTTCGACCGGGCCTTCGAGGACAATCCGCTGACCGCGCCCGATCTCGGCCTGACGGACGCGGCCAACCGCGCGCTCAAGTCCGCGAACCTCTATCGCGGTGCGGCGCGCGATCTGGCCGAGGGCGCTCGCGCTCCACTCGAAAGCTGGCAGGCGCTGCGCGAAGCGGTGCGCGGCACGGATGAGGACGGCGCCGATGCGCTGGCCGAGGCCACGGCCGCGGCGGAACGGTTCGAAACCGCGCTCGACGGCGCCGGATTGGCTGCGACCGATGCCGGTGCCGCCGCTGGCGAAGGTGCCGAGAGTGCCCTGACCGGATGGCAGGCGGTGACGGCAGCGCTCTCGGACTATGCCAGCCGGGCGCGGGAGATCGGCGGCGATATCGGCCAGAGCCTCGTCAGCGCGTTCCAGTCGGCCGAGAACGCGGTCGGCCAGTTCGTGAAGACTGGCAAGCTGAACTTCCGCGACCTGGTTACCTCGCTGCTGGCTGATCTCGCCCAGCTCGCGGCGCGGCGCTTCATCCTCGGGCCGATCGCAAACGCGCTCTCCGGCGTCTTCTCCGGGGCGGGCGGCATCTTCGCCAACGTCCTGCATGCGGGAGGGATGGTGGGGTCCGCGGGACCGTCGCGCATGGTCCCGGCCATGGCCTTCGCCGCTGCGCCCCGGATGCATGACGGCGGCATGACCGGACTCCGCCACGACGAGGTGCCCGCGATCCTGCAGCGCGGCGAGCGGGTGCTGTCGCGGCGGGAGGCGCAGAGCTACGGCGCAGGCGGCGTCAACGTCACCGTCATGGCGCGCGACGCCGAGAGCTTCAGGCAGTCCCGCACACAAGTCGCCGCGGACATCGCCCGTGCCGTTTCGCTCGGGCGGAGGGGCATGTGATGGCGTTTCACGAGGTCAGGTTTCCCGACAACGTCAGCCGGGGCGCGCGAGGCGGGCCCGAGCGGCGAACCCAGATCGTCGAGCTCGCTTCAGGCGACGAAGAACGAAATGCCAGCTGGGCCAATTCACGTCGTCGCTATGACGTTGCCTATGGGATCCGTCGCGCCGATGATCTGGCGGCGGTGGTCGCCTTCTTCGAGGCGCGCAATGGCCGCCTGCATGGTTTCCGCTTCAAGGATTGGGGTGACCACAAGTCCTGCCTTCCGTCGGGCACGCTAGCGCCGACCGACCAGGCGATCGGCACCGGCGACGGCGCGACGACCGCCTTCCAGCTGGCCAAGCACTACGCTTCGGGCGCGCAATCTTGGAAGCGCGCCATTGCCAAACCAGTGACCGGAACTGTGCGCATTGCGCTGGCAGGCGTGGAGCAGCCCTCCGGCTGGTCCATCGACACAACCACCGGTCTTATCACCTTTGCCAACGCGCCAGGCGCAGGGGTTGCGATCACCGCAGGCTTCGCCTTCGACGTGCCGGTCCGCTTCGACACCGACGCGCTCGACGTGACTCTCGACCTCGAGCGGCTCGGCTCCATCACTTCCATCCCGCTTCTGGAGATCCGGCGATGAATGAAGAGACCGGATTTCTGGCTGCTGTTCTCCGAGAACTTGGCGCCTCCACGGCCGTCATCCTCGCCATTTGGGGCGCGCTCGGAGGCGCGACAAACGCGCTGACCACGAGAATGCGATTGCGCGAGGCGCTGCGGCACATCCTGCTCGGCGGCCTGATCGCAGCCGGGATGGGGAGCCTGTCTATGGCGCTCGTAACCTCTTGGCTCAACCTGCCAATCGAAGCCATCCCGGCAGGCGGGGCGGCAGGGTCGGCCGCCTATCTTGTCGGCGTCTTCGGACCAGCATTCATCGAAGTCGCCCTGGCGCGCCTTCGCGCAGGAAAAGGAGGCGACAGCGATGAATGAGCTTCTTCGCTTGGCGCGCGCCCTTCGCTGCGACCCAGCGGACGCTCGATTGGCCTTTGCCCACCGCGCGCGTGTCGGCCTTTTCGTCGCCGCGCTCATCCTCGTCCTCTCGCTTCTGAGGTAATCCCATGCGAATGACTGACCGGGGTTTTCTGGCCCTTGTCCGGCACGAAGGTATCGTGCCCGGACCCTATCTCGATGTGAAACAGGTCTGGACCTTCGGCATCGGCCACACGGCCGCGGCCGGGCCGCCCGATCCGGTCACCATGCCGCGCGGCATGCCCGCCGATCTCGACGCCGGAATCCGAGAAGCGTTCCGGGTCTTCCGCGCCGATCTGGTTGCTTACGAGGACGCTGTCCTGCGCTCTGTGAAGCTGCCGCTTGAGCCGCACGAGTTCGATGCGCTGGTCAGCTTCCACTACAACACAGGTGGCATCGCCAAGGCTGCGCTTACCCGGCACCTCAATGCCGGAAATCGCGTTGCAGCCGCCGGCGCGTTTCTGAACTGGCGGCGACCGGCCTCGATCATCCCGCGCCGGGAGACCGAGCGCGACCTGTTCCGGCATGGGAGCTATCCCGATGGCAAGATCCCGGTCTGGTCGGTCGATCGCACCGGCCGCGTGGATTTCTCGCGGCCGATCCGCCGCCTGACCGAGGATGAGGCTCTGGACCTGCTGCGGCCAGCCAGGCCCGCAAAACCTGCAACGCCCAACGCGCCGACCGGCTGGCTCCCCCGACTTGTCGCCTTTTTCTCCAACCTGATCCGGATGGCCTGATCCCCATGCGTTACGTTCGCCCCAACTCGCTCACCTGGTGGGCGGGATGCCTCGCCATGCTCACCGGCATCGCGTCTCTCGCGCTGCCCGCCACCGGGCCGCTCGCCGAACTGGCACGTCTCGTCGCGCTGCTTGCCGGCTCGGGCGACGCCTCGCCAGCGGGGCTGATGTTCCTCGGTCTTGGCCTGATCGGCCTGCGCGACCGGATCGAGCGCGGGTTCCGCGGCGATGCTTGAATTCTTCGCAGGCTTGGTCGCGGGCGGCTGCGTCGGCGTCTTCGTCGTCGCCCTCTGCGTGGCCGCCGCGCGCGGGGAGCGGGACGATGGCTGATCTCCTCATCTGGCTAGTCGCGGCTCTGTGCGCGGTCGGAGGTGTCGTCCTCGGCCGGGTCTGGGGGCGCGCGGAAGGGGAGCGCGTGGGCAAACGGGAGGCGGAACGCGATGCGATGGAAGACAAAGGCGAGCGCGTCGAGCGCGGGCAAGCTGCGGTTCGTGACGGTCGCGGTGCTGGCGATCCTGCTGACCGGCTGCGCCGCAACGATGGGCGCTGGTGATGCGGGCTGCGCCTCCTATGCCGAGGCGCGGCTGGCCCGGCCGCCAGCCTCTACCGTCGCCGACGTGCCCCCTGAATGGGCGACCTGGATCGCCGATCTCGACGACCGCATGACAGGAACCTGCCGATGAAATCCCTCTCGCCCGCGCTGCAGGCCCATCTCGACGAGGGCACGACCACGCTCGCGTGGTGCTGGCGGATCAGCCGCGCCGACGACGTCACTTTCGGCTTCACCGATCACGACCGGACGCTCAGCTTCGACGGCACGGAGTTCGAGCCGGAAAGCGGGCTGACCGCGTCCGAGGTGCGCTCGGGCTCGGACCTGTCCGTCGATGCGCAGGACGCCGAGGGCGTGCTGACCTCGGAGCGGATCACCGAGACCGACATTCTCGACGGCCGCTGGGATAACGCCGAGGTCGAGGTCTGGCGCGTGAACTGGGCCGACACGAACCAGCGGGTGCTGATGCGTCGAGGCGCCATCGGCCAGATCCGGCGCGGGCGGCTCGCCTTCGTCGCGGAGGTCCGGTCGCTCGCCCATGTGCTCGGCCAGACGGTCGGGTGGACCTTCCAGGCGACCTGCGATGCCGCACTTGGCGATGCGCGCTGCGGTGTCGATCTCGAGGATCCGGCCTACAAGGGCGCGGGCGCCGTGATAGACCAGCTGTGGGATCGGGCCTTCACCGTCTCGGGGCTCAGCGGCTTCGAAGCCGGCTGGTTCACCTTCGGCACGATGGACTGGACGAGTGGCGCGAACGCGGGTCGGCGCACCGAGGTGCTCGGCCATGACGTTGCCGACGGCATCGCCTTGCTCACGCTGCTCGAGGCGCCGGTGCGCGCGATCGCCGAGGGCGACGCGTTCACCATCCGCGCGGGCTGCGACAAGCGGATCGAGACCTGCGGCGCGAAGTTCGCCAACACCGTCAATTTCCGCGGCTTTCCGCACATCCCCGGTCAGGACACGATCCTGCGCTACGCGACCAAGGACGGTGGCCACGACGGAGGCGTGTTGTGACGCCGGCCGACCCAGATAGGGTCATCGCCGCGGCGTGCGCGTGGCTCGGCACGCCCTACCACGACCAGGCCAGCCTCAAGGGCGTGGGCTGCGACTGCCTCGGGCTCGCGCGGGGCGTCTGGCGCGAGGTCGTCGGGCCCGAACCGTTCCCGATCCCACCCTACAGCCGGCACTGGGGCGAGACTGGCCCGCGCGAGGTGCTGGCCGAGGGCGCACGACGCATGATGATCGAGGTACCACTAGTAAAGGCCGGTCCCGGCGCGCTGGTCCTGTTCCGGATGACGCCCCGCGCCATCGCCAAGCATGTCGGGATCCTGACCGGCCCCGATTCCTTCCTCCACGCCTATGAGCGGCTCGGCGTGATCGAGGAACCGCTCACCAACGCCTGGCGGCGGCGCATCGCCTTCGCTTTCCTGTTCCCGCAACGCTGAGACCCGATCATGGCCACCCTTGTTCTTGGTGCCGCTGGCGCTGCCATTGGCGGCAGCATTGGCGGCGCAATCCTTGGTGTCAGCGCTGCCACCATCGGTGGCTTCATCGGCTCCACCATTGGCTCGGTCGTCGACAGCTGGATCATCTCGTCACTTGCGCCGACTCAGCGGATCGAAGGCGCGCGGATAGACAATCTGCGCATCACCTCGGCCACGGAAGGTGCGGTCATCCCGCGCCTCTATGGCCGCATGCGGATCGGCGGCAACATCATCTGGGCGACGGATTTCCGCGAGGAGACCAAGACCACCACGCAGGGCGGTGGCAAGGGCGGCGGGGGCGGCAAGGTCAAGACGACCGAGTATCTGTACTACGCCAGCTTCGCCGTCGCGCTCTGCGAGGGCCCGATCACCGGCATCGGCCGCATCTGGGCCGATGGCAAGCCGATGGACCTCTCCAGCGTCACCTGGCGCTGGTATCCGGGCGACGACGCGCAGGCGGCCGATCCGTTCATTTCGGCCAAGATGGGCGGGGCGAACACGCCCGCCTATCGCGGCACCGCCTATGTCGTTTTCGAGGAACTGCCGTTGTCGAGCTACGGCAACCGCCTGCCGCAGCTCTCCTTCGAGGTGTTCCGGCCGCTCGCCGACCCCGACACCGCCGAGGGGCTGACCCGCGCCGTCACCCTGATCCCGGCCTCGGGCGAGTTCACCTATGCCACGCAGGCGATCCGCAAATCCTCTGGCGGCGCGACGGTTTCCGAAAACCTGAACGCGTTGCCCGACATCACCGACATTTTGGTCGCGCTTGACCGCCTGCAGGCCATGGCCCCGGCCGTCGAAAGCGTCAGCCTGGTCGTGGCGTGGTTTGGGGACGACCTGCGCGCGAGCTCCTGCAAGCTGCGCCCCGGCGTCGAGGTCACGGCGAAATCCACGACGCCGATCGGCTGGTCGGTCAATGGCGTGAACCGCGCAAGCGCCTTCCTCGTCAGCCGCGACGATCAGGATCGACCCGTCTACGGCGGCACGCCTGCCGACTTCGCGGTGGTGCAGGCGATCCAGGAGATGAAGGCGCGCGGGCTGCGCGTCACCTTCTACCCGTTCATCCTGATGGACGTGCCGCCCGGCAACACGCTGCCGAACCCGTATTCCGACAACGCCGCAGAGACCGGTCAGCCCGCGTTCCCCTGGCGGGGGCGGATCACCTGTTCTCCGGCGGCGGGTTTCGCCGGGACCGTGGACAAGACCCCGACAGCCGCAAGCCAGGTTGCGGCGCTGTTCGGCGGGGCCACGCCCGCCAGCTTCAATGTCTCGGGCGACAGCGTCAGTTGGACCGGACCATCCGGTGACTGGGGCCTCCGCCGCATGGTGCTTCACTACGCCCATCTCTGCGCGGCGGCGGGCGGGGTCGATGCGTTCCTGATCGGCACCGAGATGCCGGGGCTGACGACGGTCCGCTCGGGCGCATCCGCCTATCCAGCCGTGGATGCGTACCGGGATCTTGTCGCCGATGTGCGCACAATCCTAGGGTCGGGTGTGAGCCTAGGCTATGCCGCCGATTGGTCGGAATATTTCGGGCACCAGCCCGGCGACGGCTCGGGCGACGTGTTTTTCCACCTCGATCCGCTCTGGGCCGATCCGGAGATCGGTTTCATAGGGATCGACAACTACATGCCGCTGTCGGACTGGCGCGACGGGTTCGAGCATCTCGACGCGGCCGAGGGCTGGCCCGCGATCTACGACCGGGCCTATCTGCAGGCGAACATTGCGGGCGGGGAAGGTTTCGACTGGTTCTATGCAAGTGCAGCCGACCGCTCCGCGCAGGTCCGTACCCCGATCACCGATGGCGCCGCCAGCAAGCCGTGGGTGTTCCGCTACAAGGATCTACGCGCCTGGTGGGCGAACCCGCACTACAACCGCCCGGGTGGGGTGGAGAGCGGCACGCCGACGGCATGGGTGCCGCAGTCGAAGCCGATCTGGTTCACCGAGCTCGGATGCCCGGCCATCGACCGCGGCACCAACCAGCCCAACGTCTTCTACGATCCGAAGTCGTCGGAGAGCTTCGTGCCGTACTTCTCGCGCGGCTGGCGGGACGATGCGATCCAGCGCGCCTATCTCGAGGCGACATATCTCTGGTGGGGCGAGGCCGCCAACAACCCGGTATCCTCCGTGTACAGCGGCCGGATGGTGCATGTGCCCGAATGCGCCGTCTGGACCTGGGACGCGCGGCCTTACCCATTCTTCCCAGCGCTCACCGATGTCTGGACGGACGGGGCGAACTGGCGGCTCGGACACTGGCTGACCGGACGGCTCGGGGCGGTGTCGCTTGCGGCGCTGGTCCGGCACCTCTGCCTGCGGGCTGGGATGCCCGAGTCGAGGATCGACGTCTACGGCCTCTGGGGCGCGGTCGAGGGCTATGCCATTGGCGCGCTGGAGAGCCCGCGCGCGTCCATCACCACGCTGTCGCGGCATTTCGGCTTCGACGCGGTCGAGACCGAGGGCGTGATCCGTTTTGTCATGCGCGGTCAGGCGGCAGTGGCCAGCGTTACGCATGACGATCTGGTCGCCGCGCGCGAGGGCGACGTGCTGGAAATGACCCGTGGGCAGGAAACTGAATTGCCGCAGGCCCTCAAATGGCAGGTGGCGCGTGCCGATGAGGACTATGACGCCGCCCTTGTCGAGGCGCGCCGCATCACGGTCGATACGACGCGGATCGCCTCGGAGAGCTTTCCGATGGCGGTCCCGCCAGAGGAGGCCGAGCGTCGGTGCCGTCGCGCGCTGATGGAAGCCTGGACCGGGAGGGAGACGGTCGCGTTTCGTTTGCCACCCTCGCGGCTAGCATTGGATCCGGCCGATGTCGTCACATTGGACCATGACGGTCGGAACATCCCGCTGCGGCTGGTCTCCATCGCGGATGCCGAGGCACGTGGGATCGAGGCCGTTCGCCAGGATCGTGAGGCCCACGACCTTCCGCCCGGATCGCCACGCCCGTCCTCGCTCTCGAAAACCGTTGTGTTCGGCGCACCCGAGCTGGCGCTGCTGGACCTGCCGCAACTGACAGAGGATCAACCCGCGCATCGGCCTTTCGCCGCGGCGCACGCCGTTCCCTGGCCGGGCGAAATGGCGGTGTTCCGCAGTCCCTCTACCGATGGCTTCGAGCTGCTGACGTCATTTGGCGGACGGGCCCGGATCGGGACACTTGTTTCGGATTTCTACGCGGGTCCGACCTCGCGCTTCGATCTCGGCAATGCGCTGGTGGTCGACTTGCTGACCGGCACGCTGGAGAGTGTCACCGACCTGGCGCTGTTCGGCGGGGCGAACGCGTTGGCGATAGAGAGTGCATCGGGCGTCTGGGAAATCGTGCAGGCGGGCGCGGCCGAGCTGATCGCTCCGGGCCGGTATCGCCTGACGCGCCTGCTGCGAGGACAGCGTGGCACCGAGGCCGCGATGGCCAATCCGGCTCCGGCAAGCGCGCGGGTTGTCGTGCTGGACACTGCGCTCGCTTCGCTGCCGATCGCCGAAGCCGATCTCGGCATCCCGTGGAACTGGCGCATCGGCCCGGCGAGCCGCCCGGTCAGCGACGAGACCTATGTGGCGGAAGCCTTCCCGCCCGCAGGCGTCGGGCTTCGGCCGTTCTCGGTCACCCACGTCGAGCAGCCGTGGCGCAAGGCGCGCAGTCCCGGCGATCTGACGATCCGCTGGACACGCCGGTCCCGGGCTATCTCGGCCGACAGCTGGGGCGGGCTCGAGGTGCCGCTGGCCGAGGAGTTCGAAGCCTACGAGGTCGAGATTCTCGACGGCGCCACCGTGAAGCGGGTGCTGAGCACCGCCACCACCAGCACGGTTTACACCGCCGCAGACCAAACCGCCGATGGGGGCGCGCCGCTCGGCCCCGGCGACACGCTCGACATCCGCATCTTCCAGCTCTCCGCTCTCGTCGGGCGGGGCTCACCCAAAACCGTCACGCTGATCTTCTGAGGCTAACCCATGTCTGACGCCACCACCCATCTCTTGCTGCCTTACATCCTGGCGGCGCAGGCCCAGAAGCACGTCAGCCACAACGAGGCGCTGCGGATACTCGACGGGCTCGTCCAGCTTTCCGTGCTCGACCGCGATCTGACAGCGCCGCCCGGCAGTCCCATCGACGGCGACCGCTACCTCGTCGCGCCGGGCGCAACGGGCGACTGGGCGGGTTGGGACCTGAATGTCGCGCTCTGGACCGATGGGGCCTGGCTGCGCCTGCCGCCACGCACCGGCTGGCGCGCATGGGTCGAGGACGAGGGGCTGCTGCTCGTCTACGACGGTGCAGGCTGGATCGGGACCACACCGGCGGCGCTGCAGAACCTTTCGCTGCTCGGGGTCGGCACGATGGCGGATGCCTCGAACCCGTTTTCGGCCAAGCTGAACGCGGCTCTCTGGACGGCGAAGACCGTGGTCGAGGGCGGCACCGGCGATCTCTTCTACACCATGAACAAGGAGGCTGCGGGCGACGACCTCGGGCTGACACTGCAGACCGGCTTTTCTACCCGTGCGCTGGTGGGGCTCTTTGGATCCGACAAGTTCCGTCTCGCGGTCTCGGCCGACGGCAGCACGTTCTTCGACGGGCTCAGCGTCGACAACGCCACTGGGATCGTCGATCAGCCCCGGCTGCCGCGCTTCAAGGCTTACACCAACTACGACAACTATGTCGGCGTCGGGACCTGGACGAAAATCGGTCTGAACAACACGGACTACAACGATCAGGGTGCGTTCAACTCCGCGAACAGCTACTTCGTAGCGCCGGTCGACGGCACCTACCTCTTCGGCGCGACGCTTCTCTACAAGGTTAATGCCAGCACCTCGGCCCGCATGCGCGGTCGGCTCGTGCTGAATGGCACGACCGAGATCCGGGGCTCGATGGGGGAGATTTCCGGAGCACACGTTTCGGAAGCGACAGCGCTTTGGCTGCAGACCATCGTGACGCTCAATGAGGGCGACACCGTCGAGCTGCAAGGATACTTCCGCGCCGCGGACGGCTACTTCGCGGCGGAACACACGTCGTTCTGGGGTGCGAAGGTCGGATGAGAGGGGCGACGACACGCGCCAACTCCAGACAACGCGCGTCAATGCGCTCGTTCACGCCTGCCGCCGGCGCCCGGGCGGGCGGTTGCGCGAAGGCACCTTTCTCCGTGTCGATCGCGGTTAGGCGCTGGCGAAATCATTCGGTAAGAGAGGCATTCGGTGCGCAAGGTCTGACCCGATGACCGCCCGCGCTAATAGTACCAGCCGTTGCGCTCTGGGGGATCCCCGAGCGGGTCCTGCAGTTCGTCGATCTCCGGAAACAGATCGCCAGTTCCCGCGAAAGACCGCGCCGCCTCTATTCCGGTCTGGCGGTCGATTTCGCCGAGACGTTGGCCGACCCAGATCAGCATCCGACCAAGATCGTTGTCCTCCGATGGCTTGGCATCGTCAGGCAGGCTCGCCAGCCAGTCTCGAATCTCGCGCGCTTCCCGACGCAATTTTACTATGCGATCGAGATGGACCAGCCGCTTTTCCTCGCGCTCTTTTCTGGCGTGAGCCAGTTTCCGTCGGCGCTGCAACTCCTGCCATCTCCGCTCGCGTTCCTCGCTTTCTTCGCGGCGCACACGAACGGTTTCGAGAACCAGCTCGATACCGGCCACGATGTCCGGCACCATGCGTTCCACACGTTGCGTCTTGCCGTCACCCCAGGTTTTCCGGAGCCCGTCGGCCCATGCATCGATCGAGAATACCAGCTGTGCGGTCCATTCTGTCACGTATTCCGGCCAGGGCGGCCGGCTGCCGAAGGAAATGCCGTCCCAGTCGTTTCGCCGCCAGGAGCGCGCCTCCTTTTCTTTCCGTCGCTCTTCGCGAGCGACCTCTTCAGGCGTCGGGACGTATTTCATCCGTTTCGTGCGCTCGAGCAGGGTGAATTTCACCCTGTCCGAGTTTCTTTGCACAGACATCTTGTCTCCTTCAGCCGTTAGGATGAGGCCGACTTCCTCAAGGCCACGGGCCAGCGCGTCGAGGATGACGATGGATCGCTCGGCCGAGGGCGCACTGATGATAACGCCGCAGTGACCGGGTTCGGTCGCTCTGAGGACACCTTCCTTGTTGGGTTTCCTGGTGCGGAGGAACTTCGCCGTTTTCGCCACCGTCTTGTGCGGGCATTCGACCGGTACAAGAGGCGTATCCGCCACCTGCCTGATCGTGGCGACGCGGTTCTCGCGCTCGGCTTTCCTCTTCCGCGCAAATTCGGCAACGCTCTCAGGCAGGTTCGATGTCCCGCCACGTATTGTCACCTGATCGAGCGTGCGGTCCTTGAGTTCAAGGAACGGTGGCACGGTTGGTTTCTCGCCCGCGGCTACCTTTGCCCAGTATCCGCGGGGCGGAACGGGGATGTGATGCCGGGCGCAAAGCTTTGCCAGCCCGCGATCAGATATATCGAATTCCCCGGCTAGCGCGGTCATGGGCTTACTCCAAACCAGATCATAAAGATCCCGGCGGGTCATCTGATTTGGTTTCCGCATCGATCGTCACTTTCCAAATCGTTTCTGCAATCTATGACACGACCGGATAAAACGGCCTGCCCCAGTTTTCATTTGGGTTGTCCATCATGATGTCGATGTACACCGGCATCAGAAACCCGAGGATTTCAGCGCCGTCTCGAACCTGCGCCCGGTTCACACCGCTGTTCCAGGTCGACCCTCCATGAACGAGCTGATTGCGCAGTACGTACAGTCGGTCGAAGACGAAGCTCAGGACGCGTGCAGTGTCACCGGCCTGGAAGGATTGCGCGAAGGAGCGGGCTGAGGTCTTAAAGCGTTCCTCCCAATCCTCAAACCCGTCAATCCCATTGTGGTATTGCCAGAAGGGGTTAAAGACGTACCGGTTTTCCATGAGCATCCGAACAGGGCCTGAAAACCTCTGCCAGAGTGCCTTGTAGATGCGTTGGTCTTGATCAAGGGCGACGAGCCGACCGAAGTATTCGACGAAAGCTGCGCGCTCTCCCGGGGCGACCGCCTGAAACTCCTGCTCGTCGGCGTATGCCGCGTTGAATGCGATCCAAAGGAAAATGAAACGCGCATCATCATCCTCGCCGCAAGCTTCTGCACGGCCGATCCAACTGATGGCGCGATGAGCGCGCAGTCCCATGGTTTCGGGGAAGCCTTCGCGAATGGCGCGTTGTTTTGCTTTCAAGGCTGCATGATCAAGACCGTTCTTCATATTTAATTCCCGTTCGATATCGTCATGGCAGAGCGTCGAAATCCGACCTCTGGTGGCGCGCAATCAATTCGCGCAAGCCCGCAGGCGCCAACACCTCCACCTTGTCGCCCCATTGATAAAGGTGCCATGCCATTTCCAGCCAACCCGCTGCCTTGAACCTGACGATCAGGCTGCCATCGTCCTGAGGTTCGACAACTTGCGTCGGGTGGAAACGGAATTCGGCGGCACGCTCTGCGGCTTCCGGTGAAAAGCGCCACACGACTTCGCCGTATTGTTCGGGGTCTTGATAGACACCAAACGCCTGAGCGGCATAGGTCTCCAGGGAGAAACCTGAGGCCAGTTGGAAGCTTTCGTTCAGAACTTCCGCCTCATAAATCCGATCCATGCGGAAGTTCAGGATGTCTTCTCCACGCGAGGGTTGGCGCGCGACGAGATAGCTGCGGTGCCCCAGCAACATGCCATGTGGCTCGATCACACGCGGCGCAGCGCCCTGCGCGCCATAGCAGACGCGCAGCCTGAAGGGACCGCGCAGCGCTTCGATGACAGCATCTGTCACGGCAGGCTTCAGCGTAACGGTAGGGCCCGGGCGCGTGACCTGGCCTAATCCAGCCAGCACTGCCTCTGCATCGACCTCCGACCGAAGCGCGTCCCTCGGATTCAAACGCGCCAGCAGCCCGTCGCGGAGATCCTCCAGAGCGCGTGAATGTCGTATACGCCCTTCATCGCGCGCGGTACGCGCCGCAATCTCCAGCGCTTCGATCGCCGTTTCCTGTCGGGGCTGCAGTTGGTCTGGCAAGGGTGCGTCCATCCGCCAGTATCGCCGTCTTTCTGCGTCGTCTGTGGTCGAAACATTCACGAAAGTTGCTTCGAGAGCCTCGGTCATGCGTTGAGCGGTGCGATGCGATACATCGAACTCGGCGCAGATGTCCTCAAGGCTTACGCCACCTCGGCGGGACGCCGCCATCTGGGCAAGGCGAAGCAAATCCTGCGCTTTTGCAAAAGACATTTGATCTCCATGCCAGAAATTGACACCCTCAAACGGTATTGATGACCTTGCGGTCTGTCGAGGTGATTCCCTTGGAGATTGATTTGCATAGGTAATGGAGTAGCCATGAGGGATCTCGACGGTCGCATATTTTTGTCCGCCACGGATCTCATGCGCTTCACAGGCTGCGCACATGCGACCACCCTTGATCTGGCACATATGCGCGGAACGGGCCCGGAGCCGGGCGACGACACCGAGGACGCGGCACTGTTGCAAAAACAGGGCGATGCGCACGAGGCGGCGCATCTTGCACGCCTCAAGGAGGCCGGACGCACAGTTATGGAAATCGAGCGTGGCAAGCTTAGTGAAAACGCCGAGGCCACGCGCGCGGCACTCGCCGCTGGTCCGGATGTCGTGTTTCAGGGCGCGTTTCTGTCGGGGAACTGGGGCGGCTGGTCCGACTTCCTGGAACGTGTCGAGACACCCTCGGCGCTTGGGTCGTTCAGCTATGAGGTGGCGGACACCAAGCTGAAACGTCGTGCCGATCCCAAACATGTGCTTCAGCTGGTGCTGTATTCCGATCTGCTGGCGGAAATTCAGGGGGTGGTGCCCGAGTTTGCGCATGTCGAATTGGGCGACGGCACGCGCGCGACGCTGCGTCTGGCGGATTACGCGGCCTATGCTCGAATGGCCCGCGAACGGTTGGAAGCTTTCATCGCTGATCCGCAGCCGACACGCCCGGTGCCATGTGCCGATTGCGGTCTGTGCCGCTGGGCTGATCATTGCAACAGCGTCTGGCAGGCCGAAGACAGCTTGTTCAATGTCGCAAATATAAGTCGTGGTCAGGTGAAAAAACTCGAAGCTGCGGGTGTTCACACATTGGAGGCTCTCTCGACGTTGGATCACCCAGTGCGCGGAATGGCCGAAAACACCCAGGCCCGTTTGGTCACGCAGGCCCGCCTGCAGCAGGCCCGTAAAACTGGGGAGCCAGATTTCGAACTACGGGCGCCCGAGCCTAGCAAGGGCTTTGACCTGTTGCCGGAACCGCAGCCGGGCGACTTGTTCTACGACATTGAAGGCGATCCACACTACGAGGGCGGCCTCGAATACCTGCACGGCATCTGGTTCGACGGGGCGTTCAAGGCGTTCTGGGCCCATGACCACGACGCAGAAGCGCGGGCATTGTCCGACTTGCTGGCGTTTTTTCGCGCGCGGATTTCGCAGTACCCCACTGCGCGCATCTATCACTACGCGCCCTACGAGATCACAGCGCTCAAACGCCTGACCACGAAATACGGGATCGGAGAGGCTTTCCTTGACCGGCTGCTCCGGGAACGCCGCTTCGTCGATCTGTTTGCCGTGGTCCGCGGCGGGCTGATCGGATCGGAACCGAACTATTCCATCAAATCGATGGAGGCTTTTTACGACCGCAAGCGCGACGGTGAGGTCAAGACGGCGGGTGGCTCGGTCGTGGCATATGAGCGCTGGCGCGAAACGCAGGACCAGCAGATTCTGGACGAGATCGAGGATTACAACCGCGTCGATTGTATCTCGACCGAGGAATTGCGCGACTGGCTGGTAGGCATCCGACCCTCCGGCCCTTGGCCGACCCTTGCCCCGGACGCCGGAGAAAAAGAGATCGAAGAGGATGCCGATACGCAAGCATTGCGAAACATGCTGGCAGGGTCCGGCTTGCCCGAGGCGCGGCAGGATATGCTGTTTAACCTAGGCGTCTTTCACAGCCGCGAGGTTAAGCCCGCGCAATGGGCCGTGTTCGATAGTGCTGCGAAGGACGAAGATGATCTGCTCGACGATCTCGATGCGCTTGGAGGGCTCGAAGCAGCAGGTCCTGTCGAACCCGTCAAGCGTTCCTTCGCGCGCCGATACACCTATCCCGAACAGGAAACGAAACTGCGGAGCGGCAAGAAAGCGACGGTTCCGGTGTTTGACAGCCCTCCTACTACTGTCGGGATCGAGTCCATGGATCGCCGCGCTCGTCAGATCACGGTCAAGGCAGGTCCAGGCAAAGCCGACCTCTTGGCGGATCAACTGACGCTGCATCCGGACTGGCCGATCCAGACGGGTGTCATTGCCGGTGCTTTGCGCGATGTGATCGCCGATCAGTGCGGCGCGCGCCGGTACACGGCGGTGGACGACCTGCTGTCGCGCGCTGCACCGCGTCTGGGCTCTGGCCCACGAGGCGATCTTTTGGGCGGGGCAGACCCTGTAGAGGGCACTATTGCCGTGGTGAATGACATGGATGAAACTGTCCTGCCGATTCAGGGGCCACCTGGTACCGGCAAGACCTATGTGAGTGCACGCGCGATCCTGTCTTTGGTGCGCAAGGGCCATCGCGTCGGCGTCGCATCCAACAGCCACGAGGCTATCAGGAATGTGCTGATGGGCTGTCTTTCAGCGTTGGAAGACGAAGACCTGCCGATCAATCTCGAACTCGTGCACAAGGTTTCTGGCAGCGAGGATGGTTATCCGGAAGATTGCGATGTTCATCGTACGACCGACAACGCAGAGGCCGCCAACGGCGGGCATGTCGTGGGCGGCACCGCGTGGTTCTTCTCGCGCGACGAAAATGTTCAGGCCTTTGATTGGCTGTTCGTGGACGAGGCAGGCCAGGTCGGACTTGCCAACATGGCCGCCATGGGGCGTGCCGCGCGAAACATCGTACTTGTGGGCGACCCGCGGCAGTTGCCGCAGGTCATCCAAGGGGCACATCTCGAGCCTGCGAACCTGTCATGCCTGGATTGGATGCTCGGTGAGCATGCGACGGTTCCAGCCGAGCGGGGCATCTTCCTTCCCACATCCCGGCGCATGCATCCGGAGGTCTGTCGGTTTGTCTCGGAACAGGTGTATGAAGGCCGACTGAGCAGCCATCCTGATACGGCTAACCAATGCGTGACAGGCACGGCGCTTCCCGAAGCCGGAGCTTTCTGGGTGCCGGTTCCGCATGAGGGCAATGCACAGATCGCACAGGAAGAAGTCGCCGCTATTGGCAAAACCGTCACTGACCTCCTTGACAGCAGCTGGAAGGAGAAGGACGGCAGCACGCGGCCGATGCGCGAGACGGACATCATTGTCGTCGCTCCGTACAACGCTCAGGTAAACGCGCTCCGCGATGCGCTTCCTTCAAGCGTCCGCGTTGGAACCGTGGACAAGTTTCAGGGGCAAGAGGCGCCAGTTTGCCTGGTGTCCATGACTGCATCTTCCGCCGAAGAAACCTCGCGCGGGATGGAGTTTCTGTTTTCGCTGAACCGCATCAATGTCGCGGTGTCACGCGCCAAGGGCCTCGCATTGGTATTTGGAGCGCCGCGATTGCGTGAGGCTAAGTGCAATACTGTTGAGCAAATGCAGCTGGTGAATACACTGTGTGCTCTCGAAACGTTCTGGGGAACTATATGAACAGTGAAGATGCTCTGAATTTCGTGCAATCGCTAGCAGATGCAGGCCGTCTAACACGTTTAAGCTCCACTGCGCGCGCGACCAAGGCTATTGTATTCAAAACTCAGTCTGACAGGGTTTTCGCAGTCGAAATCAATGACACAAAATCTCGTGGCTATGCCCACCAGGTCAAGATCGTTTGCGAGAGTAGGCCTGCAGGGGCGGAATTGCCCTGGGCGCAAGTGACCTCATTTTTGGCGTCAGAACCAACAGATCGTCAATTTCAGAGTTCCGCCTACAAATTCAAAGGATCCCGAATATATCCGGGGCAGCAAATGAGTGTGTTTGTTGAAACTCAGCAAGAATTGGAGAAGTTTCTCAAATGGTATTCCGAGGTTCAGGCAATACGCAGTGTTGAGGGCGGTTTAAGTCGACGTGAGATCGAAGCCGCGATGGATGCTTATGACAGTTTCCGTAAGGATGGAGCTCATCGCGAAATCTTTAGTGCATTTGGGGAACCGCGTGATTATTGGGTACGTTCCACCCGTGAGCGCGAAAATCGCGTCTATCCAACTAAGTCGCTGATTGGTTTCATTCTGAACAAGACAGAGCTAAACGGCGGTTGGGGACAGAAGTCGGATGCTGCTGCGCGTCTTCACAACGCCGGTTTCATTATCATTGACCAAAACGATCAGCCGATCGAGCGACCTGAACGCTACGAGCACCTGATGGAAGGCGCTGATCGGATCAGACTCTGCGCCCTGAACTATTTCATCGAACCTGCCCGGGAAAATGCAGCCAGGGAGGTCTCCATCCGCGCGGGCGACCTTGCAGCGGCAATTGGGCTGAAGGACGCCTTCCCGAACATCTGCCAGGCCTTGGGCGGTGAAAAGTTGCAGAATCTTGCGCAGGTTCCGCCGCCCACAAGTACCGAGCCAAACCCAAGCAGCTCGACCATATTTACATATACGCTCAATTCCCAACCGGAGGCGGACACCGTGACCGACACAAACAATGCAGCTTCGCCTTCCGCCGTAAACTTGATCCTCTATGGCCCGCCGGGCACGGGCAAGACGTATCAGACTGCATGGGAAGCGGTGCGGCTCTGTGTCGGAGCCGAGTCCGCTGCGGTGCTCAAAGATGATAGAGACGCATTAACTGCTGAGTATCGGCGTCTCGCGAATGAGGGGCGAATAGAGTTCCTGACCTTTCATCAATCCTTGTCATACGAAGAATTCGTCGAGGGCATGCGGCCGAGTACCGGCGACGATGACCTTGAAGGTCCTGATGAAACAGCGGGCGGAACGGGCTTTCGGCTGAAATGCCATGAGGGTATTTTCAAACGGATCAGTGAACGTGCAAGGCTTGATCAGGGCGAAAGCGCTGGAACGCAACGCCTAGACCGTTCTGCGCGCGTTTTTAAGGTAGCTCTTGGCAGACGACATGTCGAAGATGAAAGGATCCGATATGGCCTCGATAACGATCTGATCCATCTTGGGTGGGGCGAAGACATCGATTGGTCTGATGAGCGGTTTGACGAATTCAACGAGATTTTCGCTGAATGGAGGTCGAAGAAGAACCCAGAAGCCAGTGGTCATGACGGAAACATCGTCTGCACCTTCTCTTTTAGGGCTGATATGCAAGTGGGCGACTATGTCGTGATTTCGGATGGTCGTGACCGTATCCAGGCATTCGGCCAGGTTTCTGGTGAGTATTACTTCGATCCTGATGCGACCTATCACCTCCACCGGCGCAAAATGGAGTGGCTCTGGCGCAGCGATGAGGGAACCGATCGCAGCAGATTTTACCCCAATGGGTTCAGGCGACATTCGGTCTACAAGCTGAACCAGTCGTTAATCGATTGGGATGCGCTTGAAGAGATCACTTTCGGCGAAGACACATCTCTCCGAGGCAAAGTGGGCCGGGACTATGTTCTGATCATCGACGAGATCAACCGCGCGAACATTTCCAAGGTTTTCGGCGAACTCATCACTTTGCTTGAACAGGACAAACGATTGGGCGCGCAGAATGAAGTTCGTGTTCAACTGCCATATTCCAAGAAGCGATTTGGGGTGCCGCCCAATCTACACATCGTGGGTACGATGAACACAGCGGATCGCTCCATCGCACTGCTCGACACAGCGTTGCGCCGCCGTTTCACGTTTCAGGAGTTGATGCCCGACCCGACAGTTCTTTCTGAGGATGTCGGCGGCATCAACCTTCGCGCTCTTCTGTCAACGATCAATGAGCGCATCGAATATCTGTTTGATCGCGAACATCAGATAGGACATGCCTATTTTACCAGCTGCCACAGTCGGGCGGACGTAGAAGACGTAATGCGCCACAAGGTAATCCCTTTGTTGGCTGAGTACTTCTACGAGGATTGGGCCAAGGTCGCCGCGGTGTTGGGTGACGGACCGGGAATGGCCAAAGAACACTTCCTTGAATCTGCCGGCCTTAAGCCACCGAAGGGGATGCCCGAAGATGACATCAACGGTGACAAATTTCGTTGGAACGTGAAGGCAGACTTCGACTTTTCGGAGTTTGAGGCTTGATGCAATCCTATACCGTTCGCGAATGGGAGAAGCTCGCCTATGGTGACGATGACGGGCAAATCCCAGCACATTTCGCGGATCAGCTTGCGGCTTTGGCCAGGCGCTCACCCTTCGCTGGAAAGGGCGGCAGCGGGGTGCTCGAGCATGGACGGCATGCTCTGCGCGCAAGAGGTGTCGTCGGTATCTTGGCCACCGCGAATTGTAGTCTCGAGATCCTGCCCAAGATTGACGTAGGGACGACAGGGAATGTCGAACAGCAGAATGCGGCGATCAGGAAACGTCTGATCCACATGCTGGCCGTCGCTCTAAATCTGAAACTCGATCTCGGATCGATAACAGAATTAGCGTGGCAGCGAGAAACCTTACTTGAAATCCTGATCCGGATCTTTTGCGACAAACTTACCGAGGCCGTCCGGAAAGGAATGCCGCGCCGCTATGTCGAGCAAGAGGACGATCTTTCCGCCTTGCGCGGCAGGTTGGACGTAGCACGCCAGTTCACGCGATACGCAGTCAATCCTTCCCGTCTCGCATGCCGATTTGACGTCTTGTCGGAAGACACGTCGTTGAATCGGATCATGAAAGCCGCCGTGTTGCACCTTTCTCGGAGGTCTCGGAGTACGGGAAATCAACAGTGGCTACGAGAACTGGCTTTTGTGTATGCGGACATCGCGGATATTTCGCCCTCGGAATTGCGGTGGGATGACGTGGTGATCGACCGTACCAATCGCCGGTGGCGGGAGCTTCTGAGCATGGCCCGTCTCTTCCTAGAGGGCCGATATCAGACGACGACTGGTGGCGCGGGGCAGGGAACAGCGCTGCTGTTTGAGATGAACACACTGTTCGAGGAATATGTCGGGCGTCTGATTTCCCGGGCACTGGCTGGGGCGGACCTGACGGTTTCCCTTCAGGGCGGGCGTCTGTTCTGCCTTTCCGCAGAATCGACCGAGCGAGGGCTCTTCCAGACTAAGCCAGATATCCTGATCCGCCGTGCTGGCACCGTAACTCATGTAATTGACACCAAGTGGAAGAAGATCTCCTCCCGGATCGACGATCCAAAACAGGGCGTCTCACAAGGCGATGTCTACCAGATGATGGCCTATGCGCAGCTTTACCGCGCGCCGCGTCTTACCCTTCTGTATCCTCATCATCCGGGGCTGGGTGCAACAGAGCTTGTTCACGCTCGACACCGAATAACCGGTCACGAGACAATCCTGGAGACTGCAAGCATTGATGTGGCAAATGGTGTATGCGTACTTGACCGACTGCGAAGTCTACTTCTCGGGGATGAGCCAGTATCTGAGCTTTCAACGTAACGGACCTTCCAGCCTTTTCAATGTCTTGCAGGGTGGAGAAGGTTCGACGTCGGGCCCATCCCCTCCGCCAACCTGAATCTTCAGTGGTTCCGATTGAGCCGCCTTGGGTGGCCTTGTCTTGGCAGCGCGTCATGGTTAACCGGGGTGATGCCGAGAACGAGAAAACGTGCCCGGCATAGCCATTTACACTTCTAGCCTTTTAAACCTGCGTTGCCGGGGACAGGACCGCGCGCCCGACGATCTTGCCCTCTTCCAGCAGGTTGAGCGTCTCTTCGGCCTTGTCGAGCGGGAAGACGGTGCTGGGGATCGCATCGATGGCGCCGCTGCGGGCGATCTCGATCAGCTCGGCGAACTCGGTCAGGGAGCCGACGTAGCTGCCCATGATATGTACGGATTTCAGGGTGATCATGGGCAGAGACCAGGGGGCCGCCCCGCCGAAGAGGCCGACTGTGACCAGCTTGCCATTGCGCGCCAGAGCGTTGAAGGCGAGCTTGGCAGTTGCCTCGGCACCGACGAAGTCAAGAATGGCGCGGGGCGGGGTGCCGCCGCAGGCACTGGCGATCTCGGACAGGACATCGGGCGACGCGGGGTCGATCACGGCGGCAGCCCCAGCCTCCAGCGCGGCGGCGCGTTTGGCCGGGTCGATGTCGGCCACGACAGGGGCCTTGGCGCCCAGAGCGGCCAGGAGCCGGATACACATCAAGCCCAGGCCGCCGGCACCGATCAGCAGCGGCGGCTGGTCGAAATAGCTGTCCCCCAGCTTTTTCAGTGCCGAGAACGTCGTCAGCCCCGAGCAGGCCAGCGGAGCGGCACGCGCCGGGTCCAGGTCGCCGATGTCGAACAGGTAGCGGGGATGGGCGATCCGCAGCTGGGTGGCATAGCCGCCATCCACGTGGATGCCCAGGTAGCGCGGTGTGGCGCAGAGGTTCTCATCTCCTTGGCGGCAGACGTCGCAGGCACCGCAGCCGCACCAGGGAAAGACGACGTAGTTGCGGGTCATGTCGATCTCGCCCGCGTCGGGACCGGCAGCGATCACGCGGCCCACCGTTTCATGCCCTACGGTCAGTGGCAGCTTGATACCGCGATCCGCGTAGTTCAGGCGCTCTCCACGGCCCAGGTCGACACCGCCTTCGCGCATGTGCAGGTCGGTGTGGCAGACGCCGGCGGCCGTGACCTCCAGGATCACCTCGGTTCCGGTCGGGGTCATGTCAGGGCGTTCGTCCTGGATCAGCGGCTGGCCGAAGTGCTGGATGCATTGGCACTGCATGTGGGGTGTCCTTTCTGTCGCGGCTACGCCCGGGCGCGGCGCATCTGTTTCATGATGTTGAGCTGGTGGATCTGGCTGGTGCCCTCGTAGAGGCGGAACAGCCGAATATCGCGGTAATAGCGCTCAATGCTGCTGTGGTTGGCCACGTAGCCTGCACCGCCGAACACCTGCACGCAGCGATCCGCAACACGGCCGCAGGCCTCGGAGGCGAAGTACTTGCAGATCGAGGCCTCGAGCGCGATGTCGCGCCCCTGGTCCCGGGCGCGGGCGGTTTGCAGGACCAGGGCGCGGGCGGCCTCGATATCGGTGCGGCAATCGGCCAGCAGGGCGGCGACCAGTTGAAAATCGGCGATGGCGCGGCCGGACTGGTGGCGGCTTTCGGCGTGATGCATCGCCATGTCCAGCATTCGGATCGCCGGGCCGGTGCAAAGTGCGGCCAGGTGGATGCGTTGCTTGTTCAACACCTTCATCGCGGTGCGGAAGCCCTGACCCTCTTCTCCGCCGATCAGGTTGCGGGCGGGGACACGGACGCCGTCCAGATGCACTTCGCCGACGGGCGAGCCACGCTGGCCCATCATCTTGTAGCCCGCCGAGGTGGTCAGGCCGGGCATGGTGCGTTCCACCAGAAAGGCCGACACGCCGCGTGCGCCGGGCGTGTCGGGGGCGGTGCGGGCCATGACGGTGAACAGGTCGGCAATCGGCGCGTTGGTGATGTAGCACTTCATCCCGTCCAGGATGTAGTCATCACCATCGCGCCGAGCAGAGGTCGTCAGCGCCGAGGCGTCCGATCCGGCCTCGGGTTCGGTCAGCGCGAAGCTGCCCGTCATCTCGCCTTTTGCCAGCAGCGGCAGGTAGGTCCGTTTCTGCCAGTCGGTGCCATCTGCCACCAGCGCCTCGGAGCCGATGCCGGTGTTGGTGCCGACCCGGGCGCGAAAGGCCACGGCGCATTGCGACAGCTCCATCGCACCCATGACCAGTTCTTCGGTGGTCAGGCCAAGGCCGCCATATTCCTCGGGAATGGACCAGCCGAAATAGCCGCGCTCGGCCATGTCGGCGACGATTTCGGCCGGCACCTCGTCACGCTCGTCAACGAGGTCTTCGGCGGGGTGGGCGGTGCTGCGCACCCAGTCATGCACGCCGGAAATCAGTGCGTCGAGAGCTTTGGGGTCGCGGATCATCGGCTGTCTCCTTCTCGGTCGTTCGGCGAGAAATTGGGCGCGCGCTTTTCCAGGAAGGCGGCAAGGCCTTCGCCTGCCTCGTCACCGTAGCGGGCGGCGTTGATGCCACGCGCCTCGAGGTCCAACTGGGCGGCCAGGCCGTTCAGCGGTGCGGCCTCGATCTCGGCCTTGATGGCGCCCATGGCAGTGCGGGGGCCGCGGGCACAGTCGATGGCCAGCTCCATCGCGGCCTCAAGGCTGCCGCCCTCGGGGGCGAGGGTGTTGATGGTGCCGGCCTGGTGCAGGCGGGTGGCGGGCATGGGGCGCCCCAGCAGGCACATTTCGCTGACCAGCTGGCGTGGCAGGGCCTCGCGCAGGAAATGGGTGGTGCCGCCGTCGGGTGTGAGGCCGATCTTGACGTAGGCGGCGGTGAATTTCGCGGTCTCCGACGCCACGAGCATGTCGCAGGACAGAGCCAGCGCCAGGCCGAGGCCCGCCGCACCCCCCTCGACCGCGCCGATCACCGGCAGAGGGCAGTTGCGCAGCGCCAGGATCATCGCACCTAAGGAATCGGTGTTCTTCATCACTTCCGACAGGGGCAGGGCGCGACCTTGCTTGAGCGCCGAGACATTGCCGCCCGAGCTGAAGAAGCCCCCGGCGCCGGTCAGAACCACGGCGCGCAGGTCTGTCCGGGTGCCGGCGTCGACCAGCGCCGCGCGCAGGGCATCGTATTGGTCGCGCCCGATGGAGTTGCGGGTCGCGGCACCGTCCAGGGTGATCTGGAGGATGCCTGGCCGGGCCTCTTCGCTGCGAATTTCGGTGATCTTGCTCACGCCTTGGGCCTCCCGTTCGCATCCCAGTACATCGGGCCGCCCAGGGCGCGCGGAAAGCCGTAGCCGTTGACCCAGACCACGTCGATGTCGTCGCGGCTGCGGGCGATGCCCTCGGCCAGCAGGGCCTCGCCCTCGGCAATCATCGGGTCATGGGTGCGGGCGATGATTTCTTCTGCAGTGATCTGGCGCTGGCGGATGCCCTGACCCGTGGCGATCGCGGCGACCACCTCGTACACTTCGTCAGAGGGCTGCTTTTTGCCGTCGACGTAGTCGTACCAGCCCTTGCCCGCTTTCTGGCCCAGGCGCCCGCGTTCGCAGAGCGTATCGGCCACGGGTTCGCTCAGCCCTTCGGCCTTGCGCATCCGCCAGGCGATATCGAGGCCGGAAAGGTCCTGCACCTCGCACGGGCCCATGGGCCAGCCGAGCGCGCGGAACGCCTCGTCGATCTGGGCAGGTGTCGCGCCTTCGCACAACAGTTGCGGCACGGCGCGGTTGCGGGCTTGCAGCATGCGGTTGCCGACGAAGCCGCGGCAGACGCCGACCGTCACGGCCTGCTTGTTCAGTCGCTTGGCCAGCAGGCTGGCGGTCTGCAGCACGTCCGGCGCGGTCGCTGTGGTCTGGACGACCTCAAGCAGCTTCATGATGTTGGCCGGAGAAAAGAAATGCAGGCCCAGCACGTCCTGCGGGCGAGAGGTGGCCGCAGCGATCTCGTTCACGTTCAGATAGGAGGTATTGGTCGCCAGGATCGCGCCGGGTTTCGCCACGGCATCGAGCTGGGCAAAGAGTGATTTCTTCACGCCCATGTCCTCGAACGCGGCTTCGACGAACAGGTCACAGTCGATCTGGGTCGCCAGGTCGGTGGTGGTCGCGATCCGGGCCTTGCGGCCCTCGGCGTCGGAGGCGGCGATGCGACCCTTGGCGGCCATGCCGTCGTAGAGCGTTCCGATCGCTGCCAGCGCGGCGTCCAAGGCGTCCTGGGACAGGTCGCAGAGGGTGACGGAGAAGCCCGCATCGGCAAAGGCCATGGCAATTCCGCGTCCCATGGTCCCTGCGCCGATGACGCAGACGGAAGAGATGCCGCGCGCCGCGACGGAGCGGTCGATCCCGGATTTCGCCGCAGCGCGTTCGGCGAAGAACAGGTGGCGCAGCGCCGCCGAGGTGGGCGAGGCAACGGCGTCGAGAAAGATCTCGCGCTCCTTGGTCAGCGCCTCGTCGAAGGGTAGGCTCTGGGCGTTGAGGATGGACTGCAACACCACGCGCGGCGTGGGCGCGCGCAGCTTGCGCTGCTGCGCGGCGGCCAGCAACTCCAGCTGGTCGGTATCGGCGGCGATGGCGGGCATGCGGTTGCGCACCAGTGCGGGCGGGGTGCCGTCCGCGATCAAGGCGCGCAGGCGCGCGGCGGCGGCCTCCACAGGATCGCCCGGCACCACCTCGTCGACGAGGCCATGGGTCAGCGCGGTTTCGACGGGCATCATCTCTCCGCTGCCCGCGAGGGTCTGGGCCACTTCGGCGCCCGCCAGGCGGGTGGCGCGGACGGTACCGCCGGATCCGGGCAGGATGCCAAGGCGCACCTCGGGCAGGCCGATCTTGCTGTCGGCGCGCGCCACGCGCAGACCGCAGGCCAGCGCCACCTCGAAACCGCCGCCCAGAGCGGTGCCGTGCAACGCCGCGGCGACCGGCTTGCCCAGCCCCTCGATGCGTTCAAGCACTTCGGGCAGCGTGGGCGAGAGCGGCAGACCGAGTTCGGAAATCTCGGCGCCGGCGATGAAGGTCTTGCCGGCGCAGGCGAGGATGACCCCTTCGACGCCGGTATCGGCCGCCGCGTGGTCCAATGCGGCCAGAATTGCCGCGCGCAGGTCCTGGGACAGGGCGTTTGCCGGTGGGCGGTCGATGGTCAGGGTGGCAATGCCGTCTTCGGTGACGCTGCGGACGAGCGGCTGGGTCAGAGTATCCATGGTGTCCTCTCGGGGCTGAGGTCAGATGATGCCGTTGGCGCGGTGGCGGGCGATGTCTTCGGGCGAATAGCCGAGGTCCTTCAGGATGGAGTCGGTATCTGCACCCAGGGATTTCGCGGCCCAGCGGATCTGGCCGGGGTTGTTGGTCAATCGGGGCACGACGTTCTGCATGCGGACCGTGCCGAAGTCCTCGTCCTTCACCGGGGTGACCACCTCACGGGCCTGTACCTGTGGGTCCTCGAAGATCTGCTCTACCGAGTAGATGGGCCCGATCGCGCCGCCTTCGCGGGTGAAGTCCGCCAGCGTCTCGTCCAGGGTGTGCCTGTCCATGTAGTCGCGGAAGATGCCGTCCAGCTCTTGGCGGTACTCCATCCGGTCGCGGTTGGTCTTGAAGCGCGGATCCTCGATCAGCTCGTCCCGGCCGATGGCGCGCATGTTCGCGGCGAACATCGAATTGGTGGAGCCGGTGACGGTGACGAAGCGCCCGTCGGAGGTGCGGAAGACATTGGCGGGGGCGGTGTATTGGTTGTTGTTGCCGTCGCGTGCGCGCACCTGGCCCAGCTGGTCGTATTCGATGGCCAGGTTTTCCAGCAGCCGAAAGGTGGCTTCGGTCAGGGCCAGGTCGATCTCTTCGCCCTTGGTGCCGTTCTTCACCACGCCATAGAGCGCGGCCATGATCGAGAAGGCACCGAAGAGCCCGCCGAAGGCATCCGCGATGGGATAGCCGGGGTGGACCGGGTCGCCATCGGCCATGCCGGTGATATGGGTCAGCCCGCCCATGGCCTCGAAGATGCGGGCAAAGCCGCCCTGGTTGGCGCGCGGACCGGTCTGGCCGAAGGCGGTGACGCGCAGGATCACCAGGTTCGGATTGATCGCCCACAGGGTCTCACGGTCGAGACCCCAGCGGGCCAGCGTACCGGCGCGGAAGTTCTCGATCAGCACGTCGGTCTGGGCGATCATGCGTTTCATCACCTCCAGCCCCTCGGGGCGGCGCAGGTCCAGTGTGCCGTAGCGCTTGCCGCGGTTGGTGACCTTCCACCACAGGGACTTCTGATCCCGGAAGGGCGGGAAGGCGCGCAGCCCGTCGCCTTGGCCGGGGATCTCGAACTTGGTCACTTCGGCGCCGAAATCGGCCAGCAGCGAGGCGGCGAAGGGCGCGGCGATGATGGTGGCGATGTCGAGGACACGCAGCCCGGCGAGCGGGCCGAAGGTCTCTGCGGTTGCGTCGTTCATGGGACTGTTCCTTCGGAATGGGGCGTGAAGACGGCCTCTGGCAAGCCTGCAGCGCCGAGACCGTCGAGGGCGAAGACATGGCCTCCGTCGGGATGGGAGGAGACGGCCCTGCCGGTGCCGGAATCGCGGATGGACGTGACGAACAGCCGGTCGCGGGCGGGGCCACCGAACGCCAGGCTGCTGGGCAGGTCGGTGGGGGCCGGGACCTGGCGGATCAGGCGGCCATCCGGCGCGAAACAGGCGATCTGCGCGCTGTGGATCATCGCGGCCCAGAGGTTGCCCGCCGCATCCACCGTCGCGCCATCGACGCCGGAGCCGTGTTGGCCGGTGTCCACGTGCAACCGGAAGGGTCCGGTCTTGCCCGTTTCGGGGGTGTAGTCGCAGGCCAGGATGCTGCGTTCCGGCGTATCGGCCAGGTAGAGCGTTGTGCCATCGGGCGAGAGGCAGAGGCCGTTGCCGATCCGGATACCCCGGTGCAGCACCCGGTGCCGGCCCACGCCGTCGAGCTGGTGCAGGGCGCCGCGCCCGGTGCCGTCGCGTCCCATCCCGGCGCAGAGGAAACGCCCCTGCCGGTCCAGCTTTACGTCGTTCAGTCGCATCAGGGGGTCCGCGCCCGCCAACGTCAGCAAGGACGTGGTCTCTGCGGTCGCGGGATCGAAGCGCAGGACCTCGTGATCACGCGACAAGATCAGCCCCCCGCCAGAGGCCGGGGCGATGCCACCGATGTGGCCACCCAGGTCGAATGCGCGTCCGTCAAGGCAGTGAATCCGTCCCGCCACGCCGTCGATCCACCACAGGGTGTCGTCCATCCACAGCGGACTTTCCCCTAGGTCGGCCGGAGCGGTCGAGATGCGGTGGACGGTCAGCCCGTCCACCGAGAGGTCAGAGCGCGCTTCAGGCATTGCTGCTCCGGCGGTTGCGTGGGCGGAGCTGCTTCCAGGCGGCATTGGCCAGGGCCCAGACCAGCAAGGCGCCGGTGATCACGGTGATCGTTCCCGCGATGGGGCGGTCCAGAAAGGACATCATGTCCCCGCCGGACACGATCAGGGCGCGGCGGAAGTACTCCTCGATCATCGGACCCAGGACAAAGCCCAGAAGCAGCGGCGCAACTTCGAAGCGCAGGGCCTTCATGCCCAACCCGAGGAAGCCGAAGGCCAGCAGCACGAAAACATCCGTCACCTGGTAGTTGACGCTGTAGATCCCGATGCAGGTCAGTGCGACGATGACCGGGAACAGCAGGGTGTAGGGAATGCGCAGCATCCGCACCCACAGGCCGACCAGAGGCAGGTTCAGCACCAGCAGCATCAGGTTGCCGATTACGAAGCTGACGATCAGACCCCAGAACAGGTCGGGAGAGGTCTGGATTACGTCCGGGCCCGGCAGGATACCGTGGACCATCATCACGCCCAGCATGATCGCCATCACCGGATCACCCGGGATGCCCAGGCTGAGGGTCGGGATGAAGGCTGCCTGGACCGCGGCGTTGTTGGCCGCCTCGGGGGCCACGACGCCTTCGATGGCGCCCTTGCCGAACTCCTCGGGGTGGCGGCTGCAACGGGCCTCGACCGCGTAGGAGACGAAGGTGGCGACCAGGCCGCCGGTGCCGGGCAGGGCGCCGAAGAAAGCGCCGATGCCGGATCCGCGCACCATCGGCATGCCGGAGCGGCGCCAGTCGGATCGGGTGGGCAGCATGTCGCGCAGACGGATCTTGTCCTGGTTCACCTTGGGCGTGGTGGTGCGCCCGGCGTTGGCGATGATCTCGGGCAGGCCGAACAGGCCGATGGCCACGGCGACCAGCGGCAGCCCGTCAAAGAGCACGGTCTGACCGAAGGTGAACCGCGCCACGCCGCTGTTGAGGTCCAGCCCGATCAGGCCCAGGGCCAGACCGAGGGAGACCGACGCCAGCGAGCGCACGGTGCGCCCCGATCCGATGACCGAGGCCGCGATCAGGCCCAGGGCCATCAGTGCGACATACTCTTGCGGGCCGAACTTGAGCGCGACGCGCGACAGCGGGACGGAAAGCGTAACCAGCAGCAGCACACCGAAGAGCGACCCCACGAAGGAAGCGATCGCCGTCATGAAGAGCGCCTGACCCGCACGGCCCTGCTGGGCCATCGGGTAGCCGTCCAGGCCGGTCACCGCAGAGGTTGCAGTGCCCGGCAGGTTCATCAGGATCGAGGCGGTGGAGCCGCCATAGGAGGCGCCGTAGTAGATGCCGCCCAGCATGATCAGCGCATAGTTGGGGTCGATGTGGTAGGTGATGGGCATCAGCATGGCGAGGGTGGCCATGATGCCGATCCCCGGCAGCACGCCGATCACGGTGCCGAGGAAGACCCCCAGGAAACAATAGAGCAGCCCGCCGACCGATGCGGCAACGCTGAGGCCCAGGGCGAGGTCGTTGATCAGTGTGGACATGTCAGAATGCCTTGATCTGGAGGCCAAGGCCGACGCGGAACACCAGCGCCGAGACGACGGCGGTGCCTACGGCGAGGATCAGCGCGGTGATGAGGGATGTCTTGCGGTTCGCCAGCGAGGCCAGGAAGACCGCGATGGCGACCGAGGCCAACATGCCGAGGTTCTCGACCGTCAGGGCGAAGCCCACGAAGGCCGCGGCCAGAAAGGCCATGCCGCGCAGTTGCCCGTCTTCGGGTCCGATCTGCGCCATTTTCTCCGGCTGGGCCGAAAGGACCATGAACAGCGCCAGCAACACCATGATCCCGCCAAGGATCACCGGGAAATAGCCCGGCCCCATGCTGTGGAGAGAGCCCATGCGGTAGCTGAGCCCCTCGATGATGATGAAGGTGCCGATCGCCCCGGTCACAAGCCCGGCGATGTAGTCTTCAAGTCTTTCAAGGACGTATCGCATGTTCGCCTCCCATCGAATTATGCGTGAGTTTCTGTCGTGCCCCCTGCGGGCCTCAGTTCCGATCAGGTGTCTCTACGGGGGCGAGGGGCCGCCCTCCAGGCATTGCCCCGTCACGAGGGCCGCTTCCGATGAGCAGAGGAAGCGGCAGAGACTGCCAAGCGTTTCGTCCGGCGTGCCGCGCCAGATCAGCGCGTTCACCCGAATCCGGGCCGGGGCCCATTCCAGTGCCAGGGTGCGCACCAGCATCGCGGTGGCGGCTGTCGCGGCGTGTCCGGCGGGCGTGTCGTCTTGTGCCGAGACGACCAGCAGGGAAAAATCGGTGCTGCGCGCGGCATGACCGGCACAGGCGCGGGCCAGGGCGTGCAGGCGCGTCAGGGCCGCGGCGGCGGGCTCCCCGCGTTGCAGGCCCCGGGCGTCGATGACGCAGCCGAGGGGCAACCCCGTCGGCAGGGCACTGGCGCGCAGGTCGGCCTCGATCTCGTTCAGCCGCTGATCGGTGATCAGCAGCGTCGCGCCCTGCGCATGCCTGCCAATCTGTGGCCAGGTGGTATCTGGGGCGGTGCCCAGCTGCCCGCCGCCATCCACCACCAGCGTCTGCCCCCCGAGGGCGGCCCCGCCGGGCGAGGCCAGAAAGGCCACGGCTGAGGCGATGTCGCCGGGCAGGGCGATGCGGCCCAGTGGAATGCCTGCGGCCACCTGGTCAAGGTCGACGCGACCGGCGGCAGCCAGCTCCTCGACCAGCGGGGTCAGGGTGTAGCCGGGGGCGACGGCACTGACTCGAATGCCGCGTTGGGCGATACGGGCATCAAGCGCGGCAGTCAGCGCGGTGACTGCCGCCTTGGTCGCACTGTAGGGCCCGCGCAGCGCCAGCGGTCGATAGGCCGCGCCGGACGAGAGATTGATGATCCGCCCGCCCTCGGGCAGCAGTTCGCAGGCGGACTTGCAGATCTGCTCTGGCGCGACGAGGTTCAGGTCGACGAGGCGCGCGAAATCGGCCTGAGGCAGGCAGGCAATGCCCCGCCCGGAGCTGTCGGTCATGCCGGCGTTGTTGATCACCAGGTCCAGCCGCCCCATGGCCTTCATGACCCGATCCGGCAGCAGGCGCGCCTGGCCCTTGCCGGTCAGGTCGACATGGAAGTCGACGTGCTGCGAGCCCAGCGTGCCAAGCGCGGTGCGGGCCTTGGCGCGGTCGACGTCAGCCAGCGCCACGCGGTATCCTTTGCGGGCCAGCCGGGCACAGATCGCCCAGCCGATGCCCGAGGCTCCGCCCGTCACCAGCGCCACTTTTGACCGCTGCTCCTGCATGTCTCCCCCCATGTCGCGGCCTCAGGTGATGGCGATGCCGATGCCGCCGTCGGCGGACAGGACCTGGCCGGTGATGAAGTCGCTTTCCTCGCCCAGCAGGTATCCGATGGCGCGGGCGATGTCCTCGACCGTTCCGAGGCGACCCAGTGGCGTGTCGGCGATCCGCTTGGCGTCCCGCTCGGCCGAGCGGTGCTTGGCGGTGCCTTCGGTCGGCACGGCAGAAGGAGCTACGGCATTGACGCGGATATTGCGGGGCCCCAGTTCGACGGCCGAGGCGCGTGTCATGCCCATGACGCCCGCCTTGATGCCCGAATAGACCATCGAGCGCGGCGCCGAACGGAAGCCCGCGGCGGAGGCGACGTTGACGATTGCACCGCCGCGCGTTTCGTCCATGGCGGCCGCGGCAAGCTGTGTCGCCCAGATTACCCCGGTGAAACCGACGGCCAGCATCCGCTCGACGGTTTCCGGCATGATGTCGGGGATCGGCTGGTAGCGGACCCATGCGGCATTGTTGACCAGCCCGTCGAGGCGGCCGGTTTCCGAGACCACGGCGTTGATCGCCGCTTCGATCCCATCGTAGGTCGATACGTTCTGGACCACGGGGAAGGCACGGCCTCCGGCGGCGGTGATCGCGGCCACGGCTTCTTCGGCGAACTCGGGTTTCAGGTCGTTGACGCCGACGGTCCAACCCCGCGCGGCCATGAGCTGCGCTGTTGCCTTGCCAATGCCGTGGCCAGCGCCTGTGATGAGAACGGATTTGCTGTCAGACGACATCGGGAACCTCTTCGTACCATTGGTTGCTGGAGCCGGAGATCAGCGTCTCGGCCAGGGCAGAGACACTTGCGGCGGCCTGGCCCTGGATGGCCAGGGTGCGCATCTGGCGCAGGTGGCGGTGCAGCGGCACCTCCCAGGTGAAGCCCATGCCGCCGAAAACCTGGATGGCGCTTTCGGCGCAGGCCGGACCCATCCGGGCGGCGCCCAGCCAGGCGGCCCGGCGGGCCATTGGGGCGGCCTCGCCCGGGTTGGAGAGCGCGCGGGTCACGCCCATGCGCATCGTTTCCAGCGCCAGCAGGTCGCGCGCCAGACGGTGACGCAGGGCCTGGTAGGACGACAACAGACGGCCGAACTGCACCCGGTCCTGGGCGAGGTCGCAGGCCTGCTTGAGGCAGCTGGCGGTCGACCCCGCGATGAAGGCTGCACGCAGGATCTGGGCGTTGTCCTTCAGCGTTGCAACGGCGTCGGGGCTGAGTTCAAGGCCGGTCAGCGGGCCGGCCAGGCGCAGGGTGGCCGAGGCGAAATCGGTGTCGAGCTGATCGGAAAGCTGGGCGGACAATCCGGCGGTTTCCGTCAGCACCGCAGAGCCATCAGCGCGGAAGACCAGCAGGTGTTCAGCCCCTTCGCCCCTGGGCGCACCGGCGACGATGCCGTCGGCCTCGGTGCCCAGCCAGGCGATGGTGGCGATGGTCTCACCCGAGACCAGGGCACTTGCCATCTCGGGGTGCGCATGGGCCAGCGCCTCGCTCAGCAGCATGGCTTCGATCAGGGGGAAGGCCAGCAGGCCCGCCCCGGCGGCTTCCAGGATCGGTACCGCGAAACGCGCGGGCAGGCCCAGGCCACCGACCGCTTCGGGCGCGATGACGCCCAGCAGGCCGGCCTCGGCCAGGGTAGAGGCCCGGGCGGCGAGGTCATCGGTCGCCGCGCAGGCTTCCATGACCTCGCGGGCGGTTTCCTCGAAATCCTTGGGGTCGAGATCGTCGAACATGGGTCAGGCCGCCTTCTTCAGGTTGAGGATGCGCTTGGCAATGATGTCGAGCTGGATCTCGGTGGTGCCCGCATAGATCGTCTCGGCGCGGCTGGCGAGGTAGATCGCCTCCATCCGGGCCTTGGCGTCCAGCAGGGGCTGGCCCGCATCGGTGGGGAAGCGCGCCACGATTTCCGCCGCGATCCGGGCGAATTTTTGGTGCGCCTCCGACCAGTAGAGCTTGGGCAGGCTGCCGCTCGGGCCGATCTCCTCGCCCGCCAACAGCGCCTCGACCAGGGTTTCCACGTGGCCCTTCAGCAGCTCGATCTCTATCCTTACCTCTGCCAGATCACGGGCATAGCCTTGCAGGATCGCATAGGTTCGGGCGTCGCTGCGGCAGGCGGTGATCAGATGGTCCAGTTCGCTTTCGAACCGCCAGGAGCGGTACATGCGGTTGCTGGCGCGTTCGATGGAGAGGACGCGTGTCGCCGCGCTCCAGCCTTCGTCGGGCGCGCCCAGCATGTTGGCCTCGTCAACGACCACGTCATTGAAAAAGACCTCGCAGAAATGGCGGTGCCCCTCGATCGAGCGGATCTCGCGGGTGTCGATGCCGGGGGTATCCATCGGCACGGCGAACAGGACCAGGCCCTTGTGGCGGTCTTCTTTCACGCCGGTCCGGGCCAGCAGCAGGCAGCGCTGTGATTTGGACGCGCCGGAGGTCCAGATCTTCTGGCCATTGACCACCCAGCCATCCGAAGTGCGGTCCGCACGGGTGCGCAGCGCGGCCAGATCGGAGCCCGCGCCCGGTTCGGAAAAGCCCTGGCACCAGACGTTTTCCATGGTCAGGATCTTTGGCAGGTATTCCAGCTTTTGTTCCTCGGTGCCGACCGCCTGGATGATCGGGCCGGCCAGTTCCTTGCCGATCGAGTTCACGGCATTGGGCGCCGGTGCCAGGCCTATCTCGCGGTTGGCTTCCAGGTGCTCGCGCAGGGTCAGGCCGTGGCCACCATAGGCCTTGGGCCAGGTGATCCCGGCCAGGCCGGCGCGATGCATGGCAGCCTCGAAGGCCTTCAGCTCGTCCAGGGTGGCAGGCGTTTCGTGCACCCGGTCAGTGCGCAGGTTGCCGGTGAGGTTCTGCTGTAGCCACGTGCGGGCCATGGCGCCATAGGCGCCGGGGTCTTTGGGGGCAGTCGTCATTCGGCGGACTCCTGGCGGGGGGTAACGGTGGGGATGATCAGTGCATCCAGGGCGATGGCACCCTGACCTTTGGGGCGGGCCAGAAGCGGGTTGATGTCAATCTCGGCCACCTCGTCCGCGTGGCGCGCTGCAAAGATCGACAGGTCGACGATGGCCTGTTCCAGCACCTCAAGATCGGCAGGGGCACGGCCCCGGGCGCCGTCGAGCAGCGGAAAGGCACGCAGCTCGCGCAGCATTTCGGCGGCTTCCGCGCGCGAAACCGGCGCCAGCCGCAGCGAGGTATCCTCGAAGATCTCGGCGAAGATGCCACCGAGGCCGACCATGACCACCGGGCCGAACGTCGGATCGGTGGTGGTGCCCAGGATCAGCTCGGTCCCGCCCGAGGTCATCGGTGAGATCAGCACACCGTCGATCGCCGCCTTCGGGGCGTGTTCGGCAGCGGCGGCGATGATCCGGTCGAAGGCGGCGCGGGCGGCCTCGGCGCCGATCACGCCCAGTTCGACACCGCCGATGTCGGATTTGTGCTGGATGTCGGGCGACAGGATCTTCATCGCCATGGCACTGCCCATGCTCTCAGCGGCCCTGGCGGCCTCGTCTGCGGTGGTGGCGGTGATGTCCTGCGCGAAGGGCAGGCCCGTACGTGCCAGCGTGGCGCGGGCGGTGGCTTCGTTGCGGCAGGCGTCGGCGTCAAGTTCGGCCGGGGTGATCTCCGGCAGGCGGGCGCGTGTTTCCTGGGCGATGGCTTCCATGCGTCCAAGCGCGGCGATGCCGGCCATGGCCGCGTCGATCGTGGGAAAGCAGACAACACCAAGGTTCGACAGCTCTTGCACCGCATCCGCCGGGCCTGAAACGCAGGCCACGAGGGTCCGATCAGGATGGCGGCGGGTCACCTCCGCCAGGGCGGCGGTGAAGACCGAGCGCAGGCGCGGGATTTCCATGCTGAGGGCCAGCATCAGGCAGAGGGTCGAGTTGGCCTCGTCCTCCATCACCGCGTCCAGCAACTCTCCCAGGATATCGGGGTCGGCGGACATCTGCGCGGTGGCGTCGATGGGGTTGGTGGCCGAGGCGAGTGGAAGGGCGGTGTTGATGCGCCTGCGCGCTGCCTCGCCCAGCGGATTCACGGCCAGTCCGTTGGCGGCGGCGGCATCGGCCATCATCACGCCAAAGCCGCCCGAGGCGGCGATCACCGCGACGGAAGGCTGGCTGCCGATGCGACGGGTACCCTTGGCCTCGGCGGCGGCGCCGACCTGGGCCAGCTCTTCCAGGGAATGCACACGCACGGCACCATGGCGGGCGAAGACGGCGTCATAGACCCGGTCGCTGCCGGCAAGGCCACCCGTGTGGGACATGGCCGCCTGCTGGCCAGCCTCGGAGACGCCGATCTTCAGCGCGATCACCGGCTTGCCCGCGGCGCGCGCGCGATCCAGCGCCGCGGTCAGGCGGCCTGCGTCCCGACAGGTTTCGAGGCAGCAGAGAATCACCCGCGTTTCATCGTCGTCGGCCAGCCACTCGATGGCGTCGGCGGCCTGAACGTCGGCCTCGTTCCCGGTGGCGACGAAACGCGCCAGACCGGCACCGCTCTCGCCCAGAAGGCGTAGTGCGGCGCTGCCGATGTTGCCGCTTTGCGAAACGATTGAGATCCCACCGACCCGCGGCATCTCCTGTTCCAGCGCGATCGAGAAGGTGCCGATGGCGCGTTCGCGGACGCCGATGGCGCCAAGGCAGTTCGGTCCGACGATCCGCATGCCGGACTGCGCGGCGATCTCGGTTACGCGGGACTGGAGGGCGAGGCCCTCGGGTCCGCTTTCGGCAAACCCGGCGCTGAGAACGATTGCTGCGGGCACGCCCATCTCGGCGGCCTTTTCAAGAACAGCAACGGCGCCGGCTCCGGGCACCGCGACCAGGATCAGGTCAGGCACGCCGGTCAGCGAGTCGAGCGTGGCGAAGGCGGGCAGGCCCTGGATCTCTGTGGCGTTGGGGTTCACAGGCCAGATATGGCCGGCGAAACCGTGCTTGATCAGCATGTGAACCGGCCGGCCGCCTGTCTTGTTCGGGTTCGAGGAAGCGCCGACAACGGCAATGGAGCGGGGTTGAAAGATCGCCGTCAGACCCTTTGGTGTCGTCGTCATGTCAGCGCCCCTTGAAGACAGGCGTACGCTTTTCCAGGAACGCCATGCGGGCCTCCTTGGCGTCGTCGGTGCGCGACAGGGCCATCGTGTAGTTCTGTTCCAGGCGGTAGGCATCGCGCTGCGGCATGTTTTCGACCATGTTCGCGGCCTGCTTGGCGTAGTTGATTGCCAGCGGCGCCTTCGAGGCGATCTCCTGCGCGACGTCCATCGCGGTCGGGATCAGAGCCTCGGGGGTGGTGACTTCCTCGATGATCGAACGGGCCTTGAGTTCGGCTGCCGACAGGCGAACCCCGGTGAAGAACATCCGGCGAGTGGTGGAGCGGCCGAACAGCGAATGCAGCATCGAGGCACCGCCGGCGAGGCCGACGTTGATCTCGGGCATGCCGAAGACGGCATTCTCGGAGGCATAAAAGATGTCGCAGGCGGCCATCAGGCCAAGGCCGGCGCCAAGGGCAGCACCATTGACGGCGGCGACCACGGGCTTGGAGCATTCCTTGATGGCATTGCCGGTCTCGCGGGTCATGCGATTGTGTTCCAGGAAATCCCCGGGGTTCGCAGGATCGGGACGGTCCTTGAGGTCCGCGCCCGCGCAGAACGTGTTGCCAGCGGCGGTCAATACGGCGCAACGTACGTCGTCGCGTTGCGAAATCTCGTCGAAGATGTCGATGATTTCGCGCCGGGTCAGGCGGTCGAGAGCATTCACGGGCGGGCGGGCCAGCGTGACCAGGGCCACCATGCCATCCATCTCAACACGAACATTCTGCTTGTCGAACACGTCAACCTCCCTTTGACACTTTTGGGCTGACCGACCGGTCAGTCACTTGATGTAGGTAGCAACGGAAAGATGAGTGCGCAACAATTTTCTTGTCGATTTTGTGATTGACTGACCGGACGGTCAGCGCTTAGCGTCAGGGCGACTCCGGGGCGCGAAGGCCTTGGATGACCATGGGAGGAGGATTGCCATGATCCGTATTGATCGAAGAAATATCGTTAAATCTCTTGGGGTTGCTGCCGCTTTGGCGGTGACGCCAGCCGTGACGTTTGCGCAGTCGGGTGATCCGGTTACGCTGGTTGTGCCCTATGGTGGCGGTGGCCTGATCGACGGCCTCGTGCGCGAAGTGGGGGAGAAGATGGCCGCCGAGCTTGACCAGCCGGTGGTGGTCGAGAACAAGCCGGGATCCAACGGGATCATCGGTGCGAACTACGCGGCCTCGGCTCGTCCGGACGGTCTGACCTACTTTGTCGGTGCCACGGGTCCGCTGTCTCTGAACGTCATGCTTCGCCAGGGCCTGCCCTTCAGCATGGATAGCTTCGAACCCGTCGGCACCATGATGAGCGGCCCGCTGACCGTCACCGTGCCCGCCGAAATGGGCGTGAACACCATCGACGAGCTGAAGGCCTATGCCGAGGACAGCGGCAAGCCGCTGCGCTACGCGACGCTTGGGCCCGGCAGTGTGACGCACCTTTTCGGCATGGTCCTGCAAGGCGCCTTGAACGTGCCGATGATCGATGTGGCCTACCGCGACAATCCGTCGATGATCCCCGACCTGCTGAACGGGCAGAACGACCTGAACTTCTCGACCCCGATTTCGCTGATCAAGTATCAGGACGAAGGCAGCGTGAAGATCTTGGCGATCTCCTCGCCCGAGCGCAATCCGCTGTTCGCCGACATCCCGACCACGACCGAACTGGGGTACCCGGAACTGGTGTCCTCCTTCTGGTTCGGACTGCTGGCCCCGGCCGGCACGCCGCAGGATGAGATCGCCCGCGTGAGCGCTGCCCTTCAGACCGCGATGAGCGACGAAGCGTTGCAGGAGCGTATGATCAAGGTTGGCCTCACTCCGCAGGTCGGCGGTGTCGAGGCGATGCAGGAACAGCTGGACTGGGACAAGGAGTTCTGGGGCGGCGTGATCGAGGCGAATGAGATCTCGTTGAACTGATCCGGCGCCAAAGCAATCAACGGAAAACCCCGAAGCGCAGGCTTCGGGGTTTTTTGTGTTCATGGGATGCCGCGATGCGCACGACCCTCAGGTCAGGAGGTCCGGCGGATCATGCCCTTGAGGATGATGTCGGCATAATCGTCGGCGATCTGCTGCGCAGACCTTTCCCCGTCGGGCGACCACCAGCGGTGCATCCAGTTGATGCCAGACAGGATCAGCCGCCCGGTTATCGCTGGATCGACGGGTTCGAACTCGCCGTTCTCGACGCCCTCGCGGATGAGGTCGCGCAGGCGGGTCTCGAACTGCCGGCGTCGCGCGATGCGGATCTCCATCCGGTGCCGGTCGGGATCGGACCAGAAGGCGGTGCTGGCCGCCATCCAGGCGGTGCGATGTTCGGCAAAGAAGGTCGCAGAGGCGCGCATGTAGGCGCGGACTTTCTCGGCGGCCGTCCCCGAGGCAGGGATACGCTCTTCGACGAATGTGTTCAGGTGCTGGGTCGCCAGAAAGGCGATGCGGGCGTAGATGTCATCCTTGCTCTTGAAATGGTGGTAGAGCAGCGCCTTGGAAACCCCCGCCGCCTGCGAGATATCGCGCATCGAGGTTGCCTCGAATCCCTTCTCGGCGAAGAGCTGGGCACCGATGTCCAGCAGGCCGCGCACCCGTTCACTTGCCTCTTCTTCGCCTGGTGGCTGGTCCTGGTCCGAAACTGCGGTTGTCATGCTATTGCCCTACCTTCCACCCCAACCTGCCCGGGGCTGACCGACCGGTCAAGGTGGGGCGGAGGCTCTTTCTCCTTTCCGCAGGGCATCGGACCAATTCCGCACCACGAAATCGATGTAGACCCGCAGCTTGGTCGGCACATAGGACGATTCGCGATAGGCGACGAAGACTCCTTCCTCGAAAGTGGAGTTAGTGACCCGCACGTCCGGCATAAGTTGCACCAGGCGTCCCGACGCAAGTTGATCGGCGACCGTGTAGTCATCCAGCAGCGCGATGCCGCGCCCGGCCAGGGCCATGTTCAGCAGAACCAGTCCGTTGTTGCTGATGAAGGCGCAGGACATCGTCATCTCCATCTCTCCCTCGGCAAGGCGAAAGCGCCAGTAGACCGGTTCGTTGCTGATCCAGTAGCCGAGGCACTGATGCCGCTTTAGCTCCGAAGGGACCTTGGGGGTGCCGTAGCGGGCCAGATAGTCGGGCGCGGCGACCAGGATCCGGCGTGACAGGAACAGGCGACGGCGGACCAGCCCCGCCTCCGTGGGCGGGGTGATCCTGAAATCCAGGTCATAGCCGTCCTCGCGCATCCGGGCGTGGCTTTCGGACAGGTGGAGGTCGACCAGCAGGTCCGGATAGGCATCGCTGAATGCAGGCTGTAGGCGCGACAGGACTGAAACACCGAACATGGTGCGCGAATGTACCCTCAGCAGGCCGTGCGGCCGATCCTGCCGATCCGCGGCGGCGGTATCGGCCGCGCGCACGCTGTCGAGGATGTCGCGGGCGTCCTGCAAATAGCGTTCGCCGTTTTCGGTCAGGGCGAGGGCGCGGGTCGAGCGGTGCATCAGGCTGACCCCGAGTTGTCCCTCCAGCTCGTCTATTCGGCGGGTCACGCTGGCCGGGGAAATACCATGCTGACGCCCCGCGGCTGAAAAGCTGCCCTGCTCTGCGGCCGACACGAAGAGCTCCATGGCGCGAAGTTTGTCCATCGATCTACCTTTTCGGAAACTGAAAAGCTGCCATCATAATTTTGACTATTATGTCCACTCACGCAAGAAGGTACGGTTTGAAAAGATGTTTTTGGAGGAGGACACACTATGGATTTCGGCGCATTTATCCTGGCGCAGCAGCGCGGCTACCATCAGGATTCGCACACTGTCATCGCCAACTCGGTCGAACAGACGGTTATGGCGGAACAGGCCGGGTTCTCCAACGCCTGGTACGCGGAGCACCACTTCAACAACTATTCGCTGTCACCCTCGCCGCTGATGATGGTGGCACATTGCGCGGCCAAGACCACCAAGATCCGGCTGGGCTCTGCGGTCTGCATCCTGCCGCTCTATCACGCCCCGCGTTTCCTGGCCGAGGTGGGCCTGGTCGACTCGCTCTCCGATGGCAGGCTGGAACTGGGTATCGGCTCCGGCTACCAGCAATTTGAATTCGAACGCTTCGGCACCTCGCTGGCAGAAGCCGGCAAGATGTTTGAAGAGTACATGGATGTCATTCCGATGGCGCTGAAGCAGAAGATCTTTGAATACCACGGCCAGTACCTCGATATCCTGCCCAGCTCGATCGCCGTGCGTCCGGTGCAGGATCCGATGCCGCCGATCTGGGTCACCACCGGCAATCCGATGATCCGCCAGCGTGCCTTTCGTGAAGGGCACAACCTGTTCGTAACCGCGCTGTTGGGCGGCACGGACGCCATCCAGGGCCTGCGCGACAAGCTGGATTCCGACATCGAGGCGTCGGGCACCGACGGCAGCAAGAGCCGCATTGGCTTCCTGCGTTGCGGCTATGCCAGCGACAGCCAGTCCGAGATCGACAGCTATCTGGAAAGCGCCCAGTTCCAGCGCCGCCTGTCCTTCAGCCTGAAGGAACGCACACAGCAGACCGAAGACGGCTACCTGATGAAGGAGATCCCGCATCCCACGGACATGTCCTTTGAGGACATGCAGAGGAACCTGCCGATCGGCAACGTGAACTACGTGATCGAGCGGATGATCGAGGAAATCGAGATTCTGCGCCCGGACCACATCGCGCTACAGACCCAGCTGGGCGATTTCGACCAGAAGACGATGCTGAAGCAGATGGAGCTGTGGGGCGATACGATCATCCCGGCGATCCAGAAGGCCGTAGGCCCTTCGGTCAAGCTCTCGGCGGCGGAGTGATCCGATGCGGATCGTTCTGAAACCCGGCTTGGCGCCCCGCCTTGAGGGTGCCAGCGACTTTCGCAGCTTTTCGATCGCGCTTGATCCCCGGCTTCAGGGCGATCTGCGCACTGCCGCTGCCCCGGTCGGCCATGCCGAGGGGGATCATGTCTGGGTCCGTCCCGATGCGGTGCGCGCGCTTTGCGCCACGGCAGGGGACGGGGCCTGGAGCGAGGGCTTTGCCGCGATGGTCAGCTTCGCAAAGGCACATGGCTGGGTCGATCCGTCCGGGTGCATCCGGGCGCATGTCGAGCTGCTGGACGAACCCGCGCCGGTGTCGGTGGACGCCTTCCGCCAGGCCATGCGGCGCTTCGCCTCCGGTGTCTGCATCGTTGCCGCGGGCGAAGGCGACCAGAGGATCGGCATGACCGTTTCGGCCTTCTCCTCTGTTTCGGCTGAACCGCCGCTGGTGCTGGTCTGTCTGAACCGCTCTGCCGGCTCGCATGACAGCCTGGTCAATGCGTCCAGCTACGCCATCAACATCCTGGGGGCCGAGCAGGAAGAGGAAGCCATGCTCTTTGCCGGGCAGCGCGGGCTGCATGGCGCGGATCGGTTCGGTCTCGGCTGGCAGCAAAGCGACAGCGGTGCCCCGGTGCTGACCAGCGCCCACCATACGCTGGTCTGTCAGAGCGAAGCGCAACATCCCGCCGGTAGCCATACGGTTCTGATCGGACGCGTGATCGACATCATCCCTGGGCGCGGCACGGCGGCCCTTGTCAACTACGATGGGGCCATGGGCGTGACCTCCCACGCCGCCTGACACTCTCCTCCCCGTCAGGGTGTGCCTTGGGGCGGTCGGCATCTGCCGCCGCCCCTTTTTCTGTCACGGGGCCAGCGCGATATCGGCCAGCGCATAAACGGGATCGTCCGGGAAGGCACTGCCGATGGGGGTGCGCGGACCAAAGCGGTCTGCTTCGCTGCCCTCCGGCAAGGGCTGCGGATCGACCCAGTCATAAACCACCGTCCGCCGAGCCACGCGCCATTCGCCGCCGCGGCGCTGGAACAGGTCGCAGTAGCGCCCGCTGAGCATGACCTGCCGCTCGACGCCGTCCGGACCGCTGCCGCGTTGCAGGGCGAGGAAGTAGCTTTCTACCTCGGCTTCGCCGTCGCATCTGAAGCTGATCAGGATATTGTTGATGTGATGGATGTTGCGGGGGCCGCGCGCCCAGGCCTCGCGGACCCTCTCGTAGAAGACGGCCACCGGGCCGCTGGTTGCGCCGTGGCAATCTTCGGCATCCTCCCAGTAGCTCGACCGCAGCGCCGCCTCGTCGGCGCGGTCGATCCCGCGTGCGTACCTGTAGAGACAGTCGCGAATGGCCTCTCGGGCCTGTAGTTCTTCCAGCGGTGCCAGCATGTATCCTCTCCCTTTCTTACAGTCGGAAGATACCGCTTACAGCTCTGGAAAAGAATGCTTTTTTCTCGATCATCGACGGGTTTTGGACACTAAAACCATCGCTTGTGCCAAGCGAATATCCGGGGGTGCAATGAAGCCCATCTGGCAGGGCGTTTCGACCGGATGGGCGATAGCCCAGGTTTGCATCCGGTCGCGCATGCAGGCCTAGCAGCAGTCTCGCCGTCAGGTGCGCTCTGCCTCAACGTTCCCGCATATTGTGGGTGACCTCCGCCAGCTGTCAGTCCGAAGGTGCCGAATGCCTGGGGTCGGCCCGAGGTCGCGGCGCGGAGTCAGGGCCCGGGGTTCAGGCGGTCGGAAACTGCGCCATGAAGGCACGGTCAATGTGATCCTTGAGCAGCCATGGCAAGCGCCCGCTTGCGGTCAGGCCATGCCAGTCTGCGATGGCGCGATGATCGCCCAGCGACAGCAGCTTCAGGTGGTCGTGTTGCGGGCGATAAGGCCGCAAGGGCCTGCCCATTGCATGCCGTCGCAGGTTCTCGGCCAGGATGGGGGCCTGTCGCACGGCGTAGACGCCGGCCTTGGCCAGCGGGCGTTGCGTGAAGTCTGCACAATCGCCGCTGGCAAAAAGGTCGGGGTGGTCGCGCAGCAGCAACGTCGGCATGACCGGAATGCCGTCCGGGCCGCAAAGACCGCTCCGGCGCAACCAGGCATGTGGCCGCCCGCCAGTCGCCGCGATTACCAGGTCCACGTCGTCCATGCCGGTGCTGCCGAGGCACAGTTTGATGCCCGCGCGGCTCAGTGCATGCTCCAATTTATGCCGCAGGGCCTTGCCGTGCGTCGGGACGATCCGGTCAGCCCGATCTGCCAGGCTGATCTGCCCGTGACGGCCCAGCCGGTGCGCTGCCGCCAAGGCCAGTTCGCACCCCGCTGCCCCGGCCCCCAGCACACAGAGCCGTCGTGGCCCCGGCCTGCTGACAAACGCGTCCCAGGCATCGCAAAGCGCATCGAAGGGTTTGACGGGGCGCAGATCTCCGGGCGGCATACCCCCGACAGGGCGATGATCCTGGCCGATGTCGAAGGCGGCGATGTCGTAGGGCAGTTGTTGGCGGCTGCCATCGGCGAGGATCAGGCTCAGCCGCTTTGCGACGGGATCGATCGCGCTGACGTGCCCTTGGACGAAGCTGGCCTGCGCCCGTGCGGCCAGGCGGGCAAGGTCTATCTGCAAATCACGGCGGGCATAGTGCCCGGCAAGGTATCCGGGAACCATGCCGCTATAGGTGGCACGCCGAAACGGATCGATCAGCGTCAGCCGCAGGCGCTGCGCAGGGTTTCTGGCCTGTTGCGCCAGCACAAGGGCATGGCTGTGCCCGCCGCCGATCAGGATCACGTCAGTCAAGGTCTGCGCCCGCCGAGCGCGACAATTGGCCCCTGCGCGGCCTGCGCATCCGCATGGTCGTGTGTGACCAACAGAACCGGGATGCCGCGCGCGCGGACATGGGCAAAGGTAAAGGACCGAACCTCGTCCCGCAGCTCGGCGTCCAGCTTCGAAAAAGGTTCGTCCAGCAACAGAGCCTGCGGATCGGCCAGCAGGCTGCGCATCAGGGCGACGCGCGCCTTTTGACCACCTGAAAGCGTGGCAGGATCGCGGGATGCCATGTCGCCAAGCCCGGCCTGTTCAAGGGCGGTGGTCACCGCCTTGCGGCGCGCGGCGCGGCCCCGGATGTCCGGGGACAGGCCGAAGGCCAGGTTGTCGCCCACCGAAAGATGTCCGAACAGCACGGCATCCTGAAACAACAGGCCGATGCGGCGCCTGTGCGCGGGCTGGCCCGTGATGTCTTGACCATTCAGGGTGATGCCCCCCGACATGGCGACGCCGCCGGGCAGGGTGCCCGCAATCGCGTCGAGCAGGGTCGATTTGCCGATGCCGGATGGGCCCGTAACGGTCGTGATCGTGCCACGCGGCACGTGCAGCGTCAGGGGCGCAAACAGCACGGGTTGCGCGGCGAAACGCAGGCTGAGCCGTGTCAGGTCAAGGCTCATCCGGGGCTGCCTCCGCCGCCGCGCAGCGCACGTCTGTCGCGATGCAGGACTGCCGGTATCAACAGGGCGGCCAGAAATCCGGCAAATGGCAGCGCCGCCTGAAGCGCGGCGGTCACCGCCGTGATCCTGCGGTCCGAACCGGAGGCAAGGGTCACGGCCTCGGTCGTCAGCGTGGTCATCCGGCCCGCCCCCATGAACAGCGTCGGCAGATATTGCGCGACCGAAACCGCGCCTCCGACCGCCGCCGCGATCAGCAGCGGCCGTAGCAGCGTCGGCAGTTTGACGGCGACCAGCTGCCGCCACGGGCCTGCACCCAAGGCCGCCGCGGTGCGGGCAAGCCGGGGGTCGAGCGCCCGCCACGGGGCCGCCAGCGCGATCATGACATAAGGAAAGACGAACAGCGTCTGTGCCCAGATCACCGCTGCCAGCCCGCCGGACAGCCCGAGCCTTAGAAACAGGATGTTCAGGCCATATAGAAACGAAATCTGTGGCACCAAAAGCGGCAGATAGATCATCGCCTCGCCCCAGGCAGGGGTGCGTTTGCGGGCGCGGTCTTCCCCCTCCAGCCAGGCGATGGCCAGCAGCGTCGACAGGGCGGTGGTGGCCAGGGCCAGCACCAGGGTCGTGATCAGCGGTGCGTGCCAGTTGCCCTGGGCGCCCTGCCAGGCGTGCAGGGACCACGTCTGCGGCAACAGCCCCGGAAAGGGCCAGCGCCACGCCAGCGACCACATCAGCAACGCCAGAACGCTCAGCGTGCCGAGGGTCAGCAGCCCCGCCATGACGACGGAGGTCGCAGTGCGCAGCATCTGTCCGGGCCAGGCAGGCCGCGCCCCCCGCCCCCCCAACCGCAGCCAGACCAACCCGACCGCGCGCATCGCCCTGCCCGTGGCCCAGAGCACGCCAAAGGTTGCCAGAACCAGCAGCGCCTGTACCACGGCCCCAGCCGAGGCAGGCAACAGCAGGGTGGTATCAGGGTCGGAAAACAGCCGGGTCAGCAGCACCGCCAGCGTCGGTGGGTTCGATGGGCCGAGGATCAGCGCCATGTCGACGTTCGACAGGGCGTAGGCCAGCACGATCATCACCGGCACCCGCAGCATCGGCCATATCTGCGGCAACACTGTTTTCAGCCAAAGCGTGCCCGTGCCGTAGCCAAGCGTCCGTCCGGTCACGAGGGTCCGATGCAACGGGATCTGGTTCAATGCGGAGAGTGTCACCAACATGAGGAACGGGAACTCCTTGATCACCAGCCCCAGCATCAGGGCCACTCCGCCGGGATCGTGCACCGTGATCCACGCGGGGGGGGATGACCAGCCAAGGATCAGCGCAATCGCCCGCGCGATCCACCCCGACGGGGCGATGACAAAGGCCAGCCCGATGGCCATCGCGGCATGGGGCGCAGCCAGGAACGGCGCGAGGACGGGGGCAAGGGCCAGGTGGGCCGTGCGGGGGCCAGCCGAAGGGGCGGATGGGTGGCTGGGCTGGGGCGTCGCAGGTTGGGCCTTGGGATCTTGTCGTGTGCCCATCCGAGCGTGGCGCGGGCGCTTGGGCGCGTGTGCCGCGATGTCGCGACCGGACCGGGTGATGCAGACGGCCATCACCAGCAGCAGGGCCAGGGCCGTCGCGCCAAGGCCACTGATCAGGGTCAGACGCAGGCTGGTGGCGATGCCGGGCAGATGCGCCAGCTCCCGCCAGGGGGCGAGGGACGGCGCGGTCGCGCCGATGGCGGGCAGGACGGCAAAGCTGGCGCGCAGGGCCTGCCACAGCCCGGCCAGGATCGGGCCGGCGCCGAACAGGGCAACCACGATCAGGACGCATATGCGCAGGCCACCTTGCGTCATCGCGTGTAGCGCCGTGCCCAATCCCGGGTCAGCCGCGTCATCCAGCTGGGGTGCGGTTCGGCCAGCGTCGGCCCGAGGTCGCGCAGCCGGGGCAGGGCGGGCGCACCCGGCAGGGCATCGAAGGCTGCCTGTGCGGCGGGGTCCAGCCGCGCCGGGTCCAGCACGGAAAAGGCCCCCAACACGTTGATATCCTGCATATATGCCTGTGTCTCCGGAGCGAGGAGAAAGTTCGCCACGACCTCGGCCCCTTCGCTGTGCGCCGCGTTATAGGGGATGGCGACGAAGCTGACGTTGCCGATGGTTCCGCCGTCCGGCACGAAGACGCGGGCCGTGTCGGGCAGGAGGCCCTGGTCGATGGCGGCGGCGGTCGAGGCGGGATCGAAGGACATCGAGATGTCGATTTCGCCGTCGTTCAGCATCTGCTGCTGCACCGACTGGTTTTCGGGAAAGGCCGTGCCGCCGCGCCACAGGTTCGGGCGCAGGGCGTCGTACCAGGACCAGAGGGGGGCCGTCGCCACCTGGTAGGCCGCGTCGGTGACCGGCATGGCAAGTGCCGCGGCGTCTGGCGCCAGTTCGACCAATGCCTGTTTCAGAAAGGTCGCGCCCATGAAATTGGACGGATTCGGGTGGGTCATGCGGCCCGGATGCGCAGCGGCCCAATCGCTGAAACCGGCCATGCTGCGGGGGGGCGAGGGGGCCCGCGCGCTGTCATGGACAAAGACGAACTTGGCCAGCCGCCAGGGGCTTTCCAGGCCATCCACCGGCACTGTAAAATCCGTCGTGGCGGCTGAACCTGTTGAAAGATCAAGGTATTTCGCGTTCGGCAGGTCGGTCGAAAACGGGCCATGCAGCAGGCCCTGATCCTTCATCGCAAGGAAGTTGGGCCCGTTTATCCAGATCAGGTCGACGCTGCCACCGCTGTCCTGACCGGCGGCTTTTTCCGACAGGACGCGCGTCACCGCCTCGGCCGTATCGGAGAGCTTGACCTGTCGGACCTCGACGCCATAGAGGGCCTGCGTCCGGCTGCCGACCCAGGTAATGAAGGCATTGGTGCGTGCGTCACCACCCCAGGCATTCCAATAGACGGTCTGCCCGCGCGCCGCCGCCAGCGTGGCGGCCCAGTCGGCCAGCGCGGGCGCGGCGGCAGCGCAGGAGAGGGCGAGTCCGAGGGCGGCGGAAGCCAGGGCAAGGCGCATGATATTTCCTCTTTCGGGGCGCGGTATTCACGTCGGTATCTTGACGGTATTCGGGCGGTGTCGGTCGGTGATTGGCAAGGGCGTCGGGCGTGCCGGGCCCTGCGGGTGATGCCAGCGTACCGCTGGGGCTGGTCGGCTGGTGGGCCGGTGCGGCGGTGCCGGTCCTCGGGCCGGGCCTCGGGTCGGGCAAGGGGGCACTGGTGGCGCGGTGCGGGTCATTGGCGCAGGTCATGGGCGCGGGTCGTACCGGACTGGGTCCTGCGGGGCGGTGTCCTGCGGGGCGGTGTCGTGTGGGGCGGTGTCATATGGGGCGGGGTCGTGTGGGGCGGCGGCGGAAAAGGCGCGCCAGCCCTGGTGCCAGCGCAACAGGGTGGTTACGGCGCAGGCCAGCGAAAAGATCACTGCCAGGGCAGGAAAGGCGGCGGGCCAGAGGCACATGGCCGCAAAGATCACGATGGTTTCGAAGCCTTCGGTCAGGCCGCCGAGGTAGTAGATCCCCTTGGTGGGGTAATCCGGCGTGGCGCGTCCCTGCTTGGCGGCGATGGTGGCGAAGGCGAGGAAGGACGAACCGGTGCCGACGAAGGCCGCGATCAGGATGGCGGCAGGCAGGGCATTCTGCACCGGGTCGTGCAGCGCGAACCCCAGCGGCACCAGCGCGTAGAAGACGAAGTCGAGCGAGATGTCGAGGAAGGCCCCGCGATCTGTCGGTGTGCCAAGCCGCGCGACGGCCCCGTCGAGCCCATCGCAAAGCCGGTTCAGCGCGATCAGAAGCAGGGCGATGCCCCAGACGCCCAGGGCCAGCGCCGCCACCGCCAGCAGACCGCAGGCAAAGCCTGCGAGGCTGAGGCTGTCGGCCCGGACGCCCCGGTGTGCCAGCCAGCGCGCAATCGGGGCAAGCGCGGCGCGTTGCAGGGGCAGGATACGGGCGTCGATCATCCGCGCCTCCAGTCGTGAAAACGTTGCACCATGCGCAGCAGGCGGGCGTTGATGTGGCCGCGCCGCCAGGTGCCGGCGACGCCTTTGTTCGCCTCGGCCAGCGTCGGGTAGATGTGGATCGTGCCGAGGATCTTGTTCAGCCCCAGCCCGTGTTTCATCGCCAGGACGAATTCCGCGATCAGGTCGCCCGCATGGGCCCCGACGATGGTGGCGCCGAGGATGCGATCCTTGCCCGGCACGGTCAGCACCTTGACGAAGCCGCGCGTGGTGCCATCGGCGATGGCGCGGTCGAGGTCGTCGAGATCATAGCGCGTGACCTCATGGGCGATGCCCTGCGCCGTCGCCTCGGTTTCAGACAGGCCGACGCGGGCGACTTCGGGGTCGGTGAAGGTGGCGGCGGGGATGACGCGGTAGTCGGCCTTGAACCGCTTGAAATCCCCGAACAGCGCATTGACGGCGGCGAACCAGGCCTGATGGCTGGCAGTATGGGTGAACTGGTAGGGCCCCGCGACATCGCCCGCCGCAAGGATGTTGGGATATCGGGTTTCGAGGTATTCGTTCGTCTCAAGCACCGTGTCCGAGGGGATGCCGAGCGTTTCGAGCCCGAAACCGGTCAGGCGGGCGGTGCGCCCGACGGCGACGATGATCGCGTCGAAGGCGATCCGCCGAGAGGGGGCGCCATCGTTCGCGTCATCGCGGAGGTCGATCCAGGTTTCGCCGTCGGTGGTGCCGCAGGCGGTGGCGGTGTGCCCGGTCAGGACGCGCACGCCGTCGCCCTCAAGCGAGGTTTGCACCATGGCGGCGACCTCGGGGTCTTCGCGGCCCAGCAGGCGCGCGCCCTTTTCGATCTGGGTGACACGAGAGCCGAGGCGGGCGAAAGCCTGCGACAACTCGCAGCCGATGGGGCCGCCACCGAGGATGACCAGCCGATCCGGCGGGGTATCGCGATGGCCGAGCCGATCCCACATCGTGTCGGAGGTCAGGTACCCGATGTCCGACAACCCGGGCAGCGGCGGGATGGCCGGGCGCGATCCGGTGGCAAGGATCACCGCCCGGCTGGTCAGGCGCTGGACCGTGCCGTCGTGGGCGGTGATCTGCACCGTCCAGGGGTCGATCAGGCACGCGTGGCCGAGCAGGACCTCGACGCCCAGGCCCTGGTACCGCTCGACGCTGTCGTGTGGCGCGATGTCCGCGATGATGCGCCGGATGCGGGCCATCAGGGCGCGGAACGGCACCTGCGGCGTGGTGTCGGCCAGACCGTAATCGCCGGCGTGGCGCATCTGGTGGGCGAGGGTGGCGCTGCGGATCAGCGCCTTGGAGGGCACGCAGCCGTAGTTCAGGCAGTCGCCGCCCATCTGGTGCGCCTCGACCAGTGTGACACGGGCCTTTGTGGCGGCGGCGATATAGGCCGAAACGAGGCCGGCCGCGCCGGCGCCGATCACGATGAGGTTGCGATCATAGCTGGCGGGTCGGGTCCAGCCGCGGTAGGCGCGGCGGCGCCTGATCATGGCCAGCGCCAGGCGGGCCAGCCAGGGAAACAGCGCCAGCAGCGCGAAGGACGCCAGGATGCGGGGCGAGAGGATGCCGGACAGGCTGTCGAGCGTCGCCAGTTGCGTGCCCGCGTTGACGTAGATCGCGGTGCCCGCCAGCATCCCCGCCTGACTGACGAGGTAGAACACCCGCGCGGGCATGGCGCTGAGGCCCATCAGCAGGTTGACGGCAAAGAAGGGCACGACCGGGATCAGCCGCAGGGTGAACAGGTAGAAGGCGCCGTCGCGCTTCAGCCCCGCGTCGATCTTGTCGGCACGCTGCCCGAGGCGCTGTTTCACCCAGTCGCGCAGCAGATAGCGCGCGGCCAGGAACGCCAGCGTCGCACCGATGCTGGACGCGAAGGAGACCAGCAGCAGCCCCTGCCAGAAGCCGAACAGCGCCCCGGAGGCCAGCGTCATCCACAGCGCCAGCGGCAGCGACAGCGCGGTGACGGCGACGTAGCCCGCAAAGACCAGCGCGAACAGGGCGAGGGCATGGTCCTGCCGCCAGTCCTCGGCCCGTGTCAGCCATGCGCGCAGCCCCGCCAGATCCAGCGGATGCGCCTGCAACTGAACGAAAGCAACGGCCACGACGATCAGCAGCACGAGAAAGAGCAGGGGTTTCTTCACTTGGGGCCTTTCGGGCGGCGCGGCAGGGATCTGCCTGTCCAGTCGGACAACGTAGGGGTCAGCCTGTCCATTCGGACAAGGTAACGCTTTGTTACGCCGTGTCAGCGGATTTTCCCAAATGAATGATGCGAGGGGGCGGCGTGAGCGGCCCGGCGGGCACTGGCAGGCACGGGGCCCGGCACCGCGCGGCCCATGTGGCCTTTCGCGCCGCCTTGCACAGGACTGTGCCGCAAGGTGGGGCATGGGGGCCTGGGGCTTGGCCCCGGTGGGGGAGGCATCGCCGCGCCCGCCCGCCGATGGCGACAGGGGCGCGGCGACAGGGGCGCGGCGACCGGTCTAGTGCGACGCGGCGGAGGCGGCGTGCCAGGGCGCGAGCCAGGCCCGCAGCCGCCCGATCAGCAGATACAGGCACAGGCCCACCAGCGTCAGCACCACGACCACGGCAAACAGGTTCGGGACCGAAAGCTCCTGAAGGTATTTCACCGCGAGATAGCCCAGACCTTCGCTGCCGCCGATGAATTCACCGACAATGGCCCCGATCATCGACATCACGACCGAAACTTCCATCCCGGTCAGCACGACCGGCAGGGCGTTGGGCAGTTCCAGCATGACAAACCGCTGCGCGGCGTTCGCCTGAAGCATGGTCATCACGTCGCTGTCGCCCGGATCGACCGATTTGAATGCGATCAGCGCGTTGGAAAACACCGGAAAGAACGCCAGCGCGGCGGCGATGACGATCTTGGATTCCAGGCCAAAGCCGAACCACAGGATGAACAACGGGGCCAGCGCGATCTTGGGCACCAGTTGCAGCAACACGATGAACGGCTTGGCGGCCCATTCCACGGGCGGAAAGCGCGCCATCAGGAACCCCAGAACAGTGCCGAGGGTCACGGCGATGGCAAAGCCCGACACGGCCTCGGTCACCGTGATGCGGGCGTGATACCAAAGCTTCGGGTCAAGGATCAGCTGGCCGAGCGCGACGGCAATCGCCTCGGGCGTGGGAAGCACAAAGGCCGAAACCTCGGCGGTGCGGACATAGGCCGACCAGCCGACGAGGAAGATCACCACGGCGATGGCCGGCAGGGCCATGCGCCAGAAATTCGCGGATCTAGGCATCATGGCCCTCCGTCAGCTGTGTGCGCAGGTCCGCGACGATATCCTGAAAGGCGGTGCTGCGTTGCAGGTCCAGCGTGCGGGGGCGGGCAAAGGGGATTTCGACGACATTGGTGATACGCGCCGGGCGCGGGGCCAGGACGACGACGCGATCCGACAGGAACGCGGCCTCGGCAATCGAGTGGGTCACGAGGATGGTGGTGACGCGGGCGCGCGCGCAGACCTCCATCAGTTCAAGGTTCAGCGTGTCGCGGGTCATTGCATCCAGCGCGCCGAAGGGTTCGTCCAGCAGCAGCACCTGCGGGTCGGTGACCAGCGCCCGCGCCAGCGAGGCGCGCTGGCGCATCCCACCGGACAGTTGCGCGGGGCGGTGATTTTCGAAGCCCTTCAGGCCCACCGTCGCGCAGATTTCATGGGCGCGGGCCATGCGGTCGGATTTCGACATGCCGGTGATGCGCAGCGGCAGGGCGACGTTTTCCGCCACGCTGTACCACGGGAACAACCGCGCCTCCTGAAACATCATCGACACCGGGCGCGTCGCCTTGCGTGATCGCTTGCGCCCGCGCCAGACCGGCAGGCCGCGAATGCTGACGTTGCCCTCGCTCGGCGCCTCAAGCCCGGCGACGACGCGCAGCAGGGTGGTCTTGCCACAGCCCGATGGCCCGAGGAGCGATATGAACGCCCCCCGGTCCAGATCGAGATCGGCGCGCGAGATCGCGGTGACCGCCTGCGGCCCCTCACCAAAGATCTTGGTCAGCCCGCGGATATCGATTTCCGCGGGCGTGATATCGACGTCATGGTTCATCAGGCCAGTGCGCTTTCCAGCAGATCGTTGGTGTACAGGGTCGTCGGGTCGACCTGCTTGGTGATCATGCCCGCCTCGAACAGCATCTCGACCGCGCTGGCCCAGACCTCGGGGACGTTGCGCAGCAGGTTCTCGTCGCCCTTGGCGACCCAGTTCTGGGCGTTGGTGTACAGATCGCTGCGCGCGGTTTCGACATCATCGAGGCCCGAGACATCGAACTTGCCACCGATGGCCTGCAGGATCGGGTCAAGCTGGTCCTGTGGCAGGGCGGCGATTTCGGCAGCGGCCTTGTGCGTGGCCTTGAGGAACGCGATGAATTTCTCGGGGTTGGCGGCGATCACATCGGGGTGGGCCACATAGACCTGACCGGGCATCCCGTCGTCCATGGCAAAGGCATGCACGCCCTCGCTTTCGGATTGCGCCTTGATCATGGAGGAGGTGTTGCCAATGAACGCCCCGGCGCGCCCCGCTTCGATCAGCGCGTAAGAGGCGGCGGTATCAGCCACCTTGACCTTTTTGACGCTGTCGGGGTCAAAGCCACCCTTGCGCATCAGCAGATCCAGCGTGCCTTCCATCGACCCGCCGAGCGAGGCCATGCCGACGGTGCGGCCCTGAAGATCTTCGACGGTATCGGCGGGGTCTTCGCCCGAGGTGATGACGAAGAAGGGCGACAGCTGCGCAATGGTCGCGATCGAGATCAGCGGCGCATCGTTTTCAACGCGCGACAGGATGAAGTTGGTGCCGCCGGTGCGCCCCGCGTCCATCTGCTCGGCGATGACCATCTGTGCGGCCAGTGCGGCGCCCTTGCCCGACTGCGGGCGGAAGGTCAGGCCCTCGGCGGCGTAATACCCCGCCGCATCGGCATAGAGCACGGCACCGAAGGCCAGGGAAAAGCTGAACGGGGTGATGAAATCGAAGGTCATTTCGTCCGCGTGGCCGGCCTGGCTGGTGGTCAGGTAGACGGTGGTTGCGGCGGATGCGGCCAGGAAATGACGACGAGTCAGCGAATGATCAGGCATGAAAGCCCCCCTGTTACATGTATCTGGCAGAAATTCTTGGGGCGGGTGGGGGACAGGAACAGACACCATTTTGCCGGTCAAACGCCGGGTGCCCTGGCGCAGGGCCCCGCCGCACGATTTTCGGGCATCCCCGTCGGGTTGGGCCCGTAACATCGGTCACAGGGGGGCGTAGGCGCTCTAGTTCGCGGGGATGTTTTCCTTGAACACCACTTGCAGGCGCGGCAGGTATTCCGGCTCCATCGAGCCTTTGACGGCCGAGGCCAGCAGGCGCACGATCTCTCTCGCTTCGACACGGGGGTTCTGGTCGATCACGGCGTCCATCGTGCGATCCAGCAGCATCAGCCGGGTCGCATCCGTCAGGTCGTGGCCGATAAAGACGACGCGGCGTTCGGCCTTGCGGTCGCGCAGGGCGCGGGCGATGCCCTGGTTGCCGGAGCCGATGTTGTAGATGCCATCGATGCCGCCGGTGTCGAGGAATTTCAGCGTTTCGAGATAGGCGCGATCGCGATCGTCGCTGACCTCGGCCAGGCCGGCGATGCGGATTTCGGGAAATTCCTCGGACAGGATCGAGCGAAAGCCCATCTCGCGCTCCTCATGGCCGCGATAGGCCAGAGAGCCCATGAAAACCGCGATGTGCTGGGTGCCCTGGCCCTTCAGGAACCGCCCCAGCAGCAGACCGGCCAGACGCCCCGCCGCGCGGTTGTCGACGCCGACATAGCCGACCTTTTCCACCGTCGGGATATCCGACACCAGCGTTGCGATGCGCACGCCGCTTTGCGCCAGGGCGTTGATCTCTTCGCGCACCTGGGGGTGATCCAGCGCGACCACGCCGACGGCATCGGTGCGCCCGCGCAGGTCACGCAGCCGGGCCGACAGGCGGTCAGGGTCGAACCCTTCGATCTGGTGCACGTTGGCGGTGACGTCGCCCCGGCCATGCGCCTCTTCCAGCAAATAGCGTTTCAGGGCAGCGAGAAAGCTGTTGGTGCCGGCGGGCAGCACGAAGTCCATCCGCACGCGCTGCTGCGCGACCTCGGATACCGGGCCGAAATAGCCAAGCCGCGTGGCGACCTGAAGCACGATGTCACGCGTGCGCCCGCGCACCCCGTCGCGGTCGTTCAGCACGCGGTCGACCGTGGCAGGCGATACGCCGGCCTCTCGGGCGATCTGGGAAACGGTGGTGCGCATGGGGGATCCTTCGAATCGACAGACCTTCATTATTCATCATCCCGCGCCCTCGGGTGCAATCATTTACCATCATTTGGCGGCTCTGCGGGTGCAAACACCCTCCGCCGAACCTCGCTGCGGCGCAGAAATGCTGAGAATGATGTGAAATGATGTAATTTGATGATTGTTCGGGCCTCATCCCTCGTCAATCCTGATCGGGCAACAAGCGTCCGGGAGGGGACGCCTGCAGGGGAGGATTCCAGATGTCCACGATACCGCGTTTCTCGCGGCGCCGCTTTCTGTCGGTCGCCGCACAGACGACCGCGCTCGCCGCTGTCGCTTCGCCGCTCTACCTGCGACCGGACCGGGCCCGGGCGGCCGACGGGCTGGCGCAAGGGATGACGGGCGGGCCGACCGGCTTTGCCGGGGCCGAGCGTTACCAGTATGGCCCCGACACACCCGAGGGCCGCGCGATCGAGGCCGCAAAGGCGCTGAAGGCCACAGGCAAGGCGCCCGAGCGCATCGTGCTGGGTCTTTCGGACGGCTCGATCGGGCAGATCACCCAGCCGTTCCCCGAGGGCGCGCCGTCGGTGAAAGAGCTGTGGGAGGCCGAGACCGGCATCATCCTGGATATCGTCGGCGTGCCGAACGGGCAGGAATTCACCAAGGTCATGCAGGACGTGTCGACCAATGGTGGCGGCTTTGACATCTACGCAGTCGAATGGAACCGCCTTGGCGATCTGGCGGAAACCGGCGGCATCGTGGCGCTGGATGATTTTGTTGCCACCCACAAACCCGAATGGGACGACCCCGAGCGCGGCTATGTCAACGGCGAACAGGGCGTGTCGCTGCTGAACGGGTATCGCGGTTCGGTCTACGGCGTGTCGCTGGACGGTGATTTCCAGACCTGGAACCACCGCACCGACCTGTTCGGGAATGCCGACGAGCAGAAGGCCTTTGCCGATCAGTACGGCTATGACCTCGCCCCGCCGACGACGTGGAAGCAACATGACGAGATCGCGGCGTTCTTTCACCGCCCGGATCAGGGGCTGTTCGGTTCGACCGACCTGCGCAACCAGGGCTGGGGCTATACCAACTGGTACCAGCGCTATGTCTCGATGGCGTCGCCCAACCAGTTCCTGTTCGCCGACGACGGGACGGCCCTGATCAATTCCGAGGCCGGCTGGGCCGCGACGCAGGAATATGTCGACAGCCTCAGCCACCATTCGCCCGACGCGATCAGCTGGGGCTGGCCCGAGCAATACGGCAACTTTGGCAATGGCAGCGCGGCGATGACCTGCGCGTTTTCCAACCTGCCGAAATTCCTCGATAATCCCGGCAACGAGGGATCGAAGGTGACCGGCAAGGTCGGCACCCACCTGCCGCCGGGGCGCGAACATGCCGACGGCAATGCGCGGCGCACCGTGCTGTGGCTGAACCTGACGGCCTGTGTCTCGTCCCAGTCCGATCATCCCGAGGCCGCGTATCTGCTGCTGCAATGGCTCGGCTCGTCCCGCATCTATTCCTGGATGACGGCCAATCCGGGCGGTTATTTCGACCCCTTCCAGCTGGCCAACTTTGCCGATCCACTGGTGCGCGAAACCTACCACGCCTACCACATGGACGTGGTCCGCGAGAGCGTGCGGCGCACCGTGCCGACCATCAACTATCCCGGTGCCACGGCGTTTCACAACGCGCTGGATGAAAACCTGATGGCCGCACTGACCGGCGGCATGTCGGCGGAACAGGCGATGGCCAATACCGAACGGCAATGGCAGCGCATCGCCCGCCGGGTGGGAGAAGACAAGCTGATCGACGCCATCAAGGCGAACAAGGCCGCCTGGCCGACCCTGATGGACCCGATCGCCAGCTGATCCTGCCGCCTGTCCTCTCTCTCGGCCTGCCTGGGTGGGCCGAGAGAGGGGGCGCGCCCCTGATACCGGACCCGACTTCATGCAACGCTCTCTCTCCTTCGAGATCTTTCGCTATACGGCCATCGCGCTGTTCCTGGCGCTGTCGCTGATCCCCACCGCCTGGATGCTGTCGATGGCGTTCAAGCCGATTGCCGAATGGCAATCCAGCGGCGTCGATCTGACGTGGTGGCCCAATAACCCGACGCTGGACAATTTCCGCTTTATCTTCGGGCACAGTTCGTCGGATCTGATCGTCGCGCTGGATCGCACGGCGGGCCGGCCGATCCTGGCGTCGCTGCTGTCGGCCAGTTTCGGCACGGCCATCGCGATGACGGCGGGCACCGCCGCCGCCTACGGGCTGTCGCGTTTCGGATTTGGCGGCAACCTGCCGCTGGCACTGATCCAGCTGCGGTTGTTCCCGCCGATGGCGGTGATGATCCCGGTCATGATCATGTGGGCGTTCCTGGGCCTGATCGACACGTGGTGGGGCCTTGCGCTGATCTACGGCATCGTCACGCTGCCCTTTGCCTTTTGGCTGATGAAGACCTTTTTCGACGACATGCCGCGCGAGATCGAGGACGCGGCCCTGGTCGAGGGCTGTTCGCGCTGGCGTGTCTTTCTGCGGGTGACCCTGCCGATGATGCGGCCCGCGCTGGCGTCGTCTGCCCTGTTCGTCTTCATCCTGAACTGGTCCGATTACCTGATCGCGCTGCTGCTGACGACGCGCGACTGGGTGACGATCCCGGTCTACATGGCGTCGCTGTCGTCTTCGATGACCGGACAGCTCTACGGCGCGAAGGCCGCGCTTGGCCTGATTGCCGCCGTGCCGCCCGTGATCATGGGCATCGCGATCCAGAAGCAGCTGGTGCGCGGCCTGACCTTCGGAGCGTTGAAGGAATGACCGACATGACATCCCCCATGCCGCATGCCCGCACCGACGCGCCCGACGCCGAGGGGCGCGAGGAAAGGCGCCTGGGCTTCTGGCTGACGCTGCCTGCGCAACTGCTGGTGCTGTTCATCGCGCTGTTCCCGATCCTGATGCAGATCTACATCTCGCTGACCGACTGGTCGCCGCTGGACGGCATCCCGTGGTATCGCGCCTATGAGCTGTGGATCGGCCTGCTGAACTATGCCGACCTGGCCGGCGACCCGCGCTTTTGGTCCGCCCTGTGGCGCACCGGGCTGGTGATGGCGATCTGCGTGCCGGTGCAGGTGCTGCTGGGTCTTGGCCTTGCCATCCTGTTCGTCGATGATTTCCGCGGCAAACGGGTGCTCTATTCCACCATCCTGGTGCCGATGATGGTGGTGCCGGCGGTGGCGGGCTACATGTTCTTCATGCTGTTCCAGTCCGGCGGGCCGATCAACGACCTGCTGTCGATGATCAGCGGTCAGCGCGTCACCATCGCCTGGCTGTCGGACCCCGACCTGGCGCTGTTCGCGGTGATCGTGTCGGACATCTGGCAATGGACGCCGCTGATGTTCCTGATCCTGCTGGCGGGCATGGTGTCCGTCCCGCAGGATCAGCAGATGGCAGCGGTGCTGCTGGGTGCGTCCTGGGGGCGGCGGTTCCGCACCATCGTTCTGCCGCGCATGAAGACCATCATCATCATCGCCGTCGCCATCCGCGTGATCGAGAATTTCAAGGTCTTCGACAACTTCTACATCATGACCGGGGGCGGCCCGGGCGTCGCGACCGAAACCATCTCGATCTACATCTACAAGGTCACCCAGCAGGAGCTGATCTGGGGCTATGTCGCGGCGATCGCGCTGGCCATCCTGATCGTGCTGTCGGTCGTGTCCATGTTGGCCATCCGGAAAATGAGGAAAGCATGACCGAAATCGTGATGGAAAACCTTGGCAAGGACTTTGGTGATTTCACCGCGCTGGCGGGGATGAACCTGACCATCGGGGATGGCGAATTCGTCGCGCTGCTGGGCCCGTCGGGCTGTGGCAAGTCGACGACGATGAACATGATCGCCGGGATGCTGGACCCCAGCCATGGCGAGATCCGCTTTGACGGCCGCCCGATGAACGGCGTGCCGATGGCGAGGCGCGGCGTCGGCTTCGTGTTCCAGAACTACGCCATCTTCACCCATATGAGCGTGCGTGAAAACCTGGCCTACGGGCTGCGCGCCCAGGGCGTCGGGCGGTCCGAGATCACCCGCCGCGTGGCCGAGATTGCCGAGCTGCTGCAACTGACCCCGATGCTGGATCGCCGCGCGGCGGGCCTGTCGGTGAACATCCTGCAACGGCTGGCCATCGGGCGGTCGGCGGTGGTGGAACCGGCGATCTTTCTGCTGGATGAGCCGCTGTCGAACGTCGATGCCGCCTTTCGGGCCGTCATGCGGTCGGAACTGAAATCGCTGCAACGCCAGTTCCGGCAGACCATGGTCTATGTCACCCACGACCAGCTTGAGGCGATGACCATGGCCGACCGCATCGCGGTGATGGACCACGGCAGGCTGTTGCAGGTCGGCACCCCGCTTGAGGTCTACAACCACCCCGCCGACACCTTTGTCGCCCGTTTCATCGGCGCGCCGGGGATGAACCTGCTGTCGGGCCAGGTCGTCAGCTCGGACAGCGGCACGCAGGTCGATCTGGGGGCTGCGGGTCGGTCCGGCCCCGTGATGGCGGCGCAGGGGGGCGATGTCCTGTTCGGGTTCCGCCCCGAAGAGGTCCAGCCCGATCCGGCCGGCCCGCTGGCGATGCAGGTCAGCATGGTCGAACGCATCGGCGCGCGCACCATCCTGCACCTTGTGACGCAGGGGCACGAGGCGAAGGCGGTGCTCGACAGTGAAACCCCGACGCCCGGACAGGGCGAGGTGTTCCGCTTTTCGATCCCTGCGGCCTCGGTCCGCCTGTTTGATGCCAAGACGGAAAGGGCGCTCTGATGGCCTCGATCTCCTTTCGCAACGTGACCAAGCGGTTCGGCGATGTGACGGCAGTGGATGACGTCAGCTTCGACATCCGCGACAACGCGTTCTTCTGCCTGTTCGGCCCGCCGCTGTCGGGCAAATCCACCATTCTCAAGCTGATCCTGGGGCTGGAAAAACCCGACGCGGGCGAAATCCTGATCGACGGCCGCCCGGTCACCGGCATCGGCCCGGCACAGCGCAACGTGGCGATGGTGTTTCAGAACCTGGCGCTGTTTCCGCATATGTCGGCGCTGGACAATATCCGCTTTCCGCTGGTCGAACGGCGCGTCGCGCCGGACAAGATCGCCGCGCGCGTGGCGGAGGTGTGCGAGAAACTGCACATCGGCCACATCCTGCACAAGCCGCCCGCGCAGCTGTCGGGCGGCGAACGTCAGCGCGTTGCCATCGCCCGCGCGCTGGTGCGCGATCCGGTCGCCTACCTGATGGACGACCCGATTTCGGCGCTGGACGCGCGCCTGCGCGAACAGACCCGCGTGGAACTGCGCCGGATCCAGCAGGAAATGGGCAAGACGCTGGTCTATGTCACCCATGACCAGGAAGAGGCGATGTCGGTCGCGGATGGCATGGCGGTGTTCCAGGCCGGCCGCATCTGCCAGACCGGCACGCCGGAAGACATCTATCGCCACCCGAACTCGACCTACGTCGCCGGGATGCTGGGGGCGCCGGCGATGAACGTGGTGCCGATGGCGCTGGCCGCGTCGTTGCAGGTGCAGGGGCCGCAGGGCGCCGACAGCCTGGGCGTGCGGCCCGAAAACCTGCGCGTCGCGCCGGGCGAGGGCGCGCGCATCACCGAGGTCGAGCCGCTGGGCGGTTTCACCACGATCAGCGTCGATCTGGCGGGGCAGAGCCTGCGCGCCACGCTGCGCGGTCAGCCCCGGTTCACCACCGGCCAGCCGGTCGCCCTGTCGGTCGACGCGGGCCGGGCGCATTTTTTCGACACCTCAGGCGCGGCGCTGGCTGCACACTGACGAAAGGGAGGCCCGGTGAACCCGGGCAGGGGAGGGAGAACCCATGAGAGATTTCGCATTCAGACCGGACCCGGAGGTCCGCGTCCGCACCTACAGGATCGGCGCGATCGGCGCGGGCATGATCATGGCCGATTGCCACCTTGCCGCCTACGACAGCGCCGGGTTTCCGGTGGTCGCCATCGCGTCGCGCACGAAATCCCATGCGCAGGCCGTGGCCGACCGCTGGAGCATCGGCAAGGTGCACGACACGCCCGAAGACCTGATTGCCGACACGGATGTCGAAATCGTCGACATCGCCTATCCGCCCGATCTGCAACCCGCGCTGATCCGCCAGGCGCTGGCCGCGCCGCACGTCAAGGCGATCCTGGCGCAGAAACCGCTGGCCCTGTCGCTGGAGGAGGCCCGCGCCCTGCGGGACGAGGCCGCGGCGGCGGGCAAGCTGCTGAGCGTCAATCAGAACATGCGCTATGACCAGTCGATGCAGGTGCTGAAACAACTGCTGGACAGCGGCACGCTGGGCGATCCGGTGTTCGCGCAGATCGACATGCACGCCATCCCGCACTGGCAGGGGTTCCTGCAAGGCTACGACCGCCTGACGCTGGCCAACATGTCGGTGCATCATCTTGACGCGCTGCGCTTTCTGTTCGGAGACCCCGAGGAGGTCACCTGCGTCACCCGCACCGACCCGCGCACCGAATTTGCCCATACCGACGGCATCGTCGTCACCACGCTGCGCTTTGCCTCGGGCCTGCTGGCGCTGAGCACCGAGGACGTGTGGTCCGGCCCGCGTGCCGAGGGCTACCAGGATGATCAGCATATCACCTGGCGGGTCGAGGGGACCAGGGGCGCGGCCAAGGGCAGCATCGGCTGGCCCACCGGCGCGGCCTCGACCCTGTCGTACAATTCCATCGACGACACGGGCGGCAAATGGGTCAGCCCGACATGGGACACGATGTGGTTTCCGGACGCCTTCGTCGGCGTGATGGAACAACTGCAATACGCGCTGCACGCGGGCACCCAACCGGTTCTGAACGTCGCGGACAACGTCCGCACGATGGCGCTTGTCGAGGCGGCGTATCTATCCATCGACACGGGCCGCACGGTCCAACTCGACATTTCACAAGACTGAGGGAGGAAACACACCATGATGCAAACCGGGATCTTTTCGGGATATTTCCCGTACGAGCTGAAGAAGACCGCCGAAATCATTCGCGGCCACGACTTCAACACCGTGCAGCTTGATCTGCACTTCAAGGACATCGACGTGACCGACGGGCAGGTCACACCGGAAAAATGCCGCACCATCCGCGACACCTTCCGCGATCATCACCTGCCGGTGTCGTGCATTTCCGCCTATACCAACATCGTGCACCCCGACGCGGGCGAACGCGCCAGGCGCAACGGCCGCCTCAAGGAACTGCTGGCCCATGCCCAGTACCTCGGGTCGCCCTACGTGATTTCGGAAACCGGCACCTTCGACACCACCTCGGACTGGGTGCATCACCCCAAGAACAAGACCGAGGAAGGCTGGGACGATTGCCGTGCCGTAATCGCGGACCTTGCGCAATTCGCCTATGATCACGGGTCGGTCTTCCTGCTGGAAACCTACGTCAACAACGTCGTCGGCAGCGTCGAGGAAACCCTGCGCATGTTCGCCGAGGTCGACCACCCCGGCCTTGGCCTGCTGATGGACCCGACCAATTATTTCGAGGCCCACAACATCGACGACATGGACAAGATCCTGAACCAGGTCTTTGACGCCCTGTCCGACAAGATCAAGATCGCCCATGCCAAGGACGTGAAACGGTCGGGCGACGACAAGTCCGAAAAGCACTCCGACATCGGCGACGACACGGCGGCGGAATCCCACACCTTCCGCGGCGTGGGCGAGATCGAGCTGCCCGCCCCGGGTCTGGGAGAGCTGAACTATGACCTCTATTTCCGGCGGCTGGCGAAAAAGCACCCCAATATCCCGATGATCATCGAACACCTCGATGAATCGGACGTGCCCCGCGCCAAGGCCTTCATCGACGGCAAGATGCGCGCCAACGGCTGCTGATCCCACCGGGCGGGCCGACCCCTTCGGCCCGCCACCCCCGAAGACCCCAACGACAATGCCCCCGACGACATGGGCGGCAAACGGAGACGTCATGGTCAAGCTCTATGGCAAGAACCTGTCCCGGCATGAGGCCGAGGCGCTCAGCGGCAACCTGTCCCATGCGGCGGGCGTGCGCAGCATGGTGCTGGACGACGGCGTGGAACGCGGCATCCGCCTGCTGGAGTTTCGCACCGGCACGGGCCTGCGCTTTACCGTGCTGATCGACCGCGCGATGGACATCGCGGATTGCGACTTTCGCGGGCAGGCCATCGGCTGGCACTCTCCCGCCGGGTTCCGACACCCCGCCCTGCATGAACCCGAGGGCGAAGGCGGGCTGGGCTGGATGCGCAGCTTTTCCGGGCTGATGATCACCTGCGGGCTGGATCACATCCTGTTCATGGCCGAGGTGCCGACCCCCGAATACACCTATGGTCCGCGCGCAACCGCGCGCCATTCCCTGCACGGGCGCATCGGCACCATTCCCGCGCGGCTGACCGGCCATGGCGAGCGGTGGGACGGCGACCGCTGCTTTCTGTGGGCCGAAGGCGTGGTGACGCAGGGCACCGTCTTTGGCGAACACCTGGAACTGCACCGCCGGATCGAGGTCGAGGTGGGCAGCAACGACATCACCCTGTCGGATCGCGTGGTGAACCGCGGTTTCTACCGCACGCCGCACATGTTCTGCTATCACATCAACGTCGGCCATCCGGTGCTGGAGGAGGGGGCGCGTTACCTTGCCCCCGTGCGCGACGTGGTCTGGGCCGCCCATGCCGAGAGTTACCGCGCCCAGAACGCAGGCTATCGCACCATGCCCGCCCCGCAGGCCGGGTTTCACGAACAGGTCTGGCAGCACGAGATGGGCGCGGATGACGCGGGCCGCGTGCCCGTCGCGCTGGTCAATGACCGCCTCGGCCTCGGCTTCATGGTCACCACCCGCAAGGACCAGTTCCCCTGCCAGTACCAGTGGCAGAACTTTCAGCAGGGCCAGTATGCGATGGGGATCGAACCCTCCTCGAACCATGTCCTGGGCAATGACGCCGCCCGCGCGCGGGACGAGATGACATGGCTGAACCATGGCGACGAACGACGCTATGACAGCACCTTTTCCATCCTGCCGGATGCCGCCGCCATCGCCGCCGCCGAGGCCCGCATCACCGCCATCGCGGCCCAGCCGAAGGAAGATTTCCCCGCACCCTCGGGCACCTTCACCCCGATCGGAGGCCGCTCATGAACTCTCCCTCAGCCGTTGCCGGTGCTGTCGCGCAGGGCCGCCTTGCCGGGCGACGTGTCCTCTATACGGGGGCGTCCGGTGGGCTGGGTCATCAGACCACGCTCGACATGCTGGCCGAAGGCGCCGAGGTCTTTGCGCTGGACCGTGACCATTCCAAGAACGCCAGCCTGCTGGCCGACACGCCCGAGGCACAGGCCGCCCGCCTGCACCTGCTTGAGATCGACCTTGCGGATGTCGCCGGGCTGCGCGCCACGCTGGCCCGGATCACCGCCGACAAACCGCTGGACGTGGTGATCAACAATGCCGCGATCTATCCGTCGAAACCGTTCGAGGAATTCACCCTTGAGGAACACCGCACCGTCCATGCGGTCAACGTCGAGGCGGCGCTGATCTGCATGGCCGCCGCCCTGCCGGGGATGCGGGCACAGGGCTGGGGCCGGGTGATCAACGTCACCTCGATCACCCTGACCGGGGGGTGGGAAAACCTGACCCCCTACGTGCAATCCAAGGGCGCGCTGCTGGGCCTGACCCGCGCCTGGGCGCGCGAGTTCGGCAAATGGGGCATCACCGTCAACGCCATCGCGCCGGGGGCCTTTCCCACCGACGCGGAAAAGATCCACCCCGACCCCGAGGGATACGTGAAATTCGTCATGGATCACCAGGCGGTCAAGCGGCGCGGCACGCCGCACGACATCGCCGCCGCGATCCTGTTTCTCGCGTCCGAAGGCGCCGGCTTCATCACCGGCCAGAACATCGCCGTCGATGGCGGCTGGAACATGACCTGAGGGTCAGCAAACTCAAACCCATATCGGATATTTTTCATGGGAATACTCAGCGGCTACACCGTACTGGATTGCTCCATCGCCATGGCGGGCCCCTTTGCGGCGCAACGCCTTGGTGACCTCGGGGCGGATGTGATCAAGGTTGAACCCCTCTCCGGCGAATGGCAGCGCCACGCGCCTGCGGGCGGCATCACCGGCAACAGGATCAACGTGTCGTTCCTGTCCCTGAACCGCAACAAACGCTCGCTTGCGATCGACCTGAAATCCCCCGGCGGCCAGCGCGTGATGCGCAAGCTGGTGGAAAAGGCCGACGTCTTCATCCAGAACTATCGCGCCGGGGTCGCCGGGCGACTGGGGGTGGATTACGACACGCTTTCGGCCATCAATCCGCGCCTGATCTATGTCTCGATGACCGGCTATGGCGAAGACGGCCCCCATGCGCAGCGCCCCGGGCAGGACCTGCTGTTGCAGGCCATGTCGGGCGCGATGATGTCGACGGGGCGCGCGGGCGAACCGCCGCAGGCCGCCGGGCAGTACCTGGTCGATGCCGTCACCGCCTATACCGCGTTCGAGGGCGCGCTGGCCGCCCTGCTGCACCGTGAACGCACCGGCGAGGGCCAGAAGGTCGAGGTCAACATGCTGGATGCCATCACCACGTTGCAGATGCAGGAACTGTCGGTCTTTACCGTCGGTCACAAGCCGCAGGACCGCAGCGCCGAGCCGCACGCCCATGTCTACATCCGCGCGCCCTATGGCACCTTTGCCACGACCGATGGCTATATCGCGCTGGCAATGCCGAATTTCCCCGGCCTTGCCGCGGCACTCGATGCGCCCGCGCTGGCCGGACTGGATGAAACCGCTGCCGGTTGGCACGACCGCGACGCGACCTTTGCGCTGGTGCGCGACGCCATCGCGCCGTTTTCCTCGGCCGAGGTGCTGGCGCGGCTGGATGCACAGGGCATCTGGGCCGGGCCGGTCTATGGCTATGCCGACCTGGTCGCGGATCCGCAGATTGCCCATAACGGCACCTTCATCGAATACGACCACCCGACCGAAGGACACGTCAAGACGCCCGGCTTTCCCATCCGCTTTTCCCGCACGCCGTCGCAATTGCGCCGGGGCGCGCCGCTGACCGGCGAACATACCGATGAAATCCTGCGCGCGGCGGGGTTCAGTGACGACGACCTCGCCGGTCTTGCGGCCGAGGGCGCCATCGGGCGGGGGCAGGCATGACGACCGGTGCAGGCATGACCACTCCGGCCCGCTTGCGCGGCCTCACCTGGGACCATCCGCGCGGCTACAACGCCCTTGCTGCCGCGCATGGCCCCGTCGACTGGTCCGTTCAGCCGCTGGAGGGGTTCGAATCCGCCCCAATCGCGGACCTCTGCGCACTCTATGACCTCGTCGTTCTGGATCACCCCCACCTGGGCGAGGCGCTGGCCACCGATTGCCTGCGCCCGCTGGACGACGTGTTCGCCCCGGATGACCTCGCCACCATTGCCGGACAGGCCATCGGCCCGGCCTACGCCAGCTACACGATGGCAGGCCACCAGTGGGCGCTGCCGCTGGATGCCGCCACGCAGGTCATGGCCCTGCGCCCGGATCTGACCGAGACCCCGACGACATGGGCGCAGGTCGACGCGATCAGCCAGCGCGGGTACACCGCCCTGTCGCTGGCCGGGCCCCATGCCGCGCTCAGTTTCCTGTCGGTCTGCGCCGCGCTGGATCCGGGCCTCGACATGCGCGACGGTGGCTGGCCCGACGACGGGATCGCGGTGCAGGCCTATGAGATCCTGGCCCCGCTGGCGGCGCGCACGCCTGAACAGGCCCGCACCCTGAACCCCATCGGCCTGCTCAATCACCTCAGCAGCCAGGACGACATCCACCTGATCCCGCTGGTCTACGGCTACGTCAACTATACCCGCGCCGCGCGCGCCGTCGCCTTTCATGACGCGCCGGTGCAGGGGCACCGCCCCGGCTCGATCCTGGGTGGCACCGGCATCGCCATCTCGCGCCGTGCCGATGTCACCGATGCGCTGCGCAGTCACCTCCTCTGGCTGCTCAGCCCCGAGGTGCAGCGCGGCTTCATCCCCGACCATGACGGCCAGCCGGGTCTGCGCAGCGCCTGGGCCGACGGCCGCGTCAACGCCGCCTGGGGCAATTTCTACCACAACACCACCACCACGCTGGAGGCAGCGACGATCCGCCCCCGCCACGACGGCTATATCGCCTTTCAATCCCGCGCCTCGGCGCATCTGCGCGATGCCTTCGCCGCCCGCACGCCCGCGCCCCGCGCCGTCGCCACCCTGCGCGACATGTTCGATCAAAGCCTGCCCGAAAGGACCACCGCATGAGCGTCCCCCTGACCCTGGACATTGCCGACGGGATCGCCACGATCACCTACAACCGACCGGACAAGCTCAACGCCATGACCCCGGAAATGGCCACCCTGATGATCGAGGCGGTCACCACCTGCAACGCCTCCGATGCCGTCCGCTGCGTCATCCTGACCGGTACCGGGCGCGCCTTTTGCGCCGGGTCCGATATCTCCGAACTCGACCGCTATGCGACGCCGTGGGATTTTCGCAATCGCCCCGAATACTGCGACGCGTTGCGCGCCCTGCTGAAACCGTCCATCGCGGCGGTGAACGGCTATGCCATGGGCGGAGGCCTGGAAATGGCGCTGTCCTGCGACATCCGCATCGCGTCCGAGGTGGCCCGTTTCGCCGCCCCTGAGATCAAGCTGGGCTGGATCGGCGGCGGCGGCATGACGGCGCTGCTGGCCCATTCCGTCGGCCCGTCGAACGCGGCGATGATGGTGATGACAGGCGACCTGATCGACGCGGACAAGGCGCTGGCCTGGGGCCTCGTGTCGGAACTGACAGCGCCGGAGACCCTGCAATCGCGCGCCCGCGAAATCGCCGCGACCATCGCGTCGCGTGCCCCCATAGCCGCCGAAACCGCGCGTGCAAATCTGAAGGCGGCCTATAACATGCCCCTGGAACAGGCCGTCGCCTATGAACGCGACCTGCAGGCGATCTGTTTCGCCACCGAAGACGCCCGCGAGGGGCGCGCCGCATTCGAATCCAGGCGCCCGCCCGTGTTTCACCGCCGCTGAAGGAGCCAGCCATGACGATCATCGACGACACCGATGGCCTGTATCTGGGCCGTGCCTGGCTGCCCGATGTGCAGGGCCCGGCCGTGGTGACCCTGCGCGACGGTCAGGTGCTGGATATCACTTGCGCCGCCGCCCCCACGGTCAGCCATGTTCTGGATCTGGACGATCCTGCCGCGCATGTCCGCCGCGCCCCGGGCGTCGCGCTCGGTTCGCTGGCGGAAATTGCCGCCAATCCCTGTGCGCCCGACGCCCTGCACCTGCTGGCCCCCTGCGACCTTCAGGCGATCAAGGCCTGCGGCGTCACCTTTGCCCGCTCCATGGTCGAACGCGTGATCGAGGAAAAGGCGGCGGGCGATCCGGCGCGCGCCGAGGCGATCCGCGCCCGCATTGCCACCACGATCGGTGACAGCCTGCGCAACCTGCGCGCCGGATCGCCCGAGGCGGCGGAGGTCAAGAAAACCCTGCAAAACGAGGGGCTCTGGTCGCAGTACCTCGAGGTCGGCATCGGCCCCGACGCCGAGGTCTTCACCAAGACGCAGAGCATGGCCTCGGTCGGGCCGGGGGCCGATGTCGGCCTGCATCCGATCTCCACCTGGAACAACCCCGAACCCGAGATCGTGCTGGCGGTTTCTTCGGCGGGCGTCATTCACGGCGCGACGCTGGGCAATGACGTGAACCTGCGCGATGTCGAAGGGCGCTCGGCCCTGCTGCTGGGCAAGGCCAAGGACAACAACGCCAGCTGCGCCATCGGGCCGATGATCCGCCTGTTCGATGCGGGGTTCACGCTGGACGTCGTGCGCCGGGCCGAACTGACGCTGACGGTGACGGGCACGGATGGCTATGCGCTGACCGGGCATTCCTCCATGTCGGAAATCAGCCGCGACCCCCAGGATCTGGTCGCCCAGACCCTTGGCCGGCATCACCAATACCCCGACGGCATCCTGCTGTTCCTCGGCACGCTGTTCGCCCCGACCGAGGATCGCGATACCCCCGGCGAAGGTTTCACCCACAAGCCCGGCGATGTGGTGACGATCTCGGCGCCCGGCCTTGGGGCGCTGACCAATACGGTGCGCCTGTCGACCGAGGCGCCGGAATGGACCTTCGGCACCCGCCGCCTGATGGAAAACCTGGCCATGCGCGGGCTGCTCGGGCACCCGGCCCCCTGACACCGCACCCAACGGCGGTGCCACCCTCTTCACCCCGCGCGGCGACCTCTCGCCGCGCGGCCTCTTCCAACCTGCCCGGCCTCTTCCAACCTGCCCGGCCTCTTCCAACTTGCCCGGCCTCTTTCAACTTGCACGGCGCCCCCTCGCCGGGCGTCCCCATTGACCCGCGCGACACGCCGTCAATCCGCGCCGAAGGGCGAAATCGCGCGGCGGGCCGGGAACAGCCTTGGCCACATCGGGGTTCTTCCTTGATAGGAGGCCGCCATGACCATCAAAACCCCAAAACCCATTGCCCTGCGCCGCCCGAGCTTGCCGAAATCCCTGCCGCAGCTGCCGCCATCCTCGCAAGAGCGGCTGACCCCGATCCTCTACGCTGGTGGAATGTTGGCGATCGGGGCGGTGATGCTGATCGCCAAGCCACGTCTCGGGCATGTGCCCAACCCCAGCCGCGCCGGGGATTTGCCGCGCGCTGCGCGCTGGCGTCGTGCGGCGCAGATCAGCCGCGACAACCTGCACACCTTTGCCCCCGCCAACGTCACGGATTCCATCGGGCGTTCGCTGCTGCTGGGGGGGACCGCATTGCTGCTGACCCGTCTGCTGGACGAGGTCACGGGGCACGACGGCCAGTAAGGACGGCCAGTAGGGACCGCCAGTAAGGACCGCCAGCAACCGATAACAGACCCTGGGCGCCTGGGGCGCGCGCCTGTCCGCAGCCGCGCCACCGCGCCGCGACGGGCGTTTCCGCCTAGGGTTTGCCGTCTCCCTCGCACGCGGCGATGCGCAGCGCCTCGCCCGGTTCCGCCCCGAGGTCGACGCAGTCCGCGCCGCACAGCCGCCAGGCCGACGGCGTCATGCCCGAGGCCGCCAGGTTCAGTTCGGCCACCGGCGCAAGATCCGGCACCCAGATCCACCAGCCATCCTGAAAATGGCCGCCGGGGCCGGGCTCCATCCCCGCCCCCGATCCTTTGACGGCTGCTTCGACAAGATGCAGATGGTGATCCGCCACTTCCCATGTCTCGCGCCAGGCCTCGCGCTCGACCGAATGGGTCCACTCCAGCGTGAAGCGATTTCCCGCAGCCAGCCCCAGTGCCAGCGCGCCTGCCATCACGCAGCCGCTCATGCCGCCGTCGTGCGATCCCGGCGCAGCCACATCACCACGGCAAAGACCGCCGTCAGGGCAAAGCCGATCTCGTCCGTGATAGGCAGCGCGGCAACCAGCGTGAACGCCGCCACCATGGCCAGCGCGCGTTCCCACACCGCCAGCGGCCGCCACAGCCAGCCGATGACCGCCGCGCCCCACAGCGCCAGCGCAATCAGCGCCTTCAGCACGACAAAGGCCACCGCAGGCCAATAGCCGATCTCAGCCGCCAGCGCGCCACCATCCTGCAACATCAGCGCCGGGGTATAGACCGCCATGAAGGGCACGACGAAACCGGCGGCAGCGACCTTGACCGCCTCAAAGCTGATCTTGAGGCCGCTCTCCTTGGCAATCGGTGCCGCCGCGAAACAGGCCAGCGCCACCGGCGGTGTCAGATCCGCCAGGATGCCGAAATAGAACACGAACATGTGGCTCACGATCAGCGGCACGCCGAGGTCCAGCAGGGCAGGCCCGGCGATGGACGAGGTGATGATGTAGTTCGGGATCGTCGGGATGCCCATGCCCAGGATGATGCAGGTGATCATCGTCAGGACCAGGCTCAGGAACAGGCTGTTCTGCCCGACCGACACGATGAACTGACCAAAGGCGTTGGCCCCCCCGGTCAGGGTCATCACGCCGATGATCACGCCGACCAGCGCACAGGCAATCCCGACGGGCAGGGCGGTCTTGGCGCCATCCGCCAGGCTGTCCCGACAGATCGCCAGGGTTTCGCGCCCGCCCTTGAGGCAGGCACAGCACACCACGAGGATCGCCAGAACCAGCAGCAGCGCGTTGATGCCATAGCGGAAGAACGCGCTGGCCGCGAGGCCGAGGACGATCCAGAAGATCACCCGCACGACGGTCGATGGCATCCCCAGCGAGAGCGCCATGCCCAGGATCAGCATCCCCGTCAGGGCCAGCCCGATGGTGCCCGCGAACAACGGCGTGTAGCCCGAGAACAGCAGGTAGACCAGCACACCCAGCGGCAGGATCAAATACCAGCCTTCCTTCAGCGCGCGGCGGGCCGAGGGCTGGTCTTCCTTGGCAAGGCCACGCAGATCGCGCTTGCCCGCCTCAAGGTGGACCATCCAGAAGACACCCGCGAAATACAGGATCGCCGGGATCAGGGCCGCCTTGACGACCTCGACATATTGCACGCCCAGAGTCTCGGCCATGATGAAGGCGACGGCGCCCATGACCGGCGGCATGATCTGCCCGCCCATCGAAGCCGTTGCCTCGACCCCCCCGGCAAAGGCCGAGCGGTAGCCGAAACGCTTCATCAGCGGAATGGTGAACTGCCCGGTGGTGACCACGTTGGCGACGCCCGACCCCGAAATCGTGCCCATCAGGCCCGACGACAGAACCGAAACCTTTGCGGCCCCGCCCATCCGGTGCCCCACAAGACCCAGCGAGACATCGGTGAACAGCTTGATCATCCCGGCCTTTTCCAGGAACGACCCGAACAGGATGAACAGAAAGATGTAGGTGGCCGACACATAGGTCGGAATGCCGTAGATGCCCTCGGTGCCATAGGCGATCTGCTCGACCACCTGCTCGAACGCGTAGCCCCGGTGGTTGAACGGCGATGGCAGGTGCTGACCGAACAGCGCATAGCACAGGAACAGCCCGCAGATGATCGGCAGCGCCGGACCCATCAACAGCCACGCGGCGATAAAGACAGTGGAAATCGCGATGATGCCGAACACAAGGTCGGTGGTCAGCGGCGCGCCCGCGCGCATCAGCAGGGGCGTGTATTCGACCCATTGATAGGCGGCGACAGAGACGCCCAGCAGCGCCAGCGCCCAGCAGACCGTCTTGCCTGCCGTGCCGTATCTGCGCGCGATGGCCAGCAGCGGAAAGCCAAGGCACATCAGGAACCCGACGTGGACCGCGCGCATCACCTGGCTGGGCAGGTCGATGACATGGGCGGCGATGGAAATCTGGTAGACCGAAAACAGGACCGCCAGCCAGAACAGAAAGCGCCCCTCGAATGAGGCCGGAAAACTCTGAGCGAGCGGATCGTGCAGCTCCAGCTCTTCGTTCGGCAGGCTGTGCGGATGGTCGGTCATGTCGTTGTTCTCTCTACTCACCGCGCTGGCCGCGCCGTTTCGTTTCGCTCGGGGGATGGCATCGAAACAGGTGCTCTGGAAGCGGTGCCCGGATTGATCATCTGAAAACGGCCCGGACGAACCGGGCCGTTTCCTCTTTTCGTCAGAACCTCAGCTCAGAGCAAGCCCTGTTCCTTGTAATACCGCTCGGCACCGGGGTGCAGCGGGATCGGCGAGTTCTTGACCGCGTCCTCGATGTTGATGGCACCGGCCGCCGCGTGGGCTGCCTTCATCGTGTCCAGGTTTTCAAACAACAGCTTGGTCATCTGATAGGCAACCTCGTCCGACACGTCGGAACTGGTGACCAGGATGTTGGTGATCGCCAGCGTCGGAATGTCGGCATCCTGACCGGGGTAGGTGCCTGCGGGAATGACGCCTGCCGCATAGGGCGCGCCCAGTGTCTCCGCGACTTCGGCGGGAACGGACAGGTAGGTCACGTCCTGCGTCGACGACAGATCCTTCAGCGCCGCCGAGCCGAGGCCCGAGGATTGCAGCGTCGCGTCCAGCTGGCGGTTCTTCATCAGCTCGACCGATTCCGCAAACGGCAGGTACTCGACCTTGCCCAGATCGTCATAGGTCATGCCGAGCGCGTCGAGGATCTTGCGCGCGTTGACTTCGGTGCCCGACTTGGCCGCACCGACGGACACGCTCTTGCCCTTGAGGTCGGCCACGGTCGTCGCGCCCGAGGCCGAGGCCGCCGCGATCTGGATGTAGTTGGGATAGATCGCCGCGATGGCGCGCAGCTTGGTCAGCGGCTTGGTGAACCCGACATCGGCGTTGCCCTCATAGGCATCCTTGACGGAATCGCCCAGCGCGAACCCGATCTCGCCCCGGCCCTGCTCCAGCAGGTTCAGGTTCTCGACCGACGCCTTGGTCGACTGCACCTGCGCGCGCACGTCGTCCATGTTCTTTGCATAGATGTCCGACAGCGCCACGCCGAGCGGATAGTACACGCCCGAGGTGCCGCCGGTCAGCACGTTGATGAATTCCGTCGCCATGGCGGCGGGGGCGGCAATGGCCAGGCTGCCGGCGACAAGCGCTCCGAATCCGAATGTCTTAATCATGATTGCTCCTCCGAGATTTAGCGTGATTTTAGACGCTGTGCCCCATTGTTCGCGGTCTAAGGAGCCGTTGCAATCAGGATTCTCGGGGCGCAGGGCCTTTTTTGCCTTATCCGGTCGCTAACTTTCGGCCATTTTCTAGAGCATTGGCGTTCAAGCTGCCCGTCGCGGCATCTGTTTATTGAGAAAGCGGATGGTGATAATATGTTGGCAGTATCCTTTCGGCCTGTTTCCAGGTCACCGTTTCATCGCTGCCGTTTGTTGGCAGCGCCAGGGCGGAAGACCGGTCACGTCTCTGCTCCGGCCGAAAGCCTTGTGTGATTTCGCCATGATCTGGCGCGTGTAAAAAGGCAGAAACGCTTGAACCGAACGAATATACTGATCCTGATAGCATCCATTGCCGTCTTTGCCTTGATGCACAACGCCGATTTCTACGAATCCCTCTACCGACAGACCCGCCTCTACGAAGACTACCAGCTCGATGAACTTCTGAACGCCTTCTTCGTGGCTGCTCCAGCGCTGGCGCTGGCCCTGGCGCTGCGGGCCCGCAGCCTCAGCCAAGAGGTCCGCCAGCGCGAAAAGGCCGAGGCCACCGCCTCCCGGTTGGCGAATTACGATGCGCTGACGGGCCTGGCCAACCGCCGACTGTTCCATACCGAGATCGTGCGCCGCCTGGCCGAGGCCGAGGCAACGGGCACCGAACTGAACGTGCTGCTGGTCGACCTGGACCGCTTCAAGGTGATCAACGATCTCTACGGCCACGACACCGGTGACTCGCTGTTGCGCACGATTTCGGCCCGCATCCGCTCGGCCATTCGCAGCACGGATCTGGCCGCGCGCATCGGTGGCGACGAATTTGCCATCCTCAGCGACGCGCCCACGGTGGAACGCGCGCACCTCAGCCTGCTGCGGCGCTTGCTGTCCAGTATCCAGGAACCGATCTACGCAGGCGAATACCAGCTGGGCACCACCGTCAGCATCGGCGTCGCCAGCTATCCCAAGGATGGCAAGACAGCCGAAGACCTGCTGCGACAGGCCGACCAGGCGCTGTATCAGGCCAAGGCGGCGGGCAAGAACCGCTATGCGCTGTTCGACGACAAGCTGGCGCGCGCGATGCACGACCGCCGCACGCTTGAGGAGGACCTGCGCGCCGCCCTGTCCCCCGACCGGGGCGAAATCGTGCCCTATTTCCAACCCATCCTCGACCTGCCCTCGCGCGAGGTTCGCCAGTTCGAGGTGATGGCCCGCTGGAACCACCCCCAGCGCGGGCTGATCAAGGCGGCGCAATTCGCCGGGGTTGCCGAAGACATCGGTATGTCCGATCAGCTCTACCGTACGATTCTGCAGCAGTCTTGTGCTTGCGCGCTGCACTGGGGGCAGAGCATCAGCGTAAACGTGTCCCCGGCCCAGTTTTCGGACAAGCAGCTGGTGCCCAAGACGTTGCAGATCCTGGCCGAAACCGGCTTCCCCCCACATCGCCTTGAGCTCGAGATTTCCGAAACCGCGCTGGTACAGGATTTCGCGCAGGCCCGCCGCGTCATCCAGGGGCTGCGCAAGGTCGGCATCCAGGTCGCGCTGGATGATTTCGGCACCGGCTATTCCGGGCTGCGCCACCTGCACGCCCTGACCGTCGATCGCATCAAGATCGACCGCAGCTTTGTCGAACTGACCCGCACGCAGATGGATATCAAGATCATCGTTTCCGCGATGATCGCGCTGGGGCACAGCCTCGGCATGACCGTCACCGCCGAAGGCATCGAAAACGATGGAGAGGAGGCATGGCTGACCGAACAGGGGTGCGACATGGGGCAGGGGTTCCTGTTTTCCCATCCGCTTCAGGGCACGGACGCGGGCCGGATCGCGGCGCAGGGCCGGGTCGATGCGGCGGCGCTCGACGCCGGTGCACCCGTACTGATGCCACCGCCTGCGGATCAGCCGACCAACGCCTCCCATGCCTCCGACGACACCGCCGACGCCCCCGGGGTCACGTCCGCCGATGGCCCCCCGGATATGCCCCCCGGCAGGTCTTGCGATATGCGCCCCGATATCCCCGCGGACGACATGGGCCCAGATGACACGGGACCGTATGACATGGGCCCTGATGACATGGGCCCTGATGACATGGGACCAGATAAAAACGGGGCTGAGGAAAACGGACCAGATAAAAACGGGCCTGACGACACGGGACCGGGGGATCCTGCCGGCGTGACCCCGACGGTGCTGTCCCGCAACCTGCCCTCCCTGCCTGCGTCAACCTCCTCGGCCACCATGTCTCCTGCGCCCATGGCACTGCCGATCACCGCGCCCCATGCCGGGCAGGGACCGTCCGGCGCGATGGTCGGGCAGGCTTCGCTCAACCCGCCAAGGCATTCGCCGGTCAAGCGATCCGGCACCTGACGGGCGCACGTTTTGGGCACACGTGTTGGGTGCACTGGGCGGGTCCTGCGCGTCGGCAGGGCCCTGCGCCTTGGGACGGGCCACCGCCCAAGAAGGCTGGCCCCCTGTTTGCTCAGGCCAGACTTTCGGCCCAGGCCCCCCTCTCTGCCCCGGCCCCGTTTCCGATCAGGACTCGCCGCGCAGAAACGGAACCAGCGCCGCACTCAGCGCCGCCGGGTCGGCCAGTTGCGGCACATGGCCCGTGTCCAGTGCGACAGTCCTTGCGCCGGGCACCAGCGCCTGCATCCGGGCCTGCGCCAGCGGCGTGACGCTGCGGTCGCGTCGCAGGGCGACATACAGGCGGGGCAGGGTGGCGAACCGCCCCTCTGTCAGCGTGGCGGCGATGCTGCGCAGCCCGTCCCCCTGCGGGGTCAGCCGCCCTGCCGCCGCCTCCGCCGCCTCCGGGGCGCAGTCGTGGAAAAAGATCTCGCGTGCGGCGGCGGCAGGCACCGTGCTGACCTGACCCGCGTCGGACCAGATCAGGTGTTCGGTGATGCCTGCGCCATAGCCCGGTTGCCCCTTCAGGCTGGCCTGCAACGCGCCAAAGGTCATCCCCGAGGGCAGCATCATGCCCGCCACGTAGGCAATGCGACTGACCTGCTCGCAAAACGCCTCTGCCGCAGCCGACGCGATGACCCCGCCGCCCGAATGCCCCACCAGGCTGACCGGGCGACCGATTGCGGTGATCCGCGCGCCGATCTGCGCCAGCGCGTCCGCCAGCGTCACCTCCTGCGGCGCACGCCCGTCGACACCGTTGCCGGGCAGGTCGATGGCGTGGGCCTCGATCCCCGCGCGCCGCAGATAGGGCATCAGGCCCTCCCAGGCCCAGCTCCCCTGCCAGGCTCCGTGGATCAGGATCACCGGATCCGGGGTTGCCAGTGTCGTCATGATGAAGTCCCTTT
>NZ_QWJJ01000007.1:0-72854 GCF_003575965.1 Pseudooceanicola sediminis | reverse complement strand
GAGGGTCTGAGGGTCTGAGGGTCTGAGGGTCTGAGGGTCTGAGGGTCTGAGGGTCTGAGGGTCTGAGGGTCTGAGGGTCTGAGGGTCTGAGGGTCTGGCGCGTGGGTGTTGCGGGCGTGTTGCAGTGGTGTGGTGGGCCGGGCGGGGCCTCCACCTGCTGGCCCCCCCTTTGCTGGACGCCCGCCTGCTGGACCTCCCCCTGCGGACTTCCCCCTGCGGTGCTCCCCCTGCCGTGTCTCCCTATTGCGGTGCCTCCCTATTGTCTGGCGTGAAATCCGCCGGGGGACAACACGGCGGCCCCTGCCACGGGGCCTTGGGGCCAGCCAAAGCGTAAAAAAATACCGTTCAGTTACCGCTCGGATACCGCCTTGATACCGACGTGCGAATCTCGTGATTCCAAGGGCTTGGCCCCCCTGACGGGCGCGATACCGACATCGGTGCCGAATTCCCGGCTTTTCCCCCCTCGCGCACTGCCGCGTCACGGCCCCTTCATCGAACCGCCCCACCGCCCCCTTGTCGCCCGCCGGAGGGGGTGGTCTGGCCCCGCGCCGCCCTGCCGAGCACTGGAAAAAGAATGCCGTTCCGGCTAGGCTGGCAAAGCCGGGCGCAGGTTCCAGCAACAGCGATCCCGAAGGTGATCCCGTGGCCGCCCCGGCGGCATGCCCCGGAAATCTGCCCGGATGCGACGCGGGCTTGCGCGCCAAAAGCCCTTGTTTTCCTGCATAAAAAGGCCGAAATAGACGGCAACGCATTACCAAAGGACATTCCGATGAAGACGTTCCTTCGCTCCACCCTGACCGCCGCCAGCCTCGCGGCCGGCCTTGCCGTCAGCTCTGCTTCCACGGGCCTTGCCGCCAATGATTTCGGCCCCCTCGTGACCCCCAGTGCCCTGTCCGATGACCTTGGCCAAAGCGCGCCACTGGTGCTGGATATCCGTGGCGATGTCTATGAAAAGGGTCACATTCCCGGTGCCGTCTCGGCCCCCTACGGCCTGTTTCGCGGTCCGGCCAGCAATCCCGGCCAGCTCGTTCCCGAAGACAAGCTGGAAGCGACGCTGCAAGACCTCGGCATCACCAAATCCCGCCCTGTCGTCGTCGTGCACCAAGGCTCGGACGACTCGGATTTCGGTGCTGCTGCAAGGGTTTACTGGACCCTGAAATCCAGCGGAGTCAGCCAGCTTGCCATCCTGAACGGCGGCATGAATGCCTGGGCCGCGGCCGGTTTTCCCACCAACGCGGACCCCGTGACGCCAGTGAAATCGGATATCGACATCACCTTTTCTCACCAATGGCTGGCCGACACCGACGAGGTCGCCTCGATCGTCGATGGTGACAGCAACGCCGTCCTGGTCGACTCCCGTCCCGCCGCCTTTTACGAAGGCAAGCAATCCCACGGCGCGGCTTCCCGCCCCGGCACCCTGCCCGGAGCGGAAAATGTCGCGCATTCCGAATGGTTTGTGCCCGGCACGCCGTCGATCACCGACAGCGCCTCGGCCGCATCTTTGGCGGAAAAGTTCGGTCTGAACACGGATGAAGAGGTCGTCGCCTTTTGCAACACCGGCCATTGGGCCGCGACCGATTGGTTCGCCCTGTCCGAACTGGCGGGTGTGCCGAACGTCAAGCTCTATCCAGACTCCATGGTCGGCTACTCTCAGACCGATCACGAGATGGCCAACACACCGGGATTGCTGCAAAATCTCATGAACCAGCTCAAGGGCGACTAAGCCATGACGGTGATCACACAAACAACGGGGGCTGCCGCTGAGGCGGCCCCTTCGCCGTTCCTGCCGCGTCCTCTGCTGATCGCGGCGGCGCTGGTCATGATTGCCGCGCTGGCCTTGTTCGGAGGGGCGCGTTACGGGCTGCTGCTGGCCGTCGGGCTTGGCTTCGGCATCGCGCTCGAAGGGCTGCGTTTCGGTTTCGCCGGGCCCTGGCGCGCCATGATCCTGCGGCGCGAGCCTGCGGGCATCCTCGCTCAACTGCTTGCAATCGCACTGGTTTCTGTCGTTGCCTTTCCGTTGCTTGCGGCCCATCCGGGCGAGATGTCGGGGGCTGAGGCGCCGATCGGCTTTGCCATGCTGGGGGGTGCCTTTGTCTTTGGTGCGGCGATGCAGGTGGTGCTGGGCTGTGGCTCTGGCACCCTGGTCAATGCCGGCAGCGGCAATCCTGTCAGCCTGCTGGCGCTGCCTTTCTTCGCCATCGGCAGCTTTTTCGGCGCCTACGGCATGGTGTGGTGGACCAACCTCGGGGCGCTGCCCATCCTGGTGCTGAAGGGCACATCGGGGCTGGTCGTGACGCTGATCGCGCTGGCGCTGGTTGCGGGCGTGCTGTTGCTTCTGGGCAAGCCGGGCACCCGGCGGATGCCGCGCCGCCTGCTGATTGCGGCGCTGGCGATTGCCGCGCTGGCCGTGGCGAACCTTGTCGTCTCGGGGCAACCTTGGGGCGTGGTCTACGGCCTCGGGCTATGGACGGCGAAGGTCGGCGTGGCCCTGGGCGCGGACCTGTCCGGCTCGGCTTTCTGGAGCGCGCCCGGCACTGTTGCGCGACTGAACGATAGCATCCTGACCGACATTACATCGTTGACAAACATAGGAATTATCGCCGGAGCCTTTGGTGTCGCGGCCTGGCGTCGCGGTGGGTTGGAACAGGGCATTCCAAAGCTTCCGGCGCGGGCCTGGGGGGCGACCATTGTGGCTGGGCTGCTGCTGGGCTATTCCTCCCGGATCGCGTTCGGCTGCAATGTCGGGGCGTTCTTTTCGGGCATCTCGACAGGCAGTCTGCATGGCTGGGCGTGGTTCGTGATGGCATTTCTGGGGGCATTTGTCGGCATCTGGCTACGGCCGCGACTGGGGTTGGAGGCACGGCGATGACACGCAAGGTAACGGCCAGCCTGAGCCTGTTGTTCATCGTCGGGCTGGTGCTGTTCGACCAGGGTACGGCACGGCTGAACCCCTATCAGGCGCCGGCGGCCTTTGCGCTCGGCTCCGGTCAGGTGGCGAGCGGGGGGTTCTGCGGCGCACTTCCGCAGTGACGTCGGCACCGGCGGTGCCCGGTGTCGGTGTGAGGTGGCTAAGTCCTTGATATCGCGAAATTCGCACGTCGGTATCAGAACGGTATCCGAGCGGTATGTGAACGGTGCAATCTGCACCCATACCACTGGGCCCGCGGGATAGGTCGCAACGGCAATTTGGCGAGGCCCCGTGGGGCGGAAAGGATCGAATCGTGACGATCACGCAGGAAGACGACCTGGAGGCGCTGAAGGTCATTGGCCGCATTGTCGCCAATACAATGCACGCGATGGCCCGCGCGATGGAACCGGGCATGACGACGGGCGAGCTGGACCAGATCGGTCGCGGTCTGCTGGACCGCGAGGGGGCCGTTTCGGCACCGGAACAGGCCTATGATTTTCCCGGCGCGACCTGCATCAGCGTCAACGAAGAGATCGCCCACGGCATTCCCGGCGCGCGGGTGATCGCGGCGGGCGATCTGGTGAACATCGACGTCTCCGCCAGCAAGAACGGGTATTTCGCGGATACGGGCGCGACCTTTCGCGTCGGAGCGGTCGCACCATCGCTGGACAGGCTGTGCCGGGATGGCAAGCGCGCCATGCAGATCGGCATCGCGCAGGTCGGGGCCGACAGGCCGCTGGCGGGCATCGGGAACGCCATTGGAAAGTTCGCGGACAAGCGCGGCTATACTCTGATCCGCAATCTGGCCAGTCACGGGGTCGGGCGGTCGTTGCACGAGGACCCCGGCGAGATCCCGACATGGCCGACACGCGGCGACAAGCGGCGGATCGCCAACGGTTTGGTTCTGACGGTCGAACCGTTCCTGTCGCGCGGCGGGTTATGGGCCGATACCGGCGACACGGGCGATGACGAATGGACGCTGTTCAGCACGCCGCCCGCACCGGTCGTGCAGTACGAACATACCGTGGTTGCGACCCGACGCGGTGCCCTGATCGTGACGCAGCCCGGCTGACACGCCGCCCGCGCAGTCTGCGTGGGGTGCCGATGCCGCCGCCAAAAGAAAAAGCCCCGGCGCGACGCCGGGGCTTTTCCTGTTTCGGCAGGGGGGACGAAGGGCCGGGCACGCGGCCCGGTCCCCATGCCCTTAGCCGATGATCATGTTCAGCGTTTCGCTGGGCCGCATGACGTCTTCGGTCTTTTCCGGGTCACCGTGGAAGTAGCCGCCCAGATCGACGGGCTTGCCCTGGGCCTCGGCCAGCTCGGACGTGATGGATTTTTCGTTTTCCACCAGCTTTTTCGCGATCGGCGTGAAATGCGCCGCCAGTTCTGCGTCGTCCTTCTGATCGGCCAGGGCCTGTGCCCAGTAGCGGGCGAACCAGTAGTGGCTGTCGCGGTTGTCAGGCTCGCCCACCTTGCGCGAGGGCGAGCGGTTGTCATCCAGAATGCCCTGCGTGGCCGCATCGACCGCCTGGCCCAGGACGCGGGCCTTGGGGTTGTTCTTGCTCTCTGCCAGAAACTTGAGGCTTTCGCCCAAGGCGCAGAATTCGCCCAAGGAATCCCACCGCAGGTGGTTTTCTTCCATCAGCTGCTGGACGTGCTTGGGGGCCGAGCCACCGGCACCGGTTTCAAACAGCCCGCCGCCATTCATCAGTTTGACGATGGACAGCATCTTGGCCGAGGTCGCCAGTTCGAGGATCGGGAACAGGTCGGTCAGGTAGTCGCGCAGCACGTTGCCGGTGATGGCGATGGAGTTTTCCCCCTTGCGTATGGTTTCCAGCGACAGGCGGGTGGCCTCGCGCGGGGCGAGGATCTGGAACTTGTCCGCAACGCCCTGTGCCTCGAGGATCGGCTTGACGTAGGCGATCAGCTCGGCGTCGTGGGCGCGGTTTTCGTCCAGCCAGAAGATGGCCTGGCAGCCCATGTCCTTTTGCCGGGCGATGGCGAGGTTGACCCAATCTTCGATCGGGGCCTTGCGGGCCGAGGCCGAGCGCCAGATATCGCCTTTTTCCACGGTGTGTTCATGCAGGACGGTGCCGTCCTCAAGGATCATCCGGACCACGCCATCGGCGGGGATTTCAAAGGTGGTGGGGTGAGAGCCGTATTCCTCGGCCTTCTGCGCCATCAGGCCGACGTTCTGCACGGTGCCGCAGGTTGCGGGGTCCAGCTTGCCGGTTTCCTTGAAATACTTGATCGTCTCGTCATAGACGGGGGCATAGCTGTCATCGGGGATCACGCAGTTGGCGTCGTGTTCCTGGTTGTCCGGGCCCCAGCCCTTGCCGCCGGCACGGATCAGCGCGGGCATCGAGGCGTCGATGATGACGTCGGAGGGGACGTGCAGGTTGGTGATGCCCTTGTCGGAGTTCACCATGTACATGTCGGGGCGCGTCGCGCGGACCTCTTCGATGGCAGAGACGATCTCGGGGGCGTCCTTGACACGTTCCAGCAGCGCGCCGAGGCCCGCGTTGGGGTTGACGCCCAGTTCGGCCAGCGTGTCGCCGTGTTTGTCGAAGACCGGCTTCAGCCAGGCCTTGACCGCGTGGCCGAAGATGATCGGGTCCGAGACCTTCATCATCGTGGCTTTCATGTGCAGCGAGAACAGCGTGCCTTCGGCCTTGGTCGATTCGATTTCCTTGGCGAGGAAAGCGTCGAGCGCCTTGGCCGACATGTAGGTCGCGTCGACCACGGTGCCGGCCGGGTAGGCGACGCCGTCCTTCAGCACGGTTTCCGTGCCGTCGGTGGCGGTCAGCACGATCTTGGCCTTGGCGGCATCGGCCAGGGTGCTGGATTTCTCGTTCGAGAAGAAATCGCCGCCGGACATGGAGGAGACGCGGGTCTTGCTGTCGGGCAGCCATTCGCCCATGCGGTGCGGGTTCTTCTGGGCGTAGTTCTTGACGGCGGCGGCGGCGCGGCGGTCGGAGTTGCCTTCGCGCAGAACGGGGTTCACGGCCGAGCCCTTGATGCTGTCGTACTTGGCGCGCACGGCTTTTTCTGCGTCCGTGGCGGGGGAGTAGGGGTAATCGGGCAGGGCATAGCCTTGCGATTGCAACTCCTTCACCGCGGCGACAAGCTGGGGTTCGGAGGCCGAGATGTTGGGCAGCTTGATGACGTTGGCGTCGGGTTGCTTGACCAGTTCGCCGAGGATGGCGAGGTCATCGTCCTGGCGCTGATCTTCGGGGAGGTCGTCGGAAAATGTGGCGATGATGCGCCCGGCGAGCGAGATGTCGCGGGTGCCGAAGGTGACATCGGCGGCGGCGGCGAAGGTGCGGATGATCGGCAGCAGCGAGGCGCTGGCGAGCTCGGGGGCTTCGTCTACCTTGGTATACACAATGTCGGGGGAAGTCGTCTTGGCCATGTTTTCTTACCCTTTTTCCAAATCTGGAAGCTTTGCCCGCTGGGGCTGTGGCGGTGAACGTCTGTGCTGTCTGACCCGGCGGATACGTCGGGGAGAGCGCGGTACAGTCTGAAAATGTCCGTCCCGATATTCCCTAGAGCGGGACGCGGGCGAGATCAACCGTGCACAGGGCGGCCATTGGGATCTTGGGTGGATCTTGCGGGGGTCTTTGGGGGGATCTTGCGGGCGCGCGCGGAACTGGATCGCGGATGTGCCGGCATGGCGCGGGGCGAGGTGCTGCGGCCGGGGGAGGGCCCGTTGCCTGGTATCGGCGCGAAGTCCGGACGACATCGGGGCGGCAAAGCGGCGGTGCCGTGGCATGTGGTTGGCAGAAGAATGGCGCGGGCAGGATCTGCGCCGCGCCATTCAGGGTCATGAGCAGGCTTGTCGCCGGCTCAGCGTGGTTCCGACCTGAGGCCCTTGATGATCGCCACGCACATCAGCAACAGCACCAGGGTGAACGGCAACCCGGTGGAGATCACCATCGCCTGGAGCGCCCCGAGGCCACCGCCGAGCAGCAGCACGATGGCCACGGCCCCTTCGAAGGTGGCCCAGAACACCCGTTGCGGCACCGGTGCGTCGACCTTGCCGCCAGCGGTGATCGTGTCGATCACCAGCGAACCGGAGTCCGACGAGGTGACGAAGAACACGATGACCAGCACCACGGCGATGATCGAGGTGACGCCGGTGAACGGCAGATCGTCGAGCATCGCGAACAGCGACAGCGGCGGGTTGTAGCTGTCGATGACCTGCGCCTTGACGGCGGAACCGATGGGATCGGAGATCACCTGGTCGATGGCGACGCCGCCGAACACGGCCATCCAGAGCACGCAGACCAGCGAGGGGATGATCAGCACGCAGGTGATGAATTCGCGCACCGTGCGACCGCGCGAGACGCGGGCGATGAACATGCCGACGAAGGGTGACCAGCTGATCCACCAGGCCCAGTAGAAGGCCGTCCAGCCGTTGCGGTAATCGTCATCCGTGCGCCCGATGGGATTGGACAGGGGAATGATTTCCTTGACGTAGGCAACCATGCCCTGGCCGAAGTCGGTCATGATCGCCAGCGTCGGGCCGACGACGAGCACGAAGAGCAGCAGCAGCGCCGCAAGGCCCATGTTGACCTCGGACAGCAGCTTGACCCCGCCGTCGAGGCCGCGCAGCACCGATACCAGCGCCACCGCGGTAATGCAGGTGATCAGGATGACCTGCACGGTGGTGTCGACGGGAATGCCGAAGACGTGGTTCAGCCCGGCGTTGGCCTGTTGCGCGCCGAAGCCGAGGCTGGTGGCAAGGCCGAACAGCGTGGCAAAGACCGCGAGGATGTCGATGACATGTCCGGTCCAGCCCCAGACGCGATCCCCGAAGATCGGATGGAAGGCCGAGCGGATCGTCAGCGGCAGGCCCTTGTTGTAGGAAAACAGGGCCAGGGCCAGCGCCACGACGGCGTAGATGGCCCAGGGGTGCAGGCCCCAGTGGTAGATCGTGCCGGCCAGGCCCATGGCCTTGGCGCGTTCGATGTTTTCCGGGATCAGGTTGCCATCGGCGTCGAAGGGCGAGGGCGTGCCGAGCGGGCTGGAAACCGCCATGTGATAGACCGGTTCCAGCACACCGAAGAACATCAGCCCGATGCCCATGCCGGCGGCGAACAGCATCGCGAACCACCCGATGTACGTGAAGTCGGGCGTCGCGTCCTTGCCGCCCAGACGCACGCGGCCCCAGGGGCTGACGATCAGGAACAGGCAGAACAGCACGAAGATATTCGCCGCGCTGAGGAAGAACCAGTCGAAGGTCGAGGTCAGGTAGGGGCGCAGCCAGCCGAAGATCGCCGCCGATTGTTCCGGCAGCGCAAGTGCATAGAAGACGAAGGCCACGATCGAGAGTGCCGAGATCATGAAGACCGGGTTGTGGATGTCGAAGCCGAAGGGGCCGACGCTGCCTTCGACGTTGTCCTGCCCTATCTCGTAATCGGTGTCGATGAGCTCCGTTGCGCCCTCTGGGGCCGGGATGCCCTGGGTGCCATCGGGTTCGTCCATATAACGTACTCCTGTCTTTCGTATCGGCGTTCGGCGACCGGGCAATGGGCGCCGACGCGAGTGTCGGGTTTTCACACCTCTGTGAGCTTGCGTGAGAGAAACACTAGGGGAGGGGTGGGGTGAAGTCCACCAAGGGACAATCATGCCGTGTGGGATCTGTTGGTGGTGCTGTTGCCTGGGCGGGGCAATCCTTATGTTTTCAAGGCAATTTGGGTGGCGTGCACACGCATACCGGGCAGAAATTATTTTGCGCGACCGGGGCTGCGTCCGGTGTAGGGGCCGCGGGCCCCATGAGCGCTGCGGTCGGGCCGCCGACGACCGCCGGGCTGTTCTGCGGATATGACCTGGTGCCGGGGAGCGCCCTGTGCGGAAAGCAGCGCGCGGGATGGCCGGTGCCGGGGGCCTGCCCCCGGACCCCCGGGATATTTCCACCAGGGAAACGAGGGGGGTGGCGCAGAGCCGGGCGGCGCGCATTGGGGAGAGCCGGGTGGCGCGCGTTGGGGGAGCTGGGCGGCGCGCGTTGGGGGGAGCTACTTGAGCTGGCTGTCCTTGGAGCCGCGGCGGTTGATCCCGCCGCGTTGGGTCTTGCGGCTGTCGCGGTCCTGCTGGCAATCGATGCAGAGCTTGACGCCGGGGAGCGCGGCGCGGCGGGCCTCGGGGATCGGTTCTTCGCATTCGGCGCAATGGGTCAGGCTGTCGCCGACAGGGGCGCGCCGCGATTTCAGGCGCGCCAGTTCATCTGCGATAGATGCCTCGATCTGTTCACTTACCGCGCCGTCGCGCGACCATCCGCCTGCCATGACGCCCTGCCTTTCGTTGGTTTCGATCCCTGGGCATGATCTAGGTGGAAATTGCGCGAATGCCACCGTTGCGTTGGCGGGGTGGCGCTGCGCGGGTTAATGGGGGCGCGAGAAGGGGGGAGCGGGAAAAGGGGGGGCAATATCCCGGGGGAGGGCATCTTGGTTCGGTCGAAAGACTTGGCTAGGATGGCGTGACTGCCTGATCCGGGGTGCGTACCGGGATCAGGGCAGGTGCATGACGAGAGACGAGGCCGAGGAGCACCACATGCCGAGGAGCACCACATGATGGCACAGCCCTGCACCGATACGGTGATGCTGGAGCATTGGCACCCGGTGGTGTCGCTGGATGAATTGCGCGGTGCCGGGCGGTGCCGCACCGTGCTGTTGGATCGGCCGGTCGAGATCGTCCGCGCGGCGGGCGGTGCGCGCGTGCTGTGCGACAGCGCGCCGGTGCAGACCCTGGTGCAATACGGCTATGTCTGGGCCAGTTTCGGGACGGCACCGGCGCCGCTGTTTCCGTTTCCCGAGTTTGACGAGGCGGACCGGCGCTTTGTGGTGACGGGAGTCTTCGGGGTGCAGGTGTCGGCCGGGCGGGCGATCGAGAATTTCCTCGACATGGGGCATTTTCCCTATGTGCACACGGGCATCCTGGGCGAGGAGCCGCATACCGAGGTCAAGGAATACGACGTCGAGATTTCCCAGAGCCGGGACGAGATCCTGGCGACGCGGTGCCGGTTCTATCAGCCGAAGGCCGCCGTGTCGTCGGACGAGGGGGCGGATGTGGAATATATCTACCGCGTGCCGCATCCCAATTGCTCGGTCCTGTACAAGTCCAGCCCGGTGGACGAGACGCGGCTGGATGCGATCTATATCTTCGTGCAGCCGATGGGTCAGGAGAAGATCCGCGCCCATACCGGCATGTGCATCATCGATGACGCGAGCACGGACCTGGATATCCGCAGCTTTCAGCAGACCATCTTCGGACAGGACAAGCCGATCCTGGAGAACCAGTATCCGCGCCGCCTGCCGTTGGACCCACGCGCCGAGACGCCGATCCGCGCCGACAAGAGCGCGATTGCCTATCGGCGCTGGCTGGCCGCCAAGGGGCTGGGCTGGGGCGTGATCCCGGCGGGAGCATGAGGGCGATGGAGATGCTGGATCTTGCCGGTTGGCACCCGATTGCCGCGTCTTCGGACCTGCCGACGCGGCATGTGTTTCACGGCCAGCTGCTGGGCCGCGAATTTGCCGTGTGGCGGGCCGATGACGGCTTTGTCAACGTCTGGGAAAACCGGTGCCTGCATCGCGGGGTGCGCCTGTCGCTGGGGTTGAATGACGGGCGGGAACTGCGCTGTCTGTATCATGGCTGGCGGTATTCCAGCCGCTCGGCCGGATGCACCTATATCCCGGCGCACCCGGCGGATGCGCCGGCGCGCACGATCTGCAACCGGACTTATGACGCTGTCGAGGCGGCGGGGATGGTCTGGTCTTCGGTCGCGCCCGAGGCGGAGTTCGCGCTGCCCGAGGTGTTGGCGGGGGCTGATCCGCTGGTGTTGCGCCCGGTGCCGGTGAACGCCGCACCGGGGGTGGCGCTGGCCTTGGCCGAGGGGCTGTTGCCCGACGCACGTGCGATCGGTGCAGCCTCGGTCAGCTTTGCCGAGGCGGGGCTGGTGGTCTTTGTGCAGCCGCTGGATGCGCATCGATGCGTGTTGCGCGGGGTCTTGCTGGCCCAGCCGGACGACAGGATGGCGGCACTGCGTTACCACGACGGGGTGCTGTGCGGGTTGCGCGACCGGATCGAGGCCTCTGGCGAGGTGGCGCCTCCGCCGCTAGAGGTCGGTTTTCAACCCGTCGATGCGGCGCTGGCCGAGATGCCGGCACGGGCGCGGTCGGGCCCCAAGGCCGAGTTGCGGGTTCAGGTGGCGCGGAAATGGGACGCGGCGCAGGACGTCGCGGGATTTCAGCTGCGGGCGGTGCGCGGCGTGTTGCCGGCGTTTCAGCCGGGCGCGCATATCGACGTGCATCTGCCGAACGGGATGAGCCGACAGTATTCGATCACCAATGCCCCGGGCGAGAGCGATTATACCATCGGCGTCAAGCGCGATGCAGCGGGGCGCGGCGGGTCGGTCTGTCTGCACGGGGATGTGCGCGAGGGCGATGTGCTGGCCATTTCCGCGCCGCGCAACAATTTCCCCCTGCGGCGCGACAGTGAAAAGGTGCTGTTGATTGCGGGGGGGATCGGCATCACCCCGATGTTGGCGATGGCGCAGGCGTTGCAGGTGCAGGGCATTCCTTACGCGCTGCATGTCTTTGCGCGCAGCGAGGCCCACGTGCCCTTTGCCGACCGGCTGGCGGGGCTGGCCGTGACGCGCCACCTTGGGCTGGACGCGGCAGGGACCGGCGCGGTGCTGGGCGATATCCTGTCGGGCTATGCCTTTTCGCACCACGTCTATGTCTGTGGCCCGGCGCCGATGTTGACCGCCACCCGAGAGATCGCGGCGGGCGCGGGGTGGCCGGAAGAGGCCGTGCATTTCGAGTATTTCGCCAACCCCGAGGTGATCGACGACAGTACCTCTTTCGAGATCGCGCTGGCGCGGTCGGCAATGACATTGCAGGTGCCTGCCGGGCGCAGCATTCTGGAGGTGTTGCAGGAGAACGGCGTCGACGTGCCCTCGTCCTGTGAACAGGGCGCTTGTGGCACCTGCGTCTGTGGCGTGCTGGAGGGCGAGCCGGAGCATCAGGATGTCTATCTGAGCGCGGCGGAACGCGCCGCGAACGACCAGATCATGACCTGCGTCAGCCGCGCGAGATCGGCGCGTCTGGTGCTGGATATCTGAGGGATGGCGATGAAGCTGTATGATTTCGAATTGCACGCCGAGTGCTATGCCGCGCGCCTGATGCTGAGCCTGCTGGGCGTGACCTACCAGACCGAGGCGGTGGATTTCTATCCCGAAGCTGCCCATCTGGCCCCGGAATTCCGCGCGATCAATCCGCTGGGGCGGCTGCCGTTGCTGGAAGATGGCACGCTGCGCTTTGGCACGGTTCAGGGCATTCTGAGCTATCTTGCGGCCGCGTATGACCCGACCGGGCACTGGGCACCGGACACGGCTGTTCTGCGCGGTGAGGTCGCGGGCTGGATGGCGGTCGCGGGCGAATTGGCGGCGACGGCGGGGCAGGCCCGGCTGATCGAGACAATGTTCGCGGATGGTGACGCCGAGGCGGCGCGCGCGGGGGCCGAGGCGCTGTTGCGGGTGATCGACCAGCACCTGTGGTTCGGCGAGGTCGAGGGGCGCGACTGGCTGTGTTCCGCCACCCACCCGACCATCGCGGATATCGCCTGTTTCCCGCATGTCGTGCTGAGCGAGGATGGCGGGATTTCGCGTCAGGATTACCCGGCGATCCGGCGCTGGATCGACCGGGTCAAGCGGCTGGAGGGGTTTACCGTGATGTCCGGCGTATTTCCGACCAGTTCAGCACTCTGATCGGTGCGTGCGCGCCGGGTCCTGCGGCGGCTCGGGGTCGCGCAGCAGCGTTTCCAGGTCGGCGCGATCCAGCCCGATGTCGCGCAGCAGGCGCGTGTCGTCGCGCAGGGCAAGGAACCCCATGGAGCGGCGGCGCTGCGCCCGGGCGCGCCGGGCGGCGATTGCGGCTTTGACCCCCTGCCAGAGGCGCTGAAGGCGGGCATGGCGGCGGCGTTGCCCGCGCGCCATGACGCGCGGGTCGATCAGGATCGAGCTGTGCATTGGACATCTCCGAAGGGCGGTATTGCGTGTTGCGTCGAGGGGCAGCATTTCGTAACGCTGGGCATCAGGCAAACGAATAAGCCTTATGGCTGGTATCGGTTTTGCTGATGTGGCGGAGGACATCCATGGCGGCACCACTCGATTCGGAATTGATGCGCAGTTTCCTGGTTCTGGCCGAGACGGGCAGCGTCACGGCGGCGGCGGGGCGCATCGGGCGCACGCAATCCGCGATCTCGATGCAATTGCGGCGGCTGGAGGAAAGCCTGGGCCAGAGCCTGTTTGAGCGCCGCCCGCGCGGGCTGGTGCTGACGGCGCGTGGCAAGCAGTTGTTGCCCTATGCGACGCGGGTCGTGCGGCTGTTGGACGATGCGGCGGTGTCGCTGCGCGAGCGACCTTTGCAGGGGCCGCTGCGCGTCGGCATCCCGGAGGATTACGGCGAGAGTGTTCTGCCGCGCGCGCTGGCGGGGTTCGCGTCACGCCAGCCGGGGGTCGAGGTTTCCGCCCGGTGCGACTATTCCGTGCCGCAGATGGCGGCGCTGGAGGCGGACCTGCTGGATCTGGCCGTCGTCTTTGAATCCAGCGATACCACGAAGGGAGAGGTGATCTGCGTCGACCCGACCGTCTGGGTGACCTCGGTCACGCATGAGCAGCACCTGTGCAAGCCATTGCCGGTGGCGAGCTATTTCCATTCCTGCTGGTGCCGGGATTATGCGATGGCGGCGCTGGACAGGTCCGGGGTCGATTATCGTGTGGCGTTCGAATGCGACACGTCCGGCGGGATGCAGATTGCCGTGCGGTCGGGGCTGGCGATCGTGCCGATGACCCGCAGCACGATCCCGCCGGGCTGTCGCGAGCTGACGCAGGACGAAGGCTTTGCGGTGATCGACGTGTCCTCGGTCGTGCTGTACATGAACCCGCGCGGCGCATCAGAGGCCGCGCGAGGGCTGGCGGCGGAGCTGCGCGCGGCGTTTCGCCCGCTGGCTGGCGCGGCCGCCTGAGCGGAGCGAGACGCGCCTAGCCGTCGCCAGGGGGGAGGTTTTCGCGCAGCACGATGTCCAGCTTGATGGGCGGTACGGGCGCGCCGGGGCTGCGGATCGCCGCGATCGCCTGATCGATCAGCGCGGTGGGGTCGGTGTTGAACACCACGTCCAGCGTCCCCTGAAGCAGCGCCCGCCGGGTGTCGGGCGTCAGCCCATGACCGATGAAGACGATATCGTGGCGCCGATGTTCGGCCAGCGCCCGCGCGATGCCGCCCGACGATCCGCCGACGTTGTAGATGCCGACAAGGTCCGGGTGCTGGTCCAGCAGCTCGACCGTGTGGCGGTAGTTCTGGCCGCTGTCGTCGTGGCCTTCGCGCATCCCGACGACGCGCAGATGGGGAAACAGCTCCTCCTGAATCGACAGGAACCCGGCCTCACGTTCGGAATGCGCGCGATAGTGGCGTGATCCCGCGACAAGGGCGACCGCGCCGACCTTTTGCGTCACGAAGCGGCCCAGAAGATAGCCCGCCGCCCGTCCGACGCCGCGATTTTCCATGCCGACATAGGCAGACACGCCGGGGTGGCCGAGGTCGGAGACGATGCTGACCAGTTGCGTGCCGCCGCGGGCAATGTCGCTGACCGCTTCGCGCACGTCGGGGTGATCAAGGCCGAAGAAGGCGATGCCATCGGCCCAACGGGCGTTGCGCCGCAGGGCGGCGGCCAGGGCGGCGGGGTCGAAGCCTTCGATAAAAAAGCATCGCAGTTCCGGCGCGCCATCGGTGTTCTGGGCGACGCGGGCGCGCACCATTTCCCCCAGCAGCCGCAGGTAGGGGTTGGAGCCGGAGGGCAGCAGGAAGACGATATTGGGCGGGCGGGTCGCGCCGAACGCCGCCAGCTCCTCGGCGCTGAGCAGGCCGATGTCGCGGGCCACCGCCAGCACGTGCCGGCGCGTCCGTTCCTTGACCCCCTTGCGGCGATTGATCACCCGATCGACCGTGGCAAGCGACACGCCCGCCCGCGCGGCGAGGTCGGCCAGCTGGGGGCGCAATGGCTGGCTGGAAACGTCAGACACCTCAGAAACCCTCAATCCAAAGACTTTGACTTAGGGTGAGGGGAAAATTAGCCTCGGTCAAGAGTGGGAGAATACAGTTTCAGCGGCATCGGGTTTGTGGGGAAAGGGGTGCTTTGACCCTCAAAACCCATCAATATTGTCGCCGGGGCGATGCGTTGAAATCCAGGGAGGATGATATGACACAATTCGACAAGATGAACCGCCGGTCCGTGCTGGCCATGGGCGCCGGTGCCGCGATGGTCGCCGGTCTGCCATTGGCGGCCAGCGCCAAGACCACGCTGCGCTATGGTCACAACAACGAACCTGCCAGCGTCGCGGGCGCACAGGCCGACTGGTTCGCGGAGGCACTGGCCGAGGCATCGGGGGGCGACATGGAGGTCCAGGTCTTTCCCGCCAGCCAGCTGGGCAAGTTGCAGGAACTGGCCGAGGCCGTCAGCCTTGGCACCATCGCGTTTTCGCACAACACCGCCGGGGGCATCGGGTCGCTGTACGAACCCTTTGGCGCGCTGGACACGCCCTATCTGTACCGCGACGTCGATCACCTGATGAAGGTGACGGACGTGAGTTCGCCCGTCATGCAGATGCTGAACGAAGGGTTGATCGCCGCCGCCGGCGTGCGGGTGATCTATTCGCATTACTTCGGCAAGCGGAACCTGACCTGCAACAAGGAGATCCGGAGCCCGGCCGATCTGGCGGGGGTCAAGATCCGGGCCGTGCCGTTCCCGATGTATACCACCGCGGTCGAGGGCATGGGCGCAGTGGCCGTGCCGGTCGATTGGTCCGAAGTGCCGACGGCGCTGGCCACCGGCGTGGTGCAGGGGCAGGAAAACCCGGTCAACGTCGTGCTGAACGTCAAGTTGTACGAGGTTCAGAAGAACCTGATGCTGACGGGCCATATGACCAATGCCGAGATGGTCGTGATGAATGAAAGCGTCTGGCAGGGGCTGAGCGCCGCGCAACAGGCCGCCGTGCAGGCCGCCGCCGAGGCCACCCGGATCAAGGCGACCAAGGCGATTCTGGACAATGAAGAGGCCGAAACACAGGCGCTGCGCGATCTGGGCATGAATGTGATCGGGGCCGAGGATGGTCTGGATCTGGAGGCCTTCCGTGCCTCGGTCAGCACGCTGGTCAGCGAACGCTTCGGCGAGCGCTACGGCGAGATCTACGACATGATCGGGAAAATCGCCTGATGTCCGCACTGCGAACCGGTCGCGCCGTTCTGGCGCGGCTGACCGAGCTGGGGGTGGGCATCGGCATGGCGCTGCTGGCGCTGATGGCCACCATTGTCGTCGTTCAGGTCGGCGCGCGCAACCTGTTGGATCTGGGGTTGCCCTGGGCGGATGAGCTGGCACGCTTCAGCGGCATCGGCATGGTGTTCCTGAGCATCCCGGCCTTGGCCAGCCAGCGCGTGCTGGTGTCGGTCACCATGGTGCCCGACATGCTGGGACGGCGGGCGCAGATGGTGTCGGCGGTGATTTCGGATCTGTCGGTGCTGGTCTGCGCGGGCCTGTTGTTGTGGAGCTTTGCCGCGTTCCTGCCGCGCGCGGGCAAGTTCCTGACCCCGGCGCTGCAATTGCCGAACTACTTTTACTACAGCCTTGCGCTGATCGGGACGGCGCTGCTGGCGGTGGTCATGGCGTTTCGCATGATCGAGCTGCTGACAGGCCGCCTGCCCGAACTGACCGATCCGGTGGATATTCCTCAATGAGCCTGCTTCTCTTGACCTTGTTCCTGGGGCTGCTGGTCCTGGGCGCGCCGGTGGCCGTGGCGCTGGCGCTGCCGTCGGCGGTGGTGATCATCACCGAAGGCCTGCCGGTGTCGGTGCTGGCGCAGCGCAGCCTGAACGCGCTGGACAGTTCGCCCCTGTTGGCGGTGCCGCTGTTCATCCTGGCGGCCAGCCTGCTGAACGCGATGGGGGTGACAACGCATCTGTTCGATCTGGTGCGGATGATCTTCGGGCGGTTTCGCGGCGCGCTGGCGCAGGTCAGCATCTTTGTCAGCCTGATCTTTTCCGGCATCTCGGGCGCGGCGCTGGCCGATATCGGGGCGCTCGGCAAGATCCAGATCGACCAGATGAAAAAGCAGGGCTACCGAGAGGATTTTGCCGCCGGGCTGACCGTGGCGGCAGCGACCATCGGGCCGATCTTTCCGCCCTCGATCCCGATCATCATCTACGCCAGCGTCGCCAATGTCAGCGCGGTCAAGCTGCTGCTGGCCGGGATCGTGCCGGCGCTGCTGCTGACGGTTCTGCTGATGGTGCAGGTCGCCATCGTCGCCCGCGTCAAGGGGCTGCCGCGCGACACGATCCGCCCGAAACCGATTGATGTGGCCAAGAAATTCGTGGTGTCCTTTCCGGCGCTGATGGCCCCCGTCCTGTTGATCGGCGGCTTGATGAGCGGATATTTCGGACCGACCGAGGTGGCGGGTGTGACTGTTGCCTATGCGCTGGTGATCGGCTTTGGCCTGTATCGTACGCTGAGCATCCGCCGCGTGATGCTGGCGCTGCGCGAGACGGTCGAGGCGACGGCGAACATCCTGTTCATCGTGGCGGCGGCGGCGCTGTTTGCCTGGGTGCTGACGCTGGACATGGTGCCGATGAAGGCCAGTGCCTTTTTGCTGAGCCTTACCGACAATCCGCTGCTGCTGCTGTTGCTGGTCAATATCCTGCTGCTGGCCGTGGGAATGTTTCTGGAGAGCATCGCCGCTATCCTGATCGTTGCCCCGATCATCGCGCCGGCGCTGGTGCAGGCCGGGGTCGACCCGCTGCAACTGGGCATCGTCTTTGTGCTGAACCTGATGATCGGGCTGCTGACGCCGCCGGTGGGGATGAGCCTCTACATGATCTCGATCATCACGAAGATGCCGATCGGCACCGTCATTCGTGGCGTGATGCCATTTTTCATTCCCCTTCTGGTGGCCCTTGTCGTGGTCTCGGCCGTTCCGGCCCTGTCGACGTGGCTGCCCAATCACCTGATGCAATGAGGCTGCTGACATGAGCACTTTTCTGGGTCCGATCCGACAGCTCGGCTACGTCGTCGACGATATCGAGGCGGGCATGAAGCACTGGTCCGAGGTCATGGGCGTTGGCCCGTGGTTCTATAACCCGCAGGTTCCCATCGAGAATTACCTCTATGACGGGCAAAGCTATCAGCCGCACAATTCGGTCGCGCTGGCCAATTCCGGGGCGATGCAGGTCGAGCTGATCCAGTGCCGCAACGACGTGCCCTCGATGTATCGCGATTTCATGGCCAGGGGTCTGCGCGGTTTGCAGCATGTTGCCTTCTGGACAAAGACCTACGAGGCCGACCTGCAAATGATGCTGGACCGGGGCTTTACCCTGAAAATGTCGGGCGAGGTCGGTGTGAACGGGCGGTTCGCTTACTTTGCCGAAGAACATCACCCCGGCACGGTGATCGAACTGTCCGAGGTTTTGGGGCCAAAGGGCACGATGTTCGACATGATCCGTGACGCAAGCGTGGGCTGGGACGGCACCGACCCGGTGCGCCCCTTTCCTGACCTGAGCAAGCTGTAAGCGCATGGAACGGGTCATCGCGGAGTACCTGGTCGAAACGCCGGTCGATGTGGCGCGCGTCGCGGCGATGATGGCGGGCGAGCAATCCAGCGGCACGTTCGTGCGCGTCGCGGGCGAAACGGATGAGGTGCGCGCGCGATCCGCCGCCGAGGTGCTGTCGGTCGAGGTGCTGGGCGAGGCGGGCGCGCCGACACTGGATTCGGCCTTTCTGCAACGGGCGCAGGCCTGCGGGCCTTGGCGCTTCGCGCGCGTGCGCATCGCCTTTCCCACGGGCAATATCGGGCGAAACCTTGCGACCCTGGCGGCGACCGTTTCGGGCAACCTCTATGATATCGGGGAGGTGACGGGGCTGAAGCTGGTCGCGCTGGAGATCCCGGCCAGCTATCGCACGCGCTATGCGCTGCCCCGGCAGGGCATAGCGGGGACGCGGGCCAGCACGGGCGTGCAGGGCCGGCCGATCTTTGGCACGATCATCAAGCCGAACGTGGGGTTGCGCAGTGCAGAGATTGCCGCGCTGGTGGATCGCCTCTGTGCGGCGGGCGTCGATTTCATCAAGGATGACGAGGTGTGCGCCAATCCCGATTGGGCGCCACTGGCCGAACGTGTGCCCGCTGTCATGGCCGTGATCCGCAAGTGGCGCGAGGCCACGGGGCGGCAGGTCATGATGGCCTTCAACATCAGTGACGAGGTGGATGCGATGCGCCGCCATGCCGATCTGGTGGCGGCCGAGGGCGGGTCCTGCGTCATGGCCAGCATGAACTGGGTCGGCCTGTCGGGGATGGAGACGCTGCGCGCCCATACGCCGCTGGCCATCCATGCACATCGAAACGGTTTTGGCGCGATGAGCCGGCATCCCCGGCTGGGGATGGGGTTTCAGGCCTATCACACGCTTTACCGGCTGGCGGGGATCGACCACATGCACGTGCATGGCATCGGCGGCAAGTTCGTCGACAGTGTGGAGGAGGTGACCGAGGCGGCGCGGGCCTGTTTGCAACCGCTGTGCGCGGATGGACCCGACGATCGGGTGATGCCAGCGTTTTCCTCCGGCCAATGGGCGGGCACCTTGCCGGTGACGCTGGAGGCGGCGCAGAGCCCGGATCTGATGTTCATGTGTGGGGGCGGCATCCTGGCGCATCCAGACGGGCCGGAGGCGGGGATCGACAGCCTGCGCGATGCCTATGCGGCGGCGCAGGAGGGGCTGACATTGCACGAGGCGGCAAAAACCCGACCTGCGCTGGCGGCGGCCATCGGCTTTTTCGGGGGGCACTGACCGTGGGGCCGGTCGTCTTTATCGGAGATGATTTTACCGGGGCCTCGGATACCCTGGCGACCTTTGCGCGTGCGGGCTGGCGGGCGCGGCTGTTCCTAAAACCTCCGAGCGCCGCCGAGGCGGAGGGGTTGGAGGTTGTCGGTCTGGCCACCGCGTTGCGGGCGATCGGGCCGGACGAGGCGCGGCGCGAAATCGCGGGGTTCTGGCCATCGCTGGCGGCCCTGCACCCGTCGCAGGTGCATCTGAAGGTCTGTTCGACCTTTGACAGCCACCCCGATATCGGGTCGATCGGCGCGGCGGCGCGCGCCTTGCAAGAGGCATTTCGCCCGGACCTGCTGGCCGTGATCGGTGGGCAGCCGAGCCTGGGGCGTTACGCCGTGTTCGGCACCCTGTTTGCACGTGGACCGGATGGCGTGGTCTATCGCATCGACCGGCATCCCATCATGCGCGACCACCCGGTCACACCCATGCATGAGGCGGATCTGACGCGACATCTGGCCGCGCAGGGGCTGACTGGTCTGCATCTGATCGGTGCGCCGCAGATCGGAGATCTGCAAGCGGCGCTCAGCGGTCAGGCACAGGTGTTCCTGGACGCCGTGTCACAGGAACATATTCGCAGGATCGGCGCGGCGCTGGTGCTGCGGGGGGGGCGGCAATTGCTGATCGGGTCCAGTTCCGTGGCCGAGGCACTGACCTGGGAAGCAGTCGAGCGTTCGCCCGTGCCGGTGACGGAGGTGGCCCCGCCGAACCGGAACGTGCTGGTGTTCGCGGGCAGCCGGTCGGCCCTGACGCGGGCTCAGGTTGCTGCCGCAGGCCGCTTTTCCCGGCTGGAGGTGACGGCAGAGGCGTTGCGCGGCGGCGGCGCGGTCGAGGCGCAGGCCGCTGCGATGCTGGGGCAGGGCGCGCCGGTTCTGCTGCATCTGGATCCGCAGAGCGATTATGCCATGCCGCCCGAACGCCTTGCGGCGCTGTCCAGTGCGCTGCTGGCCCGGGTCGTCGCCCGGCATCCGGTCGGCTGGTTGGGCATTGCGGGGGGCGATACCTCAAGCCGGATCTGCGCGGCGCTGAACATGACCGCGATCGACTATCTGGCGCCGATTGCGCCGGGGGTCGGGCTGTGCCGTGCGGTTCACCGCGACGCGGCGCTGGACGGGATGCGCCTGATGCTGAAGGGCGGTCAGATGGGCGAAGACGGTCTGTTCAACGCCTTTGCCGCACTGGCCGCTGACGAGGGGTCGCAGGCTAGATCCGGCTGATCCTGTCGAGGAAGTCCAGGAAAACCCGCACCTTCGGCGACATCAGGCGACGGCTGGGATAGACGACCGACAGCTTGGCCGCCGCCGGATCAAAGGCGACGTTGCGACAGACCTCGATCAGCGACCCGTCTTGCAGCGGACCCTGACAGTAGATTTCGGGCAGCGGCGAAATGCCCGCCCCGTTCAGAACGGCACTGCGGACCACGAGCGGATCGTTGACGTGGGTAATGCCATGCGACAGGTCGATCTCGCCCATGACACCGTCGCGCTGAACCGGCATCCGGCGCTGGCCATACCGCTTTTCGCAGATATGCACATGCGGCAGCGGATCGCGCAGATCGGCATCGACCCCCTGCGCGGCCAGGTACGCCGGCGTCGTCACCCAGAGCAGCGGACCGGACACCAGGAATTTCGAGATCAGGTCGCTGTCGTTCTGCGGGCCCACGACGATGGCTACGTCGATCTGTTCACGCACCATGTCGACGCCGCGACTCGTCACGATCAGCTCAAGCTCGACCTGCGAATTCTCGCGCCGGAACTCTGCCAGGTGGGGCGCAACGCGCTCCTGGCAGAAGGCCGGGGGCAGGGCGACGACAAGGCGACCCGACGGAACCGAGGTCAGCCCGGCCATCGCCGCGTCGGTTTCGCGGACCTGTTCCATGATCAGAACAGCCTGCCGATGGAACGTCTCGCCTTCGCCCGTCACGCGCAGGTTGCGCGAATTCCGGTCGATCAGGCGCAGGCCCAGAGCCTGCTCAAGCCGCGTAAGTGCAGCGGAGACCGTGGATTTCGGCATATCCAGTGCCCGGGCCGCCGCCGAGATCCCGTTCTTTTCCACCACCGCCAAAAAGACCGGCACGTCGTCGATATTCCACTTCATCGCCCCTCCATCGTTCAGTTTTCTGAACGCCATGTCCATTCAGCATAAATTGTCCACAAGACTAACCTTTGTATAGTCCCCAGTCACTGAGGACGCAGTCCGTGGGGGAAGGACGGACATGATCCGGGCGCAAGGCGGCTTGGATCACGGACACCTCTGGACTGGCCGCGCGTGGTGAAGAGCCGCCACTGCGGCCACGCCCTCAGCAGAGACGAGATTTCAAGCAGGGATGTTTCGGTAACTGGCCGGATCGCCCTGGCACACTTCGGGAGGAACTCATGGGTATCATCAAGACGATCACGGCGGCGACGGTCGCCCTTGGTCTGGCAGGCGCGGCCGCGTCCGCCGAGGAACTGAAATTCGCCAACTTCCTGGCCGGTGGCCACCCCTACACGGCAGGCACCTTTCAGCCTTTTGCCGATATGGTCGCGGAAAAGTCTGGCGGTGACGTGACCGTGCGCCTGTACAACGGCGGCGAACTGGGCGCGGGCCCGGTCGAGCAATATTCGCGCGCGCTGGATGGTGTCGCGGATCTGGCCGTCAGCCTGCCGGGCTACACTGCCTCGACCTTTCCGGTCACGTTGCTGGCCGAATTGCCCGGCGTGCTGGACGAGGCCACGGGCACCCAGACCATCTGGGACAATATCGACCTGTTCAAATCCGAATACCGTCGCGTGCAGCTGGTGGCGCTCTGGTCCTCGGCCAAGAACTATCTGTTCAGCCGCGACACCGCCGTGCGCAGCCTCGACGACGTCAAGGGCCTGAAGATCCGCGTCCCCTCGCGCAGCACCGGCCTGATGGTCGAGGCATGGGGTGCGACCCCGGTGTCGATGCCGGTATCCGACATTTACAACGCGATGCAGACCGGCGTCATCGACGCGGCCCTGATCGACGGCACTGGCGTCAACGCGTTCAAGCTGGGCGAAGTGGCCAAGTACCTGACCGTCGGGATCGAGAGCACGAATTCGCCCTTCTTCATCGTGATGAACCGCGATGCCTTCCGCGCGCTGTCGGACGAGGACCAGCAGGCGGTTCTGGAGGCGGGCAAGGAGGCCTCGCTTCTTGGCCAGCAAACCCAGCTGACGGTTGCTGAAAAAGGCATCGCCTCGTTTGCCGAGATGGAGGGTCACGAGGTGATCACCCCCGAAGGTGACGCCCTGGCCGCCTTCAACGCCGCGTCCGAAAGCATCGTGCCGACGGTCATCGCGGATGTCGCCGCCGAAGGTGTGGATGCGCAGGCCGTGGTCGACGCGCTGAAAGGCGAGTAACCAGGTGAGCCGTGCCGCCCAAGCCGTTCGTGTCCTGTCGGTGATCACCGACAGGACGACCCTCGTTCTGTCCGTTGTCGCAGGGTTATTGCTGCTGTCGATGGTCGCCGTCATTTCCGCCGGCGTGGCGGGACGGTACTTTTTTGCCACCCCGATCCTTGGGCTCAATGAGATTGTGCAGCTGAATGCCGTGGCGCTGACCATGCTGGCGCTGCCCTATACGACCGCCTCGGGCCAGCATGTGCGGGCCGATATCTTTGACCGCCTGATCGGGCGCGTCGGGCGCTTTACCGGCGATGTGGTGACCCGCGCGCTGTCTCTGGTCGTGCTCTACTACATGGTGGACCGCGCCTGGGCAAAGATGCTGGATGCGCGTGAATTCGGCGATGCGACCAACATGCTGGCCCTGCCGATCTGGCCGTTCTACGGCCTGATCGCGGCGGGCATGGGCCTGTGCATCGTCGTCTTCGTCATTCAGCTTATTGATATTCTGGCTTCGGGAAGACCTGTAGATGAGTGATCTGACGATTGGAATCCTCGGGTTCATCGCCCTGTTCGGGCTGATGATCCTGCGCACCCCCGTTGCCTTTGCCATGCTGATGGTCGGGTTTTTCGGCACCTGGTGGATCGACGGGCTGCGGCGCGCCGGCGCCATCATGATGACCGAGACCTATTCCAGCGTGGCAAACTACTCGCTGATCGTCATCCCGATGTTCATCCTGCTGGGCAACGTCAGCTCCGAGGCCGGCTTCAGCCGCGGCCTCTATGATGCGGCCTACGCCTGGGTCGGGCGGTTCCGGGGCGGGCTGGCGACAGCCTCGGTCATGGGCTGCGCGGCCTTCTCGGCCGTCTCCGGCTCCTCCGTGGCCACTGCCGTCACCATCGGCAAGGTGGCGCTGCCCGAAATGAAACGCCTGGGCTACGGTGACGGCATCTCGACCGGCTCGATCGCGGCAGGCGGCACGCTGGGCTTTCTGATCCCGCCGTCCACGGGCTTCGTGATCTATGCCATCCTGACCGAGGAATCGATCGGTCGCCTGTTCATGGCCGGTGTGCTGCCCGGTGCGCTGATGATGGCGCTGTTCATCGTCGCGATCTGGGTCGTCACCCTGATCGACCCGACACAGGGACCCAAGGGCGAAAAGGTCGCCTTTGCGGCGCGCATGCGGGCGCTGATGACGGCGCTGCCGCTGCTGACGGTGATCATCGTGTCGATCGGCGGCATCTACCTCGGCGTCTTCACCCCGGTCGAGGCATCGGGTGTCGGCGCGGCGCTGACGGTGATCCTCGCCTTCGCCACGCGTTCGATCAGGCTGGGCGGTTTCAACCGCGCGGTGATGGATACGGTGCGCACCACGGCGATGCTCTACATGATCGTCGTCGGGGCCAACGTCCTCAACCCCTTCCTGGCGCTGACCGATATCCCCAACGCGCTCGGCGCGGCACTGAACGCCTTCGGGATCGGTGCCTATGGCACACTGCTGGTGATCCTGCTCAGCTACGTGGTGCTCGGCATGTTTCTCGACGGCCTGGCAATGCTGGTGATCACGGTGCCCATCTACTACCCGGTGATCATGGCGCTCGGCTTCGATCCGATCTGGTTCGGCGTCATTGCCGTGATCGTGATCGAGATGGGCATGATCACGCCACCGGTCGGTCTGAACGTGTTCGTGGTGCGAAACGTGGCCGAAAACGTGCCTTTGGCCACTGTTTTCCGCGGCGTTCTGCCTTTTTTGATCGCAATGATCGTCTGCATCATCCTGATCATCCTGTTTCCCGGCATCGCCCTGTTGATCCCCAATTCGATGTTCGGATAACACCCAGCTCTCCGCCGGCGGTCCTCCCCCGCCGGCGGTGTCCCGTCCTGCCCAGCCGGGCGCGTCGGGGCCTTCCGGGATCGGACAACGGCCTCCTCCTTCCTGTCGCGGTCCGGTCCCGGTTTCCCGACTCCGGCTGGCAGGCGCGCGTCCGGCTCGCCCTCATCTGGCCAGAAATACCCTGGGGGGCCGCAGGCGGGGGCAGCGCCCCCTCCACAGCCCGCCCTAATGCGCGATCATGATGTGACGCGCGACGGTGTAATCCTCCAGCGCATACATCGACAGATCCTTGCCGTAACCGGATTGCTTGAACCCGCCGTGCGGCATCTCGTTGGCCAGCATGAAATGCGTGTTGATCCAGGTGCAGCCGTATTGCAGCCGCGCCGCCACATCCATCGCCATCCCGATGCTGCCCGTCCAGACCGAGGACGCGAGGCCATAGCCGCTGTCGTTGGCCCATGTCACCGCCTGGTCCGGGGTATCGAACCGCGTCACCGACACCACCGGCCCAAAGACCTCGCGCTGCACGATCTCGTCGGTTTGCAGGGCTCCGACGATCACCGTGGGCTTGTAATAGAACCCCGGGCCGTCCTGCACCGCACCGCCCGTCGCGACCTCGATATGGCCCAGTTCCGACGCCCGCTGCACGAAACTTGCCACCCGGTCGCGCTGGCGCTGCGAAATCAACGGCGGGATCTCGTTCAGGGTGTCGTCCGGGTTGTCGTAGGTGATGGAAGACACCGCCTCGGCCAGCGCCGCGACCAGCCGGTCGTGAATCTTCGCCCCGGCGTAGATCCGGCAGGCTGCGGTGCAATCCTGGCCGGCGTTGTAGTAGCCGAAGGCACGCACCCCGGCGACCACCCGCTCCAGGTCGGCATCGTCAAAGACGATGACGGGGGCCTTGCCGCCCAGCTCCAGGTGCGTGCGCTTCAGCGATTTCGAGGCCGCCTGCAATACCTTGCGCCCGGTGGCCACATCACCGGTGATCGACACCATGTCGACGCCGGGATGGTTGATCAGCGCATTGCCGACGCTGGCCCCCTGACCCGTGATCACGTTCACCACCCCCTCGGGCAGGATGCCCGACAGGATGCGGGCAAAGGCCAGCGCGGTCAGCGGCGTCTGTTCCGACGGTTTCATCACCACCGTATTGCCGCCCGCCAGCGCCGGGGCCAGTTTCCACGCCATCATCATCAGCGGATAGTTCCAGGGCGCGATGGATGCCACGACGCCGATCGCATCGCGCCGGATCATCGAGGTATGGCCCTCAAGGTATTCCCCGGCCAGCGGACCGGACATGTTCCGCACCGCCCCGGCAAAAAACCGGAAACAATCCGCAACGCCGGGGATCTCGTCCCCCAGCACGGCGTGATAGGGCTTGCCGCAGTTCAGCGCCTCCAGCCGCGCCAGTTCCTCGGCGGCACCCTCGACCGCATCGGCAATCGCCAGCAGCTTGGCCGAACGTTCGCCGGGCGTGGTGCGCGACCAGCCGGGAAAGGCGGCGCGGGCGGCGGCGACGGCGCGGTCGATCTGGTCCGTGTTCGCCTCGGGCATGGCCAGGATCAGCGCGCCGGTGCGCGGGTTCAGCACCTTTTCCTCGACCTCGGTTCCGGGCTCGAAGCCGCCGCCGATCAGCATGTGGGTATCCATGATCTCCCTTTCGTCATTTGCCCTGACCGGCCACCGCATCGGTGCCGCGGGTCAGATAGTATGCGCCCAGGATGGGCAGTAGGGTCACCAGCACCACGACCATCGCCACCACGTTGGTGACAGGGCGCTGGCGCGGGCGGACCAGCTCTTCCAGCATCCAGATCGGCAGGGTCTGCTGCTGGCCGGCGGTAAAGGTGGTGACGATGACCTCGTCAAAGCTGAGCGCAAAGGCCAGCATCCCCCCCGCCAGCAAGGCCGTCGCGATATTGGGCAGGAGGACGTGGCGCAGGGTCTGGAAACTGTCGGCCCCAAGATCCATCGACGCCTCGATCAGGGACCCGGAGGTGCGCCGGAACCGCGCCACGGCGTTGTTGTAGACGACGACGACGCAAAAGGTCGCGTGCCCCAGAACGATGGTCCAGAAGCTGAACGGGATCTCGGCGATATGAAAGACCGAGCGCAGGGCGATGCCGGTCACCACACCGGGCAGGGCAATCGGCAGGATCACCAGCAACGACACCGTTTCGCGGCCAAAGAAATGCGCCCGCGACACGGCGGCGGCGCAGAGCGTGCCCAGAACCAGCGCCACGGCGGTGGAAATCGCAGCCACCTGAAGCGACAGGCGCAGCGCCGCCCAGACGTCGGGCCGGTTCCACGTCACCGCGAACCACTTCAGCGTCAGACCGGGCGGCGGCCACTGATAGGATTTGTCCTCGGTCGTGAAGGCATAGACGAAGATCAGCAGGATCGGCAGGTGCAGGAACAACAGACCCGCCCCGGCGGCGATCTTCAGCGACAGCGGCGCGCGATCAGAGGGCATTGAACGCTCCCTGCTTCTTGGCCGCCCACAGGTAGGCCGCCATGATCAGGATCGGCACCATGGCAAAGGCGGCGGCCAGTGGCGTGTTGCCCGCCACCCCTTGCTGTTCATAGACCGCCTGCCCGATGAAACGGCGGGACGAGCCGATGATGCCCGGAATGATGTAATCCCCCAGCGTCAGCGAGAACGTGAAGATTGACCCCGCGACGACACCCGGCATTGCCAGCGGCAACAGCACGTGGCGCAGGGTCTGGAACGGCTTCGCGCCAAGGTCTCCGCTGGCTTCCAGCATGGATGGGGGCACGCGCTCCAGCGCGGCCTGCACCGGTAGGATCATGTAGGGCAACCAGACGTAGACGAACACGACAAAGGTGCCCGTCGCACTGACCGACAGGGAATTGCCACCCACCACCGGCAGCGCCAGCCACCCGTTCAGTGCCCAGGCCAGGTGCAGTTTTTCCGCGCCCCACGTCAGGATACCTTCGCGGGCCAGGATCAGCTTCCACGAATAGACCTTGACCAGATAGCTCGACCACAGGGGCATCATCACGCCAAGGTAGAACAGCGCCTTCCAGCGGCCCCGCGCATGGCGGGCGGCGTACCAGGCGATCGGAAAGGCGATGACTGCCGAGGCCAGCGTGACCAGGGCCGCCATGGTGACGGTGCGCAGGATGATGTCGAGGTTCGAGGCGCGCAACAGCTCGGCATAGGTCGCAAGCGTCAGGTCCCGGTTCACCTGACCCGTGAAATGGTCGATCGAGAAAAAGCTCTGCGCCAGCAGCGCCGCCAGCGCGCCGAGGTAGACGACGCCAAGCCAGATCAGCGGCGGCGCCAGCAGCAGGGCAATGGTCAAGCGCGGGCGCCGCCACAGTGTATCGGAAAATGCGCGCATCATGCACCGGCCATCAGGTGCAGATCGCCCGCATCCCAGGCCAGCGCAACGGTGTCACCCGGGGCGGGACGGGGCGCGCCCTTGGCCAGCAAGGCGGTCAGACGGGTGCCCTCGGCCTCCAGCACCACGCGCGTCGCGGTCCCCAGGAACGACAGCGCCGTGACGGTGGCGCGCAGCGGTCCGGCATCTGCGATACGCAACGCCTCGGGGCGCAGCGCAGCGGCGGCATGGGTGCCGGTCAGCCGGGCCACCAGCGGCGCAGGCAGGATATTCGAAGAGCCGACGAAATCCGCGACAAAGGGCACGTCGGGGCGAAAATAGACGGTTTCGGGCGTGCCGGTTTGCAGGATGCGGCCCTCGTTGAACACAGCGACGCGATCCGCCATCGAAAGCGCCTCTCCCTGATCGTGGGTGACGAAGATGAAGGTGATGCCGAGTTGACGTTGCAGGGTCTTGAGTTCGTCCTGCATCTGTTCACGCAGCTTCAGGTCCAGCGCACCCAGCGGCTCGTCCAGCAACAAGACACGCGGTTTCATCACCAGCGCACGCGCCAGGGCCACGCGTTGACGTTGCCCACCCGACAGCGCCGAGGGTTTGCGCGCGCCATACCCGGACAGGCGCACCATCTCCAGCGCCTCGTCCGCGGCGCGGTGCCGGTCGGCGCGGTTTTGTCCTGCGATCATCAGGCCATAGGCGACATTGTCACGCACGTTCAGGTGCGGAAACAGGGCGTAGTCCTGAAACACCGTATTGACCGGGCGGCGATAGGGCGGTTGGTCCTGGACCGCTGCGCCGAAAAGCCGGATCACGCCGGCACTGGGCCGTTCGAACCCGGCGATCAGGCGCAGGCAAGTGGTCTTGCCGCTGCCCGATGGGCCGAGCATGGCAAAGAATTCGCCCTCGGCAATGTCCAGAGACACTGCGTCGACGGCGCGCACGGGGCCGAAATGGCGCGAAACGCCATCGAAGGAAACTGCCGACATGGGATCAACTCCGTTGACCCCACCGCAAGAACCCTGCGGCGGGGTCGTTTCAGGATGCGCCTAGCGCCCGCCGATCACGCCGATATAGTCCGAGACCCAGCGGTAATAGGGCACGCATTCTTCCTGGCTGGCACAATTGGCCACCGGGGTTTTCCAGAACTTGATCTTGTCGAAATCGTCCAGACCGTTGGCTGTGCAACCCTCGGCTGTCTGCATCCCCGACCCGTCCGTGCAGGCCTCGGGCACCGAGGGCACTGCGCCGAACCAGACCGACAGGTCGCTTTGCAGGTTCGACGACAGCGTGTGTTCCATCCACATGTAGGCGCAGTTCGGATGCTCGGCCTCGGCGTGCAGCATGGTGGTGTCGGCCCAGCCTGTCGCCCCCTCTTCGGGGATGGTCGAGGCGACGGGCACGCCATCGGCCTCAAGCAGGTTCACCTGAAACGGCCAGGACCCCGAGGCGACCATGCCTTCGTTCTTGAAGTCGTCGATCTGGATAAAGGCGTCATGCCAGTAGCGGCTGACCAGTTCGCGCTGGCCCCGCAGCAGGTCCAGCGCGGCATCATATTGCGGCTGGGTCAGCTCATAGGGATCGGTGATGCCAAGGTCGGGATCGTGGTACATCAGATAATTCGCGGCATCGGCGATGTGGATCGGGCCGTCATAGGCCTGCACGCGACCGGCGTTGCTGGCGCCGTCGGGCAGGTCCATCTGCTTGAACACGACGTCCCAGGATTTCGGTGCTTCCGGAAAAACTTCGGTGTCGTACATCAGCACGTTCGGCCCCCACATGTAGGGCACGCCATAGTGGACGCCGTCGACCGTGTGCCAGGGCGCGTCCTTCAGCCGGTCATCGACCTTGGACCAGCTCGGGATCAGGTCGATGTTGATCGGCTGCACCCGGTTGCCTGCGATCATGCGCAAGGAGGCGTCGCCCGATGCGGTGACCAGATCAAACCCGCCCTCGTTCATCAGGGCGACCATCTCGTCCGAGGTATTGGCCGTCTTGACGCTGACCATGCAGCCGGTCTTGTCCTGAAACGCGCTTACCCAATCAAAGTCGGCGTCGGTTTCTCCGCTCTCAATATAGCCGGCCCACGCGACGATCGACAGCGCGCCTTCGCCCTCGCCGATTTCGCTCATCTGTGCCGTGGCGGTGCCAGCCAGCGCTGTGCTGGCCAATAGCGCTACGGCGCCGGTCAGGAACCTTTTGGTCATAGCAAACACTCCCATGTTGGCGGGGCCGGGGCAGGGCGGCAGACAGGGGTATTGGCGCGCAACGGCGGGCCGTGCGCAGGTCTGTCCGGCACCCGCAGGGGCACCCGATGTTGGATCATCCTTTTCGCGGGGTTTCGCACGTCTGGCGTGTTGCGGCTGAACGCGGCGCCCGTCTCTGGTGCGATGACTATCCGCCGCGTTGCGGCAAAATGACAAACGGGTAATACAGAAATAAGCGTTCGGTTTTTCCGATAGCTAATGCCTGAAGTCCTTAAGGGATTGGGATGCTTGAGCGATTGAAATGAAATCCCTGGTCGCGGCAGACAGCGACAGCCCCTTTCGCCAGACAATTCCCACCTGCAAAATAGGCAGCGCGCCGGACACGTCGCGTGATTCAATCCGGTCTCCGTCCAGCGACCACGGCCGATAGATCAGATCGGGCAACAGCGCCACCCCGGCCCCCGTCGCCACCAGGGATCGCACCGCTTCGACAGACCGCGTACGAAAGGCGATGCGGGGCCGCTTGCCGAAGGCCGACAGCAGATTTACCGCCTCGTCCTCCATCTCGTCTATGTTCAGCATGATCAAGGGTTCGCGCGCCACATCGTCGAGCGAGATGCTCTCTTGCCGCGTCAGCTTGTGTTCCAGAGGCAGCCAGAGGCGGAAGGCAGACACGTTCAGGATCTCGGATTGCAGCGCCATGCGGTCGCGCAGGTTGGAAATTACCATGACGGCCACGTCCAGCTCTCCGCCGACCAGCAGATGTTCCAGGTATTCGCCGGTATCTTCGATCGCCGTCGCCTCGACCCCGGGATTGAGGCGGCGATAGCGCGCCAGCAGGTCCGACATGACATAGCCCGCCATGAGAGAGGTGACGCCGACATTCAGGCGCCCCGAAAGCGTCTCTCGGCTGGGTGCAAAGGCCCGGCGGGCGCCGGATACATCCGCCAGGATCTTGGTTGCATGGCGCAGGAACTGGTGGCCGTTATAGGTGATGTCGAGGCCGCGCGCATGGCGGTCGAACAGGGTGACACCCAGGTCGCCCTCAAGGTTCTTGATCGCCTCGGTGATCGCGGACTGCGAGATGGACAGCATCTGCGCCGCCCCGATCACGGACCCCTTTTCGGCCACGGCGACAAAATATTGCAATTGGCGGATGGTAAAGGACATGGCGAACCCCGAAGCGAATGCGGCCATTGGGGCAGGCGGTGCGCACCGAGGCAAGGGGTCACGCGGTAAAGGTCAGCCTATTTCGGCTGCGATACGTCTTGCCTGCCGGGACCAGGGCATCGGGGAAACCCGGCTGGTTCGGCGCGTCGGGCCACATCTGGGTTTCCATCGCCAGCCCGGCGTGCGTGGTATAACGGCGCCCGTCCAGCCCAGGCTGCCCCTCGGCGGTCAGGTGTTGGGCGTCATAGACCTGCAAGCCCGGGGCATCCGTTTCCAGCCGCAGGGTCAATCCATTGGTTCCCGTCAGCACGGCGACCTCGCGCAGGCCATCCCCGGGCGTCAGGCAAAAGTTGTGATCATATCCGGCCAGGCCGATGGCGCGTGGGGTGCGGAAATCGAACTTGGTCCCCGCAACCGGGGCGATCTGCCCCGTCGGGATCATCCGCTCATCCACGGGCAGGTAATTTTCAGCCGCGACCGACAACATATGCGCGGTGACGTCGTCCGTGCCGTCGAGGTTGAAATAGGAATGGTTGGCAATGCTGATCGGGCAGGTCTTGTCGCAGGTCGCGCTCATCTCGATCTCAAGCGCGCCGTGCGCGATGCGATAGGTCGTGCGGGCCACCAGCGCACCGGGAAAGCCCATGTGGCCATCGGGTTGTTCCGCGACGAAGGTCACGGCGACATCGCTCGCGCTTTCGATCTGCCAATTCACGGCCCCAAGGCCCTTTGCGCCGCCATGAAGCGTGGTGCGGTTCTTTTCATTCAGGTCGGTCTGACAGGTCGCGCCGCCGATGCTGAACCGCCCCCCGGCGATGCGGTTGGCATATCGCCCGACGGTCGCACCGAAAAACCGCAGGTTCACAAAGTAGTCTTCCAGCGTTTGTGTGCCCAGCACCAGCGGATGCGCGATCCCGGTCAGGCGCAGGTCCTGCAACGTGGCGCCATAACTGATCAGATGTGCGCGCAGGTGGCCATCGGTGATGGTGACCCGTTCAACCGTGTCGCCGTCGGGCAGGGTGCCGAATACGTCCGTCATCATGTTAGACCTTTACGCGATATTCTTTCTGTCCGCTCACACCGGCAGGGGCGGTATAGACCAGGCCCTGGGCGGCATCGGGGGCGGCAATGGCTTCGCGCGCAGTCGTCACGAAAAGCTGGTCCAGATCCGCGCCGCCAAACGCGGGACAGGATGAATGCTGCCCGCCCACCGCAATCGCACGATCAAAGCGGCCATCGGGGGCATACCGCGCAACCCGCGACGCGCCCCATTGCGCGTTCCACAGATAGCCCTGGGCGTCGACCACGGCCCCATCGGGAAACAGGCCATCGGCGGTCAAATCGACGAAGACCTCGTGTTCGCCCATGGGCCAGCCTTCGGCATCCAGGGGTTGCCGCATGATCATTTGCGTGGGCGTGTCCGCGAAATAGGCGCTGCGACCATCTGGGGAAAAACAGATGGCGTTGGGAATGGTGATGCCGAAAAAGATCGGTTCGATCACACCGTCGTAAAACCGATAGATTGCCCCCGCGTCCTGACGTGGATCTTCCTTGCCCATCGTGCCGATCCAGAAGCCGCCAAAGGGGTCCGCGCGGCCATCGTTGCTGCGGGTCCGGGGCTTGTCCGCCTCAAGCGGGGCGACAACCTCGTGCGCGCCGCTGGCAATGTCAAAGCGCCAGAGCCCGGTTTCCGATGCCAGCAGCAGCGTCTCGTGATCGACCCAGCCGGCGGCGGAGAAATGTTCGTCGAATTGCCATTCCAGCGGCTCTCCATCCTGTTGCGACAGCAGCCGCTTGCCGATGATGTCGAACCAGAACAACTGGTTGCGCTCGGGATGCCACAGCGGTCCTTCGCCAAGCGTGCAGGGGCGGGTGTCAAAGACGGAACTGGTCATTTCGGCACGGTTTCGTCATAGCGGGCAACGATTTCGGCCGCGCGGCTGGCAATCACCGCAACACTGTCGCCGGGTTTGTACAGCGCCGAGCCGATGCCAAAGCCAGAGATGCCGGCGGCGAACCATTCGGCAAAATTGTCCGGCCCGGCGCCGCCGACGGCCAGCACCTCGGTGCCTTTTGGCAGCACCGCGCCAATCGCCTTCAGCCCGGCCACGCCGATCAACGATCCGGGAAACAGTTTCAGACCGTCGGCGCCTGCGTCCAGTGCGGCAAAGCATTCCGTCGGAGTCATCACGCCGGGATAACTGGCCATGTTGCAGGCCTTCGTTGCCCGGATCACGTCCGTATTGACGTTGGGCGACACGATCAGCGCGCCCCCGGCCTGTTGCACATCGGCGACGTCCTCGACACGCAGAACCGTACCAGCGCCGATCAGGGCGCTGTCGCCACAGGACCGAGCGATCGCCGCGATGGACTCGAGCGGCGAGGGCGAATTCAGCGGCACTTCGATCTTGGTGATCCCGGCGGCAATCAGGGCTTCGGCAACGGGCAGGGCCTCTGCGGGGGTGATCCCGCGCAGGATGGCGACGATATTGCGGCTCATGTCATGTCCTCGGAAAGGTGCGCGTGGGCGGCAATCAGGCCGTTCAGTGCAAGGGCGGGGTGGTCACTGACGCGGGCGCTTGCCCCGGCGCGCGTCAGCGCCGCGCCATAGCGCGCGCTCAGCCCGGCATCCCCGATGATGACCACCGGCATCGACCGCCAATAGTCGCGCGTCGCAGCCAGTTCCGACCCGATCAGCAGACCCGACAGGCGGGCCCGGGCGACCTCGGCGGGGGTGTCGTTCAACAGCGACGACGGGCGTATTGAAAACAGGTCCAGCAGCAGGCCGTCGGGCGCACTCAGCGCCTGTTCCAGCGCGTCGGCAAATGCCGGGTCGCTGAATGCCTCGCCGTGTACCGAGTGGCGCAGCACCGATTGCGTCGACAGCAACGCGAACATTTCGCCGGTCATGGCGGTGCGGAAATGCCGGATCTGGCCCTGGGCGACCCGCACCCATTTGGTATGGGTGCCGGGCAGGCACAGCGTGCCGTCGAAGTCGGGTTCCATGGCAAGAAAGCCCGCGATCTGCGTTTCCTCGCCGCGCATCACATCGGCGGGGTCGGTCTGGCAGACACCGGGCAGGATCCGCACCGACAGGCGCGGATCCCTGGTCTTGACAGGGACGGGTGACAGACTGGCGGGCGGGCAGGGCGTGGCGGTATAGGGGGCCTCGACCCAGCCCTGACGCGCCCCGGCCATGCCGCAGATCAGCACCTGCGTCACGCGGCCCGGTTCCAGAAGGTCCCCGGCCAGCGCCACCAGCACCGGCTCGAAGCCCTCGGGCGTCAGCTTGCCCATGCCATCGGCCGAGGAACGTTCCACCATGACCTGTCCCTCCGGGCCAATGGCCCAGAGGCGCAGGTTCGAGGTGCCCCAGTCGGCGGCAATCCAGTCTGCGTACATCGCTCAGTCCTGTTGCAGGTCGACCGGCAACAGCGCGTCCGGCAGGTTCTGATAGCTGACCGGGCGCAGGAAACGACGGATCGCCATGGTGCCGACGCTGGTCGCGCCAAAGTTGGTCGAGGCCGGGAACGGCCCGCCATGCACCATCGCCTCGGACACCTCGACGCCGGTGGGGAAACCATTCGCCAGGATGCGGCCCGCTTTGCGTTCCAGCACTGGCATCAGTTTCTGGCCCAGCTCGGTGTCGCCGTCGTCCATGTGCAGCGTGCAGGTCAGCTGACCTTCAAGGCTGCGGGCAACCTCCAGCATCTGATCGGTGTCCTTGACCTTCACCGCCAGACCCAGCGGGCCAAAGACCTCGTGCCCCAGGGCCGGGTTCGCCAGCCATGCGTCGCCCGTCGTCTCGAACACGAACGGCGTCGCGTTGCGCTGTTCGCTGGTGGTGTTCAGGATCTCCTGAACGCCCGGTTGTGCCGCGATGGTATCGCGACCCGACCGATAGGCGTCGGCAATGCCGTTGGTCAGCATGGTTTGCGGGCCGACCTTGCCGAGCGCATCGACAGCCGTTTCCAGAAACGCATCCGTATCGGCGCCATCGACCATCACCAGCACGCCGGGATTGGTGCAGAACTGGCCCGCGCCCATCGTCAGCGACCCGGCCCAGCCGGTTGCCAGCGCTTCGCCGCGCGCAGCCATGGCTTCGGGCAGCATGAACATCGGGTTGACGCTGCCAAGCTCGCCAAAGAACGGGATCGGCTCGGGGCGTTGTGCACACAGGTCGAACAGCGCCTTGCCGCCCCGGAACGATCCGGTAAAGCCGACAGCCTTGATCAGCGGATGCTGAACCAGCGCGCCGCCCACCTCGTAGTTGCCGCCGTGGATCATGCTGAACACACCGGGGTGCATGCCGCATGTCTTGATTGCGGCGTGGATCGCCTCGGCGACGATCTCGGCGGTGCCGGGATGCGCCTCATGGCCCTTCACGACGACGGGGCAGCCTGCGGCCAGCGCGGCGGCGGTATCGCCCCCGGCGGTCGAAAACGCCAACGGAAAGTTCGACGCACCAAAGACCGCGACCGGGCCGATCGGGCGCTCGACCAGCTTGATGTCGGGGCGCGGCAGCGGCGCGCGGTCGGGCAGGGCCACGTCGTGACGTTTGTCCAGGTAGGCACCGTCCTGGATATGGGACGCGAACAGGCGCAGCTGGCCGGTGGCGCGGCCCCGCTCGCCCTGCAGGCGGCCTTCGGGCAGGCCGGTTTCGGCGCTGCCGATGGCGGTAATCGCCTCGCCACGGGCTTCGATCTCGTCCGCGATGGCGTTCAGAAAGGCGGCGCGCTCATCCCGCGTGGTATAGCCGTAGACCCAGAAGGCCTCCTCGGCGGCCTTTGCCGCACGGTCGACCAGGTCGGCATTGCCCGCGGAAAAGGTCTTGGCCTCGCCCGTTACGGGGACCGAATGGAACGTCTTGTCTGTGGCAACCCAGTCGCCTGCGATCAGGTGTTTGCCATGGGGTTCGAATGTCATGTGCTTAAAATCCTTTTGCCCTTACTTGGCCCAGCGAAGCGCCAGAATGTCCAGCTCGCCTGCAAGGTGCAGCAGCCGATCCTTGGTCCGTTGGGTCATGGGTTTCAGCGGATGGCGAACGCAATCGGACCCGATCACGCCGCCGGCGGCATAGACCGTCTTGCAGGCACGCAGCCCGCATTGGCGGTTTTCATGATTGATAAGTGGCATGCAGAGCTTCCACTGTTCAAGGGCCGCGTCCTTGTCACCGGCAAGATAATGCGTGACGATCGGGCGCAGCAGCTCGGGGAACATGCCAGAGGTCATCGTACCCGTACACCCCGCGTCCAGATCGGCCAGCAGAGTGACGGCTTCTTCGCCGTCGAACGGCCCGACGATGTGTTCGCCGCCCTGTTCGATCAGCAGTGCCAGCTTGTCGGCGGCAAAGGGTGTCTCGATCTTGAAATAGCTGACGTTCTCGATCTCTTTCGCCATGCGCACCAGCAGCGGCACAGGCAGGGTGACACCGGACAGCGGCGCATCCTGGATCATGATCGGGATGTTGATGGCGTCCGAGACCATGGCGAAATGCTCATAGATCCCCTCGACGGCGGGCACCAGGCCGACACCGTGATAGGGCGGCATCATCATCACCATCGACGCGCCAAGCGCCTCGGCATATTTCGCCCGCTCGATGACGATCTCGGTGCTGAAATGGCTGATCGTGACGATCACCGGCACGCGGCCCGCGACATGTTCCACGCTCAGCCTGGTCAGCAGGGCGCGTTCATCATCGGACAGCACGAACTGTTCCGAGTAGTTGGCAAGGATGCAGATCGCATCGACGCCCTGGTCGATCAACAGGTCTAGGACACGGCGCATGCCCTGTTCGTCGACGGTGCCATCGGCGTGGAACGGTGTGGGGGCGACGGGCAGGATGCCGGTAAGGGGGCTTTTCACTGTCGGTCCTTTCTCAGAACTCAAAGGGGGCGACCGTCTCGCGACGGCCAAGCAGGAAGGCATCGGCGACATGGCGCATCGGCGACAGGTCCATGTCGATGCCACCGGCGCGCACCAGGGCGGCCATGTTGGCGTAAAGGCGGGGGTATTCCCCGTGCAGACCCGTCTCGGTCGCGCCGTGCGCCACGCCATCGACAAACATCTGCGCGCCGCCGTGGGCCAGCTGCATCGTGCCGTCCTCGGTCACGGCCTCGATGGCCCAGGTCTGCTCGCCCTCCTGACGAAAGTCGAACACGGCAGACACGTCCGCCCCGCCGGGGTGATAAAAATTCAGATCAGCAGCAATGGGGGCCTGCCGGTTCTCGGGAACATGCAGTGTGGCACCACTCAGGTGGATCGCATCCGGCAGGATCCTCGTCACGATGGATAGGGCGTTGATGCCGGGATCGAATACGCCCAGCCCGCCCGGCTCGAATATCCAGTCCTGACCGGGATGCCAGCGGCGCACGTCTTCCTTCCACGTCACGCGGAAAGATTTCAACGTCTTGCCCGACAGCCACTCCTTCGCGGCCGCGACCTTGTCGGCCTCGCGCGAATGCCAGGTGGCATAGAGAGAGACACCCTTGGCACGCGCCAGCGCCTCGAGTGCGTGACATTCCGACAGGGTGGCCCCCGGCGGTTTCTCCAGCATCACGTGCCGACCGGCCTTCAGCGCACGGGTGGCGTAGTCAAAGCGCGGCACGGGCGGCAGGCAGAGAGAGATCACGCGGATCTCCGGTCGTTCGGCCAGCAACGCGTCAAAGTCGGTATAGGCATCGACCCCCTCGACCGATCCGGCGCGCGACACCGTCGCGGCCAACTGCCAGTCGTCCGAAGCTGCAATCGCGGGAACATGCTGGTCCGCCGCGATCTTGCCGATCCCTATCAGTGCGATTTCCATCAATGGGAATCCTTCCCGACCGCCGAGCCGCGCGATCCTTTCAGAAAGTCCAGATCGGCCCCCGTATCGGCGCCCTCAACGTGGGTCTGGTGCAGCCATTCATAGCCCGAGGGCGCGCGTTCATGCGTCGGCTCCCAGGCCGCCAGGCGGCTGGCCAGCTCTTCGTCCGAGATGTCGAGGTGCAGCGACCGGTTCGGCACATCCAGCTTGATCATGTCGCCATTGCGCACCACGGCCAGCGGCCCACCTGCCGCCGCTTCGGGCGAGGTATGCAGCACGACAGTGCCATAGGCGGTGCCCGACATCCGCGCGTCCGAAATCCGCACCATGTCGGTGATGCCCTTTTTCAGAACCTTCGGCGGCAGACCCATGTTGCCGACCTCGGCCATCCCGGGATAGCCCTTCGGCCCGCAGTTCTTCAGCACCATCACGCAGGTCTCGTCGATGTCGAGATCCGGGTCGTTGATCTTGGCCTTGTAGTCGTCGATATCCTCGAAGACCACGGCCCGGCCCGTGTGCACCAGCAGGTGCTCGGACGCGGCAGAGGGCTTCAGCACGGCCCCCTTGGGCGCAAGGTTGCCTTTCAGCACGGCAATGCCGCCCTGTTGCGTCAGGGCCTTTTCGACCGGCAGGATGACGTCCTCGTTCCAGTTCACCACGTCCTTGACGTCGTCCCAGATCGGGGTGCCCGCGACGGTCAGCGCCTCCTTGTGCAGCAGACCGGCCTCGCCCAGCCGCTTCAGCACGACAGGCAGGCCACCGGCATAAAAGAACTCTTCCATCAGGTACTTGCCCGACGGCATCAGGTTCACGATGGTCGCCACGTCGCGCCCGCAGCGGTCCCAGTCGTCCAGCGTCAGATCGACGCCGACCCGGCCCGCAATGGCCAGCAGGTGCACGACCGCGTTGGTCGATCCGCCAATCGCGCCATTGGTGCGGATCGCGTTTTCGAACGCCTGCTTGGTCATCACGTCGGACGGTTTCAGGTCGTCCTTGACCATCTGCACGATACGGCGGCCGGTCATCTGCGCCATCACGCGGCGGCGCGAGTCGACCGCCGGGATCGCCGCATTGCCCGACAGGGCCATGCCAAGCGCCTCGGCCATGCTGGCCATGGTGCTGGCGGTGCCCATCGTGTTGCAGGTCCCGGTCGAGCGGCTCATCGAGGCTTCGGCCTCAAGGAATTCCTCCTGGGTCATCTCTCCGGCTTTCACCATCTCCGAGAATTTCCACAGGTGGGTGCCCGAACCGACACGCTCGCCCCGGAAATAGCCGTTCAGCATCGGCCCGCCGGTCACCGCGATCGACGGAATGTCGGTCGAGGCGGCGGCCATCAGCAGGCTGGGCGTGGTCTTGTCACAGCCCACCATCAACACGGCCCCGTCCATCGGCTGCCCGCGCATCGCTTCCTCGACCGCAAGCGCGGCAAGGTTGCGATACATCATCGCGGTCGGGCGGAAGGTGTTTTCGGACGCGGAAAAGACGGGCACCTCGACCGGAAACCCACCGGCTTCCCAGATCCCGGCCTTCACCTTTTCAGCCAGTTCGCGCAGGTGGCCGTTGCAGGGGGTCAGGTCCGACCACGTGTTCAGGATGCCGATGATCGGCCGCCCGTCGAACAGGTCGTGCGGGTGTCCCTGGTTCTTCAGCCAGCCGCGGTGATAGATCGTGTCGCGTGAATTGCCGCCGTACCATTCCTGCGAGCGCAGCTTGCGGGGCCATTGGGCAGGTTTGAACGTCATTTCGTGGTACCTTGTTACTATAGTTCCGGGGCCGAAATCGGCGGCCGGGGGGCGCACGGCCAGCCCTTTGGCCGCGCGAAAATCTCACTCAGCGTCTGCGTTGCCCCGCCACCTGTCGCGGCGGCAGGGCAGTCCGCCTCAGTTCTTGTTCTTCTGGTAGACGTCGAAGAACACGGCCGCCAGCAGCACCAGACCCTTGATCACCTGCTGGTAGTCGATGCCGATACCCATGATCGACATGCCGTTGTTCATCACGCCCATGATGAAGGCGCCGACCACGGCCCCGACGATCTTGCCCGACCCACCCGACATGGATGCGCCGCCGATGAACACGGCCGCGATCACGTCCAGCTCGACCGCGAAACCGGCTTTCGGTGTCGCCGTGTTCAGGCGTGCGGCAAAGATCAGACCGGCCAGCGCGGCCAGCAGGCCCATGTTGACAAACGACAGAAAGGTCAGGCGCTCGGTCCGGATGCCCGACAGCTTCGCGGCCTTTTCGTTTCCGCCGAGCGCATAGATCCGGCGACCCAGCGTCGTGTTGGCGGTGATGAAGGCATAGACGACCGTCAGCAGAACCATCGAGATCAATACGTTCGGCAGGCCGCGGAAATACGCCAGCTTGTAGGTCACGTACAGCAGCGCGCCGCAGATGATGAAGTTGCGCACCACGAAAAAGGCCGTCGGTTCGTCTTCCATGCCGTACTGGCGGTTGCGGGCGCGCTGGCGGATGCCCAGCCACAGGATCAGCAGAACCGCGATGATACCGGCGGCAAGCGAAGTGGCATTGGGGCGTCCACCGCCCAGGAAATCGGGAATGAAGCCGGTCGACAGCGCCTGGAAACTGCGCGGGAACGGACCGACGGACTGGCCTTCCAGCAGCCACAGCGACAGGCCGCGAAAGACCAGCATCCCCGCCAGCGTCACGATGAACGCCGGGATCTTCCAGTAGGCCACCCAGTAGCCGTGCCATGCGCCGATGATCAGGCCCATGATCAGGCACGCCGGGATGGTCAGCCAGACCGGCCAGCCCCAGTTGACGATCATCACCGCCGCCAGCGCCCCGACAAATCCCATGACCGAGCCGACGGACAGGTCGATGTGCCCGGCGACGATGACCACCAGCATGCCAAGCGCCATGATGATGATATAGCTGTTCTGCAGGAACAGGTTGGTGATGTTGACGGGCTTCAGCAGCACGCCGTTCGTCACGATCTGAAAGAACGCCATGATCGCGATCAGCGCGACCAGCAGCCCGTATTCGCGCAGGTGCCCGGCCAGGTAGGCGCCCAGGCCCTGTGTGCCGCTTTCGTTGTTGTTGTCTGCCACTTCCACGTCTCTCAACTCCTCAATCCGTCACGATGAGCGACATGATGCGCTCCTGGCTGGCCTCTTCGGCGGTCAGTTCCCCGACCAGAGCGCCCTCGTTCATCACATAAATCCGGTCACACATCCCCAGCAGCTCGGGCATTTCCGAAGAGATCATGACAACCCCTTTGCCCTGCGCCGACAGATCGTTGATGATGCCGTAAATCTCGAATTTCGCGCCCACGTCGATGCCGCGCGTCGGTTCGTCCAGGATCAGCACCTCGGGTCCGGCAAACAGCCATTTCGACAGGACGACCTTTTGCTGGTTGCCCCCCGACAGGTTCATCACCTTCTGAAAGACGCTGGGCGTGCGAATGTTCATGGCATCGCGGTATTTCTCGGCCACGGCGGTTTCCTGACCCTCGTCCAGGACGCCGCGGTGGCTGACCTCTTCCAGGTTCGCCAGGGTGGTGTTCTTCTGGATCGTTTCCTCAAGGATCAGGCCCAGGGACTTGCGGTCCTCGGTGACATAGGCCAGCCCGGATGCGATGGCGTTGGGAACGTCGCTGACGTTCACGACCTGCCCGTGCATCGCCACCTCGCCCGAGATGTTGCGCCCATAGCTCTTGCCAAAGATCGACATCGCCAGTTCGGTGCGGCCCGACCCCATCAGCCCCGCAATCCCGACGACCTCGCCCGCACGGACGTTGAAGCTGGCGTTGCGGATGACCTGGCGGTCCTTGTGTTCGGCATGCCAGACGTTCCAGTCCCTGACCTCCATCAGCATGTCGCCGGCATGACGTTCGCGCGCCGGGTACCGGCTGGCCATGTCGCGGCCCACCATGTCGCGCACGATGCGGTCTTCGGTGATATCGTCGGTCTTTGTGTTCATCGTGCTGACGGTGGCACCATCGCGGATCACGGTCACGCTGTCGGCCACGCGTCGCACCTCGTTCAGCTTGTGGCTGATGATGATGCTGGTGACGCCCTGCGTCTTCAGTTCCAGCAGCAGATCCAGCAATGCCTGACTGTCGCCCTCCGACAGGGCGGCCGTCGGCTCGTCCAGGATCAGCAGGCGCACGTCCTTGGACAGCGCCTTGGCGATCTCGACCAGTTGCTGCTTGCCCACGCCAAGGCTTTCGATCAGCGTGCCGGGGGCCTCGGACAGGCCCACCTTCTTCAGCAGGTCCTCGGTGCGCCGGAATGTCTCGCGCCAGTTGACCACGCCACCGCTGGCGCGCTCGTTCCCCAGGAAAATGTTCTCGGCGATCGACAGCAGCGGCACCAGCGCCAGTTCCTGGTGGATGATGATGATCCCCAGGTCTTCGCTGTCGTTGATCCCTGAAAATTGTGCCAGCTTGCCGGAATAGTGGATTTCTCCATCATAGGTTCCAGCAGGGTAGACGCCCGAGAGCACTTTCATCAGCGTCGATTTTCCCGCGCCGTTTTCGCCACAGATCGCATGGATCTCGCCCTCGGCCACCGTGAGGTTCACGTTGTCGAGCGCTTTGACGCCGGGAAATTCTTTTGTGATGGAGCGCATTTCAAGCAAAGAATTCATGGCTTTGCCTTTTTTGCTTATCGTTATTGGGGGTCCGCCCGCCGCAGGGGCGGGCGGACCGGACGGGCCGACAGATTGATGCCGGCCCGGCGGAGGAACGTGTTCAGATCAGAACTGGCTTTCGTCGTAGTAGCCCGACCCGACCAGAACTTCTTTCCAGTTGGATTTGTCCACGGCGACCGGCTCCAGCAGGTAGGACGGCACGACTTTCTTGCCGTTGTCGTAGGTCTCGGTGTCGTTGATCTCCGGCTCGGTGCCGTTAACCAGCGCGTTGACCATGCCGACGGTGACGCGGGCCAGCTCGCGGGTGTCCTTGAAGATGGTCGAATACTGCTCGCCTGCGATGATCGACTTGACCGACGGCAGCTCGGCGTCCTGACCGGACACGATCGGCATCTTCATGTCGCCGGACCCGTAGCCGACACCTTTCAGCGACGACAGGATGCCGATGGACAGGCCATCATAGGGCGACAGAACGCCATGCACCTGCTTGTCGGTGTAATAGGCGGACAGCAGGTTATCCATGCGCGACTGTGCAACCGCACCGTCCCAACGCAGCGTGCCGACCTGATCCATGCCTTCCTGGCCCGAAACGATGTTGATGGTGCCGTCGTCGATCAGCGGCTGCAAGACCGACATCGCGCCGTTGTAAAAGAAGTAGGCGTTGTTGTCGTCGGGCGAACCGCCGAACAGTTCGACGTTGTAGGGGCCGTCACCGAAACGTTCCTTCAGGCCTTCGACCAGGCTGGTGGCCTGTTGCACGCCGACCTTGAAGTTGTCGAAGGTGGCATAATAGTCGACGTATTCGCTGTCGCGGATCAGGCGGTCATAGGCGATGACCTTGATGTCCGCGAAATGGGCGTTTTCCAGGGCGTTCGACAGCGTCGTGCCGTCGATGGCGGCGATGACCAGGACGTCGACGCCCTTGGTGATCATGTTCTCGATTTGCGCCAGCTGGTTCGGGATGTCGTCTTCGGCGTATTGCAGATCGGTGTCGTAACCGGCCTCTTCGAATTGCTCGACCATCGCCGCGCCGTCGGAAATCCAACGCGCCGAGGATTTGGTCGGCATCGCGATGCCGATGGTTTCGGCCTGAACGCCGCCGGTCAGCATAAGGGCTAGGGCCGTGCTGGCCACGAGTGTCTTGAACATAGAGGCTCCTCCACTAAACGCGCCGATGGCTCCGATGGCCAGCAGTCGCACGTGTTCTGATTTTTTGGCTGGTCTCCTCAACCGCCCTTTGCCTACTCTCCGGCCTCATACCTGTAAAATACTAATTCTGGCAAAAGGCATATCATTGGTGATATGCTGATCGGCGTCATGGACCTGATACGCCGCCTCAAACCCAGCCACTTGCGCCTGATCTCCGAAATCGCGCGCCATCAGAAACTGCAACTCGCCGCGGAACGGATGGCGATCTCTCAGCCTGCCGCCTCGCGGATGCTTGCCGATATCGAAGCCGAGGCAGGTGCCCCGCTGTTCATCCGCCACCCGCGCTGGATGGAACCGACGCCGGTGGGCGCGGCCTTTCTGCGCCACGTCCGGGTGATCCTCAGCGAACTGGAAAGCCTTCAGGCCGAGGTCGAGAACATCAACATCGGCCAGTCCGGCGAAATCCGGGTGGGGGCTGTGACCGGCCCCGCGATGGGGTTCCTGATGCCCGCCATCCGCGCGGTAAAGGAGGACTCCCCCGACATCGAGGCCACGATCGAGGTCGGCCCCTCGGCACAGCTGGTGCGCGGCCTGAAAGAGGGGCGGTTCGATTTCATCATCGCCCGTCTGCCGCCCGAATACGACGTGTCGGATTTCCACATCTACCCCGCGCGGTCCGAAAACATCTCGATGCTGGTGCGTGACAGCCACCCCCTTGCCGGGCGCCGCAACCTGTCGCTGGAGGAACTCAGCCAGTATGAATGGGTCGTGCAGGAACGCGGTTCGCCGCTGCGTCAGGCGGTCGAGGCGGCGTTCATGCAGATCGGCCGCCCGGTGCCGCGCAACGTCAACAACTCCTCTTCCCTGCTGGTGGTGCTGGCGCTGCTGGCCGAATCCGACGTCATCTCGCCGCAATCGCAGGAGGTGGCGGATATCCTGACCGGAGCGGGCCTGGGGGCGCGCCTGCGGGCGCTGGACATCGACCAGACGATCACCGTGTCGCCCTATTTCGTCATCGCCAACCGGGCGCATCAACTGCCCCGCGCCGTCGACCGCGTGCTGAAAGAGGTGCTTCGCCGCCTCTAGCTGAGCGGAAGCCGATTATCGCAGCCAGCTGTCGGGCCTAGCTGTCGGGCCTAGATACCGGGCCTAGATGCCGGGGCGCGGCACCGGGTTGTCGCCGACCCGGCGATACCCGTTGCGGATCACCGTCGCCATCGCGGCGCGCGCCTCCTCTGCGGCGCCCCCGGCGATGGCCCGTGCGATGGCGTGGTGATTGCGCGCCACCTCTTCCTTGCCCTCGGGGAAATTTTCGTGCGCTTCCAGCATGAACAGGGAATGCAGCGCCGTCTGCACGATATCGCCCAGCGAATTCAGGAACCGGTTGCCCGACAGCTTCAGCACCTGCTTGTGAAAGTCGTAATCCGCGACGGCGAAATCTGCGCGGCTTTCGCTTGCCGAGAGCATGTCGCACAGCGCGAACAGCGCGGCGCAATCGGCGCTGTTGGCCCGCGCGGCCGCCTGGGCGGCGGCGGCAGGTTCAAAGATCAGCCGGACCTCGAACAACTCGTCATAGAATGCGCCCGGGCTGCGGACGCTGGCATGCCAGCGCAGCACATCCTCGTCGAACATGTTCCATTCGTCGGCCGGGCGCACATGCGTGCCGACCTTGGCCTTCGACTGGATCATCCCCTTGGCGATCAGGGTCTTTTTCGCTTCGCGCACGACAGTGCGCGACACGTTGAACATCTCGCACAGGTCCGGGTCCAGCGGGATCATCGTCTCGGCGGGATATTCCCCGGCGACGATGGCGCGCCCGATCTGCTCAACCACAAAGATCGTGTGGTTCGACGCCCGCTCGACCAACCCGCCGGCCAGACCGGCCGGTTGCACAAGCGTCATGAAAGGGCGGCGGAGCCAGTCGCTCTTCTTTTTCGCACTGTCGTTGCCCAAGTCAGCCCCTTCTGAAGCAGGATGAATGCAAACAGCAGCATCCCGATGACGATCTTTGTCCACCAACTCGACAGCGTGCCATCAAAGACGATGTAGGTTTGGATCAACCCCATGATCAGTATGCCGAAAAAGGTACCGGCGACAAAGCCGTATCCGCCCGACAGCAGCGTGCCGCCAATCACCACGGCGGCAATCGCATCCAGTTCCACGCCCACCGTGGCCAGGGAATAGCCCGCACTTGTGTAGAGCGAGAAGACAATGCCCGCCAGCCCCGCCAGACCCCCTGAAATCGCATAGATCCCGATGGTGGTCTGTGCCAGCGGCACCCCCATCAGCTTGGCCGTCTGGGCGCCGCCGCCCAGGGCATAGACGTTCTGCCCGAACCGCGTGCGGTGCGCCACCACGGCCCCGACGATGAACGTTACCACCATGAGGCCGCCGATCAGGCGAAACCGCCCGCCGCCCGCGGCCTTCCAGTAGATCCCCTGAAGGGTGTCATAGAACGCATGGTCGATCGGCACGCTGTCGGTGCTCAGCACATAGGCGGCGCCGCGCGCCAGGAACATTCCGGCCAGCGTCACGATGAACGGCGGCATTTCAAGGTAATGGATCGTCGCCCCCATCGCGGCGCCAAAGGCAGTGGTGATCACCAGCGCCAGCGCAAAGGCCGTCAGAGGGTGCATCGAGGTGTCGCGCAGGATCACCGCCAGCAGCACGCCGGTAAAGGCGATGACCGACCCGACCGACAGATCGATCCCCCCCGACAGGATGACGAATGTCATCCCCACCGCGACAATCCCCAGAAAGGCGTTGTCGGTCAGCAGGTTCGCCACCACGCGCGTGCTCAGGATCGACGGGTACTGCGACCCGCACAGGGCAAAGGCCAGGACAAAGGTCACCAGGGTCACGATCAGGGGCAGGTGGGTGGAACGGATCATTGCGTCTTCTCCTCGGTGGCCCGGTGGGGCCGGGGGGTCTTGCGGTCCGGCTGTGGCTGTGGCCCCGAGGCCCGCAGCATGTACCAGATATAGCTGACCTTGGGCGACTGGATGACCAGGATGCCCAGGATCAGGATGGCCTTGATCACCAGGTTGAATTCAGGCGGCATCCCCGACAGCAGGATGACCGAATTCACCGACTGGATGATCAGCGCCCCGATCAGCGACGCGACGATCGAAAACCGCCCCCCCAGCAGCGAGTTGCCCCCGATGACCACGGCAAGAATGGCGTCCAGCTCCAGCCAGAGACCGGCGTTGTTGGCATCCGCGCCCTTGATGTCGGCCGCCACGATGACCCCTGCCAGTGCCGCGCACAGCCCCGATACCAGGTAGACACAGACCAGCAGCACCCGGCTGTTGATCCCGGCAAGGCGCGACGATGCCTCGTTGATGCCGATCGACTCGATCAGCATCCCCAGGGCCGTGCGCCGCACCGCAAAGGCGACGAAGGCTCCGAGGCAGATCCAGATCACGATGGCCGTGGGAATGCCCAGGATCGTGCCCGCCCCCAGCCGGATCAGGCCGGGGTTGAGGAACGTCAGGATCGTGCCCTCGGTGATCAGCTGCGCCACCCCGCGCCCCGCCACCATCAGCACCAGCGTCGCGACGATGGGCTGAATGCGCAGCACGGCGACAAGGATGCCATTCCAGAAGCCGCAGATCGCGCCGGTCGCCAGCGCGCCGATCAGCGCGGTGAACCAGCCGTGCCCGTCGACGACCAGCGACGCCGCGGTTGCCCCGGCAATGGCCATCACCGCACCGACCGACAGGTCGATGCCGCGCGTCGCGATCACCAGCGTCATGCCGATGCACAGCAGGGCCGTCGGCGCGCCCCGGTTGAGGACGTCGATGATATTGCCGAACAGCCGTCCGTTGCGGAAATCGACGTGGAAAAAATCGGGAAAAACGATAAAGTTCAGCAGCAGCGCGGCGGCCAGTATGACCAGCTGCGGCATGATGCGTTTCAGCAATCCCTGTACGGCGCCCGCCATCATGCTGCCCCCCTTGCCGGATCATCTGCAATTGCATGCACGATGTTGTCCGCCGTGATCTGTGCGCCCGTCAACTCCGCCACCTGGCGGCGGTCGCGCAGCACGATCACCCGCGTCGAATAGGCCACCAGCTCCTCCATCTCGGACGAGGCGACCAGCAGCGACATGCCCCTTTCGCGCAGCGTCTCGATCAGGGCGATGATCTCGGCATGTGCGCCCACGTCGATACCGCGCGTCGGTTCGTCCAGGATCAGGAAATCGGGGCTGGTCGCCAGCCAGCGTGCCAACAGCGCCTTTTGCTGATTGCCCCCCGACAACAGCCGGATCGGCATGTCCAGGCTGGCCAGGCGAATGTCCAGCGTGCGCACGTAATGTTCGGCGATCTCGTTCACCTTGGCGCGCGGAATGGGCCGCATCCAGCCCTGCCGCGCCTGAAGCGCCAGCACGATATTGTCGCGTACCGACAGATCCCCGACGATGCCTTCGGTCTTGCGATCCTCGGGGCACAGGGCGAATCCATGGCGCACCGCGTCGCGCGGATTTGCCACCCTGATCTCTTTCCCGTGCATCCGCAGCGTCCCGCCATCGGCAGGCACCGCACCGAACAACAGGTTTGCCATTTCGGTGCGCCCGGACCCCAGCAGACCCGCCAGGCCGATCACCTCGCCCTTGTGCAGCGCCAGGCTGAACGGCTCCAGCATCCCGCGCTTGCCCAGATCGGCAACCTCCAGCAGCATCTCGCCCGCCGTTCCGCCCTGCCGGTCATGCACCTTGGCTTCCAGCTGGCGGCCCAGCATCAGCGTCACGATGTCGTGCTGGCTGACCGTGTTCAGCAGGCGCGTGCCAACCACCCGCCCGTTGCGCAGCACCGTCGCGCGGTCCGAAATCTCGAACACCTGATCCAGGAAATGCGTCACGAAGACGATGGCCAGCCCGCGCGCCTTCAGCTTGCGGATGACGGAAAACAGCAACTGCACCTCGTCCCGGTCCAGGCTGGCGGTGGGTTCGTCCAGGATCAGCACCTTGCCCGACATCTCGACCGCGCGGGCAATCGCCACCACCTGTTGCACGGCGACGGAGTAACGGGTCAGCGGCTCGCCCGGGTCCACGTCCAGCCCGTAATCGGCCAGAACCGCCCGCGCCTCTGCCACCATGCGCCGGCGCGACACCAGCCCGCCCCGCATCGGCTGTCGCCCCAGGTACAGGTTTTCGGCCACGGTCAGGTTGGGCAGCAGGTTGACCTCCTGGTACACGGTGCCGATGCCCAGGTGCTGGCTCTCGGCGGTGCTGGTGGGGGTGATCGCCACGCCCTCCAGCTCGATCACGCCCGCGTCGCGCTTGTACGCGCCGGTCAGGCATTTGATCAGGGTCGATTTCCCCGCGCCATTTTCGCCCAGCAGGGCGTGCACCTCACCGCGGTGCAGCGTCAGGGCGACGTCGTCCAATGCGATGGTGCCGGGGAAAAACTTGGAAATGCCAATGGCCCGCAGCATCGGCGCGTCTTGCGCGCCCGGCGGCGTGGCGATTTGGGCGGTGTCGTCTGTCATGTCGCGTATCCAGCGGTCCCGAAGTGTTCAGGGTGGCCCCGCGCCGCAGCGCCGGACCACCCGAGGAGACGGCCAGGGCAACGCGCCCCGGCCCATGCAGAAAGGATCAGTAGCCCAGATCTTTCTTCATCTCGTAGACCGCCTTGTTGTCGTCTTCTGCGGTATACAGCTTGCTTTCCGTCTGGATCCATTTCGGCGGCATGGTGCCGTCGGCCAGATAGGCTTCCATCGCGTCCAGCGCCGGGCCGGCCATGTTCGGCGTCAGCTCGATCGTCGCGTTCATCTCGCCGTTGGCAATCGCCAGGTGCGCATCGGGCACCGCGTCGATCGACACGATCTTGATGTCCTCGCCCGGTTTCAGACCCGCTTCCTTGATGGCCTGAATGGCGCCGACGGCCATGTCGTCGTTGTGGGCATAGAGGGCGCAGATATTCTCGCCGCCTTCGGCCTTCAGAAAGCTCTCCATCACAACCTTGCCCTGACTGCGGGTGAAATCGCCTGTCTGGCTGCGCACGATCTCAAGGTTGTCGTGCCCCTCCAGCGCCTGCTCGAACCCGGTCTTGCGGTCGATGGCGGGGGACGATCCCGTCGTGCCCTGCAACTCGACCACCCGGCAATCGGCCCCGGCAACTTCGTCGACCAGCCACTGACCCGCGACATTGCCTTCATGCACCAGGTCCGAGGTGACGGCGGTCAGGTACAGGTCGTCCGGCGCGTCGACCGTGCGGTCCATCAGCACCACGGGGATATCGGCGTCCTTGGCCTCCTCCAGGACCTCGTCCCAGCCGGTGGCGACGACCGGCGCGATCAGGATGCCGTCAACGCCCTGCGCGATGAACGACCGGATCGCCTTGATCTGGTTTTCCTGCTTTTGCTGCGCATCGGCGAATTTCAGGTCGATGCCGCGCTCTTCGGCCTGCTGCTTGGTGACCGTGGTTTCAGCGGCACGCCAGCCCGATTCCGATCCGATCTGCGAAAATCCGATGGTCAGATCCGCCGCGAACCCTGCCACGGGGGCAAAGGCCACGGCGCCCGCCAGGAGCGTCGTCTTGATGTTCATGATGTCCTCCCTAAGAACACGTTATGTTCACGACTCTGATTAAGTATTACTTTATGATTTTTGTAAACAGATTTGTGATCGCGCCGCCCCGTCCGGCGCAACAATAAATGACTCGTCAAGTATATGGCTATACCCGTCCGGGGGTTTTTTAAGTCTAAAATCAGCAGTATGAAGGGGGATAAGGCGCGCTCAGATGTCGCCGATGCGCGCGTTGATCTCGTCGATCCGCTGCGTCCGCTCAATCCGGTTCTGCGCCGCCAGGCGGGTCGTCCTGGTGACGATCTGATGACAGACGGCCCCGACGGCGGCGGGGTTTTCCGGCAGCGGCGCGTTGTCGATCCGACAGCGGAAGTGCCAGGCGAATCGCGGATCGTCGGCCATGCTTTCATCCGAAATCACGGCACAGGACGCGCCGATCATCAGAACCTCTTCCAGGGCCGCCTCGATGCCGGATCTGCGCCGCGGCAGGGCCAGGCAGATGACAAGGTCATCGGGGTGCATCAGCATCAGGTGCGCGCCCAGCGGTTCTCCGGCCTGTGGGATCACGCGTATTTCGGGCGCCACCTCGTTCAGCTGCCAGTAGAGCAGGCTGGCATAGCCATGGCCGATCTGCTGCCCGATCAGCCAGACCCGCCGCGCCCGCAGGATTGCCGCCGCCAGCCCGTCCAGCGCGGCGGGGTCGATCCGTTCAAACGTCCAGGCGATATGGCCCCAGTCTTCGCGCAGGTTCAGCGCCGCCAGTTGTTCGAATGGCGCCGCGCGGGGAAAGCTATTGCACTCTTCGCCGGAAACGGCGCCTGTTGCGGCCTGTCGTTCGCTGCGCGCCGCCCGACGGGCCTCTTCGTAGGTCTCGAACCCGATCCGACGGACAAAGCGCGACACCGTCGCCTTGGAAACGCCGCTCAGCCGCGCCAGTTCCTGCGCGCCGTACGACGCGAGGTCCCCCGAGAAATCCAGCATGAACAGGGCCAGCCTGCGCTCTGCCTGGTGCAATCCGGGCAGCGCCTCGCGCACGCGCGACAGAAACGGCAAGGGGGCAGGTGTCGGAAACTCAGGTTTCATGATGATACTATGCGATCCTGTGCCACTCAGTACAAGCTGGTCTGACACTCAATAGCGTCAGATTCTCTGGAAATATACTAAAACAGGCGTTTCAGAGGCGTGAATCGCGCCGTTATCCGGCGCCGCGGGGGGGCTCCCACCCTATGTGACCTCTTCATTTCGATAGGCCCCCCGCCACAGGCGATGGCCCCGCGATTCTTCTCCCAACTCTACCACCCGCTTTCCGCTCCCGGACGGCCCCCATCGGCGCGGCCATGCCCGACCCAGATGCCCGGATCGCCCATTCCGACCCGCGCCGCGCGGTGGCCGCAAAAACGCGGTGTCGCCCGTCGTGGGCTGGCGCTAATGTCGCGCCAGAACAGCCACGTGATCGCCCCGATCCGCAGCCACACGGCCTCAGCCCCGACGGGAGATCCGACATGACCCTTTCCGCACATACCCTCCGCCCGCTTGGCACCACCGGCCTGTCGGTGACGGCCCTTGGCATGGGGTCGGCGCCGCTGGGCGGGCTGTATGGCGATGTCCCGCAGGCCCAGGCGGTCGAGATGCTGACCACCGCGTGGTCGCTGGGCCTGCGCTATTTCGATACCGCACCGATGTACGGGCGGGGCAGGGCGGAACACCTGGTCGGTCACGTCCTGCGTGACCAGACCGAGCGTTATATCCTGTCGTCCAAGGTCGGGCGGTTGATGCAGCGCGCCCGCGCCGGACAGGACCTGCCCCCGGCGCAGGAACGCCAGCGGCCCGGCCCGACCTGGCACAACAGCCTGCCCTTTCGCGATACCTACGATTATTCCTATGACGGTATCCTGCGCAGCTATGACGACAGCCTCCAGCGCCTCGGGGTCGACCGGATCGACCTGCTTTACGTCCACGATATCGGCGCGGCGACCCACGGCCCCTATCAGGATCGGCACTGGCAGGCGCTGACGCGCGGCGGCGGCTTTCGCGCGCTGCAACAGCTCAGGGCGGCGGGTGATATCAGCGGGTTTGGCATCGGCGCGAACGAATGGCAGGTGATGCGCGACGCGCTTGAGGAGACGGACCTGGATTGCTGCCTGCTGGCCGGGCGCTATTCCCTGCTCGACCGCGATGCCGAGGCTGATTTCCTGCCGCTGGCCGCGCGCCGTGGCGTGGCGCTGGTGCTGGGGGGCGTCTTCAACTCCGGTCTGCTGGCGGCGGATGCCGATGCGCCGCAGATGTTCAACTACACCCAGGCCCCGCAGGCCATTGTCGAGCGGACCAATGCGCTGCGCGGTGTCTGCGCGGATCACGGCGTCGCGCTTGGCGCGGCGGCGATCCAGTTTCCGCTGCGCCACCCGGCCGTCACCAGCGTGGTGATCGGCGCGACCACCCCGCAGGAGATCACGCAGAACGTCGCATGGTTTTCGCAGGACCTCCCCCCGGCGGTGTGGTCCGACCTGGACGCGGCGTTGCCGGGTTGAGGAACGCGCCCACAGCGCAGGCCCTCCCCGAAAGAAAGTCCCGAAAGAACGCCGCGCAAATCCCGCCAATCGCCCGCCAATGGCCCGGGCCACCCGCGCGCCCGGGGGCGCGCGCAACACCGTTCAGTTACCGTTCCGATACCGTTCAAATACCGACGTGCGAATTTCGCGAAATCAAAGGGTTAGTCCGCAATCGCCGCGAAATACCGACATCATCACTCCGAGGCGCGTCAAACGATCCCGCCACCGCCCCCGGTCGATTTGGGTCGCACCTGGGCGACCGCCGCGCGATAGCCACTGGCGCGATAGGTCTGCACCGGGTCGATTGCGCCACCGGCCTCCAGCCGCGCCATGGCCAGGATCGGCTCGACATCCGTGCGGAAGGCCGCGCGCAGTGTCGCACTGGCCATCAGCGCATCGTTGTCCTGCTGGAACCCCGCCAGCGCGCCTCGGTCGACAAGGCTGGCCTGGACATAGGCGCGCTGGATCTCGCAGGCAGAAATCATAAGGCTTTCAATGGGATCGGTCACATTGTGGCTCTGGTCGATCATATGCGCCAGGTCCAGCCCCGGCGTCCCTTCGGCATCCACCAGCTCGTTCCAGACCAGGAACAGGCGGTAGGGATCAATGGTGCCGCTGTCCAGATCGTCATCGCCATACTTGCTGTCGTTGAAGTGGAACCCGCCCAACTTGCCCGCATGGATCAGGCGCGACACGATCATCTCGATGTTCACGTTCGGCGCGTGATGCCCCAGATCGACCAGGCATTTCGCCTTTTCGCCCAGCTCTTGCGCGGTCATCAGGCTGGTGCCCCAGTCCTGAACAACGGTCGAATAGAACGCGGGCTCATAGATCTTGTGTTCGGAAAAGATGCGCCAACCCTCTGGCAAACCTTTGTAAATTTCCTTCATGGAGGAAAGGTAGCGTTCGAATTGTCGCCCCATGTTCGACTGCCCGGGAAAGTTCGTACCATCCCCGATCCACACCGTCAGCGCGCTCGACCCAAGCTTCGCGCCAATCTCGATGGTTTCCAGGTTATGCTCTATCGCCTGCGCCCGCACCGCCGCCTCCATATGCGACAGAGACCCGTATTTATAGCTCAGCGGATGATCCGCATGGTCTTGAAATGTATTGGAATTCATCGCGTCAAAGCCGACACCGACGGCCTCGGCCTTGGCCAGCATGTCGGCAGGCTCGGCCTTGTCCCAGGGAATGTGCAGCGATACCCGCGGCGTCGCCTGCGTCAGGGCATGGATCACGCCGCAATCGTCAAGTTTGTCAAAGATATCGCGGGGTTCGCCTTCGCCCGGGAACCGCGCGAACCGCGTTCCCCCTGTGCCCGTCCCCCAGGATGGCACGGCCACGCCGAACCCCTTGGCACGCTCCTTCAGCGCCCCGATGTCAATGCCGCGCCGGTCCAGATGCGCACCCAGTGCGTCATAGTCGGCCCGCAACGCGGCTTCGCGGCTTGTGTTCTCGGCCGCGACCAAACCCTTGTCGATCATGGATAATTCCTCCCCAATTCCCTCAAAGGACAAAGCGCCACAAGGTGGGGATCACCCCGCCCCGGCCTCTGCCCCGGCGGCGGCCACCTCAGCGCGTGAAGGCTTCCTTGTTGCCCGCATCGACGTTGATGATGTTGCCCGTCGATTTCGCCGACTTGTCCGAAGCGAGGAAATACGCGGCCTCCGCAATATCCTCCGGCAGGACCGAGCGTTTCAGCATCGAGCGGTTGCGATACATCTCTTCCAGCCCGTCCTTGTCGGTCTTGTAGGTGCTGGCGCGCTGGTCCAGCCATTCGCCCTCCCAGATCTTCGAGCCGCGCAGAACCGCGTCCGGGTTGACCACGTTGACACGAATACCGGCCTCGGCCCCCTCCAGCGCCAGACAGCGGGCAAGGTGAATTTCGCTTGCCTTTGCAGTGCAATAGGCCGCCGCATTGGGGCTGGCGGCAAGGCCGTTCTTCGACGCCACGAACACGACTGCGCCGCCGATCGCCTGCGCGCGCATCAGTTTGAACGCCTCACGCGACACAAGGAAATACCCGGTCGACAGGATCGACATGTTCTTGTTCCACAGCTCAAGCGAGGTCTCCTCGATGGGCGCGGAAGAGGCGATTCCCGCGTTCGACACCAGGATGTCGACGCCGCCGAATTCGACCGCGATCTCGCTGTAAGCCGCCGCGACGGCGGCCTCGTCCGTGACGTTCATCGCCACCGTGCGCACGACGTCCTTTGAGTATCGACCCGCCAGCCTGTCCTTCACCGAGGCCAGCGCGCCCTTGTCGATATCGGCCAGCATCACGCAGGCGCCCTCCGACAGGTACCGCTCGGCCGTGGCCGCCCCGATGCCCCCCGCGCCGCCGGTGACCAGCGCCACCCGGCCCGCCAGGCTTTTCGGGGCGGGCATCCGTTGCAGCTTCGCCTCCTCCAGCAGCCAGTATTCGATGTCAAAGGCCTCCTGCTCGGGCAGGCCGCAGTATTCCGACACCGCCGACGATCCGCGCATCACGTTGATCGCATTGACATAAAACTCGCCCGAGATGCGCGCGGTCGCCTTGTCCTTGGCAAAGGTGATCATGCCGACGCCGGGCACCAGGTAGACCACGGCGTTGGGGTCACGCATGGCCGGGCTGTCGTCATGCTTGCAGCGCGCGTAATAGGCCGCATAGTCTTCTCGGTAGGCCGCGACCTGATCGGGCAAGCCCGACAGAACCTCGTCGACATTGCCCTTGGCTGGGTCGAAGGCCACGACCAATGGCCGGATCTTGGTGCGCAGAAAGTGATCGGGGCAAGAAGTGCCAAGCGCCGCAAGTGCCTGCATGTCCTTGGAATTCACGAACTCCAGCACCGCATCGCTATCCTCGAAATTGCCAACCATGTGCTGTGCGCCGGACACCATGCCACGGATCGCCGGCATCAGCCGCGCGGCAACTGCACGACGCTCCACCGCCGCCAGACTGTCATGGATCGCGCCGCCAAAGGCGGGCTTGCCGCTGGTCTCTTTCTCGAAATAAGCGATGGCGGTGTTGATGATCTCCAGCGTCAGTTCATAGCAGGCCTTGGCGTCGTCATCCCAGGTGAACAACCCGTGGCTCTCCAGCACGACCCCCTTGGCGTCGGGGTTCTCAAGGCAGAATTTCTCCAGCCACAGCCCCAGCTCATACCCCGGTTTCTTCCATGGCAGCCACCCGATGCTGTCGCCAAAGATCTGCTGCGTCAGCTCACGCGAATTCTTCGATGCGGCGATTGCGATGATCGCGTCGGGGTGCATGTGGTCGACGTGCTTCTTTGGCACATAGGCATGCAGGGGCGTGTCGATGCTGGCCGCACGCGGGTTCAGCGCCCAGGTGCAATGCGGCAGATAGCCGACCATTTCGTCTTCGAAGGCAACGCCGCGATACAGCCCCTTCAGCGCATTCAGCTTGTCCATGTAGAGTGTCGCGAACCCGTCCATCTTGATCGACCCGACATCGCCGCCCGATCCCTTGACCCACAGCACCTCGACCGCCTCTCCAGTCAGGGGGTCCTTTTCCATCACCTTCGCGCTGGTATTGCCGCCGCCGTAGTTGGTGATCCGCTTGTCCGACCCCAGCAGATTGGACCTGTACAGCAGCTTTTCCGATTCGCTCATCTGGCTTGCCGTGTCCTCGTCCCACTTGGACAAAAGGCGCGTGGTCGCGGGTGTCATGATGGTCATGCTGGTTCCTCCGGGGCGTTCCTGCGAGAACGATGTTTTCAGGCGAAAGCTGTCAGGGGTGCGTCGCATTGTCAATCATAAACGATCACCAGCAATCATGCTGCAATGCAGAATGAAAAGTTACGATCATTTATGATTGACAATGATTGAGCTTCTACGACAGGCTGACGACAGAGCGAGGACAAAGATGCACGAGAAAGAACGCCACAGGATCATACTCTCCGCCGTTCAGGACCGCCCGGTCGTGACGGTGCCAGAGCTTTGCGCGCTGACGGGTGCGTCAGAGGCGACGATCCGGCGCGACATCGCGGCGCTGCATGTGTCCAAGAAGCTGCGGCGCGTGCGTGGCGGGGCAGAGGCCCTGCACCCGACCCAGTTTCCCGGTCTCGCCGGTCGGCCCTTCACGCTGAACGAAACCGTCAGGATCGCGCAGAAACGCGCAATCGCGCGCGCGGCGGTCGAGCTGTGCGAGGATGGAGAGCCGATCATCATCAACGGCGGCACGACGACCTTTCAGATGGTGCATCCCTTGGCCTCGCGCCGGTTGCAGATCTTCACCAACTCGTTTCCCATCGCGGAACACCTGCTGAAGAATTCGCGCAATACCATCCTGTTGTCGGGCGGCGTGGTGTATCGCGAACAGAACATCATCCTGTCACCCTTTGAAAATGACGTGACGCGCAATTTCTACGCCCGCCGCATGTTCATGGGGGCGCAGGGCATCGGCCCGCTGGGGTTGATGGAGGCCGACCCGCTGCTGATCCAGGCGGAACACAAGCTGATCGGGCAGGCGGACGAACTGATCGTTCTGGCCGACAGCACGAAATTCGAAAATCGCTCGTCTCTGGTGCTTTGCCCGCTGGATCGTATCCAGCGACTGATCACCGATGACGGCATCTCGGACCGCGCCGCCTCGATGCTTGAGGCGGCAGGTGTACAACTGATCGTGGCGACCCCGAGCACCACGATACAGGAGGCCTCGGGAGGGTAGGCGCAAACGTCTGCGATGAGGCGCAAAATTTCGGGAATTGTTCTTTAGGGAGGAGACAATCATGAAACTGTCCAAACTGCTGATCACAGCGGCCACCGCGATCGGCCTTACGGCATCTGCCGCCGCCGCGGACGAAATGCGCATCGCGCTGGTCGTCAAGGCACTCGGCATCGGCTTTTTCGAGGCCGCCGCAAAAGGCGCCGAGGAAGCCGCCAGTGAACTCGGTGATGTCAAGATCATCTACACCGGCCCGACCGAAACCACCGCCGAGGGCCAGATCGAGGTGATCAACGCCCTGATCGCGCAGAACGTCGACGCCATTGCCGTGTCGGCCAATGACACCGACGCGCTGGTGCCGACCCTGAAAAAGGCCATGCAGCGCGGCATCACCGTGATTTCCTGGGACTCGGGCGTGGCGCCCGAAGGCCGGTCGGTCCACCTCAACCCGTCGTCCAACCCGTTGATCGGCAACATGATCATCAAGCTGGCGGCGGACAACATGCCCGATGGCGGTGATGTGGCCGTGCTGTCTGCAACCACCACCTCGACCAACCAGAACATCTGGATCGACGAAATGAAAAAGGTCATGCCGGACTATCCCGGGATCAATCTGGTCACCACGGTCTATGGCGACGATCTGGCGGATAAATCCTACCGCGAGGCGACGGGCCTGCTGCAAACCTATCCCGACCTCAAGGCGATCATCGCGCCGACCTCGGTCGGTATCGTGGCCGCCGCGCAGGCCGTGGCGGATGCCGGCAAGATCGGTCAGGTCAATGTGACCGGCCTTGGTCTGCCGTCCGAAATGGCCGGTGCGGTCGAAAGCGGGGCGTCGGAAAGCTTCGCCATCTGGAACCCCATCGACCTCGGCTATTCCGCCGCGATGATCGCCTATCACCTCGCCAAGGGCGACGCCGAGGCGACAGCGGGCGCGGAAATTCCGATGGGCCGCATGGGCGCGCTGACGCTGGATGACAACCTCGAAGGCGCGATGGCGGACCCCTTCGTCTACGACAAGTCCAACATCGAAGAGTTCAAGAGCATTTTCTGAGGGGGCTTTCCGCAGGGCGACCCAAAGCGCCCTGCGGCACCACCGGACCGGGGGCGTCGCGCCCGGTCCACCCCTCTCTCGTCAGGAAATCCGCCATGCCCTACGATACCACCTCTGCCGGTGACACGCCGCCCGTCGGCCAACCGATCCTTGCCCTGAACGGCATCGAAAAGGTCTTTCCCGGCGTCAAGGCGCTGGATGGGGTGCATCTGTCGCTCTATCCCGGTCAGGTCACCGCGCTGGTCGGTGAAAACGGCGCGGGCAAATCCACCATCGTCAAGATCCTGACGGGCATCTATCAACCCGACGGCGGGGAAATCCTGCTGAACGGCACTGCAATCACCTTTCCCACCGCCCAGCACGCCGCCGCTGCGGGCGTCACCGCGATCCATCAGGAAACCGTGCTGTTTGACGAACTGACGGTGGCCGAGAACATCTTCCTGGGCCACGCCCCCCGCACCCGCCTCGGCCTGCTCGACTGGCGCGCGATGCGGCGCGCGGCTCAGGCCATCCTCACCTCCATCGGCGCCGACATCGACCCCGGCGTGAAACTGGCCGAACTCGGCATCGCCTCCAAGCACCTCGTGGCGATTTCCCGCGCGCTCTCGATCGACGCCCGCGTCGTGGTGATGGACGAACCCACCGCCGCCCTGTCGCACAAGGAAATCCACGAGCTGTACGAGCTGGTGGAAAAGCTCAAGGCGCAGGGCAAGGCGATCCTCTTCATCAGCCACAAGTTTGACGAGATCTTTCGCATTGCCGACCGCTACACAGTGTTCCGCGACGGCCAGTTCGTCGCCGAGGGCCGTATTGATGAGGTGAGCGAGAGCGACCTTGTGCAGATGATGGTCGGCCGCTCCGTCGATCAGGTGTTCCCGCAGCGCACCCCCACCCTGGGCGAAGAGATCCTGACCGTCGCGGGTTACGCCCATCCGACCGAGTTCGAGGACATCAATTTCACCCTCCGCCGGGGCGAGATCCTCGGGTTCTACGGCCTTGTCGGCGCGGGCCGGTCCGAATTCATGCAATCCCTCATCGGCATCACGCGTCCATCCAAGGGCGCGGTCAAGATCGAGGGTCACGTGCGCATCATCCGCTCGCCCGCCGAGGCGATCCGCGAAGGCATCGTCTACGTCCCCGAGGATCGCGGCAAGCAGGGGGCGATCACCGCCCTGCCGATCTTTCAGAACGTCACACTGCCGTCCCTCGCGCAAACCTCGCGCAACGGCTTTTTGCAACTGGCCGAGGAATTCGATCTGGCGCGCGAATACACCCAGCGGCTGGACCTGCGCGCGGCCTCGCTCGACACGCCGGTCGGCGCGCTCTCGGGCGGCAACCAGCAAAAGGTCGTCATCGCCAAGTGGCTGGCCACCAAGCCCCGCGTCATCATTCTGGACGAACCGACCAAGGGCATCGACATCGGGTCCAAGGCGGCGGTGCACGACTTCATGGCCGAACTTGCCGCCGAAGGCCTGGCCATCATCATGGTCAGTTCGGAACTGCCTGAAATCCTCGGCATGTCCGACCGTGTCATCGTGATGCGCGAAGGCCGCATCGTGGCCGAGGTTTCGGGTGACGAGATGACCCCGCAAACCCTTGTCCGCCACGCAGCGGGCATCGGACAGGAGGACGCCGCATGATCCCCCTTCGTCTGACCCGAGAGGTGCTGCTGGCCTTCGCGCTGCTGGTGCTGCTGGCGCTGGTCGCGACCCGGTTTCCCGGCTTCGTCGCGCCATCCAATCTTGCCGCGGTGTTCAACGACACCTCGGCGCTGATCATCTTGGCGCTTGGCCAGTTCATCGTCATCCTGACGCGCTGCATCGACCTGTCGGTGGCGGCCAACCTCGCCCTGACGGGCATGGTCTGCGCGCTGCTGAACACCGTCGCGCCGGACCTGCCCATCGTCGTCACGCTGGCCCTTGCGCTGGCCCTTGGGGCGACACTCGGCGCGGTGAACGGGTTTTTCGTGTGGAAACTCGACATCCCCCCGATCGTCGTCACCCTCGGCACGATGGTGATCTTTCGCGGCATCATCTTCCTGATCTCCGACGGCCAATGGGTCAACGCGCATGAGATGAGCGCGCGTTTCACCGCCTTCCCGCGCTATGAGATGCTGGGTATTCCAATGCTGTCGTGGTGTGCCGTGCTGGTCATTGCGCTGGTCTACCTGATGGTGACGCGCACGTCGCTGGGCCGGTCGTTCTTTGCGGTCGGCGGCAACCCCCACGCGGCGGTCTATACCGGCATCGACGTGGGCCGCACCCAGTTCCTGGCCTTCGTCATCTCGGGCACGCTGGCAGGTCTCGCGGGCTACCTGTGGGTGGCGCGCTATGCCGTGGCCTATGTCGATATCGCCGGCGGGTTTGAGCTTGATGTCGTGGCGGCCTGCGTCATCGGCGGGGCGGCGATCAGCGGCGGCGCCGGGTCTGTCGTCGGCATCGTGCTGGGGGCGCTGTTCCTCGGCGTGATCAAGAACGCCCTGCCGGTCGTCGATATCTCGCCCTTCTGGCAGCTTGCCATCTCCGGCTCGGCGATCATCATCGCTGTGGCGCTGAACGCCCGTTCGGGCCGCGCCAAGGGCCGGATCATCCTGCGCAAAGCGGAGCATGCACATGAGCCTGTCTGACACCGCCCGGACCCAAGGCGCGACCCCCGCCACCCAGCGGCGCGACCCCCGCCAGATCCCCGACCGGCTGACCACACGCGGCCAGCGCGTGCTGAAGTCGTGGGAGGCGCTGTTGCTGCTGGTCGGCATCGCCATCTTCGTCGCCAACTGCTTTGCCTCGCCCTATTTCCTGTCCCCGTGGAGCCTGTCTGACGCCACCTTCAACTTTACCGAAAAGGCGATGATCGCCTTCGCCATGGCCCTGCTGATCATCTCGGGCGAAATTGACCTCTCGGTCGCGGCGATCATCGCGCTGGCCTCCACCGCCATGGGGGCGGCGGCGACGGCGGGCTTTGGTACGCCTGTGCTGGTCGGTATCGGCCTTGGCACCGGGCTGCTGTGCGGCGCGTTCAACGGTGTGCTGGTGACCCGCCTCGGGCTGCCCTCCATCGTCGTCACCATCGGCACGATGAGCCTGTTTCGCGGCCTTTCCTATATCGTGCTGGGCGATGGCGCCTATCGTGGCTACCCCGATGGCTTTGCCTTCTTTGGCCAGGGCTACGTCTTTTGGGTGGTGTCGTTCGAATTCGTCCTGTTCGCCGTCCTCGCCGTGATCTTTACGGTGCTGCTGCACAAGACCAACTTTGGGCGGGCGGTGTTTTCCGTCGGCAACAACGCCACCGCCGCGCTGTTCTCCGGTATCCGCGTGCCCCGGGTCAAGATGATCCTGTTCCTGCTGACCGGGCTGATGAGCGGCGTCGCCGCGATCTGCCTGACCTCGCGCCTCGGCTCGACCCGCCCCTCGATCGGGCTGGGGATGGAGCTTGAGGTCGTCACGATGGTCGTGCTCGGCGGGGTCAGCATCCTGGGCGGGTCGGGCTCCATCCCCGGCATTGTCATCGCCGCCTTCGTGCTGGGGCTGCTGACCTTCGGCCTCGGGTTGCTGAACGTGCCGGGCATCGTCATCTCGATCTTCACCGGCGCGCTGCTGATCGGCGTCATCGCCCTGCCACGCCTGATCGCGAAAGGACGGCGGTGATGCAGAAACACGCCTTCAAGATGCGCCTGAACCCCGGATGCCGCGCCGAATACCAACGCCGCCACGATGCCATCTGGCCCGAGCTGTCTGCGCTGCTGAAGGAGGCGGGCGTCTCGGACTATTCGATCCACTTCGACGCCGAGACGGATACGCTGTTCGCGGTCCTGTGGCGACGCGACGATCACGGCATGGACGCGCTGCCCGATCACCCCGTAATGCGGAAATGGTGGGTCTACATGGCCGATATCATGGCGACAAACGCAGACAATTCGCCGGTCGCCACCGATCTGCCCATGCTCTTTCACATGGCCTGAGCGACGGCCCCGCATGACCTCTCCCCTCCATATCGCCGTGATCGACGTGGGCAAGACCAATGCCAAGCTGGCACTGGTCGACGCCGAGACGCTGTCCGAAATCGCCGTCGTCACCCGCCCCAATACCGTGCTGCCAGGCCCGCCCTATCCGCATTTCGATCTCGACGGGCACTGGGCGTTCTTCCTCGATCACCTCACACGCTTTCACGCCGCCCACGGCATCGATGCGATCTCGGTCACCACCCACGGGGCCTCGATCGTGCTGCTGGACGAAAACGGCGGGCTTGCGACGCCGATGCTGGATTATGAACACCCCGGCCCTGAGGAGCAGGCCGCCGCCTACGATGCGCTCCGGCCCGGCTTCGCGCAAACCGGCTCGCCCCGCCTGGCGGCCGGGCTGAACGTCGGCGCGCAGCTGCACTGGTTGTTCTCGCGCGATCCCGGGCTGCTGGCGCGCACGGCCCATATCGTCACCTACCCGCAATACTGGGGCGCCCGCCTGACGGGGGCCTTTGCCACCGACGTGACCTCGCTGGGCTGTCACACCGACCTCTGGATTCCTGCGGCGGGCGCGTTCTCTCCGCTTGTCGACCGCCTCGGCATCCGCGACAAGATCGCGCCCGCGCTGCATTCGGGCGATACCCTGGGGACAGTCTCCGCGGATGTCGCCGCGCTGACCGGCCTGCGGGAACAGACCCCGGTGACCTGCGGCATCCACGATTCCAACGCCTCGCTCTATCCCCATGTCGCGGCGCGGCGGGGGGCGTTTTCCGTCGTCTCGACCGGGACATGGGTGGTCGTCATGGCGGTGGGGGGCGACGCCGTGACCCTCTATCCGGGCCGCGATACGCTGGTCAACGTCAACGCCCTTGGTCAGCCGGTGCCCTCGGCCCGCTTCATGGGTGGGCGCGAATACGAACTGATCCGCACAGACGAGGCGCCGCCCGCCACGACACAGGATCGCAACGCGGCCCTGTCCGGCCCCCTGCTGCTGCCCTCGGTCGAGGCGTCCTGCGGCCCCTATCCCGGCCTGCCGATGCGCTGGCTGGGGGCGCAGGAACCATGGGGCGCGGTCCGGGGGCTGGCGCTGTCGTGGTATCTGGCGCTGATGACCGACACATGCCTTGGACTTGTCGGCGCGCGCGGCCCGGTGATCGTCGAGGGGCCGTTCGCGCGCAACCCCGACTACCTTGCCATGCTGGCCGCGCTGCGCCCCGGCGGGGTCGAGGTCGTCTCCTCCGCCACCGGCACCGCTGCGGGGGCGGCGCTGCTGGCAGGCGCTGTCGCCAGCCCGCCGGCCACCCGTGTCCACCCCCGCCCAACCGAACATGCCGCACTTGTCGCCTATGCCGAACGCTGGCAGGCGGCGGTGTCGCTGCACGCGGAAACGAACGGGAAACCGGCGCTGTTCTCGCACACCTGACGCCCCGCCCTTGCGGCGCCGCGCGTCAGGCCGCCAGGTGGCTGATCAGGATACCGCAGCCCATGATGATCAGCGCCCCGCCGCCGATCGCCTCGGCGATGCGGCCAAAGCGCAGGCCAAGAACGCCACCCGCCATCAGGCCCGCCGTGGCCATGCAGGTCGTCGCCACCCCGATCGCCAGGGCGACCGTCAGGATGTGGACCTGCGCAAAGGCCAGCGACACGCCCACGGCCATCGCGTCGACAGACGTGCCGATGGCCGTCGCCAGCAGGGCCCATGGGCTTGTGTGCTCGGGCAGGGCGCTGCCGTGCCCCTGTGCTGCCGACAGGATCATGCGGCACCCGACCACGCCCAGCAGGGCAAAGGCGATCCAGTGATCGACCGCCGCGACATAGCGGCTCGCCGCCATGCCCAGCGTCCAGCCGATCAACGGTGTCACGGCTTCGGCCAGGCCAAAGATCATCCCGGTGCGCACGGCCCGCCCCAGGCCGATGCCCTGCCGCTTCGCACCGCGCCCAAGCGCGGCGATGAACGCATCGATCGACAGACTGAGGGCAAGGATGCCGATGCTGACCGGGGACATGGGGCGTATCCTGACTGCGAAGATGCAAAAGACGCCGACCCTGCGGGCGGCGTCAAAAAGGTGGGTCGGTTTGTCCTGTTCGCATCAGATAGGGTGCGGATGGACAAGTGTCAAACAATTCAAAGACATATATAATGATACGCATTCGCAACTGGCAGGGTGTGGCGGGCTCGTGATGTAACCGCTCGCCATTGCATCGCCCCCATGCCTCCGCCCTTTCCACCCCGCGCGCCACGGTCCAGGACAAGACGCGCGGCGGGCAGGCGGCGTGCGGCGCCCGGCGCGTCAAACCGCCAGCAGTTTCAGCACGTTGGCCGGGCCAGTCGGCGTGATGCCGGTCGGGTTCAGGGCCTTGATCGAATAATAGCCGCGCGTGATATGGTCCATGTTCACGGTCCCGGCAACGCCGGGCAGGTGCAGCACGTTTTCCATCAGCGCCTGCAATTTCGGGTAATCCGCGATCCGGGCCCGGTTGGTCTTGAACAGCCCGTGATAGGCGGCATCGAACCGGATCAGGGTCACGAACAGGCGGATGTCGGTTTCCGTCACCGCTTCTCCGAACAGGAAATCGCCTTCGATCCGGTCCTCCAGCATGTCCAGCGTTTCGAACACGCCCTCGACCGCCTCGTCATAGGCCTGTTGCGAACTGGCAAAGCCCGCCTTGTAGACGCCGTTGTTCAGCCGGTCATAGATCACCGGGTTCAGCGCGTCGATGGCGCCGCGCAGCGCCTGCGGATAGAGGTCGACCTTGCCGGGCACGATCGCCTCGAAGGCGGTGTTCAGCATCCGCAGGATGTCGGCGCTTTCGTTGTTGACCATCATGTCACGCTTTTCGTCCCACAGCACCGGCACCGTCGCCCGCCCGGTAAAGGCCGGGTCGGCACGTGTGTAGATCTCGTGCATGTACTGCGCGCCGAACAGCGGGTCATCGTCGGCCCCGGGATAGCCGCCAAAGGACCACCCCTGATCGCTCAGCATCGGGGCGACGACCGTGACCGAAATCACCTCCTCCAGCCTCTTCAGCTTGCGGGCGATCAGGGTACGCGACGCCCATGGGCAGATCAGCGCGACATACAGGCGATAGCGCCCTGCCTCGGCGGGAAACCCGGCTTCGCCCGTCGGTCCGGCGGAACCGTCCGGCGTGATCCAGTTGCGAAAGGACGAGGTCTGGCGAATAAACCGTCCCTCGGCATCCTTGGCCTGTACCGGCGTCCAGTCGCTTGTCCAGTGTCCGTTCACCAGCATCTCGGTCTCTCCGTCCTGCCCGATGGGCCTCAGCAAGGGAAAACGCCCGCCCGGATCGAACGGGACGGGCGTTTGGCGCGGGCGTCAGTCGGCTGACTTGCGGCCCAGCGGTTTCAGGGCGTAGGCGCCGTCGCCCAGGGCCGCGATGGCGGCCATGACAAAGGCCCACATCACCGGATATTCCCAGCCACCACCGGGGTTGGAAAAGGTAAAGCCGTTGCCGGCGTGGCCAAACAGCGCCGCGCCCAGCATCACGGGAACCATCACCAGCGCGACGAGGCGCGTGCCGACGCCCAGGATCAGGGCCAGCCCGCCGATGATCTCGATCAGCATGGTCGCATAGCCCAGCCACCCGGGCAGGCCGATCGACTGGAAATATCCGGCCGTCCCGGCCGGGGTAAAGACGAACAGCTTGACCAGGCCGTGGATCAGGAAAAGCACGCCGGTGACAACGCGCAGTATCAGCGCCGCATAGGGGGCCGTCTTGGTATCGATCATGTCAGTCACTCCTTGGCGCGTCTGCCGCGCCGGTTGAAGGGGGATGTGCGTCGGCAGGCCCTCCGGCCCCGTCGCGATGACCGCCTTTTCGCGTATTTCCGTTTTCCTTGATACGGCGTATGTGTGGAATGACCTTCGCCATTTTGTTCCGAATGAGGCCCGCCATGGATTTTCTCGACGGCATCCGCGTCTTTGTCGCCGCGGTCGACACCGGGTCTTTCGCCCAGGCCGGGGCGCGTCTGGGCATTTCCGGCAAGCTGGCGTCGAAATACATGGCCGCGCTCGAGGATCGCCTCGGCACCCGGCTGCTGCAACGCACCACGCGCAAGCTCGGCATGACGGCGGCGGGCGAAAGCCTCTATGCCCGCGCCCCCGCCTGGCTGGACGAGTTCGAGGAGATGACCTCGGCGATCAACGAACCGGGGCGCGGGCTGAGCGGTACGCTGCGCGTCTCGGCCCCGGTGATCTTTGGTGAACACCAGGTCCAGCACCTGCTGCGCCGCTTTCGCGCGCTGCACCCCGACCTGGTGATCGACCTGCGCCTGTCGGATGCCTATTGCGACCTCGCTGCCGAAGGGACGGACGCCGCCATCCGCATCGGCGCGCTGTCCGACAGTGCCCTGCTGGCGCGGCGGCTGGGGGCCACGGGATTGCTGCTGGTCGCTTCGCCCGGCTACCTTGCGCGCCACGGCACGCCGCAGCGCCTTGACGATCTCGGCCATCACGCCTGCCTGCGCGACACCAACATCCGCAGCCGCGGCGGCTGGGATCTGACCGAGGAGGGCGTGCTGCGCAAGATCGTCGTGCGCGGGCCCTACATGGTCAATTCCGCCCGCGCCGCGCTGGAACTGGCACTCGCCGGCGAAGGCATCGCCATGTCGCCCGACTACGTGATCGGCCCCGCCCTGCGCGATGGCCGACTGGTCCGCGTGCTGCCCCATGTCGAGGCGCCGCCCCTGGATATCCACGTCGTCTACCTTGCCGGGCGCAGCATGCCACGCCGCCTGCGCGCCTTCCTCGACTTCCTCGCGGCGCACAAGCGTGACCTGTTCGATCCCGCCGGATCGACCCCCTGAACACAACCTATGGCAGATCTTTCGCAAAACATTGCAAAAACGCGGGTAATGATGGTACTTGACCCGACCAAACCGAGCGGGGCGAGGGCTTATGCTGCGAACTTTCTGGGAAAATGTCATTCTGCCGCTGGTTGTGCGGCCCAGCCGCTTTCAGGTGGCGGCTCTGTGTTATCGCAATGCGGGGGCGCAGGTGCAGGTGCTGGTGATCACCTCACGCGACACCGGGCGCTGGATTCTGCCAAAGGGCTGGCCAAAGCGCGGCTTTGATGCCGGCGGCACCGCGCTCGAGGAAGCGTGGGAGGAAGCGGGCGTCAAATCCGACGGCACACCGCCCCGCATGATCGGCACCTACCGCTATGACAAACGCCTCAAGGGGGGCGTACCCGTCACAACGGACGTCGAGGTCTTCGCGATCCCGGTGGTCAAGCTGCTTGACGATTTCCCCGAGGCGGCAGAACGCACCCGCGAATGGATGACCCCCGAGGACGCCGCCAATGTCGTCGATGAACCCGGACTGAAGGCGCTGTTGCGCGACCTGCCCGTGACAGTAACAGGCTGACGACGTGCCGGGCAGGTGGCCCGGACTGCGCCGGGCGCGTGTCGCCTCACCGCAGGTACAGACTCCAAGGCCCAGCCCCGCAGGCAGACGCCCGCAGGCAACGCCCCGCAGGTCTGCCGGCCCGACCCAAGCCCTTCGCACGACAGCATAAACGGAAAAAGTACCTTGCCAGACCCGACCAACAATTATCAGTGGCAGACGCTCGACCGCGATCTGAACCGTTTCTCGCGCGTCGAATACGCCACCAACTACGTCTCGCGCCCGCTGGTCGGGGTCGGGGTCTCGCTCGTGTTCATCGTGCTCGCCTCGCTGGCCGCGGCGCTGATCATCGGACAGGAGCCGGGGTCGCTGATCGTCATCGCGGCGGCGGCTTTCGGGGCCTACATGGCGCTGAACATCGGCGCCAACGACGTGGCCAACAACATGGGCCCGGCGGTCGGGGCCAATGCCCTGTCGATGTTCGGTGCCATCGCCATCGCCGCGATATTCGAAAGCGCGGGGGCGCTGCTGGCTGGGGGGGACGTCGTCTCGACCATCTCCAAGGGCATCATCGACCCCGCGGCGGTCGCCAATACCCGCATCTTTGTCTGGGCCATGATGTCGGCGCTGCTGTCGGCGGCGATATGGGTCAACCTGGCCACCTGGATCGGTGCGCCGGTGTCGACCACGCACTCCGTCGTCGGTGGCGTCATGGGGGCAGGGGTGGCCGCCGCGGGCTTTGGCGCCGTGCAATGGGGCACCATGGGCGCGATTGCCGCCAGCTGGGTGATCTCGCCGTTGCTGGGCGGCATCATCGCCGCCGCCATGCTCGCCTTCATCAAGTCCCGCATCATCTACACCGAAGACAAGATTGCAGCGGCCCGCAAATGGGTGCCGGTGCTTATCGGGCTGATGACCGGCGCCTTCGCCACCTACCTGGCGCTCAAGGGGCTCAAGCATCTGTTCGCCATCACCATGGGGCACGCGCTGCTGATCGGTGCGGGCGTCGGGCTGGCCAGCTGGGCCATCGCGATCCCGCTGATCCGCCGCCAGTCGCGGGGCCTGGAAAACCGCAACCGGTCGCTCAAGGTGCTGTTCGCCTTTCCGCTGGTCGCCTCGGCGGCGTTGCTGTCGTTTGCCCATGGCGCGAATGACGTTGCCAACGCGGTCGGGCCGCTGGCCGCCATCGTCCACGCCCAGCATTTCGGTGCCGCCGCCGGGCAGGTCATGATTCCGATGTGGGTCATGGTCATCGGCGCTTTCGGCATCTCCTTCGGGTTGGTCCTGTTCGGGCCGAAACTGATCCGCATGGTCGGCAACCAGATCACCAAGCTGAACCCGATGCGGGCCTATTGCGTCTCTCTCTCGGCGGCGCTGACGGTGATCGTCGCGTCGTGGCTGGGATTGCCCGTCAGCTCGACTCACATCGCGGTCGGCGGGGTGTTCGGCGTCGGCTTCTACCGCGAATGGTACATGGAAAAGCGCGCGCGCACCTCGGCCCAGGCCCGTCCCGCAACCCCAGGTCACGCGGCCGAGGAACGCCGCCGCCGCAAGCTGGTGCGCCGGTCGCACTTCATGACCATCATTGCCGCCTGGGTGATCACCGTGCCCGCCGCGGCCCTGATGTCGGCGCTGATGTTCCTGCTGCTCGGCGGCCTGCTGGGCTGATCCCGCCAGCCCGCCCTGCTGGACGCTCAAGAGGGCGCCGCCACTGGTCGGGGCTGCTGCTCCGGGCCGCCGATGCGCTTGCCGGTCCATTCTGCGGGGCAACTCGGCGGGCCCTGTGACAGGGGGGGGCGAGCCCGGCGGACGAATCCTTTGCCTCATCCGGGGGGCTAGCTGCGGCGCGATTTCGTCTCATCTGTATGCGCCCGCGACTGCGCGCCGGCACCGTTCAGATACCGTTTCAATACCGTTCAGATACCGACGTGGCTATTTCACGATATCAATGGCTTAGCCCGGCCTTACCGACGCTCGTGTCCGACACGCAAGGCCACGGCGGATCATCCGCCGCGTTTGGGGGCCTGCGGCCTGCGACATTGCATCCCGCGCCAAAGGGCTCACGCCCATTCAACCCGGTTGCAAAACCGCCTATATGATGGGCAACATAGACGGAGCATTTCATGACCATGGCCACTGACATAGACGACCGCGCGCTGAAACCCGCCCTGCTTCGCGGCGCCCGTGGCCGTTGCCCGCGCTGTGGCGAGGGCGAATTGTTCAGCAAATACCTCAAGATACGCAGCACATGCCCGCATTGCGCGCTTGATCTGACGCATCAGCGCACCGATGACGGCCCGGCCTATATCACCATCCTGATCGTCGGGCACGTCGGGGTGTTCCTGCTCACATCCCTGTTTCACCTGATGGCTGACCGCCCCCTGGTGCTGGCCCTGAGCATGTCCGCCGTCTGCCTGGTGCTGGCGCTACTGATGCTGCCGCGCGTCAAGGGTGGGATGGTCGGCCTGCAATGGGCCAAGCGAATGCACGGATTCTAGACACGTTTTCAGCGGTTTAGCCGACCGGAGTCAACAGCGGCGCCCCCGCGAAATGCGCCGCCAGGTTGTCGACGACCAGCTGCGCCATGGCATCGCGCGTCTCGACCGTACCGCTGGCGTGGTGCGGTGACAGGGCAACATTATGCAGGCTGGTCAATGCCTTGTCGGCCTCCGGCTCGCGCGCGAACACATCCAGCCCGGCCGACCCCAGCCTGCCGTCCTGCAACGCCGCGATCATCGCCGCCTCGTCCACCACGCTGCCACGCGCGATGTTGATCAAGGTGCCCCGCGGCCCGATCGCCTCGATCACCTCTTTCGACACCAGGGCTTCGGTCTGTGCCCCCCCCGGCGTGGCGATCACAAAGATGTCCGACCATTCCGCAAGTGCCTGTGGAGAAGGCATAAATTCGAAATCCACCGGCTTTTCACTGCGGGCGCAATAGCCCACGCGCATCCCGAAGGGCAGGCACCGCGCGGCAATCGCCTGGCCGATCCGCCCCAGCCCCAGGATGCCGACCTTCTTGCCCTTCAGCGCAGACGTCAGCGCGAACGGCCCCTCCTGCGCCCAGGCCCCGGACGCGACATAGGCGTGCCCCTCAACCAGCCGCCGCCGGGTCATCAGGATCAGCCCGAGCGCGATATCGGCGACGTCATCGGTCAGCACATCCGGCGTGTTGGTGACGTGGATGCCCCGCGCCGCACAGGCCCCCAGGTCGATCTTGTCCGTTCCCACGCTCGACGTCGCGACGATTTCCAGGGCAGGCAGGGCCGCGACCTCGTCAGCCGTGATGCCGCGCCCGCCTGTCGTGACAGCCGCGCGGATTCTCGGCGCGACCTCTGCCAGAAACGCAACAGGATCTTCCGCAAGATCAAGGCGATGCACGGTATAAGCCGCCTCCAGCTGGCGCATCTGATCGGGCCGGATCATGGACAGGACGAGGAGGTCGGGCAGGGGCATGTTGGCTCTCCAGCAAGGGGGGAAGACGATGTTGGCCACCGCGGCGGGCGCGATGACCGGTTGTTATCCGACCGTTCGTATCACCGGCCCTGCTCCTTGCGCCAGCGCGCGAACTTCTCGAGGTTCTCGTCCTTGGTTCCGGGGTAGAGACCGATGATCCCCGCCCCATTCTTGACCTCTTCAACCACGAAATCCTCATAGACCGTCATCTCGACCGCCTCATCCGCGATCTCGTCCGCGATGCCCGCAGGTATGACGATCACGCAGTCCGCATCGCCCACGATGATGTCTCCGGGAAAGACCGGCGCGTCGCCACAGCCGATTGGGCCATTGATTTCAATGGCTTCGTTGCACGTCAGGTTGGTTGGGCTGGAGGGGCGCTGGTGATAGGCAGGTATTTGAAGATCCGCGATGACGGCCGCATCGCGAAAGCCTCCGTCCGTCACGACACCGGCCCCGCCACGCATCATCAGCCGCGTGATCAGGATATCCCCGGCCGAAGCCGCCTCAGCGCTCTTGCGGCTGTCCATGACCATCACGTGCCCTGGCGGGCAGGTTTCGATCGCGACCCTTTGCGGATGCTCCGGGTTGCGGAATTCGCTCAATTGGTTGCGGTCTTCACGCGCAGGCATATAGCGCAGGGTAAACGCCGGCCCGACCATGTTCGCGCCCTTGAAACCGATCGGGTGCACGCCCTGGATCACCTGGTGGCGCAGACCGCGCTTGTACAGGGCGGTGGCGAGCGTGGCGACCGAGACGCCCATCAACTTTTCGCGGGTTTCTTCTTTCATTTCATAGGTCTCCTTGCTCATGCGATGTCATCGGGCAGGACGCCCTTCGGGATGTTCTGAAAGCAGACGGGGCGCAGGAACCTGCGGATGGACAGGGTGCCGACGGAGGTGGCGCCAAAGTTGGTGGAGGCGGGGTAGGGACCGCCGTGCACCATGGCGTCGGCGACCTCGACGCCGGTC
>NZ_QWJJ01000043.1 GCF_003575965.1 Pseudooceanicola sediminis | reverse complement strand
TCGTAGGGGTCCGAGATCCCGGTGAACTCCTTGATCTTGCCTTCGCGCGCCAGCTTGTAGAGGCCCTTGCGGTCGCGGCGTTCGCATTCCTCGATCGAGGTGGCGACATGGACTTCGACGAAGGCGCCGTAGGCCTCGATCCCCTCGCGCACGATGCGGCGGGTGGCGGCATAGGGCGCGATCGGGGCGCAGATGGCGATGCCGCCGTTCTTGGTGATCTCGCTCGCGACGTAGCCGATGCGCTGGATGTTCAGGTCGCGGTGTTCCTTGCTGAACCCCAGCTCGGAGCTGAGGTTCTTGCGCACGATATCGCCGTCCAGCAGGGTCACCGGGCGGCCGCCCATTTCCATCAGCTTGACCATCAGCGCATTGGCGATGGTGGATTTGCCCGAACCGGAAAAGCCGGTGAAGAAGACGGTAAAGCCCTGTTTCGCGCGCGGCGGCTTGGTGCGGCGCAGCTCGGTGACGACCTCGGGGAAAGAGAACCACTCGGGGATCTCCAGGCCCTCGGCCAGGCGGCGGCGCAGCTCGGTGCCCGAGATGTTCAGGATGGTGACCGTGTCGCGATCCGCGATCTCGTCATTGGGTTCGTACTGGGCGCGTTCCTCGACGTAGACCATGTGTTTGAAGGGGACCATGGTGATGCCCATTTCCTCTTCGTGTTCCTTGAAGAGGTCCTGCGCGTCGTAGGGGCCGTAGAAATCCTCGCCCTGGGAGTTGGAGCCGGGGCCGGCGTGGTCGCGCCCGACGATGAAGTGCGTCACGCCGTGGTTCTTGCGGATCAGGCCGTGCCAGACGGCCTCGCGCGGGCCGGCCATGCGCATGGCGAGGTTGAGCAGGCTCATCGAGGTGGTGGCGGCGGGGTATTTGCCCAGCACGGCCTCGTAGCAGCGCACGCGGGTGAAATGGTCGACATCGCCCGGCTTGGTCATGCCGACGACGGGGTGGATCAGCAGGTTGGCCTGGGCTTCGCGGGCGGCGCGGAAGGTCAGTTCCTGGTGGGCGCGGTGCAGCGGGTTGCGGGTCTGGAAGGCGACGACCTTGCGCCAGCCCATCTTGCGGAAGAAGGCGCGCAATTCGTTGGGCGTGTCGCGGCGGGCCTTGAAGTCGTAGTGCACGGGCTGCTGGATGCCGGTGACGGGGCCGCCGAGATAGACCTTGCCGGCCTGGTTGTGCAGGTAATGCACGGCGGGGTGGGCCTGGTCATCGGCACCAAAGACCTTTTCGGCCTCGCGCGCCTTGTTCGGCACCCAGTTGTCGGTGACGGTCATGGTGGCGAGGATGACGCCTTCCTGGTCGCGCAGGGCGATGTCCTGCCCGGCTTCGAGCTTGCCTGCGAAGGCTTCGGAGACGTCCAGGATGATGGGCATCGGCCAGAGGCTGCCATCGGCCAGGCGCATGTTGTCGACGACGCCGTCGTAATCGGCCTCGGTCAGAAAGCCTTTCAGCGGGAAAAATCCGCCGTTCATCAGCAGTTCGAGGTCGCAGATCTGGCGCGGGGTCAGATCCCAGCTGACCAGGTTGCCGGCTTCGACCTTCAGTTTCTGGGCGGAATCGTGGGAAACGTACAATTCTGGAATGGGGGCGAGATAAGATGAGGGCATCACTTAAACCTTGTTCTTAAAATGACCGAAGAGGCCCGGACGGCCAGCGGCTCAGATGCGACCTAGACCGGATGGAAACAAAAATTCAAGC
>NZ_QWJJ01000006.1 GCF_003575965.1 Pseudooceanicola sediminis | reverse complement strand
GCTCCGCGCCAGCCCCCGTTGCCCAACCCGCCCAAATCGGCAAAACTCAAACCCGGAGTCTCGCTCACGCTGGATAAAAGTTGGGGGCAACGTCAGCAGAGGAACGACATGTTCCCACCAGGAAGGCTTAGAAAGATTTGATAAGTCAGCCCACAAGAGGCCGGCAAATAGTAGGACGTTAAGCATCAGCCAAAGGGACACCCTGCCGAAAGCTTTCCGTACTTTTGATCTCATAGCTTTGTCTTTTGCTCTTATGAATTTCGCCCCAAGTTCTGCAGAGAGCAGCGACGCCTAACTGCAATATGCAGATGCGGTGTCCAAGGTTCAACGACTAGTGAGGTCGGACTTCCAGACTTTGCAAAGTCCGGAGTCTGCGCATTGCTGCCCTTGATGGAGGCCGCAGCACCGAGAGGCGGCTGTTTGGCAGTTGAATGGGCGCTTTCACCTTCCCGACGCATGACCCGAGCACTTGCAGCTAAGGTCTGCAATCCGCCCCGCGGGAAGGCGGCTCCGTTTCTTGCTGCGGTGCGCACGAAAGTCCGCAAGGGGCTGTTGTTATCCGTCTTGGCGCGATCCTCGCCCCCGCCTTCCTTCTCCCTGGGATGCTTGGTCTGCTCCTCTTTCTCTGTGCCGGTTTTTGTGCCTGGTCCGAACACTTTCTCTTCACGGCCACATCTCGACGCACTTATGTGGCGTCAGAAATCTGGACACGCATTCCCTGTTTCTGTAGGGATTTGAGGCTGTGACGGGAAATGTGCGTCTGTGCCGACATTGCGGGGCCGCAAGGATCGTTTTGACACAGCAAATCTAGCCCCTTAAATGGGGATTTAACGTGCATAATCAGCATGTTGCCCGCGTGGTGGAATGGTAGACACAGAGGACTTAAAATCCTCAGGCTTTAGCCGTGCGAGTTCGAGTCTCGCCGCGGGCACCACAGATTTGCAGATATCCGTTACACTATCTGGCCCCCGGAGAGATGCTCCGGCGACCGTTCGCTTTTGGGGGGGCGTGCGACAGGCAAGGCGCGAGAGGCAGGGCGCCGCAGAGCGGGGCGCGCACCCGTCACGTCGACACCTGGCCCCGTGGCGAGGTGCCGTAGGCGCGCCGGTAGGCCTGGGCGAAGGCGCTTTGCGAGGTATAGCCGACGCTGAAGGCCACCTCGGCCACCGGTGCCCTGCCGTGCGACAGCGCCGCGCGCGCGAGGGTGAGACGCCACGATCGCAGGTAGGACAGCGGCGGTTGACCCAGGCGGCGGGTGAACTCGGCGGCGAAGGCGGCGCGCGACATGCCCGCGATTTCGGCCAGGCCTGCCACGGTCCACCGCTGCGCCACGTCGCCATGCAGGGCGGCCAGGACGCGCCCGAGCCGGGGGTCGAAGACGGCGCCCAGCCATCCGGTTTCCGCCGGTGGCAGCTGGGCGGCATAGGCGCGAATCGCCTCGACCAGCAGGACATCGGCCAGGCGGGTGCACATGATGCCATGACCCACGGCCTTGCGCGTAACCTCGTCCGACATCAGCCGCAGCAGGGTTGAGACAACGCCCGATCCGGGCGCCCCCCGGGGAATGATCATGAAATCGGGCAGCAGGTTCAGCAGGAAATCCGCGGTGCCGCCCTCAAAGGTCACATTGCCGCCGATGCCGATGGTGTCGTCGCCACCAAGGCGCACGACATCGGCCCCCGTCACCCCCCCGGTGGCACCATAGACATGCTGGCCGTCGACCGGGCGCATGTCGGGATGGCTGGCAACGACGTAGGCAGTGCGCCCGATCAGGCAGACATCGCCCGCGCACATCTGCACGGCAGGGCGTCCGGGCAGCAGCATCCAGGCAGGACCGCGCAGCTGCGCGACAAATTTCAGCCGGTCGACATCGGGAAACGACAGCGCCCAGTCGCCCGCCGCCTCGAGCCGCGTCTGCCGGGTGATCCGCGCACCGAGGGTCGCAAGGACATTCGACAGGGGGTCTTCGATGAAATTGGACGTGTACGACAATATTCTGGATCCTGTGATCTCCCGCGTCTCGCCTCTCTCGCATATTCCCGGTGCAAGGAAAACAGATGCGAGGAAAAATCCATGACCCTGAAAGACAAGGTTGTCGCCATCACGGGCGCAAGCAGCGGCATCGGTCGCGCGACAGCGATGCTGCTCGCCTCGGAGGGGGCGTTCGTCGTGTTGGGCGCGCGTCGGGCACCGATGCTGGAAAGGCTCGTCGACGAGATTACATCGGCGGGCGGCCAGGCGACGTTCAGCCCCACCGACGTGCGCCGTCGTGCCGATGTTCAGGCGCTGGTGGACAAGGCCGTTGCACAGACCGGACGGCTGGACGTGATGATCAACAACGCCGGGATCGGCCCGATTTCGCGGTTCGACGCGCTCAGGGTCGATGACTGGGATGCGATGATCGACGTGAACCTGCGCGGAACGCTCTATGGTATCGCGGCGGCGATGCCGGTGTTCGCCAGGCAGGACAGCGGGCATATCGTCAACGTGGTCTCGACGGCTGGGCTGAAGATGGTGCCGACGATGGGCGTCTACGCCGCCACCAAGAACGCGATACGGACGGCAACCGAGGTGTTGCGGCAGGAAGCGGGCCCACATCTGAGGGTGAGCGAAATCTCTCCCGGCATGATTGGCACGAATTTTGGCGACAGTATCACCGACGCGCCCACGCGGGAGCATATCCGGGAGAGTGTCGGGGCCATCGGGATTTCGCCGGATGCAATTGCACGCGGGATCCTGTTCGCGCTCACGCAGCCGCCCGAGGTGGACGTCGGCAGCATCGTGATCCGGCCGACCGCGCAGGCCTGATCACCGGGCCTCATTGCCGCCGCACCGATCCCGGCGAGGTTGCCAATAGGTGTTTCACCCGGCGCCCGGCACCTCTGCCCGCCCGGGGGCGTCGGGGCGGGCAGGGCGACCCCGCGCGCAGACCTTATTCAGCAGACCTTATTCGAACGTCAGCCAGAGCCAGTCCGAGTCCGGCGAGCCATTGTTTTCGACGATGAACCGGATCGGCTGACCCTCCTGGCAGGGCAGGTCGCGCCACATCGGTTCACCGAGGGTGACGACGCTGTTCTCGATCTCTTCTTCGCCGCGCAGGATCCTGATCCGCACGTTGCCACCGCCACGGGCGACGACCGCGGCGGGAATCCCCGAGTGGATGCGCGCATCCACGTGAACCGAGCATTTGCTGGAACTGTCAGCATAGCTGGCGGCGTCAAAATCGAACGACGTCGCAGTCGTCTCTCCGGGGTGGACAAAGAACATGTTGGTGCCACGAACGTCGATCCGGCCGTAGACATCCCCGAAGGTGACATTGCTGACAAAGCGCATCAGGTCGCGGGGCATATCGACATTGCGCACCTGGTCGACAACGTCGTCCCTGACCAGCACGACGAAAAAATAGTCCATTCCGGCGCGGTAGGTCTTGTCGAACACGTTCACGACCTTGTAGCCGCCCGCGGTCAGCTCGGGAAAGTTGGGCGCGGTGGGCATCATGCCGGCCTGAGACTCGCGGATCACGACCTCTGGCCGATAGATCTCCGCCAGGTCGCCTTCCTCGTACCGACGGTTGAGGAACGAACCGTCAATGACCTCGCGTCGTGAAAAGTATGCGGGATTGCCCCAATAGGTAAGAACCTTGAAATCATCTGGCACATTTTCGTCGACCCAGCGGCCCGCTTCGGCGCGGTCATGTTCCTGGTGGGATGTGAACAGATACATTCCGTCCGTCCTTGCGCGCTCTTCCGGCAGGCTCGTGGCCGTGACACCGACGAGCAGCAGCAGGATCAAAGCAGAGGCCGACCACGTCGAACCGGGCAGGTGCCGTTGCAGAAGAGCGAAGACCAGCCCCGTTCCGATGGCGCCCAGAATGACCAGCGAGAAAGACGCGGGGACCGCATACCAGTTGTAGGGCTCGAACGGAAACTTGATGGAATATGCAATTACGTGGGCGATTGTCGTGCCTGCAAGCAGGATGACGTAAGGCAGGTTTGCTCTCAGGCCGAGCAGGCAGGTGGCGGCGGTCAACACGACCAGCCACTTGTGTACCCCGACCCACAGGACAAGGTGACCGAACCACGTCCAATCGATGATCTTGACCATGTCGTTCTGGTGCAAGGTCTTGGTAAGAAACGAATTGGGAATGGGGGCGCCGAAATACCACCATGCAAAACCGTACCAGCCCGCCGTGATTGCGGCAGCAACGGCGACGGCGATCCAGGGAAAGCGCCGGAACTGCACCCACCGTGCCAGCAGCAACAGCCCACCGACAGGCAGCAGGTCCAGCTTGTTGATGATCAGCAGCCCCGCCACCAGGCCCACCAGGGCCGCATGGGGTTGGCGCATCAGCGTCCAGACCGCGGCGACCATCAGGGCCACGGTCAAAGGGGATTCCAGGCCGTTGATCGACATCCACATCATGTTGGAGTCGAGGGCCAGATAGGTCACGAACGCCACCAGCGTGACGATGCCGAAGCGAGCCCCCAGCATCAATGCCAGGGTGGCAAAGCTGATGGATGCGATAACCGCGCCCGTGGCAACGATGGCGACATGAGGGTCCAGACCCAACTTGATCGGCAGGGCCACGATGATTGGATAAAATGGTGCCGAGGCCCCCCAGACCGGGGCTTCTCCGGGGTTCCAGACCCAGAACTCGCCGTTTGCGGCATTTTCGGCGTATCGCAGGAAAAACGCGCCATCGTCCAGCAGCTCGGGTCCCATGCGCAATTGAAAGGCCCATAACAGCACGATGACGATTATGGCAAACAATGCGACGGCTTTGGTCGGGGTGAGGGTCGGCAGTTGCTTGTTCACGAATTCAGGTCCTTGGCAATTGTGCACCGAAACGACAGACGCGGATCATGCGTCAATTCATGGCGTTCAACAGGCACCGTTGAAACAGGTTTGAAAAATGAACCACTGGTTAACTGGCAGACAGGGCCCCGGCAGAGGCAGGTATTAGTGCAATCGAGTCAGCTTGGTCCCGATCATCGGCGCAGGTCAATTCCTTTGCGCGCAATTCACAGGCGCATTCCCTTGAATATCTTTTCCGGAATGTTTCGGATGATCATCATGATCAGCCGCCAGACGGGGCGCGTATAGATCACGTCCTTGCGGCGGGCGACGGCTTTTGCAATTGCCGCTCCCACTTCGGCGGGTTGTGCGGTCAGGGCCGCTGGCAGGTCCATGTCGCGGGTCATCCGGGTTGCGACGAACCCGGGCAGCACGGTCACCACGTGGACGCCCTTGCTGGCCAGCCGGTTGCGCAGACCTGACAGAAAGGCCGTATAGCCCGCCTTGGCCGAACCGTAGACATAGTTCGTCGCGCGACCGCGCTCGCCCGCGACCGAGCTGATCCCCACCAGCGTTCCCGAGCCGCGCGTCTCAAAGCGGTTGGCAAGCTGGGTAAAGATGGCGGCGGGGCCTTCGAAATTGGTGCGCATCACCTGCACGGCCGCATCGCTGTCGCGCTCGCTTTCCTCCTGGTCGCCACCCGCGCCGACGGCACAGACGGCAATGCCCGGCAGATCGGGCAACGAGTCGAGGAAGGCCGCGTGGCTGTCGGTGGCAAGCACGTCGAAATCATGCAGCGTGACATCCACGTCGTGCCGCAGGGCGATATCCGCGCGTTCAGGGTCCAGCAGGGCGGACTGGCGTGCGGCCAGGCGGATCGGATGGCCCTGGGCGGCAAAGGCGCGTGCGGTCGCCAGCCCGATATCGGAACGACCGCCAAGGATCAGGACGGAGGGTTTCGTCACAGCGATAACCTTTCTGACTGGTGTGAATGAAAGCGCCCGTCCCAGCCCTGCTCTGCGCGCATCCGGGCAAAGGCGATGGCACGGTCATCCGAGGCGCGCAGCGTGCTGGCCGACATGCGGCTGTCCTTGGCCAGGTAGAACCGGCCGCCATTTGCCACCGCGATGGCATCCAGCCGGTCGAGCAGGGCCAGCGTGCGCGACGTGACGGGAAAATCCAGCGCCAGCGTGTACCCCTCCATCGGAAAGGAAAACGGACTGTTCTGCGCGCCAAAGCGTTTGAGCACGGCCAGGAACGACCCGGCACCGGCCTGCGCGATGGCCTGCAACAGCGCGGTCAGCCCAGCTTCGGATCGCGCCAGCGGAAGAACGCATTGGAACTGGGCAAACCCCTGTCGGCCATAGATGCGGTTCCAGCGTTGCAGGGCGTCGAGCGGATAGAAGTAGCTGTCCCAGTCCACCACCTGCGCCCCGGCATTGCGCACCCCGGCACGGTAATACAGGGCGTTGAAGGCGCGCACCGTCCAGCGGTTCAGCGCCAGGCGCGGAAAATCGAACGGCACCGTCCGCTTGCCCTTGGCGGGGGGGCGCAGCGGGTCCTCCGCGGCCTCTGGCGACAGGTCGGCCGGCACCGCGTGTTCCCCCAGCATCACCAGCGACCGGCCCAGCTGCGATCCGGTGCCCAGGCAATCGATCCACGCCACGGAATAGGTCGCATCGGCGCTGGTTTCAAAGATCTCCATCGCGGCGGCAAGATTTGCCGCCGGATGCCCGACCTGTCGGATCCAGCCGGTCTGTACCGGGCGCAGGCGGAGGGCGGCCCGGATCACGATCCCCGTCAACCCCATCCCGCCCAGCGTGTGGGTGAACAGCTGCGGGTCCTGGTCTGCCGAACAGCGGGTGATCCGGCCATCGGCGCCCATCACTTCGATCCAGTCGACGCAGCTGCGAAAGCTGCCGTCGCGGTGGTGGTTCTTGCCATGCACGTCTGCGGCGATGGCCCCGCCCAGCGTCACGAACTTTGTGCCCGGCGTCACCATGGGGAACCAGCCGCGCGGCAGGAAGGCCGCGATGATATCCCCCAGCAGCACCCCCGCTTCGGCCACCAGTTGCCCGCGCTCCGCGTCAAAGGCCAGCATCCGGTTCAACAGGCGCATGTCGATGGTGCTGTCGGCATTGACGGCGCTGTCACCATAGGCGCGCCCATTGCCACGGGCGATCAGCCCGGGCTGGCGCTGCACCAGGTCCTGCACGTCTGCCACGTCGCGGGGCTGGTACAGGCGCGCATCCAGAACCGGGTAACGCCCCCAGCCGGCCAGTTTCCTGCGTCCGCTCATGCCTCTGCGTTCCCCCGCACCGGGCCCGTGAACACGAACCGCCGGTCCAGCTGATATTTCACGACATAGCCGATCGCCAGCCCGATCACCGCGCCCAGTTCACGCATCGTATCCGTACGCCAGATCATCCAGAACGCCGTTTCGCTGCCCCAGAAGATCGCGGTGGTCACAAGCCCCATCACTGAATAGAGCGTGAATTTCCGCCCGTGCTGGCGCAGTCCGGTATCAGCGTCGCCAAAGATCCAGCGCTTGTCGAGGGTGTACTTGATCACCAGCCCGACCAGGGTGCCGACGCCAACCGCCAGTGCAAAATGGAAAGGCGTCTCGCCCAGCGTCAGCACCGCGCGTTGCGCGGCCAGGTTGGCAAGCGTGGCCAGCACGGCAAAGGCCGCGTAGCGCAGGACAAGAATGCGCAGGCTCATTGCAAGGCCCCCGCCACGGCAAACACCAGGATCAACAGAAAGCATATCTGGCTGATCCGGTCCCGCGCGGCATAGACGACCGGATCGTCATGCATCTGGCCGCGATGGGCCACCATCACTGTCCGGGTGATCCAGTACAGCAGGATCGCGCAGACACCCCACAGCATTTCCGGGATGGCATAGAGCTTGGTCACGTCCGGCGAATTGACATAGAGGGCCATCACCAGCACGGCAATGTACCCGCCCGCGACCCCGATCATCGCGATGATCGGCAGGTCGTCGACATGATATCCCCGCCCGGCTGCCGTCAATTTGCCCCGCGACGCGGCGTCCATCAGCTCGGCCTGCCGCTTGACCGCCGCAAGCGACAGAAAGAAGAAGACCGAAAACGCCAGCAGCCACACCGACAGCGACAGACCCGTGGCCACGCCGCCCGCCACGATACGCACGGTGTAAAGGGCCGCCAGCACGCAGATATCCAGCACCATGCGCCGCTTCAGATGCAGCGAATATCCCAGCGTCAGCGCAAAATACCCCAGCATGACCAGCAGGAATCCCGGCCCCACCCACAGGCCGATCGCGCAGCCGCCCAGGAACAGGCCGATGGCCATCAGCGTGCCATGCGCAATCGGCACGCTGCCGCTGGCAAAGGGCCGCTTGCATTTGCGCGGGTGGGCCCGGTCCGCCGACAGATCAAGCAGGTCGTTGAGCAGATAGACACTGGAGGCGACAAGGCTGAAACAGACAAACGCCAGTATCGCGGTCAGCACCGTGGCCGCGTCAAGGCGGTGCGCGGCCAGCATGGGCAGGAACACCAGCAGGTTCTTCATCCACTGGTGCGGCCGCAGCGCCAACACGTAGGGGCGCGCCGTCGGCGTCCGGGTCACCAGGTGATCCACATCGGCGCAACTCTGCTCGGCCGCGTGGCGCAGCCGGGCAGGGGCATTCACGGTGATCGCCTTGGCCGCCCGTGACCAGACCGGCAGGTCCGCCTCGGCATCGCCCATATAGGCAAAGCCCGCCGCGCCGAACCGCTCTTGCAGGAACGCCGCCTTGCCTTCGCCCTTGAGGTTGCGGACACCATCTGAACCGTGCACCTCATCGAACAGGTCCAGGTGGTCGGCAATGGCCCTGGCGTAGGTCTCATCGCTGGCCGTGACCAGCGCCGTGCGCCCGCCCTCGGCCTTCCACGCCCTGATCCTTTCAATCACGCCGGGATCGTAGGGCAGGCTGGTGACGTCAATGTCCGCCGCGCCGACCAGATATCGTTTCAGGGCCGCCCGGCCGCGTTTCAGGGCCATGGCGGCGCGGAACGGGCTTGTGGCATCACGGGCAAGGGCGGACCAGATGCTTTCATGCAGCATGTCGCTGCGAAGCAATGTTCCATCCAGATCAACAGCAAGGATCATATCGAAAATCAGTAATGTTGGAGGGTCGGACAGGATAAAGAAAAGTCATCCCGGCACGCTTGTCCTGGCCAAAGGAAGGGCGGCGCATTCCGGGCCTGATTCGCCAAGTCGTCCATAAGTCCCCACCCCCATGTTTCTTAATTAGATATGACTGGCAATTGGGCTTAATACAACACTCGCCTTTTGTGCCGTGCCAATTGCGAAGGCGGGGTTTTGGCATTTTCCATTGCCCCATGTGGCTTTGACGCAGCGCTTTGACGTCTCTCTGTCGGTGGCGCGTGGGCGCTATGCGGGCCCAATGAACGCCGGGCAAATGAACGCTGGCGCAATGAACTCCGGGCAATGCGCGCCGTGGCCAAATGATGATCTGGCGAGATCCCCCTCTGGCGAAATCCCCCTCTGGCGATGGGGGCGCGTTCCCAGATGATCGGCGTTTTAGAATGGGGCGGGGCCACATCACGCCATCGCCTCCCGGCCATCGGCCACGGCCACCGTCCCGCGCCTGCGTCTTCAGCTCTCTGCACGCGGTCGATGGCAAGCACTGCCCGCCCTTCCGATCCGTGTGCCTCTGCGGTGCGCAGCATTTGCCCCCGTTGTCGCGCCGTACCCCGCAAGCGGCCCGCGCCTTTGGGCGCACGAGGCCGGACCGAGGCCAGAATGCGGGCCGAACGTGACCGGCCCTCCAGACCGCTTCGGGCACAAACATAGTTGCTAAATAAACTAGTTGAAGTGTAAACCAAGACGGGAGGAGGACGCGATGCCAAGAATCATTTTCAGAAATGCCCAGGGCCAGGACACACCTGTCGAGGCCGCGATGGGCGACAGCCTGATGCTGACGGCCGTGTCAAACGGCCTGGCAGAGATCGTGGGGGAATGCGGCGGGTCGGCCATGTGCGCCACCTGCCATGTCTACGTTTCGCCCGAACATGCCGACGTGATACCGACGCGCAAACCGATCGAAACCGAGATGCTGGAGAGCGCCGCCGCCGAGGTCACCCAGAACAGCCGCCTGAGCTGTCAGATCGTGGTCACACCCGAGATGGACGGGATGGTCGTTCTCCTGCCTGATCGTCAGTACTGACGTGGGCATCTGCCTACTTGCCGGCCAATTCCCGGTCGACGGCCTCGACCTTGGCCAGGTTGTCGGTCAGGCGGCGCAACAGCGAAAAGAGCATATCCAGGTCTTCGCCCTCGATGCCATCCAGCAGGGCGGCTTCACGGCGCAGGGCGATCTGGATGATGCGGTCGTGCATCTCGGCGCCCTTGGGGGTCAGCCATACCAGGCGCTTGCCCGCCTCGAGCTGCGCCGTGGCAAGGCCCATTTCCTCCAGCCGCCGGGTGGATCGGCTGACCACGGATTTGTTCATCGCGACCATTTCGGACACGCGCAATGCCTGGATGCCGGGTTCGTTGCGCAGCGCCGACAGGATGCGCCATTCGTTCAGGCCGAGGTCGAACAGCGACAGATACAGCTGCGATGCGCCCCAGGACAGGCGGTTGTTGATGAGGGACAGGAAGTAGGGGGCATAGCGATCCGCGCTTACGGATTGGTCCCTGTCCCTGACAATCGTCTTGTCGCTCATGTGGTGCTCCGGGCGTTGCTCAAGGTGATACGCAGGCAAGTTTAATTGCAAACTACAATGGGAGGAACCGATGAAAAAGCTAATTAACGATGTGGCGGACATCGTCCCCGAGGCGCTGCTCGGCTATGTCCGCGCCACCGAGGGACTGCGTCTGATCGACGGGCGCACCATCGTCGTGCGCGCGGATCTGGAACAGGTGATCGCGGCGGGGCAGGTGGCAATCGTGTCGGGCGGCGGGTCCGGCCACGAACCGGCGCACGCGGGCTATGTCGGTCAGGGCATGCTGACGGCGGCCGTTGCGGGGGATGTCTTTGCCTCCCCCTCCACCGACGCGGTGCTCGAGGCAATTCGCACCGTCGCCGGGCCGGGCGGCGTCTTGCTGATCGTCAAGAACTACACGGGCGACCGGCTGAATTTCGGCCTGGCGGCGCAGATCGCGCGGGGCGAGGGGATCGCGACCGAAATGGTGATCGTCGATGACGATTGCGCGCTTGGCTCTGCCGCGCAGACCGCCGGGCGACGCGGCATCGCGGGCACCGTGCTGGTGCACAAGATTGCCGGGGCCGCTGCGGCGGCGGGCCTGCCGCTGGCCGAGGTCGCGGCCACGGCCAGGGCGGCGATCCAGGCGGTCGGCTCCATGGGTGTGGCCCTGACTCCCTGTACCGTCCCCGCCGCCGGAACACCGAATTTCAACCTCGGTCCGCAAGAGATCGAGCTGGGCCTGGGCATTCATGGCGAGGCCGGGTCCGAGCGCGTGGCCCTGCGGCCCGCCCGCGACCTGGCGCAGGCCATGATCGGCAAGATCGCGGCGGACAGGGCGCTGCCGCAGGGCGCGCCCGTCGCGCTGCTGGTCAACAATCTCGGGGCGACGCCTCCGATGGAACTGTCGATCATGGCAAACGACGCGCTTGAGGCCTGCGCCGCGCTGGGCCTGCGGGTAGAACGGGTGATCTGCGGCACCCTGTTGACCGCCATCGACATGGCGGGGGTGTCCCTGTCGCTGATGCAGCTGGACGATGCGCGCAGGCAGGCGCTGGATGCAGAAACCTCGGCGCCCGCCTGGGTCCGCGCCACGGTGCCGCCGCAGGCGCCGACACGCCCGTGCCTCGCGCCTCCGCCGACGGGCACGGACAGCCGGGCGGACCCGGCAGAGGGGGCCAACAGCCGTGCGACCCCGGCAGAGGGGCCGAATGGCGCGCTGCCGGTCGTCCTGGCCTGTTGCGCCGCCCTCATCGAGGCCGAGCCGATCCTGACCCGGATGGACCAGATCGTCGGCGACGGCGACATCGGGCGTTCTCTCGCCTCGGGGGCGGCGCAGATCACAGCGGCCTCGGGCACCTTGTCCGCGCTTTCGGGGGGCGATTTCTGGCGCGAGGTCGGTGCGATCGTGCGCCGTTCCACCGGGGGCACCTCCGGCCCGCTCTATGCCATCCTGGCCACCGCCGCAGGCAATGCCCTGGACGATGCCCTGGACGATGCCCGGACGGGCGCGGGCGCCACCGCACCTGCCACCGCACCTGCCACCGCGCTTGCCACCGCCTTTGGCGCCGGGGTGCAGGCGCTTCAGGATCTGGGCGGTGCCGCACCCGGTGACCGCACCATGGTCGATGCGCTGGCCCCAGCAGCCGCCGCGATGATCGGTGCCGACGATCTGCCCGCGGCCCTGGCCGCCGCCGCCACCGCTGCCCGCCGGGGAGCCGAGGCAACCCGCCAGATGCCGCCGCGCCGGGGCCGCTCCAGCTATATCGGTGACCGGGTCATCGGCCATGTCGATCCGGGCGCCGAGGCTGTTGCGATCTGGCTCGGCGCGGCCCGGGACGCGCTGTGAACCCGTGGTGCCGGAGGAGGGTCAGCAATGGAAAATATTTGTTGCAATATAAATTTGTTGCACAATAAACTGCATGCGGGAGGAGACCTTTGACCATGCAGCAGATCGATGATCGCCCGATACTGGATGTTGATCCGTTCGGCCAGCAGGCGCGGGACAACCCCGATGCGCTGGACCGTCAGATCCGCGAGGCCGGGCCAGTGGTCTGGGTGCCGAAATATGGCATCTGGCTGACCGGGCAGGACAGTATCGTAAGAGAGGTCTTTTCCGACTGGCGCCGGTTTTCCTCGGCGTTCGGAACCGGAATGACCAACGTCGTGCGCGAAGAACCCTGGCGCAAGCCCTCGGTCATTCTCGAGGCCGACCCACCGGTGCACACCCCCAATCGCAAGGTCCTGGCGCGGGTGCTGTCCCCGGCGGCCCTGCGCAAGCTGGCAGTCGGGTTTCAGCAAGAGGCGGATCGCATGGTCGATGCGCTGGTCGCAAGGGGCCGCTTCGATCTGGCGGCGGATCTTGCCTTTGCCTTTCCGTTCAAGGTGCTGCCGGATGCCGCCGGGCTAAGGCCCGAAGGGCGGCCGCACCTGATGCCGTATTCGACGCTGAATTTCAACGCGATGGGGCCCAGGAACGACCTGTACGAGGCCGCGCGCAAGGTGGTTGAGGACAACGGCACCTTTGCCTACGTGGCCGAACAGATGCGCGAAGAGAACATCCTTCCCGGCAGCTTCGGGGCCGAGATCTATGCCGCAGCCCATAACGGAGAGATCAGTCACGAAGATGCGGGCATGCTGGTCCGGGCCTTCATCTCGGCCGGGATCGATACCACCGTTTTCGGCATCGGCATGACGCTGATGGCGCTGATCGAACGCCCCGATCAATGGGACATGCTGCGTGCCGACCCCGATCTGGCCCGTCCCGCGTTTGAGGAGGGGCTGCGGTTTCAGGCCCCCAGCCCGGTGATCGGGCGCACGACGGTGGCGGCGACGCAGCTCGGGGGGGTGGCGCTCGGGGGCGACGAAAAGATCCTGATGTGGCTGGCCGCCGCCAACCGCGACCCCGCCCGCTGGGCGGATCCCGATACCTACGATATCACCCGCCGGCCGGTGGGGCATCTGTCCTTCGGCACGGGCATTCACGGCTGCGTCGGCCAGATGGTCGCCCGGCTTGAGGCCGAGAGCGTCCTGCGGGCGCTGGCCAGCCGGGTGCGCCGCATCCACCTGGTCGGCACACCCGAGCGTGTCCAGATCAACTGGTTGCGCGGATATCACTCCATCCCGGTGGAGGTCGAGGCCGCCTAGCGCACACCAAGCACGCAGGCAGGGACACCAGAGGAGGGCGCCCCTGCGGTCACATGCACACGTCATCTTTCAGGGAGGAAGAAACATGAGAAAGACACTTTCAGCGGCGTTGATCACGGTGCTGGGCACCGGTGCCGCCCTTGCCGAAACCCCGATCTACGGATCCTGGCCCCCGGCATCGGATTACCTCAATACCGACACGCTGCCGGCGGCCTTTGCACAGATCGACGCCGACACGGATGGTGCGATCCAGTGGGAACTGATCGCCGGCGGCCAGTTGTCGGATGCGCGCGGCTCTCTTGCCGCGGTGGGCGACAACCTGATGCAGGGCGGCCTGATCATTCCGGTCTACACGCCCGAGGCGATGCCGTCGCTGACGCTGCTTTATTCCATCGTGGTGCCTGGCGATGACCCGGTTGCCGTTGCCGGTGCGGCGGCGCAGACCATCTTTCTCGATTGCCCCTCCTGCCTGGACGAGGCGAAGGACAACCAGGCCCTGCCGCTGGGCGGTTTCGCCTCTGCCTCCTATCGCCTGATGTGCACCAGGCCCGTCGCGACGATGCAGGACCTGGCCGGTATGCGGGTGCGGGCAACGGGCGGCTACGGTGAAATGGCGGCGCTTGGCGGCGCGACCCCGATGTCGGTGACCCTGCCCGAAGGCGTCAGCCTGCTGCAACGCGGCGGTCTCGATTGCCTGATGGCGGCGCGGGAATGGCTTCAGACCTACGGCTACGGCGAATACGCCAAGTACGTGACCGACCTGCCGCTGGGCGTCGCGGCCCCCGCCGTCGGCTTTCTGATCAACCGCGACATGTTTCTGGACATGACGCCGGATCAGCAGGCTGCGCATCTGCGGGCATCGGCGCTGATCACCGCACAGCATACGATCGGCAATTACGTCCTGCGCGACCAGTCCAGCTTCGAGGCGCAGCAGGCGGACCAGGGCGTCAAGCTGGTCGAACCCGGCGCCGACCTGATCGCCATGGTCGATGGCTTCGCGGAAACGGACCGCGCGCGCCTGATCGAAAACGGCAAGACGCTGGGCGTCGCGGACCCTGCGGCCCTGATCGACACCTACCTGGCAAACGTCGAAAAATGGCGCAGCCTGTCTGCCGAGGTCGGCACCGATGTCGATGCCTTCGCCGCCGCGCTCTGGGACGAAGTCTTCTCCAAGGTAGATCCGGGCGCGCTGTGAGTTGACGCGCCCGCCGCCGGTGCGCCCGCAAGGCGCCCCGGCCCCCTCCGACAGATCCCGAACCAAAGGGGAAGCGACATGGATCGCCTGAACCAAGCCCTGTCGCGCGTGGCTGACGCGCTTTTCTATGTCGCTCTGCTGGCGGGCGGCCTGATGATGCTGCACATCACGGTGGATGTGATCGCCAGAACCGTGTTTCACCACCCGCTGCCGGGCACGGGCGAAATCACCGCCAGCTACTACATGATCGCCGCCGCCTTCCTGCCGCTGGCGCGCGTCACCCTGTGGGACGAACATGTCAGCGCCGACATCTTCGTCTCGGCCATGTCCCCCCGCAGCCGCCGCATCAGCGAGGTCTTCGTCGATCTGCTCTCGATCGCCTACGTGTCGGCCTTCGTCTGGCAGACCTGGCTGTCGGCCCTCTCCAAGACCCGCCGTGCCGAGGTCTGGGAAATCTTCGGGGGCTACCTGCCGATCTGGCCGACCCGCTGGCTGCTGCCGGTGGCCGGCGTGGCGATGGTCCTGGTCCTGATCCTGAAACTGGTCCAGCGCTTCACGCCGAAGACCAACCCGATGGCCGGGGAGGCCGACTGACATGGACAGCCTGATCTTCGGCCTCGTGACCCTCGCCATCCTGCTGACGCTGATCGGGCTGCGCACGCCCATCGGCGTGGCCCTCGGCGTGGTATCCGTCTGTGGCCTGGCCTATGTGCGTAACTGGCCGATTGCCCTGTCGATCCTGCGCGAAACGCCGTTCTCCTTTGCGGCCAGCTGGGATCTGACCGCGATCCCGATGTTCCTGTTGATGGGCGCGATCGCCAACCAGTCCGGCATCTCCAGCGCGCTCTTCAGGGCGGCGCGCCTGTGGTTCTCGGCCTTGCCCGGCGGGCTGGCCGTGGCCGCCAACATGGCCAGCGCCGGGTTCGCCGCCGCCTGCGGCTCCTCGCTTGCTTCGGCGGCGGCCATGGGGCGGCTCGCCATCCCCGAGATGCTGCGCGCGGGCTATGACAAGGGGCTGGCCACCGGCGTCATCGCGTCTGCGGGCACGCTGTCCGCGCTGATCCCGCCGTCCATCCTGCTTGTGCTCTACGGTGTCTTTGCCGAGGTCTCGATCTCGCGCCTGCTGATCGCGGGGGTGATCCCGGGCCTGCTGACCGGGGCCGCCTATGTCGTCATGATCATCCTGCGGTGCAAGATGAACCCCGCCCTGGCGCCCAGGCTGGCTGCCACGGACCTGGCAACGCTGAAACAGGATCGCCTGTCCGCGCTCCGCGAAACCTGGCCCCTGGCGCTGCTGATCCTGGGGATCATCGGCGGGCTGTACGGCGGCATCGTCACCCCGACCGAGGCGGGGGCCGTCGGCGCCGCGCTGGCACTGGCCATCGCTGTCTTGCAGCGGCGCATGACCGCCGGGCGCCTTGTCGAGGCGCTGAAGGAAACGATGTCGGTCACCGCGCAGATCTTTTTCGTCGGGATGGGGGCCGTCATGTATACGCGGCTGCTGTCGCTGACGGGGGTTTCGGCGCTGCTGGTCGATCTGGTCGGGGCCTGGGCGGGCGATCCGCTGCTGGTGGTGATCGCGCTTTCGGTGGTGTTCCTGGTGCTTGGCATGTTCCTCGACCCGCTCGGTATCATGCTGATCACGATGCCGGTGTTCCTGCCGATGATGAAGGCGCTGGACCTGGACCTGATCTGGTTCGGCATCATCGTCGTGAAATATATCGAGATCGGGATGATCACGCCGCCGATGGGCATGAACGTCTTCGTGGTGAAATCCGTCGTGGGCAACCAGGTCCCGATGTGGACGATCTTTCGCGGTGTCGGCTGGTTCCTTCTGTGCGAGGTGGTGGTCATGACCCTGCTGATCGCCTTTCCGGGCATCACGCTGTTCCTGCCGGACCTGATGCAATGAGCGGAACTGTCATCATCGGCACCGGGCAGGCGGGGGTCGAATGCGCCTTTGCCCTGCGGTCGCGGGGCTACGACGGGGCGATCACGCTGGTCGGTGATGACCCTGATCTGCCGTATCAGCGACCGCCCCTGTCAAAGGAGGTGCTCAAATCGCGCGGCGCCTCGGGCTGGATGCCCTTGCGTGGCGCGCCGCTCTACCCGGCGCAGCGGGTCGATCTGCGCCTTGGTGTGCGGGCGGACCGCATCCTGCGATCCGAACGTCGCGTGATCCTGTCGGATGGCGGCGATCTGGGGTTCGAGCACCTGATCCTCGCCACCGGCGCGCGCAATCGGATCCCGGCGATTGCAGGCCTTGCGACGCTCGGTGCGCAGGGCCTGCGCAATGCCGCGGATGCCCGCGCGCTTGTCACCGCGCTTGAGGGGGCGACGCAGGTCGCCATCCTCGGGGCGGGGTTCATCGGCTTGGAAACCGCCGCGGCGCTGTTTGACAGCCGCTGCACCGTCACCGTGTTCGAATCCGGTTCGCGGGTGATGGGCCGCGCGGTCTCGCCCGAGGTGTCGGATTGGTTCCTGCGGTTTCACCGGCACCGGGGCACGCGGATCACGCTCGGGGCAACCATCGCCGCCGCCGAACCCGGTATGCTGACCCTCGGCAACGGCGACAGGTGCGGCTTTGACGTGCTGCTGATCGCGGCGGGGGTACAGCCCGACGTCGGCCTTGCGGCGCAGGCCGGGCTGTCCGTATCGAATGGCATCGAAACGGACGCGCTGCATCGCACGTCGGATCCGCGTATCTTTTCGATCGGGGATTGCGCGCTTGCGCCGCATCCCTTTCATGCAGGCCCGGTCCGTCTGGAATCCGTCGCCAACGCGGCAGAGCAGGGCCGACGCGTCGCCGCCGTTCTGGCGGGGCAGGCGGTGCCGGGCCAAACCGTGCCCTGGTTCTGGTCCACCCAGGGCAGCGCGCGCCTTCAGATCGCGGGATTGGGCGCGCCCGGTGACGACACACACTTGGCGGGGGACCTGTCCGATATCAGCGACGACGCCAGCCTCGTGGCGCGGCGATACCGCAATGGGCAATGCGTGGCCGTCGAAACCGTCAACGCTGCCCCTATCCACATGGAGGCGCGCAGGACGCTGCTGCCGGCCACGTCTGGCCCCCGCTCAAGAACACCGACGCCCGATGCCTGAGAGGGCTGCGCCCTGCGCGCCCGACGGCTTTAATCCCCGACAGCGCAATCGCCCGTGATCCGCCACGGGCAAGACGTCAGGCTCCCCGTCGGCTGGGCGGCATCCCAGTGCAGGGCAGGGCAGCACCATCGTCTGAACCGATGATCCACAGGCCGCAAGATGCGCTGCGGGCATCTCGCCCGATATGCAGGCGGGCACCTCGTCGAACCTTGGGGCGCGCGCTCCGTTCTGCGGCCACGATGGCGCATTGCCAAAGGGCCAGCCTTCACCGTCCAAAGACCGCCCAGACACCGCCCAGATACCGTTCAAATACCGACGTTCCGTTTCGGGGGGATCGCCCTGCGCTTTCCGCGTGCCAACGGGGGTGCGGGCCAAGGCTTCGCGCCCCGACCGGGGCCAAGGCGGGGACGATCCCGACCACCGCACACGCGGCCAACCCCGCGCCGCATCCCGGCCAAAGCAGGGCGCTGCGTGACCCCGCGCCAACGGGCGGCATATCGGATTTTAGGCAATGAACACGACACCGAATGCGCGAGTGTTAAGGGCGAGGCAATTCTTTTGGCGCATGTTTCCCGGCGAAACTGGTTTTTCGTGAAGGGAACTTACGATGAAAGCAATGATCGCAGGGCTGGCGCTGACCGTACTGGCGGCACCTGTCATGGCCAACGACTACGAACCGTCCATGCGGGACTACCTCGAGAGTGAAATTCTGCTCTGGGCGTTCGATCCGACGTTGATCGAGGCCGTTCGTGCGCAAAACGCTCGCCTCGGTCATCTCAGCCAGGACAGGATCAACCAGATGGATCTGGATTGGCGGGCCCAGGTCGGCACGTCGCATCATCCCCTGGTCGATGAGGTCCTGATGTCGCCCGCGGCCGACTTCCTGTCGCAGCAGGTCGAGGAGTCCGCCGGCGTCATCTCCGAGGTTTTCATCATGGATTCCAATGGCATGAATGTCGCTGCCAGTTCCGCGACCTCCGATTACTGGCAGGGTGACGAGGCCAAGTTCATCGAGACATATGACGTCGGGACCGGGGCGGTGCATGTCGGCGACGTCGAATTCGATGAATCGGTGCAGGCCTACCTGGGCCAGATTTCGATCAGCCTGACGGACCCCGATACGCAAGAGGTCATCGGGGCGATCACGGTCGGGCTGAACGCGGAAATGCTGTACTGACGTCGCCGCTTTCTGCGGGGCGGTGCATATCGCCGCCCCGCGCCCCGCGGCGGGCGCCCCACGGCGCCACGCAGGCCCATGTCGGACCTGCCCGCGAAAGCCGGGACCCGGGCCATGTGCTCGTACGTAGCCGGGCGATGTAGAGGATGACACCATGACCACGCCTGACACCGAAATTCGTGCCATCCCGGTTTTCAAGAGCACCTTGTTCCGGGCAACGCTGATCGTGGCCTTGTGTATCCTGATGGTGGTCACCGCATCAGAGTTGATTGCCCTGCGCAAGGAACGGAACCTGATCGAAACCTGGATCGGCATTCGTGCGGCAGAGGCAACATCGGGCGTCGGCGCTCAGGTGTCAGGTGCGCTCAAGTTTTCGCGCCCCGAAGCGGTCGAAGATGTCGTCTCGGGCTTTGCCCGCGGCATCCCCGATGATCTGGTGGGCGTGTCCGCGATCCAGCCGGACGGCACCGTCCTGTATGACATGAAACGCCCGGGTTATGATGCCGAGACTGCGAAAAGGCTGGCCGAGCGCGCGATCAGCACGGAACAGCCGCAGATAGACACGGACCTGCGGATCTGGGCCTATCCATCGCGGTTCGGCAAGGATGCCGTGGTTGTCGGGGCGTTTGTCACTCAGTGGTCATCAGAAAAACGCATCGCTGCCGCCATGGCCGAACACATCTACGCGACAGCCATTGCAGGGCTGCTGTTCGTTCTGTCGCTGCTGCTGTGCGCGACCTTGTTCTACCGCTACATCTCACGGCCCCTGGGCAGGGTGGCGGCGCAGATGGGCCTGGTCGGGCGGGGTCACTACGATATCGCGATCGAGTGTACGGGGCGTGCCGATGAAATTGGCGGCATTGCCAAGCGGCTTGATGATTTTCGGGTCGGCTTGCAGGCGGCCCGCGCGACGCAGCGCGAAAATGCGTTCAAGAGCGCGGCAATCGACAGTACGGGCGCGGCGATGATGCTGTTGGACGCAGACATGAAGATCGTGTTCTGCAATCCCGCCTGCGACCTGCTGCTTGACGGGGCAGGCCCGGCGATACGCGCTGTCTGGCCCGATTTCTCGGCGGGCAAGCTGGAAGGACAGGGCGCGGCGCAATTGCCTGAGCTGGCCAGCTTTGTCGACCTGGTTCGCGCGCCTCACGCCGACCTGCCCAAGAACACCGAGGTAAAGTGGGGCGAGGCGAGCATTCGTGTCGCCGCAGATTCCGTCCGGGATCTGGGCGGGGACGTCATCGGTTTCGTGATGGAACTGGAAGATATCTCTCAGGAAAAGCTCAATCAGGCGGTTCTCTCTGCCATTGACACCCACCAGGTTCGAATTGATTTCGACAATCATCAGAACGTTGTCGGCTGCAACCCGCGCATTTGTGAACTGGCCGGGATGAGCGAGGAAGAGTTCTGCCGGCGCAACACGCCATCAACCTTGTCGCGCGGTGACGAGGCGACGATGGATCTGGCGCAATCCATCGCCACCCTGCGGGAAGGAAAACCCGTCAGCGGAAAGTTTCGCCTGCCCGGCGCCGGCAATGCCGACTTGTTTCTCGAAGGCAGTCTCAGCCCAATTCTCAGCCGGGACGGGGAAATGCAGCGCGTGGTCTTTATCGGCTCCGACATCACCGAGGCACATAAGGCCATGAGGGCCGCCGAGGAAGATCGTCTTGAAACCTCCCGCCAGCAGCAACTGGTGGTGGATACGCTGAAAGTCGGCTTGCGGCAGATGGCACAGGGGGATCTGACCTGCCAGATCCACCAGGAATTTCGTGCCGAATACGAACAATTGCGCAGCAATTTCAACCAGGCGGTGGAATCGCTGCACGATGCGATGTGCGCGGTTATTCAAAACGCAGAGTCGATCCGGGGCGAAACCGGGGAAATCAGCAACGCGGCAGATGATCTCGCCAAACGCACGGAAAAGCAGGCCGCGACGCTGGAGGAAACGGCGGCTGCACTCGATCAGCTTACGGCCTCGGTGAAATCTGCCGCCATCGGCGCGGACGAGGCCAGCAAGCTGGCGGGCGGCGCGCAGGCCAAGGCGGAAATGGGGGGCCAGGTCGCGCGCGATGCGATCACCGCGATGGATGCGATCAAGGTTTCGTCACAGGAAATTTCCAAGATCACCGGGGTGATTGATGACATCGCCTTTCAGACCAACCTGCTGGCGCTCAATGCCGGGGTCGAGGCCGCGCGGGCTGGCGATGCCGGGCGCGGGTTCGCGGTCGTGGCGACCGAAGTTCGCGCCCTTGCCCAGCGGTCGTCCGATGCGGCACGAGAGATCAATCAACTGATCTCGGCCAGCGGCAATCACGTGAAATCCGGGGTCGATCTGGTCGACAAGACGGGCGAGGCGCTGGGTGATATCGTGACATCGGTTGCCGATATTTCCACCCGGGTGGCGACAATTGCCAGTTCGGCACGCGAACAATCCCTTGGGCTGAACGAAATCAACAACGCAATGAACGACCTAGACCAGGTCACGCAGCAGAATTCTGCGATGTTCGAAGAGACGACGGCGGCCAGCCATGCCCTGACCAGCGAGGCAAACTCGCTCGTCGAAGCGGCCGAGAAGTTCAAGGTAAAGGTGACAGGCAAGAGCAAGACCGGCGGCCGCACGAACGTGCAAAAACCAAAGTCGCGCCGCGCTGCCGTTGCGGGGCAACCCTCAGCGCGTGCCGCCGCTGGCGTCCCGGAAAGCTGGGAGGAGTTCTAGGAAACTCCCGCCGCGCACCCCGAGCGGATAGGCTGTCGCAAGGCGCTGGCGGGGCACCCGACCGCATCGGTCCCCACCGGAGGCGCAATCTTGCAATCAGGGGCGCGCCCGGGGCAAAGAGATTGCGATGCCGCGTTGCTGAGCCCGCCCAGCCAAAATTCGGGCCCAAGGGACGGGTCCAACAGGTCTCTGCGTCCCGGCTCAGTCCCGCTTGCCGCTGAAACGGCCTTGCCAATCTTCGCGTTCTTCGTCGCTGATCTTGCGAAACAGATTTTCGGGGACGTCAAAGCCGGTGCCGGGGGCAAGACTGGCAAGGGCCGCTGCCACGTCATCCGGCCAGGGCATTTCGTCCAGTTTCATCGCCTCTTTCAGCGTTGCTGCCGCATCGGGGATGAACGGCGCCGACAGAATGGCGTACAGCCGGATCAGGTTCAACGACAGGCGCACGATGGCCGCCGCACGCTCTGGGTCTTCCTTGAACACGGTCCAGGGGGCTGCCGATTGCAGGTATTCGTTGCCTGCGGCCCAAATCGCGCGCAACTCCTGCGCTGATTTGCGCACCTCCATCTCGTCCATCATGTCTTGATAGCGGGCGATCCGGGCCGTCAGGTCCGCGATCAGCGCATCTTCCTGTGCACCGAAACTGCCGCCTTCGGGCACAACTTCGCCAAATTTCGACCGGCAGAACTTGGTGACGCGGCTGACGAAGTTGCCCAGCACATCGGCCAGATCCTTGTTGACCGAGGCCTGAAAGTTCTCCCAGGTAAATTCGGCATCCGAACTTTCGGGCGCATGGCTCAGCAGCCACCAGCGCCAGTAATCCGGCGGCAGCACCTCAAGCGCCTGGTCCATGAACACGCCCCGCCCGCGGGACGTCGAGAACTGGCCACCCTCATAGTTCAGATAGTTGAACGATTTGATGTAATCGACCAGTTTCCAGGGTTCGCCCGACCCAAGGATGGTGGCAGGGAACGACAGGGTGTGAAAGGGCACGTTGTCCTTGCCCATGAACTGCGTATAGGTCACGTCGTCCGCGCCGGCATCCGTGCGCCACCAGCGCTGCCAGTCGGTGCCCTTGCCCGCATCGACCCATTCCTGGGCGCAGGCAATGTATTCGATGGGGGCGTCGAACCAGACGTAGAAGACCTTGCCTTCCATCCCGGGCCAGTCCTGCGTGCCCCTCTTGACCGGCACGCCCCAATCCAGGTCGCGTGTGATCCCGCGGTCCTGCAAACCGTCACCATCGTTCAGCCATTTCTTGGCGATCGAGGTCGTGAGCACGGGCCAGTCGGTCTTGGAGTCGATCCAGGCCTGCAATTCATCACGCATTTCGGACTGACGCAGATACAGGTGCTTTGTCTCGCGCATTTCCAGGTTCGTCGCGCCGGAGATGGTGGAGTGCGGGTTGATCAGGTCGACGGGGTCCAGCTGTTTTGTGCAATTGTCGCACTGGTCGCCGCGCGCGCTGTCGAAACCGCAGTTCGGGCAGGTACCCTCGATATAGCGATCGGGCAGGTAACGGCCGTCATCGGGCGAATACATCTGGGTTTCCGACACCTCGCGGATCAACCCGCGGTCGGCCAGAACCCCCGCAAAATGCTGGGTCAGTTGACGGTTATGCACCGAGGAAGAGCGGCCGAAATGATCGAAGCTCAGACGGAACCCCTGCGCGATACGCGCCTGCACATCATGCATTTCGGCGCAGTATTCCGCGACAGGCTTGCCCGCCTTGGTCGCGGCCAGCTCAGCCGGGGTGCCGTGTTCATCGGTGGCGCAGAGAAACAGCACCTCGTTGCCCCGCCCACGCTGATAGCGCGCATACAGATCCGCCGGCAATTGCGAGCCGACCAGATTGCCGAGGTGTTTGATCCCGTTGATATAGGGAATGGCCGAGGTGATGAGGTGCCGTGCCATGAAATGCCCTTCAGATGCGTCTTGGCCCCCAATAACGCCCCCTCGCCACAAGCGCCAGAGGCGGAAGGGGCCTGACCGCAGGATCACCCGGACCTTTTATGCGAAAAATGCGCTTTATCATGCCATTTGCGCCGCGCAGTGATGTCTCTTCTACGCGGGCCCACGCGCACCGCCGGCGTCGCCGGGCCTGCTCAGCGGCGTTCACGCAAACCTCTCAGCAGTCGCCCGATCACGAAAGAGGTGCGCGGCGCATAGATGTAGTGGGTGCGCGATCCCGCCGCCGGGGCCGGGCGTACGCGCATCCGGGCCAGACCAAAGGTCAGCAGAACACCATGCCCCAAGGCGATCATGGCAAAGATGGCCCGCGGCCCGAACGCGACGATCAGTTGCGATGCAAGATAAGGCGCGGCGATTGCCCCGACGGCATAAAAGAACAGCAATGCAGCCGAAAGTTCGGCCCGCTGGTCGCTGCGGGCAAAATCGTGGGCGTGGGCCGAGGCGACGGAATAGACCGGAAAGGTCACCATGCCAAAGACAAAGGCGTTCACCAGCGTCGAAACGGGCCCTGTCGAAAACAACGCCGACGAAAAGCAACTGATCAGCGTCAGGGTGGAAATGCCCACCAAAACCCAGCGTCGGTCGTATTTGTCGGCAAGCCAGCCGGTCGGATATTGCGTCAATGCGCCACCCAATATGAACAGCGCCAGGAACCAGGCGAGCTGTTCTGGCACCAGCCCTACCTCCTGCCCGTAGATCGGGCCGATCATGCGAAAGGTCGCGCCGGACAGGGCCGACACGATCACGGCCACCACCGCCAGGGGCGAACATTCGATCGCCAGCGCGGGGCGCAGGCGCGGCGCCTGCGGCATTTCGGGGGCCGTTGCGCGCGACAGCGCCAGCGGCAGCAGGGCCGCGCAACACAACATCGCCAGCAGGTTGTAAGAGATATAGCTCGCCGGGCTCAGCACGCCGATCAGCAGCTGCGCCACCAGCGATGCCCCCATGTCGGCAACGCGGTAGAGTCCGGTGACGCGTCCGCGGTCGGCATTTTCGATCCGCGCCATCAGCCACCCTTCGATCACGGTATAGCACCCCGCGACACATAGACCCGAGGCAATGCGCATACCGGCCCAAGCGTAGGGGTTCACAACCATCATGTGGCCCATCAGCCCGATGGCCCCAAGCGCGGTAAAGGCGGCAAAGGCCCGGGCGTGTCCCACCCGGCCCATCAGGCGCGGCGCCCCCCAGCAGCCGATGAAGAAGCCGACGAAATGCGCCGAACCCAACATGCCGATCTCGCCCTTGCTGAACCCCAGGGCAAAGCCCGACAGCGCATCCAGCGGGCCGACGCCGCCAGAGGACAGTTGCAGAAGGATGACCGAGAGAAAGAGCGCCGACAGGCTTAGGATTAGTCGCATGATGCTGTCTTCGGCCCCGTGGCGCGATCAGGCCATCCGATATGCGACATTCGATGCCGTTTAACACCAGTCGATGCATTTTGTCGCGCTTTGCTCGGCATGGCAGGCGCCGCGTGATCGGTGGTCCGAGGCTCGGGGCGGGCCTCGACGGCCTGTGCCCGAGGGGCGGCGTGGGTAAGAATGGGCAAACGCCGGGCTGGCCGCTACGCTGCATCGGGTTCCCTGCACGGGCCTAATCGCGGCGTCGCGGTTTTCTGGCCCCGAGCTGTGGTGATGCGTTCCTATTTTGTTTTCAATCTGCCGGATTTTTGTACAGGATCAACGGACGAAAAAGCACGCATTCCCAGTTGATCCAGCCAACAGGTTGCAGGCGCAACGTGTGGGCGCGATCACAGGAAGGAAAATCGTAACTTTCCGCGATTATTGCACTTGAGGGGCGAAGGATGAGTAGCACATGCGCATGAATCAGCTTGGACGAACGGGGATCGAGGTTTCCCAGTACTGCCTCGGGTCCATGACCTGGGGGAACCAGACCCGCAGCGCCGAAGCGCATAAGCAGATCGATGCCGCGCTGGCGAACGGGTTGAACTTTGTCGACACCGCCGAAATGTATCCGGTCAACCCGGTGAAGGAAGAGACGATCGGCCGAACCGAACGCATCATCGGCCTCTGGATGGAGAAATCGCGCGGGCACCGCAGCGAAATCGTGCTGGCCACCAAGCATTCAGGGGCGGGCATGGAACATACCCGGGAAGGTGCGCCGATTTCGGCCGCCACGATCCCTGCCACGATCGAGGGGTCGTTGCGACGCCTCAAGACAGACTACATCGACCTATACCAGTTTCATTGGCCCAACCGCGGGTCCTACCACTTTCGGCAGAACTGGCAGTATGATCCGACGGGGCAAAACCCCCGCGCGGTTCTGGACAACATGGGCGAATGTCTTCTGGCGCTTGAGAAGGAGCGCAAGCGCGGCACCATCCGCGCCTTTGGCCTGTCGAATGAAACCGCATGGGGCATGGCCCAATGGTTGCGGATTGCCGAAGGCTCGGGATGGTTGCGTGCCGCCACCATCCAGAACGAATATTCGCTGCTGTGCCGTCAGTTCGATACCGACCTGGCAGAGCTCTGCGCGAACGAAGATGTCGGCCTTCTGGCCTTTTCGCCCTTGGCGGCAGGCCTTTTGACGGGCAAGTACCAGGGGCGCGCCAAACCTAAGGGCTCGCGCATCACCCTGTCGCCGGAGCTTGGTGGTCGCAAGACACCACGGGTATTTCCTGCCATCGACGATTACATCGACGTGGCCTTCAAACACGATCTGGACGTGGTGCATATGTGTCTGGCTTGGGTGGCACAACGCCCGTTTACCGCATCCGTGATCTTTGGCGCGACGACGCTTGACCAGATGGAACATGTGATCGCCGGGCTGGATCTGACCCTGTCGGATGAGGTGTTGGCGGACCTCGACATCGTTCACAAGGCGCACCCGATGCCGTTCTGACAGGCAGAGGGCGATATGACGGAACACGGTGCCCTGCGGCGGGATCTGTCGTTCCCTCAGGGGGGGCGAAGCCTGAGCATGGACGCAGGGTTTCACGCCTTTCCCGCTTGGTCGGGCAAGTCCGGTCGCCTGGCAGAACCAAACCGCAGTTGCGAGGGCGGGGCGGCCTTTACACGACCGCCTCTCTCAGGTCGCGCAGGAATTGCGGCAGCGCGCGCGCGGTGATCGAGGCTTCGCGCACAAGTTGGTCAAAGTTCTGCGTCAGCGCCTGCACCCGCTCGGTATCGCGAAACGCGATGTAGTTCTGTCCGGTGTACAGCACGCCCAACAGCGGGCCAAAGACCGTCATGGGGGCGGAAAACAACCGGCGCGCGTCAAACATGTAAAGCCGCAGCCGTGGATACAACGCCTCGTTCAGGGCGATGAACCGGTCGATCTGTTCTATCCGCAGCGCCATCGGCAGATCGGCGTAATATCCCGTGGCGGTGGCAAAGGCGATCATCTCGTGGCGCGGCACTGCGATCTCGTAATCCGAATAGGCGCCGCGCATCCATTGCAGACGATCTTCGGACGCATTGATGGCCTGTTGCGTCGTGCGTCCCAGGTGCGGCGTGTATTCCCATTCCAGCAGGGCATGTGTCTTCATCATGTCGGGCAGGCCTGCCGGCACATGCCTGATCTTGTAACCTGCCGCCTCACGGTGCCAGGCAAAGATCTGTTCATCCACCAGCGCCCTTGGTGCCGCCGTCAGCGCCGCCGACGTTGCCAGCAGGTCGGCGGCTGTTTCCGGACGCTCCGACAAGGCCAGCAACCAATCCGCCGATACGCCCAACGTGGCGGCGCATTCTCCCACCACCTGCGCATTTGGCAGGCGCGGACCATCGCCGCCCAGCAATTGTGAAACTGTGGATCGATCGACTCCGATCTGGCGGGCCAGGGCGCTTTGGCTGACACCACGGCGTTGCATCGCATCGCGCAGTCGATCACGGAACAGCAGGGCACGCTGACGCTTGTCGATAATATCTCTCATGTGGTGAATTATATCACCATAAGACGGATTTGTTAACAGTATCCTGAATTTTCTCCCCGACTGCCGTGCGATACCCCTGTCCGGGTCAAGCAGAGGGGTCTCATCATGGAAACGGCGGCACGCAGTCTGGTCAAGGCGATCCTCTGGACCTGTCTCGGCACGGTGATGATGGCGCTCGTCGGTTACCTCTTTACCGGGTCGCTGCGCCTCGGGGGCGGCATGGCGCTGGTCAATTCAGGCCTCGGGCTGGTGTCCTACATCCTGTACGAACGGCTCTGGGACAGGATCCGCTGGGGCCGCCTGCATGGCTGATCCGCGCAGGTTCTGGCCACGTCGCGTGGAATGGCCCACGCTGCTGCTGCTGGTTCTGTGCTATCTGTGTTGGGGGCTGGCGACCACATGGCTGGCGGGTGTTTCGCAGGTGCTGGCGATTGCCGTCGTGGCCCTGACGGCCTGCCTGCATTCCTCGCTCAGCCACGAAGTGATCCATGGCCACCCGTTTCGGCGCCAGTGGCTGAATGCGGCGCTGGTCTTTCCGGCGCTATCGCTGATCGTGCCGTACCTGCGCTTTGCCGCCACACACCGCGCCCACCACCGGGACGAGGTGATCACCGATCCCTATGACGACCCCGAGAGCAATTATTGGGATCCGGCCATCTGGGCAAGGCTACCCCATTGGGCGCGGCGGGTGCTGGAGGTCAACAACACCCTGTTGGGCCGGATCGCCATCGGCCCGGTGATCGGCACCATCGGCTTTGTCCGCCTGGAATGGATCGCCCTGCGCGCCGGGGATCGCGCCGTGGCGCGGGGGTGGGCCTGGCATCTGCCTGCGCTGGGGCTGGTGATCGCCTGGCAGGTGACGCTCGCGGACATCACGTTGGGGGCGTTGCTGTTCGGCAGTTACCTGGGGCACTCCCTGCTCAAGATCCGGACCTATCTGGAACATCGCGCGCACATGCGGGCCCGCGCTCGAACGGTGGTGATCGAAGATCGCGGCCCCCTGGCGCTGCTGTTCCTCAACAACAATTTCCACGTCGTGCATCACATGCACCCGCAGCGGCCCTGGTATGATCTGCCGGGGCTGTATGCGCGACGCCGCGATCACTACCTGCGCCGCAACGATTCCTATGTCTACCGCTCATACGCACGGGTTTTCCTGCGCTATTTTTGCCGCGCGAAAGATCCGGTGCCACATCCCCTCTGGCGTCCGCCGGGGCAATAGCGCATCCCATGCGGCATGAATATCTGGATCGGCTTCACCCTGGCAGCGGTGGTTCTGCAAACCGCTCGTTTCATGTTGCAAAAGCACCTCTCCGGGGCCGGTCTCAGCCCGGCGGGGGCGACATTCGCACGCTTTCTCTGGGCGGCACCGGTGGTTTGGGCCGCGTTGCTGATCAGCGGGCTGGACTGGCCCGACCTCACGCTGCGGTTCTGGGGCCTCGCCATCCTGGGCGGTGTCACCCAGATCCTGGCGACGGTCTGCGTCGTGGCGTTGTTCCGCAGCCGCAACTTTGCCGTCGGCATCACCCTGAAAAAGACCGAAGTGCTGCTGACTGCCTTTATCGGCTTTCTGATCCTGGGCGAAACCGTATCGCTTGCCGCACTTCTGGCGATCTGCGTCGGCCTGTTCGGCGTGCTGGCACTGACCGACACGCCCGTGCCCGGCGGGCGCGGCCTGTCACGGTTCGCCAATCGGGCGGCCGGGCTGGGGCTGACCTCGGGCCTGTTCTTCGCGCTGTCGGGCGTCACCTACCGGGGTGCCTCGCTCGAGGTGCCGGGCGGACCCGAGGTGCGCGCCCTGATCACGCTGGTCGCGGTCGTCACCTCGCAACTGCTGTTGATGGGGGCGTGGCTGGCCTGGCGTGAAAAGGGCGAAATCACGCGCGTCATCACCGGCTGGCGGGTCACGTCGCTGGTTGGGCTGACATCGGTCGCGGGCAGCTTTTGCTGGTTCAGCGCCTTCACCCTGCAAAACGCGGCCTACGTCTATGCCGTCGGACAATCCGAAGTCGTGCTCAGCCTGCTGGCGTCGGTGCTGTTTTTCCGCGAAACGCTCAGCCGCCGCGAGGGGCTTGGGATCGCGCTGATCAGCATCAGCGTGCTGGCGCTGATCGTCCTGACCTAGTCGCGGGTATCGGTGATCCCGGTCAGCCGGCTCAGCCCTTTCAGGCGCCGGAACATCTGCGCTTCGGCGCCTTGCGCGAAATAGGGGACGCTGGCAGGCGGGCCGGGATCGGTGACCCGTTGGGCGACCTCGGCCAGGACCACTTCGGTGATGAAGGGCAGGTCGAACCTGCGCACCTCGGCCAGCGGTATCCACTGCAATTGCGACAGCTCGTCAGATGCGGCGGAAAAATCGTCGGGATCCCCGGCGATGGCGGCATTGGCGTCCACGATGAAGAACCGCGCGTCGAAACGGCGCGGCCGCCCCGGCGGCGTCACGGCGCGAAAGATGAATTGAAGGCCCGAGGCATCGGGCAGATGGCCGGTCGCGGCAAAGCCCGCCCAGTCTGCGGGCGGCGACAGCCAGGGGCCGGGACGGCCCAGCACCAGCCCGGTTTCCTCCCACATCTCGCGGATGGCGGCGGCGGCCAGCGCGGGCACCAGGCCTGACGTGCAATCCTCGCCCAGGCGCGTGGCGCAAGGCTCGGGCAGGGGGGCGGCCAGGGGCACCTTCGCATCGTCGGGGTCCACCGCACCGCCGGGAAAGACGAACTTGTTCGGCATGAAGACTGCTTTTGCGCCACGCTGGCCCATCAGGACCCTGGGGTTCGTGTCGCGGTCCCGCAGGGCGATCACGGTGGCTGCATCGCGGATCGGAATCTCGGTCATCTCTCTCTCCCTGACATCGCGCGGCGGTGGCTGCGAACAGGCCCGCCCCGCGGTGATGGGGGAACAGGCGCTCAGCGCGCCGCCTCTTCAAAGCCATGCATGTGCCGCGCCCACTGAAACGCGACCAGCGCGCCCTTGAGCCTGGGCAGAAGGTAGAGGGAGAGTGCGACCGTGCCAATGGCGAAGGTGGTGAACAGGACCATCGGGTCCGGTTGCCAGGTCGAATAGGCCATCAGCAAACCCGGTGCGGCCAGGTGGCCGACGATCAGGATGGTCAGATAGGCCGGGCCATCATCTGCGCGGTGGTGAAAATAACCCTCGCGGCAGACCGGGCAGTGATCGCGCACCTTCAGGTAGCCGTTCAGCAATGGTCCCGCGCCGCACTTGGGGCATTTCCGGCGCCACCCCCGGCGCAGGGCGGGCCAGACGGCGCGCGCCTCGGGCCGTCGTGCCGCGACCTCGACAGGACGCGGCTTCTGGCGCGTCACAGATGGGTCGGCGGGCGTTTCGTATGTCTGGGCCCAATCGTCCTGCATACCGGCATCCTTTCCACGAATGCTGAAAGGTGGGGCACGGGGCCGGTTTTTCAAAGGTGGCGCATCGTCCTTGCGGCTCCATGTCGCAAATCCCCGGCCACAGGGCAGGTCAGGCAGGGCAGCTCAGGCAGGGCAGGTCAGGGCACGGCGGATCGGGAAGGGTACGGCCGACCGTCAAAAGAAAATCGCCAGACCCGCGACGGAACCGCCGGCGCCCCCCGTATGAGTATGCAGATGACGGGCTGAACGGCCAAACCGGCCCCCCCGGCCATCTGACGAACAGGCACCAGAGGAGATATCCCATGAAACGTGCAGTCATTCTCAGCGGCCTTGCCGCACTTGCGCTGACCTCCCTTTCTGTCGGGGCCATCGCACAGCAATCCGACATGCCACAGGGGCGCGGCGGGCCGCAGGGCGCTCCGCACATGGATTTTGCCACGCTCGACGCCAACGGTGACGGCCAGGTGACCCAGGACGAGCTTGATGCCGCTGCCGCCAAACGCTTTTCCGAAGCGGACAGCGATGGCAACGGCACCGTCAGTGTCGAGGAAATGGTCGCGCGCATGCAGGCCATGGCCGAACAGCGCCGCGAAGATCGCCAGACCCGGATGGCCGAACGCATGATCGCCCGGTTGGACCAGAACGATGACGGCGTGCTCAGCGCGGACGAGATGAAACCCGGCGCCGCTCCGGCCCCGAAAACCATGTTCGAACGCCTCGACAAAAATGGTGACGGCGCGATCTCAGAAGAGGAATTCGCCGCCGCGAAAGATCGTATGGACAAGATGCGCGATCGTCCGGGCAAGTTCGGCCCGCGCATGGGCGGGCGTGACGGGCGCCACATGGGCGACCATGGCGACCGTGACGGCAGTCACCGCAAACCCGTCGAGGACGCCGACAAGGGCTGATCGACGCTGATCCCGCGTTGTGGACCGGCGCCCTGCGTGGTGCCGGCATACAGCGGGTTTCCTGCCAGATCTCGACCGAGGTCCAGCCGGAAATGCCCCGCCGCAATCCGGCCTGCATCCCCAGCGCAGGTTGCGGCGGGGTCACACGACAGGCGGCGCTGACACGCCGTTGCACCCATAGGCGACAACCGGGGCAAATCCTCCCGGGAAAGGCACAGCACATTGCCACGGACAGACCAACGGGATACGCCCCTGAGGCATGAGTGACATGGCTTTCGACGATCCAGACGCCATACCGGATGACGCCCTGCTGGTGCTGTTTTCCAATGGGGATGCCTCTGCGGCGCGCGTGTTGACCGCGCGTCTGGGCCCGCGCGTGCTGGCGCAGGCCTGGCGGATGCTGGGCGACCGTGACGAAGCGCAGGATGTCACGCAAGAGGCCCTGCTGCGCCTGTGGCGCATCGCGCCCGACTGGCGGCAGGGCGAGGCCAAGGTCACAACGTGGCTCTACCGCGTGACGGCCAATCTGTGCACTGACCGGCTGCGGCGGCGGCGGGTCGGTGTGCCCGACATCGAAGACGTCCCCGAGATGGCCGATCCGGTCGCTCCGGTCGACGAACAGATGCAGCAGCGCAGCCGGATGGATGCCCTGCAACAGGCGCTGAACCAATTGCCCGACCGTCAAAGGCAGGCCGTGGTCTTGCGCCACATAGAAGGACTGGGCAATCCTGAGATTGCCGAGATCATGGAGATCAGCACCGAGGCGGTCGAGAGTCTGACGGCCCGTGGCAAACGCGCACTCAGCGATCTGCTCGCAGCGCGGCGTGATGAATTGGGGTATCAAGATGACTGACGACAAGAACGTTGACGGTCTGGCGCATCAACAGGCGGGCCGTCGCCAACAGGCCGAAGCCGAACTCGAGTCGCTGTTTGCACAGGCGCGCGACGTGCCGGCAGAACTGCCAGCGGCACTGACCGCCCGTATCCTCGCGGATGCCGATGCCGTTCTGGCCGTTCAGGCCAACGATCGCCTCAACGCGCGCCACCGGGTACCGGTCGCATCGCCTGCCCCCGGTCTTGCGCGCGGGGGGTTCTGGGCGCAGCTGCTGAAATCTATTGGCGGGGCGCCCGCGCTGGCGGGTCTTGCCGTTGCCACCATGGCCGGGGTCTGGGTTGGCATCGTGCCCCCCGCAGGGCTGCAAAGCGGCCTTCAGACCGTCATGGGCACCACCGGCACCGAAGAAATTTTCGACATCTATTTCGTGGACAGCAGCGATGTCTTCGAATTTGCGCAGACCGAAGGGTAGGGCGATGAGCGATCCGACACCAGACACCGCAACCGGCAGCACACAGGCCCCGATGCGCAAGCGTGGCAGCATCGCGGTGCGCGTCCTGCTCTTTGTGTCGCTGGCGGCAAACCTTGCCGTCGCGGGCATCGTCGTTGGCGCCTTTCTCAAGCATCCCCCGATGGAGGGGCCGCCGCGCGCCGATCGGATCGGTGGCATCTTTTCCTATGCCCTGACGCACGAGGACCGGCGCGAAATCGGGCGCGAGATGATGCGTGAAATTCGCGCCAATCGCCCTGAGCGCGGCGCGGTAAAGGCTGAATTCCAGAGAATCCTGACGGCGCTGCGCTCGGATCCCTATGACAGCACCGCCCTCAGGGCGAGCCTGCAAAACCAGCTGCAAGAGGCGATGCGTCGGCAGGATATCGGGCAAAAGCTGCTTGTCGAACGAATTTCGCAGATGTCGCGCAAGGAACGCATGGCCTTCGCGGATCGCCTGGAAGAGGCTGTGAACCGTCCGCCCCGCGACAAGAAGAGCGACAAGTAAACCCCGCGCACCCAATCGGTGCGGCATCGTCATCGCGTTTTCGGGGACTGTGCAGCGCGCCTTGGCAGGTGCATGACCCGACGTTTTCGCTCGCCGTGCTCCTTGCCCCGTGCTCCTTGCTCCGTGCGCGCTCTTGCGGCTTCTGCGCCGATGCGCGCTGTTGTGGCGATGCACTTTGCGCGCTCTTGCGGTTTCTGCGCCGATGCGCGCTGTTGTGGCTGTCGTATCGGATATGCCGCTTGCACGCGATCCATGCCCAACCCGGTTGCATCTGCGTCTCCGCCTTGATCGGCCCCCCTCTCGCGCTCCACGCAGAGGCCCGCCCAGCGAACGGATCCGGCCGGCGCAGCGGCCCTAATATTTCATGCCTCGCCCGCGCAATCAGGCAGACACGCGGCCCCACACACCCCGCACCGGCACCGCCGAGGCCATTACCTGTGCCTGCTCAGATGCGCAGCTGCATTTGCGGGTCCTGCGCATTCGGGTTCGTCGGCGGAGTGCCTGTCAGCAGAGGTTGGGTGTGTGCCACGCTCGGGCGCTCCAGCGGGGCGGTGACGCCGGGCAGCAGCACCACCTGGTCACGCCCGCCCCCCTTGGCGGCGTAGAGCGCCTTGTCGGCTGCGGCGATCAGCTCCTCGGCGCTGCGTCGCATTCGCGGCGCCATCACCAGCCCGACCGAAACCGTCATGTTCAGCGCGGGCTGCTTGCCAGGCAGCAGAACGGCCGTCTCTCGCACCATCCGGCACAGCCGCTCGGCAATCTTTTCGGCGGCGACGATGTCAGTCTGCGGCAGGGCGACCAGGAATTCCTCGCCGCCGATCCGCGCAATCAGGTCGTCGGGGCGCAGGTTGCTCTGCAGGATCTGGCCGACGGTCTGCAAGGCAATGTCCCCGATGCCGTGCCCATGGCTGTCGTTGACCTGCTTGAAGTGATCCAGGTCCAGGATCATCACCGCAAGGTCGTGACCGTTGCCCGCGGCCTGCGCCGACAGGCGCGCCAGTTGCGGCAGGGCATAGCGGCGATTGTACAACCCCGTCAGGCAATCGGTAATCGCCGCGATCAATCCTTCCTGCAAGGCGCGTCGCAGGCCCCGTTGGCGGGTCTGGCGATCGTGCAGCATGCGCAGCCGCGCCACCACTTCGGCCGGATCGAACGGGCCGGACATCACCGCGCCGGCGCCGGCCTCGTAGCCTGCGATCACCGTTGCCTCGTCGGCCTCGGGGGCAAAGATCAGCAGGGCGCCGTCCTGCTCCTCGGGGCGCGTCACACGGTCGGCCAGCATCCGAAACGCGCGGTGTTCCGAGCCGGGGACCACGCCCAGCAGAACCACGCCCGACCGATCCTGGCCGCGGATATCGCCGCGCCTGTCGCTCCCCGCGTCGCTGGCCACGCAGATCTGAAACCCGTCGACGCTGCCGATCGCCTCGCGCCAGGCCTCGGCCTGTTCGGCCTCAGGCGCCATCAGCGTCACCCGTATCTTGCCACGGAACTGCGGCGCGGCCTCGGACAGGCCGGGCACCTGGCCGTCCTCGTTGCGCATCCGCAAGGCGTCGATCATGTCGCGCGACCGGTCATGCGACCGCAGGCGGGCGCGAAACACCTCGTCCGGCTCGCTGCGTGGCAACACCTCGTCCGCCCCTGCGGTCAGCAGGTCGGCGCGTCCGTTTTGCGCCCCCGGCGCCGTCAGCACGAAGATCGTCGTGTTTGCGTGCTTCGGATCCTCGCGCAGGCGGCGGATGAAGACCGTCGCGCTGATGCAGGCCAGTTCGTCCGCCACCAGGATCACGCCGGGCCGATCATTGCCGATGATCGCCTCGGCCTCGGCATCCGAACTCGCTACCTGGATGTCGTAAAAGGCCCCTGAAAGACGCGCCGCCAGGGTGATGCGCCGTGTCATGTTATCGTCGAGGATCAGAATGCGTCCGGGCATTGGCCCCTCACGAAAAATTGCGGTTACAGGCAGTCAACACCCGGGAACCGAGTTGGGTTGCATGAAAAGAGAATTGATGGAATTGGTTAAGAAAGGATTTCCGGTTTTCAGAGGTTTTTCATCAAAATGACCATGTCGCGCGATGCTGCGGAAAAGACCGCGCTGGACTGCCTGACCTGGCTGGCCGGCAACGACGATCTGCTGCCGGTCTTCATGGGCGCAACGGGCCTCAGCACCGATGATCTGCGCGACGCGGCGACCGCGCCGGAATTTCTTGGGGCGGTGCTGGATTTCGTGATGATGGATGACGCCTGGGTCATCGCCTTCTGCGACAGCCGCGGCCTCGCCTACGAGGTGCCGATGCAGGCGCGGGCGGCGCTGCCGGGCGGCGAACAGGTGCACTGGACCTAGAGATAGCGCAGCTTGGTCTCTTCGCCTTCGGTCAGTTTTTCCAGAAGGCGCAGCAATTGCTCGGTTTCGCCCTCGGCCAGACGGTCGCGCATCACGTCCATGTTCTGTTGCGCATAGGGCGTGCCCTTGGCCACCGCGCTGCGCCCCGCCGCGGTCAGCGTGATCTGCCGCGTGCGCCGGTCGCCGGTGCCCGAGGTGCGCGCGATCAGGCCCGCTTCCTCCATCTGGCGCAGGGCGCGCGATGTCGCGGTGCGATCGATGCCGACGAACTCGGCCAGCTCGGAGGGCTGGCTCAGCCCTTCGTTGCCGACACCCAGAAGGATGCACCAGGTGATCCGGCTCAGCCCGATCTGGCGCAATTGCTCATCCAGCCGCCGCTCCTGCAGGCGGGCGGCCAGTGACAGCCAGTAGCCCAGGGACTTGTGAAGCCGGTATCGGGTCATCTCATCGCTCATACAGGGTGTTGAGCCTGACAGCCCCGGAAAAGTCAAGCACAGGGGCAGGTTGAACCGCCCGCCCCGGGCATCGCGGGCGCCGGTCGGGCGCGCTGCCCACTTGTGATGCGGGCCCCGATCGCGCAGAACCGTCGCCACGGGATCGGACCCGCAGGCAGAACCGGACGGCGCAGGCCAGGACAGGATGGTGCAAATGGAATTTCAGGGCATTCTCTTCGACAAGGACGGCACGTTGTTCGATTTCGGCGCGACATGGAACGCCTGGGCCGGCGCGGTCATCCAGGATCTGTCCGCTGGCGATCCGACCCGCGCGGCGGCGCTGGCCCGCGCCGTGCATTTCGACCTGTCGAGCGGTCGTTTCCACCCCGACAGCCCCGTGATCGCCGGCACCAACGACGAGGCGGCGGCGCTGTTCCATTCGGCGCTTCCCGAACGCCCGGTCGAGGAGATTGCCGCCTTTCTGATCCGCAAGGCGGCGGATGCGGATCTGGTGCCGACGGCGCCGCTGTCGCCCCTGCTGGCAGGGCTTGCCGCGCGCGGCCTGCGCCTCGGGGTGATGACCAACGACAGCGCCTACAGCGCCCATGCCCAGCTGCGTGCCGCCGGGATCTTCGATCACTTCGATTTCGTCGCGGGCTTTGACTCGGGCCATGGGGCCAAACCCGCGCCTGCGCCCCTGCTGGCGTTTGCCGCCCAACATGGTCTGCCCCCGGCCAGCGTCGTCATGGTGGGCGACAGCACCCATGACCTGGCCGCGGGGCGCGCGGCGGGCATGGCCACCGTCGGCGTGCTGACCGGCCCGGCGTCGGCGCGTGACCTGGCCGACCTCGCGGATGTCATTCTGCCCGATATCGGGCATCTGCCTGCCTGGCTGGACGGCACAGTACCGGCCCTGGACAACGCATAGCCTGATTGCGACCCCACCTGTCGCAACTGGCATGGCATCGGCCCACGCTGCGGGATTTCCTGATCCGGCAACTTGGAGACGAACGATGGCCCAGATATCGAACGCTGATGCAGAGCTGACCCCGGCCATCCTGCGCAAACGCGGCGGCGGGCGGGCAGGGGCTGCCGGGCGGCGCGGCTCGGCGGCGATTGCACAAAGCCAGTGGCGCATTCCCGTCAACACCGACCATCCCACCGAACCACTGGACGATGCCGGTATCGCCGCCATCCACGACGCGGCCATGACGGTGCTTGAGGAAATCGGCGTCGCCTTCCTCAATCCCGAGGCCCTGTCGATCCTGCGTCAGGCCGGCTGTCTGACCGAGGGCGAGGTGGTCCGCATGGACCGCGATTTCGTGACCGAGATGCTGGCCCATGCGCCGTCCGAATGGACGATCACAGCCCGCAACCCCGCCCACACGCTGCCGATCGGCGGCAGGCATATCCTGTTCGGCAACGTGTCTTCGCCGCCGAACTACTGGGACATGTCGCTGGGGCGCAAGGTGCCGGGCACCCGCGATCACTGCGCCAACCTGCTGCGCCTGACCCAGTATTTCAACTGCATCCATTTTTCCGGCGGCTACCCGGTCGAACCCGTCGACATCCACCCCTCGATCCGCCACCTCGACGTGATGTTCGACAGCCTGACCCTGACCGACAAGGTCGTGCACGCCTATTCCCTCGGGGCCGAGCGGGTGGAGGACGTGATGGAGATGGTGCGCCTCGCCAGCGGCGCCACCGAGGACGAATTCACCGCCAAGCCGCACCTCTTCACCAACATCAACTCCACGTCGCCGCTGAAACACGACTATCCGATGCTCGATGGCTGGATGCGCATGGCGCGACGCGGGCAGGGGCTGATCGTGTCGCCCTTCACCCTTGCCGGCGCGATGGCGCCCGTGACGATGGCCGGTGCCGTTGTCCAGAGCCTGGCCGAGGGGCTGTCGGCCATTGCCCTTGCGCAATACATCACCCCCGGCGTGCCCTGCGCCTTCGGCACCTTCACCTCCAACGTCGACATGAAATCCGGCGCGCCCGCCTTCGGCACCCCGGAATACATGCGCGCGACCCAGATGACCGGCCAGATGTGCCGCCACTATGGCCTGCCGATGCGCGCCTCGGGGTCCTGCGCCGCCAACGTGCCGGACGGGCAGGCGATGTGGGAAACCTCCAACGCGCTCTGGTCTGCCGTGCAATCGGGCGCCAACGTCGTCTACCACGCGGCCGGCTGGCTGGAGGGCGGGCTGATCGCCAGCCCCGAAAAATTCATCATGGATTGCGAGGTGCTCCAGCATATCCAGCGCTACCTCGACCCCGCCCTGACCGCCACCGCCCCCGGTGACCTCGCGCTGGAGGCGATGCGCGAGGTGCGGCAGAACGGGCATTTCTTCGGCACCCAGCACACGCAGGATCGCTATACCACGGCCTTTTACCAGCCCTTCCTGTCGGACTGGCGCAATTACGAAAGCTGGGAACAGACCGGTGCCGTCTGGACGGCCGAGCGTGCCCACACCCTGTACCTGCGCATCCTCGAAGACTACCGGATGCCCACCATGCCCGACGCCAACCGCGCCGCACTCGAAGCCTTCGTGATCGCCCGGAAAGAGGCCGGCGGCGCACCGACCGATTACTGACGCAACACCGACAGGATACCGACGTTGCATTTCGCGGCCGGTTTGCGGCCCACGCCTGTCCCGTGCCGATCCCTTTCGGAGGGCGCGCCGGGCCTCCGGCGGCTCCCCGCGTGACGCTTTCGACGGGTCGGTGATCGCCGTCCGACGGCGCGCAGGGGCACTTGGCCCGTCCCGCAGCTTCGGCGGGAAACGGCCGGGCGAAGTCCTGAAAATTGGACATATTGTCGCTATATTAAGGCTCCCCGGGCCATTCTGACGTTTCCAGAAAGGGGCACGCGGCGCCATGCACGGTTTGATCAACAGGTCCATTCAATGTTTCCTGCGCGACACCTATGGTGAAGCGGCATGGAGCGATGTTGCCCTTGCCGTCGACCTCCCCTTTGCCGAGTTCGAGGCGATGCTGGCCTACGATGACGCCCTCACCTGGCAGGTGCTGGATGCCGCCTGCCTCCGTCTCGACAAGCCGCTCAACATGGTGCTCGAGGATATTGGAACCTACCTCGTCTCGCATCCCAACAACGAAGGTCTGCGTCGCCTGCTCCGCTTCGCCGGGGTCTGTTACGAAGACTTCCTGCATTCGCTCGATGACCTGCCCGATCGCACCCGCCTTGCCGTGTCCGATCTGGATCTGCCGGTGGTCGAGTTGCGCCAGCATTCGGCGGAACGGTTTTCGGTGACCTGTCATTCGCGGCTCCCCGGCTTTGGTCATGTTCTTGTCGGGGTGCTGCGCGCCATGGCGGACGACTATGGCGCCCTGGTCCTGCTCGACTACGCGGGAATGGTGCAAGGTATTGAAAAAATAGAAATATCGCTTGTCGAAACCGCCTTCGCCGAAGGCCGCAGTTTTGATCTCGGGGCCCGCGCGGGATGAGTGTGGGTATCTCGGTGTCCGGCTCCTCCACCGGCAGCGCCAGACGCTCAGGTCCGGGCGAGGGCGCCCCGCAGGCGCCCTCGCCCCTTGTCGGGCTGCCACAAGAGGCACTGGATGTCCTGTGCCCGCTGCATGTCGTGCTCGACCCGACAGGGCATATTCGCCATGCCGGGCCGACCATGCAGAAACTGCGCCCCGACACGCCGCTGGCCGGGGCGCGCTTTCTCGAATTGTTCGAGATGAGCCGCCCGCGGGCGGTCGATAACATGGCGTCGCTGCTGCGCGCGGCGGGCACCAAGCTGCACCTGCGTCTGCGCGACCATCCCCGCACCGCGCTCAAGGCCGTGCTGATCCCGCTCGGCGCCGATACCGCGGGCCGGCGGGGTGCCATCGTCAACTTCTCCTTCGGAATTTCCATCGTCGATGCCTTGCAGACCTACAGCCTGCACAGCGGGGATTTCGCGCCCACCGACCTGACCATCGAAATGCTCTACCTGATCGAGGCCAAGACAGCCGCAATGGAGGCATCGCGCAAGCTCAACATGCGCCTGCAAGGGGCCAAGATCGCGGCCGAGGAACAGGCCTATACCGACACGCTGACCGGTCTCAAGAACCGCCGCGCCATGGATCACGTGCTGGCCCGGCTACTGCGCACGCGCACGCAATTTTCGCTGATGCACCTCGATCTGGATTACTTCAAGCAGGTCAACGATACCCATGGCCATCGCGCCGGTGACTACGTCCTTCAACATGTCGCGCGTGTGCTGGTCGAGGAAACCCGGGAGGAAGACACCGTTGCCCGGGTCGGGGGTGATGAATTCGTCCTGTTGTTTCCGCGGCTGGTCAAACCCGCCCGGATTGAGGAAATCGCGGCCAGCCTGATCAAACGCCTTGAAGAACCAGTGTTTTTCGAGGGGGCGGAATGCCGCGTGTCCTGTTCGATGGGGACGGCGCTGTCGCATCATTACCCCCAGCCGCGCGCGGAACAGATGATCGCGGATGCGGATGTCGCGCTCTACGCATCGAAAAAGGCCGGCCGCGCCCGCCACAGTTTCTTTTCGACGCAACAGGGGCACCCCCCCGCCCGTTGATCCGGCTGGCGATCAGGCGCGGCGGATCTCGGCGGCGCACCTGCACGGGTCAGGCGGGATCATCGTGCCCCCTGAACCGTGCAAGGCGTGTCGCGGCGTTTACCCGTCGGCGTTGTGCAGGGCGTTCCAGACGGCAGCTTGCACCGTCTCGTTGGAAAACGGTTTGCGCAGGATTTCGCAGGGCGGGTACAGCATACGGATATCGTCGCTTTCGCCGTATCCGGTCGACAGCACGAAAGGCACACCCAGGTCGGCCAGCCGTTGTGCCACGCGCACCGACTGCTCCGCCCCCAGGTTCACATCCAGCATCGCGACCTGGAAATCGTGCTGCTCGATCTCGGCCAGGGCGGCGTTGACACTGGCCGAGATGCGCACGGTGGCGGCTCCCATGTCCTCCAGCATGTCGGCTGCGTCCATGGCGATGATCATGGCATCCTCGACCACCAAGGCCTTGCCGGTCAGGAATGGCCCTTCGCCCCGGACCCTCGGGGCCGAGTCGGCGTTTGCGGCTGCCTTTCGCGTCGGGGCGTCCAGTACATAGCGCGACGGCAGGCAGAACTTGGCGACCAGACCGGTGATGTTATACGCGACCTCTGCCTCGCCGTTCAGCTCGAACGGGATCGAACGCTCGATGATGGTCGATCCGAAACCGCGCCGCTTTGGCGCGGCCACCGGCGGACCGCCGAATTCGCGCCAGTGAATGTCCAGCGATCCGTCGCTGTTGCGCTCCAGCCTGACCGCAACGCCGCCGGAATCGCTCAGTGCGCCGTATTTGACCGAATTCGTCACCAGTTCGTGAAACACCAGCGCCAGGTTGGAATAGGCCGCGGGCGTGATCAGGACGTCGGCCCCTTGCAGATCGACCCGGCCCGACCGGTCATCGGCAAACGCCGCGAATTCCAGCCGCAGCATTTCCATGAACGAGGATGGCGTCCAATCGTCCTTGGTCAGCTGATCATGGGCACGGGCAAAGGCCTGGATGCGCCCATCCAGGCTGGTGGCGAAACTCTCCAGCGTATCTTCGGCCCCGCGCGACTGGGCGACCAGCCCGCGCATCAGGTTCAGAATATTGCGCACACGGTGGTTCAGCTCGGAAATCAGCAGTTCCTGCTGCTCCTGCGACCGTTTGCGTTCCGCGGCGGTCTGCTCGGTGATCTTCAGGAAAATCTCCAGCAACACCACCCGCAGCAATTCTGCCGCATGGGTGGCACCTGCCGACCAGGGGCGCGAGGTCTTGTCCACCGTCTGCTGCCAGATCTCGAAGCTCTTGCGCGGCGTCAGGCGAATACCGTTCGGACCGACCGTCACCGGCTTGTTCGGATTGCCGGCCCATTTCACGGTCTCGGTCATCTCCCGGCGGCACAACACGATGTAATCGCGCGGCATCCGCGAAATCGGAATCGCCAGGATTCCCGAACAGCGCTGCGCGAAATCGGCCGCCTCGGGCAGCACCTCGGACAGGGCGTTGGTGGCGAAAACCTGGGATTCCCCCTTCATGTTCAGCAAGCGTGAAATGCCGGCGAATTCCTCGCGTGTCGGCGTGATCCCCGTGGCGGAAAACTGTCCCTCGGTGATCAGCACCAGCCCGTCGTGGGGAATGACGCTGCGAATATCCTCGGACACGGACATCAAGCTGCCGGGCAGGTCCTGCCCATTTGCCATGCTGGCCATCAGCCGGGTCTGCAACTGGGCAGAGCGTTCGGCGGCCAGCCGCTTTTGCGCCTGGTCCAGGTGGCCCAGCTCATAGGAAAACAGATGCGCGAACAATTCGACATAGGTGCGCAGTTCGTAGTCGATATAGCGTGGCTGGTCGTGGTGGCAGGCGAACAGGCCCCACAGTTCGCCATCCTTCATGATCGACACCGACATCGACGCCTGAATGCCCATGTTCTGCAAGTATTCGATGTGGATCGGGGACACGGCGCGCGTTGCCGCCAGCGACAGGTCGACCGGCTGCGTGTCTGCCGGATCGGCCGCCAGGATGCGCGCGCCGGGGTCGTTCACATCGGCAATCAGGCGCAGCAGCGATCGCTTGTACAGAACGCGCGCCTGCACAGGAATGTCCGACGCCGGAAAATGCTGATCCAGGTAACGGCGCTGACCGTCCGCCGTATCCTCGGCGATGACATGCCCCGACGCATCCTCGGAAAACTCATAGACCATCACGCTGTCAAAGCCGCACAGCGCCCGCAGCGACCGCGCGGCCTCGCGGGTGAATGACCGCAGGTCGCGGGTCCGCCGGATCCGGTTGATATAGGGATAGACCTGCGACATGGGATCGCCGCTGCGCTGCGTGCCGTGCGGTTCGAATTCGATGATCAGGCGCGACCCGGACTGATGGATCGACAGGTCGAAATTCGGCGTCGCCGCGCCCTGGATCGGAACGCCGAACAGCCGCAACACCGGGTGCAGCGCCCCGACGGAACGCAGGGCCTCGCGGATGCGGGCAAAGCTTTCTTCGGGCAGCAACTGGGCCAGCGGCTGGCCAAGCGCGGCCTCTGCCCTGATCCCCAGGATGTCTTCCAGGTTTTCCGACGCATGCTGGACACACCAGTCGGACGACAGGCTCAGCAGGGCGCCATAGGATTGCACCCGCCCCAGGATATGGATCGGTTCGCGGGCGCAATTGGTCAGATCGGGTTCGGAATAATGCGCAGCCACGGCAGGCGTTTGGGCGTTGGTCAAAGGTCAGGACTCCTGCGTCGCTGGTTTGGTATCGTGGGTGTGGCGATCGCCCGGTGCGTCGATGCGCGACGTCGGGCGCAACTGTGGCGCCGCCGGTTGTGTCGCCAGTGGTCGTGCTTGCGGGTGCGCGCGCAGCAGCGCGTCGGCCCGTACGAAGGCGTCAAATCCGGTTCGGGCCGCCGCGCAGATGTCGATGGCCTCAGCGCTGGCGGCGGGCAGGGCGGTCAGGCGTGCCCGCAGGGCCTGCCAGGCCGGTCCGGTGTCCTGCGGGGCGAAATAGCATGGCAAGGGCTGATCGGAACCGCCCGCCACCAATTTGCGCCGGATCACCTCGGTGCCCAGCCGCGACCCGATCACCAGATAGGCGACTGCCGCGCTCGGCAAGGGGGGCAGGACGGGGGCTTCGGGCAGGTGCAGCATCCGCAGATCGCAGTCTTTGCGCAATCTGGCGATCATGTCGGGCAGGCACTGGGCCTCTTCGCTCAGCTCGGCACCGATCCGGGCGTCCCGCATTGCCTCGAAGGCCAGCAGATGCGTTGCCAGGAACATGTCCAGATGCGCGGCTGGCTGCGTCATGAAGGGGGCGAACAGGGCTTCGGTAGCCTCGTGGGCGCCGCGGGTTTCGCGGCGCAGCAGATCAAGGCAGCTCTCGGTCACAGCTCCGTCGCGCGCCGGGCGGCGCGACCTGGGTGCTCTCCGCGACGCCGAAGATGAGGATGCGGGGCCGGGTGACGCCGCGCGCGATCCGCGAGAGCTCGCTCTCGTCTGCTCCGCGTCCCAATTCTGCTCTGTGTCCCCGTCGCTCTCCGCGCTGCTGTCCATCTCCGACGCCGGGCTGCCGATGGCGCCGGTCGATCCATCGGATCCGGTGGGGGCTGCGGGTGACGGCCTGTCGATCGTCGACACACCTGATTTAGAAAACATTCAACTCTCTTAATGCCCGTACTTAATCTGCCTTAGGGATACATATTATGATCAACGCCCTTGTCCATCAAGGGTTGCGGGGCCGGCGGGCCCCCGTCGCGCGGCCCATGTTCACAGCCGGAAATCATGCCCCGATTTTCGGGGCGAACGGCGAATGCTCCATGCAAATCTGAGATTGCCGCGTTTTCGCCATAAGACGCCTGCGCGCGGGACTAAAGCACGAACGTCACCGATGCGCGGTTTCTTGCCGGATGAGGTGGCTGGCGGGGCGACCCAAGGCTGTCTATTTGGGCATTTGCCGGTTGGGGGCGATTATTCATGCAGCGCTCTTGATTGCATGTTTATCTGTGTTTCAAATGTCAGCGTGGCAAATTCGCAGCATATATGGACCGCACATTTCCATGCTACCCAATCTGCTGTGGACCCCCTATAGTCGCTGTGGATAAAACGGAAAGACCCCATAGCGATTTGCGCACCTCGGGGTCGAACGGATAGGGGGGTCAGCGAATGCGCTGTCCATTTTGCGGCAATATCGACACACAGGTGAAGGATTCCCGGCCCGCCGAGGATCACGTCTCGATCCGCCGGCGCCGGTTCTGCCCCGCCTGCGGGGGCCGCTTCACGACCTACGAACGGGTGCAGCTGCGCGACCTCGTCGTCATCAAGTCGAACGGACGCCGCGAGGATTTCGATCGTATCAAGCTGGAACGCTCGATCCGCATTTCGATGCAGAAACGCCCCGTCGAACAGGAACGCATCGACCAGATGATTTCCGGCATCGTGCGCCGGCTGGAAAGCATGGGCGAAACCGACATCCCCTCGAAGGTGATCGGCGAGATCGTGATGGAGGCGCTGGCCCGGATCGACACCGTGGCCTACGTGCGTTTCGCCAGTGTCTACAAGAACTTCCAGGCCGCCGACGATTTCGACAAGTTTGTCAGCGAGCTGCGCCCGACCCCGCCGAAAGACGAGTGAGCACCGCCGCCGACGACCTCCGCTACCTGTCGCTGGCCCTGTCGTTGGGGCGGCGCGGCCAGGGTGGCACATGGCCGAACCCGGCGGTCGGGTGTGTCATCGTGCGTGATGGGCGCATCGTCGGTCGGGGCTGGACCCAGCCGGGGGGGCGCCCGCACGCCGAACCCCAGGCCCTTGCACAGGCGGGCGAGGCCGCGCGCGGTGCCACTGCCTATGTCAGCCTTGAACCCTGCGCCCACCATGGCAAGACACCGCCCTGCGCCGAGGCCCTGATCGCGGCGGGCATTGCCCGCGTCGTCGCCCCCATTGCCGATCTCGACCCGCGCGTCGACGGCAGGGGCTTTGCCATGTTGCGCGCTGCCGGTATCGCCGTCACCACCGGCCTGCTGGCCGAGCAGGCCGCCCGCGATCACGAGGGGTTCTTTCTGGCGCGCGAACAGGGGCGGCCCTTCCTGACGCTGAAACTCGCGCTGACGCTGGATGGCCGCATCGCCACCGCCAGCGGTGACAGCCAGTGGATCACCGGCACCGAGGCGCGCCGCACCGTGCACGCCATGCGCCATCGTCACGACGCGGTCATGGTGGGGGCGGGCACGGCGCGCATCGACGATCCGTCCCTGACCGTGCGTGACCTCGGGGTCACGCGCCAGCCGGTGCGTGTTGTCGTGTCGCGCCGGATCGACCTGCCACTGCTGGGCACGCTGGCGCGGACCGCGCGCGACGTGCCGGTCTGGATCTGCCATGGCCGCGATGCCGATCCGCAGTTGATCGACGCATGGCAGGGGCTGGGGGCGAAACTGCTGTCATGCGATCTTCAGGGGCGGCAGCTCGATATCGTGTCGGTCCTGCGCGCGCTCGGCTCGGCCGGGCTGACGCGGGTGTTCTGCGAAGGCGGTGGCGCGCTGGCGGCAACCCTGCTGGCGGCCGATATGGTGGATGAACTGGTGGTGATGAACGGCGGCCTGCTGTTCGGTGCCGAAGGCCGGCCTGCGCTTGGCGCCATGGGCATCGACCGCCTGGCCGAAGCGCCGCGTCTCAGCCTCAGCGATCTGCGCCGTCTCGGCCCCGATGTCATGACCCGCTGGCGTCGCCCCACCAGCTGACGCCCCCCGGATACCCGGCCCCCCAGATACCCGGCCCCCAAATACCCAGCCCCCAAATACCCAGCCCGCCAGAAACCCGCTTTCCGCTACCGCCATATCCGGGCATGGGATGCGGCCAGCCCCTGTGCCCGTGCCAGCAGGCGCAGCGCCGGTCCGCGCGGCAGGGCGCGCCCCTCGGCCAGCCGATCCACCACCACTTCGACCGGGCAGGGCAGCTCGCTGACCGGATCGCGGTAGCGCGGATAGTCGATCAGGGTCGCGTGGACCAGACCGGCCAGGTCGGGCCGCGCCCGCCGCCGATCCACCTGCGGCCCCAGGTCGTCCGTCAGGCCCCATCCGGCATAGAACGGCTGGCCCAGCACCTGCACGGGCAGGCCGCGCAGCAGGGCCTCGAACCCGATCAGCGATGTCATCGTGCAGACCGCATCGACCTGGCCCAGCACCGCCCCCGGATCGACATCGCGCAACACCGCATCCGCCAGGCCCCCGGCATCGATCGCGCCGGGCCGCAGCCCGGCCTCGACATCCGGGTGCGGCTTGTACAGGATCACCGCGTCGGGATGGGCCGCCCGCGCCGCCTGCAACAGCGCCAGGTTGGTGCGCACGGCGCCCGCGCCCAGCCGGACCGAGGCATCGTCCTCTACCTGTCCCGGCACCAGCAGGCGTCGGCCGGCGCGCAAGTGCGACAGGTCAGGCACCTGGCCCGTGTTGTACTTGCTCAGACCCGCCGCCCGCAGCCGCGCGATCAGGGCCTCGGCGCGGGCTCGCTGATCGGCGCGCAAGGTGCTGCGCGTGGCAATCAACCGCTCCAGCCGGCTCTCGCGGGCGGGGTCATAATAGATCCCCAGATCGTCGAGAACCAGCGACAGCGGCGGTACCAGCGCCGCGCCCAGCCCGCGGGATCGCAGGAACCCGTCCTCGACCCGTACCACGGTGTCGGCCTGTGGTGTGCGCGCGGCCCAGCTCATCACCCGGCGCCGATCCGGGGCAGGGGTGAACCGCATGGGCACGACCGTGCCGAAAAACCGCTGGAACGCCTGGCGTTTCCACAGCCGGATGTTCAGTCCGCGCCAGCCCTGCCGATCCTCGCGCCAGCTGCGGGCCTGTGCCGCCAGCGCCTCGATCGTGTCCTCGGCGGCGCACAGGCGGTCGCGGCAGGGATCGTACCACAGCGGGTACAGCAGCATCGCCCCGGCGACCAGCTGCGCCGGCGTCAGTCTCCGCCCCCTCCGGTCGGGTCCGGGCATGTCGGGGTGGCGGTCCTCGCTCAGACCCCAGCCAGCATAGAAGGGAATGCCGAAGACGCGCGGCCGGTGCCCGGCCAGGATCGCCTCGAACCCCAATTGGGAACTGACGGTATAAACCGCGCTTGCGGCCTCCAGCAGGCGCCACGGGCTGATCGCACTGTCCAGCAGCGTGACCCGGTCGGTCGCATCCGAGGCGCCGAAATACCCGGCGCGAAAACCGGCACGGGTTTCGGGGTGGGTCTTGATCACCACCGGCACGCCGGGGTTTTCCGCCTGCGCACGGGCCAGCATCTGTGCGAATGTCGCCGCATCCGCACGCCCCAACCGGACCGAGGCATCGCCGCGCACCTGGTCGATCACCAGCACAAATCCCGGCGTCGGCAGGGCAAGGTCGGGGTCGACGGCGGCGTATTTCGTCAGGTGCGCCTCTCGCAGCCGGGCCATGACACCTTCGGCGCGCGCCAGCAGGGCCGGATCGTTCAGCGGTTCGCTCTTCAGCAGGTGTTCCAGATCAGATGGCAGTGTCGCATCGAAATGGCATCCCCGGTGGTCGACGGTCAGGGCCATCGGCGGCGCCCCGGCCCGCCCCGGCTCCAGGGATCGCAGAAAGGCATCCTCGATCCGCAGGAGCGCCGCGCCGCGCCGTTTCGCCAGGGCCGCGCCGCGCCGGGCGGCTTCGGCGTGTCCCCAGACGGCGACCAGATCGCCGGGGCGGGCCGGACCGATGCGCAGGCGATAGCCCGCCAGCCGCAGGATGCGCCGCACCCTCGGTTGCATCCAGACCCCCACTGGGCCGACGTAATACCGACAAGATACCGACGGGACGCGGTGCCGCTCCTCGCTCTCCTGCCCGGGCGGTCCGGGCGGCGCGGCGCCGCGCCGCGTCATCGCCTACTGGCCCAGGGCGGACAGTCTGTTGACCGTGCCCAGCGACCCTGTAAGGGCAGCAATCGTCTTGTCCCATTGGGTGAACGGCGCCTCGGTGACATACAGAAGGTCGCCGTCGCGGATCTGGAAATCCCGTGCCATGAACATGCCGTTCGGTTGTGTCAGGTCCATCACGTAGACCATGCGCTGCGGCCCCGTCAGCCCCGGACGCCCCAGCACTTGCTCCGCTATCCCCTCGGGTTCGCTGCGAAAAACGAATACGCCCGTGGGGTCGGCGGCGTTTGATCGCAGGCCGCCCGCCTGCGCGATCGCCTCGATCCCCGACAGCGTCGGCGTCTCGAACTTGATCACCGATTGCGTGCCCGTCGCCCCCATCACGGTAAAGGCACGGCTGTCTTCCTCGATCAGGATCCGGTCGCCGTTGCGCAGGGCAATGTCGTGGCGCGGGTCGTCAAAGATGTCCTGGAACCAGATTTTTGAACGCATGTTGCCCCGGATCACCGTGACCTGCGCCACCTCGGGGGCAATTCCGATCCCCCCCGCCGCCGCGATCATCGCCGACAGCGTCCGCGTCGGTCGCGTGATCGAATACACCCCCTGGCCCGCGACAGACCCGATCAGGGTCACGCTGGCACCGTCACCGGCCTCGCGGCGGACCTCGACCTGCGGGTCGGGCGTCTGGTCGGCCAGCTTTTCGGTGATGATCCGCCGGATCGCCTCGGGTGTGTTGCCGGCGGCCAGCACGCGCCCGGCATAGGGCACGAAGATGAAGCCGTCGCCATCCACCTGCACCGCGTCCAGCTGGGTAAAGTTGATGCCCTGGTTCGACAACAGCCCGTCATCGACGTTTTCCCAGATGGTCAGGCTCAGCGTGTCTCCGGCGCGGATGGTGTCCGACCCCAGCATCGCGGCATCGCGAAACCCGGCGGAAAAGCCGAGGGCTGGCGTCACCGCCGTGGCACGGATGACCCGGTCGTTGATGGCCACGACGTGGGCGTTGCCGCTGCGTTCGACGGATCCGGCATAGATCTCGCGCTTGCTGGGACCGACACGCGGCAGGATCGCACAGGCCGAGATCGCCGTCATCACACCCGCCATCGCGGCGTACCGAATCCAGCGGGGCGCTCTGTGTGTCACTGCTCAGTCTCCTCGGTCCAGGTCGGACGGACGTGTTTTGAGAAAACGCTACACAAGCAGAGGTTTAAAAGCCAGCATTCGCTATGCCTCGTCCCGATGGACGATTCGCAACTGTTGCCGCGGCGCCGCGGTTCCCGATTTCAGGGCATCGTAGGGATCATCCTCCGCCAGCATCATGTCGACCACCTGGCGCAGCAGTTGCCGTCGGGCACGCCCGGCGTAGAACCCACCGGCGATCTGGCTGGTTTCCAGCATGAAACGGCGGAAATCCTGGTAGGCGCGGCGATCCGGCCGCACCGCCCCGGCAAAAAAGGCGTCCAGCGGCTGGGTCGACACGAACTCGGGCTTGGCATAGACGGCCGCCCCGAACGTCTTCAGCGGAATGCCCCGGTACAGCACCTGCTGGCCACTGGTCGAATTCACCGTCACGGCGCTGCGCGTATCGGCCAGCAGCTGCGCCAGCTTGCCGCCACGCAGGTAATGCACGCGCCCCTTCAGGCCCAGGGCCCGCGCCATGCGGCGGATGTCCTGGCGCAGGGCGACGCGGCCATCCTCCAGCGGGTGCGCCTTGATGACCAGGTGGTGATGGCGCGGCGCCTCGTCCGCGAACCCGCGCATCACCACCTCGATGAACTCGGTCATCGTGGCAAAGGGCGAATGCGCCCGGAACGAGCTGTCATGTTCCAGCTGCAACAGCGCCAGGTGATAGGGAAAACCGCCGCGCCGGATCCTGAACGACGCGATGCTCCGTTCCAACGCGCTGAACGGCATCTTGACCAGACGCCGCAGGTACAACATGAATTCCGCCGTCACGGGCAGGTCGCGGTGCGGCGCGAAATGCCGGTAGGGGCGGTTCCAGAACATCACGAACCAATGGTACAGCGCGCCGTAAAAGACATGCTCGCGCAGGTTGCCCCACCGCGCCGGGGGCAGGGGGGCATCTATGTCCGACAGTGCCAGCATCTGTCGCATGGTGTCGACCGACATCTCCATCAGCCGCGAATTGCCGTTCGACCCGCCGCGTTCGTAGGTCACCCAGTAGGGCCGCATGTAGCCCTCCTCGAACACATGCACGCGCAGGCTGCGGGCCCGTGCCCGCGTGATCGCCTCGGAATGCACGCGGCGGGTGTCGCCGTACAGCACGATATCGGTGATCGCCTTGTCCGTCAGGATCGTGTCGCAGGCCGCCGACCAGCCGCTTACCTGGTCACGATAGGGGATATAGCTGGCGCGATGCGGCCAGAACGCGCTGTCACCGGCATTGAAACCGACACGCCACACGTCGGCACCCGCCAGCCGCAACATCCGGGCAAGCTGGTGAAAGAAAGGGCCATGCGGCCCCTGCAGGAACAGGAAAACCCGGTGTTCCGCGGGGGTATCGCTCATGCGTCTGTCCTTTTGGCTATTCGTGTGGCTCTTCGTTTGGGTGCCCGTTTGGCTGTTGATCCCCGTTTGGTTGTTGATCCCGGTGTGTCTGTTGGTGCCCTTGTGTCTGTTGATCCCCGCGTGGCTACGCGTGTTTGGGCGCGGCGCGGGGCGTGCGAAATCATGCGACTGGCTGAAATATGACCTATCGTATCCTGCGATAAGGTAAAGCCTGCTTGCGGGGCCTTGGTCTTGGCGCTAGGCCAAAGGGCAGAGTTCAAACGAGGCTGCTCATGTTCACAGGAATCGTCACCGATATCGGCACAATTCGCGCGCTGGAAAAACGCGGCGACCTCAAGGCGCGGATTGCATGCAGCTATGACATGGGCGGCGTCGACCTGGGGGCGTCCATCGCCTGCAATGGCGTCTGCCTGACCGTGGTGGACATGGGCGACGACTGGTTCGACGTCGATATCAGCGCGGAAACCCTGTCGAAATCCAACCTGTCGGGCTGGGCCACGGGGGGGCGCGTCAATCTGGAACGCCCGCTCAAGGTCGGGGACGAACTCGGCGGCCACATCGTCTCGGGCCATGTCGATGGCGTGGCCGAGCTGCTGTCGCTGAGCGAGGAGGGCGACAGCACCCGCGTGCTGTTCCGCGCCCCCGGTGAGCTGGCCCGATTCATCGCGCCGAAAGGGTCGGTTGCCCTGAACGGCACCTCGCTGACGGTGAACGAGGTTCAGGGCGATACCTTCGGCGTGAACATGATCCCGCACACCAAGGCGGTCACCACCTGGGGCGACGCGGCCGTCGGGGATCTGATCAACCTCGAGGTCGACACCATGGCGCGCTACGTTGCCCGCCTGCAAGAGGCCTCGGCCCGACCTTGATCACTGACGATGATGACTGGCTGCCCGGTGCGGGGCACAATCAGGGCCCCGTCTCGCAGGCCGGTCGCCGTGCGCGCATCCTTGCCTGGAAACAGGCGCTGGATGATCGCACCGAAACCGAGCGGTCGCCCGAGGTGGTGCGGCGCCGCGTGAAACGGGCCCGCGAACTGGGCCTGTCCTACGCGGTCTATGCCTCGATCCACATGACGGCGGGGCGCGATATCGGGGCCTATCTGTTTTCGTCCAACGCGCTCGGGGTCTTTGCCAATGGCGGCCCGCCCCCGGCAAAGGTCACGGCCCGCCTCGCCGCGCTTCAGGGCGTGCGCCGCATCGGCCTTGCCGTGCCGCCGCTGACGCCCGATCAACTGGCCGAACGGGTGCCGGCCCTCGATGCGGTGTTTGCCGCGCCCGCGCCCTATGGGGGCAACGCCGCAATGCGCCAGGCGCTGGCGCTGGCGCAGGGCAAGATGCCGGCGGCGTCGATCGTGGCGGTAACCGCCCTCCCGCGAGAGGACGAATGGGTGATGGCGGGGCGTCTCGGTGGCGTCCTGCGCGCGGACAGCCTGTTCGGCTAGGCCGCGCGCCCCCTTTCCCGTTCCTGCCCTTTGCCGTTCCGGTGCCCGCCCGCCCGCCCGTGCGCCTTCGCCTTCCCGGGCCAGGGCCGCATCGCCGCACACCGCGGTCACAGCGCCGCACAGCAATTGTCCATATCCGCACCGTCCGACAGGCTGGCGTTCGCCGTTGACCTGCGTTATCTGCGAATGGCGTCAAGAAGGAAGCCACAGATGTCCGAAAGCGCCAGCTACGAAAATGCCGGTCCCGTCGAAGAAAGCTGGTCCGATGCGATCAGTTCCATCGAGGAGATCATCGAGGATGCCCGCAACGGTCGGATGTTCATCCTCGTCGATCACGAGGATCGCGAAAACGAAGGCGATCTGGTCATCCCCGCCCAGATGGCCACGCCCGAGGCGATCAACTTCATGGCGACCCACGGTCGCGGGCTGATCTGCCTGTCCTTGACCGGCCAGCGCGTCGACCAGCTCGGCCTGCCGCTGATGGCCTCGCAGAACTCCTCGCGTCACGAGACGAACTTTACCGTGTCGATCGAGGCCCGAGAGGGCGTCTCGACCGGGATTTCCGCCCATGACCGCGCCCGCACCGTGGCCGTCGCCATCGACTCCGGCAAGGGCCAGCAGGACATCGCGACACCGGGGCACGTCTTTCCCCTGCGCGCCCGCGAAGGCGGCGTGCTGGTACGCGCCGGCCATACCGAAGCCGCGGTCGACGTGTCGCGCCTGGCCGGGCTGAACCCCGCCGGTGTGATCTGCGAGATCATGAACGAAGACGGCACCATGTCGCGCCTGCCCGAACTGATCGCCTTCGCGCAACGCTTCGGCCTCAAGATCGGCACGATCTCCGACCTGATCGCCTATCGCCGCCGCCACGACAACCTGGTCCGTGTCGAAAGCGAACAGCAGATCGAATCCGAATTCGGCGGCACCTGGACGCTGAAGATCTATGTCGATGAAACGCAAGGCGCCGAACATATCGTGCTGATCAAGGGCGACATCTCGGGCGACGAACCCGTGATGGTGCGGATGCACGCCCTCGACCCGCTTCAGGATGTCGTCGGCTCCGGCCCCGCGGGCCGCGCCGACGAATTCCGCGACGCCATGCAGATGGTGGCCGGGGCAGGGCGCGGCGTCGTCGTGCTGCTGCGCGACCTGCACATGAAGCTGGCGACGGCGGGCGGCGGCGTTTCGCCCCACACCTTGCGCCAATACGGGCTGGGCGCGCAGATCCTTACCTCGCTCGGACTGTCCAAGCTGATCCTGCTGACCAACTCGCCGCAACCCAATGTCGTCGGGCTCGAGGCTTACGGCCTTGAAATCACCGGCACCCAGAAGATCGGAGGCTGAGCCATGGCCGCAGCTGAACAGCACTACTCCATGCCCCGTGGCAGCGTCGACAAACCCACCAGGGTGCTGATCGTCGTCGCCCCCTACTACCGCGACATCGCCGACCAGATGATCGCGGGGGCGCAGGCTGAAATCACCGCCTGGGGCGCCACACATGAGCTGATCGAAGTGCCCGGCGCGCTCGAGGTGCCGACAGCCATCGCCATGGCGGGCCGGATGTCGAACTACGATGCCTATGTCGCCCTCGGCTGCGTCATCCGGGGCGAGACGACGCATTACGACACGGTCTGCAACGACAGCTCGCGCGGGCTCACGCTGCTGGGCCTTCAGGGGCTTTGCATCGGCAACGGCATCCTGACGGTCGAAAACCGCGACCAGGCCCTGGTGCGTGCCAGGACCGACGATCAGAACAAGGGCGGCGGCGCGGCTGCTGCGGCCTTGCATCTCCTCGCGCTTTCGCGCAAATGGGGCGCTCCGAAAAGCGGCGTCGGATTCCGGCCCGCGACCGAGGAATATCGTCTCGCCGGTGGAGAAACCTCCGTCTGAGGCACCTGACCCGATAGGCCCACCGATGACCGACGACACTCAGATCCCGCAGCCCGCTGCACCCTCCGGCAACCAGAAGCGCAAGATGCGCTCTGCTTCGCGTCTCTATGCCGTGCAGGCCCTGTTCCAGATGGAGGCCGCGGGCCAGACCGTCGACAAGGTGATCCACGAATTCGAGGAGCACCGCTTTGGCGCCACCTACGAGGGCGACGAGATGGCCGAGGGCGACTTTGACCTGTTCCGCAAGACCATGCGCGATGCGGTGAACTGGCAGGCCAAGATCGACCAGATGACCGACCGTGCGCTGGTCGCCAAATGGCCCATCGCCCGCATCGATCCGACCCTGCGCGCCCTGTTCCGCGCCGCGGGTGCCGAGATGATCGAAGGCGTCGCACCGCCCAAGGTCGTCATCGTCGAATATGTCGACGTGACCAAGGCGTTCTTCCCCGAAACCAAAGAGCCGAAGTTCGTCAACGCCGTCCTCGACCACATGGCGCGCGAGGCCAAGCCCGAAGCGTTCTGAACCCGACGCCGGTAAACCGCCAGGGGCCTCGCGGATCGCGGGGCCTTTCCTGATTCCGGCGCATGACCGGCCCGGTAAAGCGGCGCAGGTCCACCGTGCGCCCACCATGCGCCCACCGTGCGCCCACCATGCGCCCACCGTCGCCCGGTAAAAGCCCGACCTGTCAAACGACAGCGGCGCCCGAAATCCTCCGTTGCCCTATCCCCGGCCCTGCTTCAGGCCGCCCGATCCGGTGACGAAACCCCCTCCCGCAGGGGCGATAATGTCGGGCGGGGTGCCTCGGTCCGGCGTTTTCCGAAACCCCGCGCTGCGGGAACATCCTTCCACCCAACGCGCATCGGGCCTGATCGCTGTTCCTATCTTGCAGGGCTCACTTTTCTTTCGCGGAACGACGTGCCAGATCCATGGCAAATAAGGAGTTTCCAAATGGCCCTTTTGCGTCGTCTCACCCTCTCTGCTGTCCTCTCTGCCGCCCTCGCGTTCGGCAGTCAGCCCGTCCTTGCGCAGGACACTGTCACACTGGAAATCGGCTATATGCCGATCCTTCCCGATGCCCAGCTCTTCGTCACGCTTGAAGAAGGCTGGATGCAAGAGGCCGGGATCGACGCCGACCTCGTGCAATTCCAGGAAGGCCCCGCCATGGTGCAGGCCCTTCTGGCCGGTCAGCTCGACGTGGCCTATTTCGGCATCGGCCCCGCCATGGTGGCGCGCGCCCGTGGTGCCGACATCAAGGTCGTCGCCTCCAACGTGATCGAGCAGATCTCGGTTGTCGCCCTCGGTGACCTGGCCCCCTATTTCGACGAAGGCGACACCGCGACGGCCTTTGAACGCTTTGCCGCCGACCATGGCCGCAAACCCGTGATCTCGACCTTCCCGCGCGGATCGGTGCCGGAAACCGTGCTGCAATACTGGCTGACCAAGGGGCTTCAGATCGACCCGTCCCAGGTCGAAATCATTGCTCAGGGCGCCGCCCAGGTGCAGCAGGCGCTTTTGACCGGTGCCGTTGATGGCGCGGCGATCCTGGAACCCGTCGTCAGTTCCGTTCTGGCGCAGGATCCCGACGCCCGTGTCGTCGCCGCAGGCTCGCAGCTGTTTGCGAACCAGCCCGGGGCGGTGCTGGCGGTGCGCGAAGGCGTGCTGGCCGATCATGGCGATCAGATCGCGGCGCTGGTGGCCGCACATGTCCGCGCGACCGAGATGCTGGTGAATGACGCCGAGGCGGCGACGCCGCTGGTTGCCAAGTACGTCGGCGGTGGCCGCATGGATCCCGCGATCATCCAGGCGGCGATCGAACGCACCGGCGCATCCTTCGTGGCCGATCCCAACCGGATCGTCGACGGCACCCGCGTCATGCACGATTTCCAGGCCGAGCAGGGCACCCTCAAGCAGCCCGTCGACCTCGACGCGCTCTTCGACCTCTCGGTCTATGACAGCATCGCGGGGAACTGACATTGGCCCTGCTGTCCCCTGACGGGCAGTCCGCTGCCGGGCGGCCTTCTTCCGACCGGCAGCCGTCCTCCGCGCCGCAGCCTTCCGGCCGGCCGTCGTCTGATCGGCGGTGGCGCCGCGCCCTGATGGGGCTGGCAGGGCTGGTGCTGTTCATCGGGCTGTGGAAATCCGCCCAGGCCTTCGGCTGGATGCGCCCGGGCACGGTGCCCGATCCCTTCCGTTTGCCCGCCGCCTTTCTTGACGAATGGCGCACCGACCGGCTGCTGCCCGCCATCGGGTCCAGCATGATCCATTATGTCTGGGGCCTGGGGCTGGGCAGCCTGGCGGGCGTCCTGGTCGGGTTCCTGTCCGCAACCAGCCGCACGTTCGACGACCTGCACGGCTGGGTGGCCCGCATCCTGCGCCCGATCCCGCCGCTGGCCTGGGTCATCTTTGCCATCGCCTGGTTCAAGGTCAGCCACGCCGGGGCGGCCTTCGTGATCTCCATCGGGGTGTTCTGGGTCAACTACTTCGCCACCGCCTCTGCCGTGCGCAACCTCGACCCGCGCCTGGGCGAACTGGCCCGCGCCTTCGGTCACGGCAGCTTCCTGCGCCGCCACTGGACGGTGACCCTGCCCGGCGCGGCACCCGGCATCTTTTCCGGTCTGCGCACGGGCGTCGGACAGGCGTGGATGACCCTGATCGCGGCGGAACTGCTGGGCGTGCCGGGCATGGGCCAGGAAATGAACGCTGCTGCCGGGGTCGGGGCCTATGACGCGGTGGTGGTCTACATGCTGGCGATTTCGCTGGTCTACAGTCTCAGCGACTGGGTCTTCGGCCTGGTCGAAGGAAGGATCCTGAAATGGCGCCCATCCTGAACGCACAGGGCATCGGCCTCAGCTTTCCCGGCGCGCCGCACCCGGTGCTGCAAGGCTTCGACCTGGTGGTCGAGCCGGGCGAATTCGTCGCGATCGTCGGCAGCTCCGGCGTGGGCAAGTCGACGCTGCTGCGGGTCGTCGCAGGCCTGGTCGCCCCCGACACGGGCACGGTGACGGTCACCACCTCCGAAGCACCGGACCGCCGCCGTCGTGCCATCGTCTTTCAGGATGGCCGCCTGATGCCCTGGCGCGATCTGCGCGCCAATATCGGCTACGGGCTCGAGGGGCTCAAGGTGTCCGCCGCCACCCGGCGCGCGCGCGTCGACGACGTGCTGGAACTGACCGGCCTCAGCCATCTGGCGGACCGCTATCCGCACCAGCTCTCGGGCGGGCAGATCCAGCGGGGCGGCATTGCGCGCGCACTCGCGGTGCAACCTGACCTGTTGCTGATGGACGAACCCTTTTCGGCCGTCGATGCCCTGACCCGCGAAAGCCTCCAGGACGAGGTGCTGCGCCTCTGGCAGGCCAGCGGCAAGGCGGTGCTTTTCGTCACCCACGATATTGCCGAGGCCGCCTTTCTGGCGGATCGTGTCATCGTGCTGGCCGGCAGCCCGGCGGGCATCGTCCTGGACGAACATATCGCCCTTGCCCGCCCGCGCGACCGCGCGGACCCGGCACTGGACGCCATCGGAAAACGCATCGGAGCCGCCCTGTGACCCCCATCAGCCTGCTCATTCACGCGCCCGAACCCGACGCATTGGCACGTGCGCGCAACAACGCCCGCAACCTGCTGAAGGCCGCGCCCGACGCCCGCTGCGAGATCGTGGTGAACGCCGCCGCCGTGGCCGCGGCGCTGGAACACCCCGACCCCGAGACGGATGCGCTGTTGCGGATCTGCGGCAATACGCTTGCAAGAACGGGCCGCAGCGCCCCCGAAGGCCTGACAGTTGTCACCGCCGCCGTCCTGCATCTGGCCGAACGCCAGCGCGACGGGTGGCAATACATGCGGGCCTGACACAGCCCACCAGCGCCCCCCCAAACGGCCCCCCGGTCCCACCGGGGCCTCTCGCCTCCCTCTTCTGGCCTTCCTCTGGCCTCCCCCACCTCGCGGTTGCGCTACGACAGCGCCTCGGCAACGCGCAACAGCATCTTCATCGCGTCGGGAGAGGCTGCCGCCTGCGCCAGACGCTCTGTTTCCTGAACGGCCTGATGCGCCTTGCTAAGGGTTTCACGTCCCGACCGGCTCAGCTGCGTGCGCTGAATGCGGCCATGGTCGCTATCCGGGGTCCGCTCGATCAGGGCGGCGCGCTCCAGCTTGACCAACATGGATTGCATGGTTTGCGGCGTCACGAAGGCGCGCCGCGCCAGCTGGGCGTTGGACGCCCCCGGTTCCGCCTCCAGGCTGCACAGCACGTTGTACTGCGGCGCCGTCAGGCCAAACGCCTTCAGCCGCCTGTCCATGTGCAGGCGCAGCGCCTGTTGGGCGCGCTTCAAGGCATAGCCCAGCGACTCGTGCGGGGTGAAGGGCACGTCATTTTCGGGTGGTGGCATCTTTCAGCTTTCAATATCAGTGGGCTTATATTATATCAGTCCCCTGATATTAATGTCATAGCCGACGGAACACAATCGACATGCCCCACTCCACCGAACCCCACTCCACACAACCCCACCTCATCGGCCCCGACTTCATCGGTATTCAGGTGGCCGACCTCGACGCCGCCCGCGCCTTCTATACGCAGATCGTCGGATTGACCCCGGCGCCCTTCGCGCCCCCGGGCGCGGTGGTTTTCGATACAAGGCCGATCCCCTTTGCCGTGCGCACCCCCGTCGTTGACCTCGGGGCGACCCGCCCGCTCGGCCACGGCATTGCCCTGTGGTTCGGCTGCGACGACGCCGACGCGCTGCACGCACATCTCCAGACCCGGGGCGTTACCATCGCCTTCGCCCCCAAGGATGGCCCCTTCGGTCGCTACTTCGCCTTTCAGGATCCCTTCGGCTATACGATCACCGCACATACCGCGGAACAGGCGGGCCGGGCGCCGGATGGGCCAAAGTCATGACCTGCTGGATCGGCATCGCCTCGGCTGACCATGTACAGGGCGGTGTCGACGGTGGCTTTGCCCAGCTGGGCCACGGCAGGCACGACGCGGTCAAGGCGCTGCGAAAGGGCGATTGGCTGGCCTATTATGCCCCGCGCCAGGGCATGGGAACGGGCGCGCCGGTTCAGGCCTTTACCGCGATAGGCCGCGTCACCTCAGACGCGCCATATCATGCCACGCAGGCCATGGGGTTCCATCCCTACCGGGTCGACGTGGCCTATCTGCCCGGGGCCCGCCCCGCGCCCATCCGCCCGCTTCTGGACAGGCTGGACCTGACGCGGGATCATCCCGGCAACTGGGGGCTTTTGCTGCGCGGGCCAAAGCGGCGGATCTCGGTCGATGACATGCGCCGGATTGCCGAAGCGATGGGGGTCCCGTCGCGCGACCTCGATCTGGGCGCGTGATCCCGCGCCCGCATCCTCGCCGCTCGACCCGCGCCGCGCGGCACCGGAAAGGAAAGCGATGTGGCGCATGATGGTGGCCCTGTCGTTGGCCGTTGCCGCCGCCCAATCGCAACAGGCCGCGACGGTCCGCCCGACGCGCACAAGTCGCGCCCTGTGCCTCCCTCCGTGCCTCCCTCTGTGCCGCCTTCTGTGCCGCGATGCCCTCTGCACCGCCCACTGTTCCGCCTTCCGTGCATCTGCCCAGACCAGCCTGCCAAAGACCGCGTGCCCCGGCAGGGTCCGTCGTCGTCTCGGCCAGTCCGCGCGCCAGCTTGCCCCGGCGCCTGACCGTCGCGGGCCCAGACGCAGCGCGGCGCGGGGATATTCCCCGGTGGCCCACTCCCGTACCTGATCCAGCCTGGCACACGGCGGGCGCGACCTCGGCTCCGGGTGCCGCCCGCGCTGTGCGCCGACGGGTCGTGCTCCTCCGCTGCCTTGACACCGCACGCTGCCTTAACCCGGCCCGGGGCGGGCGGCCTGCACCGTTCAGATACCGTACAGATACCGTTCGGATACCGACGTTCGGATTTCGGCCATTCGCCTTGTTTCCCTGGCATATCGCGCCGAGTCGCCGCGCGCTGCGACCGACGTCGCACCGACACCCTGCGCGCAGCGTTAACCATTGCAGATGAAACCATTGCCCACGCGCAGCCGGGCGTCAGCGCAGCCGCCGTCGCATCAGCCGTCTCCGGGGGCGCCACCGCCACGGGCGGCTTGTGCGATAGAGTCGGGGGAAAGTGGCGGGCCCGCAACGCAACCGTTTGGTTAGTGCATTCCCGAGGACCTGATGATCAGGTGGGCGCCAGGTAACCGGACCAGGGCCCGGACAGAGCCAGCTCCCTCGGATTTGCTTAAGGCCACCGGAATGTAACCGTTCACGAGAAGGGCAGCACCCGCCTCAGCATCAGTTAGGCGTTTGCAGGCAACCCGGCAAGGGGGCGCCGTATCGAATTTTGCAAATTCGTTTCGCCGGTGATCGTCAAAGGCGTGGCTCAAGCGTTGGAAATGGCGGGCAAGGTCTTGATTTGTCGATCAAAGACGCGCCATCGGTTCCGTCAGCAGGCCGTAGTCCTCCAGCTCCTCAGGCTCCAGCAGGTAGATCTCGTCGGGCGGGGTGACCAGGGCGTGGGTCATGATCATCGTGTCCACCCCCATGTCATCCAGGTATTGCATCACCAACCCTTGCCCGCGCTGTACATCCGACACTGCGGTAAAGGCCGGAAGCAGCGTGTTTTCCCCGAAATAATGCTGATGCACGCCAATTCTCGCGCCCGGTTCGGCCATGCGTCGGGTGCCCGCCGCCAGCAGATAGGGGCAGGCCGACAGGCAGACGTCGCTGGCCCGAAGGGCGGTGTCCAGCCCGCTTTGGCGCAGGTGTCGGCCCAGCCTCAGGGCATCCCCAACCGACCCGCCGGGAGAGTTCAGCAACACGCGCGTCGGCACCGGCGCAGGCGTGCCCTCGGGTGTCCCTTCTATCGGCGTCTCGGGGTCCGCCGCGGCCTCCATCTGGCGGATGATCCTGTCCGCATCTCCCGGTGCGATGGTGCCGATCAGCCGCCAGTCAGCACCCTCGCGGCGCAGCACCAACCGGTCCGGCATCGGCCCACTCGGCGCGCTGTCCGGCCCGGCGGGTTGGGTGGCTGGCAGGTCGCGCGGATCATAGCGCCGCGTCTGATCGCCGGGCGAGGTTGGCAGCTGAAATTCGGGCGCCCTCGGGCCCCAGCCGGGCAGGCGCAGCCCCTCGCTCAGATCCCCGGCAAACAGCAATGCACACAGGCCCAGCTGAAAGATCAGCACGCCCGCCATGATACGCGAAACCGGGGCCTTGGGCGCCCGATGACGGCGCTGGCGGCGCGTCCCGCCAGGGCTCTCATCCGCTTGATTCCTGCCCGCCAGGACGGGGTCCTCGGGGTCATCGCCAGCGGTGCGGCCGGTGCGCATGTCCCGATCCCGGCCTGTCCCTGAACCGATGCCTGGGCGCTGCGCTGCGTCCTCGGTCATGGGGTTTTCCCGCGCCCTTCACCAAGGGCCGTGTCGACATCGCGCGCCGCCACCAGGGCCGCGCGCAACTCAGCGATTGTCATTCGATCCTCGATCGGTGCGGTCTCACGCCCCGACCGGATCGCCGTCTGCGTGACAGCCAGGATCAGCACCAGTACGGCCGGCAACAGGTCGATGGCGATCGCCCCGGCCCAGCTGGGAATAAAGTTCCCGGCATAGCGGATGACGGCATCTGCCGCCGATATCGGTGTATATGTGACCTCCGGGGCAGGGGTCATGGCCAGCACTTCGGAGGCTGCCTGCTCCAAGGTGGTGGCGCGCTGTTGCAACACGCCCAGCACCGAGGTGATGGTCGCCCCCTGCGCGCCGCGCGTCGTCTCGTTCGCGCCGTCCAGTTCAGGCAGGACAACCGAGGCCGCCAGATCCTGCGCCGCGCGGGCGACCAGCGGCGCGACGGACAACTGCCGCATCTGTGCAATGATGCCGGCCAGTTCGACCGCCTGCTCCGAAAAGTCGACGGAGCGGGCCTCGACCGGGCCGGGTTCGACGGTCAGGGCGCGCATACGGCTCAACAGCGCGTTGCCCTCGGCAAAGGCCGCCTCGACCAAGGGCCCTTGTGCCTCGATCTGCGATTGCAGGGCGGCCAGTTCCTCTGATTTCTGGCGCAACACGCGAAACACCGCACCGCGCCCGGCAAAGCCAGACAGACCGCCTGAGGCTTCTTGCTCAGACAGGTCGGCAAAGCTTTGCTGAGTGCGCGACACGTCACGTTCAAGTGCCTGCGCCGACAGCGCAATTTCATGAGCCCGCTCAAGCGAGACCTGATAGTCCTGAACGGTTTCGGCCAGGTGCTGTTCGACGGCCGCACCCCCCGCCAGCGCCGCCGCATTCAACCAGGACGACATCGCGATGATGGCCAGCGACCCAAGGCCCATGGCCCCCAGCAGACCCGCACGCGACCGCGCCGTGCGCATCGCGGGGAACAGCCGCATCATGTAGGACCAGAACACGAAAATCCCCGTCGACACGGCCACCGCATAGGCAATCGCCGCAAAGGCCAGCATCGGCCCGTCGCCATCCAGAAGCGAGCTGACCCCGAGGTAGGTGTAGATGCCTGACGCAACCGACAGAACGCCAAGCGCCGCCCCTGTGAACGTCTCGAGGTAGGCCAGGTGTCCTTCCAGTTCCCGTGCCATTCGTGCGCCACGATCCGTGACAGGCCGCTGCGCGGGCGCCGTGGAATGCAACGGAGTGCCATCAGGCAGCAGGGGGGCGGGTGGCGGCGTGTCATCTGGGGTCAAGGGCTTCTCCTGCTCGGGCGCGCCGGACGGCGCTCAGACACAGATAGAGGCAAAGTGGCACAACACCACCGGCACTTGCGTTTGTTCACGCAATGTTCAAGACTCGGCCCATGCCAGTTACAACTTTTGTCCCCGATCCCTCCGCACCGCAGCCCGGCCAGCTTCTGGCACGCGGTGTCTGTCGTCTGCTTGCCACCCACGATTTCGCCTGCCTTGAGGAGTTCGTGCCTGAACGCGGCAAGCGTGTCGATGTCATGGCTGTCGGACCCAAGGGCGCGCTTTGGGTGGTCGAGTGCAAGTCCAGCCGGGCCGATTTCATGTCCGATGCCAAATGGCAGGGCTACCTGGACTGGTGCGACCGATTCTTCTGGGCAGTCGACGCCGAATTCCCGCTGGACCTTTTGCCAGAGGCCAGCGGCCTGATCATTGCAGATGCCTACGGTGGGGAAATCGTGCGGATGCCGGACGAACAGAAACTGGCCGGGGCACGGCGCGCGGCGATGACGCGCAAGTTTGCCCGCGACGCCGCGCGGCGCCTTCAGGGGGTTCGCGATCCGCGGATCTGATACAGCGATAGAGGGCACGGCGCATGTGCTCTGTGGGCCGTGGCGCCGTGCCGATATGCCTTAACGGCGTTTCTTCTTGCTGACAGAGGCCGCAGCCTGCGCTGCAGCGCGCAGTTCCTCAGCGATTTCGAGCGCCTCTTCAGGTTCGAAATCCATTGGAATTTCCGTGCTGCCAGCTTCAATGAACAGGCGGACCATGCCGGAATCGGTCGGGCCGATTTGCAGGTTCGCTTCGATGTCGCGTTCAGTGTCGATGCCCATGGCGGTTCTCCGAAAATAATCACGGATCGCTACAGCCCCGCGCCCCTTTTTGCAAGGGAAAGCGCCGGGCCCAAAGGGACCGCGCCACACCAGCAGACACCGGGCCAGGGCGGGAATCAATCGCCTTCGCAGTCCTTCAGCGCGCGGGGAGTTCGTCTCCGCTCACCTGCCGCGAAACATGACTTTGCAGGGTGGCGACATTTTCCACTTTCTGCCTCTTGCATTCACCGGCCGGCCTCGGTAAGTCACCCCCCACGTGCCGCCTTAGCTCAGTTGGTTAGAGCGCTGGATTGTGGATCCAGAGGTCCCCCGTTCAAGCCGGGGAGGCGGTACCATAAAAACCATCCCGAAAATTTGGCTGTCTGCTTTCACCGCGCTCGCACGCGCTGGCTAAAATGCTGCGACCGGCGATGGCCGACAGTTGCGAACCGGCGATGGAAATCAGGACATGGCGCATATCAACAAGGTCATCCGATCGATCAATCTCGCGGGCGAATGTCTGTGCGTTGATATTTTCATGCGCCCCGATGGCAGCTACGGATTCGACGAATATCGTCGCGACCCCGAAGACGGGCGCGGTTGGTACGCAATCGGGCATCACGGATCGGCCCGGTTCGACACGGCGGACGAAGCCTTGCAAGGCGCGCGACATTGCATTGCCTGGCTGGCAGGTGCCTTGCCGGATTAGGGTCGCGGCGCTTTGGCCTCAGGGGCCGTCACGCACCGCCGTCCAGATCGTGTGACGTGGCCCCCGCCGCGTCCGTCCGGCGCGAACCAATTGTTCCTGCACAGCAAAACCGCAGCGTGACAGACGTTTGGTAAATGCCGCATCCGGTGCTGCCGACCATATGGACAGGACGCCGCCAACGCTCAGAGCGCGCCTTGCCGCTCTCAGGCCAGTGTTGCTGTACAACGCGTCGTTGTCGGTTCGGGTCAGACCATCCGGCCCATTGTCCACATCCAGCAGGATGGCGTCGAACGCGCCGCTGGCGTTGCGAATTTCATCGCCCACGTCGCCGGTTCGGATCTCGACGCGGGGATCGGCCAGGCATGTCCCGAATACCGCAGACATGTGCGCCGTCGCCCAGTCGACCAGGTCGGGCACAATTTCGGAAACGATCAGCTGGGCGTCGTGCGGCGCAACCGCCTGCATCGCCCTAAGCGTGAACCCCATGCCAAGGCCGCCGATCAGCACACGCGGTGCGCCTTTTGTCGCGATGCGGTCCAGCGCCAGCGTCGCCAGCGCCTCCTCCGACCCGCCAAGCCGACTGTTCATCAGCTCGTTTCCGCCGCCGAGGCGGATCGAATATTCATCGCCCCGCCGGAACAGCCTGAGGGTATCCCCCTGCGGTGCCGCCGCTGTCGCCAGTTCGATCCAAGGCAACATGCCGGAACTCCTATCATCGCATTTTGACAGCGACCTAGCCGATATGTCGGTGCAGGTGAAGTCGGGGCGGTGCAGGTGTGCGCCGCCTACCGGTTCGTCGCGGGCGCGGGGGGAGAGGGAAGGACGCTCAGTTCCAGCACGCTGTCCTGCCCCAGGTGGAGGGTATTGCGGGCAGGCCGACCGCCGCGGGCCGTCCCCTCGGGGTCCCCGGTGTTGAAGTTTATGTCGTACTTGGGAAAGTTCGAGGAGGAGATGTCCAACCGCAACCGGTGCCCCTTGGCAAACAGGTTGACCGTCGCGAAGGGGGTGATGGTGATGTCGAACGCGCCTTCGTCCGGGGCGACAGGTTCAGGGCGGTCGTATCCCTTTCGATACCGTACCCGGAAAATGCCGTCGGTTATGATCATCGCATAGCCGCGCGGGTAATCTTCGGAGGGCGGATAAACATCCACGAGCTTGGCCGTGAAGTCGGTATCCGGTGCGTCGGTCGAGACCCGCAGGCGCATGGTCACGGGGCCGGCAATCAGCAGGTCATCCTCCAACGGCGGCGTCTCAAAGCTCAGCACGTCGCGTCGGGCGATCAGCGGCAAGCCCGGTGTGGTACAGCCGAAAAACCGCGCATCCTCGGTCTGATCGAAGGCGCCGCCTTCAAAGATAGGCTCGCCTGACGTCAGCGCACCGCCAATCGTCGGGACAGGGTCGACAGGATCGTAGGTATAACTCAATACGCCATCCTGCGGCGCGCCGAGGGTCATGTCCGGGCGGGGATGCAGGTGCAGCGGTTCGGCCTCGGGAACAGGCCAGTCCGCGACTTCGATCCATTGCCCACCGTGATCCAGATGCCCCTCGGCGGTACGGCGGCCCGACCCGCCCCCCATGGCAAACAGGTGCACCCGTTCATCGCGCAGAGAGACGTGCTCATCCTTCAGCCATCGGGCAAAGAACTTCAGCCGGAAGGTCAGCCAGTCCTGATCGACCTGACCATCAAGGGTCGCATTGGGGCCAAAGTCGACGTCCCCGAATACCCGCCGGGACCGGTTGCCGTGTGTCCAGGGGCCCATGATCAGCGTCAGGGGGCGGTCGGCCAAACCCTTCAGCCCCATGTAATTTTCCAGCGTCGTCTGGACGTAGACGTCATACCAGCTTGACATGAACACGATCGGGATCTTGGGGAATGTCTCGTAATATCCTGCGGCCCAAATGCCGGTCTTTTTCCAGAAGGCGTCGAATGTGCCGTGCTGCCACTGGTCCAGCAGATACCCTTCGTAATCCGGATCCCACCGCACGGGAGAGCGCCCCCGTGTCCAGGGGGTACGCGTCATCCAGTCCGCCAGGCTCTCCGACTGGATCGCCTTCAGGATGGCTGGGTCGGCGGCGGCCAGGGGGGCCTCCATCGCGCGGTTGTAGGCCCAGGTCGCCTGTTTCATCTCCAGCGCGCCACCCTGACGGATACCGCAGGTGAAGGCGTTGGAAAAACCGCCCGAATCCACGGCCATGCAGGCCAGGCCCGGCGGGTTCAGACAGGCCAGGGCCATCTGCACATGCGCGTCATAACTCAGGCCCATGGTGCCGACACGACCGTTGCCAAAGGCCTGGCCGTCAATCCAGACCATGCTGTCATAGCCGTCTTCGGCTTCGTTCAGATACTTGGTAAAGTTGCCCTCGGACGCGTAGCGGCCCCGGCAATCCTGCCAGATGACCACGTATCCCTCCGCGACCAGGCGAACCGCCAATTCTTGCCGGGTTTGCGGGGTGGGGGACGCCACGGAGAGTTCCGTGCGCGGCGTCCCCGCCTTGTCGTAGGGTGTACGCTCAAAGATCACGGGGCGCGGCGTGGCGTCTGGGCTGCCGTCGGCGGCAACGGGACGATAGACATCCGTTGCCAGCCGCACGCCGTCCCGCATCGCGACCATGACATTGCGATGCACGACCACCCCTGGCCCCGCGTGTTCCGCCGGAGTGAGGGATACCATATCGGTCACAACAGGTTCAGAGGTGGTCATCGGTGTCATTATTCAGCAGAGCTCACGTTTTGCGGCAGGGTTTGTTCGGACAGGCCTTCGTTGATGTTCAGCCCGTCTTTCAGGCCCCAATGCACCTTCTGCCAGTACAGCGGCACGATGGGCTGTTCGGCAAAGACCATGGTGGTCAGGTCCTGCAACTTGGCGTCCAGCACCTCGGGGTCGAACTCCTGCAACGCCTCTTCCAGGGCTGCGTCATAGGCCGGGTCCGAAAACCGGACGCGGTTGAACGCGCCCATGCCGCGGTCCTTGTCGTAGGTGTGCAGCAAGGCCTGAAGCAGCGGTGCCGAATTCGGTGTCGACGCCCCGAGGGAGAAGACGAACGCGCCGTAATCCCCCGCGGATGCGGCCTTGGAATAGACGGAATAGGGCAGGGCCTCGACCCCGTTCACCTTCAGCCCGCCCCGCGCCAGCATCTGCCCAAGAGCCTGGGCAAGATCGCCATCGCCCGGAAAACGGTCGTTTGAACTGTAGACGGTGATGCCGAACCCATTCGGATAACCTGCCTCGGTCAGCAGTTCCTTGGCCTTGGCCACGTCCACCTCATCGGGCTTGACGTCAGGGTTATGTCCGCCAAGCGCTTCGCCGGCCAGTTGGCCCGCAGGCACGCCCGAGCCGCCCAGGATGCGATCCACGATCAGCTTGCGGTCGATCATCAGCGACACGGCCTTGCGTACGCGCACATCCTTGAACGGATTTTCCGACAGGGGGTTGCCGTCCAGGTCGGTCACGCCGGGGGCCTGATCAAAGCGCATGGACAGGCCGAAATAGATCACCCGCCCCGATGCGGCGGAAAAGACATGCAGGCCGTCGGTGCCATCGACACGGGGCACGTCCTGCGGCGGCACGGCATCAATCACGTCGACGGCACCCGACAGCAGCGCCGCAACCCGGGCCGCGTCGTTCGAGATATAGCGGATTTCGACGTCCTTGAACTCCGGCACGTCCGCCCAATAGGCATCATTCGCCTTCATGGTCAGGGTTTCACCCGGCTTCCATTCCTCAAGAATGTAGGGGCCGGTGCCCACGGCGGTCGCCGGGCTGTTGAAATCCTCGCTCGCCTTGCCGTCAGATGCGGCATTGGAAATGATGAAGACCCGACCGATATCCTGCATCAGCGTCGGGGCAGGGGCGTTCGTGGTGATCTTGAGGGTCAGGTCATCGACCTTTTCCATCGAGGCGACGGCCGACACCATGTCCGTGTAAGGCGCCGGCGAATTCGGCACTTCGTCCGCGCGCTCAAGCGAAAAGATCACATCGTCTGCGGTAAAGGCCGATCCGTCGTGAAAGGTCACGCCATCGCGCAGGTGCAACACCCAGGTTGTCGGGTTTTCGACCTCCCAGCTTTCGGCAAGGCCCGGGGTCATCTCCAGGTTGGGGCCAAAGTCGACCAGCCTGTCAAAGAACATGGCCGACGTCATCTGGTTGTTCCCGGTCCGCGAAAACTGCGGATCGATCGAACTTTGCTCGGACGCACGCCCGATGGTGAGGTCCTGGGCCATGGCCGGCATCAGCCATGTGCTGGAAAGCAGGGCCGCAAGGACTGCGGTTTTTGCCAGTTTCATGTCATTTCTCCTTGTTGGATGGTGTTTTTATTCAGAGCAGTCCGCTTTCGGCGGCCTGCAACGTGCTTTGAGTGGGAAAGAGTGTCGGCTTGGGGCGGCCAAAGCCCCCGTCCAGATGGCAGGCGACCGCGTGATCGCGCCCGGCCTGTTTCAGCATCGGGCGCTCGACCCGGCAGCGGTCCATCGCCAATGGGCAGCGCGGGTGGAAATGACAGCCCCCTGGCGGGTTCATCGGCGACGGGATTTCGCCTTTTACCGAGGAAAAGCGGTGGCCGCGCCGATCAATGCGCGGGATTTCCTCCAGCAGCGCCTGCGTATAGGGGTGGCGCGCGGCGGCAAAAACCCGATCTGTGGGGGCGCTTTCCACCACGCGGCCAAGGTACATGATCACGACGCGGTCCGAGATATAGCGTACCACCGACAGATCGTGACTGATGAACAGCAACGTCAGCGACAGGTCCTGGCGCAGGCGGACCAGCAAATTGATGACCTGGGCCTGGATCGACACGTCGAGCGCGGCGATGCTTTCATCGCAGATCAGGAAATCGGGGTTCACGGCCAGGGCGCGTGCGATGCCGATCCGCTGCCGCTGGCCGCCCGAAAACTGGTGCGGATAGCGATTGATCATTGCCGGGTCCAGACCCACCTGATCCATCAGCCCCTCGACCAGATTCCGGACACCGCCCCGGGCAACCAGCCCGTGCAGACGCGGGGCTTCGCCGATGATTTCCAGCACCTTCTTGCGCGGATTGAGCGATGACATTGGGTCCTGAAAGATGATTTGCGTCGCCAGACGCATGGCGCGGGCCTCGGCACCCTTCAATTTCGCGATATCCTGACCGTTGCGCCGAACCACTCCGCCCGTGAGGGGGAGCATCCCGGCGACTGCCCGGCCAAAAGTGGACTTGCCGCAGCCGGATTCCCCGACCAGTCCGACCACCTCGCCACGTCGGATGCTCAGCGAAACATCGTCGAGCGCATGGACGGTGCCGGGTTCTTGTGCCAGCCCGACACGCATGGCGATCCGTTCGGCCAGGTCCGTCTTGCGGCGGAAATTCTTGATGACGCCGGCGGCCTCGATCATCGGTTGCGCATCGGTCATGCAAAGACCCCCGTCTGTTCAAGCGGATGGAAACAGCGCCACGCCCGCGCAGCGGTGCCGGTTTCCGCGGGTTCTGCCAGGCAGGCCTCGCTGGCGCGGGCACATCTGGGGCGAAAGGGACAGCCCTCGGGGCGGTTCAACGGCGGCGGCGCGTTGCCGGGGATCTGACGCAAGGGCTGGCCGCGGTCATTCTCCATCGGCAGGCTGTCGAGCAGCCCGCGCGTATAGGGGTGGCGGGGGCGGTCCAGAACGTCGTCTACCGCGCCACGCTCGACGATCCGGCCCGCGTACATCACGGCCACCTTGTTGGCCAACTGTCCGACCACGCCCAGATCATGGCTGATCCAGATCAGGCCCATTCCAAGATCGCGCGTCAGGGATTGGACCTCGGACAGGATCTGGCTCTGGATGGTGACATCCAGGGCGGTCGTGGGTTCATCCGCGATGATCAGATCGGGTTTGTGCAAGAGGGCGATGGCAATCGCCACTCGCTGCCGCATCCCGCCGGAAAACTCGTGCGGATATGCGTCTATACGTTCCTCGGGGTGGGGAATGCCAACCATCCCCAAGGCATCTCTCGCCCGCCTGCGCGCCTCGGATTTCGACACTTTTTCATGGGCCTGCACAGTCTCGATCATCTGGGTGCCGATCCGCAGGACCGGGTTCAGCGTCATCATCGGATCCTGAAAGATCATCGCGATGCGATTGCCGCGCAGCGCCCGTTGCCGGCGCGCCGAGGCCGCGCGCAGGTCTTCGCCCTGAAACCGTATGTCGCCCTCGACAACCTTGCCCGGCGGGTCGACCAGCCCCAGCAGAGAAAAGCCCGTGATCGACTTTCCCGACCCGCTTTCCCCGACAAGGCCCAGGATCTCGCCCCGGTTCAGGGTCAGATCCACGCCATCCACCGCCTTGACGGTGCCTTTGGGTGTCTCGAACCATGTGCGCAGCCCGCGCACCTCCAAAAGATGCTCGCTCATTGGGCCAACCTCGGGTTCAGGATTTCACGCAGGCGGTCACCGACGATATTGACCGAAAAGACCAGCACCAGCAGCAGCAGGCCCGGATAGACCGACATCCAGTACAACCCGGCCAACATGACCTGATAGCCATTGGCAATCAGCAGGCCCAACGACGGTTCGGTGATCGGCAGGCCGATGCCAAGAAAGGAAAGCGTCGCCTCGGCGGCAATCGCCCCGGCCACCTGGATCGTTGCGATCACGATCAGGGGGGGCAGGCAGTTGGGCAAAATATGCCCGCCCATGATGCGCCACGCCGGAATCCCCAGGCATCGCGCCGCCTCGGCGTATTCCTTTCCGGTTTCGACCATGGCCGTGGCACGGACCGCGCGGGCGAAATAGGCCCATTGCACGAACACCAGCGCCAGGATCACCTTGTCGACCCCCTGACCGAAGACGACGAGGATCATCAAGGCGACAAGGATTGTCGGAAAACCCAGCATCAGGTCGACGAACCGCATGATGAAGCTGTCGATGACCCCGCCTCGGTAGGCGGCAACCAGGCCAAGCGCGGTGCCCACCATCATGGCAAGCAGCCCGGCCGTGACGCCGACCGCCAGCGAGGTGCGCAATCCGTACAGCATCGCCGACAGCATGTCGCGCCCCTGCCCATCGGTGCCCAGCAGGTAGGTCATGCCGGTGTAGCCTTCGGACATCGGCGGCAACTTGGCATCGAAAAAGTCGATTTCGGTCAGGTCATATGGGTTTTGCGGCGCGATCAGCGGCGCCAGGATGGCCGATGTGATCAACACGACGCAGATGATCGCGGCGATGGTGGCCTTGGGACTGGACAGCAGGCCACGTGCAATCCGCGCGCCCATGCTTTCGCCCCTGATGCGTGCGGCAATCATGATGCGCGGCTCCGGATGCGGGGGTCGAGCAGCGAATACAGCACGTCGACCACAAGGTTTATCACGATGAACATCGACACGATGACCAGGATGTAGGCGACGACGATGGGCCGATCGAGCATGTTGATCGAGTCGATGATCAACTTGCCGACGCCGGGCCATGCAAAGATCGTCTCGGTCACGACGGCAAAGGCGATCAGCGACCCGAATTCGATGCCCAGCACCGTGACAATGGGGATCAGGATCGTCTTGAAGACATGCACGGACAGGATACGCCGTTCGGAAATCCCGCGTGCGCGGGCATATTTCACGAAATCAAGCGGCATGGTTTCCTGTACGCCTGTGCGTGTCAGGCGAATGACCAGCGCGATTTGCGCCAGGGCCAGGTTGGTTGCAGGTAGCAGCAGATGCACGAACCCATCCCAGGTCGCATAACTGGTCCGGACCCCCAGTATCGTCCCGGTGTCGCCACGCCCGGTCGACGGCAGCCACCCCAGCCAGACTGAAAAGATCATGATCAGCATCATGCCCTGCCAGAAGTTCGGCAGGGAAAACCCCAGGATCGACCCGGTCATGATCGTCTCGTCCGTGACCGTACGGGGGCGGGTGCCGGCCAGAAAGCCCAACGGAATACCGATTATCAGCGACAGGATCAGCGACGTCGTGACCAGCTCCAGCGTCGCGGGAAGGCGTTCAAAGATGACCTCCAGAGCAGGCCGGTTGAACACGAAGCTGCGCCCGAAATTTCCTTGCAGCGCCTGAACGATAAAGTTCCAGTATTGCAGCGCCAGCGGGTCATCCAGGTGCAGCGATGCGGTGACCTGTGCCCGTTCCGCCATCGAGGCGTCTGCCGGCAACAGGATCTCCAGCGGATCACCGATGGCATAAACCCCTAGAAAAACCACAAGCGACGTGATCGCCAGAACCAGTATCGCCTGCAAGACACGACGAAGAATAAAGACTGTCATGGTGCGCTCCGGTGGCCGAAGGGCAAGAGGCGCGCGGGGAGTTTGCCCGACTGTTGACCTGACTGTGGCGGACTGGCGTATGGCATGGTTTTGATGGCTGTCCCTGTTTTGACGAAAACTTGCGCGAAGATTCGAATCTATGCAAGATTATGACAAAATCATGAGAGCCTATGCGCAGCGGGAATATAAATGCAGCTCAACCTTCTAGAAACGTTCCGGGCTGTCATCGAGCAGGGCTCTACGCAAGCGGCCGCCAGCACACTGGGCATCACGCAGTCCGCAGTTTCGCGCAGGGTCACGCAACTGGAAAGGGAACTGAACCTCGAACTGTTTCGCCGTGACAAGGGGCGGCTGGTGCCGACGCGCGAATGCGTGGCGTTGCAGGGCAAGATCTTTGGCATGGTGGATCGCGGTCAGCAGTTGCAGCATCTGGCAGGCGACCTGAAGCGTGGCAATTCTTCGGCGATACGGCTGCGTATTGCCGTTCCGGCCAGCCTGACCCTGTCGATCCTGCCGCGTATCTTGCGCCAATACCTTGAGGCGAACGATCGCGTTCAGATCGAATTGCACTCGGGCCCGTATGACACCATCGAACGGATGCTTCTGGATGACCGTGCCGAGGTCGGGTTTCTGCGTATCCCGGTCCAGCGCGCGGGATTGGACCTGCGTCCGTCGATCGAGGCGCATACTGTTTGCGTCATGCCCAACGGGCATCCGCTGACGCAAAAGGCGGTTATCACGATGGAAGACCTGCGCGCCGAACCACTGATCCTTCTGGGGCGCATGCGGGCGCCGCGTCGCGAACTTGACGAAGCCTTCTGGATGTCCGGTCTGGCCCCGAATGTGCGCGTCGAGGCGCACTCGGTCCTGTCGGCCTGTTCGCTGGTTGCCGAGGGTCTTGGCCTGACTCTGGTCAATGAGCTGATGGCGCGGGACTTTGACCATCTGCCCGTTACCAAACGACCGCTCGCCCCGACCCTGACCCATCGCTTTGCCTTTGCATCAAACGCCGAGATGCCGCTGTCGCAGGCTGCCGAGAACTTTGTCGCCCTCAGCAGCGAGATCCTTCAATCCCTGCTTGGCCGTAACGACACGCGCCAGGCCGTCCCATAGGGGCCTCTATTCGGGCGGCTCCGTGCCCATCTTATCCTGCACGACGGCAGGCGCTGCCTGCGGCAGGCGATCCGCGGCCCAGCTGGCAGCGGCCTGCGCATGGATCGGGGGCAATTCTGCGTCGGGAACCGCATCGGCCGCCTCGGCGCTGCGCAGTGGGTCATCGTGAAACAGGTAGACCCGGGACAGGAATTGGCCAAATTCCAGCGATCCCTCGCCATAGCGTTCCCCGTTGCCGCTGGTCGATACGACGACGCCCCCGCCCCAATCCTGGCCGCTGTCGTTGTTGGGGTTGTAGAAATAGACGCGCATGACACCGGCCTGATCTGCGCTGACCCGCAGGATCGCGATGGCGTGCCAGCCGACGAACTGCTGGTTCGGGTCGGTGACGGCAATTCCGGCAGGCTGGGGGTGGCTGACGGGGCGGTCGCCGTTGTGATGCGGATGATAGGCCGCAAAGAAACGACGCAGGAAACGGTCGTACCCGGCCAGTTCACCCGTTGCCACGTCAACAGCCACGGCACAGTCGCGCGCCACCCACCAGCCGTGAAACTGCGGATTGATCCAGCGGTGAGGGTCCCCTTCGCGGCCAAGGCAAAGGCGGCCCATTTCCGCGTAGATCCTGTCCAGATGCGAGACCAGCAGAACCGAAACCGGATCGGCATCAATAGGGCCGTGCCCGGCCAGGCCGGCCGGTAGATCGGCAGAGTTGATCTGTGTGCCTTCGAATTGCATCAAGACGGTGTCGAATTCACAGGCCTGAGAGATCAGGTGCAAAAGGAAATCGGGCTCGATCAACGCCCACATCGAAATGGCGCGCGCGGATTGGCAGGTCGGGTTCGCGCCCTGGCCGACGCCAAGTGGCTGTCCGATCACCTGCAGCACACCTGCCAGCAGATGGGCCTCGGGCGACACAGCGTCGCCAAAGCTCAGCCTCAGACGTTGGCGCGCGTCCCCCTGCACCTTTTGCTGCATGTGACGGTGCAGCGCGGGGACCATGGGCGCGTGGTGCAATACGCCGCGCTCCAGCAGCATCGCCAGCCCATAGGCGGCCTGTGGCGTCGTCGGGCTGACGGCGGTGCGGATCAGATCCTCGATCAGGCGACGATAATGCCGCCAGCAGTCCAGACCTGTCGTGCCAAGGCCTAGCGCCTCGGGCACCAGAGGGCGATCACGATAGTCGAGCGCCCAGACAAGAAAGGCCGCATGATAGTCTGAAACCAGGCCGGTGTCGTGCATCGCACGTGCAAACCCCATTGCCTCGCGCGACAGGGCGGTTTCGTCGAAATGGGCGATGCGATCCAGGTAAACGTCGATGCCCGGATCGTCCAACGATGCGACGGTCGGCCCGAACAACGCGCTGACCAGGCGCTCTGCGCCCAGCCGTTCGCTGCCCGGCTCGGTGCCTTTTTGATCCAGCGCGATGGCAATCTGGGCGATCATGTCCTTGGCAACGGCGACCTGCACGGACCGTTGCTCCAGCAAGCGCCAGATCTCGCTCACCAGGACGCCCAGCACGTCGGTCAGCCCGATATGCTCCGAGATATAGTTCAGCAGTTGGCGCTTGATCACCATTCGATCCCCGAGCGCCCGGCTCGCTTCATCGGATTGGCCGAAAATGTCCTTCAGGTTCAGGGCCAGCACCTGTGTCAGAAAGTGCACCGCCATGTCCTTGTGCAGGTTTTCGTGGCGGCCCTCACCGTTCGCGACCGCCAGAAAGCGGGCAAGGCTGGCAGCCTCAAGTGCAACAAAGATCGGGTCGTCAGCCATCAACGTGGTGCCGACCAACTGCGGCAACAAGGCTTCTGGCCGGTCCCAATCAGACCCGGCGAACAAGCCCGCTGCATCCATCTGCATCGCGCGGGAACGGATCACGTCCAGGCCACCCTCGGTCTGCAACAGCCGCGCCGTCACATCCAGCACGGCGCGCTGATACCGCGGCTTGGCAAAGGGGCGCGCAGGTTCCAGCCGCGCGATCGCCACGTCCAGCGTTTCCGCAAGACGTGCCGCCCGCGCGCCGTCATTGACGCGTTCGCGGCCCTCGGGGGCCGTGCCGGAGGAAGTCATCAGATGTAATAGTCCAGTTCTTCTTGTTGCTTGAGAAGATCGCGCAATTGGTGTGGGTCGTCACCAAAGAAATACGCCAGCCCCCAGTGTGTGCCAAAGGCCGATCGTTTCGCGACCTTCTGTTCGCGCGGATCCGCCAGCTCGTGGAATTCGAAATAGGGGTGATCGGCAGTTTCCTGGGGAATTTCCAATTTGCTGACCACGCGGCGGCGCGGATAGACGCCAAAGCAGCCGGCGAACCCCTTGGCGTCTTCGATTGGTGTCGGGAAAAAGGCGTCCAGTTCTTCCTGCGTCGTTTTGGGATCGAACGCGACGACAAGGCCCTGATAGCCGTTGAAACTATATGCCCGCTCGATCAGCTCCAGGGCATTGAAGCCCGGTGGGCGATAGGCAACCTCGCCAAAGTACAGCGTGTTGTCGCTGGTCAGGAAATACTCGGGGTGGATGAAGCCGAAGTCGATCTCGAACGTCTCGATCAGTTTCTCGATCTGTTCAGTGATGCGCGCCCGGTGTTGTTCCAGTTCGGGCGTGGCCGGCACAAAGACCGAATACCCCAGCGTGACGTATTCCGAAATGTTCAGAAACTGGATCTTGCCGTTCTTGATCCAGGCCTCGACCGCAAACTCCCAGCCATCCAGGTGGCTTTCCAGCAGGGCGGGAAATTCATCTTCGGGGATATTGTCGACGTCTTCGGGACTGCGGATCACCCGGTGCCCGGCGGTGCCGGACTTGTCGAAGGCCTTGAAGTGGATCGGATCGTTCACGTCGCCATCCAGCTTGAGCAGGGTCTGGTTGACCCGCTTCAAAAATCGGATCACATCGCCGCGGTCATGTGCCTCTTCGAACACGCCGACGCGGATACCGCCCAGCTGAGCGCGCCGCTTCATCAGTGACTTGTCGCGGAACAGCATTGCCTGTCCCAACAGGCGCGGCTGGTTCAGCAGCACGGCGTTGATCGCGCCGGCCCATTCCACGGTTTCTTCGAATATCGGGATCGCCACGTCGACGCCCATCTCCTTCAGCTGTTGCGCCAGCTCGTAGGAGCGTTCGTTCAAACGGTCGAAATCCCAAGGTACGAAAGGGATGTCATTTTGCGCGCAGTAATCTTGTGCCCAAGGCGGCGCCACCACGACATAGCGGCGGTCGAACTGGTCGATCGCATTGATGGCGTTCAGGCTCCAGCCCAGAATGGCAACATAGCCTTTGTCGGGGTTCTTGTCGGTCATTGTCATGTCCTTCCATTGGCGGTCTGATCGGGGCGCATCGCTGTCTCAACCCTGTCGCGAACCTTTGAAAAGTCCGGTGACGGGGTCGGATGTAACAGCGCGCGGCCCCGCGTCATTGGTCCGCATTCTTGGTATTGCTGACGCATGGGCCACCTGAGCGGCGCAGGCCCCTATCTCTTGAGCCAATCTGTCGATGCGGTGGCAAAAAGCTTTTGCCATGCTCCGCCGCCGGCAACGTCTTGTTGTCGGTGGAAACACGTCAGTCGTTGTGTCAGGGGGCGAAGCGTCAGATCGGACTGCTGGCAGGTCGCGATGCGCCTCCGGTCACGGATTTCACGCGCCACGAAACGTAACGCGAAGGATCTCCTTGCCTTTCGTCACCGCGCGATGCGGTTGATGGCACCGGTTCGGTGCTGAGGTGTGTCGTACGACCTGGGCGCTGCAATACTGTCAAATTCGACTTCCTCCGTCCGCCTGAAACCTTGTGGCCAATCCGCCGGAGGTCAAGTGGCGCTGTCGCAAGCTGCCGATTTCATTGAAGAATTAAAGCCAGTTCAGCGGGCAGGGGTCACGCGGACCAGCGCACCATCGTCGGCGTCGATCAATAGAATGACGGCACCGTCCTGCGCTTGGTCCACGTCCCGCACACGGCCTTGACCCTCCAGGTACCGTGCCTCTCCACGCACCCGGCCCCCGTCAATCTCAAGCCGTATCAGAGCTTGGCTTGCCAGCCCTCCGATCAGCGCGCTGCCCTGCCAGCCTGAAAACATCGCAGCATCGTAAAACACCATTCCCGAGGGGGCGATCACCGGATCCCAGTAATAGACTGGCTGCTCCATCCCCTGTTGTGCGGTCAATCCCTGGCCGATGGGACGGCCCGAATAATCCTCACCATAGGTGATGACAGGCCAACCGTAATTGCGCCCTGCCTCGGGACGGTTCAGTTCGTCGCCGCCACGCGGGCCATGTTCCACCGTCCACAGCGCACCGTCGGGTCCGAGCGCGGCGGACTGGATGTTGCGATGACCCCAGGACCAGATCTCGGGCAATCCTCCGGGAATGTCGGGATTTCCTGCTGCGGGCCCCCCCATAGGGTCGATGCGAAGCACCTTTCCCAGATGCGTCCCGACGTCCTGCGCCAGCGCGCGCGGACCGGGCAGGGACCGTTCGCCTGTCGTGACGAAGAGCGCGCCGTTCCCATCGAAGACCAGGCGCGAACCGAAATGGGCGGTCGATGCCCAGGCGGGCTGTTGCTGAAAGATCACCTTGACCTGTTCCAGGCGCTGTTCATCCTGTGACAGCACGCCGGTGGCCACGGCGGTTGCATTGGTGCCATTGCCCCTGGGTTGTGAAAAGCTGAACCACAGGCGGTGCGTCTGGTCGAAGTCCGGGCGAACAACCACATCCAGCAGGCCACCCTGGCGGCGTGCGTCGATTTCCGGCAGGCCGGCAACAGGCTCCGAGACGGTGCCATCGGCAGAGACGATCCGAAGGCGGCCCGGGCGTTCGGTGACCAGCCATCGCCCATCAGGCAACTGGTCCATGCCCCAGGGGTTGACCAACCCGGATGCAATGACCTGACGATCAAGGCGCAGATCGTCGGCAATGACGGGCGCGCGGGTTTGGTCTGCAAAAGCAGGGGTCTGTCCGCTGGCATTGGGTGGGATGTCGTTGAAACCTTGGGCCGCCGCGACGACGGGGGCTATTGCAAACGCCAATGCGCCTAGCAGTTGCCTGTGGGCGGGCAGGCATTTGGGACGGTGGTGTTCGGCGTTGTGCATCTGACTGTCTCCTCTTGCGTCCGGGACCTTGGCGGAGGGGTGCGAAATCCGCTGGCGTATACACGCCTGACGATAGTGCAATTGCCCCGCCGTTTCAGTCTGTTGAGGCTGTTTGGCGATCACTTGGGCTACACGATTGCGCGATCCCCGCCACAGAGGTCACCAAGTGGTCCATCGCCGCTGCCGCAGAAGGTGTCAGTGGATGCGCGCGCCTTGTTTCACGATGATCGCCTGAACGGCGCTGATATCGACCTCGGCAAAGTCGCAATCGTGCTGCACTGACCAGGCGGCGGCGACACCCGCGCCCTGACCGGCGACGGCGCAGCAGGCCATGTTGCGTGTTGCGGCATGGGCGATGCGATCGCCGCCCGTGGCACGCCCCGCCACGATCAGGTGACGCACGGATTTGGGCAGCATGGAGCGGTAGGGGATCTGCATGTAGCGTCCCGTCGTCGGCAGGATCAGAACGCCGTAACCATCTATGAACTCAGGATATATCCCGATGCTGTCATCAAACCGGCCCTGCTGGCGTACGTCGGTCTCGGTCATGTTGTAGGCAGCGTCGATCTTGCGCGTGTCGCGGATACCGATGGACATGCCAAAGTTGCGCAGGCGCACGCCCTCGCAGCCCGGGGTATAATGGCGCAGGGCGTTGATGGCGTGCATCGCCTGCTTACGGCCCTCGATCTCGAACCGGGTCATGCTGTCGGGGTCCGTGCCGTCGCAGCCCGCAAGGTGCACGAGGTTCATGTAGGTCATCTCGCCCGAGTCATGTACCGCACCCCATGTGCCACCTATGGTATTGAGATGAGACGGAATTATCCCGTCGCGCAGGGCCTGCGCGAACGGCTTGGCCAGAAAGGGGGAAAACATGTCGTCCTCCTTGCTGTCCGTTTCGACCTGCCATTCCCCGGTCGACCAGTCCTTGTAGGTCTGCGGATCGGCGCGGACCCCGGCCATGAACGCGGCCTTGTCGACACCGGCAAGGTGGAACATCACGCTGGCCGCCTGCATCTGTTCGACCGGGGTCTTCACGGTGGGCGCGCCGGCCCGCAGGGCGACGTCGGCATCGCCGGTGGCGTCGATCACGCGTTTGGCCAGAATGGCCTCTCGTCCGGCCTTGGATTCGACGATAACACCACGGATCGTGCAGCCCTCCATGATCGGCGCGGCGAACTGGCGGTGCAGCATGGGATGGATGCCCGCCTCTTCGACCAGTGCATCCGCGACCAGCTTAAACCCTTCGCTATCAAGCTCATAGCTGAGGGATTGGCTCTCGGGTGTGGCGGCGCCCATGGCCTTTGCGCGCTCTTCGAACTCCCACCCGATGCCGCCGCCCTCGACTGTGGCCGCGTGGCGATACCAGGCAAATCCCTCGACCCCGACGACGGTGATATTGCCGCCGAAACAGCCGAAACGTTCAAGCAATGTCACGTCGGCTCCGCAGCGCGCAGCGGCAAGGGCGGCCGCCAGACCGCCGGGACCCGAGCCGACGACCAGCACGTCGGTCTGGTGCACGACCGGTGTTTCGCGGGCGGGTTCGGTGATCGAGAGCAGCGACATCTGGGGCCTCTTTCGTTCTGGTCCTGAGCTGGCTGCGCACAGGCTTGGGCAGGACGGCGCCGGTTTGCAAGGCGATTTCCAGCGAGGGGGACGCGCAAGAAAAAAGACACCCGCGCCAGTCGGTGCGGGTGTCGGTATCACGTCGGTATTTGAACGGTGTTCCGGCCGGCCTTTGGGCCGGTTTCAGACCCCGTCGCGACCTTCCGCGTCAGTCCGCGGTAGAGCCTTCATCGTCGCCACGCTCATGCATGCGGGACTTGACCTTGCGACCGATGATCAGCGGCAGGATGAAGCCGATGATGGCAATCGCCCAGAGTGTCAGCGCCAGCGGGCTGTCGACCAGCGTGAACCAGTTGCCGTTGTCGATGGTGATCGCCCGGCGCAGGTTGTTTTCCATCGAGTTGCCCAGCAGCGTGCCGAGGATGATGGGCACCAGCGGCACGTCGAACTTGCGCAGCACCCAGCCCAGCAGACCAAAGCCCACCATCACCAGCAAATCGAAGGACGACCCGGAGATGCCGTAGATCCCGACAAAGCTGATCATCGCCACCACGGGCATCAGGATGCGCGGCGGCACCATCAGCACGCGGGTGAACAGGCCGACCATGGGGATGTTCATTGCCAGCAGCATGAAGTTGGCGATGAACAGCGCCGCGATCAGGCCCCAGACCACATCGGGGTTCTGCGAGAACAGCAGCGGCCCCGGTGTGATGTTCAGCGACAGCAGCACCGCCAGCAGAACGGCGGTGGTGCCGGAACCGGGCACGCCGAGCGCCAGCATCGGCACCAGTGCGCCACCGGCGGCGGCGTTGTTGCCGGCCTCGGGGGCGGCGACACCACGCGGATCGCCCTTGCCGAAGGTCTTGCCCTTGGGATCGACCAGACGCTTTTCCATCGAGTAGGAGATGAACGAACCGAGCGAGGCCCCGGCGCCGGGCAGGACGCCCGCCAGAAAGCCCAGAACAGTCGAACGCAGCATCGTGGGGGTGGTCTGCTTCAGCATCGACGCCGGCGGCGTCAGGCGCCCGATGACCATCTTTTCCTTCTTGCCGTCGGCTTCGCCGTGGCGGTTTTCAAGAAAGATGAACACCTCGGACAGGGCGAACAGGCCGACGATGGCGACAAGAAAGTCGAGACCGTCATAGAGGTGCACTTCGCCGAAGGTGAACCGCGGCACGCCGGTTTGCGTGTCGACGCCGATCATGGCGAGGCCGAGGCCGAGCGCGGCGGCAAAGGCCGATTTTGCCTGGTTGGTCGAGGAGACACCGCCGAGCGTCATGAAGGCCAGCGCGAAGAGGGCAAAGTATTCTGCCGGGCCGAACAACAGCGCGATCTTGACCAGTTGCGGCGCCAGAAAGATCAGGCCCCAGGTGGCAAAGAACGCCCCCACAAACGATGCGATGCCCGACAGGGACAGGGCCTGACCGGCCATGCCCTTTTGCGCCATCGGATAGCCGTCGAGGCAGGTCATCATCGCCGGTTCATCGCCGGGAATATTCAGCAGGATCGACGAGATCCGCCCGCCATACATCGCCCCGTAGTAGACCGAGGTCAGCAGGATCAGCGAAGGCGTCGCGCCAAGGCCGAGGGTAAAGGCCAGCGGGATCAGGATCGCCACGCCGTTCGACGGGCCGAGGCCGGGCAGCGCGCCCATGATGGTGCCAAGGAAACAGCCCAGAAGGGCCAGCAGCAGGTTCTGCCAGGTCAGCGCGATGGCGAACCCGTCAGCAAGAGATGAAAGGGTATCCATGAGATAACGCCCCCTTAAAAGCCGAGCGGACCGCGCGCCAGCGACAGTCCCAGCACGAGGTGAAAGATGACATAGATGCCGATGGAGGTGCCAAGGCCGGTCAGCACCGAGCCGATCAGCCCCGAACCGAGGCGCCACGTCAGGTATGCGGCGGCGACGACGGTGGCGATGACGAACCCGATGACCGGCAGCATTTCGGCGTACAGGATCATGACCACGGCGGCGGCCAGGATTTCGGTCAGGCGGCCGAGGCTGGGCCATTCGGGCGAGTCATCGGGGCGCAGCGCGATGGCGACGGAGCTGAGGCCGAGGACGGCGGCGATGATCAGCGGAAAGGCCTTGGGACCAACGGCATCGGACAGAAAGCTTTCCTCGATCGCCATGGCGGCAAAGGCAAAGCCGATGGCGATCAGAAGTCCGACAGCGCCAAAGATACGATCACTCATGAGGATCTCCTGGTGCGACAAGTTGCGGAAGGTGAATGTGTGGAAAGGACGCCCCGAGGGGCGCCCTTGTTGGGGTCAGCCTGTAGCGGGCCGATTACTTGATGATGCCGATTTCGCGCGAGATATCCTGGATCTGCTGAACCGAGGTGGCGACGAATTCTTCGAATTCAGCGCCTTGCAGGTCGAGCGGGGCCAGGCCGTTGGTCGCCATGATCTCTTTCCAGTGGTCCGAGGCATAGAGGTCGGCGATCTTGGACACCCAGGCGTCATAGGCCGCATCCGACATGCCGCCGGGGGCGTAGAAACCGCGCCAGTTGGCGCCGATCGCCTCGACACCCTGTTCGCGGGCGGTCGGGAAGCTGGCGAATTCGCCCTCAAGACGGTCGGGCGCCAGAACGGCCAGCACCTTGATGTCGCCGCTGTCGACGAAACCCTTGGCCTCGGACAGGTCACCGGTGAAGGCCTGAACAGACCCGGCCAGCAGTTGCGTAACAGCCTCGCCACCGCCGTCAAAGGCGATGTATTTCACCTTGCGCACGTCTTCGATGCCATAGGCATTCGCGGCGATCAGCACCTTGAGGTGATCCCAGCCACCCACGGCCGAACCACCGGCGACGGAAATCGCGCTCGGGTCGGTCTTCATGATCTCAAGCAGGGCGGGCAGATCGGCAATGTCGCTGTCCGCGGCGACGGCGATGACGCCGTAGTCCGCGCCGACCGAGGCCAGCCAGCGGACCTGGTCCATGGTGTTGCCCGGATAAGCGCCCTGAGCCAGGCGCGTGGCGGTCGCGGTCGAGGCGGCGACGATCAGGTCGTTGTCGTCGTTGCGTTTGTTCACGACCTCGGCGTAGGCGACACCGCCGCCACCGCCCGCCAGGTTGACGACCTGCATGGTCTTGCTCAGCAGACCTTCGTCCTGCATGGATTTACCGACCTGACGGCAGGTGAAATCCCAGCCGCCGCCGGGGTTGGCAGGGGCGATGCATTCGGGGTTTTCGGGGGTGAAGTCCTGCGCCATGACGGCAAGGGGAAGCGCGCCGAACAGGGCGGCGGCGACGGTAAGGCGGGTTGCCTTGAAAATCATTTGATAACTCCTCCAAGTCTGATTTCATCCGGGCCGTAAGGCCGCCCGGTGTCCTCAACCAACGCACTGCGCTTTGCAGGCTCCTCGCGAATGGCTATGACCGGTGGATAAACCGACAAGCTGTCATGAACCTGTCACCGCGAAAAATGTTGTCAGGTCGACTGGAAAAGGGAAGGGGGGGCGATGCGGGTTCTGATCGTGGAGGACGCCACCGACATGGCCGAGGCTGTGGCGATCCGGCTGGGCAAATCGGGCATGGCCTGCGATCTGGCCGACAGCGTCGCGCTGGCCGAGGATTTCCTGTCGGTGCAAAAATATGATGCCATCGTGCTGGACATCAACCTGCCCGACCGCAACGGCACCGAGCTGTTGCAGGACCTGCGTCAGAAGAATGACCGCACCCCGGTGCTGATGCTGACGGCGCTGTTTTCGGTGGATGACCGCGTCTCGGCGCTGGATCTCGGGGCCGACGACTACCTCGTCAAACCCTTCGATCAGAGAGAGCTTGAGGCGCGTCTGCGGGCCCTCATACGGCGCGACGCGGATCAGAAATCAGACGTGATCGCCCTTGGCCCGCTGGCATTTCAGCCCGCCGCGCTGAGTGCGACGCTGGCGGGCGAACCGCTGGAGCTGACCCGGCGCGAGGCGACCCTGCTGGGGCTGCTGCTGCGCAATCAGAAACAGGTGCTGAGCAAGAAGCGCCTGTATGACGGGTTGTTCACTTTCGATGACGCCGATGTCGGATTGAACGCGATCGAACTGTACATCGCCCGCCTGCGCAAAAAGCTATCGGGATCTTCCGTCAGCATCGAGACGCAGCGGGGGCTGGGCTACCGGATCCACGGCGATGGCTGAGGCGGTGGCCGGTGGGCTGGCGCACAGGGCGCAGCGTTCGCTGTTGTCGCGTGTCATGCTGGGGGTGTTGTCGCTGCTGATGGTGGGCGGCTGCGTGGTGACGCTGGCGGCCTTCGTCTATGGCCGCACGGCCGCGCAACAGGCCTATGACCGGCTGTTGGTCGGCGCTGCCCGCGACATCGCCGAATCGATCGATATCATCGACGGTGCGCCGGTTGCCGATATTCCGGTCTCCACCTTCGGCCTGCTGGCGCTGTCGCTGGACGATCGGATTTCCTATGCCGTGCGCGGGCCGGATGGCACCCTGCTGACCGGCTATGCCGATGCGCACCCGCCCGCAAGCGGCCCGGTGCCGGGGCGGGACCCGATCTATTTCGATGCCCGGATGCAGGGCGAGGGCGCGCGCTATGTGACGATCGTGCGCCGCTTTTCCGAACGGGATTATTCCGGCCGTGTCTCGATCACCGTCGGGCAAACGCTGCGCGCCCGCAACGCCATGGCGCTGGATATCACCAGGGGCGCGCTGCTGGTCACCGGCCTCGGTGGGCTGGCGCTGATCCTCGGGGCCTTTCTGGTCATCCGCTCGGCCATGCGCCCGCTGGAACGGCTGGCAGAGCAATTGCTGGCGCGCGACCCCTACGACCTGACCCCGATGCCCGAGGATGGACCCGCCGAGGTGGCGGTCACGGTGCACGCCCTCAACCGTTTCATGGCGCGGCTCGACCGGCAGGTCGGCGCGATGAAGCACCTGATCTCGGACACGGCGCACCAGTTGCGCACGCCCGTCGCGGCGATCCGCGCCCAGGCCGAACTGGCGCTGGAGGACGATGCCGACCACCTGCCGCACCGGCTGGAGCGCCTGTTGCGCCGCACCCGCTCGCTCGGCAGTCTGCTGGACCAGATGCTGTCGCGGGCGCTGGTGATCCATCGCACCGACAACGCCCCGCCCGAGGCTGTCGACCTGCGCGATGTCGCGCTGCTGGTCCTGGAACAGCGCGACCACGAGGTTCTGGCCCCCGGGATAGAGGTGGAGCTGGTGATCGGAGAGGCCGCCGTGCTGGTACTGGCGGATGAGATTTCCCTGTGCGAGGCGGTCAAGAACATGCTGGGCAATGCGCTGCGCCACGGCGCGGCGCCCGTGCGCATCGGCGTCACCGCCGGCGCGGCGACAGCCGAGATCTGGGTCGAGGATGCCGGCGACGGGCCGCCCGAAGACCTGCTGACGCGCATCGGGGGCCGCTTTGAACGCGCGGCGGCCTCGCGCGGCAACAGCGCCGGCCTCGGCCTGTCCATCGTTCGCGCGGTAGCCGAGGCCTTTGGCGGTACGCTGCGAATGGGTCGGGGCGAGGCGGGCTTCCGGGTCACCCTGGCCCTGCCGGAGCACAGCGCCGCCCCATCTCAAGGAACACCGACATGACGCCATCCGCGAAACACCGCCCCAGATCAGGGGGGCGCCAGTCGGGGGGGAGCCAGTCGGGCGCGCGTGCCTTGCGCCGGGCCGTGGGTCGGGGGCTGCGCGCCGTCGCGCGTCCGTTCCTGTCGGTCGTCTCGTCGCCCGCGCCGCTGCGCGTTCCGGGGCCCGTATCCTGCCCGGTGCCCCGCCTGTTGCCTCTCACTATGGTGCTTGCTGCCCTGGTCGCGCCGACCGGCCCGGCCAGGGCACAGGAGGCAGTGGCGCAATACGTGGGGGGCGGTGCGGCTCCGCTGCGCCCGCTGCTGGTCCGCTCCACCACCGATATCGCGATTCTGGCCCCGGCGCTCGAGGCGTTCGTGGCGCGCACCCCCGGGATATCGTTGCGCTATGAACAATGGGGCTCGAACGCGCTCTACGATATCAGCCTGGCGGGGTGCGAAGGGCAGACCGGTGCGGCGGACGTCGTGTTTTCGTCGGGGGTGCATCAGATGGTCGACCTGGTGAACCGCGCCTGTGCCAGCCCCTATGCCTCGCCCGTGACCGAGGCGCTGCCGGCGGCGCGGCGATGGCGCAACGAACTGTGGGGGATCACCCACGAACCGGCGGTGATCATCTACAACACCGCGCTGGTCCCGGCGGCCGATGCGCCGCGCACGCGCTTCGGCCTGCTCGACCTGATGCGGCGCCCGAGTTCGCCCTATCGCGGCAAGATCGCGACATACGATATCGAAACCTCGGGCCTGGGATACCTCTTCGCCTTCATGGACAGTCTTGAGGCCACGACCTTCGGCGGTCTGCTGGAGGGGTTTGCCCGCACCGAGGCCATCGCCACCTGTTGTTCGAACGAGATCATCGAGGGCGTGGCCGAGGGGCGCTACCTGATCGCCTACAACGTGCTCGGCTCCTACGTGGCGTCAGGGCACGGGCCCAATATCGGCGTCATACAACCCGAGGATTATACCTTTTTCCTGTCCCGCGCCTTGATGATCCCGAAAGGCGCGGCGCAAAAGGATGCGGCGGCGGCCCTGCTGGAATTCCTCCTCTCGCCCGACGGGCAGGCGATCCTGGCACAGAACAGCCTGGTGCAACGGCTGGACGGCGACGTGTCCTCCCTGTCGGAAAGCGCGCAACGCCCCATCGCCATCGACCCAAAGCTGCTGGTGGCGATGGATGCGCATCGCCGGCAACGCTTTGTCACCCAATGGCGTGCCACCTTCGGCACCAGCCCCTGACAAGCCAACCAACCGGGGCGCGGCTGCGGCCGCTGGCCCTGCGGGCGCCCCCGTCGGCCCCTTGCACAGCCCGCCCGCCTGGGCGAGGCTGCGCCCATACCGCCCACCCGAAAGGCTCCAGATGACCGCCGTCTCAGATTTCCTCGCCCACCGCTTCGATGATCACCGCACCCTGCGCCGCGATATCCATGCCCACCCGGAACTCGGCTTTCACGAACACCGGACGTCGGCCCTTGTCGCGGATCGCCTGCGCGCCGCCGGGTACCAGGTGACCACGGGCATTGCGACCACCGGCCTGGTGGCCACGCTGACCCGGGGCGATGCGGGTGACAACGGCCCCACCATCGGGCTGCGCGCCGACATGGACGCGCTGCCGATGGACGAACAGACCAACGCGCCATATGCCTCGCGCACACCGGGTGTATTCCACGGCTGCGGTCATGACGGCCATACCGTATCCCTGCTGGCCACGGCCGAGGCGCTTGCGGCGCATGGCCGTTTCGCCGGCACCGTCCACCTGATCTTCCAACCCGCCGAAGAGGGCCTCGGTGGCGGGCTCAGGATGGTCGAGGAAGGCCTCTTCACCCGCTTCCCCTGCGACCGGATCTACGGCTTTCACAACGCCCCCGATCTGCCCTTCGGCGTTGCCGCCACGCGGCCCGGGCCGATGATGGCCTCCGCCGACGGCTTTCGCATCACCTTCACGGGCAAGGGCGGGCATGCGGCCATGCCGCACATGGCACGCGATTGCGCGCTGCTGATCTCGGAAATCACCGTGGCGCTGCAGAGCCTGGTCTCGCGCGGCATCAACCCGCTGCACAGCGCGGTCGTTTCCGTCACCCAGATCCATGTCGGCTCCGCCCATAACGTCATCGCCGAAAGCGGCTGGATGAGCGGCACCGTCCGCTGCCTCTCGCCCGAGGATCGCGGCTTTCTCGAACAAGGCATCAGGTCCATTGCGACCCATCACGCCGCCGCCCGCGGGATCGAGGCGGAAATCGCCTGGGAAAAGGGCTATCCGCCGCTGAGCAACGACACCGCCGCCGCCGCCCATGCCGCGCAGGTGCTCGCCACAGACGCGACCCCGGTGACATTTGCCGAGGCCGCGCCGCTGCTCGCGGCAGAAGATTTTGCCTACATGCTGAACGAAGTGCCGGGCGCCTACGTGAACTTCGGCATGGCCCGCGACGGCCAGGCCCAGGCGATGGTCCACCACCCGGCCTATGACTTCAACGACGACCTGATCCCCGTCATCGCCGCCTCCATGGTCGCTCTGATCGAATCCGAGCTGCCCGAACGCGCCTGACCGCGCAGCGGCTCCCTGTCATCTGGCCGGAAATACCCCGGGGGAGGAGCCGGCCCGGCGACGGGGGCAGCGCCCCCTAATCTTCGGCGGTCATCGCGTGGACCCGTGCCAGGCCCGCCTCGACAGCCGCCTCGATCGCCGCGTCAAAGCCGGTGTCCTCGGCCGCGCGCAGGGCCGCCGCGATCACCCCGTCGTAGGCCACGAAGCTCTGCACGATTTCGGGGGCGCTTTCGATCCTGCCCGCCATGAGGTGCGCCGCCCCGCAGACCATGTTCTCGGCCGCCCCCTGCGCCACGGTCTCGCTCAGCCCGGCCCGCTGGCCCGCCCGCACCAATGCGCGCGCCAGAAGGGCGGCAAAGGCCGGGCCCGCGCCCGACAGCGTCGTCAGCACATCCAGCGCGGCTTCGTCGGGCACCTCGGCCTCGCGACCGACGCCGCGAAATATCGCGCGGCACAGCGCCCGGTCTGCCGCGTCCACCGCGGCGCTGGCCAGCCAGGGGGTGTAGGATTGCGCAATCTCGGCCAGCGCGTTGGGCAAGGCGCGGATGATGCGCGCAGATCCGGTGCGGGCCTCGATCTCCCCGACCGTGACCCCCGCCATGAGCGAGATCACCAGCGCATCCGGGCATTCGAACCTGCCGGCCCGAAAGTCGTGCGCGCGCAGCGACAGGATCACCACTTCGGGCGGGGTGGGCAGGTCGGCCAGCGTCGCGGCCCAGGGGATGGCGCCAAGCCCGTCATAGGCGGCGCTGGGGCCGCTGCGATTGATCGCGGTGAACCGTTCGGGCGTGGTGACGCCCCGGCGCAGCATGGCGGGGCCGATAAACTGCCCCAGCCAGCCACTGGCCCCGATCAGTGCGACGCGCGCGGCGTCAGGTCTGTCCCTCGTCATCTTTCACTCTCCTTGCAAGCTTCTCACCTGGTGCGGCAAACCCCGCGAAACCAGCCCACTTACGCCCACGCCCACTTACGACCACGCCCCGCTTGCCGGGGCGTTTCGGCGCCACCTCAGCTGCGCTGGATTTCCAGTTCGGCGCGCAGGCCACGGCGACCATTGGCAAAGCGTAGCGTGCCGCCGTGCTGTTCGGCCACCGCCGTGACAATGGTCAGGCCCAGGCCGAACCCGTCGATGGCGGCGGCATTGCCGCCGCGCCGGAACGGCTGCATCAGCGCCTCGACATCCTCGGCGCGCTGCTCCGTGCCCTCGTCCTCGATCACGATCACCGCGCGGGCCGACGTGGCGGCCAGCTCGACATGCGCGCGGCGGCCATATTTCAGCGCGTTGTCGATCAGGTTGGTCACCGCCCGTTGCAGCGCCACGGGCCGCGCCGTCACCAGAACACGGCCGCTGTCGGGCAGGGCGGTGATGCGGGTGCGTGCGGCAAACACCGACCCGCCCCCCTGGATCGTCTGCGGCTCCACCCCGCTCAGCTCGACCGGCAGGCCAATGTCCTGAAAGTCCGCCACGATGGCCTGCACCAGCGACGACAGCGAGATCTGGCGCGGCTCCTCCACGCTCAGCTCCGAACGGGTATAGGTCAGCACGGATTCGATCATGCCGGTCATGCGGTCGATGTCGCTGTCAAAGCGCGCCCGCAGGTCGTCATCCGTGATCAGCGCGGTGCGCAGCCGCAACCGGGTGGCGGGCGTACCAAGGTCGTGGCTGACCCCCGACAGCACCGTGGCACGGCGCGACAGCTGCTCGCGCTCGGCCTCCAGATAGGCGTTCACCGCCTCGACGATCGCGCCGAGTTCCTCTGGCCCCTCGGCGGTATAGGATTGCGGGCCGCCCAGCCGGCGGCGGCTGCGCAGCGTCTCGGCAAACTGCACGAACCTGCCCGAGGTATCGGACACCCGCGTATAGATCGCCGCCAGCGCCAGCAGCGCGATCAGGATGCCGGCCAGCCGGGTGTCGCGCGGCGCGGCATCACAGCCCCAGACGGCGCGCCCGTCGATGCGCTGCCAGGGGGCCTCGCCCATCTGGGCAAACAGGATCGGCTGGGAACAATAGCTGGCCAGCAGGCGCGTCACATGGCCCAGCTTTTCCGGCGCGGTGCGCCCGTCGCCGGGGATCAGCTGCGCCACCTCGTATTGCACCCCGTCCGACACGATGGCCAGGCGCAGCAGCAGCCCGCCGAAATCGTCGTTCGTCGCATCGCGGATCGAGGCCTGCGTCACATAGGCCGGGACGGGAACATCCGGCAGCCGTCCGAAGGCCCCCTGATCGGCCAGGGCGATCACGTCCTGCGGCAGCGGCGTCATCGTCACGCCGGCGGCGGTCGATGATCCCCGCGCCAGCGAATCCCACAAGGTCACACCGGCGACATAGGCCCGCCCCAGGTAACTGTCCCACGCCGCTTGGGCCCCGAACCACAGCCCGCCCGCCAACCCGCCGGCGGCAAAGGCGCTGAGCATCCAGATGGTGCCCAGCCGCCGCAGGCTGGCCGATCCGCCGATCATCGTGCGCCCGTGGTCATGCCGCCGCCACGGTCACATCCGCCGCCATGACGTAGCCGGTGCCGCGCACTGTCTTCAGGATGTCCGGCTCCTTCGCGCTGCGTTCGATCTTGCTGCGCAGGCGGCCCACCAGAACGTCGATGGCGCGCCCCGAGGCCTCGGTCGCGCCCTCGTCGCCCATGTCCAGCGCGGCGGCGATCTCTTCCCGCGTCAGGGGGATGTGCGGATTGGCCAGCAGCACCTTCAGCAGCTCCGTCTCGCGACGTGACAGGGCCACCTGATAGCCCTGCGGGCTGGTCACCTCGTCCCGCTTGCCGTCATAGACCCAGCCCGCGAACCCGTATCGTTCGGTATTGCGCCGATAGACCAGCGACGGCGTGCGCCGCGCCCGGTGCAAGACCGCCCGCACCCGCGCCAGCAACAGCTGGGGGTTGAAGGGCTTGGCGATATAATCATCCGCGCCGACCTCGTAGCCCGCCATGCGCTGATGATCCGCCGACAGGGCCGACACCAGGATGATCGGCATGTCGTGTTCGGCGCGCAATTCGGCGCAGATATCGACCCCGCTGTCATCGCCCAGCATGACATCCAGCAGGATCAGGTCGATCCGGCCACCCGACAGGTGGGTGCGGATCTCGGCGCGGCTTGCGGCGGGCATGACAAAGAACCCCGACCGGCGCAGGAACGCCGTCAGCATGTCCCGCATTTCGTTATCGTCATCGACCACCAGCAGGCGCGCTATCGTCATTATCTTTCCCCATCGTCCGGGTGGCTGTGTCGCGCAGGGCAGAGGCATCGGCGCCGTGCAGCGGGCAGGGTGCCGGGACCGCCCGTCGCGAACCATCGCCACACTAGGCCAGCACCGCGCCCGCGGCAATTGCCCCGCGGCCCGGCGCAGCGCCGCCGTGATTGCCCGGACAGGCAGTGCACATTGCGCCAGTGAACAGACGGACGCCGCGCGACAACGCCCGCACATACCCCTGGGCCGGTTCCTTGCATGACCTCACGCCCAAGGAGGACCGTGCAAAGGCGCATCATCCACCCCGTCGTCAGGCCGAGGTGACGGCCATGCGTACCGGCGGAACCTCGGGGACGGCCTCGATCTGGGTGATGTCCTCGTGATGGCGGCTGAACCGTCCGCGGCCATTTTCCTTGGACTGGTACAGCGCATTGTCGGCCCGACGGATCAGGTCGTCGACCGGCAGGGGCAACATCGTGTCGCAATACCCGATACTGACGCTGGGACGGATATAGCGACCGCGAAACTTGATCTCCATGCTCAGGCAATCCAGCATTTCGGCCAGCAGCAATTCGACGTTCGTATCCTCGCTGACCTCCTGCCACAGGATGAATTCGTCCCCGCCCACGCGAAAGATGCGGCCCGTCTGCCCCTGCAACAGCACCTTCAGGCGATTTGCCGTCGCCTCGAGGATCTGATCGCCGGCCTCATGCCCGTAGGTATCGTTGATCGCCTTGAAATGATCCAGGTCGATGCAGGCACAGATGATCCGGCGCCCCAGCTGTGCCCATTTCTCGTTCGGCCAGCGCTGCGACAGCTCGGCCAGGGACCGGCGGTTTTCCAGGCCGGTCAGCGGATCGTGCCGCGCCGCCCAGTCAAGCCGCTGGTTCAACCGGTGCGCCCGTACCGACATCGACGCGAACACCCAGGTAAAGGCCGAAAACGCCAGCACATAGGCAATGACCGCCGTGGCCACCAGCAGGGCGCGGTTGTCGGCATCCATGACCATCAGCAACAGCCGGCAGAGATAGGCCAGCGAAATGGCGACAAAGGGAAACGTCATCAACACCCGCGCCTCGGTTGCGCCGGTGCGTGCGGCGCGCCATGTCTTCCAACCGAAGGCGCCCGCCAGAACCATGTTGATCAGCGTGGTGAACACCAGCATCGCCGGCAGGCTTTTCAGGCCAAAGTTCACGCCGATGCTCACCAGGCTCAGCCCGGCCCAGACCAGCGCCCATTTGCGCACGTTGCGCGACAACCCCAGCGTGCTGCGTGTCGCGACATAGCCCGCGATGATCCCGCCAAGCGCCCCGGCAATCACCAGCGTCGCAACCACCCAGAAATTCGCGATCTGGATCATCGTCAGGCTGGCGGTGCCAAAGATGAACATCAGGTGCACGACGATCAGCGCCCGCAGCCCGTCGGAATTGCCCCCGGACGAGGTCAGCCCCTTTCCGGCGCGTTTCCAGTTGTCGATCAGCAGGATCAGCAAAGACACAATGACGATGATGCTGGCGATTGCCACCACGACGTTCAGGTTGACTTGCAGATTAACCGGGCCACTTTCCACGCGCACTGTCCAGACCATGGGCCACCCCAAGGGCGGCCATTTCAATGATCAGGCCATTCCAAGACGCTGCCCTGACGGGCCCGGTCCACCAACCGACGCTTGGCATGTCCCCCCTTATTTCCCGCAGCTTTCTTAGTCAGCGGTCGGCATTCGCGCAAGGTTTCCATACGCTGGGGCAGGGTTTTGGCCGCCGCGTGACCGTATCGGTGCAGTTTGTGCAATTACAGGTTGTAAGCCGCCGGTCCCGGCCATCGTCCTGACGGCTGCGCCCCCCCCTGCGCCCCCCGTGCCCCCTGCGCCCCTGCGACCTGGGCGGACGTCCTTGCGCTGTGATCTGCCGGGGATTGCAGGCGCGCCCGACCTGTCGCCTGCCGGATCTGCCCGCGCTGCATTGCAGCACTTTCCGTTTCGTAACAGCATGTAACAGAGCGGCGGGAAATCTTCGCCCAAGGTGTCGCGCCCTGTTGCCACAGACCTCGCGAAGTCGTGAGTATGCGCCCGTCGCCGTCCCCCATCCGGTGGACGAGGAGGAATTTTGGGAGGAAAATCCAAATGAAACTGAAATCCGTTTTCGCAGCCTCGACGGCTGTCACCCTGCTGGCGCTGCCCGCCCTTGCCGAACCGAAGGCAGAGGTGCTGCACTGGTGGACCTCGGGCAGCGAGGCGAAATCCGTCGCCGTCCTGCAAGAGGAATTCGCCGAGCGTGGCGGCACCTGGACCGACATGCCCGTCGCGGGCGGCGGCGGCGACGCGGCCATGACCGCGCTGCGCGCCCGTGTCCTGTCGGGCAACGCCCCGACCGCCGTTCAGCTGAAAGGCCCGGCGATCCAGGAATGGTACGAAGAGGGCGTCCTGGCCGATATCTCGGACGTGGCCGAAGAGCAGGGCTGGGCAGACGTCCTGCCCGATCAGCTTGCCGCGCACATGAAATGCGATGGCGAATGGTGCGCCGCGCCGGTCAACGTGCACCGGGTCAACTGGCTCTGGGGCAATGCCGAGATCCTGGAGCAGAACGGCATCGAAATGCCCACCACCTGGGAAGAGTTCAATGCCGCCGCCGACAAGCTGAAGGCCGCAGGCATCACGCCGCTGGCCCATGGCGGTCAGTCCTGGCAGGACGCCACGGTGTTCGAGACCGTCGTCCTGGCGCAGGGCGCGGATTTCTACCAGTCCGCCCTGGTCGATCTCGACCCCGAGGCGCTCAGCTCCGATACGATGGTCAAGGTCTTCGACGAAATGCGCACCCTGCGCGGCTATGTCGACGACAACTTCTCGGGGCGCGACTGGAACCTGGCCACGGCCATGGTGATGAACGGCGAAGCCGCCTTCCAGATCATGGGCGACTGGGCCAAGGGCGAATTCCTGGCCGCCGGCAAGGAGCCGGGCAAGGATTTCCTCTGCGCCGCGACGCCGGGCCATGGCTATCTCTACAACGTCGACAGCTTTGCGATGTTCGATGTCTCGGGTGACGAGGACAAGGTCGAAGGTCAGAACATTCTGGCCGAGCTGATCGTCGGCCCGTCGTTTCAGGAAACCTTCAACCTGAACAAGGGCTCGATCCCGGTGCGCAATGACGTGTCGCTGGACAAATTCGACTCCTGCGCCATCAAATCCTCCGAGGATATGCAGGCGGATGCGGCCGATGGTTCGCTCCTGCCCAGCTATGCCCACGGCATGGCCCTGCGCGGCGAAGCGGCTGGCGCCATCACCGATGTCGTGACCGCGCACTTCAACTCGGACATGTCCTCCGAAGATGCCGTCAAGATGCTGAGCGAAGCCGTCGCCAACGTGATGTAATCGTTCCGATCAATCCGCCGCCCGGCCCGTCATGGGCCGGGCGGTTTCGTCTTTGGGAGTTTCCTCCATGACTAAATGGCTAGAACGGCAGGTACCAAAGATGGTCCTGGCTCCGACCTTTGCCGCCATATTGCTTTTCGTCTACGGCTTCATCGGCTGGACGGCCTGGGTGTCGCTGACAAAATCCAAGCTGATGCCGCGCTATGAAATCGAGGGCTTCCAACAATATACCAAGCTGTTCGATACCCCCCGGTGGGACACGGCGATGAACAACCTGTTCATCTTCGGCGCCCTGTTCATCGTGATCTCGATGGTGCTGGGCCTGCTGCTGGCGATCTTCCTCGATCAGAAGATCCGCACCGAAGGGGTGATCCGCACGATCTACCTCTACCCGATGGCGCTTTCGATGATCGTCACCGGCACGGCGTGGAAATGGATCCTGAATCCGGGCCTCGGCGTTCAGGCGATGGTGCAGGGTTGGGGGTTCGAGACGTTCACCTTCGACTGGCTGATCAATCCCGATTACGCGATCTACACCATCGTGCTGGCCGGTGTCTGGCAAAGCTCGGGCTTCGTGATGGCGCTGTTCCTTGCGGGCCTGCGCTCGGTCGACGGCGAAATCATCAAGGCCGCGCAGGTCGACGGCATCCCGACGCCGCGCATCTATACCGCGATCATCATCCCTTCGATGGCGCCGATCTTCCTGTCGGCCTTCATCGTGCTGTCGCACCTGGCAATCAAGAGCTTTGATCTGGTCATCGCGCTGACCGGCGGCGGCCCCGGCTATGCCACCGATCTGCCCGCCACCTACATGTACGCCATGGCGTTTTCGCGCGGCAACATCGGGCAGGCGGCGTCCTCCGCCATGATCATGATGGCCGTCGTTTTTGCCATCGTGGTGCCATACCTTTATTCGGAACTGAGGGCGAAACATGACTGACGCCACCATCCAGACCGCCCGCAGCCCGCGCAAGACATCGTCGCGCACCGGGCGGATCGTGCTGCGCACGCTGCTTTATGTCTTTCTGATCGCCTTCGCGCTGTTCTATCTGATGCCGTTGTTCGTGATGCTGACCACCTCGCTGAAAAGCCTGGATGAAATCCGCACGGGTAGCCTGATCGCGTTGCCGCGCGACATCACCTTCGAGGCGTGGAAGACGGCCTGGTCGGGGGCCTGTTCGGGCATCCGCTGCGAAGGGTTGCGCCCCTATCTGCTGAACTCGCTGATGATCGCGATTCCGGGCGTCGCCCTGTCGACGCTGTTCGGCGCGATGAACGGCTATGTCTTTGCCCAGTGGAAATTCCGCGGCGCCAATTTGCTGTTCTCTCTGTTGCTGTTCGGCTGCTTCATCCCGTTTCAGGTGGTGCTGCTGCCGATGGCGCGGGTGCTGGGCATCCTGAACATGGCGGGCACCATTCCGGGCCTGATCTTCGTGCACACGGTTTACGGTCTCGGCTTCACCACGCTGTTCTTCCGCAACTACTACGTCACCATCCCGATGGAACTGGTACGCGCGGCCAAGATCGATGGGGCAGGGTTCTTTCGCATCTTCTGGTCGATCTTCCTGCCGCTGTCGCTGCCGATCATCGTCGTGACCGTGATCTGGCAGTTCACCCAGATCTGGAACGACTTCCTGTTCGGCGTGTCCTTCAGCCAGGCCGGAACACAGCCCGTCACCGTGGCGCTGAACAACATCGTCAACTCGACCACCGGCGTAAAGGAATACAACGTCGACATGGCCGCCGCGATCCTCGCCGCGCTGCCGACGCTGCTGGTCTACGTCGTCGCCGGTAAATACTTCATCCGCGGTCTCACCGCCGGTTCCGTGAAAGGGTAACTCGAATGGCCCCCATCCTCGACATCAAGAACCTCTACAAAAGCTACGGCGCGACCGAGATCCTCAAGGATATCAACGTCGCCATCGAACCGGGTGATTTCCTCGTCCTCGTCGGCCCCTCGGGCTGCGGCAAGTCCACGTTGCTGAACTGTATCGCCGGCCTGGAACCGATCACCGGCGGCGCGGTCCACATCAACGGCAAGAACATGACGGATGTCTCGCCCAAGGACCGCGACATCGCCATGGTGTTCCAGTCCTACGCGCTCTATCCCACCATGTCGGTCGCCAAGAACATCACCTTCGGCATGAAGGTGCGCGGCGTCGATGCCGCGACGCAGGCCGCCAAGCTGGCCGAGGTCGCAGCCCAGCTTCAGATCGAACCGCTGCTCAACCGCCGTCCCGGCCAGCTCTCGGGCGGCCAGCGTCAGCGCGTCGCCATGGGCCGCGCGCTGGTGCGCGACCCGGCGCTGTTCCTGTTCGATGAACCGCTGTCCAACCTCGACGCCAAGCTGCGCGTCGAGATGCGTACCGAGATCAAGAAACTGCACCACAACCTCGGCGCGTCGATGGTCTATGTCACCCACGACCAGATCGAGGCGATGACCCTGGCCACCAAGATCGTCGTCATGAAGGGCGGCGTGATCCAGCAGATCGGCACCCCGGCGGAAATCTACAACACCCCCGCCAACCTGTTCGTGGCCGATTTCATGGGCTCGCCCGCGATGAACCTGATCCCGGCCAGCGTGCGCCGTGATGGGGCGTTCCACCGGATCGAGATCCAGCGCGACTCTGCCGAACCGCTGGTACTGGCCGACCAGCGCCCGCTGAACCTGCCCGACAACGTCATCATGGGCCTGCGCCCGGAAGACATCGCCGAGGCCGGTTTCCGCGCCGGCGCCGAGGTGCAGGAGGCGAACTGCCTGATCGACATGGTCGAACCCGCCGGGGCCGATACCTATGTCGTGTCGCAACTGGGCGGCAAACAGGTGACGGCACGCCTGCACGCCGAAACCAGCGCCCGCGCCGGTCAGGCGATGAACCTCGCCTTCGATCTGGCCAAGGTCAGCTATTTCGCCCCCGAAACCGGCGAACGCCTGAACTGATCCGCCCGCGGATCAGCCTGAAATCGGAAAAGGGGCGGGGCCATCTGGCGCCGCCCCTTTTGCATGGATAACCGGCCCCGCGCACCCGCCTTGCCGGTCGGTGGCCCGCCACGGCACCCGGCGGCTCAGCTCACGGCACGTCAGGGTCGGTCGGCAGAGGGCACGGCAGGCGCGCCGGACCCGCCTAGGCCACCCAGGTCACTTCCTCGGGGGCCCCGTCCTTCCAGGCGGCGTAGAAGGCGACGAAATCCGCCAGCTCCATCGGTCGGGCGATGAAATATCCCTGTCCCAGCCTGACGTTGCGCTGTCGCAGAAAGCTCAGCTGCGCCTGGGTCTCGATCCCTTCCGCGACGATGTCCAGTTCCAGCGTCGTCGCCAGCTCGATGATGGTCTCGATGACCGACCGGTTGGCGGTCTGTCGTCCGATCACGTCGACAAAGCTCTTGTCGATCTTCAGCGCATCCAGCTTCATCTCCTGCAGGTATTGCAGGTTGGAATAACCCGTGCCGAAATCATCGATGACTATTCGATAGCCCGCGTCGCGCAGCGCCGACAGCTTGCCGCAACTGGTCTCGAAATCGATCAGGCTGCGCTCGGTCAGCTCCAGCCAGACACTGGTGGGGGGCACCCCGGCGCGCCCGAAGGTATCCTCGAGCGTCCTGACGATATCGCCCGAGGTGACGTCGTAGGCCGTCATGTTCAGCGACAGATGCGCCTCGGGATGGGTGCGCAGCAGATTGCCCAGATCCTCGCAGGCACGCCGCGCCACAAAGGTCGAAATCTGCCCGATCAGGGCAGATTGCTCGGCCACGGGAATGAACACCTCCGGGTTGATATAGCTGCCGTCGCGCTGTTGCCACCGGATCAGGGCCTCGGCTCCGACGCAGCGCCCGGTCGCCAGCTCGACCACGGGCTGATAGACCAGCCGCAGGTTGCCGCTGCGCAGCGCCGCCTTTGTCTCGTGCCTCAGATCCAGACGGCGCAGGGTCAGCCAGATGACATTGAACACGATGATGCAGGCCAGCACGAAGGCCAGCGGCAGCAATCGCAGCATATAGTCCAGCTGGTCGCTGCTGTGGGTCAGCTCCGGCGGCATCATTGCCACGGCCACCAGGTCGCCGCTGCGGAACAGATCTCCGACATGGCGATGGCCCTGGGCATTGGCCTTGCGTTCCAGCGGGGCCTGGGACAGCAGTTCGGCGGCGACGGCATCACCGCCACTGGCCAGCAGCAGCGGTGGCGCGCCGACCGGCATGTAAGCCAGTGCGACGCTCACGCCTTGCAGGCTCAGCACCTCGACCAGGCGGGTATGACTGACCAGCACGTTGTGCGCGCCCAGGTGCAGCGCCATCACACTGCCCGCGTCGGTCTGGCCGGGGGTGATCGAGGCCCGCAGGCCCACGCCATTCGGCAGAACGAAGTCGATACGGTTTTCCGCTATCCCCGGCGGTGCCATCCCCCAGGAGGAACAGGCCAGCTCTCCGTCCTCGAAATAGCCGACCTCGTCGATGAAATAAGATTGCATCACGGCGTTGCGCATGGCCGCGATATGCTCCGGCGTGCATCCTGTCATCCCCTCGACCGTCTGCAACACGTCGTGGGCCTGTTCGATTACCTTTTCCATGCGGATGACGGGGACCGAGCCATACAGGTTCAGGGTCTCATGGGTGTTGCGCTCTGCCATGACGCTGGCCAGCCACGCTGTCAGCGCCACGGGCGCGATGGCACCCAGCAGGATCGCGACGATGGCAACCAGGGCCACGCGACGCCTGTTCCGCAGCCGTTTCACCCAGTCAAACTTTGCCAGCGCCCATACCCTCCGTAGCTGCTTCATGGCGCAGGCAGTGCGTGCCATGAGCCGTGTGTGCGATGGGGTAGCCCATGATGACGACGTTAATGCCAGCGGGGCTCTTGCGTCTATACTGTTGACATTGCGGGGGCGGACGGCGCGAAGGTGTTGCAGAAATGGCCGGCCTGCGGCCCCGGCCCATGCAGGTTTTCGCTGCTGCGCCCCGGCAGGGCGCCACCCGTGCGCGCCGGACCCTTGGTGCGGCCCTGCTGCGGCCCTGCTGCGGACCTGCTGCGGCCAGGCTGCCCAAAATTCAGCCAGGCCAGTCGCGGATTTCGCACCGTTCAGATACCGTTCGGATACCGCTCAGATACCGACGTTCGAATCTAGGCTTTTCAATGACTTATGCGGCTCCTGTCGCCCCTGCACCGACATGCGCCGCCCTCGGCACACTGCCCCGCCGGGCGAAAGCGTTTGGACGCCGGTTTTCAGCTCTGCTAATAGCGCTAACACATGCCGGGAATCCTGTCGCTCGCGCGCGGGATACGACAGCGCACCGGCACAAACCCGAGGGATGAGACGCGATGAAACTAGTAGCTGATGTCGGTGGCACCAACGTGCGTTTCGCCCTTGTCGAAGGGGATCGCGTCCAACCCGACACCATCTCCAGCTTTCGCAACGACGACTTTGCGACCTTTCGCGATGCGGCCGCGCAATACATTGAAGACAAAGGCAAACCTGCGCTGACCCGCATGGCCATTGCGGTCGCCGGGCCGGTGAATGGCACCCATGCCCGGCTGACCAATCGCGAATGGTATTTCGACACGGTTGCGCTGGCTGCGGACTTTGGCGTCTCGGTTGCACTGTTGAACGATCTCAAGGCCTTGGGGTATTCCGTTTCGACCCTCAGCGCCGACAGTTTCCTGCGCGTGACGCCGCACATCGACATCGACGGCGCGGGCGATCAGCGTCTGGTGGCCGGCATCGGCACCGGCTTCAACGTCAGCCCCGTGGTGATGACGCAACAGGGCGTGGTCTGTCCGAATGCCGAAATGGGGCATATCCAGTTGTCCTGGCGCCTGTATCAGGCCGTCGCGGATCAGGTCGGTCATGGCGATCATGGCTATGATACGGTCGAACATCTCTTCTCGGGGCGCGGCTGCGAAAAGCTCTGGCGCGCCTCCTCGGGCAGTGACCTGTCCTTTGCCCAGGCCCTTGCTGCCAGTACCGACCAGGCGATTGAATTTGCTGGGGTTTATGCCGACATGATGGCGGTGCTCGCGCAGGACCTGGTGCTGGCTTTCATGCCCTCGGGGGGCTTGTATTTTGCCGGCGGCGTGGCGCGCGCGATCCTGACCGGCCCGGCGGCGGCCCATGGCCTCGACTGCTTCCGCGCCGCCTACATGCGCCCCCTTGCCCTGGATACAGCGGCGCGCGTGCCGGTGTCGCTGATCCTTGATGACCACGCGGCGCTTTCCGGCTGCGCGATCGCCTAAGCCCCTGCCAGACTGGCGTTTTCGCCTCCAAAAGGGCAGGCGCCGCCCGCCGGATTCCGTGTGGCGGCACCTCTGCGGAGCCGGGGGGCGCGCGCCCCGGTGCGATCCGCCCTTTCAGCCGCGCGTGACACCCCCTACATAACCTGCGAACAGGCAGGCGTCTGGCCATCCGTGCCAAAGCCGACTAGGCACGCCCTGTCACCGGAGGAGGACGACCTTGCAAAAAATAATGCTTCCCGAGCGGCCCGACTGGCGCGCCGAGGCCGAAGAGCTGGGGTTCACCTTCGCCGACATGCACGGCGAGCCCTATTGGGATGAAGGGACGGTGTACCAGTTCAGCCTGGCCCAGATCGAGGATGATATCGAAGACCCCTCGACCGCGCTGCACGCCATGTGCCGCGAAGCGGTTCCGATCATCCTGGCGGACGAAGCCCTGATGGAAAAGATGGGGATTCCACGCGAACACTGGGATCTGGTCGCAGACAGCTGGCACCGCGAAGATCCTGAAATCTATGGCCGTTTCGACCTGGCCTATGACGGGACGGGGCCTGCGAAACTGCTGGAATACAACGCAGACACACCGACCTCGCTTTATGAATCCGCCTCGTTTCAGTGGAGCTGGCTTGAGGGGCAGCAGGCGCTCGGGGTGCTGCGCGACAGCGACGATCAGTTCAACGGCATACACGAGTCGCTGGTAGAGCGGTTCCGCGCTCTCTTCGCTGCCGACAGCGATCTGCACTTTGCTGCCATCGGCGGGAACGCCGAAGATTACGCGACGGTCGAATGTATGGGCTGGGCGGCGCGCGAAGCAGGGCTTGGCGCGCATTATACCGACCTGGAAAAGGTCGGTCTCAGCACCGACGGGCAATTCCTTGATGCAGAGGATCGGGTGATCGGCACCCTGTTCAAGCTCTACCCCTGGGAAGACCTGCTGCGCGACGACTACGCGCGCCATCTTGCGACAGCCGAATGCAGGGTTCTTGAACCGGCATGGAAAAGCCTGTTGTCAAACAAGGGGTTGCTGCCCGTCCTGTGGCAGATGTTTCCCGGGCACCCCAACCTGTTGCCCGCCTTTTTCGAGGCCGATATTGCCGAGGCCCTGGCCGGAACCGGCCCGGCAGCGGGGCCGGTCGCACAGGCATTTTCCAGGGCGGACAAGGCGCTTGCACGGGGGTATGTCACCAAGCCACTTTTCTCGCGCGAGGGGGCGTCGGTTTCGATCTTTGAAGAGGGCACCCTGAAGGAGCAGGCGGACAACACCGAATATGCGCAGCAACCGCGCATCGTTCAGGGGTACGCACCCTTGCCGGTTTTCGACGGCTTCCGCCCCGTGATCGGCGCCTGGATCATCGGCACCGAATGTGCCGGCATCGGCATACGCGAGGACCGGTCGCGCATCACGCAGGATCTGTCCCGCTTCAAACCCCACTTCATCCGCGATTGAACCCGCAAAGGATTGCCAAAAATGAGACCTCGTTCCAGAACCGTCGCCCTCAGCATTCTCGGTGCCTCTGCCTTTGCCCTTGCAGGGTGCCGAGAGGAACAGGTCGATGCGCAGGCGTTTCCCGATCTCGCCAGTTGCAAGGCTGCATCGCAGGCTGATGGGTTGATCCCCGCAGGTGCCTGCGAGACCGCCTTTTCCGAGGCAGAGCAGCTGCATGTCGAGGCCGCGCCGCGATATGACAGCATCGCCGTCTGCGAAGAACAGCATGGGCAGGGGGCCTGCGGCAGCGAAAGGCAAGTGTCCGAGGGTGGTTCCGGCAGCATTTTCATGCCGTTGATGGCGGGTTACCTGGTGGGCAGCATGCTGAGTGGGCGCAGCGGGATGGTCGGTGCGCAGCCGCTGTATCGTACGTCGGATGGGCGCTATACCAACGCAGGCGGTACGGCGGCCTACTCCAGCAACAGCGGCAAGGCCAAGTTACGCTCGTCGTTGTTTCAGCGCCCGACCTCGACCATCGGCAAGGCCCCGATGACCAAGGCCACCCTGTCCTCGCGCGGTGGATTTGGCAGCACCGGATCGTCCCGAGGCATGTTCGGTGGTTGATCGTCTGACCACCGGGCGTCGTGCCACGCCCAAGCGCTGAACGGGCCGCAGGCGCTGAGCGGGCTGCAGGCGCTGAACGGGCTGCAGGCGTGGCGGCGGCGGCGTTATTCGGAGGTGCCGAATTTGCGCAATAGACCGGCAGCGGCGGACAAGACGATGATCACCCCGCCATAGATACAGATGGTCATGCTCAGCCCGATATGGGGCAGGGCAAGTCCGGCTATGACGACGGGCACCCCGAAGGCCATGTAGCTTACCGTGAACAGTGTCGCGAACAGCTCTCCGCGCTCGTTCGCGGTTGCCAGGGGGATGATCGAGCGCATGACGCCGTAAAAGCAGGTGCCGAATCCCGCGCCTGCCACGATGACTGCGCCCAGATAGAACGGCAGGAGTTCCGCCATCACCCCCAGGACCGTCAACGTCGTGCCGACCGCCAGCGCCGATGTGCCGAACAACGTGACCTGACGGGCTGTGTAATGGCGCGCGACGAAACACGCGACTGAGCCGGAGCCAGCCAGCAACGTGATGACCAGCGCTTGCAAGAGGTAGTCGGTGACCCCGAATATCTGCGCGATGATCGGCGCGCCGAGCGACAGGTAGAACCCACCTGTCGCCCAGCCGGCAAAGACGGCCGGAGCGCTGCGCAGGAAGGTCTTGCGGGCCGAGCGGGGCAGGCCCATGCGGGGGCGCAGGGCCGACCAGATGCCGTCGTGACGCGGCGCTGTTTCGGGCAGCAGCAGCACCAGTGCCGCAAGGGCAGCATAGATGGCCACAAGGCTGCCGAATACCTCCGGCTTGGCAGCAGAGCTGAAATCGAGGATGGCCCCCGAGGCCAGCGCCCCCAACCCGAGGCCCCCCAGCGGCAGCACCGACGTCCAGATTGCCGCAGAACCAGGTTTGTCGACCGGCTCAAGGTCGACCGCAGCGGCGGAGAGGGTCGACAGCAGCAGGCCGCTGGCCACGCCCTGAACCACCCGCGCGAACAGCAAGGTGCCGACGGTGTCCGCTTGCCAGAACATCACCAGCGACACCGCCAGAACGGCAAAGGCCGCCGATAGCACGGGGCGTCGGCCGATATGATCGGATAGCGAGCCGGCCACCAGCAACGTGCAGAGCAGAGCAATCGTGTAGATCGCGAAAATCCCTGTCATGACGGCCGGGGAGAATCCGATCTGGCGTTGCAGGATCGGGTAAAAAGGCGAAGGCGCGCTGGCGCCGGCCATCATCAGGGCGACCCCGGTCAGCACCAGGTAGAAACCGGTGCGGTGTATCCGGTTCGATCGTATCTCAGTCACGCTCATCAGGGGCCTGCCATCTGTCGGTGGATTGGTTCGAAAAAGTTCGAACAAAATACCTACTACCGTAATCCAGAAGGTTCAACTATATTCGAACCATGATGGATCACACAGATGTGCCAAATACTGCCGACCTGCCGCATCCGGCGTGCGAGGATCTGATTTTGACCCAGGTTCTCTTCGCGCTCAGCGATCCGGCGCGGCTTGATATCGTGCGGCAGCTGGATTCGGGGCCGTTGGAAATGGCGCAATGCTGTCTGAGTGATCCGACAATGCCAAAGTCGACAAAGTCGCATCTGATGAAGGTGCTGCGCGAAGCGGGCGTGATCCGCAATGTGGCCAAGGGCCGGGGTCGCCTGCTGAGTCTGCGGCGCGACGATCTGGATGCCCGGTTTCCCGGACTTCTGGCGTCAATCCTCAAGGTTGCGCCCGAAGCATAAGACGATCCGCGCTTGCTATGCGCAGCACATCTACAAGAAACGTCGGGGGGAATGCAGGGCAGGTCGGTGCCGATTGCAGCTGTAAGCGACCCTGTGGATCGTGGTGGCGGGCCTGTCGCGAGGCGCTGCAAACTTGGGAAAAGTGGCAGCCCGTAGGGGAGTCGAACCCCTCTTTCCAGGTTGAAAACCTGGCGTCCTAACCGATAGACGAACGGGCCACGCTTGGCGTGAGGCGGGTTCTAAGAGAAGTAGCTGCAGGTCGCAAGCGCTTTTTTCGCCTCTGTGAACTTTTTTCTCAACGCCCGGTCAAAGGCCGATTTCGCACGCCGGATGCGCCCGCGATTTCGCGGGGCCGGGTGCATCAAATATATGAAAAATATCAGCTTTCCGAGGCCGGAGCCGCATCGCTGAGGCGCACTTGCACTGATCTGCGCCCGCCCCAGTCGTTGATCTCCAGATGGCCCGCCAGATGGAACGGCCGGCCGCCGTGCTGTTCCAGCGCGGGACCGATCGGACCGTCGAACGCGCCAAAGCAAATCGCCTCGACTCGTGCGCCCATTCCATCGCCGAACGACAGCTTCAGATGGCTCTCGCCGATCCGTTTGACGAATCCGATCCGCTGGGACGGAAAGGCAAATCGAGGGGCAGGGGCCGAAGCGCCATAGGGGCCGGCGGCCTCAAGGCTTTCGATCAGCTCTGGCGTCGCGGCGCCGGGCATCAGCAGGCCGTCAAGGCGAAGGTCCAGCGGGCCACCTTCGCCTGCGCCCTGTTTGGCCAGCAGCGTGCTCAGCCGATCCATGGCGGTTTCCAGCATGTCGCGGGCGACGGTCAGGCCCGCCGCCATCTTGTGCCCGCCCCCCTTGATCAACAGCCCTTCTGCCGCGAGACGCTGAATGGCCGCGCCAAGGTCGACACCGGCGACCGAGCGCCCCGATCCCTTGCCCTCGTCTCCGTCCATGCCGATGACGATGGCGGGGCGGTTGGTCGCCTCTTTCAGCCGAGAGGCGACGATGCCCACGACACCGGGATGCCAGCCCTCGCCAGCGGCCCAGACCAGGGGAGCCTCCAGTCCGCGCTCCTCAGCCTGCGCCAGCGCTGCTGCGCGCACCTGTGCCTCGATTTCGCGGCGTTCGGTGTTCAGCTCATCCAGGCGGTCGGCCATCGCCTTGGCCTCGAACGGGTCGGCGGTGGAGAGCAGGCGCGCGCCAAGGTCGGCCTGACCGATGCGACCGCCGGCGTTCACGCGCGGCCCCATGAGAAAACCGAGGTGATAGGCCGAGGGTGCGGTGTTCATGCGCGCCACGTCCGCCAGGGCCGACAGACCGGGGCGTTCGCGCCGCGCCATGATGCGCAGGCCCTGTCGGACCAGCGCGCGGTTGACCCCGATCAGGGGGGCGACGTCCGCCACCGTGGCAAGCGCCACGAGGTCGAGAAGATCCATCAGGTTCGGACCGGCGGCGCCTTCGGCCTTCATCTGGCGATTGGCCTCCACCAGCATCAGGAACACGACGCCCGCGGCACACAGGTGCGCCAGCGCTCCGTCTTCGTCCTGACGGTTCGGGTTCACCACGGCGACGCAGTCGGGCAGGGTTTCTCCGCCCAGGTGGTGGTCCAGGATAAGGACATCACAGCCCGCCGCCTCGATCGGTTCATGGCTCAGGGTGCCGCAGTCGACGCAGACGATCAGATCGTGCGCACGCCCGAGGTCGCGCATGGCCGGTACGTTGGGGCCGTATCCTTCGTCGATACGGTCGGGAACGTACAGGGTTGCCTCGCGGCCCATCTGGCGCAGCCAGTCCAGCAGGAGCGCGGCCGAGCTACCGCCGTCGACGTCGTAATCCGCAAAGATGGCGATGCGTTGGCGCTGTTTGACGGCCTGCAGAAACCGCGCGGCAGCGCGCTCCATATCGCGCAGCGATCGCGGGTCCGGCAGAAGGTCCTGCAGCTTGGGTTCCAGAAACGCCGCGCTTTGCCCCTCGGTGACGCCACGCCGCGCCAGGACGCGGCAAAGCGCAGGTGGCAGATGTTCGGATTGCACAAGCGCCTCTGCCTGGCGTTCGATTTCGGGGGCAGGACCGATCCAGCGCCGTCCGGTCAGCGAAGCGGTGACATCGAGAAACGCCATTGGTTTGATCCCTGCACTGGCCGATGGGCCGGGTTTGCCTGTGCCCCGAGGTACGTCGGCACCCCCGAGTTGTGCCAATATACCTTGGGTTTTGCCAGAGCACTTGGCTGTTGTCCGTGTTCGTCGGTCCTGCCGGCACCCCGCAGGATGTCCCGGGATTGGCGGGTCAGACGGATTCTATACGCAGTGCCACCGGATCGCCTTCGACGACGCCGGTGCCCGCCATGCCGGCAATGGCAAGGTCGAGCGCGGATCGCTGGGTCTTGTGTGTCACGATCAGCACCGGCGCGCGGCCCCCCTTGTGGTCGTACTGGCGCATCCGATGGATCGACACACCGGCTTCGCCCAGCACGGTGGCCACCTTTGCCAATGCGCCGGGTTTGTCCTGTAGCGCCAGGCGCACATAATAGGGAGCGGGTGTTGTCGAGCTGGCCGGTTGCACGTCGGTCAACGTGCCGGCAGGTTGCCCAAAGACAGGCAGGCGGAAATTGCGGGCAATATCGCAGATGTCGCCCAGCACGGCTGACGCCGTCGGGCCTTCACCGGCACCTGCGCCACGCAACACGATCTGTCCGACGGCATCTCCCTCCAGCACCACCATGTTGGTGCCGCCTTCCAGTTGCCCGATCGGGCTGGCGGCAGGCACCAGGCAGGGGGCCATGCGCTGTTCCAACCCGCGCCCGGTCATTTGGCTGACACCCAGCAACTTGATGCGAAAGCCCATGTCGGCGGCGGCCTTGATGTCGTCGATGGTGACGCGCCCGATGCCCTCAAGCTCCATCGCGTCGAAGGCGACGCGGGTGCCGAAGGCGATCGAGGCAAGCAGGGCCAGCTTGTGACCGGCATCGATGCCGCCCACGTCAAGGTTCGGGTCCGCTTCGAGATAGCCGAGATCGGAGGCTTCCTGAAACACCTCGTCGTAAGGCAGGCCCGAGGATTGCATGCGCGTCAGGATATAGTTGCAGGTGCCGTTCATGACACCCATGACGCGGGTGATGCGATTGCCTGCCAGCCCTTCGGTCAGTGCCTTGACCACGGGAATGCCCCCGGCGACGGCAGCTTCATAGCGGATGACCCGGCCATTGCCTTCGGCCAGCTCAGCCAGCGCTTGTCCATGAACCGCCAGCATCGCCTTGTTCGCCGTAACGACGTCCTTGCCGGATTTCAGCGCGGCCTCTGTTGCCGCTTTGGCCGGGCCGTCAGATCCGCCCATCAGTTCGACAAAGATGTCGATGTCATCGCGTGCGGCCAGCGCAACGGGGTCGTCTTCCCAAACGTAACCATCCAGGGACACGCCGCGATCCTTGCCGCGATTGCGGGCCGAGACGGCACTGACGGTGATCTCGCGCCCGGTGCGGGCGGTAAGCATGGCGGCCTCCCTGCGCAGGATTTTCAACACGCCGACGCCGACCGTTCCAAGGCCGGCAATCCCGAGGCGCAGAGGCTCGCTCATTCGAATTCTCCAGGTTGGCATATGATTGTGCTGCAAGGGCCTATCGCCTTAGCGGCTTCGGCGCAACGCGACTTTTCAGGGCATTTCGGCAATTCCGCGCGGCGCGGGTTACAGCCCGATTTCCGCTGTCCGCAGGTCATCGGCCCGTCTGCGCAGATCCGCGGCCCGTGCGGCCAGTGCATCATCGTCCGCGGTGTCCAGGCGGGCCTGATCCTGGGTGCGGCTGGTGATGCGGCTGCCGGGGACAAGATCGGGATAGGCGGCTTCGCGATTGGCAGTACTTAGCGTCGCGTCCAGGGCGGGGGGGCGGTTGCAGCCCCACAGCGCCACCAGAAGGGGGGCGATCAGCAGCAGGTTGCGCAAGGGCGTGGTTTTGTCATCGGGCATGGCAAAGCTGTGCCTCAGCCGCCCGACCTTGGCAAGAGCGGCTGATGTTTTGGGCCTGCACTGGCGGTGGTGCTCTTGCTCTGAACGTCTGTTCAGTTAATGTCCCGGGATGGCACGCACGACGGGATCGACATCGGTGGAGACGGGACAACGCCTGCGGCGCGCGGCGGTGAGCCTGTTCGCACGGCACGGCTATGCCGCCGTATCGATGCGCCAGATCGCGGCTGAGACGGGCGTGCAGGTCGGGGCCTTGTACAACCATACGACGGACAAGCAGAGCCTGCTGTTCGATCTGCTGTCGGATCACATGGATGACCTGATGGCCGCGCTGGACCAGGTCGTGCTGCCCGCCGATCCGGTTCTGGCGCTGGAGGCGTTCACGCGGTTCCACCTGCGCTATCACGCCGAGCGTCCCGATGCGGTGTTCATCGCCTACATGGAGCTGCGCAACCTGACCCCTGAGAATTTCATGCAGGTCGAGTCGCAGCGTCGCGCCTACGAGGCGCGTCTGGAAGAGATCCTGCGGCGGGGCAAAGCGGGCGGAGTGATGCATGTCGCTGATGTCAAATTGGCCTGTCTTGCGATCATTGCATTGCTGACCGGGGTGACCACATGGTTCCGCCCCGCAGGGCGTCTGAGCCAGGCAGAGGTTGAAGATATCTATTGGGACATGACCCGACGTCTTGTCGACGCGTGAACGCGCGGGCCTGCCGCCAATCGCGTCGCAGCGCGCCGTCGCCATGTCGATCCGCTCGAATCTCGCCTTTGGTGCCTCGTTGCGGTATGGGCGGGCAGGAACTGATTTCGCAAAGGGGACAGAGTTGGAAAAGGTTGTACTGGCGCGGGTCGAAGCGAGCGCGGGGCGGCGGGTGTTCGGCATCGGTGTGCTTGCTTTGCTGGCCATTGCCCTGGTCTGGCTGGGCGTATCGCCGCAGCCCGTGTCGCCATGGATGCGGTTGCTGGTGTTCGCCATCGCGATCGCCGTGGCCTTCGCCGGTTGGTCCATGTACCGCGCGACCATGCTGACGCTGGAGCTGACCGAGGCCGGTTTGTATGACAGTGCCGGTCATCTTCTGGCCCCTTTGCACCAGATTGCCGGGGTGGATCGCGGCACATTCGCCTTCAAGCCATCGAACGGGTTTCTGCTGCGTCTCTCTGCTGCGGGGCCGCGTCGTTTCCTGCCGGGGTTGTACTGGCAACTCGGACGGCGCATCGGGGTGGGCGGTGTGCTGCGCGGGTCCGAGACCAAGCAGATGGCCGATGTCATCGCCATTCACCTGGCCGAGCGGGCGGCGGCCGAGGGGGCTGAGTGACCTATGGGGCAAGACCGGGGAACCTAGGGATATTCCCCTGCGGAACTGGCCGCAATCGACGACACGACGTCCTTGGGAAATGTCGATTGGGCGTCGCTAATCTTAACAGGGCAGTCACACTAACGGTTCACGTTGACCGTCACGCAGCCCGCTCATGGGAGGAGTAACCATGCAACCCGTCAAGGAACCAGGCTTTCGCCAGAGCGTCGATCTGATGTTCAACCGCGCCGTGGCGCTGATGGATCTGCCGCCCGGGCTGGAGGAAAAGATTCGCGTCTGCAACGCGACCTACACCGTGCGCTTTGGGGTGCGGTTGCGTGGGCAGATCCAGACGTTCACCGGCTATCGGTCCGTGCATTCCGAGCATATGGAGCCGGTCAAGGGCGGCATTCGTTACGCGCTGTCGGTCAACCAGAACGAGGTCGAGGCGCTGGCCGCGTTGATGACATACAAGTGCGCCCTGGTCGAAGCACCCTTCGGTGGCTCCAAGGGCGGGCTGTGCATCGACCCGCGTGACTGGGACGATCATGAGCTTGAACAGATCACCCGCCGCTTTGCCTACGAACTGATAAAGCGCGACATGATCAACCCGGCCCAGAACGTCCCTGCGCCCGACATGGGCACCGGCGAACGAGAAATGGCCTGGATCGCGGACCAATACGCGCGCATGAACACCACCGACATCAATTCCAAAGCCTGTGTGACGGGCAAGCCGTTGAACGCCGGCGGTATCGCGGGGCGTGTGGAGGCAACGGGCCGTGGCGTGCAATACGCCCTGCAAGAATTCTTTCGCGAGCCGGAAGACAAGAAGAAGGCGGGCCTGTCCGGGACGCTGGATGGCAAGCGGGTCATCGTGCAGGGCCTCGGGAATGTCGGCTATCACGCGGCCTTGTTCCTGAGCACCGAAGATGGCGCGCGCATTACCGGGATCGTCGAGCGCGATGGCGCATTGTTCAATCCCGAAGGCTTGGATGTCGAAGCGGTGCGGGAGTGGATCAATCGGCACGGCGGCGTGACAGGTTATCCCGAGGGCCAGTTCGTGACAGATGGTGCCAGCGTGATGGAGGAGGAGTGCGATATTCTCATCCCCGCGGCGCTTGAGGGTGTGCTCAATCTTGAAAACGCCGAACGTATTCAGGCGCCCCTGATCATCGAGGCCGCGAACGGCCCGATCACCGCCGGAGCCGACGAAATCCTGCGTCGCAAGGGATGTGTGATCATCCCGGACCTCTTCGCCAATGCTGGCGGCGTGACAGTGTCCTATTTCGAGTGGGTCAAGAACCTGAGCCATATTCGTTTCGGCCGAATGCAACGCCGGCAGGAAGAGGCCCGGCACCAGCTGATTGTCGACGAGTTGGAGCGATTGTCCGCGGATAGCGGCATCGGCTGGCAATTGTCGCCGGGTTTCAAGGACAAGTACCTGCGTGGCGCGGGCGAGCTTGAGCTGGTGCGCTCTGGCCTTGATGACACGATGCGCACGGCATACCAGTCAATGCGGGCGGTCTGGCACGCACGTGGTGATGTCGAGGATCTGCGCACGGCCGCTTATCTTGTCGCGATCGACCGGGTCGCGTCGAGCTATCGGGCCAAGGGGCTTTAGGTCGCGTCAGGCACTTTGGCGGTAGCGGACGACGCAAAGATCCAGAAACTGCGACAGGCGCGATTTCCATGCGCCTGTCGGCAATTCTGTTGTACTGGCGTACATCACGGCAACCGGATTACGCCCGATCAGCCGCGTCAGATCTTCGACCACGGAACTCGGGCAGCTGGCCTCTTCCGATGTGATTAGAAGGGCGACGCGGTCAGGCAGCGCCGGTCGTGTCGCCAGCCATTGCCGCAAGGGCAGTGCGGCGCGGCCTGCGCAGGCAGGGGTGCCCAGGATCAACAGATCGCTTTTGCCCCAGGGTTGGTCCGAGGTGTAAACCTGCGGCTCCTTCGACAATAGGGCAGAAATCCTCTGTCTCAGCCTGGCGCGAAAACCGTCTTCGCAATCCGGAACCTCGATCTCGTGAAGCTGTGCGCCGAGTTCCCAAGCCAGTTCCTCACCGACCTTCAGTGTATTGCCGACCTTGGAATAAAGTAGGATCCGACACGTCATCCTGTCACCCCGGCTGTCTGTCTGAAATGGTGCCAAAGTGCCGCGCTCTTGTCATGTCCGTCCTGCGCATCTGGCCCGTTTGTCAGGTGTTTTCTTTCGTTTGTTCCCGGCGTTTGATTTAAATTTGGGCAACTGCAAACCCTGCATTGCACCTGCGCACCAGAGTTGCTTTTCTGAGCCCGCAGGCAGAAGGAGCGAACGATGCGGTTTTCCGGGCTGCGTGTCCTGAAAGAGGGGCTGACGGGCAACAGGGGTTGGAAGCCGCACTGGCGTGATCCGGCCCCGAAACAGGCCTACGACATCGTGATCATAGGCGGTGGCGGTCATGGCCTGGCGACGGCATTTTACCTGGCCAAGGAACATGGACTGCGCAATGTCGCTGTGCTGGAGAAGGGATATTTCGGCGGCGGCAACGTGGGGCGGAACACGACCATCGTACGCGCAAACTACTTTCTGCCTGGAAACTCCGAATTCTACTCGCACTCCCTCCGGCTTTGGGAAGGGTTGGAGCAGGAGCTGAACTATAACGTGATGCATTCGCAACGCGGGCTGATCAACCTGTTTCATTCCGACGGCCAGCGTGATGCCTTCGTTCGGCGTGGCAATGCGATGATCAATCAGGGGGACGATGCTGAGCTGCTGGACCGCGACGCGGTGCGCCGCCAGCTGCCCTATCTCGATTTCGATCAGGCGCGCTTTCCCATACACGGGGGATTGTTGCATCGTCGCGGTGGAACGGCGCGTCATGATGCCGTCGCTTGGGGGTTTGCACGCGCCGCGTCCGAGCGTGGAGTCGATTTGATCCAGAATTGCGAGGTGACGGGTATCGACGTGGAAAATGGCAGCGTTACAGGTGTGCAAACCAGCCGTGGCGCAATTCGGGCGCGCAAGGTGGCCATCGTTACCGCCGGCCGTTCGGGGCAGGTCGCCGCCCTTGCCGGGCTGCGATTGCCGATTGAAAGCCATATTCTGCAGGCTTTCGTGACCGAGGGGCTGAAACCCGTCATCGACAACGTGGTCAGCTTTGGAATGGGCCATTTCTATATCAGCCAATCCGACAAGGGGGGGCTGGTGTTCGGTGGCGACCTCGACTTCTACCCATCTTATGCGCAGCGCGGCAACCTTCCGACGAAAGAACACGTGATGGAGGCTGCGATGACCCTGATGCCGATGATCGGCAAGGCGCGCGTACTGCGGTCCTGGGGCGGAATAATGGATATGACGCCTGACGGATCCCCCATCATCGACCGCAGCGATATCGGTGGCCTCTACCTGGATTGCGGCTGGTGTTACGGTGGTTTCAAGGCGGTGCCGGGATCGGGTTTTGCGCTGGCGCACCTGCTGGCCACGGATCGTCCGCACGAAAGTGCCGTCGGCCTGCGGCTGAACCGGTTCCGTGACGGCATCGGCCTGATGGACGAAGAGGGCACCGGGGCCCAGCACAACCTGCACTGACGAAGCGATGCAAATTGACGGCAATCAACAAGCGAGACCGGCGGCATGAGACTGACCTGCCCAAATTGCGGCGAACGTGATCTGCGCGAATTCACCTATCGGGGGGCCGCGCTGGATCGCCCCGAGGGCGCATGGAGCCCGGCCTGGGACGCCTATCTGCACCAGCGTGACAATCCCGCCGGTGCATCGCGCGAACATTGGTGGCATGGATTTGGCTGTTCGGCCTTTCTGGTCGTTGAACGTGATACGCGTACCCATGATATCCTTTCGGTCTCACTGGCGTCGGGGGGCAGGCAATGAGGTTGTCACACGCAGGGCTTGTCGAACGCTCACGTCCCATCCGCTTTCGCTTTGACGGGCGCGACTACACCGGCTTTCAGGGTGACACATTGGCGTCGGCGCTGATGGCGCACGGCGTTCGCACGGTCGCGCGCAGCTTCAAGTATCACCGCCCACGCGGGATTTTCAGTGCAGGCAGTGAAGAACCGAACGCCCTTGTGACCATTGGCGCTGGCGCCGGGCGGGAACCCAACGTGCGTGCAACCACTCAGGAGCTGTTTGCAGGCCTCGAGGCGCGCGCGCAGAATTGCTGGCCTTCGGTCGATTGGGATCTCTTGCAGGTGAATGACCTGCTGGCGGATTTTCTGGGCGCAGGCTTTTACTACAAGACATTCATGTGGCCGAAAAAGGCGTGGGAGGCCGTGTATGAGCCATTGATCCGGCGCGCCGCTGGGATCGGGGCTTTGTCTGGCGCGCCTGACCCCGATCTGAACGAAAAGGCGTTCGCCCATTGCGACCTGCTTGTGATCGGCGCAGGGCCTGCCGGCCTCATGGCGGCGCAGACCGCCGCCCGGGCCGGAGCGGACGTGATCCTGTGTGACGAGGACGCGATGCCGGGCGGGCGGCTGAATGCCGAGGTCGAGCAGATCGGCGGGCAGGCAGCGCACGACTGGGCGGCGCAGACCGTCGCGCAACTGCGCGAAATGGCGAATGTCCGCGTCATGACCCGCACCACCGTGACGGGGATATATGATCAGGGCACGTTCGGTGCTCTTGAGAGGGTATCGCGACATGTGGCGCCGGGCAGGGACGATCTGCCGCTCGATTGTTTCTGGCGGATCGCGGCAAGGCAGGTGATCCTTGCTGCCGGATCGATTGAACGTCCGGTCGCCTTTCGCAACAATGACCGGCCCGGTGTCATGTTGGCGGGGGCTGTGCGGACCTATCTCAATCGCTATGCCGTCAGCCCCGGCCGCGCTGTGACGGTGTTTGGCAACAACGACAATGTCCACCGGACAGCCCGCGACCTTTTGGCGGCTGGCGTGCACGTTGCGGCACTGGTCGACGCGCGCCCGGGTGCCACCACGGATCTGCCGGTGCCGTTTTACGCCGGTGCGATGGTCGAACAGGTCCTCGGTCAAAATGGGGTCGAGGCGGTGGTGATCCGTACCGCAACCGGGCGGCAAAAGATCCAGAGCGATTGCGTCGCGGTATCCGGTGGCTGGAATCCCTCGGTGCACCTGACCTGCCACCTGAACGGACGCCCTGAGTGGGACTCCGCACTTGCGGCCTTTGTGCCTGCGCCGGGTGCCGTGCCCAACCTGATCCCGGCAGGGGCAGCCTCAGGCGTATTTTCGACCGATGGCTGTCTGCGCTCCGGGGCTTCAGCGGCCGTCAAGGCCTTGGCGGCGCTTGGCCGCGCAGCAGATGCCCCTGATATTCCGCTGGCCGAGGCTGGTTCCTACGACATTGTCCCGCTGTGGCAGGTGCCGGGACCTGGGCGTGCCTGGCTTGATCTGCACAACGACGTTACCGTGAAGGACGTGCGTACAGCCGCTGCGGAAAACTTTCGCTCCGTCGAACACATGAAGCGTTACACCACGCAGGGAATGGCGCCGGATCAGGGCAAGACGTCGAACCTGGGTGCCCTCGCGGTGCTGGCGGACGTGACCGGGCGCGATGTCCCGCAGACAGGCACGACCACCTACAGGCCGCCATTCGTACCGGTGCCGATTGCCGCGCTCGGGGCGGGGGGGCGGGGGCAGGGCTTCGCACCACGGCGGCGCACGAGCAGCCACGATGTCAGCCTGTCGATGAATGCCCCTATGATCGAGACGGGTCTGTGGTATCGGCCCAGCCACTTTCCCCGCCGGGGCGAGGCGACATGGCGGCAGTCGTGTGACCGGGAGGTCGCGATGGTGCGCAACGCTGTCGGTGTCTGTGATGTCTCGACCCTCGGCAAGATCGACATACAGGGTGCGGACGCCGCAAAGTTTCTTGAGTTCGTCTATACCAATACCTTTTCGACGCTGAAGGAAGGGCGCGTGCGTTACGGCCTGATGCTGCGCGAGGATGGTCACGTCATGGACGACGGCACGACTGCGTGCCTCGGTCCGCAGCATTACCTGATGACGACGACCACGGCGGCGGCGGGGCTGGTAATGCAGCATCTGGAATTCGCGGCGCAGGTACTGCGCCCGGATTGGGACGTGCGCCTGATATCGGTGACAGAACAATGGGCGCAGTTTGCCATAGCGGGTCCGCAGGCCCGCGCCTTGCTTGCCGACCTTGTCGGGCAGGATGTCTCCAACGCGGCCTTCCCCTTCATGTCGTGCGGTCCCGTGACCCTGGCGGGCGTCACCGCGCGGCTGTTCCGTATCTCTTTCTCGGGAGAGCTGGGTTATGAACTGGCCGTGCCAGCCCGCTACGGTGAGAGCCTGTATCGCCTACTTGTCGCGCGTGCCGAGGCGCTCGGGGGCGGTGCCTACGGATTGGAGGCCCTGAACATCCTTCGGCTGGAAAAGGGGTTTCTGACCCATGCCGAGCTTGATGGCCGCACGACCGCATTCGATCTCGGGCTGGAGCGGATGATGTCACCGTCCAAGGAATTTATCGGCAAGGCCGCCGCGACACGACCCGGACTGGTGGCAGACGACCGGGCGCGACTGGTGGCATTGAAACCTGTCGGGCCCGTTCGGCAACTGACCGCCGGGGCATTTCTGTTCGAGGAGGATGCAGAGCCGATACGGCAAAATGCCCAGGGGCATGTTTCCTCGGTCGGCTTTTCTCCGACCGTGGGGCATTTCATCGGCCTGGCGTTTCTGAAAAATGGACCGGATCGGTTTGGAGACCGGGTTATCATGGTGGATCACCTGCGCGGAATCACCGCACTTTGCGAGGTGTGCGACCCGGTGTTCCATGATCCCGAAGGAGGGCGCAGTCGTGGCTGATGTAACGCTCAGTGCGCAAAACGCGCTGCCACAGGGTGACGTGATCGAACGCGCCGGAACGGCGATCAGGGTTCTGCCGATGCAGCAGATGACCAGCATGATGCCGGGGGCGGGGGCCGATGCGCTGGCGACGGTGCTGATGGATGAGCACGGCCTGGCATTGCCTGGCGTCGGTCAGACAAGCACCTCTGCGGGCGGTCGGTGTCTGTGGTTCGGGCATCGCCAATACCTGCTGATCGGCGTGTCGCCTGCACACTCTCTTTCCGATGTCGCGGCGCTGACCGATCAGTCCGACGGCTGGAGCACCGTCCTGCTGGAGGGGCCGCTGGCGCGTGATGTGCTGGCGCGGTTATGCCCGCTGGACCTGCGCGCGGCGCACTTCGCGCAGGGGGCCGTCGCCCGAACCGAAATTCGTCACATGATGGCCTGTGTCACGCGTGTCAGCGAGGATGGGTTTCGCCTGATGGTTTTCCGCTCCATGGCCGAGACCCTGCTAGATGAACTGCGCCATGGTCTGCTGAGCTGCGCCGCGCGGGAAAATCTCTAGGCGTCAGCGCAGCTTGCCGCCGTCTTGGCAGGTGGCTGCCTGCGGCATCTGGACTTAGGCCGCCAGAGGCCCGATATTTAGCGGCATGAAGCTCGACTCCTCGTTCATGGATGAATTGCAATCCCGCATCTCGCTCGCTCAGGTGGTCGGGCGCAAAGTCCTATGGGACAACAAGAAATCGCAACCGGGCAAAGGTGATCTCTGGGCGCCCTGTCCGTTCCACCAGGAAAAGAGCGCCTCTTTCCACGTCGATGATCGCAAGGGCTTTTTCTATTGCTTCGGGTGCCATGAAAAAGGCGATGCCATCGCCTTCGTGCGCAAGACCGAAAATGTAGAATTCATGGAAGCGGTGGAGATCCTGGCCCGAGAAGCCGGGATGCAGATGCCGGCCCGCGATCCGCAGGCCGCCAGGAAAGCCGAGAAACGCGCCACCCTCAGTGAACTGATGGAAGAGGCGGTGAAGTTCTTTGCGCTGGCGTTGCGCGGCGGCGCAGGGCGCGACGCAAGCGCCTATCTTGACCGCCGTGGCCTTGGTCCGGAGGCCCGGGCGCGCTGGAACCTCGGCTTCGCGCCGGACAGCTGGCAGGGCCTTTGGGATCACCTGATCGGCAAGGGTGCACGTCCCGAGGAGATCCTGGCCTGCGGTCTTGCCAAACCGTCCTCCAAGGGGGGCAAGCCCTACGACACCTTCCGCAATCGCATCATGTTTCCCATTCGCGATCCCCGTGGCCGCTGCATCGCCTTCGGTGGTCGCGCCATGGATCCCAATGATAATGCGAAATATCTCAACTCTCCCGAGACGGAGCTGTTCGACAAGGGGCGGACCTTGTTCAACTACGGCCCGGCGCGAGAGGCTGTCGGCAAGGGCGCCGCGCTGATCGTGGCCGAGGGCTACATGGATGCAATCGCGCTGGTCGAGGCCGGGTTCGGCGGTGCTGTCGCCAACCTCGGCACGGCGGTCACCGAACATCATCTTGATCTGCTCTGGCGTGTTTCGCCCGAACCGGTGATGTCTCTGGATGGCGATGCCGCGGGGATGCGCGCAGCCCGAAAGGTGATCGACCTGGCGCTGCCGAAGCTTCAGGTCGGGCGCTCGATCCGGTTCGCGATCCTGCCCGAAGGGCAGGACCCTGACGAATTGATCAAGGCCAAGGGGGCCGCCGCCATGCAAAAGGTGGTCGAGACGGCCTTGCCCTTGGCCGAATTGCTCTGGCTGCGCGAAACCGAAGGAAAGACGTTCGACAGCCCCGATCGCCGTGCGGCACTGGATGCGGCGCTGCGCACCGCGACCCGCCAGATCCCCGACGAAGGGCTGCGCTATCACTACGAACAGGCGTTGCGCGACAAGAGCCGGGAGCTGTTTCGCAGCCGCGCGCAAACGGGGCGTAGCGGGGCGGGGCGGGCATCGAGCCGCTGGGAAAAGGGCAAACCCTGGAAACCTCCGGCCATCCCGATGCAATCCACCCGCAACTCTATCCTGGCGTCCGATGACGCGGCCGCGACCGAGGGCCTGCGCGAAGCGGTCATCCTTGCGGCGATCATCTGCACCCCCTGCATTGTCGACGACTTCGAACTGGGGTTGGAGCGGATGGAATGCCGTGATGCACGTCACGCCCGTTTGCGTGACCTGATACTGGCCTTTGCAGGGCGCGGAACCGAGGTGTTGCACGCTGAAATAGCGGCGGCACTGGGGCCGGGCGCCCTTGACGAACTGCTTGCGCAGCACCATGTGGCCCTGTGCCCCCCCGTGCGACATCCGGGGGACGAGGAAATGGCCCGCATGACCGTGGCCGAGGAGCTTGCCAAGCTTCAGGCCGCGCGTGCGCTCAGGGCGGAAATCGCCGAAGCCGAGGAAGATATCCTCGGATCCGAGGATGAGGCGATGACCTGGCGTCTGGGGCAGGCTGCACAGGCCCGCAACGCAGCCACACGAAGCGAGAATGAGGATCGCGCGGAATATGACCTGGGAGAGAATGGTGCCCGAATCAATCGGGGCGAACGAAGCGCCCTCGATGCACTGGTTCAGTCGATTCGCTACACAAAGCCACGCGGCTGAAACGTAAAAATACAGGTATCCTCAAGAAATTCAGGGTAAACGGGTGTGCGAATCGGACAAACCCGCTATTGATTCGCTCTAAGCGAATCACCGCGTGTCGATCCGATGTTCGACCACTGCCCCGATCCACTGCCAAGGAGTATCGCCATGGCCGCCAAGGACAACGACGAAGCCCAGATCGAAGAGCAGGATGCGGAAGTCTCGCTCGACATGAGCCAGACCCAGGTGAAGAAGATGATCGCGGAAGCCCGCGAACGTGGCTTCATCACCTATGACCAGCTCAACCAGGTTCTGCCCCCCGATCAGGTCTCCTCGGAGCAGATCGAAGACGTGATGTCGATGCTCTCCGAGATGGGGATCAACATCATTGAGGACGACGAGGCCGAGGAAGAGGAACTCAAGACGACGGCAGTGGTTCAGGCCAACCAGAACCGCGACGTCTCGATTGGCTCCACCGGCAACGAAAAGCTCGACCGGACCGATGATCCGGTGCGCATGTACCTGCGCGAAATGGGCAGTGTCGAACTGTTGAGCCGCGAGGGCGAGATCGCCATCGCGAAACGCATCGAGGCTGGCCGCAACACGATGATCGCCGGCCTGTGCGAAAGCCCGCTGACATTTCAGGCGATTACCATCTGGCGTGACGAACTCCTCTCCGAAGACATTCTGCTGCGCGATGTGATCGATCTCGAAACGACCTTCGGCAACTCGCTGGAGGACGAGGAGGGCGAAGAACCCGTCGTAGATACCAGCGGCGTCAGCACCGCGCCGAAACAGGAAAACAGTGGCCCCGAACTCGATGCCGACGGCAATCCGATCTCCAAGGATGACGACGACGACGATGAGGACGACCAGACCAACATGTCGTTGGCGGCCATGGAAACCGCGCTGAAGCCGCGTGTTCTGGAAACCCTGGATCGGATCGCCAACGACTACGAAACCCTTTCCGAGCTTCAGGACAATCGCATCAGCGCCACCCTGAACGAGGACGGCTCCTTCAATGCGTCCGAAGAAGCGCGCTATCAAAAGCTGCGCTCCGAAATCGTGCTTCTGGTCAATGAACTTCATCTGCACAACAATCGTATCGAAGCCCTGATCGACCAGCTCTACGGTATCAACCGGCGGATCATGCAGATCGACAGCGCCATGGTCAAACTCGCCGACCAGGCCCGAATCAACCGCAAGGAATTTGTCGAGGAATATCGCGGTCACGAGTTGGACCCGAACTGGATGGACCGGATGGCGCAAAAGCCGGGCCGGGGTTGGACCATGTTCATCGAACGCTCGACCGACAAGGTCGAGGAATTGCGCAGTGACATGGCGCAGGTCGGCCAGTACGTTGGCCTGGACATCTCGGAATTCCGTCGCATCGTGCAGCAGGTCCAGAAAGGCGAGAAAGAAGCCCGTCAGGCCAAGAAGGAAATGGTCGAAGCCAACCTGCGCCTCGTCATCTCCATCGCCAAGAAGTACACGAACCGTGGCCTGCAATTCCTTGATCTCATTCAGGAAGGCAACATCGGCCTCATGAAGGCCGTCGACAAGTTCGAATACCGTCGCGGCTACAAGTTCTCGACCTATGCGACCTGGTGGATTCGCCAGGCGATCACCCGTTCGATCGCGGACCAGGCGCGCACCATCCGTATCCCGGTCCACATGATCGAGACGATCAACAAGCTGGTGCGCACCGGGCGTCAGATGCTTCACGAAATCGGCCGCGAACCAACGCCCGAGGAACTGGCGGAGAAACTCCAGATGCCGCTGGAAAAAGTCCGCAAGGTCATGAAGATCGCCAAGGAGCCCATTTCGCTCGAAACCCCCATCGGGGACGAGGAAGACAGCCAGCTGGGCGACTTCATCGAAGACAAGAACGCGATTCTTCCCCTGGATTCTGCCATCCAGGAGAACCTCAAGGAAACCACGACCCGCGTCCTCGCCTCGCTTACCCCGCGTGAAGAGCGTGTGCTGCGGATGCGCTTCGGGATCGGCATGAACACCGATCATACGCTCGAAGAGGTCGGCCAGCAGTTCAGCGTGACCCGCGAACGGATCCGCCAGATCGAAGCAAAGGCACTGCGCAAGCTGAAACACCCCAGCCGTTCGCGCAAGCTACGCAGCTTCCTCGATCAGTAATCCGGTCAAACTCTCATGAAAAGGCGCCCCGCAACGGGCGCCTTTTTTCTGTCGTGGGCATATGCTTGCCCCCACCGCCGTGCCGCCACCGTCGTCCCGACAAGCGCGCCCATACATGTTTCCCTGTCGGAAATATCCCGGGGGTCCGGGGGCTGGCGCCCGGTCTAAGGCGCCCGCGCAGCTGCGAAAGCCATGCAACGGTATCCTTGTCACTCTCGTCTCGCGGCACACTCAACTGCCCCCATCGCACACGCCGAACCCGACCTGCGCGCCTGCGGACAGATCTTTTCGTGGTCTTTCGCCAGTACAGGTTTACCCTTTTGCGCAACGTGCCATCTCAACGGCGCACGAACCCTGAAAAATAGGAGGGCGCAATGCAAAAGCTGAGCCTGAATGACACCCGCTCCATTCCGCAAATGGGCTTCGGGGTCTGGCAAATCCCCGAGGAAACCACCGAAAATGCTGTCGCAACGGCGATAGGGCTCGGGTATCGTCTGATCGACGGTGCCAGGATCTACGGCAATGAGGCCGGAATGGGCCGCGGCGTGCGTAACAGCGGCGTCGCGCGCGAGGATCTGTTCGTCACCTCCAAGGTCTGGAATTCCGACCAGGGCCGTGACGCTGCGCGCGCAGCAATACGGGGCAGTCTTGAGCGGACGGGTCTCGACTACCTGGACCTGATGCTGATCCATTGGCCGTGCCCGGAAAAGGACCTCTACGTCGAAACCTGGCAGGCGCTGATCGAGGCCCGCGATACCGGGCTGGTGCGCTCGATCGGGGTGTCGAACTTCACGGCCACGCACCTTGATCGCATCATCGCCAAAACCGGCGTGGCCCCGGCTCTGAACCAGATCGAGTTGCATCCACGGATGCAGCAGTCCGATATGCGCGCAGCCAATGCCGAGCGGGGAGTCATCACGCAGAGCTGGTCTCCGCTAGGGCGCGCCAACGCTTTCTCTGACCCGACATTGGTCGAGATCGCGAGGCGTTTGGATCGTTCGGTTCCCCAAGTCATTCTGCGCTGGCATATACAGTTGGGCCTGTCGGTGATCCCACGCTCAAGCAACCCTGATCACATGGCGTCCAATTTTGCAGCCCAGTCTTTCGAGCTGTCGGATGCCGATATGGCTGCGATCGAAGGTATGGAAACAGGTGCGCGGATCGGGCCCGATCCAGATGCTGCGGAGTTCGACTAGGTGTCTTTGCTCCAGCCGCTTTGAACTCTCCACGCGGCCGCGCCAGTTGACGGCGCGGCCAGATTGGCGGGAAGCTTCTTTCGGTAACTTGAGGAAGTCTGTGCGATTCAATCTATAATCGCCGCTGCATATCCTGAACCTGATAGACAAAGGCCAAAGATTTCAGGGTTGCTTCTGGCCGACGAGGTTCCGGCAGACCCTACCTGCAAGAGGGTGTCGCTCTGGCGGCGCCGCAAGGGTCTCGGTGCGGCCTGCCTGCAGAGCGGCATCTGACCTGACCCTGCCTCTATTTGATCAAAGCAAAGCAAACAGGATGGGGTCCCGCGCGAAAGCGGCAGTAATTCCCTGCGGCGTCTCGAAATAAGACGGCTGTGGCATTTCCCTACGCCCGAAGGCTAAGTCTTTAGTTTCATGAGAGAGTGTTGGAGCGGGCGAAGAGATTCGAACTCTCGACCCTTACCTTGGCAAGGTAATGCTCTACCCCTGAGCTACGCCCGCTTCCTTGGCGTGGGATTGGTGATCCCGGGTCTTTCCTTCGAAAAGGACCAATTGGAGCGGGCGAAGAGATTCGAACTCTCGACCCTTACCTTGGCAAGGTAATGCTCTACCCCTGAGCTACGCCCGCATCCGTTTGGTGTCGCACGATGTATAAAGAACACCGTCTGGCCGCAAGAGGAAATTTGGCCGCGCTGAGAAGAATTTTGATCGCGGCGGATTGGCGCGCCTGACTGGTGAATGGCCCGGTGGCACTGGGCCGTCCGGGCCATTCGGTCTTGGGTAGGCCCCGTCAGGCGCGACTGACAGTCACGTCAACGTTTCCCTTGATCGCCGCGCTGTAGGGGCAGGCGGCATGGGCCTTGGCGATCAGATCGTCGGCCACGTCGCCCTCAAGCCCGGGCAGGGTCACGGTCAGTGCGGCGGTCAGCCCAGAACCCTGGCCGTCTTCGCGCTTGCCGATACCGATCTCGGCCGAGGTCTTTGCGCCCTCGGGCAATTTCACCTTCGACATGCCGGCCACCATTTTCAGCGCAGAGTGAAAGCAGGCGGCATAGCCGGTTGCAAACAATTGCTCGGGGTTGGTGCCGTCGCCACCCGGTCCGCCCAGTTCCTTGGGCATCACCAGGGATACGGACAGGTTGCCATCGTCGGTGCCGGCGGTGCCTTCGCGACCGCCGCTGGCAGAGGCGGTGGTGGTGTAAAGAGGTTGAATGGCCATGGAGAGGGTCCTTTTGTATCGCAGGCGGTTATGTCGTGCACGATATATATGTCATCCGCCACCCAAGACAAGACTTGTGATAAAGTCGTGCGCGACTTATTTTGGAGGCGTGACCGATATCCAGCCATCATTGCCCCCCAACTCTCCGCAGGTGACGGCCCCGCAAGGGACCGAGGCCTTGCTATGCTTCAACCTCTATGCGGCCAGCCACGCCTTTATCCGGCTCTACACGCCGCATCTGGAACGGCTCGATCTGACCTATCCGCAGTTTCTTGTGTTGCTGTCGCTTCGTGATCAGGACCGGCAGGGCGTCGGCACCTTGGGTGCGACATTGGCGATGGAGACGAATACCCTGTCGCCGCTGCTCAAGCGTATGACGGCGGCGGGGTTGGTCACGCGTGTGCGCTCCCAGCAGGACGAACGGCGTGTTGTGGTGGCGTTGACCGAAACGGGGCGGGTGCGCGCGGCCCAGGCGGCCGAGGTTCCGGGCTGCATTGCGCGCGACAGCGGCATGACCGAAGAAAGCTACCACCAAACGCTCAAGACGCTGCAACTGTTACGGGCCCAGATCGACACGGCCGCGCAACAGGCACGGCGCGGCGCTTAGATGGGCGCTTTCGTGCAGACGGCCCCTTTCCTGGGAAAGGGGCCGAAAGTCCGTATCCAATGACATGGTGGCAGGGCCGAAGGGCAGGGCGCGAAACCCGGCCCTGACCAAGAGGCGTCAGGCGGCCAGATAGACCGATTTCGTGTTGACGAATTCCTTGATGCCAAAGCCGCCGTGTTCGCGCCCATAGCCGGAATCCTTGACCCCGCCAAAGGGCATGTTGGGCAATGCTACGTTGTAACGGTTGATCGATACCATGCCCGTGTCGAAATACTTGATCGCCAACTCTCGCGCACGTTTTGCGTCACGGGAAAAGATGCCGCCGCCCAGACCGTACCGGCTGTCGTTGGCGATCCGCATCGCGTCCTCGTCGTCCTTGGCCTTGATCACCGACGCGACGGGCCCGAACAGCTCGTCATCGTAGGCGGGCTGACCAGGGGCCACGTCCACCAGAACCGTCGCGGGGTACCATGCGCCCGTGCGATCGGGCACCGTCCCCCCGCACAATGCGCGCGCGCCCTTGGCAATGCTCTCCTCGACCTGTTCGTGCAGCGCGTCACGCAGATCAACCTTCGACATCGGCCCCAGCTTTGTGCCCTCTGCGGTAGGGTCCCCCAGCTCGACCGCCTTCATCTTGGCGGTAAAGGCTTCGACAAAGGCGTCATAGTTCTTTTCGGTGATGATAAAGCGCTTGGCATTCACGCAAGTCTGGCCGTTGTTGTACAACCGTCCTGCCACGCAGGTTTCGACAGCCAGATCCAGATCGGCGTCGTCCAGCACCATGTAGGCGTCGTTCGAGCCCAGCTCCATGACGGATTTTTTCAGGACACTTGCAGCCTTTTCGGCGACGTGCCGCCCGGCGACCTCGCTACCGGTCAGGGTGACGCCCCGCACGCGCGGATGCTGGATGATGCGGTCGGATTGATCGTGGCTGATCACGAGAACGCTGAACAGATGCTCGGGCAGGCCAGAGCGTTCCATGACGTCGCGCAGGAACAACCCGCTGCCGGTGCAATTGGCCGCATGTTTCAGCAACACCCCATTGCCCGCCATCAGGTTGGCGATGGCATAGCGCACCGCTTGGTAGCAGGGGAAATTCCACGGCTGGATACCGTAGATCACGCCAATGGGCGCGTGTGCGATGACACCTGTCCCGCCGTCAATGTCGCGCTCTACCTCGGCCAGCTCCCTCGGCCCATTCTCGGCCGTGAAATCACAGATCGCGGCGCACAGCTCGATCTCTTGCCGGCTGTCGCCGATCAGCTTGCCCACTTCCTGCGTCATCAGCTGCGCGAAGGCTTCCTTGTTGTCGCGCAACCCCTGGCCGATCGCCTTGATCACCGACGCGCGGTCGGTGACCGAAGTTTCGCGCCAGCTCATGAAGGCTTCGTGGCAGGCGTCGACAGTGGCCTCGGCCTCGGCGTCGCTCATGTGGGTGTAGGTTGCAATCTGCTCCTGGTTGGCGGGGTTGATCGTGGTGATATCGGCGCTCATGGCGGAACCTCGTGTTTGCTTGCTCTTGCCTACAAAACGTGTCCGCCGCCGATGGGTTCAATCACGTCTCCTCGACGCCGCGTCATGAGAGCTCATTGGCGGGGCCGCATCCACCGCAAAACGCCCCACTGCCGGCAACAGCGGGGCGCATGTCCGGTGCTTGGGTGTGCCTTACTCTTCGTATTCCAGCAGCAGGTCCTTGGCGTCGATCTGCCCGCCGGGTGTGACATGCACGGCCTTGATCTTGCCGCTGCGGTCGGCGTGCATGCCTGTCTCCATCTTCATCGCTTCGATGGTCAGCAGCAGATCGCCCTCCTTCACCGCCTGTCCCGCGCTGACGCCGATCGAGGCGACGACACCGGGCATCGGTGCCGCGACGTGGGCTGCGTTGGTCGGATCGGCCTTCGGGCGCGCGGCAGAGGCGCCGGTGGCCGACCGATCCGGTACGCGGATCACCCGCGGCTGGCCGTTCAGTTCGAAGAACACCCGCACATTGCCATCTTCGCGCGTATCCCCCACGGCCTGAAGGCGGATTTCCAGCGTCTTGCCGGGGTCGATTTCGGCGCTGATCTGTTCGCCCTGTTCCATTCCGTAAAAGAACGTCTTGGTCGGCAAGGTGCGCACGGGGCCGTAAATTTCGTGCCGGGCGGCATAATCGGTGAACACCTTCGGATACATGATGTAGGAGTTCAGATCCTCGTCATCGACCTCACGCCCCTCCAGCTTGTCCGAAAGCTCCTTCCGCGTCGCTTCCAGGTCGACCGGCGGCAGGTGCTTGCCCGGGCGGTCGAGGTTGGGCGCGTCGCCTTTCAGGATCTTGGCGACCAGCGGGGCAGGGAACCCGCCCGGCGGTTGCCCGAGGTTGCCGCGCATCATGTCGATGACCGAGTCGGGAAAGGAAATGTCGCGCGCAGGGTCTTCTACCTCGGCCCGGCTCAGCCCCTGCGACACCATCATCAGGGCCATGTCGCCGACCACCTTGGACGACGGCGTCACCTTGACGATATCCCCGAACATCTGGTTCACCTGCGCATAGGTATGCGCGACCTCGTGCCAGCGCTCCTCCAACCCCATGGAGCGCGCCTGCGCCTTGAGGTTCGTGAACTGACCACCCGGCATCTCATGCAGGTAAACTTCGGATGCAGGGGCCTGCATGCCGGACTCAAACGCGATGTACTGGCCGCGCACGGCCTCCCAGTAATCCGACATCTGGCGGATTTCCTCGATATCGAGGCCGGTGTCGCGTTCGGTATGCGCCAGGGCTTCGACGATTGAACCCATGGTCGGCTGCGACGTGTTGCCCGACAGCGCATCCATCGCGCAATCGGCGGCATCGACGCCCATTTCGGAAGCCGCCAGAATGCTGGCCCCGGCGATACCGCTGGTGTCATGGGTGTGGAAGTGGATCGGAATGCCGATCTCCTCCTTCAGCGCCTTGATGAGGACCCGCGCGGCGGCAGGTTTCAGCAACCCGGCCATGTCCTTCAGCCCCAGGATATGCGCGCCTGCCGCTTCCAGCTCTTTCGCCATGGCGACATAGTACTTCAGGTCGTACTTGGCGCGATCCGGGTTCAGGATATCGCCGGTATAGCAGACCGCCCCTTCGCAGATCTTGCCGGTCTCGACGACTGCATCCATGGCGACACGCATGTTCTCGACCCAATTCAGCGAATCAAACACGCGGAACACATCCATCCCGGTTTCCGCCGCCTGCTTCACAAACGCCTGCACGGCATTGTCGGGATAATTGGTATAGCCGACGCCGTTGGAGCCGCGCAGCAGCATCTGCGTCAGGATGTTGGGGCAGGCGGCGCGGATATCACGCAGCCGCTGCCATGGGTCTTCCTGCAAGAACCGGAACGCCACGTCGAAGGTCGCGCCGCCCCAGCACTCAAGGCTGAACAGCTGCGGCAGGTTGGCCGCATAGGACGGCGCAGCGGTGATCATGTCGATCGAGCGCATCCGTGTCGCCAGCAACGATTGGTGCCCGTCACGCATGGTGGTGTCGGTGATCAGCAGCTGTTTCTGCGCCAGCATCCAGTCGGCCACCGCCTTCGGCCCCTTGTCATCCAGCAGGGTGCGGGTGCCGGCGGGGGCGTCGCCACGCGGGGTCGGGGGCTTGGGCATCTTGAAGCCCTCGGGCAGCGTCGCGCGCCCCGTCGTTTCGGGATGACCGTTGACGGTGATATCCGCGATATAGGTCAGCACCTTGGTGCCCCGGTCCTGCGTCGTGGCGAAATCGAACAGGTCCGGCGTCGTGTCGATGAATTTCGTCGTGTATTCGTTCGACAGGAACGTCGGGTGCTTCAGCAGGTTCTGCACAAAGGCGATGTTGGTGCTGACGCCGCGAATGCGGAACTCGCGCAGCGCGCGGTCCATCCGGGCAATCGCCTTTTCCGGGGTCTGGGCCTTGGCCGTCACCTTGACCAGCAGCGAATCGTAGTACCGCGTGATCACCCCACCCGCATAGGCGGTGCCGCCATCCAGACGGATGCCCATGCCGGTCGCCGTGCGATAAGCGGTGATGCGGCCATAATCGGGGATAAAATTGTTCTGCGGATCTTCGGTGGTGATCCGGGTCTGCAACGCATGGCCGTTCAGATAAATATCGCCCTGCGACGCCTTGCCCGTCGCCTCGGCCAGCGTCTTGCCCTCGGCGATCAGGATCTGCGCCTGGACGATGTCGATGCCGGTGACTTCCTCCGTCACGGTATGTTCAACCTGCACGCGCGGGTTCACCTCGATGAAGTAGAACTGCTGGCTGTCCATATCCATCAGGAATTCGACCGTACCGGCGCATTCATAATTCACATGCGCGCATATCTTGCGTCCCAGCTCGCAGACCTCGGCGCGTTGTTCCGGGGTCAGGTAGGGGGCAGGGGCGCGCTCAACCACCTTCTGATTGCGCCGCTGAACAGAACAATCGCGCTCGAACAGGTGGTAGATGTTGCCTTGGCTGTCACCCAGGATCTGCACCTCCACGTGGCGGGCGCGGATGATCATCTTTTCCAGATACCCCTCGCCGTTGCCAAAGGCCGCCTCGGCCTCGCGCCGCCCCTCAAGCACCTTTTCGGGCAACTCCTTCTCGTTGTTGATCGGGCGCATGCCCCGCCCGCCGCCGCCCCAGCTGGCTTTCAGCATCAGGGGATAGCCGACCTCGCCTGCCTCGCGCTTGATCGCCTCCATGTCGTCGCCCAGCACTTCGGTCGCGGGAATCACCGGCACCCCGGCCTCGATGGCGACGCGACGTGCACTGGCCTTGTCACCCAACTGGCGCATGGTCTTGGCCTTAGGCCCGATAAAGGTGATCCCCGCCGCATCGCAGGCATCGACGAAATCAGGGTTTTCCGACAGCAGGCCATATCCGGGATGGATTGCATCGGCACCGCACATCTTGGCCACGCGGATGATCTCCGGAATCGACAGGTACGCGGCGACCGGCCCCATCCCCTCGCCAATGCGATAGGCCTCGTCCGACTTGAAGCGGTGGAGGCTCAGCTTGTCCTCCTCCGCATAGACCGCGACCGTCTTCTTGCCCATCTCGTTGGCGGCGCGCATGATCCGGATCGCGATCTCGCCCCGGTTGGCGATGAGGATTTTTTGGAAATCGGCCATGTCTGTTCCTTGATGCAGCGTATCCCGACGGTCTGCCTCCCGTCTCTACAACCCAAGAAACCCCACGCTGCATCGCAGCGCAACCAGAGACTTACATGGCGACACACTATTCGATGCGCGCCAACGGTTTTTCGATGCCCACATCGTTACCGCAGCCAATTGCGCTGAGGGTGATCCCGCTCTTCCAATCAGAAATACTTGCACACACTGCCGGATGATCGCGCGCGCCTGGTGTTCGAGATGGAAAACGTCGCCGGTCTGACGATCCAGAGGATGTCGACCGCGGCCTCGTCCCCCGGCCACAAGGACACGCTCTTCATTCACCTCGAAGACCTGATGACAGACACGAGAATGGAGCGGTTTGAGCAGATGTTCTCTCATTTCGGCGTGTCTCCGGCCTATATGCCACTGGCGCTCGCCGTCGCCTTCAAGAACTCTGTCTTCAACCCTCAGATGAAACGCAGCAAGCATATCACCAGCGGTCGCAGCGAATTGTGGCGCAGCGTGTTCAACGATGATCTTTGCGCCCGCTTTCGGGAATATCACCCCGATGTCGTCGAAAAGCTTGGGTATAGCTGGTAGCAGCAGGGGCTTGACCTTGCGCAGCCAAATGGTTTCGATTGCCATGTGAACAAATGGTGAACCATCGTTGGCAATTCCTCAGCGACGCTGTAAGATGAACGCATGAGCTCTTATTCCGAAGATGACGCCTTCGAGGCCGCTGCCTCCGTCCCGCTGTCGCAGCGGGCCATGGCGCGCGTTCAACCCGCCACGCCCTACCTGGATGATCTCAACCCCGCGCAACGCGAGGCGGTCGAGGCACTGGATGGCCCGGTTCTCATGTTGGCCGGTGCCGGCACGGGCAAGACCAAGGCGCTGACCGCACGCATGGTGCACCTGCTGACGACGCAGCGCGCCCGCCCGAACGAGATCCTGTCGGTGACCTTCACCAACAAGGCCGCGCGCGAGATGAAGAACCGCATGGCCCGGATGCTGGGCGAGGGGGTCGAGGGCATGGCGTGGCTCGGCACCTTTCATGCCATCTGCGTCAAGCTGCTGCGCCGCCATGCCGAATTGGTCGGGTTGAAGTCCAACTTCACCATCCTCGATAGCGACGACCAGATTCGCCTGATGAAACAGCTGCTTGCGGCCTCCAACATCGACGACAAACGCTGGCCGGCGCGCATGTTGGCCGGTGTCATCGACAGCTGGAAAAACCGGGCCTGGACGCCGTCGAAAGTGCCCGCCTCCGAAGCATCGGCCTTCAATAATCGCGGCACCGAACTTTATGACCAGTACCAGCGTCGCCTGTTGGAGCTGAACGCCGTCGATTTCGGGGATCTGCTGCTGCATGTCGTGACGATCTTTCAGACGCACGACGATGTGCTGGCGCAATATCAGCGTTGGTTCAAATACATCCTCGTCGACGAATACCAGGATACCAACGTCGCCCAGTACCTCTGGTTGCGTCTGCTGGCGGGCGCGCACAAGAATATCTGCTGCGTCGGTGATGACGACCAGTCGATCTATGGCTGGCGTGGTGCCGAGGTCGGCAATATCCTGCGGTTCGAAAAGGACTTTCCGGGGGCCAAGGTGGTCCGCCTGGAACAGAACTATCGCTCCACACCGCATATCCTCGCCGCCGCCTCCTCGGTGATCGCAGGCAACGAATCGCGTCTCGGCAAGGATCTGTGGACCGAGGCGACGGATGGTGAAAAGGTTCGCCTGATCGGTCATTGGGATGGCGACGAAGAAGCGCGCTGGGTCGGCGATGATATCGAGGCGATGCAGCGCGGTACCCGCGGAATGCCCCCGTTTTCTCTCGATGACATGGCGATTCTCGTCCGTGCCAGCCACCAGATGCGCGCGTTCGAGGATCGGTTCCTCACCATCGGACTGCCGTATCGCGTCATCGGCGGCCCGCGTTTTTACGAACGGCTCGAGATTCGCGATGCCATGGCCTATTTCCGCCTCGCCGTCTCGCCCGCCGATGATCTGGCGTTCGAACGTGTCGTCAACACGCCGAAGCGTGGCCTTGGCGACAAGGCCCAGCAAAAGATCCAGATGACAGCGCGCGAAAATGGTGTCTCGCTGCTCGATGGGGCGCGTATCCTGCTTCAGGACAAGGGGCTGGGCGGCAAGGCGGCCGGTCTGCTGGCACGCTTCGTCGAGCAGATGGACCGCTGGCATGAAATCGCGCGCCTGCACACCCCCGGCAGCCTTGTCGAGGATGGCGAGGCCGTCGTGCTGGACGAAGATCGCCCCCGTGCCTCAATCGGGCATGTCGAACTGGCCGAGGTCATGCTGGACGAATCCGGCTACACCGCCATGTGGCAGAACGACAAGACGCCAGAGGCTCCGGGACGTCTGGAAAACCTCAAGGAACTGATCAAGGCACTGGAAAGTTTCGAAAATCTGCAAAGTTTCCTGGAACATGTCAGTTTGATCATGGACAATGAGACAGAGCAGGAAGGCGAGAAGGTCTCGATCATGACCCTCCACGGCGCCAAGGGGCTGGAATTTCCCGTGGTTTTCCTGCCGGGCTGGGAAGACGGTCTCTTCCCCAGCCAGCGCAGTATGGACGAATCGGGCCAGAAGGGCCTCGAGGAGGAACGCCGCCTCGCCTACGTCGGGATTACCCGCGCCGAAAAGGTCTGCACGATCTCATTCGCCGGCAACCGCCGCGTTTTTGGCCAATGGCAATCTGCGCTGCCGTCGCGCTTCATTGACGAATTGCCAGATGCAAGCGTCGACGTGCTGACGCCACCCGGACTCTATGGCGGGGGATTCGGTGCAGCCGGATCGCCGGCAAACACGATTGACGCAAAGGTTGCGGCAGCGGACGGATATAATTCGCCGGGCTGGAAGCGTCTGCAGGCGCGTGCAAACCATCGTCCTGTCAGTCAGCCGCGCGAAACCCGTAGTCCCATTCTCGATCTTGGCGCGATCAGTTCACATACAGTGGGAGAGCGCGTGTTCCATCAGAAGTTCGGCTATGGTGAAATTGTTGCGATCGAGGGTGACAAGCTGGAGATCGCTTTCGACAAGGCCGGCACAAAGAAAGTGGTCGCCAAATTCGTGACAGGCAGTGAAGACGTCCCCTTCTGATCGCTCAACCCGTTTGACCATGTCAGCGATATCCTGAGTTCTCATCTGTAAAACCGGGGCTTCGCCCCCGCCGCGCTTTTGCGCGGCTCCCCCAGGGTATTTTAGGCCAGATGATACGGAGCCGCTCGGCTCTCCTGTCATCTGGCCAGAAATACCCCGGGTGAATGGCGCCGAAGGCGTCAGAGGGCAGAGCCCTAATTCAACGATCTCAGACAACAAAAAACCGCGGTGCCAGGGAGGAGGAGAGGCACCGCGGTTCATGTCACGATCACCAAGGGAGGAGGAGAAGGTGATCGATATCTTGCCGAAAGTCCGACCGAGCCAGGGAGGAGGAGAGGCTCGGTCGGTCTTGGCATCACGGCTCAGGGAGGAGGAGAGAGCCGTGAATTCTTGCGGAGCGTGACCCTGCTCCGGGGATGGGGCCGGTGATGCTAGGGAGGAGGAGAGGCATCACCGGAGTGTCACGATCGCCCAGGGAGGAGGAGGGGCGATCGATCCTTTTGCCAGTGCCCGACCGAGCCAGGGAGGAGGAGAGGCTCGGTCGGTCTTGGCATCACGGCTCAGGGAGGAGGAGAGAGCCGTGAATTCTTGCGAAGCGTTACCCTGCTTCGGGGATAGGCGCGGCGATACCAGGGAGGAGGAGAGGTATCGCCGCTGGTCTCAGTGGCCCAGGGAGGAGGAGAGGGCCGCTGATCTCGGAAAACTTATGCCGCTTTGCGGTAGGCTTCTTCGTAGGCAATCGACCGGATCTGCGAACGATGCAGGCCAAGGTCACGCAGTTCGCGGTTGCTCAGGGCCGACAGTTCGTTCACGCAGTTGCGGTACGTCCAGAAGCGGGACTGACGTTCTGTGACAGCACTGATCAGGCGGGAAATAACGTTGCCCTGTGCGCGACCAGCTGCGGATTTGCCGTGGATCTCTGATACCATTGCCATCTTACTAAAACCTTTCGTCTCGTACTCTCGGTGCGTCGGATCGAAGCGTTGTCGTTCATGTCCGTCGCTGTTGACCCCAATTTACGGTTTTGCTGCGTTTGCACAATGGTTGGTTCTTCAACGCCGCTATGCAGAAAGTGCATAAGAAGCATTGACCTAAAGTTAACGAAGGCGTGACACCGGTTGCTTGCGTACGAACAACGGCCGGCTGCGCGTTGTTTTCAGAGGAAATCGTCCCCGTGCCCTTGCTGCGACTGGGAAAATACGCACCTATGCAGGGCATGAAGAAGGAGAGCGCCTTGCCCGTCACACGTGATCAAATTTTAATCGAACTCGAACGACTCACGCTGCCGGACGGTGGCAACCTGGTGTCGCGCGACATGATAAGGGCGCTGACCATCGAGGGTGACTCGGTTCGTTTCGTCATCGAGGCGCCCGATCCGGACATTGCGCGCAAGATGGACGCGATCCGGGGCGCCGCCGAAGATCTGGTGGCGGCGCTGCCCGACGTCTCTCGTGTCAGCGCTATCCTGACGGCGCACGGGCCGTCGCAAAAAGCACCGACCCCGTCCTCCGCCCCCTCGGATCAGCCGCCCAGTCTCAAGATCGGCGGCCATCCGAAACCGCAGACCGCGCCGCTCAAACCTGCGGGCATCAAGCACATCGTCGCGATCGGTTCGGGCAAGGGGGGTGTCGGCAAGTCGACCGTCTCCTCCAACCTTGCGGTTGCACTGGCTCGCCAGGGGCGGCGCGTCGGGTTGCTGGACGCCGATATCTACGGGCCCTCGCAGCCGCGCATGATGGGGGCGACCAAGCGCGCCGCCTCTGCCGATGGCAAGGTGATCGAACCGTTGCACCTGCACGGGGTCACCATGATGTCGATCGGCTTGATGATGGACGAGGGCAAGGCCGTTGTCTGGCGTGGTCCGATGCTGATGGGCGCCTTGCAGCAGATGATCGGCCAGGTGAACTGGGGAGAGCTGGACGTGCTGCTGGTGGATCTGCCGCCCGGCACCGGCGACGTGCAGCTGACGTTGTGCCAGCGTGCCGATGTCAGCGGGGCAATCATCGTCTCGACCCCACAGGACGTGGCGCTGCTGGATGCGCGCAAGGCCATCGACATGTTCCAGACGCTCAAGACGCCGATCCTCGGCCTGATCGAGAATATGTCGACCTTTGTCTGTCCGCATTGCGGCACTGAATCGCATCCTTTCGGACATGGCGGTGTCGCGGCCGAGGCCGACAAGATGGGTGTGCCGCTGCTCGGGGCGTTGCCGCTCGATCTCGACACGCGGCTGGCCGGGGATGGTGGTACGCCGATCGCGGCGGGTGAGGGCGCGCAGGCACAGGCGTATGCCCAACTGGCGCAACGGATGATCGCGACGGGGCTGTTCTGAGGCGACCCCGATCGCGCGCGGGCCATCGCGCGGGCGCGTAGACGTAGCGCATCAGGATGGGACGAGATGGGATCGGCGGGGCATGTCCCCGCCGATTTCTGCTCTTGCGGGTCACGAAGCCGCGCAAGGGGTGGTTTTCATCGCCTCGGCTTGCCGAAACGCAAATTTTCACTGTCTGATTGGGATGACATGGGATTGCCGGCCTCACCGGCCCTGTTACATCCCCTGCTCAAGGCGAATCACACCGTCGTGAGGCGCGGAATCTGGCCAAATCGGGCACCTAGGGCACGAAATGATCCGCAGAATGTCGCCGGTTCCATGGCGTTCGGGCGACAGACGCGATTTTTTTCACCTGCTGGCAGAGGGGTGGCGCACCGCATGGCATGGCGCAGTCGCAACTATATGTGGTGGTTGGGTGGCCTGAGGGGCGCTAATTAGCGGCAAAGGCGATGCCGAAAAGCCTCTACATCTTGTTTTTTGCCTGCGTCGAAAACCACATCTTCCCATGAATTCCCAAAAAAACCATTTGCGTCCCATCCCCTCCCATGGCATCCATGGATCACAAGATGAGGACGGGAAATTAAGAGGCACAAGACCTCATAAAAACAACTTCCCAGGCAGCAAGTAGTACAGGCCCCGCTTTCATCGAACCAAAGAGATCCGGCGTGCGGGGCGAGCAGACATCCCCCCAGGTGGCCGCGCGCAGTCGGACATACCCGGAAACGGGACGAGGGCGGCGGATAGGGCAGTGGCAGCAGCTCCTATCCGCCGTTTTCCGTTTCAGGGTCGCCATTCAGGCATGAGGCGTCAAGGGGGGATCCGGTAGGGGATTGGGTAGAACCTTGCGTATCAAAAGGTTCAAAGGCGAAGAGGAGCTCAAGATTGACTCCAAGGGCAGGGTGTCCATCCCGGCCAACTTCCGCCGTGTCCTTGAATCGCAGGATCCCGACTGGACCGAGGGCAAGAGCGTCAGCATGACCATTGTCTACGGCTCCCACCTCACCGATCACATTGAATGTTATTCCGTCGAGTCCATGGGCGAGATCCAGGACCTCATCGATCGCATGCCCAGTGCCGGCACGCGCGCCAAGGCCATGACCCGCATGTTCCTGACCGAGTCCCTGGATTTCTCCATCGACGACACCGGGCGGATCGTGCTGCCCGCGAAACTGCGCAGCAAGATCGGTGTCGCCATGGGCGATGCGGTGATGTTCGCAGGTTTCGGCAAGACGTTTCAGATCTGGAACCCGGCCGCCTATGCCCGCGTGGTCGCGGACCAAGAGGCCGCGCTTGCGCAAGAGGACGATACCTTTGATCCAGCGGCGATCTTCGATGAGCTGCGCGGCCACGCCGCAGCCGCGACCGGGGGTGCCTGAGCAATGGCCGATGACAATTCCGCCCCCGAGACGCCGCACATTCCGGTTCTGCTGGGGCCGCTGCTCAAGGCCGTCGCGCCGGTTGAGGGCGTCTGGGCCGACGGCACCTTTGGCGCGGGTGGCTATGCCCGTGGGCTGATCGACGCCGGGGCCGCCAAGGTCATCGGCATCGACCAGGATCCGCTGGCCATCGACATGGCGCAGGGCTGGATCGGCGACTACGCGGGGCGTTTGCAACTGGTGCAGGACAACTTTGCAAACCTCGACAAGATTGCCGAGGCGCAGACCGATGGCGGGCTGGACGGGATCGTCCTCGACCTCGGTGTCAGCTCGATGCAGCTCGATCTGGCTGAACGCGGCTTTTCCTTCATGCGCGACGGGCCGCTCGACATGCGGATGAGCCAGTCGGGCACATCCGCCGCCGATCTGGTCAATGACCTAGAGGAGGCCGAACTGGCCGACCTGATCTATCTCTATGGCGAAGAACGTGCCTCGCGCCGCATCGCCAAGGCCATCGTACGCGAACGCGAAGAGGCCCCGATCAACAACACTGCCCGTCTGGCCAAGATCGTCGAGGGCTGCCTGCCGCGGTCCAAGCCGGGGCAGAGCCATCCGGCCACGCGCACCTTTCAAGGTCTGCGCATCGCCGTGAACGATGAATATGGCGCGCTGGCCGATGGCCTGATGGCGGCGGAACGGGCGCTGAAACCCGGCGGCGCGCTGGCTGTCGTCACCTTTCACTCCATCGAAGACCGTATGGTCAAACGCTTCTTCCAGTTGCGTTCGGGCACCACCGGCAATGCCAACCGCTATGCCCCCGCGCTGGAGGAGGAGGTGCCCGCCTTCACCCAGAAGACCCGCAAGGGCATCCGCGCCGACGAAGACGAACTCAAGCTCAATCCGCGGTCGCGTTCGGCGCATCTGCGCGTCGGATTCCGCACTGATGCCCCCTCCGAAGATATCGATCGTGCCATGCTGGGTATGCCGGGGGCAAAGAAGGCGGGCCGCGAAGAGTCCAACACGAACAGGGGGAAACGTCGATGAAATCATTGCTTTATGTGCTCAGCGCCATGGCCGTGATCGGCCTTGCCTTCTGGGCGTACCGGGAAAACTATCAGACGCAGGCCGCCATCGATCAGGCTGAACGGTTGCAAAACCGCATCATGGCATCGCGCGCGCGCCTGTCGATGCTGCGCGCCGAATGGGCCTATCTGAACCGCCCCGACCGGTTGCGCGAACTGGCCGAGATGAACTTCACCAATCTCAAGCTGCAACCCATCGACCCGGCGCAATTCGGCAAGGTCACCCAGGTGCGCTATCCCGATCCGGTCCTGCCGCTGGTGTTCAACGAACCCGTCGACGTCTCGACGATGAACCGACCCACCGATCCGCAGGCACCCGCCGCCGTTGCGGCCCCCGCTCCGGCGGCCAAGGCGCCCGCGCCTGCGGCAGGCAAACCGGTCGCCCCGGCGCGGACCCAGGCGCCGGTCGCGCATGTCACCAAGGATGCGATTGCCCGCGCCCTGGCCGAAGCCCTGGGGGGATAACCAGAGATGAACCGCATTCCGCTGCGCCCGCTGGCCCGTATCCTGCAAGCCCGCGAAAAGGGCGAAAACCCCGACGCCATCGAACGTGAAAACCTGCGCCTGCGCCACGAGGCGATGCGCGACCGCGCCCGCGCCCGCGCCGAAGGGCGCCTGCTGGTGCTGGGGCTGGCCTTTGTCTGTGCCTTTGCGACGGTCGGGGCACGGATGGGCACCATGGCCTCCTCCACCCCCGAAGAACCGCGTGCCTCGGCGCGCGGCGCGGGGATCGTGGCCCAGCGTGGCGACATCCTGGATCGCGACGGGCGCATCCTGGCGACCAACATGGAAACCTATTCGCTCTATGCCCACCCGCACCAGATGATCTATCCGGCGAACGCGGCGCGCGAACTGGCAAAGATCTTTCCCGAACTCGATGCGGAAAAGCTGGAAAAACGCTTTACCGGCAATGGCAAATTCTACTGGATTCGCCGCACCATGTCGCCCGAACAACGCCAGGCCGTGCATGACATCGGCGATCCCGGGCTGCTGTTCGGCCCCCGCGAAATGCGCCTCTACCCCAACGGTCCGATCGCCGCGCATATCCTCGGCGGCACCTCCTTCGGCACCGAAGACGTCAGCTATGCCGAAATCAAGGGCACGGCCGGCATCGAACATTCCTTCGATGCGGAACTGCGCGACCCCGCGAACGGCGGCAAGCCGCTGCAACTGTCGCTGGACCTGACCGTGCAGGCCGCGCTGGAACAGGTGCTCGACGGCGGCATGAAGCTGATGAATGCCAAGGGCGCCTCGGCGGTGCTGATGGATGTGCACACAGGCGAAATCGTCTCGATGGCCTCGCTGCCCGATTTCGACCCCAACGACCGGCCCCACCTGCCGACCTCGGGCCACCCCGACGACAGCCCGCTGTTCGACCGCTCGGTTCAGGGCGTGTACGAACTCGGCTCGGTGTTCAAGATCTTCACGATCGGCCAGGCGCTGGAACTCGGCCTCGTCTCGCCTGATACCGTCGTCGATATCCGCGGCCCGATCCGCTGGGGCCGTTTTCGTATCGGCGATGACCACTATCTCGGCAAGGAAGCGACGGTCAGCGAGATCCTGATCGAAAGCTCCAACATCGGCACGGCCCGAATTGCCCAGATGATCGGCGCCGAGCGCCAGCAGCAATTCCTGCACAAGCTGGGCTTTTTCGTGCCCTCGCCGGTCGAACTGTCCGAAGCCGCCATGACCAAGCCGAACTGGCAGACCAACTGGTCCGACCTGACGACGATGACCGTGTCCTACGGGCACGGCATGTCGATTTCCCCGCTACAGCTGGCCACCGCCTATGCAGCGGTTGCCAACGGCGGGCGGTTGCTGAAACCGACCCTGTTGAAACAGGCGGTCCCGCAGGATGGCGAACGCGTGATGAGCGAGGCCACATCGGCCATTGCCCGCCAGTTGCTGCGCAAGGTCGTCACCGAAGGCACCGCCTCGTTTGGCGAGGTGCCGGGCTATGATGTCGGCGGCAAGACTGGCTCTGCGAACAAGCTCAAACCGACGGGCGGCTACTACGACGACAAGACCATCGCGACCTTTGCCTCGATCTTCCCGATCCGCGATCCGAAATATGCGCTGATCGTCATGCTCGACGAACCCTCAACCTTCATCTATGGCGAAGATCGCCGCACGGCAGGCTGGACAACCGTGCCCGTCGCCGCCGAGATCATTCGCCGGATCGGGCCGCTTCTGGGCCTGCGTCCCTACGTTGAACCCCAGCGTGTGGCTGATATAACCCTCACATCGAACTGAGGCGGGCAGCATGGCCCGGAAAGGCGCGGGAATGGCGGATCGGAATGGCGTTTCAGGCGGGCAGACAAAGTCTCTCGCGCAACTCGGGCTGCATGGCCGCTCCGGTCGGACCGTCCAGGTCTCGGGGCTGGCGGTCGACAGTCGCGATGTTGAACCGGGGTTCCTGTTCGCCGCCCTGCCGGGCACGCGCATCCACGGTGCCGCCTTCATCGAAACGGCGCTGCGCATGGGCGCCGCCGCCATCCTGACAGATGCAGAAGGCGCGGCCCTTGCCGCCCGCGACCTGGCCGACAGCGACGCCGCGCTGGTGATCGCCGAAGACCCGCGTCAGGCGCTGGCCTGCGCCGCGGCCCTGTGGTTCGGCGCGCAGCCCGCGGTCGTCGCGGCGGTGACCGGCACCAACGGCAAGACCTCGGTCGCCACCTTCCTGCGCCAGATCTGGCAGGCGCAGGGACAAAAGGCGATCAACCTCGGCACCACCGGCGTCGAAGGCGATTATGCCCATCCGCTGGCCCACACCACGCCTGAACCGATCACGCTGCACCGCATCCTGGCCGATGCCGCCGCCGCCGGCGTCACCCGCTGCGCGATGGAGGCGTCGTCGCACGGGCTGGCGCAGCGCCGCCTTGACGGCGTGATGCTGCGCGGCGCGGGCTTTACCAACCTGACGCAGGACCACCTGGATTATCACGCCTCGTTCGAGGAATACTTTGCCGCCAAGGCAGGCCTGTTCACGCGTGTCCTGCCGCCTGACGGGTACGCCGTGATCAACATCGACGGCGCGCGCGGCCCCGACATGGCCGAGGCGGCGGAAATGCGCGGCATCGACGTGCTGACCGTGGGGATGCACCCGGACGCCGAAATGCGCATCATGGCGCGCCGCTTCGAACCGCTGGGCCAGACGCTGCGGGTCAGCTTCAATGACGAAGACTACCAGATCCACCTCAACCTGATCGGCGGATTCCAGGCCGAAAACGTGCTGGTGGCGGCGGGGCTCGCGATCCTGACGGGCGAACCGCCCGAGCAGGTGTTCGGCGTCCTGCCACAGCTCGCCGGTGTGCGGGGCCGGATGCAGCTGGCGGCCACCCGTGCCAATGGTGCGGCGGTCTATGTCGACTATGCCCATACCCCAGATGCGGTCGCGACCGCGCTCAAGGCGCTGCGCCCGCACGTCATGGGCCGGATCGTGGCCGTCATCGGTGCCGGGGGCGACCGCGACCGTACCAAGCGGCCGCTGATGGGGCAGGCGGCGGCGGAACATGCCGATCTCGTCTTTGTCACCGACGACAATCCCCGCTCCGAAGATCCCGCGACGATCCGCCAGGCCGTCATGCTCGGCTGTCCCGACGCGGTCGAGGTCGCTGATCGCGCCGAGGCGATCCTGCGCGCCGTCGATTCCCTTGGCCCGGGCGATGCCCTGCTGGTTGCGGGCAAGGGGCACGAAAGCGGCCAGATCATCGGCCAGACAACCTATCCCTTCGACGATGTCGAACAGGCCTCGGTTGCCGTCGCCGCCCTCGACGGGCGCCTCGCATGACGCTCGGCACGGTTCTTTGGCACGCGGCAGAGGCCGCAGCCGCGACCGGCGGTCAGGCGCAGGGCGACTGGCGCGCCACCGGCGTCTCCATCGACACGCGCTCCATCGCGCAGGGTGATCTCTTCGTTGCGCTGAAGGCCGCCCGCGACGGGCATGATTTCGTGGCGCAGGCGCTCAACGCCGGGGCCGCCGCCGCCCTCGTCACCCATGTCCCCGACGGGGTCGCTCGGGATGCGCCGCTGCTGATCGTCCCCGACGTGCTTCAGGCGCTGGAGGATCTGGGCCGCGCCGCCCGCAACCGCATGACGGGTCGGGTCGTCGCCGTCACCGGATCGGCGGGCAAGACCTCGACCAAGGAAATGTTGCGCGACGTGCTGGGCGCACAGCGCCGCACCCACGTGGCCGAGGCCAGCTACAACAACCACTGGGGCGTGCCCCTGACGCTGGCGCGGATGCCGCGCGACACCCAATGCGCGGTGATCGAGATCGGCATGAACCACCCCGGAGAGATTGCGCCGCTTGCGCGCCTTGCGCGCCCGCATGTCGCCCTGATCACCACCATCGCCCCGGCCCACCTCGAAGCCTTCGAGTCGATCGAGGGCATTGCCCGGGAAAAGGCCACGATCTTCGAAGGGCTGGAACCCGGCGGCACCGCCATCATCAACGGCGACCTCTCGACCACTGCGCTGATGGTCCAGGCGGCGCGCGATCATGGCGCGCGCGTGCTGACGTTCGGGGAAACCACGCCCTGCCACCATCGCCTGCAAAAGGTCACGCTGGCCGAAGACTGCCTTGTCTGTCACGCCCGCGCCTGGCGCACGCCGATCACCTACAAGGTCTCTGCCGCCGGGCACCACTTCGCGCTCAACGGCCTTGCCGTGCTGGCCGTGGCGCAGGTTCTTGGCTGCGACAGGGCGCTGTCGCTGGCCGACATCGGCCGCTGGACCCCGCCCGCCGGCCGTGGCCTGCGTCAGAAACGTGTGCTCGACCCGCTGGATCGTGCCCTGTCTTTCGAGCTGATCGACGACGCCTTCAATGCCAACCCCGCCTCCATGGGGGCGGCGCTGGATGTGCTGGCGGCCTCGCACCCGCGCGACAACCTCGGTCGCCACGCCCACGGCCGCCGCGTCGCCATCCTGGGCGAGATGCTTGAGCTTGGCACCAACGAACTGGCGATGCACCGCGCGCTGGCCGATCTGCCCGCGATGGAACACATCGACCTCGTGCATTGCGTCGGGCCGCGGATGCAGGGCCTCTACGATGCGTTGCCCGATCACAAGCGCGGTCGATTCGTGAAAAAGGTCGACAAACTGGCAGCAGAGCCGCTGCGCCTGGTCGACGCAGGCGATGTCGTGCTGATCAAGGGCTCGAAAGGCTCCCGTGTGTCACTTGTCGTTGACGCCCTGCGAAAACTCAGCCATCCCGCCGACGATTAAGCGATACCCAAGGAAGGACCCACGAGATGTTGTATTGGCTGACGGCCCTCTCGGATGGCGGCGACATCTTCAACCTCTTCCGATACATCACGTTCCGCGCCGGCGGGGCCTTCATGACGGCGCTGATCTTCGGCTTTCTGTTCGGCCCGCCGCTGATCAACGTGCTGCGCCGCAGCCAGGGCAAGGGCCAGCCGATCCGCGAAGACGGCCCGCAGACCCACCTGCTCAAGGCGGGCACGCCGACCATGGGCGGGTTGCTGATCGTCGGGGCGCTTGTCACCTCGACGCTGCTCTGGGCCCGCCTCGACAGCCCGCTTGTCTGGCTGGTCCTGTTCGTCACCCTGTCCTTTGCCGCCATCGGTTTTGCCGACGATTACGCCAAGGTGGCCAAGCAGACCACCGCAGGTGTGTCGGGCAAGGTCCGTCTGGCCATCGGTTTCGGGGTGGCCCTGATCGCCAGCCTCTGGGCCACCTGGCTGCACCCCAGCGATCTGCAATTCGAACTGGCGCTGCCGATCTTCAAGGACGTGCTGATCAACCTCGGCTACGGCTTCATCCCCTTTGCCATGTTCGTCATCGTCGGCGCCGCAAATGCGGTCAACCTGACCGACGGGCTGGACGGTCTTGCGATCATGCCGGTGATGATTGCCTCCTCGGCGCTCGGCATCATCGCCTATACGGTGGGCCGGGTCGACTATACCGAATACCTCGGCCTGCACTACGTTCCGGGCACCGGCGAAATCATCATCTTCGTCGCCGGTCTGGTCGGCGGCGGCCTCGGGTTCCTGTGGTACAACGCGCCCCCCGCCGCCGTCTTCATGGGCGACACCGGCAGCCTCGCCCTCGGCGGCGCGCTCGGCGCGATTGCCGTGGTGACGAAACACGAAATCGTCCTCGCCATCGTTGGTGGTCTCTTCGTGGTCGAGGCGCTGTCAGTGATCATCCAGGTCGCCTACTTCAAGCGCACCGGCAAACGGGTCTTCCTGATGGCCCCGATCCACCACCATTACGAGAAAAAGGGCTGGGCGGAACCGCAGATCGTCATCCGCTTCTGGATCATCTCGCTGATCCTGGCGATCATCGGCCTCGCGACACTCAAACTGCGCTGACGCTGCTGTGAAACTACGCTGACGCTGCTGCGGGCCGGCCACGCGTGTGCCCGGCTCAGCACGTCAAACGGGGCCGGGCAGGGGGTATCCACCGCGCGCCCCGCCCCGCACCATCCGGGCCGGGCCGGGGCGGCATTCTGCCCGCCCTTTGCGGCCTGCGGCAACGCACGGTGCGTTAACAGTCGCATTTCACCGCCCGACGGCACCGCCCGGAAACCGAATAGATACCGTTCAGATACCGACGTTGCGATTTCGCACTTCGGCCTTGTTAACCTGGGGTTTGCGCCGAGTCGCCGTTTCGGCGTACCGACACCCCTCACCGACACCCCAGCGGCCATCGTCCCGCCGCTTCATCGCCTTGCAACTTCCCCGCGCCGGGGGGCAAGGTTGCCCGGCACGACAGGAGAATGCGCATGATTCCGGTACAGGGTTTTCAAGGTCAGACAGTTGCGGTTCTGGGGCTTGGGCGTTCGGGTCTGGCGACGGTGCGCGCGCTGCGGGCCGGGGGGGCGACTGTCATCGCATGGGACGATGGCCCCACCGCTGCGCAGCTGGCCGAGGCCGAGGGCATTGTTCTGCGCGACCTCACGAAACCTGATGCCTTTCAGGATGTTGCCTGCCTCGTCACCTCTCCCGGCATCCCCCATCTCTATCCGCGGCCCCACCCTGTGATCGCCGCCGCGCTGCGGGCGGGCGTGCCCGTCGACAACGATATCGGTCTGTTCTTCCGCTCCCTCGCGGAACCGGACTGGGATCGTTTCGACCAGCTGCCCCGCGTCATTGCCGTGACCGGATCGAACGGCAAATCCACCACCTCGGCCCTGATCGCGCACATGCTGGGTGAATTCGGCCGCGACGTGCAGCTTGCCGGGAATATCGGGCGCGGCGTGCTGGACATCGACCCACCCGAAGACGGCGGTATCGTGGTGCTGGAGCTGTCATCCTACCAGACCGAGCTTGCGCGCTCGCTTACCCCGGATGTTGCTGTTTTCACGAACCTTTCTCCCGATCATCTGGATCGCCACGGCGGTTTGGGGGGGTATTTCGCGGCCAAGCGCAGGCTGTTCGCCGAAGGCGGTCCCGACCGTTGCATCATCGGCGTGGACGAGGTCGAGGGGCAGATGCTGGCCAACCAGCTTGCCCAAAGCCCGGCAGATGATCGCGTGATTTCAGTGTCTTGCGCGCGCAAGCTGGGCGGCCCCGGCTGGTCCGTCTTTGCCCGCAAGGGGTTCCTGTCCGAATATCGCAAGGGTCGCCAGATCGGCACCATCGACCTGCGCGCCATTCCCGGCCTGCCCGGCGCGCACAACCATCAGAACGCCTGTGCCGCCTACGCCGTGGCCCGCACCCTCGGCTATGCACCCCGCCAGATCGAAGCGGCGTTTCACAGTTTCGCAGGTCTGCCGCACCGCAGCCAGACCATCGCCGAGGTAGGGGGCGTACGCTACGTCAACGATAGCAAAGCCACAAACGTGGATAGTGCAAGACAGGCCCTGCGGGCATTCCCGAATATCCGCTGGATTTGTGGCGGGCTGGAAAAGGAAGGCGGGCTGGATGCCCTGCTCGACGCGACAGGCTCGGTTGTGAAAGCCTACGTGATCGGACGCGAGGCGGCGCATTTCGCGATGCAACTCAAGGGGTTGGACGTCGAAATCTGCACCGACATGACACGCGCCGTCAGCCGCGCCCGGGACGAAGCACAGGAAGGCGATACCATCCTGCTGGCCCCCGCCGCCGCAAGCTTTGATCAATACAACAGCTTTGAACACCGCGGCGATGATTTCGTAAATATTGTCAAAGACTTGACGGGTGTTGACGGGCGCTGATAGCGGCCCTCAGCGACCCGCGCTCAGCGCACGGGCTGCGGCCATCGCGCTCGCCCAGGCCCACTGAAAGTTGTAGCCCCCCAGCCACCCGGTGACATCGACGCATTCACCGATGGCATACAGGCCCGGGACGTCCTTGACCTGCATGTCCTTTGACGAAAGCGCATCGGTCGATATGCCACCCAGCGTCACTTCGGCGGTGCGATAGCCTTCGCTGCCCGCAGGCGTCAGGGTCCAGTTGCCCAGCCGCGCGGCAAGCTCCGCCAGCGCCTTGTCCGACTGGTCGCCCAGGTTGCCGGCCAGCTGCCATTCCCCCGCCAGATGGTCCGACAGCTTTGCGGGAATCAGCGTGTCAAGCGCCCGGTGCAGGCTACGCCGCCCGACCTCGCCGCGCAGGCGGCGCAACGCTGCGAAGGCATCGGTGCCGGGGGTCAGGTTGACGGAAATCGCCTCGCCTTCGTGCCAATAGCTCGAGGCTTGCAGGATCGCCGGTCCCGACAGCCCCCGGTGGGTGAACAGCATCGCCTCGTCAAAGCCGGTCGTGTCCGCCGTGACCCGCGTTGGCAGCGCCGTGCCGGGCAGCCCGGCAAAGCGTTCGGGCGGAAAGGTCAGCGGCACCAGCGCGGGGCGCGTTTCGACCATGGGCAGGTCGAATTGTCGTGCGATTTCATAGGCAAACCCGCTGGCACCCATCTTGGGAATCGACTTGCCCCCCGTTGCCAGCACCAGCGCGCGGGTGCTGATCCGCTGTGTGCGATCGCCCCGCGTCAGGCTCAGCGCAAAGCCCCCCGCGACCCGCTCGACACCCGAGGCGCTGGTTTGCAGGCGCAGGTCCGCCCCGGCCCTGGCAACCAAGCCTGTCAGCATGTCGACGATCTGTTGCGCGGACCCGTCGCAGAACAATTGGCCCAGCGTCTTTTCATGCCAGGCGATACCATGTTCGGAGACCAGCGAGACGAAGTCCCAGGGCGTGTACCGCGCCAGCGCCGATTTGGCGAAATGCGGATTGGCCGACAGGTAATTCGCCGCAGTGGTATCTGTGTTGGTAAAATTGCAGCGCCCGCCACCACTTATGCGGATCTTCTCGCCGGGTTTCTTCGCATGGTCCACCAGCAGAACGCGCCCGCCACACTGGGCGGCGCACATCAGACCGGCGGCCCCGGCCCCAAGGATGACGACATCATAGTCCATGACCCTGCTTTGAGCGAAGGCACGACGCTGTGCAAGGGTGCGAATGCGCTTGACCGCCGACAGGCGGGTTGTCACGCTCCGCCCGCAACAGGAGCCATGGGCAATGACAGATATTGCAGACCAGATCACCGAAGAGGTCACCGAGACGAAGGGCAGCTACAGCTACCGCGCGGACGGCGCCGTGGCCGAGATGACCTATTCGCGGGCGGGGGCGAATCTGATCATCATCGACCATACCGAGGTGCCCGATGCCTTTCGCGGTCAAGGTGTCGGCGTTGCCCTGGTGACCCGGGCGGTATCGGATGCCCGTCTGCGCGGTCACAAGATCCTGCCTCTGTGCCCCTTTGCGGCGGCGCAGTTCCGCCGCCACCCCGAATGGTCGGATGTGCTGAACGGCTGAGCCGATCAGGCCCCGAGCATGGCGTCGAGACGTGCAAACTCCGCTTCGGTCTGCTCTCGCATCTGCGAGGTCAGCGCAGCGTCGCGCAAGGCATTGGACTTGTACCAATATTCGCTGGTCATCAGGGTGCCGTCCCGATCCGGAATCATCAGCACCGTGCACAGGACTGCGGCATCGGCGGGGGCACCATCCTGCACCTCTTGTCGCACCGTGCGGGCAGGGGGTTCGACATCCTGAAAGGTGGCGGTGATCCCCATGGTTCGGCCCTCGCCGATATCCCAGGTCATCCGCGCCTGGCCACCGGGGCGCAGCGCGATGTCGCATTCCGTGACGGTTCGGGTTGGGGCGCTGCGCCATTGTCGCACCATCTCTGCATCGAAACAGGCGGCAAACAGGGTGGGGCGATCGGTGGCAAAGCGACGATAGATGCGGATGCGGTCCGACCCGAAGGTGGTGATCGTGGCGGTGCCGACCGGCTGGTCGATGGGGGCAATGGGCATGGGACTATCCTTGAAACAGGTCGCAGGCGGCAATGGGTCAGTGAAAATTCAGGCGATCCGCGTGGTGTGGTGCCTTTTACGATCCTGTCGGAAATGCCGGCGGGATCAAGGGCAAAGCGCCCGGATGCGGCCCCGCGCGGGAAGGCCGGCCCCATCCAGCCTGCGTGGAGGGCGCACCGCACCGCCGCCGATGTGCCGGTCCGGGGCAGAGACCGGCATAGCCCAGCCCCATACGTGCCAGTGCCCGCCGCCAAGGCCTGCGAGGGCCGACTTATCCGCCTCATTGGCGGCATTCAGACTGGCCCTGAGGGGTAAAACGGGCTACACTTGATCCCAGACCCCGAAAAGGGGCTCCCCGCAAAGGGGCAAGATGAGGCATCAGGCGGAAAACAATGACTGAGATGGTGTATGGCGCCATCCCTGTGAGGGATGGCGAGCCGGTAATTCCCAAGTGGTGGCGCACGATCGACAAGCTGACGCTCAGCTGTATCCTCGGGTTGTTCGGGGTTGGGCTGTTGCTGGGCTTTGCCGCGTCACCCCCGCTGGCGGAACGCAACAACCTCCCGCCCTTCTATTATGTTCAGCGACAGGCATTTTTCGGGATCCTGGCCATGGCCGCGATGCTGGCCAGCTCGATGATGACGCCCCACATGGTGCGCCGCCTGGCTGTGATCGGCTTTATCGGGACCTTCATCTCGCTGGCGATGCTGCCGGTGCTGGGCACCGATTTCGGCAAGGGGGCCGTCCGCTGGTACTCGCTGGGGTTTGCGTCGGTGCAGCCGTCGGAATTCCTCAAGCCGGTGTTCATCGTTGTCGCCGCCTGGATGATGGCCGCCGCGCAGGAGGTCAACGGACCGCCGGGGCGAATGCTGTCCTTCGTGCTGATGGGCACCATCGTGACCATGCTGGTGCTGCAACCCGACTTTGGTCAGGCCAGCCTGATCCTGTTTGGCTGGGGCGTGATGTATTTCGTCGCTGGCGCACCGCTGGTGCTGCTGTCGGGCATCGCCGGGCTGGTGGTGCTGGGCGGCACGCTGGCCTACCAGAACTCGCAACACTTTGCGCGCCGCATCGATGGTTTTCTCAGCCAGGATGTCGACCCTACGACGCAACTGGGCTACGCCGCGAATGCCATCCGCGAAGGGGGCTTTTTCGGTGTCGGTATTGGGGAAGGTCAGGTCAAGATGAGCCTGCCGGACGCCCATACGGATTTCATCATTGCGGTCGCCGCCGAAGAATACGGACTGGTTCTGGTGCTGATCATCATCGCACTCTATTCCACCGTGGTGCTGCGCAGCTTTACGCGTCTGATGCGCGAACGCGATCCGTTCATCCGCCTCGCTGGGACCGGCCTTGCCGCGATCTTTGGCGTGCAGGCGATGATCAACATGGGGGTCGCCGTTCGCCTGCTGCCGGCCAAGGGCATGACCCTGCCGTTCGTTTCCTATGGTGGATCGTCTCTGATTGCAGGTGGCATTGCCGTCGGCATGTTGTTGGCCTTCACGCGCAGCCGTCCGCAGGGCGAGATCGGAGACCTGCTCTCCGGTCGCGGCCGCTAACCTCGGGCGGAACTGGTCAATGAACTTTGATGCTCCTCTCCTGATCATCGCAGCCGGGGGAACCGGCGGACACATGTTTCCCGCCCAGGCCCTTGCCGAGGCGATGCTGGCCCGTGGCTGGCGGGTAAAGCTGTCAACGGATGCGCGTGGCGCCCGCTATGCCGGTGGCTTTCCCAAGGAAGTCGAGGTCGAGCAGATTTCCTCGGCCACGTTCGCGCGCGGCGGGCTGGCATCCAAGGTCATGGTGCCTCTGCGGATCACGGCCGGTGTTTTTGGCGCAATCTTTCGGATGATGCGCGATCGCCCCTCGGTGGTGGTTGGGTTCGGCGGCTATCCGGCGATTCCGGCGATGGCCGCGGCCTGGGTGCTGAAGAAACCGCGCATGATCCATGAACAAAACGGCGTGCTCGGTCGGGTGAACCAGGTCTTTGCCCCGCGCGTCAATCGCGTGGCCTGTGGCACCTGGCCAACAACCCTGCCCGCGGGCGTCGACGGCGTGCACACCGGTAACCCGGTGCGCAGCGCGGTGCGTGAACGCGCCGGCGCGGCTTATATCTCGCCCGGTGACTACCCGATGTCGGTGCTTGTGATGGGGGGCTCGCAAGGGGCGCGTATCCTGTCCGACGTGGTGCCCGCCGCAATGGCGGCCCTGCCGCTGGATCGCCTGCAAAACATCCGCGTCAGTCATCAGGCCCGCCCCGAAGATATTGATCGCGTCGCCACGTTCTATGCTGAAAACGGCATCGATGCGGATGTCGAGCCGTTCTTTCATGATGTCCCCCGGCGCATGTCCGAGGCGCAGCTGGTGATCACGCGTTCTGGCGCGTCCTCGATCGCCGATCTTTCGGTGATCGGGCGCCCCGCCATTCTGGTGCCGTTTGCCGCCGCCGCCGCCGACCATCAGACCGCGAATGCACGCGGGCTCGTCGAAGCCGGAGCCGCGATCATGATCCCCGAATCCAAAATGACACCCGAGGCCGTGGCGACGCAGATCTCGCTGGTGCTGGACCATCCCGAAGGCGCCGAGGCGATGGCGCGCGCCGCCCTGACCGTGGGCAAACCCGAAGCCGCGGAAACGCTGGCCGACATGGTCGAAACCCTGACGCGGAGCACCCGCGCAGGCCGCCAAGACAAAGGACATTGATGTGAACGCCGCAACCAAGCTGCCCGGTGACGTAGGCCCCATTCATTTCGTCGGAATCGGCGGGATCGGCATGTCCGGCATCGCCGAAGTGCTGCTGAACCATGGATACACGGTGCAGGGCAGTGATCTGAAACGATCAAAGATCACCGAGCGGCTTGAAAGTCTTGGGGCCCTGGTGTTCGAGGGGCAGAGCGCAGAAAACCTGGAAAATGCGCAGGTCGTGGTGATCTCGTCTGCCATCAAGCCCGGCAATCCCGAACTCGACGAAGCGCGTCTGCGCGGCCTTCCCGTCGTGCGCCGTGCCGAGATGCTGGCAGAACTGATGCGGCTGAAATCCAATGTTGCCGTCGCCGGTACGCATGGCAAGACGACGACCACCACAATGGTTGCGACACTGTTGGATGCCGGTCACCTCGATCCGACGGTGATCAACGGCGGCATCATTCATGCCTATGGGTCGAACGCGCGCGTCGGCCTTGGGGAATGGATGGTGGTTGAGGCGGATGAAAGCGACGGCACCTTCAACCGGCTGCCTGCCACCATCGCCATCGTCACCAACATTGACCCGGAGCATATGGACCACTGGGGTGATTTCGACGCGTTGCGCAGGGGGTTCCTCGATTTCGTGTCCAACATCCCATTCTATGGAATCGCGGTTTGCTGCACCGATCATTCCGAGGTGCAGAACCTGGTGGGCAAGATCACGGATCGCCGCGTTGTCACCTACGGGTTCAATGCCCAGGCCGATATTCGCGCGGTGAACCTGACCTACAAGGCGGGAGTCGCGCATTTCGATATCCTGTTACAGGCCGAGGGGCAGAAGATCGAGGGATGCACCTTGCCGATGCCTGGCGATCACAACGTCTCGAACGCGTTGTCGGCGGTCGCGGTGGCGCGGCACCTGGGGATGAAGGCAGAAGAGATCCGCAGCGCGCTGGCAGGTTTTGCTGGCGTCAATCGCCGCTTTACCCGGGTCGGCGTCGTCAACGGTGTCGCCATCATCGACGATTACGGCCACCATCCGGTTGAGATTTCGGCCGTGCTCAAGGCGGCGCGCCAGGCAAGCGAAGGCCGCGTCATCGCCGTGCATCAGCCGCACCGCTATTCCCGTTTGCATTCTCTGTTCGACGATTTTTGCGCCTGTTTCAACGAAGCAGATGTCGTTGCCATAGCTGAGGTCTATTCAGCGGGCGAACAACCCATTCCCGGGGCCAGCCGCGACGATCTGGTCGCCGGCCTGATCCGGCACGGCCACCGTCACGCCCGCGCGATCACATCCGAGGACGATCTGGTTCGTCTTGTGCGCGAGCAGGCCCAGCCTGGCGACATGGTGGTCTGCCTCGGCGCCGGGACTATCTCTGCCTGGGCCAATCGCCTGCCGGAGCGGCTGTCCGAAACGGTCTGATCTGGCGCAACCCTTGCGATATGCGTGAATCACCCCTGATGGGGGCCTGACGGCGGAGAACCCTGCCGGCAGGCCCTTACGTGTGCAATTGGGGGTTGATTTCAGATTCACATTCGCGCCTTTGAATTGATATATTTTTCGGCAAATTTTAAAAACTTCCTTGTTATCGCAGGGGGTTGGCACTACCTTTGCAAAACGGCAACAGATCACGAAAAAGCACGGAGCACACATGACAGAACACTTGCGCGTATATGCCTGTGCACAGCTTTCGTATGGCGTCTGTCAGCCTCTTGCGTCTGCATTCCAACGTGCGGAGGCGCGGGAATGATCAGTGAATCCATCTCCCTCGTCCTGATCTGGGGTCTTGCAGCAAATCTTGCCGCGATATTGCCACGTCAGCAGGATGACTGGACGCCGGCGTATATCCTGATTGCCATAGGTATCCCGATCCTTGGATATGTTACGATGCAGCATGGCCCATGGGCCGGACTGATCGTGCTTGTGGCTGGCATGGCGGCGCTGCGCTGGCCGGTCGTCAACTTCGGTCGCTGGTTGCGCAGTCGCATCGACTGAGGGCGCGCCCCGCGCTGTGTCCTTGTCGGGCCGTGCCTGCGTTGGTAGAGAGCCTCACCGCACAGGAGAGACCATGCCACGCCCCGACGAAATCCAAATCAAGGGTCGCCTGACCGCAGATCGTCCGCTGTCGGATCTGACATGGTTGCGTGTCGGTGGGCCGGCTGCCTGGCTGTTTCAGCCGGCCGATGTTGACGATCTTGCGCATTTTCTGAGCAATCTTGATCCGGACATTCCGGTGTTTCCCATGGGCGTTGGATCGAATCTCATCGTGCGGGACGGCGGGTTGCCGGGGGTCGTGGTCCGGCTGGGGCGTGGCTTCAACGGGATCGAAGTCTCGGGAACAAGGGTGACGGCGGGCGCTGCGGCGTTGGATGCCCATGTCGCCCGCAAGGCGGCAGAGGGTGGTGTCGATCTCACGTTTCTTCGCACGATCCCCGGTTCGATTGGCGGCGCGTTGCGCATGAACGCCGGATGCTACGGAACCTACACGGCGGATGTCTTTGTCTCCGCTGTTGCCGTCAGTCGCGAGGGGCAGGTGGTTCGCCTTGGCAAGGATGACCTTGATTTCCGTTATCGCCAGACATCGTTGCCGGACGGCTGGGTGCTGGTTTCGGCGCAGCTGGAGGGGGCGCCGGGGGATCCCGATCAGCTGGCTGAAAGGATGCAGCATCAACTGGCGCGGCGCGACGAAACGCAGCCGACCAAGGAACGTACCGCCGGATCGACGTTTCGCAACCCGGCCGGTTTCTCTTCTACCGGGCGGGCAGACGATGTGCATGACCTGAAGGCGTGGGCGGTGATCGATGCCGCGGGAATGCGCGGGGCGCGCCTTGGCGGAGCGCAGATGAGCGAAAAGCATTCGAACTTCCTGATCAACGCGGGTGGCGCAACGGCCACGGATCTGGAGGCTCTGGGTGAAGAAGTCCGAAAAAAGGTTTTTCAATCGCAGGGAATACAGCTAGAGTGGGAAATCATGCGAATAGGTAATCCCGCGCCCCGTTAGTGGCTGGTTAAACCCTCGCAAAAGATCAGAAAATTGGGGGCCGCAACAGGCCCGCACGCAGTCATAAGGTGCCGCAAAGGCGCCAATTTTAAGCGGATTTTATATATCCGAAGGCGAACAAGGGCCGCAAAGGTCCGGGACATTGAGGCGCAACGTGGGTTTGTCGAGCAGGGCAACCCCGAAAGTGGTGGTACTGAAGGGCGGACCCTCGGCTGAGCGCGAGGTGTCGCTGTCGTCAGGGCAGGAATGCGCCGCCGCTTTACGGGAAGAGGGCTTTGAAGTGGTCGAGCTGGACGCTGGTCCGGACCTCGCCACGCGTCTTGGCGAAATCGCTCCGGATGTGGTCTTTAACGCCTTGCATGGCCGCTGGGGCGAAGACGGCTGCGTTCAGGGCCTGCTGGAGTGGTTGCGCCTTCCCTATACGCATTCCGGGGTGTTGGCCTCGGCGCTTGCGATGGACAAGGAAAAGACCAAGGCGGCCTATGTCGCGGCTGGTCTTCCGGTGGCGACCAGCCTTCTGGCAACAAAATCCGATATCCAGGCATCTCACCTCATGGCACCGCCGTACGTGGTGAAACCCTACAACGAGGGGTCGTCGGTGGGTGTCTACATCGTCCCCGAGGGCGCAAATGCGCCGCCAACTATCGCTGACGACATGCCCGACACGCTGATGGTCGAACAATTCGTGCCGGGCCGTGAGCTGACAGTTTCCGTGCTGGGCGATCGGGCACTTTGCGTGACCGAAATCATGACGAATGGCTGGTACGACTACGCGGCCAAGTATACGCCCGGCGGGTCCACTCATGTCTGCCCCGCCGAAATCCCGCCCGAGATAGAGGCGGCGTGCCTTGATTTTGCCCTTCGTGCGCATCGCGCCCTCGGGTGTCGGGGCCTGTCGCGCACGGATTTCCGCTGGGATTCGGACAAGGGCATTTCTGGCCTGATCCTGCTTGAAACAAACACCCAACCGGGCATGACGCCGACGTCGCTCTCGCCCGAGCACGCCCTGGCCTGTGGATATTCCTTTGGCGCATTCTGCCGCTGGTTGGTGGAGGACGCATCATGCGAGCGGTAAGAGCGACCCGGGCCAAGTCGCGCCGCCGCGATGCGACGCGGCACGATCCCGCTCCGTCACGCTGGTCCTGGCGGATGCAGCGCCTGATGCTGACGCCGACGTTTCGCCTTGCCATCCGGGTGATATTGCCGCTGGCGATCTGCGCCGGCGCGGCGACGATCTATGCCGGGGACCAGGCGCGTCGCGACACGATCGTGGCCAAGGTCGAGGGCTGGAAGCACGACTTTCAGAACCGCCCGCAATTCATGGTAAACGCGATGGAGATTTCGGATGTCTCGCCCGAGACATCGCGCGAAATCCGGGATGTCGCTCATCTCGGTCTGCCACGCTCTTCCTTCGATCTGGACCTGCCGGCACTGAAGGCGTCCATCGAAACGCTTCCGGCGGTCGCCGAGGCTGCGCTGCAGGTGCGCAAGGGGGGTGTGCTGTTTGTCGGCGTGACCGAACGAATTCCGGTGGCATTGTGGCATGGTCCCGATGGCATCGAGCTGGTCGACCCGGCCGGGGCGGTCACCGGAACGCTCGGAAGCCGCCTCGATCGATCTGACCTGCCGTTGTTGGCAGGGGTCGGGGCGCAGGCGGCGGTGCCCGAGGCGCTGGCGCTGCTGGCCGTTGCCGACCCCGTGCGCGATCGCGTGCGCGGGTTGGAACGTATCGGGGCGCGCCGCTGGGATCTGGTGCTGGACCGGGGGCAGCGCATCATGCTGCCCGAAGAGCGCCCCGTTCCAGCGTTGGAACGGGTGCTTGCATTGCACCAGGTTCAGGAATTGCTCGATCGGGATGTGACGGTGGTGGATATGCGGCTGGCGTCGCGTCCGACCGTGCGGCTGTCCGACGGGGCTGCGGAAGACTGGCGAAAGATCAGGGACTTGGTTGCGGATACAGGAAGGTAAGGCATGGAGCTGTACGAATTCCAGCGCGCGATGCGCAACATGCGCAAGGCAGCAATGCAGCGCGGCGTCGTTGCGGTGCTTGACGTGGGCAGCAGCAAGATTGCCTGCCTGGTGCTGCGTTTCGACGGGGCAGGGCGCAAGGCAATGCCCGGCGATGGTGTCGGGTCCCTGGCTGGACAGGCCGGGTTTCGTGTGATCGGTGCCGCGACCACGCGTTCGCGCGGGGTCCGCTTTGGCGAAGTTGAATCGATGCCGGAGACCGAACGTGCCATTCGTACCGCGCTCCAGGCGGCACAAAAGATGGCCAAGGTGCGCGTCGATCACGTGATCGCCTGTTTTGCAGGCGCCGGTCCGCGCAGCTACGGCCTTACCGGGCGTGTGGATGTCGAGGGTCAGCTGGTGTCGGATCAGGACGTCAGTCGCGTGCTTGCGGCGTGTGATACGCCCGACTATGGCGAGGGGCGAGAGGTGCTGCACGCCCAGCCGGTGAACTTTGCACTCGACAACCGCTCCGGGCTGTCTGACCCGCGTGGCCAGATTGGCAACACGCTGGCGACCGATCTGCATATGCTGACCGTCGATGCCGCGGCCGTGCAGAACCTGGCCCATTGCGTCAAGCGCTGCGATCTGGAGCTGGCAGGCATCGCGTCTTCGGCCTATGTCACCGGCATTTCCTGCCTTGTCGAAGACGAGCAGGAGCTGGGCGCCGCCTGCATCGACATGGGGGGCGGTGCGACGTCGCTGTCGATCTTCATGAAAAAGCACATGATCTACGCCGATACGGTGCGGATGGGCGGGGATCACGTCACCAGCGATATTTCGATGGCGCTACAGATTCCGATGGCCAATGCCGAGCGGCTGAAAACCTTTTACGGCGGTGTCGTCGCCACCGGGATGGATGACCGCGAGCGGATCGAGATCGGCGGAGAGACCGGGGATTACGAACATGACCGCAGAACAGTCACGCGCGCCGAACTGATCGCGATCATGCGCCCGCGTGTCGAGGAAATCCTTGAAGAGGTCCGGTATTGCCTGGATGCCGCCGGGTTTGACCATCTGCCAAACCAGCAAATCGTGCTGACCGGCGGTGCCAGCCAGATCCCGGGGCTGGACGGCCTCGCCAGTCGTATCCTCGGCCAGCAGGTGCGTCTTGGTCGGCCGCTGCGCGTGCATGGACTGCCGCAAGCCGCCACCGGACCGGGCTTTGCCTCTGCCGTGGGCATGTGCCTGTTCGCCGCGCACCCGCAAGACGAATGGTGGGACTTCGATCTGCCGCTTGATCGCTATCCCGCCCGGTCGCTGAAACGGGCCGTGCGATGGTTCAAGGACAACTGGTAAACGCAATATGATGTGGCGTAGGCGAAATACCGCGACCCTCTCGACCGATTAGCCCATATTTGGTGGTTTTTCACGGATTATGGGGTGACGCGCGGGGCCAAAACCGGTAAACTTAGCCTTGATAGGCAGAAAAACACCCCGGAAAACCGGGACTCAACCAGGCGGACAAATCGATGACATTGAACCTCAGCGTTCCCGGTCAGGGAGAAGAGTTGAAGCCCCGTATTACCGTGTTCGGCGTCGGTGGCGCAGGCGGTAACGCCGTGAACAACATGATCGAAAAAGAGCTCGAGGGCGTCGATTTCGTCGTGGCGAACACGGATGCACAGGCGCTTCAGCAAAGTCAGGCACAGAGCCGCGTTCAGCTGGGGGTCAAAGTTACCGAGGGTCTCGGTGCGGGGGCCAAACCCTCCGTCGGGGCCGCCGCTGCCGAAGAAAGCATCGAACAGATCGTCGACCACCTCGCGGGCGCACACATGTGCTTCATCACGGCGGGCATGGGCGGCGGCACCGGCACCGGCGCGGCCCCGATCATCGCCCAGGCGGCGCGCGAACTCGGCGTGCTGACGGTCGGTGTCGTGACAAAGCCCTTCCAGTTCGAGGGCAACAAGCGGATGCGCCAGGCTGAAGAAGGCGTCGAAGCCCTTCAGAAGATGGTCGATACGCTGATCATCATCCCGAACCAGAACCTGTTCCGCCTCGCCAACGAAAAGACCACCTTTACCCAAGCGTTCTCTCTGGCTGACGACGTGTTGTACCAAGGCGTCAAAGGCGTCACCGACCTGATGGTGCGCCCCGGCCTGATCAACCTCGACTTTGCCGACGTTCGCGCCGTGATGGACGAGATGGGCAAGGCGATGATGGGGACTGGCGAAGCCGACGGCGAAACCCGCGCCATCCAGGCCGCCGAAAAAGCCATCGCGAACCCGCTGCTGGACGAGATTTCCCTGCGCGGTGCCCGTGGCGTGCTGATCAACATCACCGGTGGCCACGATCTGACGCTGTTCGAACTGGACGAAGCCGCAAACCGTATCCGCGAAGAAGTCGACCCGGATGCGAACATCATCGTCGGTTCGACCCTGGACGAGAACATGGAAGGCCGCATGCGTGTCTCCGTCGTCGCCACCGGCATCGACGCGACCGAGCATCTGGAAATCCCCGTGCCGCGCCGCAAGCTGTCCGAGCCTTTGAAACCCGCCGCGCGTGTCGAGGAAGATGTCATCGCCGCCCCCGCGAGCGTTGCCGCCACACCCCGTAGCCAGCCGACCTACGCCGAAGTCGACGAAGAAGAAGCGAACGCGCCGACACTGTTCGACGATTTCGAAGACGATCAGGCAGGCAGCTCGATGGACGCGGCATTTGCCGAACCCGCCGCGCCCAAACCTGCGGCCCGCCCTGTTCCTGTCCAGCATCGCCCGGCATATGAAACGGCGCCGCGTCAGCAGGCCCCTGCCGCCCGCGCCTCGGATGATCTGCCCCCGCCGGCCTACAAACCCCGCCCTGCGGATACCGGCGCGCAGAATTATCAGGATGCCGGTGCGCCCGATACCTTTGTTGCACCGCAGCCGCGCCGTCCCGGTCAACCGTCGCCGGAGGCACTTGCACGGCTTCAGGCCGCTGTCGGCCGGGCACCGCGTCCGGCACCCCAGGTCGCGCAGCAGGCTGAGCCCGCTGCCGCGCCGCGGCGGGCCGAGCATGAGAAATCGCGCTTTGGCATCAACTCGCTGATCAACCGGATGACCGGCTCTTCCGAGGCCGCCGAGGACAACCGCGCCCCCGCGCCGCAACCGCGCCAGCAACCTGCCATGCGCAGTTCCGAGCCGACCGCGCCGCGAATGGCCCCGAAATCTGCCCCGCAGACGGCCGCAAAACCCGCTGCAGCGCCCAAACGCGCGGTTCAGTCAAGCGAGCCGGAACAGGACCGGATCGAGATCCCGGCCTTCCTGCGTCGCCAGGCCAATTGATCAAAACCGGCGTCGCGTGATGTGACGCCGCGTTTCGAAATCAGGTAAAAGGCCGCCCTTGGGCGGTCTTTTTGCCTTAAATCAAGGCTTTGTTTCAGTATCTTTCAGGGCTTTGCGGGTTACCGCCCAGCGTTTCGGTCGATGTTTCAATCCGTTGCAAAGAGTGAGTTGAGTGCGACCTCCCCAGCTTTTACCTAAAGGGCATTCAGGATCGTCAGCGATCAAACGTTTATCTGGGGTAGAACCGTGCAGAATACGCTCAAAGCACCCGTCAGCTTCAAAGGGACCGGACTGCACTCCGGCCGGTCCGTCAGCCTGACCGTTCGCCCTGCTGCTGCCGATCACGGGATCTGGTTCCGGCGCACCGATATCGCGCTTGGCGACGCCATGATCCCTGCCATTTGGGATGCTGTCGACCGTACGCCGCTGTGCACGCGTCTTGTCAATGCGGCTGGGGCGTCGGTTTCGACCGTCGAACACGTCATGGCAGCCCTTGCCGGCTGTGGCATCTCCAACGCCATTATCGATATCGACGGCCCCGAGGTTCCAATTCTCGATGGCTCCGCTGCGCCTTTCGTACGGGGTATCCTGGCCCGCGGTATCGCGGCACAATCGGCCCCCAGCCGCGCGATTGAAATCCTGCGCCCCGTCGAAGTCTCGAACGGAGAGGCGGTTGCACGTCTGCAGCCGAATGCGGTGATGGAAATCGCCTTCGAAATCGACTTTTCGGATGCTGCCATCGGTCACCAATCCAAGGCGCTGGTCATGGAAAACGGCTCATTCGTGCGCGAACTCTGCGACAGTCGCACGTTCTGCCGTCAAGCCGACGTCGATTTGATGCACGAAAAGGGCCTTGCCCTGGGCGGCACGCTGGATAACGCAGTCGTCGTGGATGGCGATCGCATCGTCACGCCTGGCGGTCTTCGCCACGCCGACGAACCCGTGCGCCACAAGATGCTGGATGCCCTGGGTGACCTGGCGCTGGCCGGCGCACCGATTCTGGGTCGGTACGAAGGTCTGCGCGCAGGTCACAGCCTGACAAATACCTTGCTGCGGGCCGTGTTTTCCGACACGGCGAATTTTCGCGTTGTGACATGCAACAAGGCGCTGGCAGCGCGGTTGCCCGGCGCAGGTGTCAGCCGCGAGGAAATCCCGGCCGTCGCCTGACGGACCCGACCCGACAGGACCTTGCCGACGCATTCCCGCCGGTGTCGTCGTTAAGGCGTTTTGCCCCGGAAATATCTGTGCTAGGACCGACAGGCGCGCGGGCCGTTCAAGGCCCGGCGGAATGATGACGCTAAGGGGTGAGAGCACGCATGACAGGCGGCGGTTTCAGATTGAGGCTGGCGGGTGCGGTTCTGATGGCCGCAATGCTCGCCGGATGTGGCGTGCAAGAGCCGGGGATCGACAACAGCAGCACCTCGATGGAAAGCTTCACAGCGGAGCAGATCTTCGAGCGCGGTGAATTCGAGATGGATCGGCGTCGCTACGAGGACGCGGCAAAGTATTTTGCCGAGATCGAGCGGCTCTATCCCTATTCGGAATGGGCAAAGCGGGCGTTGATCATGAACGCCTTTGCACAGCACAGCGGCAAGAACTACGAAGAAAGCCGCGCGGCGTCGCAGCGCTTTCTCGACTTCTACCCGACGGACGAGGATGCCGCCTATGCGCAGTATCTTTTGGCCTTGTCCTACTATGACCAGATTGACGAGATTGGCCGCGATCAGGGCCTGACGTTCCAGGCCCTTCAGGCATTGCGCCAGGTGATCGAACGCTATCCCGACAGTGAATATGCACGCTCGGCCATCCTGAAATTCGACCTCGCCTTCGATCACCTTGCAGCCAAGGAGATGGAAGTGGGGCGCTACTATCTGCGTCGCGATCATTTCTCGGCGGCGATCAATCGCTTCCGGGTCGTGGTCGAGGAATTCCAGACCACGTCGCACACACCGGAGGCGCTGCATCGCCTGGTTGAGGCCTATCTTTCGCTGGGCCTGACCGACGAGGCGCAGACCGCGGGCGCGATCCTTGGTCATAACTTCCGGTCGTCTCAATGGTACGAAGACAGCTACAAGCTGTTGACGGGCCGGGGCCTTGAGATGAAGGCCACGGGCGACAACTGGTTGTCGAGCATCTATCGCCAGACGCTGAAGGGCAAATGGCTGTGATCCTCGATGCGGGTGCAGCCGGTCTGCGCCCGCCACACGGCGCCGGGATGCCCGGCCGATCTCAGGAGTGATCCCGCGATGCTGCGTGGTCTCGATATTCGTGACCTACTGATTATCGACCGGCTGGAATTGGATTTTCAGCCGGGTCTCAATGTGTTGACGGGCGAAACAGGGGCAGGGAAATCCATCCTGCTCGATTCCCTCGGCTTTGTTCTTGGATGGCGGGGGCGCGCGGATCTGGTGCGCACCGGCGCAGCCCAGGGCGAGGTGACGGCCTGGTTTGATCTGGACGATGACCATCCCGCCCATGCGGTTTTGGCCGAGGCCGGGTTGCCTTCGGGGGCTGAGTTGATCCTTCGCCGCATCAACACGGCCGAGGGCCGCAAGACCGCATGGATCAACGATCGGCGCGCCTCGGGCGAGGTTTTGCGTAAACTCTCGGAAACCCTGGTCGAACTGCATGGGCAGCACGATGACCGCGGTCTGCTGAACCCTTCGGGGCACCGTGCGATCCTAGATCAGTTCGGCGCATTGGCCGACCAGCGCCAAAGCGTGCGGGAGGCATGGCGCGCCAGCGTGACCGCCGCCCGGCAGCTCGATGCAGCCCGCGCTGCGTTGGAACAGGCCGCCGCCGAAGAAGATTTCCTGCGTCACGCCGTGGCCGAGATCGACAAGCTCGCCCCCGAGGCGGGAGAAGAGGCGGAGCTTGATACCAAGCGACGCCTGATGCAGGCCGCTGAACGTGTCCGCGCCGATATCGCCCGTGCGCATTCCGTGTTGGGTGGGGACGGCGCCGAGGGGGCAATGGGCGACGCGCTGCGCTGGCTGGAAGGCGCAGCCGAGGGCACCGAGGGCCGGCTGGATGAGCCGATTGCCGCCCTGTCGCGTGCGCTCGCAGAACTGGACGAGGCGTCTGATGGTGTCCTGCGGTGCCTTGAGGCGCTGGAGTTCGACCCCTTCGACCTTGAGACGACCGAGGAGCGTCTTTTTGCACTGCGCGCGCTGGCCCGCAAACATGATATTGCGGCGTCAGAGCTGCCGACACTGGCCGACGACCTGCGGGCACGCCTGAATGCGATCGACAGCGGAGCCGACCGCATCTCCGAGCTGGAGCGCGAGGCGAAGGAGCGCGCTGCGGTCTATGATGCCGCCGCAGATGCGCTCAGCGATGCGCGCCGTTCGGCGGCGCGTCGACTGGATGTTGCTGTCGAGGCCGAGCTGGCGCCACTCAAGATGGATCGCGCACGTTTCGAAACCCGCGTCAGCCCCTCTGAACCCGGGGCGGATGGCCGGGACGAAGTGTCCTTTACCGTCGCCACCAACCCCGGCGCACCGGCCGGCCCCCTTGCCAAGATTGCCTCTGGGGGTGAACTCAGCCGCTTTCTCCTTGCCCTCAAGGTTTGCCTGTCAGGGGAGTCCGATGGTGTGACGATGATCTTCGATGAGATCGATCGCGGTGTCGGTGGGGCGACGGCGGATGCTGTCGGGCGTCGCCTTGCGGCGCTGGCCGAAGGTGGGCAGGTGCTGGTGGTCACGCACTCTCCGCAGGTTGCCGCCCGCGGGGCGCATCACTGGCAGGTTGCCAAGCGCGTCGACAATGACATGACGTTGTCGACCGTGACGGCCCTGTCACCCGAAGATCGCGTTGACGAATTGGCCCGCATGATTTCCGGTGATGCCATTACCGAAGAGGCACGTGCAGCCGCGCGTCGCCTGATCGACGCGGTGTGAACCACACGACGCGACAAGGCGGCATCATCACTTGCCTTTCCGATTGAAACGGTAAACTCAGACCGCGCGCCTGTTCGCAGGGGGCGGTCTGAGTTCCAAAACATATTCACCTTTTACAAGGTGGACTGTCGCAGCCGTCGCACACTACGTCATACCCCAAATTGGGTAGATTTTGAAAATTCAGGAATGATCCGTGCGGGATTGCGTCGCGCGGTTTCGGGGCAGGAACGCTCATGGCGGCCGGGCGCTGATAGGCGCGGGGGCGTTGATGGAAACCATCTCTGATTCACGCCAGCTGTCTCGCGATGCACGACTGGCACGCGGTTGGGTTTGCGCCGATACTGCGCTCGGCGCTCACTGATATTTCCGTAGCCAGGTCAGTGCGATTTCCCCTGCCTGAAACAACAGCAACTGCCCGGCATTCGGAATCAGGTGAAACGTGATCCAGGGATACTCCTGCGCCAGCTCGCGGCGGGTTTCTGCGACCATTTGCAGATCGTCATCGCCATGCAGGAAATGGATGGGCACCTTGTCGCGCATCGCGTCGATTTCTGCGCGCCAGTCGACGCGCTCGCTGGTCATCACCTCTTCGGTAAAGGCTGTGGCGGCATCAAAACCTTCGCGCATCATGATATCCATCCCGACATCAATCGCCTCGAAGGCTTCGGGCCGGTCGGCAAGCGCCCGGTCCGCAGCGGATTCGGCAAAGATCTTGCGCAGCCAGCCCTGTCGCCCCAGGCGGCGCTGCATGGCGATCCCTGCCTGTACCATGAAGGGATAGAGCGCCGGCGTATAGCGCGCGCCGGCACGGATGAAGAGATGCCAGCGCCCCATACGCTCATATTGCGCGCGCGCCGTCAGGGGCAGGGTGCCCCCAACGGCGATCAACGCTTTGACCCGACCGGGACAGCGCGCGTGCAGATGGGCGATGTAGTGCACATCCAGATCGAGGGTCAGCACCGGAACGCTGGCAATGCCCAGCCGGTCCATCAGCGCTGCCATGTCGCGGACCACTTCTTGACGACGGTTGGCGGTCGATGGCAGCGGGGTCGAGGCCCCGTACCCCGGCCGCACCGGCACCACCACGCAGATGCCTGCCGCCTGTGCCTGCCGCTCCAATGCGCCGGGCCAGCGGCACAGCCCAAGCGCGCCGTGCGTGAACAGCACGGGTCGCCCCTTGGGGTCGCCCAGCAGCAGATATTCCACCCGCCGCCCGTCGGGACGGATCAGCACATGGAAAGGGCGCTCCTCCAAGGTCTCGGTGGCGCGACTGATGCGGATGTCCGCAAGTCTGGGCAACGCCTGTCCCGATATCGCGCCGATCTCATTGGCACCATCCGGGACCACCTCCATGATGGTCAGTGTCAGGCGCAGCAATTCGTTCTGGCTGGTTGTTTCCGTCTTGGACAGGATGGCCTTGATCTGTGCACGGACGGTCTCGATCGACCGGTCGCGCACATGGGCGATATCCCTCAGACTGCGCCCTTCGGACAGCGCGCGCAGGATCTCGATCTCTGCCGGGGTCAGCGCGAAGGCGTCCCGCAAGGTACGGTTCAAGGTCTCCGGCCAGCGCAGTTCTGATGTCACCACGACGACAAAGGCAGGCGCATCGCCGGGTCTGACGACCGACAGATGCAACAGCACGATTCGATCCGACCCATGCCGCCGTAATCGCAGCAATGTCGCACGACCCTGGGACGCGGAGGTTTCGGCCAGCAACTGCCGGATCCGGCTGGCCAGCACCAGCCGGTCGGCTTCGTCAAAGGGCAGCGTGTCAAGGGATCGCCCCTGTTGCGCCGACAGGGACACTTGCGCAGCCCTGTTTGCGCTGGCGATACGCAGGCTCGGCGCGACGGCAAAGGCTGCCGTGCGCGCGAAACGTGCCAGCTCGACCTCTTCCGGTCGCAGGGTGCGCGTTACCTGTGTCTGTGCCAGCAATGCCGCGACCCGGCGGAAATGATCGGTCAGGTCGGGCACAGGCGGTCGCGACGGGCGGCGGGTCTTGCGATAGAGTCGCGCCATGCGCCGCATGGGGGTGTCATGGTCCGACACGCCCCCGCCGGCCCTTTCCTGGGCCCGTTGCAAGGGCGCTTGCAGGCGTTCCCAATCGTCCAACAGGTCATCCAGCCGTACAGGGTCCAGCGCGACGTCGTAGAGCCGTCCGATGATATCGGCGTGCAAAGTATCCGTACGGCTGTCAAATCCGGCCTCGGCTGCGTGAAAAGGCGCGGCATCGCCGCGCAGATCAGGGTCGCCACCCGATGGCCGTTCGCGTTCCGGGCGGCTGTAGCCAGGGACGGGCCCGCCCGCACCTGATGTTGTTTCGCTCTTGGGTCGTCGTGGCGTTTGCCCCGGGGTGTCTGGCGCCATATCCAAAGGGACTGGCCGTCCAGATGGTCGTTCAGGCGTTTTGGCCATGCTGACTCCAATTGGTCCTCTCTACTGATACTAGGAAATTCATTTGCGGGATCAAGATTTTCGCGTCATTCACGCGCAAGCGGGCCACACCAAGGCCATAAGCACGCACGTCGCAGGTTCCGGGGCTTTCGGGGTCAATATGTTTATTCTATGGACATTTGTATCTGCCAACCTGCCCGAGAGCCGTCGCGGCACAGCGGCGGCGAGGATGGCGCGCTCCGGCATGCGCCGCGATCAAAGAGGTTGAGGAGTAGACATCGCAATGGCGCCACGCGGCAGAAGCACGATCATCACCATGGTCGGACGGGCCTCTGATTCCGTGCGACCCCGGCTGCGGGTCATACGCCACCGCAGCCTGAACCAGGTGCAGTTCTGGCTGGTGGCGCTGGTGGTCGGTATCGTGGCCGGTGCCGGCGCCCTGTTGTTTCGCAAGGGGATCGCCCAGCTGCAACACCTCGCCTACGGGGTCGAGGAGGTGCACATGTTGCACACCTTTGCCGGTGGGCTGCCATGGTACGTCATCTTTTGCGTGCCGGTGCTGGGTGGCCTCGCAGTGGGGCTGATCCTGCACCTGTTCACCCCGGACGGGCGGGTACGCTCGGTGTCAGATGTCATTCAGGGCGCGGCGATGCACAACGGCCGGGTGGAGCGGCGGGCCGGTCTTGCCTCGGCTGCCGCGTCGCTGATCACGCTCGGCACTGGCGGCTCTTCCGGACGCGAGGGGCCTGTGGTGCACATGGCGGCGGTCATGTCGACATGGGTGCTGCGCTGGTTGCGCGCGGATGGTGTCACTGGCCGCGATCTGCTGGGCTGTGCCGTCGCTGCTGCGGTTTCGGCCAGCTTCAATGCGCCGATTGCCGGGGCGCTTTTCGCGCTCGAAGTGGTGCTGCGCCACTTTGCCATCCATGCCTTTGCCCCGATCGTCATTGCCTCCGTGGCCGGAACGGTGATCAACCGGCTCGAGTTCGGAGGCATGACCGAATTCCTGCTGCCCGAAGCCTCCATCCTGCAATTTTACGAAGAACTTCCCGCGTTCCTGATGCTGGGCGCCGTTTGCGGCGTGGTTGCAGGGATACTCATGCGCTCGACTTTCCTGGCCGAGGATCTGGCCAGCAAGGTGCAGGCCAGGTTTCACATACCGCGCTGGCTGCGCCCGGCTTTCGCCGGCGCGTTGCTGGGGGCCATCGCGATCCAGTTCCCGCACATCATCGGCGTCGGATACGAGACGACCAGCCGCGCCCTTCTGGGGGATCTCGGCCTGCGCGAGGCGATCCTCTTTGCCTGCATCAAGGCGCTTGCGACGGCCATCACCATGGGGGGGCGCATGGGCGGTGGCATGTTCTCTCCCGCGATGATGATGGGCGCGCTGACCGGGCTGGCGTTTGGGTTGATCGCGACCAGCCTGTTCCCCGATATTTCGGGGTCGCCCCGCCTTTATGCCCTTGCCGGGCTGGGCGGGGTCGCGGCGGCGGTGCTGGGCGCGCCGATCTCGACCACGCTGATCGTCTTCGAACTGACCGGCGACTGGGCGGTTGCTCTGGCGGTGATGGTGACGGTCTCCATCTCGACCGCGATCGGCACCAAGATGGTCAATCGGTCGTTCTTTCTGACCCAGCTCGAACGGCGCGGCATCCACCTGGCGGCGGGGCCGCAAAGCTACCTACTGGCCATGGTCAAGGTCGGCGATCTGATCCGACGCGCCGAAGATGCGCGCTCCGCGCCACAGGAACGCTGTTGGGAACTGATCGAAAAGGGCGACTACCTCGATGCGGCCTCTACCCTCGAAGCTGCGTTGCCCGCCTTTGATCGCAGCGGAGAGCCGTTCCTGCCCGTCGTCACGTTGACCAGTGCACAGACCCCGCCCGAGTTGCGGGGGGCATTGTTCCATGTCGATGCCCTGCGTGCCTACAATCGCGCGCTTGCCGCCACGGCGGCAGAGGAACACAGCTGACCGACCGCGCCAGCGTTCCAGCCCCGGGGGAATGCAAAAACGGCGCGGGGAATACCCCACGCCGCTTCGGCAATGCCACGTGACCGTCCGGATCAGATCTGTTCGATGGTAACGAAATCGGTGGCGTAGAAGGCCACATGATCCTTGATCCGCGCCACGTCCTCGTTGGGAGTTTCATAAGACCAGGCGGCGTTCTGCAAGGTCTGGCTCTTGGTCACGATGGAAAAATAGCTCGCGTCGCCCTTTTTCGGACAGTGGCTGGTGTGCTCGGTCCGATCCAGAAAGGCCATGGCGATATCGTCGCGCGGAAAATAGATCACATCGTGCAGATTACCCTCGGACAGGACCAGCGCATTGCGGCTCTCGCCCAACACGGCGCCGCCGGCACGTACACTCCACATCCCCTGTGCATTTCGAATTCTTACGTCATTCATGTTTTCTGCCCTCCCCATGAGGCGTCACACTCCTGACCTGTTGATGTAACATCATCATGTCACATCAAAATAAGTCCGGCAGCGCGCGCGGCCGGACAAGTCAGAGCTTTTCGGTTGCCTGATCCAACCATACTAACGCCGCGCCGTCCAGTCGCGGGGCGACCTTCTCGCGGCAGGCGGCGTGATAGGCGTTGATCCAATCGACCTCCTCCGCGCTCAGCAGGGTGCGATCCATCAGGCGCCGGTCGATCGGTACAAAGGTCAGTGTCTCGAAATCCAGCATGGCCCGGTCGTCGCCCTCCGGCAGGGCCTCGGCGCGTTGAACCACGATCAGGTTCTCGATGCGGATGCCAAAGGCGCCCTCGCGGTAATATCCCGGTTCGTTCGACAGGATCATCCCGGGCTGAAACGGCACATCGCTGACCCGGCTGAGGCGCTGCGGCCCCTCGTGCACGCAAAGGTAGCTGCCAACGCCATGTCCGGTGCCGTGATCATAATCCAGCCCCGCCAGCCACAGCGGATAGCGTGCGAGCGCATCCAGATGCTGTCCGGCCAGACCTTTCGGAAACCGCAGACGCGACACTGCGATCATGCCTTTCAGCACGCGGGTAAAGGCGGCCTTCTCCGCGACTCCGGCCTCGGGGCCGACCAGCAGGGTACGCGTGATATCGGTGGTGCCGTCCAGGTACTGCCCGCCGCTGTCCAGCACCACCAGATCGCCATCCTTCAGACGTCGGTTGCTGTCGGTACTGACGCGATAGTGCGGCAAGGCCCCGTTCGGACCGGCGCCGCAGATCGTCTCAAAGCTGATTTCCATCAACGCATTGGTTTCGCGCCGGAAAATTTCCAGCCGCGTCACCAGGTCGATCTCGGTCAGGCCGGTCTGGCTGGCGCTCTCCGCTGTCGCGTCGAACCAGGCCAGAAACCTGCACATGGCCGCCGCATCGCGCAGATGCGCCTCGCGTGCGCCGGCAATCTCGGTGGTGTTCTTGCACGCCTTCGGCAGGGCGCAGGGGTCCGTGTCCCAGGCGATGCTGGCCCCGGTCAGCTGCTGTTCCACCCAGATCGGACAGGTCGCGCGATCCAGACGCACCGCTCCCTGAACCTCGCGCGCCAGGCCGTGCAGCGTGGCGGCAAACGCGCTCGGGCTTTCGACGGTCACATCGGGGCCGAGGTGTTCTATCAGCGCATCGTCGCACTTGTCGTCATCGGCAAAAAGGGTCACCTGGCCATCGGCGAACAGGATGGCAAAGACATGCGGCACCGGGTTGCGGGGAATATCGCTGCCCCGGATGTTCAGCAGCCAAGCAATACTGTCGGGCAAGGTCAGAACGGTCGCGCCCTGACCACGCGCCCGCAGCTCCGTCGCCAGGCGCTGACATTTCAGTTCCAGCGTCTCTCCCGCAAATTCAATCGGTTGAACGACGATCTTACCGCGCGGCGGATCGGGCTGGTCTGGCCAGATCGCGTTGACGGGATTCTGCGTGACGGCCAGCAGGGTGATGTCGCTGCCCTTCAGGCTTTCTGACAGACGGTCAATCTCGCCGCGCGTATGCAGCCAGGGGTCATAGCCCATCACACCACCGTCGGGCAGCGCGTCACGCAGCCAGGATCCGATGGAAACCTCGGGCCATGCGACCTTTTCGAAGTCTTCCGCACATTGTGCGCGGGCCTGAACGCGGTAACGCCCGTCGATGAACACCGCAGCCCGGCTCACCGTTGCGACGCAGAACCCGGCAGATCCCGTGAACCCGCTCAGCCAGGCCAAGCGTTCATCATGGGGGGCGACGTATTCGCCTTGATGCGCATCCGCGCGCGGCACCAGAAACGCATCGAGTCCAGCGTCATCCATGGCATCGCGCAGGCGTGCCAATCGGGGCGGCCCCTGGTCGGGCGAAGAGGTCGTCTCGAAACTCTGAAACATCACGAGGCCTTCTTGATACCGAACATGCGGGCACGTGTACGCGGGTCATTGTCGAACAGGCTTGCCAGTTGCTCGGTCATCGCCCCGGCCAGCTGGTCGACATCCGTAATGGTCACGGCGCGATCATAGTACCGGGTCACATCGTGCCCGATGCCGATGGCAATCAGCTCGACCATCTTGCGCTTTTCGACCATGGCGATCACGTCGCGCAGGTGTTTTTCCAGGAAATTCGCTGGGTTCACGCTTAGCGAGGAATCGTCGACCGGCGCGCCATCTGATATCACCATCAGGATCTTGCGCTGTTCCCGCCGGGCGACCATGCGGCGGTGCGCCCATTCCAGCGCCTCGCCGTCGATGTTTTCCTTCAGCAGACCTTCCTTCATCATCAGGCCAAGGTTGTCGCGGGCGCGCCGCCAGGGTGCATCTGCCTGCTTGTAGATGATGTGGCGCAGATCGTTCAGGCGGCCGGGTTGCTGCGGGCGTCCATCGGCCAGCCATTTCTCGCGGCTCTGGCCACCTTTCCAGGCACGGGTGGTAAAGCCCAGGATCTCGACCTTGACGTTGCAGCGTTCCAGCGTGCGCGCCAGAACATCGGCACAGATCGCGGCAATGGAAATCGGCCGCCCGCGCATCGACCCGGAATTATCCAGCAACAGCGTCACGACGGTGTCGCGGAACTCCGTGTCCTTTTCGACCTTGAAGGACAGGGGGGTCGTCGGGTTGGCGACAACCCGCGCCAGACGCCCGGCGTCCAGAATGCCTTCCTCGCGGTCGAACTCCCAAGAGCGGTTCTGCTGGGCCTGAAGGCGGCGCTGCAATTTGTTCGCCAACCGGCTGACCGCGCCCTTCAGCGGGTCAAGTTGCTGGTCAAGATAGGCGCGCAGGCGCTCCAGCTCCTGTGGGTCGGCCAGTTCAGAGGCCAGAACCTCCTCGTCAAAGGTATCGACGTACACCAGATAATTCGGATCGGCGTCCGACACCGGGTTGGGGGCAGGCGGCTCCATCGGGGCTTCGCCTTCGGGCAGCTCGGCCTCTTCGCCGGCGTCCTGATCGGCCATGTCGTCGGAACTGACCTGCGCCTCGGAGGGGTCCTGCTGGTCGTCCTGTGTCTGTTCAGGGCTCGCTTCGGGCTGCTCTTCGCTATCGTCGTCGCCGGTGGAATCGGGGTCCTGCTCCTCTTCCTCGCCGTCCTGCGCCTCGTCGTCGGCATCCTCGTCTTCGCCGTCGGGATCATCGCCCAGTTGATCGCCATAGCCGAAGTCGTCGATGATCTGGCGGGCAAACTTGGCAAAGGCGCCCTGGTCGGCCAGCTTCGTCTGCAAATCTTCCAGCGTGTCTGCCGCGCGCTCCTGCATGAAGTCGCGCCACAGCTCCATCACGTTGTCCGCACCCTCGGGCATCGGACGGCCGGTTGCCAGGTGACGGATCAGATAGCCCGCCGCGGCGGCCATCGGGGCCTCGGCCTGTGTCTTGATCCCGGCAAACCCGGCGCGCTTGGCTTCGGCGGCGATCTTGTGATCAATGTTGCCGGCCGTGCCGGGCATCACGCGCGCCCCCATTGCTTCGCAGCGTGCGGTTTCCATCGCCTCGTACAGGTCGCGCGCCATCTGCCCCTGCGGCGCATAGCGGGAATGGGTCTTGGCGTCGTGAAACTTGTGATGCAACGCCATCGCGTCGGCAGAGCCGCGCGCCAGCATCACCTCTTCGCGGGTCAGGCGGCGGCTGATCTGCGGCAGGCGCATCGAATCCGCCGTCTTGCCCGAAGGGTCGACGGAATATTGCACGTTCAATTCGTGGTCATCGGCCATCACCTTGGTGGCCTCGGCCAGCGCCTTCTTGAACGGATCGGCGGGGTTGTCGCTGGGTTTGCTCATGATGTCGATAAAGCATTCCGCGCGCCCCTCGGCAAGGGTCACGCGCGTCTCTTTCAGGGCTTTGCGGTGGCGGAGGGGGGCAGGCTGGCCAGCAGGGCGTCGCACGACTCGGCAATCCGGTCGAACAGGTCGGATGAAATCCTGTCGCGCCCCAGGACCTTGGCCTTGGCGATCAGCCTGAAATCGGCGCGCTGTGCAGCGATGCGATCCGCCGCATCCGGCCCGGCCAGCGCGGCGAACTGCGCGGCAAGGGCATGGGTGTCGGGCATCGTGCCGAAGGTTCCCGGATAATCCGCCGCCGCGTCGGTCATGCCATACCACAGCGCGGCACATTGCGCAGGATCACGATCCGTTTGCGCGGCCGCATGGCTGGCCAGGGCAAGGCTCAGCAAAAGGGGGATCAGCGTCTTTTTCATGAGGCATAGGTAAGCCGCGCGCCGCGCAAAGGAAGCCCCTCTGCGTCATTGCGCCAGCAGCGCCTCGCAATGGGCCAGCATCCTGTCCGATATCGCGCCGGCCTGTGCTGCGTCGCCTGCGTCCGCGTTGAAGGTCGCGCGCGTCAACAGCAACGCCTGCGCAAACTTGGCCTCGATCCGCAGCGACAGCACGTCTCGCGCCCCGCCCTGGGGCATGACGGCCTGCAACAGCTCGATCATCCTGTGGCGGTGGTGCCGCGTCACTTCTGCCTCAGCCGGCGCCAGCAACCACTGATGTTCCATCAGCGCCGACAGGCGTCCGGTGCAGGTGGCGAATGTCCGTGTCGTGGCGTCCATCCGCAGCGCCATTGCAGGCACCGCCGATACCCCGAGGCAGCCAGCCAGGCACATGCCGGCTGCCGCCAGATGTGCCCTGTGCCGTCGCATGACAGACCCCCTGACGCGGAATGCGTCACTGGCGGGGGCGGGAAACCACGGACAAGGGTCGCGCGTCTCTGCCATCGCCGGTTCGCAACGGGGCGATGGTAGGGGGCCAATCCTTGCCATTCTGTCTATCGGGCGTGCGCTATCTGCTTCGAACTGTCTGTATCCGGCGCAGCGGCACCCCGATAAGGGCTGGCCAAACGAGACGCGGCGCCGGATCTGCTCCGACGCCGCGCTCCATCATGGTTCGTCCCGTCTGGCCTCAGCTTGCCGCGGCAGCCGCGCTTTCGGGCAGCTCCTCGTCAAAGCAGCGCTGATAGAACTCCGCGACGGTCTGACGCTCCAGCTCGTCGCACTTGTTCAGGAAGGTCAGGCGGAAGGCATAGCCGACGTTGCGAAAGATCTCGGCGTTGGCGGCCCAGTTGATCACGGTGCGCGGGCTCATCACTGTCGACAGGTCGCCGTTCATGAAGGCGGTCCGTGTCAGCCCGGCCAGTGTCACCATCTGCCCGATGGTCTTGCGGCCTGCCGCGGTGTTGTAGTGCGGCGCCTTCGACAGAACGATCGCGGTTTCCGCGTCATGGCTGAGATAGTTCAGCGTCGCGACCAGCGACCAGCGGTCCATCTGTGCCTGGTTGATCTGCTGCGTGCCGTGGTACAGGCCGGTCGTGTCGCCCAGGCCAACCGTGTTCGATGTCGCGAACAGACGGAAATACTTGTTCGGGGTGATGATCTCGTTCTGGTCCAGCAACGTCAGCTTGCCATCCGTTTCCAGAACACGCTGGATCACGAACATCACATCGGCGCGGCCCGCATCGTATTCGTCGAACACGATGGCCGTGGGATTGCGCAGTGCCCAGGGCAGGATCCCTTCGTGGAACTCGGTCACCTGCATGCCGTCGCGCAACTTGATCGCATCCTTGCCGATCAGGTCGATGCGGCTGATGTGGCTGTCTAGGTTGATGCGCACGCAGGGCCAGTTCAGCCGGCTGGCCACCTGTTCGATATGGGTCGATTTGCCCGTCCCGTGGTAGCCTTGCACCATGACACGGCGGTTGTGGCTGAACCCTGCAAGGATCGCCAGCGTCGTGTCGGGGTCGAAACGATAGGTCGGGTCGGCGTCGGGCACCCGATCCGTCGGGGCGTCAAAACCCTTCACGATCATATCGGTATCAATTCCGAAGACGTCGCGGACCGAAATTTCTTCGGTCGGTTTGGCGTTGATATCGAGCGATCCGTCGGCCATGGTCGGCTTGTCCCTTGTAAGTCATCCGCGCATCGAATGCCGCGCGGGGGTCTTCATGTCGCATCGCGCAGGTGATCCCTGCGCATTCTCGGTGCAACATATCGAAGAGGACGGCGAGGAAAAGGGCAAAATCGCGCCCACCGGGGCGCGTGGCATCCGTATCAACCGCCCGGCCCATGCAATCGGCAGGTCCTGGCGGGACGGCAATAGGGGGGGCACAAGGCAAACCATGGCGACCTTGGAAGACATCGAAGACCTGATCGCACGTACCGCTCTGGCCGACCGGGCAGCCTTTCAGAAGTTGTATCAGCTGACCTCGGCGAAACTATTCGGCATTTCGCTGCGTGTGTTGGGGACAACAAGCGAAGCCGAAGAGGCAGTACAGGACTCCTACATCAAGATCTGGCGCAGCGCCGGGCGCTATCAGGCGGGCGGCTATTCTCCGATGACATGGCTCATCACGATTGCGCGCAATACCGCGATCGACCGTCTAAGGGCGCGGCGTGCCGCAGGGGCGGACCTGTCCGAAGCCGACGCGGTGCCCTCCTCGGATCCCGGCCCCGAGGCTCTGGCGATTGCCGGGTCCGAACGGGCGCGGCTGATGGGCTGCCTGGATGAGCTGGATGCCGATCGTGCCGAAGCCGTGCGGGGCGCTTACCTGATGGGGTTGACCTATCAGGAACTGGCCGAATCCTACGGGATCCCGCTGAACACGATGCGAACCTGGCTGCGCCGCAGCCTGAGGAAACTGAAGGAATGTCTGACGCGATGAGCGACGACACCACATTCACACCGGGCGAAGAGGATATGGTCCTCGCGGCGGAATACGTTCTGACGCTGCTCGGCCCGTCCGAGGTCGCAGCGTTCGAGGAGCGCCTTGTGCGCGAGCCTGCGTTGCGCGCACTGGTGGCCGCCTGGGCAGATGATTTCGTCGCGATGACCGACAATATCGACGAAGCGCGCGTGCCCCCGCGCGTCTGGCGGGCGATCCATCAGCGGCTCTGGCCAGCGACGGGTGCGGACACGACCCCCGCCATGGGGTTCTGGGCGCGCCTGGGCCTGGGCAAGCTGGTGGTCGCCGCGTCGGTCGCGGCGATGTTCGGCTTCCTCGTCTATCAATCGGACATGTTGCCGGGCGATCATCCCGAATTTGTCGCGACCCTCGGGGCGGCCGACGCGCCTGTGCGGTTCGCTGCCGCCTATGACGTCGATACCGGCGAATTGCGCATGCGCCGAGAGGGGCAGGGCGCCGCTGCCGGTCGCTCCTACGAACTGTGGCTGATCGCGGGGGATGCCGCACCGGTTTCGGTCATGGTCTGGCCCGCCGACACCACCGAACAGGCGCTGGTTCTGCCCGCCAACCTGGCCGGTGTGCTGCCCGGCGCGACGCTTGCGATCTCGGACGAACCGCTCGGCGGTTCTCCCACGGGTCAGCCGACAGGGGCAGTCCTGGCCGCGGGTCCGGTCACCGCCAGCTGACGGTCCCGCCCCGGCCCAAAGCACCGAAAACGCCCTCTGGCCGCGTGCCGGGGGCGTTTTTCTGTCATGGGGGAGGCAGATTGGTCCTTAACGCATTGTTTGGACTCCGCGCGCTAGGGTCACCTCGGGTCCGTTGCGGCCCGGTATCGCCCGCGTTGGCATGGCATTTCCCTGCCAACGCCCTTCATTCCAACGGGAGGCAAGCCCATGTTCATCCCCCAAGGCCGCCGCAGCATTGCCAGCCTTTTCGTCATCGCCCTTTTCACACTCGCCGGGCTGGGTGATTACATCAGCACGCTGGCGCTGCCGCACGGCACGGCGTCGGCATCCGCACAACCCTAGACTGCGCGACCGCGCCGCAGGTGCCGGCTCTCATCGGGGTCAAGGTTGGGCTGTCATCTGGATTTCGGGGCAGGCGCCACCCGGCTGAGCTTTCCGGACGCGCCCAGCCGGCGTCCGGCCTACGCGTCTCACACCTGATGCAAGGTCGCCCTGATGAGAGGTCACCCTGAAAAGGCCTCGCATGAACGGCCTCCCATGGCGGGCCGCCCAAAAACGGCCTGTCCATGAACAGCCACCCCTGCGCGCCCGCCCACGGGGTGCAGGCGCGCAGGGTGCGTCACTTGAAGTTGCGGCTGTCCTTGATCTGGTCCCAGGCCCAGACGACCTGCTGCAACTGTTCCTCTTGCGACCGGTCGCCGCCGTTCATGTCGGGGTGCAGCACCTTGATCAGCGCCTTGTAGGCCTTGCGTACCTCGGCCTTGCTCCAGTTGTCGCGGGCATCCAGGATATCGACGGCCTTGCGCTCGGTCGGCGGCAGGCGGCGCGTAGTGACGCCGCCGGTCTTGCCGGGATTCTGCGTCGCATTGGCGCCCAGCACCTGGTGCGGGTCCTCGATGCCCAGACGTGCCCAGGCGCGTGCCTCGGGATCACCCAGCGGCTTGGTCTTGCGCTCCCAGACCTTGTCCTCGGACATCTGGGCGTTCATCTCGGCCTCGGTACGCCCGTCAAAGAAGTTCCACTTGAGGTTGTACTCGCGCACGTGGTCCTTGCAGAACCAATAGAAATCGTCCAGCACGTCCGGGGCTTTGGGGGCGCGGTACTTGCCGGGTTCTTCACAGCCCTCATGTTCGCAGACCCGCCGCGATGTTTCGGAGGCCCCTGTCATGCCGCGACGACCACGGTTGGTTTTCTTCTTTGCAGAAGAAATGGACATGTCAAAACCGAAGGGATCAGATTTGGGCATCAGGCGGTCCTTTCCGAGTCAGGCGCTGCAGCATAGACTGTGTGGCGCGAGATTGAAGAGGCGAGAGGAAAAAATATGTCACGAACGGCAGAGATCCGCAGGCGACTTGAAGACGAATTTTCGCCTGAACACCTTGAGGTGCTTGACGAAAGTGAGAGCCACCGTGGCCACGCGGGCTTTCAGGAAGGCGGAGAGAGTCATTTTCGTGTCCGGATGACATCCAGTGCCTTTGCTGACCAAAGTCGCATTGCACGTCATCGCGCCGTGCACTCCGCCCTCGGGTCCGACCTGATGGGTCGCATTCACGCGCTGGCGCTGGAACTGAACGCCTGAGAACGATTTCTCAGGCTGTCCGAATATAAAGAAACGGCGCCGAAGCACAAGGCCCGGCGCAAAAGAAACCCTGTTGTCGGCGGGGCGGGCGCGATCCTTTTGGCTCGCCCGCTCCGGTGCCTGCGGGCCTGCTCCGTCACATGATGGGGCACGTGATCTGCCGGCGCATCAGACGGCACAGGCACTGGCCCGCAGGCAGGGACCGACCGTGTGGTCAGTCAGGTTTGCGGGTCTGGCCCGTGTCATCATCATCCGGGCTGTCATCGCGCCGGGTCTCGGTCGGGGCCGCGTCGCCCACGCCGGGGGCGGGCGTCGCCGCGCCCTCTGCCACGTCCGAGGCGCGCCCCATCACCTGCGCCGCGCGCGATTTCAACACGCCGGACAGGCGCGGCCCATTGCCCTGAACCGCATCGCTGCGTTGTGCCGGACCGACCGACGGTCCAGCCGTCACGGGCGGTGCCTGGGTCTCGTCATCCTGCGCGCGGGCCACGGCCTCCGCGGTGTCGCCCGGCTCGGGGTGCTGGTGGGTCAAGGCGCCCGCCCCCTCGCGCCGGAACACCAGCAGGTTGCGAAAGCTGCTGGAAGACCCGGTCAGGCCCTGGCGTTCTTCCTGGGGCAGGGTCTCGGCGCGTACATATTCCCAACCCCGGCCAGCCATGTCGTTCAGCACCTCTTCCAGGGCATTGGCAAAGCGCCCCTCGGGGGTCTTGATGCCGCGCGCCTTGATCCCGCGCGTCGGGGCCGGCACCACCTTGTATTCATACTGGGTCATCTGGGGTCTCTCTGATCTGGTCGCGCCATCTAGCGCCTGCGGGGCCGCTGTCTCAATCCCCGGCGACATTTCCCTGCCAGAGCGGCAAGGCACCGCCGGACCGCACCGGCTGTGGGCCCGTCCTACTTGCGAAGGCGCATCGGCGCGCCAACCCAATCGGGAACCGGCCGCGCGCCATGATCGGCGGCGGCGGCCTGCAGGCGCGCGAATTGTTCCGGCGGATAGGCGGCGACACGGGGGCCGGACTGGTCGATGTGCAGGCTGATGCCTTCGCCGGTGGCCGCGATCCAGCCGTCTTCGTGGATCAACTCCTGGCAAAAATGAAACGCCTTCGGGCCGACATCCAGCACGTGGGTCGTCGCGCTAACCTTAGCGCCGGCATGGACCTCCCGCAGATAGCGTATGCGGAATTCGGCGGAATAGGTGGTATGGGCCGTGCGGCGCATATAGGCCTCGGCCAGGTCGATGCCGGTGTTGAAGAATTCCAGACCCAGGTCGAACAGCACGCCGTAATAGGCCATGTTCAGATGCCCGTTATAGTCGGTCCATTCCTGTTTTACGTCCATCAGCGGCGAGGTGAAAATAGGCATCGGATCTCCTGCGGTTGTTCTTTCGTCAGGCTAACAGGCCTGCGCAGCAGGGCAAGGCGCAGCACTGCTTTCGCACCGTTCAGATACCGTACGAATACCGTTCAGATACCGACGTGGTGATTCCACGATTTCAATGGCTTACGGCCGTTCATGCCGCGAATACCGACAGACATGCAAACGGGCAGCGGCTCTCACCACTGCCCGCATATGGGCGCCGACCGCCAAGGGCTTAGGGTTACAGGCCCAGCCTTGCCGCGACCAGGTCATTCACGGCCTTCGGGTTGGCCTTGCCACCGGTCGATTTCATCACCTGTCCGACGAACCAGCCCGCCAGTTTCGGGTTCTGTTTGGCCTTCTCGACCTGCGCGGGATTGGCCGCGATGATCTCGTCCACCGCCGCTTCGATCGCGCCGGTGTCCGTCACCTGTTTCAGGCCTTTTTCCTCAACGATAACAGCCGGATCGCCGCCTTCGGTATAGACGATTTCGAACACATCCTTGGCGATCTTGCCGCTGATCACGTCTTCCTTGATCAGCGCGATGATCCCTGCCAGCTGCGCGGGTGACACCGGGCTGTCGGTGATGTCGGCGTCGTCCTTCTTCAGGCGGCCGAACAATTCGTTGATCACCCAGTTCGCGGCCAGCTTGCCGTCTTTGCAGGCATCTGCGACCGCTTCGAAGAACACCGCGTTCGGCACTTCGGCCGTCAGCACGCTGGCGTCATATTCACTCAGTCCGAAGTCTTTGACAAAGCGCGCTTTCTTGGCGTCAGGCAGTTCTGGCAGACCGGCCTTGATGTCGTCGACCCAGGCTTGCTCGATCTCCAGCGGCAGCAGGTCGGGGTCGGGGAAATAGCGGTAATCATGCGCTTCTTCCTTGCTGCGCATCGACCGGGTCTCGTTCTTGTCCGGATCGTACAGGCGGGTTTCCTGATCGATCGTGCCACCGGCCTCGAGGATCGCGATCTGACGCCGCGCCTCGACATCGATCGCCATCTGGATGAACCGCATGGAGTTCATGTTCTTCAGCTCGCAGCGCGTGCCGAGGTGGCCAAAGTCGCCCGTCTCGCGGAATTTCTCATAAGCGCCTGGCAGACATACGGAAACGTTGACATCCGCACGCATGCTTCCGCTCTGCATGTTGCCGTCGCAGGTGCCGAGATAGCGCAGGATCTGACGCAGCTTGACCATGTAGGCCGCGGCCTCTTCCGGCCCGCGAATATCGGGGCGGCTGACGATCTCCATCAGGGCCACGCCCGTGCGGTTCAGGTCGACGAAGGACATGTTCGGATCCATGTCGTGAATGGATTTGCCCGCGTCCTGTTCCAGGTGGATACGCTCCACCCGCACCAGCCGCGCGATACCCGGTGCCATATCGACCAGAATTTCTCCTTCGCCGACAATGGGATGGTACAACTGGCTGATCTGATAGCCCTGCGGCAGGTCAGGATAGAAGTAGTTCTTGCGATCAAAGGCCGAGAACAGGTTGATCTCGGCGTTCAGGCCCAGCCCCGTACGGACCGCCTGCTCAACGCAAAATTCATTGATGACGGGCAACATCCCCGGCATCGCCGCATCGACAAAGGCGACATTCGAATTGGGTTCCGCCCCGAACAGGGTCGACCCGCCCGAGAACAGCTTCGCCTTCGAGGCGACCTGCGCATGGACCTCCATGCCGATGACCAGTTCCCAATCGTGTTTCGCACCGGCGATCACCTTGGGTTTCGGGGTCTCGTACGTGAGGTCCAGCATGGTCGGTCCTTTCCGGCATTGGCTTGGTCCCGGGTTCTAGGACAGGGCGTTTCGGGGGGCAAGAGGCTCTGTTCACCGTGCGAGCGTTTAGAAAAGGCGCGCCCGCGACCAGCTTGCCGCGTCTGCGCGCACCGCCGGGGGATACCGGCGGTGCGCGCTGCGTCAGTTCGCCAGGATGCGCGACACCATTTCGCTGGTGTCTCGGCTCAGCTTCGGTTGCGCGGCCATGCGCTCCAACTCGGCGCGGATCATGCCCTGGCGATCAGCGTCGTAGCGTGTCCAGGTCTGGAAGGCGGTGCACATGCGCGCCGTGGTTTGCGGGTTCAGCGGGTCGAGCTTGATCAACCAGTCTGCCAAGAGCCGGTACCCGGCACCGGAGGCATGGTGGAAACCGGCCGGCGTCATCGTCAGGGCTCCGAAGGTCGCGCGGAACCGATTGGGGTTCTTCATGTCGAAATCCGAATGGGTGGCAAGCCGTTCGGCTGTTGCGGCCACCTGGGCGGGCGGTGCATAGGCCACTTGCAGCGAAAACCATTTATCCATGACGAGTCTGTCATCATGCCATTGATCATAAAAGGTTTTCAGCTCTTCCTCCCCGGCGTCTATGCTCAGAAGACAGCTTAGCGCGGCAAGTTCCTGCGTCATGTTGTCGGCCTTGGCAAACTGTGCCCGGGCCCGTTCGCCGCCGTCGCGGCGTGACAACAGCGCCAGCGCTGAGTTGGCAAGGGCGCGGGCCGCCGCCGGGGCGGCATCAGGTTGATACGTGCCGGGCACCTGGTGGGCGGCAAACAGCCCGGCCAGCAGATCGGGCATCGCGTCAGCCATCGCATCACGCATCTCCTGCCGCTTTTCCCAGATCCGCTGCGGGTCGGGAACATGGCCGGTTTCGAACAGCGTCTGCGCCAGGTCGTCCTCCGAAGGCAGCGCCATCGCCAGCGCCCGAAAGGCCGGGTCCAGCGTTTCGTCGGACAGCAGGGTCGCCAGCGCGCCGAGATAGGCCTGGTCCGGTTCGGCATTGTCGGTGATCATCCGCATAAGGGCTTGTTTTGCAAGGGTTCGCCCGGCCTCCCAGCGGCAGTAGGGGTCTGTATCGTGGGCCAGCAGGAACGCCCGTTCGGCATTGTCGGATTCGCGGTGCAGGATGACGGGGGCCGAAAACTCGCGCAGGATCGACGGAACGGGGCGCGCTCCCAGACCGGTAAAGCTGAAGCTCTGCTCGCTCTCGGTCATCTCGAGCAGCGTGGTTTCCTGCACTTCATCGCCATTGGGCCCGATCAGCCCCACGGCGATCGGCAGCACCTGTGGGGCCTTGTCCGGTTGGCCGGGCGTCGCCGGGGTTTCCTGCCGGAAGTGAAGCGTGAACGTGCCATCCGCCCAGCTTTCGCTGACATGCAGGCGGGGCGTGCCAGCCTGGCTGTACCAACGCTTGAACTGGCTCAGGTCGCGGCCCGTCGATTCCTCGAACACGGCCAGCCAGTCCTCGATGGTGCAGGCCTGTCCGTCGTGGCGCGTAAAGTACAGATCCAGCGCCTTGGCATAGGCCTCGTCCCCCACCAGCCGCTTGAGCATACCAATGACCTCGGCGCCCTTTTCGTAGACGGTCGCGGTGTAAAAGTTATTGATTTCCTGAAAACTTTCAGGCCGCACCGGATGCGCAAGCGGGCCGTTGTCCTCGCGGAACTGCCGCGCGCGCAGGTCGATCACATCCGAGATCCGCTTGACCGGGGCCGATCGCATGTCCGAGGTGAACTGGCTGTCGCGATAGACGGTCAGACCTTCCTTCAGGCACAGCTGAAACCAGTCGCGGCAGGTGATCCGGTTGCCGGTCCAGTTGTGGAAGTATTCATGCGCGATAATCGCCTCGATGCGTTCGAAATTTGCATCGGTGCTGGTCTCGGGGCTGGCCAGAACGCAGGAAGAGTTGAAGATATTCAGGCCCTTGTTCTCCATCGCGCCCATGTTGAAATCGTCGACCGCAACGATATTGAAAATGTCGAGGTCGTATTCGCGGCCATAGACATCCTCGTCCCACTTCATCGACTTTTTCAGCGCCTCCATGCCAAAGGCGCATTTGCCCTCGTCCCCCGGGCGCACCCAGATGTTCAGCGCGACGTCCTTGCCGGATCTGGTGGTGAAACTATCGGGATGGTTGACCAGATCGCCCGCCACCAATGCGAACAGATAGGCCGGTTTCGGCCACGGATCATGCCATTCGGCCCAGCCTTCGCCCTCTCTGACGGGATTGCCATTCGACAGCTTGACCGGTGCTTCGCCTTCGATCCGGACGGTAAAGACGCCCATCACGTCCGGGCGATCCGGATAATAGGTGATCTTGCGAAACCCCTCGGCTTCGCATTGGGTGCAATACATGCCGTTGGACATGTAAAGCCCTTCCAGTGCAAAGTTTTTCGCCGGGGCGATCTCGACTTCGGCTTCCCAGGTAAAGGCGCCGCTGGGGACGTCGCAGGTCAGACCATCCTCTGTCACTTCCGGCGATACCGGGGTGCCGTCAATGCTGGCCCCGATCAGCGAAAGTTGTTCACCATGCAGGTAGAACTGCCCCTGTGGCGCATCCGGGTTCGGGACAAAACGAACCTTGCTCAGCACGCGCGTGGCCTCCGGCGCGAGGCGGAAGGTCAGATGCACCTCTTCGACCAGCCAGCCCGGGGCGGTATAATCGTCGAGATAGATCGTCTGACCCGAGGTGGTGGCGGCGGCGTCTTTCATGGCATTCGTCCTCTTCACTGGCTGCGCGCGAGTTTCACCTCTACAGCCGGGATTGCAAGGCCAAGCGGGCGGTGCGGCGTGACGGGGAACATCCGGCCGCGGATCGAGTTTGTCATGTACCTGATCAACAAGGCAGGAGGAGACACCAATGTCCGCACCGCAAACCGACGTGGAAAAGCAAGCCCGCTCTCATCGATCCGTCATCTGGGGCATCGTGATCGTCGTTGTCTTTGGCTTGGCAATGGCCGGGTTCATTACCCTCAGCGGGACATCGGGTGAAGATGATCCCGACGACGCAGCAACAACGCCCACGACGTCTGCCGGTCAAACCGAGTCGAATTGAGGTCAGGCGTCATCGTTGCAGTCACGCGTCTGCAAAGGAGGTGTCTCTTGCAGCGGTGAATCGTTGCAGGCGTCGCCATCAATTTGCGATGTTCTGCCGTAAATGGCAGCGGCGCAAATCGGCAGTGCATCTCTGCACAGTGATTTCCGTTTTATTTGTCGTTGTGCGCTAGTAAGTTGTTCGGGAGGCTTAGAGGCGCAGCATGACACGACCCCTTATCGGCATTATCACCAATCTGCACGTGATCGACAGCAGCTACCGGGCCCATGCAGGCGGGGTGATGAACTCCGAAGCGGTGGCCAACGTGTCAGGTGGGTTGCCATCGTTGATCCCTGCCGACCCACGGCTCGTCTCCGTGGACGAATTGCTCGAAACCTTCGACGCGTTCGTTCTGACCGGCGGTCGGCCCAATGTGCACCCCTCCGAATATGGCGATGAAGAAACTGAGGCGCACGGCACTTTCGACCGGGCGCGCGATGCCATCACCCTGCCACTGGTGCGGGCCTGTGTTGAGCGCGGACAGCCTTTCCTGGGCATTTGTCGGGGGTTTCAAGAGGTTGCCGTCGCGATGGGGTCAACACTTCACCCCGAAATTCGCGATATTCCGGGGCGTATGAACCACCGGATGCCGCCAGACGGTACGATAGAGGAAAAATTCGCACTGCGTCACAAGGTGACCTTTACGCAAGGCGGTGTCTTTCATCGTTTGATGGGGGCGCCGGAAGTCATGACAAACACCCTGCATGGTCAGGGTGTGATCTCTGCCGGCAAACGGTTTGTGATTGATGGAACTGCCCCCGACGGAACGCCGGAGGCCGCTTATATCGACGGGGCGCCAGGCTTTACCCTAGCCGTCCAGTGGCACCCCGAATACAACGCCGCGCAGGATCCGGTGTCTCGTCCGCTGTTCGAAGGGCTGGGCGAGGCTGCCCGCGCTTGGCGGAACGGGCGTCAGACAAGCCCTGTCCTCAGGTCCGCCTAAAGCTGTCCGCCCGCTATCCGGATTTCCGTACCATTTACGCTTTCAGTGACCGGGTTGCACAACCACAGCGCCGCAGCGGCAACTTCTTCGGGCGAAATCAGGCGTTTGTGACGGTTCATGTTGATCATCATGTTGCGCGCTTCTTCTTCGCTGACACCTGCGCGTTTGGAAATGGCATCGGTGTTGCGAGTGACAATGGGCGTGTCAACATAGCCGGGGCAGATCGAATTGAAGGTGATGGGGCCCCCCAGAAAATCTTCGGCAAAGGATCGCATCATACCGATAACGCCATGTTTCGACGCTGAATATGCCCCGGCGCCGGGCGCACCACGCAGTCCGGCGATGGAAGAGACCGCGATAACCCGCCCCCAATCGGTCGTCGTCATCGACTCGAGGCTTTCGCGGACCGTATAAAAACAGCCATCCAGGTTTGTCGCCATGATCTTGCGCCAGAACTCGGATGACGTCTTTTGCAGCTTTCGCCCCTCCGCGATCCCCGCGTTTGCAACGCAGATCTGGATCGGGCCGCGTGCGGCAACCGCGCTGGCCATCCCGTCCCTTACCGATGCCTCGTCGCTGACGTCCATTGGCAAAACGAACATGTTCGGGCCCGCGACGTCCTCCAGGACCTCGCGTCTGCGCCCGGTAATCGTCACCTGGGCACCGGCGTCGGCCAGTGCATTGGCGATTGCCAGCCCTATTCCCGTGCCACCTCCGGTGACGATGGCGTGCTTGCCCTCCAGCATGTCGGTCTCCTCCCAGTTCAGCGGAATATTCTTCCGCAATACGGGCGAACCATATCGTCCTGTCAGATTGGCGCAAGCCTGTGCGGTGATGCGGGTCTGTCTGGATAAGGCAATGGGATGACCCAGGATCGCGCTGGTACTGCGGGGCGGGGGTGATATGCTGCTGCGGACTCCGAAAGAGGAGCGCACGGATAGGTTGCGATGTTGCCGCGCTGCACGGGCAATTTCGAAACCAGCCGTGGTGTTGGCGCTACCATGCAATCACCGCTTGCCTAAGGTACCGCAGAAACGCTTCATCTGATCCGGGAGACGTATCTTATCGAGAAAAATACGTGCAGAATTCGCCACATAAGCGCGAAACACACATCGTTGGGTTTGACTTGGCCTATCACAACAGGCAAATCCACAACAGCCGAAGCGCAATAATGTTGCGCGATGCTGACTAGGAGCCGCCGGAGTTGTTTCTCCGGCGAAATTTTAGCCAGTTGTTCAAAAGGGGGACGACAAAGGTGAAAATCGGATCGCCAAAGGAAGTGTTCGCAGGAGAGGCGCGCGTCGCAATGACGCCCGATTCCGCGCTGCAATTGCAGAAACTGGGACACGAGTGTTTTGTGGAAACCGGGGCGGGCACCGTCGCCGGCTTCGCGGATGCCGCCTATGAGGCGGCAGGCGTCACCGTCGTTGCAGATGAGGCGGCGTTGTTCGCAGCTGTCGATGTCGTGGCAAAGGTGCGTGCGCCAAGTGATGAAGAAGCGAAGTTGCTGACATCCGATCAAACGTTGATCAGCTTCTTCAACCCGGCTGGCAACACCGATCTGCTTGAACTGTGCAAGGCGCAGGGTGCGACAGTGATGGCCATGGAAATGGTTCCACGCATCAGCCGCGCGCAAAAGATGGATGCGCTGTCTTCGATGGCGAACATCGCGGGTTATCGCGCAGTAATCGAAGCGGGCAACAACTTCGGACGGTTCTTCACCGGTCAGATCACGGCGGCGGGCAAGGTGCCCCCGGCCAAGGTTCTGGTTGTCGGCGCAGGTGTCGCCGGTCTGGCCGCAATCGGGGCTGCAACGTCGCTTGGCGCGATCACCTATGCCTTCGACGTGCGGCCCGAAGTGGCCGAGCAGGTCGAGAGCATGGGTGCGGAATTCGTCTACCTCGACTTTGAGGAAAAACAGACGGACGGCGCCGAGACGGGTGGCTATGCATCTGTTTCCTCGCCAGAATTCCGCGAAGCGCAACTCGCCAAGTTCCGCGAGATCGCGCCGGATATCGATATCGTCATCACCACGGCGCTGATCCCCAACCGCGAGGCACCCAAGCTGTGGCTCGCCGATATGGTCGCGTCGATGAAACGCGGGTCGGTCATCATCGACCTTGCGGCCGAGCGTGGCGGCAACGTGGAAGGCACGGTGCCTGACGAAAAGGTCATGACCGAGAACGGCGTGACGATCATTGGCTACACCGACTTTCCCAGCCGGATGGCCGCGCAAGCCTCAAGCCTCTATGCCACCAACATCCGTCACTTGCTGATGGATCTTACGCCGGCAAAGGACGGTGTCATCAACCACAACATGGATGATGACGTGATCCGTTCGGCCACGGTCACGCGTGGAGGAGAGATCACCTTTCCGCCGCCGCCGCTGAAGGTCAAAGCGATTGCCGCGCAGAAACCGAAGGAAAAGGCCAAGGAGCTGACGCCCGAGGAACGCCGTGCCGCAGAGGTTGCCGCCTTCAAGAAACAGACGCGCAACCAGGTGGGTCTGCTCGCCATTGGCGCCGTGCTGTTGCTGGGGGTCGGGCTTGTCGCGCCAGCGAGCTTCATGCAGCACTTCATCGTGTTCGTCCTGTCGGTCTTCATCGGCTTCCAGGTTATCTGGAACGTGTCGCATTCGCTGCACACGCCGCTGATGGCCGTCACCAACGCGATTTCATCCATCATCATTCTGGGGGCCTTGATGCAGATCGGGTCTGGATCCTGGATCGTGATCATCCTCGGGGCGTTGTCGGTTTTCATGGCCGGAATCAACATCTTCGGCGGTTTCCTTGTCACCCGGCGCATGCTCGCCATGTTCCAGAAATCGTAAGGAGGTCTGAACAATGGAATTCGGTTTCACCACAGCGGCCTACGTGGTTGCGGCGGTCCTCTTTATCCTCGCGCTCGGCGGCCTGTCGGGCCAGGAGAGCGCAAAGCGCGCGGTCTGGTACGGCATCGTGGGCATGGCCCTTGCGGTGTTCGCAACGCTGATCGGACCCGGCTCGGGTCTCTGGCTGTTGTCGGTCATCCTGATTGCTGCGGGCGGTATCATCGGCTTTTTCGTCGCAACCCGTGTGCAGATGACAGAGATGCCGCAACTGGTCGCGGCCATGCACTCTCTCGTCGGTCTTGCGGCAGTGTTCGTCGGCTTCAACGCGCATTTCGAATTGCAGCACGTTTTGGCAATGGATCCCGCCGTACGTACCGGCCTGCACGGGTTTGCCGAGCTGCTGGCCCACAAGACACCGGTCGAGCAGAACATTCTGCGGGTCGAGCTGTTCCTGGGTATCTTCATCGGCGCGGTGACCTTCACCGGTTCAGTGATTGCCTATGGCAAGCTGGCAGGCAAGGTGAACACCAAGGCAACGAAGCTGCCCGGTGGCCATATGCTGAACGCTGCTGCGGCCGTGATCTCGGTTCTTTGCCTGATCTGGTACTTTAATAGCGGCGGATTTTTCCCGTTGTTTATCATGACATTGGCGGCCCTGTTCATTGGTTATCACCTGATCATGGGCATCGGCGGGGCGGACATGCCTGTCGTCGTTTCCATGCTGAACAGCTATTCCGGCTGGGCGGCGGCGGCGATCGGGTTTTCGCTGTCGAACGATCTGCTGATCGTCGTGGGCGCGCTGGTCGGGTCTTCGGGGGCGATCCTCAGCTATATCATGTGCAAGGCGATGAACCGCAGTTTCGTCTCGGTCATCCTGGGCGGCTTCGGCGGCACCAGCGGCCCGGCGATGGAGGTCGAGGGCGAGCAGATTGCCATCGACGCCGATGGCGTGGCAAGCGCGCTGGACGAGGCCGACAGCATCATCATCATTCCGGGCTACGGCATGGCGGTGGCGCAGGCACAGCAATCGGTTTCCGAGCTGACGAAGAAGCTGCGGGCCAAGGGCAAGACCGTGCGGTTCGCCATTCACCCGGTCGCCGGGCGGCTGCCGGGGCACATGAACGTGCTGCTGGCGGAGGCCAAGGTGCCCTATGACATCGTCTTGGAAATGGATGAAATCAATGAAGATTTCCCCTCTACCGACGTGGCGATCGTGATCGGGTCGAACGACATCGTGAACCCTGCGGCGCAGGAAGATCCCAACAGCCCCATCGCCGGGATGCCGGTGCTGGAGTGCTGGAAGGCCAAGCAGGTGTTCGTGTCCAAACGCGGCCAGGGCACCGGCTATTCCGGGATCGAGAACCCGCTGTTCTACAAGGAGAACACGCGCATGTTCTATGGCGACGCCAAGAAATCTCTGGACGAGCTGCTGACCAAGATCGCGTGATCGCACCAGCAACGTGACGACGCAAAGGGCGGCCCGGTGGGTCGCCCTTTTGCACATCTGCGCACCGGCGTCGGTATCGGCCGGTCTGACGGTGCCAAGCCATTGAAAACGCTGAATTCGAACGTCGGTATCTGAACGGTATCAGAGCGGTATCTGAACGGTTTTTCTGTCGACGCCCCGGCCCGGATGCCGCTTCGTGCGCCAGTATACCAAGGTATTCCGCTAACGCATTGAAAATATTGATAAATGCCTTTTCAGGGGCAGCGTGCGGGGCTAACAAGGCGGCCTGACGCCCCCTGAGACGGAACGACATGCCATGCCGCTGAACGATCATCCGCTACGCTATCCCCTGGTCAACGAACTGCACGCGCGGCCCTTTCCGACGCTGAAATCGCCGTGCAGCGTCGCGTTTCTGGCGTTGAAAGCCGAAGGCCCGGTGGCGGCGCGCAACCGCGCGGCCGAGCGGGCACACCTGATCGACCTGCTGGACCGGCACGGCGCGGCGCACCCGCAGCCCGGCGCGACCCATTGGTCGGGCGAGATCGGGCGGCACATGCTGAAATGGGAAAGCCATACCGAGTTCGTGACCTATACGGTGTTCAGCGATGGCGTGCCGGAACGTCCCTTCGATCCGGCGTCCTTCGATGTCTTTCCGCAGGACTGGCTGGAGCAGGCGCCGGGGCGGCGCGTTACCTCGATCCTGTTGCGGGTGGAGCCGAGCCGGGGCGAGGACGAGGTGCATGATCAGATCGAGGATTGGTTCGTCGGGGAAAGCCTGGCGATTGCCCATGCGATCGAGCGCGACGCGATCATCGCGGGGGATTTCCGCATCGATCCTGCGGGTCATGCGCGGTTTTCAGTCTTTACCAACGATGGCATCGGCACCCGGCGGATCGGGCGGGTGGTCCAGCGGCTGTGCGAAATCGAAACCTATCGCGCCATGTCGATGCTGGGGCTGGCGCGGGTGCGTGCGCTGGAACCTGACATGGCGCGGATCGACGCGGAGCTGACCCGGCTGATCGGCACGATGCGCGATGATGCGACCCGGTCGGAGGATACGCTGGCGGGGCTGCTGAGCGTATCGGCAGAGCTGGAGGACATTGCCGCGCAGGCCGCCTATCGGCTGGCGGCGACAAAGGCGTATGAGGCGATCCTGCGCGAACGGGTGGCGATGCTGCGCGAGGAACGGTTTCGCGGGCGGCAGACCTTTGGCGAATTCATGATGCGGCGCTACGATCCGGCCATGCGCACCGTGCGCGCGGCCGAGGCGCGGCTGGCGGCAATGTCGGCCCGGGCGATCCGGGTGGGCGAGTTGCTGCGCACGCGGGTGGACGTCGAGCGCAGTGCCCAGAATCAGGCGCTGCTGGCCAGCATGGACCAGCGCGCCGATGCGCAGTTGCGCCTGCAACAGACGGTCGAGGGGCTGTCGGTGGTGGCGATCAGCTATTACGCCGTGTCGCTGGTGGGGTATCTGTCCTATCCACTGGCCGATGCGGCGCATCTGAGCAAGGGGATGCTGCTGGCGATGGTCACGCCCCTTGTCGTGCTGGTGGTGTGGTGGATGATCCGCCGCATTCGCAAGAGGCTGCACTGAGGCCGGTCATTTGCCGGTCATTTGCCGGGCGGCACCCGCCGGGGATGCCCGGCAAAGGTGACCAGCAGGGCGGCGGCGGTGATGGCGACGACCCCGACAAGGCCCAGCGGGCCGGGAAAGGTGGCAAACAGGATCAGGTCGAACCCGAGCGCCCAGATCAGCCCGGTAAAGTCGAAGGGCGCCAGCGTGCTGACCGGCGCGCGGGCCGTCGCCTCGTTCGAGACGATGTGCCCGATACCGCCGAGCAGCCCGGCGAGGATCAGCCAGGTGTAATGTGTGCCGTTCAGGGCGACCCAGCCGAAGGGCAGGGTGGCAAGACCGACGAGGGCCGCGACCACGGCAAAGTAGAAGGCGATGGTCGAGGAGGATTCGGTCACCGTCATCCGCTTGGTATGGACCCGCACGAAGGCCATCGTCAGCGCATAGGCGAGGCCTGCGGCGACGCCGATCAGCGCGCCGTCACCGGGCATTTCCAGGGCCTCCCACAGCAGGGCGACGACGCCTGCAAAGCCGAAGGCGACGGCGGCGATTATCGCGGGCGAGAGTTTTTCGCGCAGCAGGATGGCGGCCATCGGCAGGCTGAGGACCGGAGCGAGATAGGCCAGCGCCTGTGCATTGGCGACGGGCAGATAGGCCAGCGACACAAAGGACAGCGCCATGGAAAATGCGCCGAGCATCCCGCGTGTGACATGCAGGCGGGGATAGCGGCTGTGCAGGGCGGCGGGGAAATTGCCGTGCCACGCCATGTAGCCCAGGATCGGGATCAGCGCGACGGCCGAGCGCCAGAACATGATTTGCCCGACCGGGACGGTGGCGGCGACGCCGTGAACGGCAGCGGACATGGCGGTGATCAGGAAGGCCGAGGTCAGGCGCAGCGCGATCCCGGCGTAATAGGCGCGGTGGGACATGGGGTCTTTCGGTAGGTGATCCCCGCGGCGCGGTGGCCGCGGGGGTGTCTTGCGCCGGACCTTAGCGGCCGCGGATGCGCGGGTCGAGGGCGTCGCGCAGCCCGTCCCCGAGGTAGTTCACCGACAGGACGGTCAGCGAGATGGCGATGCCGGGCATGACCACGCGTTCGGGGTTTTGCTGCATGTAGTCGACGGCATCGAACAGCAGCCGCCCCCAGGTCGGAAAGTCCGGCGGAAAGCCGAGGCCGAGGAAGGACAGCGCGCTTTCGGTGATGATCGCGTTGGCGATGCCCAGCGTGGCCGAGACGACGATGGGCGAGATCACGTTGGGCAGGATGTGCCGCAGGATCATCATCAGGTTCGTGGTGCCGATGGAGCGCGCGGCCAGCACGAACTCGCGCTCCTTCAGGGCCAGCACGTCGCCGCGCACGATGCGCGCCGTCGGCATCCAGGAGGTGACGCCGATGGCGGTGACGATCAGGATGAAGATCCCCGTCTCGATGCCGAAGGCGGCCGACAGCGGTTCGCGGAACAGCAGGACCATGACCAGCAGCAAGGGCAGCAGGGGCAGCGCCAGGAACAGGTCGGTCATCCGCATCAGGATGTTGTCGAGCCGACGGAAATAGCCCGCCAGGATCCCGATGAGCGAGCCGAGGACCAGCGCCAGCAGCATCGCGGTGATGCCGACGGCGAGGGAGACCTGACCACCGGCCATCAGGCGGGCCATCATGTCGCGCCCCAGCTGGTCGGTGCCGAAGGGGTGCGCCCAGCTGGGGCCGTTGTTGCGGGCGCGAAAGTCGATCTTGGCCGGGTCGAGATCCCACAGGTAGGGGCCGAGGAAAACCGCCAGCACGATGAACAGGAAGACGATGCCGCCGGCCATCGCGCCCTTGTGGTGGCGGAACTGGTGCCAGACATCGAGCCATTGGCTGCGGGGCGGGGCCGAGGGCATGGGCTGCGGGATGACGCCCCCGGCAAGGGTGGCGCCGCCGGTTTCGACGACGGGTTCGTTTTCGGGGGTGTGTGTCGGCTCAGTCATAGCGGATCCGTGGGTCGAGGATGCCGTAGAGGACGTCGGCAATCAGGTTGAAGAGCACGATCAGGACCGCGAAGATGAAGGTCAGCGTCTGCACCATCGGCAGGTCGTTCGCCTCGATCGCGCCGATCAGCAGCTGGCCGAGGCCGTTCACCTTGAAGACCTGTTCGGTGATGATGGCCCCGCCAAAGACCTGCGGCACGCCGAGCGCGATGACCGTCACGACCGGGATCAGCGAGTTGCGCAGCACATGCACCATGACGACGGCGCGTTCACCGACGCCCTTGGCGCGGGCCGTGCGCACGTAATCCTGGTTGAGGTTGTCGAGCATCGAGGCCCGCATGAACCGCGAGATCTGCGCGGCGTTATAGAGCGCAAGCACGGTCACCGGCATCGCCATCTGGCGGATCTGCTGGCCAAAGCTGGCCCAGTCGGTGACCTGGAGCGTGGTGTCGTAGATCGAGGGAAACCACCAGAAGCTGTCGCGGTCCATGTTGACCGAGAAGATCACGATCAGCAGCACGCCGGTAAAGAAGGTGGGCACCGAAAAGCCGATCATCGCGATGAAAGTGCCGAGCTGATCGAAGATCGAATACTGCCGGTAGGCCGAATAGATGCCGATGGGCAGGGCGATCAGGATGCCGACGAGGTACGACATGCCGACAACCCACAGGGTCTGGGGCATCCGCTGGACCACGATGTCCATCACCGGGGACCGGGTCTGCCAGGACAGGACGCGCAGCTTGCCGTCGGCCAGGTGGGTGCCAAAGACATTGTCGATGAAGACCTGGGGTTCGATCCAGAAGAACTGCACGATCCATTTCCAGAATTGCACATGGATCGGCTCGCCCAGGCCGAGGGCCTCGCGCATGCGTTCCTTGACTTCGGGGGGCACGGTCAGGGGAACCTGTGCCATCGGGTCGCCGGGGGCGAGCTGCAACAGCCCGAAAATCACGACGGCGATGAATAGCAGGGTGGGGACGGCGATGATGAGCCGTCGGATGGTGAATGTCAGCATGGGGTGTCCCGGGGGTCAGGAGTGAACTGTCGCGCCGTGACCTGAAGTCAGAGGAGGCAGGTCAGGCAAAAGTGCTCCGCTGCGCAGAATCCGGTGCCGGACACGCGGCCCGGCACCAGTACGCAAGATCCGGGGCCGGGCGCAGGGCCCGACCCCGGGGATGGATCACTCCTTGATCCGGTACCAGTCGGCAACGTTCCAAAGCTCGCTGTCCCAGGTGTTGAGCGCCACGCCACCGAGCGTGTTGGAGTGCGCCGAGACGCGGCCACGGTCGACCAGCGGGACGATGGTGTAGGTGTCCTTGGTCAGCATCTCGTTCAGCTTCTTGGCGATTTCGCCGCGCTTGTCGAGTTCGCCAGTCTTTGCCAGCTCATCCAGCATGGCATCATAGGCGGGATCGCAGAAGCGGTTGATGTTTTCGCCCTGCCACTGCGAAGACGGCTTGGGTTCGTTGCCGCAGCGATACTGGGCCAGGTAGGCCTGCGGATCGGTGCCGTCGAAGTTGTTGGCGTACATTTCGACATCGGCATAGAACTTCTGGAAGGTATCGGGCGAGCCGGGATCGCCGCCGAAGAAGACCGAGGCCGAGACGTTGCGCAGTTCGGTTTCGACGCCGATTTCACCCCACCATGCCTTGATCGCGTCCTGGAAGTTCTGGCGCACGGCGTTGGTCGAGGATTGGAACAGCAGGCTGAGCTTCTTGCCGTCCTTGTCGCGGATGCCGTCACCGTCGGTGTCGGTCCAGCCGGCTTCGTCCAGCAGCGCCTTGGCGCCTTCGATGTCCTGCGGGATGCATTCCTTGTTGGGCGAGGCGTACATTTCCGGTGCGGGCACCAGGTTGCAGGTCGGGCGACCCGCCTGACCGTAGCCGATTTCGACGAGGATCTCGCGGTCGATGGCCATCGACAGGGCCTTGCGCACGTTCAGGTCCGACAGGATCGGGTGCGGTGCATCGACCGTGGCGCGGGTTTCGGGGGGCAGATCGGGCGAGGGGTCGGTCAGGTTCATCTCGATCCGTTCGACCAGCGTGCCGAAGGCCGCGACGGTTTCACCCTTGCCGCCCTGCGCCATCTGTTCCAGCACCTCGGGGGCCAGTTGCAGGTTCCAGGCGTAATCGAATTCGCCGGTTTCCAGCACGGCACGACCCGCCGCAGTGGCATCGCCGCCGCCCTTGAAGGTCATGGTGGCGAACGCGGGTTTCGCCGCATCGCGGTAGTTGGGGTTGGCCGAGAGGGAAATCACGTCGTTCGGCTTGAATTCGTCGACGACGAAGGGGCCGGTGCCGATGGGGTTGAAGTTCGCCTCGGTGCATTCGGCGGCGCGTCCGCCGGTGCAATCCTTGAACTGGGCCTTCTGGAGGATCGGGGACTGGCCGCCCATGAACGCGCCATAGGGGTTGGGCTGCGGCGTGGCGAAGGTGACCTTGACGGTCAGGTCATCGACCGCTTCGACCGTCTTGATGCCGTTGAATTTCGACAGCTGCGCGCAGCCGCCCTGCGGGTCCATGCAGTATTCGGCGGTAAAGACGACATCTTCGGAGGTGAGGGGGGTGCCGTCAGACCACAGGAGATCCGGTTTGATCTTCCAGGTGATCGAGGTCAGATCCTCGGAGACGCCGCCATTTTCGACCGTCGGGATTTCGGTCGCGAGAAAGGGCACCAGGTTGCCGTCGGGGTCATAGCGGCCAAGGGGTTCGAGGATGATCGAGGAGCTTTCGATGTCCTTGGTCCCGCCGGACAGGTAGGGGTTCAGGATCGAGGGCGCCTGCCAGTAGATGACGTTGACGTGGCCATCGGCGCCGCGTTCCGCCATCGCCGCCGGGGCCATGGCGAATGCAGCCGCCGCCCCCAGCAAAATGGTTTTCAGTTTCATAGATATCTCCCAGTTGGATGCCCGGCCTTTTTTCGGACCGGTTGTTGTCGCAGGGTGCCATGCGGAGTGCCGGGTGATGGCGCAACCGTGCGTCGTGCACGGCCTGTGCCGCACCGACCCCCGCGGGTGAAGGCATCGAAAAGCGGATTCGTTCAAATTGCAAGCCTTCGCCGCCGCTGACGCAGAGGGAAGGCCCGGTCAGCCGGACCGGCGTTTGACATTTTGGCGAAACCGTCTGTAGCGTCGGGCAACATTCACTCTTTCAGGTTGGTACATGCTGGACACGTCGCCCCCCCCGAGCCCGACAGCGCAGCCCGACACCGGGCATATCGCCCGTATCGAGAACCTGCGGGTGTCCTTTCAGACAAAGGACGGGCCGGTGGTCGGGGTCGAGGACATCTCCTTTACCATCAACCCCGGTGAAACCGTCTGCGTCGTGGGCGAATCCGGGTCGGGCAAGTCTGTGTCGTCTCTGTCGCTGATGCGGCTGGTGGAATATGGCGGCGGCGAGATTTCGGGCGGGCGCCTCATTTTTGATCGCAAGGGCGGGGGTGAGGTGGATCTGGCGCAGGCCGATCAGGGGTTGATGCGCACGATCCGGGGCAATGAGATCGGAATGATCTTTCAGGAGCCGATGACGGCGCTGAACCCGGTCTTCACCATCGGGCGGCAATTGTCCGAAGGGCTGATCCTGCACAAGGGGATGAACCGCAAGGCCGCGATGAAACGGGCGGTGGAGCTGCTGCGAGAGGTCCGCATCCCCGAACCGGAGCGGCGGATCAAGCAGTACCCGCATGAGCTGTCGGGAGGGATGCGTCAGCGCGTCGTCATCGCCATGGCCCTGGCGTGCGAGCCGCGCCTGCTGATCGCGGATGAGCCGACGACCGCCCTGGACGTGACCATCCAGGCCGAGATCCTGGCCCTGATGGACCGGCTGAAACGCGAGACGGGCACCGCCGTGATGTTCATCACGCACGACATGGCCGTGGTGGCGCAGATGGCCGACCGCGTGGTCGTGATGTTCCGGGGCAACAAGGTCGAGGAAGGCCCGGTGGAGCAGATATTCCACGCTCCGGTGCATGATTATACCAAGGCGCTGCTGGCAGCGGTGCCCAAGCTGGGCGACATGACCGGCAAGGATTTCCCCGAACCGATGAAGCTGTTCGGCGTCGAAGGGCAGGACATCGCGCCGATCCGCGGCAGCGACGAGGTGCTGCTGAGCGTGCGCAACCTGACCACGCGCTTTCCCGTCAAGGGCGGCGTGCTGCGCCGGACCGTCGCCAACGTGCACGCGGTGGAGGATATCTCGTTCGACATCAACAAGGGCCAGACGCTGAGCCTGGTGGGCGAGTCGGGTTGTGGAAAATCCACCGCCGGGCGGTCGCTGCTGCGGCTGATCGAGCCGCTGTCGGGGCAGGTCGAACTGGGCGGCACAGACATCATCGCGCTGAACCAGGGCGATCTGCGTCGGGCGCGTCTGGACATGCAGATGATCTTTCAGGATCCCTTTGCCAGCCTGAACCCGCAGATGCAGCTGTCCGATCAGGTGGCCGAACCGATGCGAAACTACGGCACGCTGAAGGGGCGCGCCATGCAGGAGCGGATCGAGATGCTGTTCGACCGGGTCGAGCTGCCGCGCAGCTTCATGCGGCGATATCCGCATGAGCTGTCGGGCGGCCAGCGTCAGAGGGTGGCCATTGCCCGCGCGCTGGCGCTGAACCCCAAGTTGATCGTGTCGGATGAATCCGTCAGTGCCCTGGATGTATCGGTCCAGGCGCAGGTGCTGAACCTGATGATGGAATTGCAGGCCGAGCTGGGCCTGTCCTTTCTGTTCATCAGTCATGACATGGCGGTCGTTGAACGGGTCAGCCACCGCGTCGGGGTCATGTACCTGGGGCGGATCGTCGAGATCGGCAGCCGCCGCGCGATCTTTGAGGACCCGCGCCACCCCTATACGCAGGCGCTGATGCAGGCTGTGCCGATTGCCGATCCGACCCGCCGCAAGAGCGAGCATGAGCTGAACTTCAAGCCGATCCCGTCACCGATACACGATCTGGATTATCAGCCCGAACCGTCGGTCTATCAGAAGGTGGGCGAGGATCACTATCTGCTGGTGACAGACAGCGGGTACTGAGCGGAACGGCGTCCGCTGCCGTGCTGTCGTGGCGTCCTTTTGCCCCGCAAGTGTGCACAGGTCCGGCGCGGGTGCGCCCGGCCTTGGCTGCACCTTGCAGCGGGCCGGTGATGGGGCCAGAACGGTGCGGTGGTGCTGCGGTGCGTCGCCGGGTTTGCAAAAGATGCCGGTGTGTTCGGCGTGATGCCGCATTGCGGCGCCTCTTTCCATCGCGTTCGACGGAAGGAAGCCAATTGAAAGAAGACAGAAGATGAGCTCTCGCCTCAGTCCCCTCGAGATCATGCAGACCCTTGTGGCATTTCCCACCGTCAGCCGGGACAGCAACCTTGCGCTGATCGACTGGGTTCAGGACTATCTGGAGGAACACGGCGTCACCTGCGTGCGTCACCTGCACCCGAGCGAACCCAAGGCCGGTCTGATGGCCCATGCCGGGCCGATGGAGGAGGGCGCGGTGGTGCTGTCGGGCCATACGGACGTTGTGCCCGTCGACGGGCAGGCGTGGTCCAGCGATCCCTTTAAGGTGGTGGAGCGGGACGGCAAGTATTTCGGGCGCGGCTGCGTCGACATGAAATCCTTTGACGCGCTGGCCATCTGGGCGCTGGCCGAAGGCGCGGGCCGCGATCTGGCGCGCCCCGTTCAGATCGCACTGACCTATGACGAGGAGATCGGCGTGATCGGCGCCGACCCGTTGCTGCGCGATGTCGCGGACAAGCTGCCGCGGGGGCGGGTCGCGATCATTGGCGAGCCGTCGATGATGCAGCCGGTGACCGGGCACAAGGCGGGTATCGCCTTTGACACCATCGTGCACGGGTTCGAGGTGCATTCCTCGCTGTCGCACACCGGGGTGTCGGCCATCATGGAGGGGGCCAAGCTGATCACTTGGGCCAACGGCGTCAACGACGCGAACATGGCCAAGGGGGCAGAGGGCACCGATGCGCTGTTCAATCCACCCTGGACCAATGCCCACGTCGGCATGATCGAAGGTGGCACCGCCCATAACATCACCGCCAAGCGCTGCGAATTCGTGATGTCGTTCCGCTGTGTGCCGGGCGAAGACCCGCAGATATACGAAGATGCGTACCGCGCCGAGGTGGCGCGCGTGGAGGCCGCGATGCAGGCGATCCGCCCCGAGACCTTTATCGAGATCCAGCCCAAGTTCATGGCCCCCGGTCTTGCCCCCGAGGTGAACGGCGCGGCCGAGGAGCTGGCGCGGCGGCTGACCGGTGACAATGGCACCCATGTCGTCAGCTATGGCACCGAGGCCGGGCATTTCCAGAACCACGGCTATTCGGCGGTGGTCTGCGGCCCCGGCGACATTGCGCAGGCGCATCAGCCTGACGAATATATCACCGTGGCGCAGTTCGAGGCGGGTCATGATTTCATGCGCCGGTTGCTCGACCTGCTGGCAGAGGGCTGAGCCATGCCGGTGCGCAACCGTATCGCAGAGATGCAGGTCGAGATCGCCGGGTGGCGGCGCGATATCCATGCCCACCCCGAGCTGCGGTTCGAGGAGCATCGCACCGCCGCCTTCGTGGCGGAAAAGCTGCGGGATTTCGGCTGTGACGAGGTGGTGACAGGACTGGGCGGCACCGGCGTGGTCGGGGTGATCAACGGCTCTGCCCCCGGTGGCTGCATCGGATTTCGCGCCGATATGGATGCGCTGCCTATTCTTGAGGCAACGGGGGTGGCGCATGCGTCGACCATTCCGGGCAGGATGCATGCCTGCGGCCATGACGGGCATACGGCGATGCTGCTGGGCGCGGCGAAATACCTGGGCGAGACGCGCCGTTTCGCAGGCCGGGTCGTGGTGATCTTTCAACCCGCCGAAGAGGGCGGTGGCGGTGCGGCGGCGATGCTGGCGGATGGGCTTCTTGACCGTTTCGGCATCGAGGAGGTTTACGGCATGCACAATTGGCCGGGGCTGGACGTGGGGCGGTTCACCATGCGCAAGGGTGCGCAGTTCGCCGCGCCGGAACGGTTCGATATCCTTGTGACCGGCAAGGGCGGCCACGCCGCGATGCCGCACAAGGGCACGGATACCACCCTGGCGGCGGCGCATATCCTGACGGCGTTGCAGAGCATTGCCGCGCGCAATGCCGATCCGGTCGATCCCGTGGTGATCTCGGTCTGCGGGTTTCGCACCGAGACCGACACCTATAACGTCATTCCCGGTACGGTGACCCTCAAGGGGACCTTTCGCGCCATGAATATGGACGTGCAGGCGATGCTTCGCAAACGGATCGAGGCGCTGGCGCAGGCCACCGCCGCGGCGTTCGGCGCCAGCGCCGCGCTGACTTTCCTGCCCGGCCCGCCGGTGCTGGTGAACGATGCGCAGGCAGTCGATCATGCGGTGGCGGCGGCCGGGCGCGTGTCGCGCGCCGATACCGATCTGGCGCCTGTGATGGGGGCCGACGACTTTGCCGAGATGCTGCGCCAGCGCCCCGGTGCCTATGTTCTGGTCGGCAATGGCGCCAGCGCCGACCTGCATCACCCGAGTTACGAATTCAACGACGCGGTCATCCCCTATGGTTGCAGCTGGCTGGCCGAGATGGCCGAAAGCCGGTTGCCGCTGCGCGCCTGAGCGGCGCGGGATCACCCACACCCCAAGGAGCACGACATGCCGATCAAGAACCGTTTCGCAGAGCTTCACGGCGACATCACCAAGTGGCGCCGGGATCTGCACGAAAACCCCGAGATCCTGTTCGAGACACATCGCACATCTGCCCTGGTGGCTGAAAAGCTGCGGGCGTTCGGCTGTGACGAGGTGGTCACGGGGATCGGGCGGACGGGTGTCGTGGGCGTCATCAGGGGCCGCAGCGACAGCGCGGGCAAGGTCATCGGGTTGCGCGCGGACATGGACGCGCTGCCGATCCATGAGACGACCGGGCTGGAATATGCCAGCAAGACACCGGGTGCGATGCATGCCTGCGGCCATGACGGGCATACCGCGATGCTGCTGGGCGCCGCGCAATATCTGGCCGAGACCCGCAATTTCGACGGCACCGCCGTGGTGATCTTTCAGCCTGCCGAAGAGGGTGGCGGCGGCGGTCGCGAGATGTGCGAGGACGGGATGATGGAGCGCTTTGGCATCCAGGAGGTCTATGGCATGCATAACTGGCCGGGGATGCCCGCGGGCAGTTTCGGCATCCGGCCCGGCGCCTTCTTTGCCGCCACCGATCAGTTCGAGGTCAAGGTGAAGGGGCGGGGGGGCCATGCCGCCAAGCCGATGCAGACGATCGACCCGATCGTCGCGGCCGCGCAGATCGTGACCGCCTTGCAGAGCATCGTCAGCCGCAATGCCGACCCGGTCGAGCGCATCGTCGTCTCGGTCACCTCGTTCGAAAGCGCCTCCAAGGCGTTCAACGTCATTCCCGGCCATGTCACCCTGCGCGGCACCATTCGCACGATGAGCGCCGAGGGGCGCAAGTTGGGCGAGGACCGCATGAAGGCGATCACCACCGCGACCGCCGAGGCCTTTGGCGCGGTGGCCGAGATCACCTGGCTGCCGGGCTATCCTGCGATGGTGAACAGCGAGGAGCAGACCGAATTTGCCGCAGAGGTCGCCAGTTCGGTCGCAGGGGACTGCGCGGCCGCCGAGATCACCATGGGGGGCGAGGATTTCGCCTATATGCTGGAAGAGCGCCCCGGCGCCTATATCCTGGTGGGCAATGGAGACAGCGCCGATGTGCACAACGCCGACTACAACTTCAACGACGAGGTGATCCCGGCAGGGTGTTCCTGGTGGGCGGGGATCGTCGAGCAGCGGATGCCCGTCGCGTAAGCGACTATCCCGTGGAGACGCGTAAGCGACCGTCATGTGGAGACGCGTAGGCGCGGATGCTGTGTGGACGCGTAGGCGCCTTTGTAGAGGCGTAGGCGACCGTCATGTCTGAAGGCGTAGGCGGCTTAGATACGCCGAGGGGCAGACGACCGCGAGGGCGTTTAGGGGGTGATATGTGGCCCGCGTTTCAAAGGATCGCCGCGGGCGGCGATGCCTCCGGCGGGGATACTTGAAACAGGGAAACAACAGGCGCGTGGCGGGGCTGCGTGCCTTTTGTCATGTGGCGAGCAGCTGTCGGTAGATCGTCGTGATGGCGGCGGCCTCTTGTGCGATGCGGTAGTGGCCGTCGGCATGGGCGCGCGCATTGCGTGCCCAGGCGGCGCGTTTGTCGGCGTCGTCGAGCAGGGCGGCGGTCGCGTCGGTCATCGCGTCGAGGTCCTCGATCCCGACGAGGGTGCCGGTGCTGCCGTCCTGCACCAGTTCCTCGAAGGCGCCGGCGCGGGTGGCGACGACGGGAACGGCACAGGCCATGGCCTCGAGCGGGGTGAGGCCGAAGCCTTCCCAGCGTTGCGGCGCGACGTAGAGATCGAGCGCCTTGAACCAGCGCGAGATGTCCCAGTGCGGGTCTTCGGGCAGGAAGAGGAAGCGGTCGGTGAGGCCCGCCGCCGCGACCCGTGCGACGAGGTCGGCGTGGAAATCGCGGTTCTTGTCGGTGACGCCGCCCATCATCACGGCCGTGACGCCGGGCCGCGAGGGCAGCAGTCGCAGCATCAGGTCGGTGAAGAGGTCATTGCCCTTTTGCGGACGGATGCGGCCGAAGCAGCCGACGAGGACCTGGTCGATGGGCAGGTTGAGCGCGGCGCGCAGGGCGGTCTTGTCCTGCGACGGGCTGAAGAGTTCCGTGTCGATCCCGTGGTGGATGACGGTGGCGGGTACCTCGAGGAATGCGGCGGAGCGGGCGGAGGTGGCGATCACCGCATCCATCTGGCGGATCATCCATCTGGTGAAGCCGGTGTGATGGCGCTGCGCGGCGGAGGTGAACAGCAGTTTCAGCCGCTTGCGGAAGATCCGTTTGAGCGCGATTCCGACCAGCATTTCGTTGTTGCGTCTGGCGTGCCAGACCCGCGCCCCCGAGGGGCCTTGGCGGGACATGGTAAAGAGGGCGGAGACGGGCACCTGCGGCACGCCTTCGGGGATATTCGGGCCGGCACTGGCGATGGCGATGTCGCGCGCCTGTAGTGGCACCAGCCGGAACACGGTCGAGGTGACGCCGGACATGCGTTTCTTGAAGTTCGGCGCGATGACGTCGAGGCCTGCGGTATCGGACGGCATGGGGCGGCTCCGTATTCGTGAGTGTGGGCTGGGTCTTGTTCTGGGGCTGGGTCTGGGGCTGGGTCTGAGGCTGGGGCAGCACTACACCGTTCGGGGGGGCGCGGAAAGCGGCAGCGCGATGGCCTCGAGCAGTTCGTCGGCCACCTGGGCGAGGGTTTCGCCCTGCGAGTGAGAGATGGCACGGGCGGCAGCGCCCATGCGCGCGATCTGCGCAGGGTCCCCAAGCAGCTGCGTCAGGCAGGTGGCAAGGGCCGTGGCGTCGGATACCGCGCGGGCGGCCCCCGCGGCGTCGAACCGGGCATAGGTTTCGCTGAAATTGGCGACATGCGGGCCGTGCAGCACCGGTGTTGCGAAGGCGGCGGGTTCATAGGGGGTATGGCCGCCGGCCTTGCCGAAGGAGCCGCCCAGGAAAACCAGCGGGGCGAGGGCATACCACAGGCCGGTTTCCCCAAGGGTATCCGCGAGGTAGACCTCGGCCGTGCCGGGGGTGGCGCCCTGGGTGCGGCGCGCGAAGCCCAGGCCGCGGTCGCTGATCAGGCGAGCGATCGCATCCGCGCGGGTGGGGTGGCGCGGCACCAGGATCAGACGCAGGCCGGGCAGGGTGGTGCGGGCCGCGAGGTGGGCGTCGAGGATCTGTTCCTCCTCGCCCTCGTGCGTCGAGACGGCCGCCCAGAGCGGGCCGGGAAACGCCGCGCGCATCCGTGCAAGGGCGTCTTGATCCACGGGCGGGGGCAGGATCATCGCCTTGAGATTGGGGCCCTGCGCGACGGTGTCGGCGCGCGCGCCGAGCGCAAGCAGCCCGTCGCAGGTGGCGCGATCCTGGGTGCGGATCAGGCAGAACTGGTCCGCGAGAAAGCGGAAGGTTTCGTCGAAACGGCGCCAGTTGCGCAGAGAACCACGGGACAGGCGGGCGTTCAGCAGGGCCAGGGGGATGCCGCGTGCGCGGGCGGCGACGATCGTCTGCGGCCACAGTTCGCTTTCGACGAAGATACCCGCGTCGGGCTGCCAGTGGTCGAAGAATCGCCGAACCGGGCCGGCAGCATCGAGTGGGGCGAACTGGTGTTGGCAGCGCGCGGGCAGGCGCGATGCCAGGACCGTGGCCGAGGCCGCGGTGCCGGATGTGATCAGCGCGTGGGCGTCAGGGCGCATGTCCAGCAGGCGTTGCACGAGCGCGAGGACCGAGACACTTTCGCCGACGCTGGCGGCGTGGAACCACAGCAACGTGCCGTCCGGGCGCGCCTGGGTGGCATGGCCGAGGCGTTCGCGCTGGCGGTCGGGCGTGATGCCTTCGGCGCCGAGTTTCCGGGACACGCGCCGCCACAGCAGCGGCATCGCCGCCTGTGCCACCAGTCGGTAGAGGTGATAGAACGGCGTCGCCTGCGCCTGTGGGCGCGTCATCAGCCGCCCGTATGGCTCATGTGGCGCGAAACCTGGCCATCGGCGCGCTGGCGTGAATAATCGAAATCGTGCCCCTTGGGCTTGTGCGAGATCGCATCGCGGATCGCTTGTTCCAGGGGCGCGTCGTTGCCGGGGAAATTTCGCAGGGCCGGGCGCAGGTCTGCCATGTCCTCTTGCCCGAGGCACATGTAGAGTTCGCCGGTGCAGGTCATGCGGACGCGGTTGCAGCTTTCGCAGAAATTGTGGCTGAGCGGGGTGATGAAGCCGATCTTCTGGCCCGTCTCCTCGACCCGGACATAGCGCGCGGGACCACCCGAGCTTTCGGTAAGATCGCGCAGGCGATAACGGGTTTCCAGCAGGGCGCGGACGTCGCGCATCGACCAGTACTGGCCGACGCGATCCTCGTTGCCGATATCGCCCATGGGCATGACCTCGATCCAGGTCAGATCCATGCCACGGGCCGCGCAGAATTCGGCCAGGGTGAACAGTTCGTCTTCGTTGAAGCCCTTGAGGGCGACGGCGTTCAGTTTCACCCTGAGGCCGGCGGCCTGGGCCGCATCCAGCCCGCGCAGCACCTGCGGCAGCCGACCCCACCGGGTGACGCGGGCGAATTTCTCTTCGTCCAGGGTATCGAGCGAGACGTTGATGCGGCGCACGCCGGCAGCGGCGAGATCGGCGGCATAGCGTTCGAGCTGGCTGCCGTTGGTCGTCAGCGTCAGTTCCCTGAGAGCGCCGCTTTCGAGATGGCGCGACATGGCGCGGAAAAACGTCATGATGTCGCGACGCACCAGAGGTTCGCCGCCGGTAATGCGCAGCTTCTTGACGCCCAGCCCGATGAAGGTGGAACACATCCTGTCGAGTTCCTCGAGCGTGAGCAGGTCCTTCTTGGGCAGAAAGGTCATGTTTTCGGACATGCAGTAGACACAGCGGAAATCGCATCGGTCGGTGACCGAGACACGCAGGTAATCTATCGCACGTTGAAAGGGATCGATCAGGGGGGCTGTCATGGCATCGAACCTATTGCGGCGGGCAGGCTGCGACAAGGGCCGCCCTTCATCTTTGTGTGATTGAAGCGGGCGGAGATCGACCTAAACTGATCGGCATGAAAGCCATTTCCCTGATCCTGTCGATCCCCGCCCTTGCCATCACCCTTGCCGGGTGCACCCAGATCCAGCCAACAGCGACGCCCCGTCCCGATGCGGCGCCCATCGATACCGGGGCCACGGCCGAGGCCGAGATCCTGCCGGCAAACGAGGCCGCAGTCTCCGTGCGCCCCCCCGAGGGCCCGAGCAAGGGGCGTACGGTCGCCACGCTGGGCGCGGCGGGAGAGCCGGGGCTGTGGCTGAAGACGCCGATGGTCACCAGCGTGCAGAAGGGCCGGATCACGGCCATCGAGACCGGCACCACCATCACCGCCCAGCTGATCCCGATCAATGGGCCGGAAACAGCCGGATCGCGCCTGTCGCTGATGGCGATGCAGGCGCTTGGGGTGCCGCTGACCGGGTTGATCGAGATCGACGTCTACCCGGGCGGCTGAGCGCATTTGGGCGGCCGGTCCCTGGCGGGTCCCTGGCCGGTTCTGGCCGGTGCTCGCCATAGCCATCCGGGGCAGGGCAGCAGGATGGGTTGCCCCGCCCTTGACCCGGGCCGTTTCGCCGTGACGTTGCCTGCCGCGGCGCCCGTCACGCCGCCGCCCGCGTGCGCTAGAGGTATTTGCCGGCTTCCTTGCGGGCAAATCCGCGCATGTCCTCGCCGTGCCGATCAAGGAAGGCGCGCACCCGGTCGGGATCGTGTTTCGACAGGTCGCGCAGCCACCAGGCCACGGCCTTCTGGATGAACCATTGCGGATCGTCGACATAGCGCGCCGCCCAGCCGAGCACGCGTTCGCGCGCCGCGGCTTCCTCAGCGGAGGGGTGATTGAGGCGGGTCAGGCCGAGCGTCATCACGAGGGCGGAGCGGCGCGTCCACATGTGCGGGGACTCGGTCCAGTATTCCACGTGATCGAGGCGTGACAGGTCGGCCATGATGCGCCGTTCGCCCGCCTTGGACACGTGGTCGGCAATCGCCCAGGAATCGAAATCGGCAATCCAGGAACACAGCAGGTGCCAGACCGGCTGATCCGAGGGGCGGATGCGCGCCTGCGTCAGCAGCTTGGCGGCGACGATGCGGGCCTCGTGGATGTCGGTCTGCCAGAGGTCGTCGGCCAGCGTCAGGCGGTCCTGCAAGGTCAGCGAACGGCGCCATTCGGTGGCCAGGTCGTTCAGGGCCGGGTTGGGCACACCCAGGTAGGGGCGCGGCACCTTGTGATAGGCCGCCGCGCTTTCGGCATGGCCGGGTTTTTCGTGGGTCTTGAGCGCGGTCAGCGCGTCTTCCAGTGTCATGCGTCAGGTCCGAGGTTGCCTGCGACGATGCCCGTGGGGGCGCCGTCCATGGTCAGTGTATTGCGGTCGCGCCAATAGTCGCGGACCTGGTCTTGCCCACGCGATTGCGCCCATTTGTCCAGCGTGTCGCGATCGCTGACGAAATCCATGAATGGCACGGCATAGCCGCAGGAGGTCTGGACCAGCGTGACGGTCAGGTCGTAGATCTGGCGCGCCTGAAAGGCCGGGACAAAGTGCGCGTCCAGCGCCGACCAATCGGGGTCGAGGCGGTGAATGGTTCGGGCCGTGCCGTAGCAGCGCAGGATCATCGGGCGCGTCGTGAAGGAACACCACATCAGCGTCATGCGGTTGCTTTGTGCAAGATGCCCGGCGGTTTCGTTGCCCGAGCCGGTCATGTTGCGCCAGATGATGCGGTTCGGCCCCAGCACGCGCAGGCTGTCCATGCCCTTGGGCGAGACGTTGACATAGCCGTCGGGGGCAGCTGTGCCGGTAAAGAACATGTGCTGTTCTTCGATGAAGCGTTGATGGGCGTCTTCGATCTGATCGAATTGCTTGGCCATGAGAGACTCCTGTGCCGTCTCTGCGCAGATTATTCCACCGTGACCGACTTTGCCAGATTGCGCGGCTGATCGACATCCGTGCCTTTTGCAACGGCGGTATGATAGGCCAGCAATTGCGCCGGCAGCGCATAGAGGATCGGGGTCAGCAGCGGGTCGACCGAGGGCATTTCGATGCTGCGCCAGACGCCGTCCTGCGCGGCCTCGATGCCGGCCAGGTCGCTGATCAGCAGGACCTTGCCGCCGCGGGCCATGACCTCCTGCATGTTCGATACTGTCTTGTCGAACAGGGCATCGCGCGGCGCCATCACGACGACAGGCACGTGTTTGTCGATCAGGGCGATCGGGCCATGCTTGAGTTCGCCGGAGGCATAGGCTTCGGCATGGATATAGCTGATTTCCTTCATCTTCAGGGCGCCTTCCAGCGCCAGAGGATACATCAGGCCACGCCCGAGAAAGAGGATATCCTGAGCTTCGGCGATTTGCAGCGAGAGTTCCTCGGCGGCGGCATTGTTGTCGAGCGCCCGTCCCAGAACCGCCGGAAGACCGCGCAGCGCGGCGACGAGGCTTTCGTAGCGGTCTTCGTCAAGTGTGCCGCGCTGGCGACCGGCCTCGAGGGCGAGGGTCAGCAGGACGGTCAGCTGACAGGAAAACGCCTTGGTGGAGGCGACACCGATCTCGGTGCCTGCCAGGATCGGCAGTGCCAGGTCGCTTTCGCGCGCGATCGAGCTTTCGGCGACGTTGACGACCGAGACGATGCGGTCGGCCTTGTCGCGGCAATAGCGCAGGGCGGCCAGGGTATCGGCGGTTTCACCGGACTGGCTGACGAAAACCGCAACGGTGCGGTCCGTGACAGGCGGTTCGCGATAGCGGAATTCCGAGGCCACATCGACCTCGACCGGCAGGCGGGCGATCTGTTCGAACCAGTATTTCGCGGTCAGGCAGGCATAGTAGGCCGTACCGCAGGCGACCATCACCAGGCGATCCACGCCGGTAAAGTCGATGCCGCCATCGGGCAGGCTGATGGTCTGGCCGGAGTCGCCGAAGTAGTGTTTCACCGCATTGCCGATCACCTGGGGCTGCTCGGCAATTTCCTTTGCCATGAAGTGCTTGTGTCCGGCCTTGTCGACCTGCGCCTTGTCCAGCGAGACACGCCGCATCTCGCGGTTGGCAAGCGTGCCGCTGGCATCGTAGATCGTCACGTCCCTGCGGGTGACGACGGCCCAGTCGCCCTCCTCGAGGTAGGTGATCCGATCGGTCAGCGGGGCCAGGGCCAGCGCATCGGACCCGACGTAGTTTTCACCGTCGCCGTGCCCGATCGCGAGGGGGGAGCCCTTGCGCGCGGCGATCATCAGGTCCTGTTCGGCCTCGAACAGGAACAACAGGGCAAAGGCCCCCTCCAGCCGTCCGAGCGTTTTCTGCACCGCCTGGACCGGGGTCAGCCCATCGGCCATGTAGCGCGATGTCAGCATGGCCACGGTTTCGGTGTCGGTGTCGGTCAGAGGCAGGTCGCCCTTTTCCGCCAGTTCGCGGCGCAGCGCCCGAAAGTTTTCGATGATCCCGTTATGTACCACGGCGACGTTGCCGGCACGGTGCGGGTGCGCGTTCAGTTCCGATGGCTCGCCGTGGGTGGCCCAGCGGGTGTGGCCGATGCCGGATTTGCCGGCCAGCGGCGTGTGCACCAGCACGTCGGACAGGTTGACCAGCTTGCCGACCGCGCGGCGCCGGTCCAGTTTGCCATTGTTGACGGTGGCGATACCGGCGCTGTCGTAGCCGCGGTATTCAAGCCGTTTCAGGGCCTCGACCAGAAAGGGAGACGCCTCGTGATTGCCGAGATAGCCGATGATGCCGCACATTATTCCGCCTCTTTGGCCAGCCGGGCCTTTTTCAGTTTCAGGATTTCCATCAGTTTGCGGGCCATGCCGGGTTTCGACACCTGGCGGGCGCGCCCGATGGCCAGTGCGCCGGGTTCGACATCGGCCGTGATGACCGAGCCGGAGCCTGTCATGGCGTCATCCCCGACCGAAACCGGGGCCACCAGCATGGTCGACGACCCGATGAAGGCGCGCGCGCCGATCCGGGTGCGGTGCTTCATGACGCCATCGTAATTGCAGGTGATGGTGCCTGCGCCGATGTTCGTCTCTTCTCCCACCTCGGCGTCGCCGATGTAGCTGAGGTGATTGATCTTGGCGCCGCGATCGACGCGTGCCTGCTTGACCTCGACAAAGTTGCCGATGTGGACATCCTCGGACAGTTCGGCGCCGGGGCGCAGGCGGGCAAAAGGCCCTATCAGCCCGCCGCGGCTGACATGGCACCCTTCGAGATGCGAGAAGGCGCGGATGCGCGCGCCGCTTTCGACCGTAACCTCGGGGCCGAAAAACACGTTCGGTTCGATCACGCTGTCGCGCCCGATCACGGTGTCATGGGCAAGGAAGACCGTCTCGGGTGCAACCAGGGTCACGCCATCCTCCATCGCCTCGGCACGTTTGCGGGTTTGAAAGGCGGCTTCGGCATCGGCCAGTTGCGCGCGCGAGTTGATGCCCATCGTCTCGGCTTCGTCACAGGTGACGGCGCCGGCAGACAATCCTGCCGCGCGGGCAAGGGCGATCACGTCCGTCAGGTAGTATTCTGCTGCGGCGTTGTCGTTGCCGACCTTTGCGATCAGATCGAACAGCGTCGCGGCATCGGCACAGATCACGCCGGAATTGCACAGCGTGATCTTGCGCTCTTCTTCGGATGCGTCCTTGTATTCGACGATCCTGTCCAGGCTCAGACCATCCATCACAAGCCGACCGTAGCGCCCCGGATCGCGCGCCTCAAAGCCCAGCACGACGATGTCATGGCGGGCACGGGCGGTCTGCATCGCCGCGAGGGTCTCGGGGCGGATGAAGGGGGTGTCGCCATAGAGCACGATGACATCACCCTGGAAACCGTCCAGCAGGTCGCGCGCCTGATCGACGGCATGGGCCGTGCCGTTCTGTTCGCGCTGAAGAACGACCTGCGTCAGGGGCATCACATCCTCGGCGGCGGCGGTGACGGCCTCGGCGCCGTGGCCTGCGACCACGATCAGCCGGGCCGGGTCCAGCGACAGGGCCGAATGCATCGCATGGGCCAGCATCGGTGCCCCCGCGATCTGATGCAGGACCTTGGGGAGGTCCGAATTCATCCGGCTGCCCATCCCCGCCGCCAGAATTATGCATGCCGTGCTCATCGTGCCCTCAATTCCGTTGCCTGTCAGGGCGCTGCGGCACGGGATCGTCGGCCCGGGCGCGCACCCTTGTGGTTGTCCTTTTGTTGCGCCCGTTTTAATCGGATAGCGTGGTGGCGCAAGGCCGGGTGACCCGGTGCGCCATCAACTTGGGTTTCGATGCGCAACAATCGTGGCGAAAGCCTGCCGGAAGCGGCCAATGAAAAGAGGATGAACCGACATGCGGGCAGTGGTATTCGATCTGGACGGGACGCTGGCGGATACCAGTGGCGACCTGCTGGCGGCGGCGAACCATTGCTTTCAGGGGCTGGGCGTCGGTGATCAGCTGGACGCGGCGGATGCCGGCGTTGCCCTGCGCGGCGGACGGGCGATGCTGCGACTGGGCCTGTCACGGATCGGACGCGACGGCGACGAGGCCGAGATCGACCGCCAATATCCGGTGCTGCTGGAGGCCTATCGCGGCGCAATCGCGGTGCATACGGTGCTGTATCCTGGCGCGATGGAGGCCGTGGAGGCGTTGAAGACGCGCGGCTATGCCGTGTCGATCTGCACCAACAAGCCCGAAGCGCTGGCCGTGTTGCTGATGCGCCAGCTTGGTGTGCTGGGGACGTTCGATGCGTTGGTGGGGGCTGATACCCTGCCGGTGCGCAAGCCCGACCCGGCGCCGCTGCGCGAGGCGGCGCGCCGGTCCGGCGGCGATCCCGCGCGCTGCTGTCTGGTGGGGGACAGCGATACGGACCGCAACACTGCCCGGGCCGCCGGTGTGCCGTCGGTGCTGGTGTCGTTCGGGCCGTCCGGCGCCGACATGGCCGCGCTGGCACCGGAGGCCCTGATCGGCCATTTCGACGAACTGCCCGCCGTGGTGGAGCAATTGCAGCTATAGCCATCGCCCCACGGAGAGTGACAGAGATTGACGCGCCGGGCCGACACGACAAAGGATGCCAGCATGACCGAAACCTTCACAGGCAATTTCACCCAGCAGGAGCCGATCCCGGAAGAGGCGATCGAGGCTGCCGTGGCGGTGATGCGCAGTGGCCGTCTGCACCGCTACAACACCGCGGCCGGTGAGGCGGGCGAAACCGCGCTGCTGGAGCAGGAGTTCGCGGAGATGACCGGCGCGCGCTATGCGCTGGCGGTCGCGTCGGGAGGCCATGCGATTTCGACGGCGCTGCGTGCCGTCGGCGTGCGGCCGGGTGATCGCGTTTTGTCCAACGCCTTTACCCTGGCACCGGTGCCGGGGGCCATCGCGGCAGTTGGCGCCGAACCGGTCTATGTCGGTGTGACCGAGGCGCTGGTGATCGATATCGCGGATCTGGAGAGCAAGCTGGACCGCGCGCGCGTCCTGCTGCTGAGCCATATGCGCGGTCATATCTGCGACATGGACCGGCTGATGGCACTTTGCAACGACGCCGGGATCATCGTGGTCGAGGATTGCGCCCACACGATGGGGGCACGCTGGAATGGTGTGATCAGCGGACGGCACGGGGCCATCGGTTGTTATTCGACCCAGACCTACAAGCATGTCAATTCCGGCGAGGGGGGGCTGCTGGTTACAGATGATGCTGATATGGCGGCGCGTGCGACCATGCTTTCAGGCAGCTACATGCTGTTTGACCGCCACATCGCGGGTCCGGGGGCGGAGGCCTACGCCGAGGTCAAATATGTCACGCCCAATATCTCCGGTCGGATGGATAACCTGCGGGCCGCGATCCTGCGCCCGCAACTGAGGGCGCTTGAGGCGCAGTGCGCTGCGTGGAATGCCCGATATGCGGCGGTCGAGGCGGGCTTGCGGGATACGCCGGGATTGCAGATCGTGGAAAGGCCCGGGGCGGAACGCTTTGTCGGCTCTTCCATCCAATTCCTGCTGCCGGACTGGGACGCGGGAAAGATCGGTGACGTCCTGCGCCGCTGTGCTGGCCGTGGGGTTGAATTGAAGTGGTTCGGTGACGCCGAGCCGCGGGGCTATACCTCGCGCTATGACAGTTGGCGATATGCCCCGAGCGCGCCGATGCCGCGCAGTGACAGGGTCCTGCGCTCAATCATGGACATGCGGCTGCCCCTGACCTTCAGTGTCGACGACTGTGCCCTGATCGCGCGGATCATCCGTGCCGAGGTCAGCGCCGTCTTTCAGAGCGGTGTCGCCTGAGAAGGGTTGGGTTTCCCCTGCGACAGCCGCGGCTTGAAGGGTCAACGGTCAGGGCTGTTCGGGCACCTCGGTCAGATAGGGCGATATAGACGTCTACCCCCTACGCTCGGCGGCGAAGGGGGCGGTACTGAACCTGGGGTCAGTGCCCCGCATGGTAGAGCGGTACCGTGGAGATCGACAACTTGGCAGACCCATCCGTCAGCTCGGCCGCGTGGGCGAGGTAGATCAGGGTCTGGTTCTTTTCGTCCCAGATGCGTTTCACCCGCAAGGATTTCAGGATGATCGAGCGGGACGTGCGGAACACGTCCTCTCCGTCTTCGCCGCGATCGATATCACCGACCTTGATGGGCCCGGTTTGGCGGCAGGCGATCGAGGCGTTGGAGGGATCCTCGAACCAGTTCCCCTTTGACACGCGATCAATCAGACTGCGCGAGAAGTACGCGATATGACAGGTAACCCCAGTGACCTTTGGGTCCGGGATCTCCTCTATGACGATGTCGTTACCTGTCCAGTCGACCCCGACCTCGCCCACCTGTTCGGCTGTGGCGGACGAGGTGGAGGCCCCCACGAAGAGGGCCCCCACGAACAGACAGGTCAGCGGCACCGCGCACAGCCGTATCATCCACCCGAATTTCGCGCCATCCGGGTTGGGGTACGTCGTTTTTGCCGCCGGTCTCAAAATGTGATGACCCCGTGGTCGCCTGCATCCGGCGTTGCGTCCGACAGCTTGGCCTTGGCAATTTCATACAGGAAACCGGCACCGCCATCGGTCAGCCAGACCTCGGCCTTGGTGGGGATCAGGCGCAGCAGACGGACCGAGCTGTCCTCGCGGCCATCCTTGAACCAGGCGCCGGCAATGGGGGACCAGATCTCGTCCAGCTTCTCGGGGTTGGTGACGGCCGACAGTTGACCGTGCACGCGGGCGTAAATCTTGGCCGAGGCATCTGAGACGATGAAGGTGGTCGTATGATTGCTTTTCGCGGCCTGGTGCGCATCCGTGCCTTCCGCGGTGATGAACCAGAGGGCGCCCTCGTCAGGGTCGGGGTAGGCGGTCATCGGAACGATGCGATCATCGGTGGTGTGCAGCATCCCGGCGCGCACTTTGTCCATGCGGGTCCAGAACTGTTCGGTCATCTTGTCTGCGAAGTCTTTCATGACATCCTCCTTAAGGTAGGCGTGATTGAGAGAACAACGCAGCGCGGCGGGCACGGTTCCTGTCGCTTGACCGATGCGCGACGCCGTGCCTATGTATGAACAAGCGTTCAATAAAGGGAAGGAGGAGCCCGATGTTTACCGCTTCGATGCGTTTCGACCTGGGCGAAGACATCAATGCGCTGCGCGAGGCAGTGCATCGCTGGGCGCAGGACCGGGTGCGCCCGATGGCCGCCGAAATCGACGCCAGCAACAGTTTCCCTGCGGCCCTGTGGCGCGAGATGGGCGAGATGGGCCTGCTGGGGATCACGGTGGACGAAGAGTATGGCGGCGCTGGAATGGGATACCTTGCGCATGTCATCGCGGTCGAGGAGATCGCGCGCGCCTCGGCCAGTGTCAGCCTGTCCTACGGCGCCCACTCCAACCTCTGCGTGAACCAGATCCAGCTGAACGGCACCGAAGAGCAAAAGCAGAAATATCTGCCGGGTCTGGTTGCGGGCCACCATGTCGGCGCCCTTGCGATGAGCGAGGCCGGAGCCGGTTCGGACGTCGTGGGCATGAGCCTGCGGGCGGAAAAGAAGAATGATCGCTATACCTTGAACGGCAACAAGTACTGGATCACCAACGGCCCCGACGCCGACACGCTGATCGTCTATGCCAAGACGGACAAGGATGCGGGCAGCAAGGGGATTACCGCCTTTCTGATTGAAAAGACGATGAACGGGTTCTCGACCTCGGCGCATTTCGACAAGTTGGGAATGCGCGGATCGAACACGGCGGAATTGATCTTCGACGAAGTCGACGTCCCGTTCGAGAATGTCCTGGGCGAAGAAGGCAAGGGCGTGCGCGTTCTGATGTCGGGGCTGGATTACGAGCGCGTGGTGCTGTCGGGCATCGGCACAGGCATCATGGCGGCCTGTCTGGACGAGGTCATGCCCTACATGGTGGAACGCAAGCAGTTCGGCCAGAGCATCGGGAGCTTTCAGCTGATGCAGGGCAAGATCGCCGACATGTACACCAAGATGAACGCGGCGCGGGCCTATGTCTATGAGGTCGCGCGGGCCTGTGATCGCGGTCAGGTGACACGTGCGGATGCTGCGGCCTGCGTCCTGTTTGCCTCTGAGGAAGGGATGAGCGTGGCGCATCAGGCGGTGCAGGCCATGGGCGGTGCGGGCTTCATGGCCGACGCCGCGGTGGCACGCCTGTTCCGCGACGCCAAGCTGATGGAGATCGGCGCCGGCACCAGCGAGATCCGGCGGATGCTGGTGGGGCGCGAACTGATGGCGGCGATGCAATGACCGCTTTCCCGGACGGCGCGGGTTATGACGAGATTTACCGCGATTTCAGCTGGCAGATTCCGGAGCATCTGAACATGGCGGGCCAGGTTTGCGATACCTGGGCCGAGCGCGCGCCGGAGCGCACGGCGATCATCGACCTGACGGAAGGCACGCGGCGGGATGTGTCCTACGGAGACCTGCGCGCCATGGCGGACCATCTGGCCTTGGCGCTGCGTGACCGGGGCGTGGCGCGCGGCGGCCGGGTCGGTGTGTTGCGCTCTCAAGACGCGTGGTGCGCGGCGGCCCATATCGCCGCATGGAAGCTGGGCGCGATTTCCGTCCCTCTTTTCAAGCTGTTCCGAGAAGAGGCGCTGCGGTCGCGGGTCGAGGATTGCGGCGCAGGGATCGTCGTGACGGACGCGGAGGGCGCAGCGATGCTGGCGCCGCTGGATGTGGCACCCCTGGTGCCCGAAGCAACGGATCTGCCGAAGGGGCGCTGCGCGACGGCGGACATGGCGGCGGATGAGGCCGGTGTGCTGATCTACACGTCGGGCACGACGGGAAAGCCGAAAGGTGCGCTTCATGCACACCGCGTGCTGAGCGGCCACCTGCCGGGCGTTGCGCTGAGCCATGACATGCTGGGCCAGCCGGGCGACTGCATCTGGACGCCTGCCGACTGGGCCTGGATCGGCGGGTTGTTCGACGTGTTGATGCCGGGGCTCGCGCTCGGGGTGCCTGTCGTGGCCGCGCGGATGGCAAAGTTCGACGTTGCCGAATGCCTCAGGATCGTCGCGCAAGGCAACGTAAAGAATGTCTTTTTTCCGCCAACCGCACTGCGGATGCTGAAGGCGCAGGGGGCGCGGGTGCAAGGGTTGCGCACCGTCGCCAGCGCGGGTGAGCCACTGGGGGCCGAGATGCTGGCCTGGGGCAGCGAGGCCTTTGGGCTGACCATCAATGAATTTTACGGCCAGACAGAATGCAACATGGCCGTCACGTCTTGCGCGGCCTTGTTCGCGCCACGGCCGGGCTGTGCGGGCAAATCGGTGCCGGGGTTCGATGTGACTGTGATCGGCCCGGATGGATGGCCCTGCACGGGCGAGGGCGATGTTGCGATCCGCCGGGGTACCCCGGCCATGATGCTGGAATACTGGAACAAACCCGAGGCCACGGCGGAAAAGTTTCGCGGTGACTGGTTGCTGACGGGGGACCGTGGCGTGATGGAGGGGGATTTCCTGCGCTTCCTGGGGCGCGAGGATGATGTGATCACCTCTGCCGGGTATCGCATCGGCCCGTCCGAGATCGAGGATTGCCTGATGACCCATCCGGCCGTTGCGACCGTCGGTGTCGTGGGCAAGCCCGATGCGTTGCGCACTGAAATCGTCAAGGCCTATGTGGTGCTGAAACCGGGTGTGTCGGCCAGCGCCAAAGAGCTTGGCGATCACGTGAAGACCCGCCTTGCAAGTTATTCATACCCAAGGGAAATCGCTTTTGTCGATGCGCTGCCGATGACAGTGACCGGCAAGGTCATCCGCAAGGAGTTGAAGGCGCGGGCCGTGGCCGAGACGACGGGAGAAGACGTATGAAACTGGCATCGAAGGTCCTTGCCGGCTCCGAGGAGTTTGCCGCAAATCGCAGGGGGCATCTGGACGCCCTGGCGCTGGTGAGCGAGGCCGCGGCCCTGGCGGCGGCGGGCGGTGGCGCGAGTGCGCGCGACCGGCATCTGAGCCGGGGAAAGATGCTGCCCCGGGACCGGGTGGCGGGTCTGCTCGATCCGGGCAGCGCCTTTCTCGAGGTCGGGGCGACGGCGGGGCATGGTCTGTATGACGGGGCCGCGCCGGGGGCCGGGTTGATCGCCGGTGTGGGGCGCGTGTCGGGGCAGGAGGTGATGATCCTGTGCAATGATGCGACCGTCAAGGGCGGCACCTATTATCCGATCACTGTGAAAAAACACTTGCGGGCGCAGGAGATAGCCGAGGAAAACCATCTGCCCTGCCTGTATCTGGTGGACAGTGGCGGTGCCAATCTGCCCAACCAGGACGAGGTCTTTCCCGACCGTGATCACTTTGGACGGATCTTCTACAACCAGGCCCGGATGAGCGCCAAGGGGATTGCGCAGATCGCCGTCGTGATGGGGTCATGCACCGCCGGCGGGGCGTATGTTCCGGCGATGTCTGACGTGACGATCATCGTGCGCGACCAGGGCACGATCTTTCTGGCCGGGCCGCCGCTGGTCAAGGCCGCGACGGGAGAAATCGTTTCCGCAGAAGACCTTGGGGGCGGTGATGTGCATACCCGGCTGTCGGGCGTGGCGGATTATCTGGCCGAGGACGACGCCCATGCGCTGGCGCTGGCGCGGCGCTGCGTCGCGGGGTTGAACCGGGTTCGACCCGAGGGGCCGGCGCGGGTGGCGCCGGAGCTGCCGGTCTATGATCCGGAGGAGCTGATCGGGGTGGTGCCGCCGGACCTGCGCACCCCCTATGATATCCGCGAGGTGATCGCGCGCATCGTCGACGGATCGCGATTTGATGAGTTCAAACAACGCTTTGGCGAGACACTGGTAACCGGGTTCGCGCATGTCGATGGCTGGCCCGTCGGCATCATCGCCAACAACGGGGTGCTGTTCAGCGAAGCCGCGCAGAAGGGCGCGCATTTCGTCGAACTGTGCAGCCAGCGCAAGATCCCCCTGGTGTTCTTGCAGAACATCACCGGCTTCATGGTGGGGCGGAAATACGAGAACGAGGGCATTGCGCGCCATGGCGCCAAGATGGTGACAGCCGTGTCGACGACCGAGGTGCCCAAGATCACCATGGTCGTCGGCGGATCTTTTGGTGCCGGAAATTATGGTATGTCTGGAAGGGCTTACAGTCCGCGCTTCATGTGGTCCTGGCCGTCCAGCCGGATTTCCGTAATGGGCGGAGAGCAGGCGGCGGGCGTTCTGGCGAGCGTGAAGCGCGACGGGATCGAGCGCAGGGGCGGCCATTGGAGCGCGGAGGAAGAGGCGGAGTTCAAGCGGCCCACGGTCGAGATGTTCGAACGCCAGAGCCATCCGCTCTATGCCTCTGCACGGTTGTGGGACGACGGGATCATCGACCCGAGAAAGAGCCGCGAGGTGCTGGCGCTGAGCCTGAGTGCCGCACTGAACGCGCCGATCCGGGAGACGCGGTTCGGGCTGTTTCGGATGTAACTTGGCGTGTGTCGGTAACGATTGCGCGCAGGGAGTACGCAAGTGTTTGAAAACCCAGGATTCCAACGTCGGTATTTGAACGGTATCTGTACGGTATCTGAACGGTGCACGCGCGCGCCGCGGGCGCGGCGCTGCGATCGGCCTTTGCGCGGGGTCCGGCGGCGGGTTCCAGGGGTGGGACAAAGCGCGAGGGCGCGGGGCGCGGCGATCCCCGGGCATCTCTTGCCGGGCGAAACGCGTGTGGCTCCGGGTGGCATCTGGCGCGGCGGCAGGCATGGATTGCGACAGGGGCGGTGCAGGTGACAGGGGGCGGTAGGTGACAGGGGGCGGTAAAGGTGATTGAGACGCGTCTGACACGGCAATTCGGCCTTTCGGTGCCCGTGGTGCTGGCCCCCATGGCGCGGGTCGCGGGCGGGCGGCTGGCGGCGGCGGTTTCGCGTGCCGGGGGGCTGGGCCTGATCGGCGGCGGCTACTGCGATGCGGCCTGGATCGCGGAACAGATGGACCTGTTGCGCGACCATGCGGGGCGGGCACCCTTCGGGGTTGGCCTGATCACCTGGGCGCTGGACGCGGTGCCGGAGGTTCTGGGCCAGGTTCTGGCGCAGGGCCCGCAGGCGGTGTTCCTGTCGTTCGGGGATCCACGCCCCCATGCGGATGCCATTCACGCGGCGGGCGCCAGGTTGATCTGCCAGGTGCAGGACATGACCGGGGCGCGGCAGGCGCTGGCGGCGGGTGCCGATGTGATCGTGGCGCAGGGGGCCGAGGCCGGTGGGCATGGCGCGGGCCATGGCCGGGGGCGCGCGACGATGACACTGGTGCCCGAGGTGGTGGATCTGGTGGCCGCCGAGCGCCCCGAGGTGCTGGTACTGGCGGCGGGGGGCATAACGGACGGGCGTGGCCTGGCGGCGGCGTTGATGCTGGGGGCCGACGGCGTGGTCTGCGGCACGCGGTTCTGGGCCGCGGCCGAGGCGCTGGTGCCCGAGGGGCAGGCGCGTGCGGCGCTGGCGGTGGATGGCGACGCGACCTTTCGGTCGTCGCTGGTGGATGTGGCGCGGGGGCTGGACTGGCCCGCGCCCTATGACCTGCGAGGCATGCGCAACGCCTTTTCCGCGCAGTGGGAGGGGCGGCTGGAGGCGCTGGCGGCGGATCCCGCGGCCCGGGCCGCCTGGGCCGAGGCGGCTGCCAATGGCGATGCCGGGATCGCCGCACCTATCGTCGGAGAGGGCATAGGCCTGATCAGGGACGCCCCCGGCGCGGCGCAGATCATGGCGCGGATGGCGCAAGAGGCGGCGCAGCGGCTGGGCCATGGCGCGCGCCCTGTCGGGACCTGAGAGGAGTGGAACGGATGTTTGACACGATCCTGATTGCCAATCGCGGAGAAATCGCCTGTCGGGTGATCGAGAGCGCGCGCGCCATGGGGCTGCGCACCGTGGCGGTGCATTCGGACCCCGATGCCGGGGCGCGGCATGTAGCACTGGCCGATGTCGCCGTGTCGATCGGAGGGGCCAGCCCGGCAGAGAGCTATCTGCGCGGGGACGCCATCATTGCGGCGGCGCAGGCCACGGGCGCGCAGGCGATCCATCCGGGATACGGGTTCCTGTCGGAAAATCCCGATTTCGTCGAGGCGGTGGAGGCGGCGGGGCTGGTGTTCATCGGCCCGTCGGCACGGGCGATCCGGGCGATGGGGCTGAAGGATGCGGCCAAGGCGCTGATGGCCGAGGCGGGCGTGCCTGTCGTGCCCGGCTACCAGGGAGCCGAACAGGGCGCGGAGCATCTGGCGGCGCGCGCCGACGAGGTGGGGTATCCGGTGCTGATAAAGGCCGTCGCGGGCGGCGGTGGCAAGGGAATGCGGCTGGTCGAGACGCCGGAGGCCTTCGCCGAGGCGCTGACGAGCGCGCAGGCCGAGGCGCAGGGCGCCTTTGGCAATCCGGTCGTGCTGATCGAGAAGTTCGTCGCCAGCCCGCGCCACATCGAGGTGCAGGTGTTTGGCGACGGCACGCGCGCGGTGCATCTGTTCGAACGGGATTGTTCGCTGCAGCGGCGCCATCAGAAGGTGATCGAGGAGGCCCCCGCGCCCGGCATGACGCAGGCGATGCGGCGCGCCATGGGGGATGCGGCGGTGCGCGCCGCCGAGGCGATCGGATATAGCGGCGCGGGCACGGTGGAATTCATCGTCGACGGGTCGGACGGGCTGCGGGCCGATCGGTTCTGGTTCATGGAGATGAACACGCGATTGCAGGTCGAACACCCGGTGACCGAGGCGGTGACCGGTGTCGACCTGGTGGCGTGGCAGATCCGCGTGGCGGCGGGTGAGCCGCTGCCGGTGCAGCAGGGCGACCTGGCGCTGACGGGTCATGCGTTCGAGGCGCGCCTGTATGCCGAGGACGTGGCGAAGGGGTTTCTGCCCGCCACGGGGCGGCTGGCGCATCTGCGCTTTGCCGACGGGGCGCGGGCCGATACGGGCGTGCGTGCGGGGGACGTGATCAGCCCGCACTACGATCCGATGATTGCCAAGATCATCACCCATGGCGCCACGCGCGAAATCGCCTTGCGCAAACTGGCACGGGCGCTGCGCGAGACGGAGGTGGCGGGAACGGTCACGAACCTCGGTTTTCTGGGGGCGCTGGCGGAGCACGCGGGCTTTGGCCGGGGCGAGGTCGATACCGGGCTGATCGGGCGCGAGGTCGATGCCTTGTGTGCGGCCCCCGTGCCGGGGACGAGCGACATCGCCTGGGCGGCGCTGGTCGCGCTTGGCCTCACCGGGGTGCCGGGGGCGAAGTCGGGCTTTACCCTGTGGTCGCCGCTGCGCCGCACCGTGATCCTGCGGACCGGCGACGAGGAGCTGCGCGTCAGCGTGACCAGCGACGGGGCGGCGCATGATGTGCAGGTGGGCGAGACGGTGGTGCAGGCGCGGTTTGACGCGGAGTGGCGTCTGGACGGGATGCGCGCGCCCGGCTGGCACCGGGCGGGCGACCGGATCACCCTGTTCACGGGCCATGGCCAGGTGTTCGACCTGGTCGACCCGCTGCAGGCGGATGCGCAAAGCACAGGCGGTGGCGACGTGATCCTTGCACCCATGCCGGGACTCGTGCGCGCGATTGTCGCCTCTGCCGGGCAAGTGGTTGCTGCGGGGCAGCGGTTGGCTATTCTGGAAGCCATGAAAATGGAACACGCGTTGATCGCCCCGAGAGATGGTACCGTCGCCGAATTGCTGGCCGTCGAGGGGGCGCAGGTCGAGGCCGGTGCCGCCCTGATCCGGCTGGAGAGCGAGCCCGGCGCGCAGGAGGCCGGCGACACGGGCGCCGCATCATGATCGTGCTGCATCATTGCGGCGGGTCGCGCTCGATGCGGGTGCTGTGGCTGCTGAACGAGTTGGACGTGCCGTTCGAGATGTCCATCCATGCCTTCGACGCCTCGCTGCGCGAACCCGAGCATCTGAGCCGGTCGCCTGCCGGGCGGGTACCGTCGCTGGAACTGGACGGCGAAAATTATTTCGAGAGCGGCGCGATCATCGAGATCCTGTGCGAACGGTTTCCGGCGCGCGGGCTGGGGCGCCTGCTGGGCGATCTGGACCGCCCCGACTGGCTGATGTGGGTGCATTTCGCCGAGACGATCAGCCAGCATTGCGCGACCCTGATGCAGCAGCACGTCATGTTGTACGAGGATTGGATGCGCTCGCCCACGGTGATGAAGATCGAGGTGGCGCGGCTGAAAAAATGCTTTGCCGCGATCGAGGCGCGGCTGTCGACGCCGGTGGAAAACCGCGACTACCTGCTGACCAGCGGCTTTTCCGCCGCCGATATCGCGGTGGGGCAGGCGGTGTGGATGGCGCTGCGCTTTACCACGCTGGAGGGGTTCCCCGAGGTCGCGGCCTGGTACGAGCGGATCACCGCGCGCGACGGTTTCAGGCGGTCCCTGCCGGAGCCCGGAACCGGTGTGTTCGACCGCGATTTCTATCCGCTGCCGCAAGAGGCCGTGCAGGCCTGAGCGCAGGACAGGGCAATCGGAGGGGAGGCCGATGGCGGAGTTTGTCGAGATTTTCGAGGTTGGCCCGCGGGATGGGTTGCAGACCGAGGCGCGGGCAATCCCGGTCGCGGAAAAGGTCGCGCTGGTCGACTGCCTGAGCCGGGCGGGGTTCGCGCGCATCGAGGTGGCGAGCTTTGTCAGCCCGAAATGGGTGCCGCAGATGGCCGGGTCGGCACAGGTGCTGGCGGGGATCCGTCGCGCACCGCGCGTGCGCTACACCGCGCTGACGCCGAACATGCGCGGGTTCCAGGATGCGCTGGCGGCCGGGGCGGACGAGGTGGCGGTGTTCGGATCGGCCTCGGAGGGGTTCAGCCGGGCCAATATCAACGCCGGCATCACCGAGAGCCTGCACCGTTTTGCGCCCGTCGTCGCGGCGGCGCGAGCCGAGGGGCTGGCGGTGCGTGGCTATGTCAGTTGCGTCACCGATTGCCCTTATGACGGGCCGGTCGCGCCGGATGCGGTGGCCTATGTCGCCGGGGCCTTGCGCGACATGGGGTGCGGAGAGATCAGCCTGGGCGACACGCTGGGCCGCGCGACGCCCGAGCGTATCGACGCGATGCTGGACGCGGTGCTGGAGGAAGTGCCCCCGGATCGGCTGGCGGGGCATTACCATGACACCGCAGGCCGGGCGCTGGACAATATCGAGGTGTCGCTGGCGCGGGGCCTGCGGATCTTTGACGCGGCTGTCGGCGGTCTGGGGGGCTGTCCCTATGCGCCGGGTGCCAGGGGCAATGTCGCCAGCGAGGCGGTTCACGCACGGCTGGAGGCACTGGGCTATGCCACCGGTCTTGACGCGGCCGTCCTGGCCGAAGCGGCGGAGATGGCGCGGGCCATGCGCGTCGAGAGCTGAGGCTGTCGCGGCAGCGCATGATTTGCAAATGCCCGTTCCAGGCTTTGCAAAGTCGCGCCATGATGGCGCGCAGGATCACGGGAGGGCGTGGCAGATGACCTATCAGACGATCACGGTGGAGGCGGACGCGCGTGGTGTCGCGACGCTGTGGCTGGACCGCGCGGACAAGCACAACGCCCTAAGTGCACAGATGATCGCCGAGATCGGCGCCGCAACGCGGGCGCTGGCACAGGACGACGCGGTGCGCGTGGTGGTGCTGGGCGCGCGTGGACGCAGCTTTTGTGCCGGTGGCGACCTGGCATGGATGCGCGCACAATTCGCGGCCCCCCCCGCAGAGCAGGCCGTGGAGGCGGGCCATCTGGCGCGCATGTTGCAGGGGCTGAACGCGCTGCCCAAGCCGTTGATCGGACGGGTCCAGGGCAATTGCTTTGGCGGCGGCCTGGGGATGGTGTCGGTCTGTGACGTGGCCGTGGGGACCGGCGCCGTACAGATGGCGCTGACCGAAACGCGGCTGGGGCTGATCCCCGCCACCGTCGGCCCCTACGTGGTGGCGCGCATGGGCGAGGCGCGGGCGCGTCGGGTGTTCTTTTCGGGCCGCCGCTTCGACGCGGAGGAGGCCCGTACGCTCGGGTTGCTGGCGCGGGTGGTGCCGGAAGAGGCGCTGGACGCGGCCGTCGAAGAGGAGGTCGCCCCCTATCTGGACTGTGCGCCAGGGGCGGTGGCGCAGGCCAAGGCGTTGGTGCAAAGGCTGGGCGGGGCGAATGATCAGGCACTGATCGACCATTCCATCGACGAACTGGTGCGGTGCTGGCAAGGCGCTGAGGCGCAACACGGCATCACGGCGTTCCTTGAAAAACGCAAACCCCGCTGGCAGAGCTAGCACCGCACGCAGGAGGCGAGTTGCGCTGGCATGATCATGCGTCATGGGGGATAAGTGTTTTCTGTCAACGGGTTGCTGAAGCGCAGCGCGCGATTTCACGCTGGGCGCAGGACGTGGGGTGTTGCGATTTTCCAAGGGCGCGTGATGGCGGGGGGCGCGGTCAGTCCGGTCGGCGCGGCGATGACAGCCGCGTGCACGGCCAAACCCAAGTGATTCCGTCGGAAATAGTTGACTGATTCCGTCATGAATATCGTGGTATGCGGCAACGCAGCGTTAACCGACTTATCCAGAGCCAAAGGCATGGTATTCAATTGTTTACGAAGTGCGTTCACTGACATTTTGGACCTCTGAAAACGCCCTGCCTCGGTTGACCCTGACGATGCGCAGGCGTAAACCCGACACAGCCTAGCGGGTCCCTGTGGACCTTAGCCGCCCATGAAAGGAGCCATTCGTGGAAGAGATGCTGCGGGAATACCTTCCCATCCTCATCTTTCTGGCCGTTGCGATCGCACTCGGAGCAATCCTGATCCTCGCCGCCGTGATCGTCGCAGTCCGCAACCCGGACCCCGAAAAGGTCAGCGCCTACGAGTGCGGGTTCAACGCATTCGATGACGCCCGGATGAAATTCGACATTCGCTTTTACCTCGTCTCGATCCTGTTCATCATCTTCGATCTGGAAATCGCGATGCTGTTCCCCTGGGCCGTGGCGTTCAAGGACGTGTCGATGACCGGGTTCTGGTCGATGATGGTGTTCCTGGGCGTTCTGACGATCGGTTTTGCCTACGAGTGGAAAAAGGGAGCTCTGGAATGGGAGTGATGGCCGGAGCGAATACTGCCGGGGCCGACCGCGAGGTCGCCACGCAGTCACTGAACCGCGAGCTTCAGGACAAGGGGTTCCTGCTGACCACCGCCGAGGATCTGATCACCTGGGCGCGCACCGGGTCGCTGCACTGGATGACCTTCGGGTTGGCCTGCTGCGCGGTCGAGATGATGCACACCTCGATGCCGCGCTATGACGCCGAACGCTTTGGCATTGCGCCGCGCGCCTCTCCGCGTCAGTCGGACGTGATGATCGTGGCCGGCACGCTGACCAACAAGATGGCCCCGGCGCTGCGCAAGGTCTACGACCAGATGCCCGAGCCGCGCTATGTCATTTCGATGGGGTCCTGCGCCAATGGCGGCGGGTACTACCACTACAGCTATTCCGTCGTGCGCGGCTGTGACCGGATCGTTCCGGTCGACATCTACGTGCCCGGCTGCCCGCCGACCGCAGAGGCCCTGCTTTATGGTATCATGCAGCTGGCCCGCAAGATCCGCCGCACCGGCACGCTGGCACGATAGGGCAGGGGAAGACCATGAACGAAGCCCTGAACGAACTTGGCACCCATATCGAGCTGAAGCGCGCGGATTGCGTGCTGGCCTGGGACGTGAGCCATGATGAGCTGAACATCGACGTGGCCCCGGCGAATATCGTCGGCTTTGTCGATTTCCTGCGCAGCGACAACAGCTGCAAGTTCTCGACGCTGGTGGATATCACCGCCGTGGACTACCCCGAGCGGGCCAAGCGGTTCGACGTGGTGTACCATTTCCTGAGCATGTACCAGAACCAGCGCATCCGCCTGCGGGTCAGCATCCGCGAAGACGAGATGCTGCCGTCGATCGTGTCGGTGCACCCTTCGGCCAACTGGTTCGAGCGGGAAGTCTTCGACATGTTCGGCATCATCTTTTCCGGCCACCCGGATCTGCGCCGCCTGCTGACCGACTACGGGTTCCGTGGCTATCCGCTGCGCAAGGATTTCCCGACCACCGGCTATACCGAGGTGCGGTATGACGAGGTGCAGAAGCGCGTTGTCTACGAACCGGTCAAGCTGGTGCAGGAATACCGCCAGTTCGATTTCATGAGCCCCTGGGAGGGTGCCGAGTATATCCTGCCCGGCGACGACAAAGCGGAGGCGAAGTGATGGACGGTACCAGAGCCGTCGCGGATGCCGCGCTGATGGACGCCGTGCGCGACTATTGCCACGCCCTGCACAATGGCGATGGCGTCGCTGTCGAGGCGCTGTGCCATGAGCGGTTCCTGATGCAATGGGTCGGCAATGACGGCGGCGCACGCTGCATCGACAAGGCGGCGTTCGTGGCCCGGATCGGTGGCCGCGACGCGTTTGCCGGTGCCCCGGTATACGAGATTTCGTCCGTCGATCTGGCGGGGGAAGACATGGCGCAGGTGAAGCTGGACGTGCGCGTTCCGCCGCGCGTCTATACCGACCAGCTCGGGTTCCTGCGTGTCGATGGCGCGTGGCGCCTGATGACGAAACTGTTCCGCGTCGCGGACGGTCCGGCTTTGGAGGACTGAGGATGGGACGCAGCGCAATGGGAGTTCAGTCATGATGGACGGCGGCAAAGGTTTCGAAGACGCCCTGACCGGCGAACAGAAGATCCGTAACTTCAACATCAACTTTGGCCCTCAGCACCCCGCGGCGCACGGCGTGCTGCGTCTGGTGCTGGAGCTGGACGGCGAGATCGTGGAACGCTGCGACCCGCACATCGGCCTGCTGCACCGTGGCACCGAAAAGCTGATGGAGAGCCGGACCTACCTGCAGAACCTGCCCTATCTGGACAGGCTGGATTACGTGGCCCCGATGAACCAGGAACATGCCTGGTGCCTGGCCATCGAAAAGCTGACCGGCGTGGTCGTGCCCAAGCGCGCCAGCCTGATCCGGGTGCTGTTCTGCGAAATCGGTCGCGTGATGAACCACCTGATGAACGTCTGCACGCAGGCGATGGATGTCGGTGCGCTGACGCCGCCGCTGTGGGGGTTCGAACATCGCGAAACGCTGATGATCTTTTGCGAACGCGCCAGCGGTGCGCGTCTGCACGCGGCGTATTTCCGTCCCGGCGGCGTGCATCAGGACATCACCGACAAGCTGATCGACGACATCGAGGAATGGGCCATCGACTTTCCCAATTTCCTCGATGACCTGTCGGACCTGCTGACGGAAAACCGCATCTTCAAGCAGCGTAACGTCGACATCGGTGTCGTGACCGAGGAAGAGATCCAGCAGTGGGGCTTTTCCGGTGTGATGGTGCGCGGGTCGGGCCTTGCCTGGGACCTGCGGCGCAGTCAGCCCTATGAATGCTATGACGAATTCGATTTCCAGATCCCCGTGGGCAAGAACGGCGATTGCTATGATCGCTATCTGTGCCGCATGGCCGAAATGCGGGAGTCGACCAAGATCATCCGCCAGGCCATCGGCAAACTGCGCGATACGCCCGGCGACGTTCTGGCACGTGGCAAGATCACGCCGCCGAAACGCGGTGAGATGAAGACCTCGATGGAAGCGCTGATCCACCACTTCAAACTGTATACCGAAGGCTTTCACGTGCCCGAGGGCGAAGTCTATGTCGCGGTCGAGGCCCCGAAGGGCGAATTCGGCGTCTACCTGAAGGCGGATGGCAGCAACAAACCTTATCGGGCCAAGTTGCGCGCGCCGGGATATCTGCACCTGCAGGCGATGGATCATGTGGCCAGCGGGCACCAGCTGGCCGATGTCGCCGCCATCATCGGTACGATGGATATCGTATTCGGGGAGGTGGACCGTTGAGGCCTGGCTGCGTAAAGCTTTCGGCCGTCGCGGCGCTGGTCGCGCTGGTCGCGCTGGCGGGCTGTGGCGCACCGGTGCCGCAGGATCTGCCGGCGGGCGCGTCGGAGAATTTCGACGCCGCCGTGGCCTCGATCGGGTGCGAGTTGCGCAATGAGCGCGATTACCTGCCCGTGGAATTGCAGACGGGCATGAGCCGCGAACAGACGGTGGCCATGGCACAGCACAAGATGGCGACCAAGGACGCGGTGCCGCTGGATGGCGGTGCCGTGCGTCTTGTGACCGGCAGCTGCGCGCAGTGAAGCGCGGACGCTGATCGTCGCCACGCCGCAGACGGGCGCATCGCGGCGCGCCCCGCCAGGCCTTTGGCCGGAGACTGACAACCGGGCGTTCCGCCTGAGACTGACAACCAGGCCTTTGGCCTGAGACTGACAACCGGGCCCTGCGCCCGAGACTGACAAAGGACGGGACCTGAGCCGATGCTTAGACGCCTTCATCATGAACAGCCCGAAAGCTTTGCTTTCACCCCCGCCAATCTGGATTGGGCCGAGGCGCAGATTACCAAGTACCCCGAAGGTCGCCAGGCTTCGGCCATCATTCCCTTGCTGTGGCGCGCCCAGGAGCAGGAAGGCTGGCTGAGCAAGCCCGCGATCGAATATGTCGCGGACATGCTGGGGCTGGCGCATATCCGGGCGCTCGAGGTGGCGACGTTCTATTTCATGTTCCAGCTGCTGCCGACCGGCAGCGTGGCCAACATCCAGATTTGCGGCACCACAAGCTGCATGATCTGTGGCGCCGAGGATCTGGTCGCGGTCTGCCGGGACAAGATCGCCGCCAAGCCGCACACGCTGAGCGCCGACGGCAAGTTCACCTGGGAAGAGGTCGAGTGCCTGGGGGCGTGCTCCAACGCTCCGATGGCGCAGATCGGCAAGGATTACTACGAAGACCTGACGGCCGAGAAACTGTCTGATCTGCTGGACAGGCTGGCGGCGGGCGAAGTGCCGGTGCCGGGGCCGCAGAACGGTCGCTTTTCCTCGGAGCCGCTGTCGGGGCTGGTGACGCTGAAGGAACATGACAGCGGGCGCACGCAGTACAACGCCAGCGTCGGCCTGGCGGTTGATCTGGGCGACACGGTCAAGCGTATCGACGGAACCGAGGTTCCGATCCTGACACCGTGGTTGCAGGACGGCCCGGTCAGGACCCCGACCAAGGAAGAAATCTCGGAGAAGGAGCCACGTCCCGCAGCCGGCAAGCCGGTGGACGACAGCGGTGTCACCGAACAGGAATCGACCGCCGAGTCGACCGGCAAGGTCGAGACGGACGACGAGGCAGCCGGTGGCGCACCTGCCGAGGGTCATGCCAAGCCAGGCCGTCTGGATGCCCCGCGCGATGGCGGTGCAGACGATCTCAAGCAGCTCAAGGGGCTGGGGCCGAAAGCGGAGCGGCAATTGAACGAAATGGGGATCTATCATCTGGACCAGATCGCGTCGTGGACCGACGCCGAAGTGGCCTGGGTGGACGAGAACCTGACGGGTTTCAGCGGTGCGGTCAGTCGTGGTGACTGGGTTGCGCAGGCCAGGGCCCTGACGGGCGACGCCTAGGGCAACAAGGGGCAGTAGGGGCGGCCCGGACGCGGGCCAGACAGACGGAGTCGGATGGGAAAGACGGCAGATATCTGCAGGGCGACCTGCCTGGGGCTGAGCGTGGTGATCGCCATCACGCTGCTGATCGGGTTGACGGCATCCCTTGGGTTCTTTCTGGCGCTGCTCCTGTCGATCTTGATTGCCGTCCTTGCCTGGGCGGGCCTGTCGAAGGGGATCTGCGCCCCGGAGATGCGTGCGGGCCGGGATGTGCACGGGGGCACGGGCAAGGTTTCGCGCGAAGGCGAGACGCTGGTGGCCGAGGCGATGTTCGCGCCGCGCGCCGAACCTGCCCCGACCGGGGCTGCGGCATCAGGCGGAACGTCGCCAGCGGTGCCGGAGGAGGCGCAACCGGCACGGGCCGCAGCGGCGGAAACACCGCCTGCTACACCGGCCGCAGCACCGGCCGCGACAACGCCGGATACGGTCGCCGAGGACCGGCTGCTGGAGCCGGACGCCGAGGATGCCGAGGCGCGTGACCCCGAGCCGGTACATCCGGTGGCGCCGCAAGGTCTGACGGCCCCGCGTTCGGGCGGGGCGGACGACCTGAAGAAGATCAAGGGTCTGGGCCCCAAGGCCGAGACCACGCTGAACGAGATGGGCATTCACCATTTCGCCCAGATCGCGAGTTGGACCGTGGCCGAGGTGGCCTGGGTCGAGGAGAACCTGAAAGGGTTCAAGGGGCGCGTCACCCGGGATGACTGGGTCGCGCAGGCAAGAGCGTTCCTCTCGGACGGAGGGGCGTAAGGGAATGAACATGACGGGGAACCGTTCGGCAGCAATGGCGCAGGCCCGCAAGGCCCGCATGGTCGGCATCGTGATTGCCGCCACCATGGTTGTCTGGATGGGGCTTCAGTTTCTGGGCGGTACGCTCGGGCTGCCGGAACGGTACGCCTTTCTTTTCGATTTTGCCGCCATCGCTGCCCTGATCTGGGCGCTGGTGGTGACAGCACAAATCTGGCGCGCACGCCGGGATGACAAAGGGTAAGACATGCTCAAGGACCAGGACCGCATCTTTACCAACCTGTATGGTATGCATGACCGTTCGCTGAAAGGCGCGCAGAGCCGCGGCCATTGGGATGGGACTGCGGATATCATCGGCAAGGGCCGCGACTGGATCATCGACCAGATGAAGGCATCTGGGCTGCGGGGCCGGGGCGGTGCGGGCTTTCCGACCGGTCTGAAGTGGTCCTTCATGCCGAAGGAAAGCGATGGTCGCCCGTCCTACCTGGTGATCAACGCCGATGAATCCGAGCCCGCGACCTGCAAGGACCGCGAGATCATGCGCCATGATCCGCATACGCTGATCGAGGGGGCGCTGATTGCTTCCTTCGCAATGAACGCGCACGCCAGCTATATCTACATCCGCGGCGAATACATCCGCGAGCGTGAAGCCCTTCAGGCGGCGATCGACGAAGCCTACGACAAGGGGATGCTGGGCAAGAACGCCTGCGGCTCCGGCTGGGATTTCGACCTGTACCTGCACCACGGTGCCGGGGCCTATATCTGCGGTGAAGAGACGGCCCTGCTGGAGAGCCTCGAGGGCAAGAAGGGGATGCCGCGCATGAAGCCGCCGTTCCCGGCCGGTGCGGGCCTGTACGGCTGCCCGACGACCGTGAACAACGTTGAATCCATCGCGGTTGTGCCGACGATCCTGCGGCGCGGCCCCGAATGGTTTTCCAGCTTTGGCCGCCCCAACAACGTCGGCACCAAGCTGTTCGCGCTGACCGGGCACGTCAACAACCCCTGCGTCTTTGAAGAAGCGATGTCGTTGCCCGTGCGCGAGCTGATCGAGCGGCACGGCGGCGGTGTGCGCGGTGGCTGGGATAACCTGAAGGCGATCATCCCCGGCGGCGCGTCCTGCCCGGTCCTGCCCAAGGACAAGCTTGAGGATGCCATCATGGATTTCGACTGGATGCGTCAGAACCAGTCGTCCTTCGGCACAGGCTGCATGATCATCATGGATCAGAACACCGACGTCGTGAAAGCGGTCTGGCGTCTGGCAAAGTTCTTCAAGCACGAGAGCTGCGGCCAGTGCACGCCCTGCCGTGAAGGCACTGGCTGGATGATGCGCGTGATGGATCGCCTGGTGTCGGGCGAGGCGGAGGTCGAGGAAATCGACATGCTGCTGGACGTCACCAAACAGGTTGAAGGTCACACGATCTGCGCCCTTGGTGATGCGGCAGCCTGGCCGATTCAGGGTCTGATCCGCCACTTCCGCGACGAGATCGAAGAGCGGATCAAGGCCAAACGCGTGGGCCGTGGCGCGACCGTTCTGGCGGCGAGGTAGCAAGAAGGATGTCGGTTTTCCCCCATAACGTCGCGAATGAGGACCTGGTGCGCAGCGCGCGCCAGCCTCATTGCGTTGCGCTGTGGGTCCGGTGCTGCGGCGGCCAATTGGCCAATGCGGCAGGCATGTTTGATCTGACGCACAGGGGAGTCGAGGTATGACACAGATTATTCTTGAATTTTCTGGACCACGTACCGGGTCCTCGGCACTGCGTTATATGTTGCTTGGCAGCCCGAATGTCATCGGCCTTGGGGAAGTGTTCCACAGCACCGACGCATGGGAATTGCGGGCCAATCCGACGACGATCTACGGTACGGATGCCGTTGACGGCGAGCGTCTGAAACCCGAGATCGCGGCGCATCTTGGCGCGTTGCGGCGCTCCGACCCGGCCGCAATGCTGGGCGAGTTGCAAAAAGTGGCCGAAGCCAAGGGGCTGGGTGCGATTCAGCTGAAGATTTTTCCAGGCCATCTGACCTTTCGCCAGATCGACGAGATCATGACGCGGTTTTCGCCGGTGTGCTACATGATGCACCGTGCGCCGATCGAGATGTATGTCTCGATCTGCAAGGCCAAGGCTGTCGGGGCCTGGGGACGGGTCGACACCACTGATATCAAGCCCGAGCTGAGCCCTGCGGCCTTTCGCCAATGGCAGAAGACCCAGCAGACATATTTTCAGGTAAGTCGCTTTCTGGCAGAGCGTCGCGGGCTGGACATGGCGGAATTGTCCTATGAGCAGGTTTATCAGAGCGGGCGTCCCTCGATCGAGGTTGTGCAACAGTTCTACACCGATCTTGGTGTGGATCTGGGCGATTGCGCGCCGGTTGAAGGCGGTCTGACCAAACAGGACAAGACATCCGAGATTGCAGGCAAGGTCAGCAATTGGGCGGCCTTCGAGGCCGGTTTGAAGAAACTGAATGCAGCGGATCGGCTGTGGAGCTTCGAGACCCATGGTCAGACTGCCAAGATGATCAAGGCACTTGTTGTTGAGCGGCTGTTGCCAGAGCAGCGGGTGCACAAGGCAAAGCTGGCCATCCGTCGCATGATCGGCAAGGGGCCTGCGCCAAAGCCAGCCCGTTCAAAGCAGGGAAACTGATCGTAATGTCCAAGAAGGCTCTCCTCCTGTATCCGGCCAAGGTGCTGGCGCGTGGCACCCTGTTGGGATGTGCGGCGCTGCTGGCGCTGTCGGGCTGTACCGAGCAGGTCAAGGGTGGGCTGCGCAACGGCGGACGCCCGGCGTTTGACGGCGCCTATTTCCGGGCCAAGCTGAGCGCCGATCCCGCAGATGCCCGGGCCTTTACCGTCGCGGTCAGCAAGCCTGAAAAGAGCCTGACCGGCGCGCGCGAGGCCGCCCGTTATGAAGGGGTGCAGCATTGTATCAAGTACTACGGCGATTCCATGATCGACTGGAGCGTCGGCCCCGACAGCGCGACCCCGCCGATCACCGACGCCGGAATGCTGTTCAGCGGGACCTGCCGCGGATGGTAATCGAACTGAGATATCGTTTTGCCCGGCTGGGCGCGACCGCGCTGCTGCTGGCGGGGCTTGGCCTGGCCGGGGCTGGCCTGAGTGTCAGCCCAGCCGCTGCGCGCCCGGCGCTGCGCGACGTGCAGGAGATCGACGGCGAAATGCTCTGGATCGCAATGGCGATCGAGATCAGCGACAAGTGCGACCGGATCGATGCCCGCACTGTCAAGGGCTGGATGCAGCTGAACGACCTGCGCAATCTGGCGCGGGATATGGGCTATTCGAACAGGGACGTGCTGTCCTATGTCCGAAGCGACGCCGAAAAGGCCCGCATTCGCAAGCTGGGCGAGAATTACATGAAATCCCAAGGTCTGGACCCCGATAATGCGGCGGATCTGTGCAGGCTCGGCGATGCCGAGATCGCGCGGAACAGCCGCATCGGTGTCCTTCTGAGAGCAAAGTGAGCACGCATGTCTGACCTTCGCAAGATCATCATCGACGACCAGGAGATCGAGGTAGATCCGGCCCTTACGCTGATCCAGGCCTGTGAACAGGTCGGGGTGGAAGTGCCGCGGTTCTGCTATCACGAGCGGCTGTCCATCGCGGGCAACTGCCGGATGTGCCTGGTCGAGGTTGTCGGCGGCCCGCCCAAGCCCGCCGCGTCCTGCGCGATGCAGGTCAAGGATCTGCGGCCCGGGCCGGAAGGCCAGCCGCCGGTCGTCAAGACAAACTCGCCCATGGTCAAGAAGGCCCGCGAAGGCGTCATGGAATTCCTGCTGATCAACCATCCGCTGGATTGCCCGATCTGCGATCAGGGTGGTGAATGCGATCTGCAGGATCAGGCGATGGCGTATGGCGTCGACTTCAGCCGCTATCGTGAACCCAAGCGCGCCAGCGAAGATCTGGACCTGGGCCCGCTGGTCGAGACCCACATGACCCGCTGCATTTCCTGCACCCGTTGCGTGCGTTTCACCACCGAGGTGGCCGGTATCCACCAGATGGGGCAGACGGGGCGCGGCGAAGATGCCGAGATCACCAGCTATCTGAACCAGACGCTGCATTCCAACATGCAGGGCAACATCATCGACCTGTGCCCGGTTGGCGCGCTGGTCAGCAAGCCCTATGCCTTTACCGCGCGGCCCTGGGAGTTGACCAAGACCGAGACCATCGACGTGATGGATGCCCTTGGTTCGAACATCCGCGTCGACACCAAGGGGCGCGAAGTCATGCGCATCCTGCCGCGCAACAACGATGGCGTGAACGAAGAGTGGATTTCGGACAAGACGCGCTTTGTCTGGGACGGCTTGCGCCGGCAACGCCTTGATACGCCTTACGTCCGGGTCGACGGCAAGCTGAAGCCCGCGACCTGGCCCGAGGCGCTGGCCGCTGCCGCGAATGCGATGAAGGGCAAGAAGGTTGCCGGTCTTATCGGTGATCTGGCCTCGGTCGAGGCGTCCTATGCGCTGAAACAGCTGATCGAGGGGCTTGGCGGTGTCGTGGAGTGCCGCACCGATGGGGCCGAGCTGCCGGCAGGCAACCGCTCCGGCTATGTCGGCACGGCCACGATCGAAGATATCGACAGCGCCGAGATGATCCAGCTGATCGGGACCAATCCTGCCATCGAAGCGCCGGTCCTGAACGCCCGTATCCGCAAGGCCTGGCTGCGCGGTGCAACCGTCGGGCTGATCGGGGACGCGGTCGATCTGAGCTATGAGTACGTGCATGTCGGCAGCGACCGCAGCACGCTGGCGGATCTGTCGTCCAAGGAGATCGGCGAGACGAAGGACAAGAATTCCATCGTCATCGTCGGGCAGGGTGCGTTGCGTGGCGAGGGCGGCGCGGATGTGCTGGCCCATGCGATGAAGCTGGCCGAGAACTCCAAGTCGAAACTGCTGATCCTGCATACGGCTGCGGCCCGCGTCGGCGCGATGGACATCGGTGCCGTGACCGAAGGTGGCATGGGCGCGGCCGTCAAGGACGCGGAGGTGATCTATTCGCTGGGCGCCGACGAGCTGGACATCAAGCCCGGCAGCTTTGTGATTTATCAGGGCAGCCACGGGGACCGCGGTGCGCACCGTGCCGACGTGATCCTGCCGGGCGCTGCCTGGACCGAGGAAAACGGCGTCTTCGTGAACACGGAAGGTCGCCCTCAACTGGCCATGCGGGCAGGCTATGCCCCCGGCCAGGCCAAGGAAAACTGGGCCATCCTGCGGGCGCTTTCGGCGGAGCTGGGGGCGACGCTGCCCTTCGACAGCCTGGCGCAACTGCGCCGTGCGCTGATCGAGGCGGTGCCGCATCTGGCGCAGATCGACATGGTGCCGGAAAACGACTGGCAGCCGCTTGAGGTCAAGCCGCTGAGCAAGGGCAGTTTCGCCCTGCCGGTGACGGATTTCTACCTGACCAACCCGATCGCACGCGCATCGGAAGTGATGGCGGATCTGTCGCGGCGCGCGGCGGAACGCGCGGCTGCGCCGATGGCCGCGGAATGAGCGGATACGGGGCATATATCGGGGCCGGCGCGCTGGCGCTGTCGGCCTGTGCTTCGGCGGGGGCGAAGCCGCCGCCTGACGCAGAGCCGACACAGCGTGCCGAACCGGTGTTTGCCCCGGTCTACGAAGGAATCGAAACGCGCCTTCTGGATGACACCCTGGTCAATTTCCGGGTCGCCATGCAGGGTGCGCGCAACGCTGACGACGTCACGGATTATGCAGATTGCGCGGCTGCGCAATATACGCTCATTCGTGGCTACGGATTTGCAAGACATCTGCGGACAAATGTCTCCGAACGCTCTGGTCACTGGGAAGCAGATGCGGTTTATACCGTCTCGGCTGACCTGCCCAAGGGCACGTTGACGATCGACGCAGACGTCGCCGCCGCGCAATGCGCGGCTAACGGTATACCGACGGTGTGAGGACACATGGCTGAATTTTTCACCTCCAACCCGCTTGGCATCCTGCTTCTGATCATTGGGCAGGTTCTGCTGATCGTGGTGCCGCTTCTGGTCGCACTGGCCTTTCTGCTTTACGCGGACCGCAAGGTCTGGGCGGCGGTGCAGTTGCGCCGGGGCCCCAACGTGGTGGGCATCTTTGGCCTGCTGCAAAGTTTTGCGGATTTCCTGAAATACATCACGAAAGAGGTGGTGATCCCGGCGGGGGCGGACAAGTTCGTGTTCCTGCTGGCGCCGATGCTGTCCTTCGTGCTGGCAATGATCGCCTGGGCGGTCATCCCGTTCAGCGAAGGATGGGTGCTGTCGGATATCAACGTCGCCATCCTGTATGTCTTTGCCATCTCGTCGCTTGAGGTCTACGGCGTGATCATGGGGGGCTGGGCGTCGAACTCGAAATACCCGTTCCTCGGCTCCTTGCGCTCTGCCGCGCAGATGATTTCCTATGAGGTGTCGATCGGGCTGATCATCATCGGTGTGATCATTTCGACCGGATCGATGAACTTTACCGACATCGTGCATGCGCAGGATGGCAACCTGGGGCTGTTGAACTGGTACTGGCTGCCGCATCTGCCGATGGTGTTCCTGTTCCTGATCTCGGCGCTGGCCGAAACCAACCGCCCGCCGTTCGACCTTCCCGAAGCTGAATCCGAGCTGGTGGCAGGCTATCAGGTGGAATATTCGTCGACGCCGTTCCTGCTGTTCATGATCGGTGAATATGTCGCGATCGTGCTGATGTGCGCATTGATGACGCTGCTGTTCTTCGGTGGCTGGCTGTCGCCGATCCCTGGTCTGCCCGACGGGTTCCTGTGGTTCTTCGGCAAGGTGCTGATCGTGTTCTTCATCATCGCCATGGTGAAGGCTGTCGTGCCCCGCTATCGCTATGACCAACTGATGCGGATCGGCTGGAAGGTATTCTTGCCGCTGTCGTTGGGCTGGGTCGTGATCGTGGCATTTCTGGCAAAATTTGAAGCATTCGGTGGGGCCTATGCCCGCTGGATGATTGGAGGCTGACCCATGGCAACCCAAGCCATCGACTATACCCGCGCCGCCAAATATTTCCTGCTGTTCGACATGTTCAAGGGCATGAAGATGGGCCTGAAGTATTTCTTCAAGCCCAAGGCGACGCTGAACTATCCGCACGAAAAGGGGCCGTTGTCCCCGCGCTTTCGGGGTGAACATGCGCTGCGCCGCTATCCCAATGGCGAGGAACGCTGCATCGCGTGCAAGCTTTGCGAAGCGATCTGCCCGGCGCAGGCGATCACCATCGATGCCGAGCCGCGCGAAGACGGCAGCCGCCGGACCACGCGCTACGACATCGACATGACCAAGTGCATCTACTGTGGTTTCTGCCAGGAAGCCTGCCCGGTGGATGCGATCGTCGAGGGGCCGAATTTCGAGTTCGCCACCGAAACCCGCGAAGAACTGTTTTATGACAAGCAGAAGCTGCTTGAGAACGGGGATCGCTGGGAGGCGGAAATCGCCATGAACCTCGAACTGGATGCACCCTACAGATGAGCGATGCAAAGAACCCCTTCGAGATGATGATGCAGCAGGCACAGGACATGGCACGTGCCATGAATCCGGCGCTTGAACATTTCTCGCCCAAGGGGTTCGAGCAGCTTTGGCCGACCATCCCGAAAGAGTGGATGGAGATGGCCTTTGGCAAGGGCTTCAACAAGGACGGGCTGGACAGCAAGACACGGCTGTTCCTGACCTTGGCCGGTCTGACGATGCAGGGCGCGCAGGCCGACACGCAGGTGCGCATCACGGTGCGGCATCTGCTGGAAGCGGGCGCCACGAAACAAGAAATCGCCGAGGCCATCGCACAGATGTCGATGTTCGCCGGTATACCAGCCATGACCCGGGCCGGGCAGCTCGCCAAGGAGGTCATGGACGAACAAGAGGATGATGAGACATGACCATCGCCGCGCTTTCCTTCTACCTCTTCGCGCTGAGCGCGGTTGTCGGGGGTCTCTTCACCGTGATCTCGCGCAACCCGGTGCATTCGGTGCTGTGGCTGATCCTGACCTTCCTCAGCGCCGCCGGCCTGTTCGTGCTGCTGGGTGCTGAGTTTGTGGCAATGTTGCTGATCATCGTCTACGTCGGTGCGGTTATGGTGCTGTTCCTCTTCGTTGTGATGATGCTGGACGTGGACTTTGCCGAGCTGAAGGCGGAAATGGCCAGGTACATGCCGCTGGCGCTGCTGATCGGTGTCATCCTGCTGATGCAATTCGGTCTGGCATTCGGCAGCTGGTCGACCTCCGAAGGCGCAGAAGCGGCACGGACGGCGATCACGCCGGACGGCGTCAGCAACACCGCTGCGCTCGGTCTGCTGATCTACGAACGATATTTCCTGGTTTTCCAGCTGGCAGGGATGATCCTGCTGGTCGCGATGATCGGGGCCATCGTGCTGACGCTGCGCCATCGCACGGACATCAAGCGTCAGAACGTGCTGCACCAGATGTGGCGCGATCCGGCCAAGGCGATGGAAATGAAGGACGTGAAACCGGGGCAGGGCCTTTAAGGGCCGCTGACCGGGACGGGCCGCCCCATGCGGGACGGCTGCAAACAAGATCAAGACCAGTGCCGCACAAACGCCGGCACAGGGGACAAAAGGAACCGAGGGACATGATCGGAATCGAACATTACCTGACGGTGGCGGCCGCGCTGTTCGTCATCGGGATTTTCGGGATCTTCCTGAACAGGAAGAACATCATCATCCTGCTGATGAGCATCGAGCTGATCCTGCTGGCAGTGAATATCAACCTTGTCGCATTCTCCAGCTTCCTCGGGGATCTTGCCGGGCAGGTCTTTACCCTGTTCGTGCTGACCGTCGCGGCGGCCGAGGCAGCCATCGGGCTTGCCATTCTCGTCTGCTTCTTCCGTAACCGCGGTACGATTGCCGTGGAAGACGTCAACGTGATGAAAGGCTGAGCCAATGGTATCGATCATCCTCTTCGCGCCACTGATCGGCGCATTGATCGCGGGCTTCGGCTGGCGGCTGATCACGGTGAAGGGTGCCCAGTACCTGACCACCGGTCTGCTGTTCCTCGCCTGTTTCCTGAGCTGGATCACCTTTTTCACCACGCCTGAACTTGTGCAGCACATCGAGCTGATGCGCTGGATCGAGAGCGGATCGCTGAGCACGTCGTGGGGTATCCGGCTGGATCGCCTGACGTCGACGATGCTGATCGTGGTCACGACGGTCTCTGCGCTGGTGCACCTTTACAGCCTTGGCTACATGGCGCACGACGAGAACTTCACTGACGCCGAGGAGTATCGGCCCCGGTTCTTTGCCTACCTGAGCTTTTTCACATTTGCGATGCTGATGCTGGTCACCAGCGACAACCTTGTGCAGATGTTCTTTGGCTGGGAAGGGGTCGGTGTCGCGTCGTATCTGCTGATCGGGTTCTACTACAAGAAACCCTCGGCCAATGCCGCGGCGATGAAGGCGTTTGTCGTCAACCGCGTGGGTGACTTCGGCTTTGCCCTGGGGATCTTCGGCCTGTTCTATCTGACCGACAGTATTCACCTGGACGATGTCTTTGCCGCCGCGCCGCAGATCGCAGAGACGTCGATCAGCTTCCTTTGGCAGGACTGGAATGCCGCCAACCTGCTGGCGTTCCTGCTGTTCATCGGTGCCATGGGCAAGTCGGCGCAGTTGTTTCTGCACACCTGGTTGCCTGACGCGATGGAAGGCCCGACGCCCGTGTCGGCGCTGATCCACGCCGCGACCATGGTTACCGCCGGTGTGTTCCTGGTGTGCCGCATGTCGCCGCTGATGGAATATGCGCCGCAGACACTGGCGTTCATCACCTTCATGGGGGCGACCACGGCATTCTTTGCCGCAACCGTTGGCCTGGTGCAGACCGACATCAAGCGCGTCATCGCCTATTCGACCTGTTCGCAGCTGGGTTACATGTTCGTGGCAGCGGGTGTTGGCGTCTATTCGGCGGCGATGTTCCACCTTCTGACGCACGCCTTCTTCAAGGCGCTGCTGTTCCTTTGCGCCGGGTCTGTCATCCATGCGATGCACCACGAGCAGGACATGCGAAACTATGGCGGGTTGCGGAAAAAGATCCCCTATACCTTCTACGCGATGGTGATCGGCACGCTGGCGATTACCGGCGTCGGCATTCCGTTCACGGGCATCGGCCTGGCCGGGTTCCTGTCAAAGGATGCGATCATCGAGTCCGCTTATGCGGGTACTCAGGGGGGCTATGCCTTCTGGATGCTGGTCATCGCGGCACTGTTCACCAGCTTTTATTCCTGGCGGCTGATCTTCCTGACCTTCTATGGCACGCCGCGCGGTGACAAGCACACCCACGACCATGCCCATGAAAGCCCGAAGGTCATGTTGATCCCGCTGGGCGTGCTGAGCCTTGGCGCGATCTTTTCGGGGATGTTGTGGTACAACAGCTTTTTCGGGGATCATGACAAGGTGCTGAGCTTTTTCGGAATGCCCGAGCACCACGCCGAGGCGTCTGAAGGGACGTCCGAAGGTGACACCCACGCCGTTGCGTCGGCGCAGGGCGAGGGGGCCGAGGCCGAGCACGGCGCTGCGGGCGACCACGATGTCGTCACGCCCGGCATTGCGCCGCAGGGCGCGATCTTCATGGCGCCGGACAACCACACCCTGGAAGAGGCACACCATGCCCCGGCCTGGGTCAAGCTGAGCCCGTTCATCGCGATGCTTCTTGGTTTCATCATCGCCTGGGCGATGTACATCAAGGACACGACGCTGCCCAAGCGGATGGCCGACGCGAACCGCCCGCTGTACCTGTTCCTGCTGAACAAGTGGTACTTTGACGAGCTGTACGATTTCATCTTCGTACGCCCGGCCTTCTGGATCGGTCGGACGCTGTGGAAAAGCGGTGACGGCAAGGTCGTCGACGGCGGCATCAACGGGCTGGCGATGGGGATCATCCCCTTCTTCACCCGGCTCGCGGGCCGTGCGCAGAATGGTTACATCTTTACCTATGCATTCGCGATGGTGATCGGTATCGCGGTCTTCGTCACCTGGATGTCGCTCACCGGAGGGGCGGAATAATGAACAATCTTCTCTCCATCGTCACCTTCATGCCCGCGATAGCGGCCCTGATCCTGGCGATCTTTCTTCGGGGCGAGGATGCGGCTGCGCAGCGCAATGCCAAGTGGGTGGCGCTGATCGCCACCACTCTGACGTTCCTCGTGTCGCTGTTCATCCTGGCCGGGTTCAATTCCGCCGACACCGGCTTTCAGATGGTCGAGGAGCGCGACTGGCTGCTCGGCATGAAGTACAAGATGGGCGTCGACGGGATTTCGGTTCTCTTCGTGTTGCTGACGACCTTCATGATGCCGTTGACGATCTGGGCAAGCTGGGGCGTGAACAAGCGCGTCAAGGAATACATGATTGCCTTCCTGCTGCTGGAAACGCTGATGCTCGGCGTGTTCATGGCGCTGGACCTGGTGCTGTTCTATCTGTTCTTCGAAGCCGGTCTGATCCCGATGTTCCTGATCATCGGGATCTGGGGTGGGGCGAACCGCATCTATGCCAGCTTCAAGTTCTTCCTCTATACCTTCCTCGGCTCGGTTCTGATGCTGGTCGCGATGGTGGCGATGTTCACCGATGCGGGAACCACGGATATTCCGACGCTGATGATGCATGACTTCAGCTCCTCCGACTTCTCGCTGTTGGGCATTCACATCGTGGGTGGGATGCAGACGCTGATGTTCATCGCCTTCTTTGCCAGCTTCGCGGTCAAGATGCCGATGTGGCCCGTGCACACCTGGCTGCCTGACGCGCACGTTCAGGCACCGACCGCAGGGTCGGTGGTGCTGGCGGCGATCCTGCTCAAAATGGGTGGCTACGGTTTCCTGCGCTTCAGCCTGCCGATGTTTCCGGTCGGGGCCGATGTGATGACACCGCTGATCCTCTGGCTCAGTGCGATCGCCATCGTCTACACCAGCCTGGTCGCGCTGGTGCAGGAAGACATGAAAAAGCTGATCGCCTATTCGTCGGTGGCGCACATGGGCTATGTCACCATGGGCATCTTTTCCGCCAACCAGCAGGGGGTCGACGGCGCCATCTTCCAAATGATCAGCCACGGCTTTATCTCGGGCGCGCTGTTCCTTTGTGTCGGGGTGATCTACGACCGGATGCACACGCGCGAGATTTCGGCCTATGGCGGCCTGGTCAACCGGATGCCAGCCTATGCGCTGATCTTCATGTTCTTCACCATGTCGAACGTCGGTCTGCCCGGAACCAGCGGGTTCATCGGCGAATTCCTGACGTTGATGGGCATTTTCCAGGTCAATACCTGGGTCGCGCTGGTCGCGACATCCGGCGTGATCTTTTCGGCGGCCTATGGGCTGTACCTGTACCGTCGCGTCGTCATGGGGGACCTGATCAAGGAAAGCCTGAAGTCCATCAAGGACATGAGCGCCCGGGAAAAGTGGATCTTTACGCCGCTGGTCGTCATGACGATCCTGCTGGGCGTCTACCCGTCGCTCGTTACCGATATGATCGGTCCCTCGGTCGAGGCACTGATCGCAAACCACGAAACCGCCCTGGCAGCGGCCGATCGCCTTGGCGATGCGGCTGTCGCCGTGGCCTCGTCGCACTGATCTGGAGGCTACCTGATGCTTCAGGCTGATCTGAACGTAATTTTGCCGGAGATCATTCTGGCCTGCTTCGCGATGCTGTCGCTGGTCGGGGCGGTCTACACGAGCAAGGACAAGTCTGCGGGGCTGCTGGTCTGGGTCACGGCGATCATCTATGTGATTATCGGGCTTTTCATTGCCACCCGCACCACACCTGAAACCGCGTTTCACGGCATGTACAACGCCGACGGGTTCGCCCGCTTTGCCAAGGTCGTGATCCTGTTCTCGGCGGCTGCCGTGTTGATCATGGGCCAGGAATATATGGCCCGACGCAAGATCCTGAACTTTGAATACCCGGTGTTGGTCACTCTGGCCGTGCTGGGGATGCTGGTGATGGTCTCTGCCGGTGATCTGATCACGCTGTACATGGGGCTGGAGCTGCAATCGCTGGCGCTCTATGTCGTTGCATCGTTGCGCCGCGACAGCATCAAGTCGACGGAAGCGGGACTTAAGTACTTCGTGCTCGGGTCGCTTTCCTCGGGTCTGGTGCTGTACGGGTCGTCTCTCGTTTATGGCTTTTCGGGCACGACGCTGTTCAGCGGGATCCTTGCCTCGATGAGCGAGGGGCACGCGCCGCTTGGTCTGCTGTTCGGGCTGGTGTTCATGGTGTCGGGCATGGCGTTCAAGGTATCGGCGGTGCCGTTCCACATGTGGACGCCCGACGTATACGAGGGGGCGCCTACGCCGATCACCGCGTTCTTTGCCACGGCCCCCAAGATCGCGGCCATGGGCCTGTTTGCCCGTGTGGTGTTCGACGCCTTCGGCGGTATCGTGGGGGACTGGCAACAGATCCTGGCCGTCATTTCGTTGCTGTCGATGTTCCTCGGATCGGTCGCGGCCATCGGTCAGACCAACATCAAACGCCTGATGGCCTATTCCTCGATTGCACACATGGGCTATGCCCTGATGGGCCTGGCGGCGGGCACGGCATTCGGCGTGCAGGCAATGCTGATCTACATGTCGATCTATATCGTCATGAACATCGGCGCGTTCGCTTTTATCCTGTCGATGGAGCGGGACGGGCAGCCGGTGACGGATATCATGGCGCTGAAGATGTATTCGGCAAACCATCCGGGTCGCGCTTTGGCCGTCCTGGTTCTGATGTTCAGCCTTGCGGGCGTGCCGCCGCTGGTCGGGTTCTTCGGTAAACTGTACGTTCTGCGTGCGGCCTACGAAGCGGGCCTAGGCTGGCTGGCGGTGCTGGGCGTGATCGCATCGGTGATCGGCGCATTCTACTATCTGCGGATCGTGTTCTACATGTATTTCGGTGAATCCAATGACCCCTTGGTCACACCGAAAAGCCCGGTTCTGTGGTCGCTGCTGATGGTGTCTGCCGGGATCATGGTGCTGGGTGTCGTGAACCTGTTCGGCATCGAGAGCCTGGCCGAAGCTGCGGCCCTGACACTGGTCAACTGACCTTGTCGGTGCCGATGCCTGACGATTGGCCCGATGGCTACGGACGGGTGGTGCTGGCCGAAGTGGACAGCACTCTGGACGAAGCACGGCGGCGTTATTCGACGCTGCAGGAGGGGCCGATCTGGCTGTTGGCGCTGAACCAGACAAAGGCACGAGGCCGCCGTGGGCGGCCTTGGGCACATCCCCGGGGCAATTTCGCGGCGACGCTGATCCTGCCGTTGGCTGAACGCGCTGACACGATCGCGCTGCGGTCCTTTGTGACCGCGCTGGCGGTGCATGATGCCTTTGTCACCCTGACCGGGCGGACCGACCCGTTTTCGCTGAAGTGGCCAAATGACGTGTTGCTGAACGGGTCGAAAGTGGCCGGTATCCTGTTGGAGAGCTTGGCGCCAAATGCCGGCATGCCGGGATTGGCCATTGGGATCGGCGTCAACCTGGCCGAGGCGCCAGCACCGCAGGACGTGGAGCCGCAGGCGCTGCGACCGGTGGCCTTGGCGCAGGAAACCGGCGCCCTCGTGCGGCCCGAGGAATTTCTGAACGTTCTGGCGGTGCATTACGCGACGCACGAAGCAACGATGCGCAGCCTCGGGTTTGGCCCGATCCGCGACGCCTGGCTGGCCCGCGCCAGCCACCTGGGCCAGACCATCACCGCGCGCGTCGGGACAGAGACGCTGACCGGCGTTTTCGAAACGCTGGACGAGCGTGGCCACTTGGTGCTGACCTGCGAGGGGAGACGCCATGCGATCCCTGCCGCAGACGTGTTTTTCTAGACCATACCGGCGCGACCGGACAGGGGAGGAGGAAGCCCATGCTTCTGGCCATTGATTGCGGGAATACCAATACGGTGTTCTCAGTCTGGGACGGCGAGCGTTTTCTGTGTACGTTACGCACGTCGACCGAACATCAGCGTACGGCGGATCAATATTACGTCTGGCTGTCGACGTTGCTGGCCCACCACCGGATTCCGATGGACATCGACGCGGTCATCATCTCGACCACCGTGCCGCGCGTGGTATTCAACCTGCGGGTGCTGAGTGATCGCTATTTCAATTGCCGCCCGCTGGTCGTGGGAAAGCCTGAATGCGCGCTGCCCATGGCACCGCGGGTGGATGCGGGCACCCAGGTCGGCCCGGACCGTCTGGTGAACACTGCCGGTGCTTTTGAACGCTATGGCGGAGATCTGATCGTGGTCGATTTCGGCACCGCGACAACCTTTGACGTGGTCGCCGAAGATGGCGCCTATGTCGGCGGTGTCATTGCGCCGGGTGTCAACCTGAGCCTTCAGGCGCTGCACGAGGCCGCTGCCGCCTTGCCGCATGTCGACGTGACCAAGCCCGCGAAGGTGATTGGCACGAATACCGTGGCGTGTATGCAATCAGGGGTGTTCTGGGGCTATGTCGGGCTGGTTCGCGGTGTCTGCGACCAGATCAAGGCTGAATATGACCGTCCGATGCGGATTATCTCGACCGGGGGGCTTGCGCCGCTGTTCGGACAGGGCGATACGCTGTTCGACCATTTCGATGAGTTCCTGACCATTCACGGTCTGCGGATCATCTACGATTACAACAAAGCGTTAGGCAATCCATGAGCAACGACCGGCTGATCTATCTCCCCCTCGGCGGTGCTGGGGAAATTGGCATGAACGCCTATGTCTATGGCTATGGGCCAGCCGGCAAGGAACGGCTGATCCTGGTCGACATCGGTGTCGCCTTTCCGGATATGGAGACCACGCCAGGCGTCGATCTGATCTTTGCCGACATTTCCTGGTTGGTGAAAAACAAGAAACGCCTGGAGGCGGTGTTCATCACGCACGCCCACGAGGACCACGTTGGTGCCATCGGGCACCTGTACCATCGCCTCGGCGCGCCGGTGATCCATACGCGCGCCTTTACCGCCAATATCGCCCGCGGCAAGCTGGCGGAATATGGCATCGGTGATCACGCAGTCACAACGGCGAGCCCCTGGCCCGCGACGGTCAAGGCAGGCCCCTTCAACATCGGTTTCCTGCCGATCTCGCACTCCATCCCGGAAAGCAGCGCGTTGGTCATCGACACGCCGCAGGGCCGTGTCATCCACACGGGTGATTTCAAGCTGGACCTCAATCCGCTGGTCGGCGAGGCGTTTGACGAAGAGCTGTGGCGCGATGTGTCCAAGCCGGGCGTCAAGGCGTTGATCTGCGATTCCACCAACATCTTTTCGCCCAACCCGGGCCGTTCGGAATCCGAAGTCGGCCCCGAGGTGCAGACCCTTATCGCCGAAGCCAGCGGCATGTTGGTCGCCACGACCTTTGCCAGCAACGTGGCACGCGTGCGCACGCTGGCCGAAGCGGGCGAGCGCGCAGGGCGGTCGATCTGCCTGATGGGGCGCGCAATGCGCCGGATGGTGGAAGCATCGCTTGAAACCGGCGTGCTGGAGCGGTTTCCCAAGGTGGTGAGCACCGAGGAAGCGCGCGAAATCCCGCGTGAAAACCTGATGCTGATCGTAACCGGAAGCCAGGGCGAGCGCCGCGCTGCCTCGGCCCAACTGGCGCGCGGCAAATTCCACGGGATGCAGATGCAGGAGGGAGACACGTTCCTGTTCTCGTCCAAGACCATTCCGGGCAACGAAAAAGGCGTGATTGCGATCATGAACGCCTTTTCCGAACAGGGCGTCGACGTGATCGACGACAGCAACGGCCGGTATCACGTGTCAGGACATGCCAATCGGCCCGACCTGGAAAAGATGCAGGACGTCGTTAATCCGCAGATGGTTATCCCGATGCACGGCGAACACCGTCACCTGCGCGAGCACGCCAAGATGACCCTGGCAAAGGGGCGCGCGGCAGTCGTTTGTGTCAACGGCATGATGCTCGACCTGTCGGGCAACCAGCCCAAGGTTGCGGAATACATCGAAAGTGGCCGCACGTATCTGGATGGATCGGTGCAAATCGGGGCAATGGACGGGATCGTGCGCGATCGTATCCGCATGGCGCTGAATGGCCATGTGACCGTTACCTTCGTGCTGGATGAACAAGACGAGCCCCTTGGCGAGCCTTGGTGCGATCTGATGGGGTTGCCCGAGACTGGCCGCTCCAGCGCACCGCTGACGGATGTTCTGGAACAGGATCTGAGCCAGTTCATCGGGCGGGCGGATGCCAAGACCCTGATGAACGATACCAAGCTGGAAGAGGCGCTGCGCCGGGTTGTGCGCAACACCTCTCAGGACGAGATTGGCAAGAAGCCCGAAGTGACTGTGGTGATCTCTCGGCTTTCCGCCTGATCCCGCATCGACAGAGACTCCAACAAGTCGCGCAGCGCCGTCGAGCGGTGCGCGACAGGATCGAATTGCAAGCCGATCTTCTTGTCGACCTTCCAGCGCACCACTGCGTTGAAATTGCAGACATCCTCGATCCTGAATTTCAGCTCATTCAGCTTGCCGTAGCTTGACGCGACCATCGGCAGCGACAGACCAGCCCCCCCAAGCGATATGTCAAAGAGACGGCCTGTCAGCGACAGGTCGTCCATGATCAATTTGCAATCGTGTTGGAAGGCGTAGCGCGAAAACCGTCTGCGACCGATTTCTGCGCTTATTTTCAGATCGAACGACATACCGACACCCCATGATTCAATATCGGGGGAGGCTAGGGGTGCAATCTTACCGGGACTTGAAGTTCAGGCCGGAAAATTGCGCCAATTCGCGCGACTTTCCGGCATGACAGAGGGGGGGAGTGTCTGCGCAGATCAGCCTGCGCGACGTTCCTCGAACGACAGGGCGATGAAGCTGGGCATGTGATCGCCCATGCCGACAACGCGGTTGTCACCGCCCGATCCACCGCGCGACTTGCCACGCGAATTGTTGTTCCGCGACCGGTCATTGTTGTTGTCGGCGGAGCGGCTGTCATTGCCACGAGAATCGTTGGATTTCGCGGCCTGGGCATTTGCTTCGGCGGGCTTCGCTTCTGTCTGCTTTGCCTCGGCTGGTGCGTCGGGCTGCGGCGCGGCCTCGGGGACGTTTGCGTCGGCCTTTGCTTCTGCGGGTTTCTTCCGCGAGGCGCGACGCTGCGTCGGCTTGGGCTTGGCCGTCTGCTCCGGAGCTGTTTCCGGCTGGGCCTCGGCTGCGACGGCATCGTCGGGGCCCTTGTCCACGACCTTGTCCGCGGCTGGTTTGCTGCGGCTCCGGGTGCGGGTACGGGTGGGACGCGCCGGCTTTGCCTCGGGCGTGGCGTCGGCGGAGACGTCCGTCTGCACCGCGGCGTCTGCCACCGGGGCTTGGTCGCTGTCCTGCTTGGCAGGGGCGGCGCGTCCCGGAACGTCGATGCGCGGAATTTCACTTTCGACCAGCTTTTCGATGTCGGCCAGATTGCGTTCGTCTTTCGGCACGCAGATCATGACCGCCTTGCCCTTGCGACCGGCGCGGCCGGTGCGGCCAATACGGTGCACGTAATCTTCGGCATGGCTCGGCACGTCAAAGTTGAAGACGTGGCTGACGGAGGGCACGTCGAGACCGCGCGCGGCCACATCTGACGCGCACAGGATCTTGAGGCTGCCTTCGCGAAAGCCGTCCAATGTCTTGGTGCGCGTCGACTGATCCAGATCTCCGTGGATCGGCGCAGCATCATAGCCGTACTTGCGCAGGCTCTTGGCGGTCGTATCCACATCGGTCTTGCGGTTGAAGAAGATGATGGCGTTGGTCAGGCTGTCGCCTTCCTGGTCGATCAATTCACGCAGAACACGGCGTTTTTCCGTTGCTTCGCGATCCTTGCGCGTCGCTTTGAACATCACCACACCCTGTTCGATATTGGCGCCGGTCGTGGCCTGGCGCGCAACCTCGATCCGCTCGGGCGCGGAGAGGAAGGTATTGGTGATGCGCTCGATCTCAGGGGCCATGGTGGCAGAGAAGAACAGCGTCTGGCGGGTGAAGGGGGTCAGGCTGAAGATGCGTTCGATATCGGGGATGAAGCCCATGTCGAGCATCCGGTCAGCCTCGTCCACGACCATGATCTGAACGCCGGTCAGCAGCAGCTTGCCGCGCTCGAAATGGTCCAGCAGACGGCCGGGGGTGCAGATCAGCACGTCGACGCCGCGGTCGATCAGCTGTTCCTGTTCCTTGAAGCTGACGCCGCCGATCAGCAGCGCCTTGGTCAGTTTCAAGTGTTTGGTATAGGTGTCGAAATTCTCGGCGACCTGGGCGGCAAGTTCGCGGGTCGGGCAGAGCACAAGGCTGCGCGGCATACGGGCCCGTGCGCGGCCCTTGGCCAGCAGCGTGATCATGGGCAGCACGAAGCTGGCCGTCTTGCCGGTGCCGGTCTGGGCGATGCCCAGCACGTCCTTGCCAGCCAGCGCATGGGGAATCGCACCCGCCTGGATGGGCGTCGGCGTCTCGTAGCCGGCTTCTTCAATGGCTTTCAGGACCTTGGGGTCCAGGTTCAGATCAGAAAACTTGGTCATATGTATCCGGTGTTTACGGACACATCTCGGCCCGTAGCGTCTGAAAAGATAGGGGGCCTTCATGGCCCCCGGAGCGCAGATCGGCCGCGCCCCATGGTGCCCGCGAAATACAGCATAAATGGCAAAACGTCAATCGCGACGGGCCTTTGCAACCGGGTGTTAACGGCAGCGGCCTTTCACTGCGCTTTTCAGGTGGTGGCATCTGCAAAGTGTCGGCGGCGCAGGGTGGCAAAGTCGAACTCGGCAGTGCGCAACAGGCCCTCGGCCCCGAGGCGCGCGCGCAGGTCGGGCGTGTCGCAGCAGACCTCTTGGTGAAAGTGGCGCAGGCCCGCCAGGCCGCGCCGGTTTTCGAGGTCGCGCAGCAGATCATGCAGGGGGGCTGTCGCGCCCTGGGCGGGGCGTAGGCCGGCGCGATAGGCCCCGCTTTCCAGCCGAAAGCGGTAGTGTTTCAGCCAGTCCTCCCACGGTCCCGCGTGAAAATGCGCCAGGGAAATATCGCTCAGTTCCACCTGGCCGGGATTTTGCTCTCCCCGCGACAGAACGTTGTGGATGCGAAATTCGGCCTCGGGCAAGCCTTTGCGGACAAAGAGCTTTCCCGCCGCATGGCTGAGCATCCCGCCATTCAGCCATCCACCATAGGTGGGAAATATCCGCGCGGTCTGCCTGTGTCGCAATGGCGTTTGCAGGGTGAATGCCTTGAAATTGACTCGGGTGTCGGGTGGTTCGGTCGGCAGAGCATCTGCGGCCAGCGCTTCGATCGGGCGAAGGCGTGCGGTTTGGCATTCGGGTGCAAGGCGGGCCAGGTGCCCCGCAACCGGACCGTCGCAGAGCAAAAATTCATCGACATCGATATGCGCCAGCCAGTCGCAAGCTGTGTTGGCCGCATAGGCGCGGGTGGCATTTAGGGTCTGGCGGGGCTGATGACGGGTCGGACGCCGCCGACCAATGCGCTGCCAGTAGGCCTGGTCGGCGACCACGACGTCGATTTGGGGGTGGTTGCGCAAAGCCTCCGGGACCGGGGCGTCGGGGTCGTCGAAATGCAGCATCAGCCGGGTCGCGCCCAGATCGAGGTGCCAGGCGGCAAAATTCAGCACGTCCCGGGCCGGCGCCCTGATGGTCGAGACGATGCCCCAGGCCGGGCTGTTCATGTGCCAGTGACCGGTGGCACGCGCCCGAAAACCTGGCGGCACCGTTCATCGAGGTCGAGGTGGCGGGTGAGCAGCATCTGGTGGTCGTCCAGGGCCTGACGCAGGGCGGGCGTATCGGCGCAGACCTCGTCGTAGAACTGCCTCAGGCCATCCTCACCTTCGTTTTCCTTGAGGAATTCAAGCACGTCGTACAGTCCGAATGTCGTGCCGCGCCGTTGGTAGGAGCCTTTTTTCATCCGAAAATCAAGGCGATCGCGGAAATCCTGCCAGTCGCGGACATGGGCATGTCCGACCCAGCCGTTTCGCAGTTCGGCGCGATTGGCAGCGGGTTCGCCCCTGTACAGAAGTGCATGAATGCCAAGGCGACATTCAGGGATTCCGACGCGCACGACGGCCTTGCCTTCCAGATGGCTGATGTACCCGCCCCGCAGGTGCGCGCCGAAGGTGGGATAGATCTGTTGCAGCGCAGCCTTGTCCGTGCCCGCAAAGCGTGGGGTCAACTTGAACGCGGCACTGTCCTGCGTGCCGCCAGCCAGCATTTCGGCCGGACGCACATGGACGACGGCGGTATCGGCAGGCACCTGGACCAGCAGATCCGACATCGGGATCGGTGGCATCAGCACCTCGTCCACGTCAAGATGCGCCAGCCAGTCGAGATCGCTGCGGCGGTAGGCATGTGTCGCGTTGCGCATCTGCCGCCCCTGGTGCGTCTCGGGGCGCCCTGCGCGGTGCCGATCCCAGTAGGCCTGAGTGCATTGAATGACCCTGACGCGACTGTCGCCGCTGAAAAATGCGGCCGTTTCGGCGTCTGGCGTATCCAGGTAAAGCTGAATGCGGGCGGCGCCTTCGGACAGGTGATAGGCGGCGAAGCGCGCGATCTGCGGCAATGGCGCCTGCACGGTGGAGACGACCCCCCAACGCAGCGGTCCGGCTGTGAGACTGGCCAGCTGTGCAGGGGCGGGCGCCACGTTGGATTTGTCGTGCAGCGGAGCAAAGGAGAACAGCTCCCCAACCTTTTCCTGACGGTTTTCGCGCGCCTCTCTCATCAGGCGCAAACGGCGAAAGACAGTGCGGTCGTCAGTGTCGAGGAGGCCCAGAAGATGACGCGCCAGCGGGCGGATCGTGTCATCCCCCCCGGCATCTTGCCAGAGGCGTCCCAGCATGTTGACGTCAAGGCCGCCGTTGACGATGGCATAGGCGTCCATATCCAAGGCGAGGGGCCCGGATTTGCGAGGTCCGTCAAAGGGTTGCTTCGGGCTGGCGGGAACATGCAGGCGCTCGGTCTCGTACAGCTTCATGGTGGCGAAGAGAACCGCCAGGCTGTGACCGACACGCCTCTGCGCCTCGGTTGTGCCGTGGTCGGCAAAGGTTGTCGCCGCGGACACCAGCCAACGGGGGCCGAGGTGCGTCAGCAAAAACGGGGCCTCTTCCCGCCAGATGCGCAGGAACAGCGGGGCGGCCTGGGCGGGCTGGGCGCGGCGTCGCAGGGCCGCGACAAGCAGTCCATGCAGCCAGAGGAGTTCGGGCTGCCCCAAGAACTCTTCTTTCAATTCCAGGTATTTATAGGAGTATGTTGAGGCCGATTTCTGGTGTGTGTCCGGGCCTTCGCCGACCCTGCGCTGCCGGAGCGGTGCAAGGTCGATGTGCAGGTCGGGCAGCGCCTCGCCGGGGGCGAAGGTCAAGGGGTCACGGCGGCCCTCCATCTGGGCAAGAACCCGGTCGAAACCGCCGTATGTCGATGACCTGTCCATGACGGGAGCTTGCCCGCGCGGGAGATCCCGCGCAAGCGTCAGGCCATCATCTCTTTCGTCGCGGTCAGCGTGATGTCGGGATAATCCCGCACGACACGATCGATGTCCCATTGCAGGCGGGTCAGGTAAACCGTGTCGCCGTCATGGTCGTAGGAGATATGCTGCTTGTTCACATTCACAAACTTATCAATGGCTTGGCGCTCACCGTTGACCCAGCGGGCCGAAGTGAACTGCGAGGGTTCAAAACGCACGGGAATGCCATATTCCAGCTCGATCCGGCTGGCGAGCACTTCGAACTGAAGCGCGCCAACGACACCGACGATGAAGCCGGACCCGATGGCCGGCTTGAACACCTTGGCGGCGCCTTCCTCGGCGAATTGCATCAGCGCCTTTTCAAGATGCTTGCCCTTCATCGGGTCGGTCGAACGGACGCTTTGCAGCAATTCCGGTGCAAACGAGGGGATACCGGTAACACGAATTGCTTCGCCTTCGGTTAACGTGTCCCCGATGCGCAATTGGCCGTGGTTGGGGATGCCGATGATATCGCCTGCCCAGGCTTCCTCGGCCAGCTCGCGATCCGAGGCAAGGAAGAGCACAGGGTTGGTGATGGACATCGGTTTTTTCGACCGCACATGGGTCAGTTTCATGCCGCGTTTGAAGTGGCCTGAGGCAAGGCGGATGAAGGCCACGCGGTCGCGGTGCTTGGGGTCCATATTCGCCTGCACCTTGAAGACAAAGCCGGAAACCTTTGTTTCTTCTGGCAAAATCTTGCGTGGTTCTGCCGATTGAATCTGCGGTTCTGGGCCATAGGTGCCGATGCCGTCCATCAGTTCCTTGACGCCGAACGAGTTGATGGCAGAGCCGAACCAGATCGGGGTCAGCGTGCCGTCCAGCAGTGCTTGCTGATCGAAGGGCGGCAGCAATTCGCGCGCCATCTCGACCTCCTCCCGCAGCTTTTCCAACAGGTCGGCGGGGATCAGTTCATCCAGCTTGGGGTCGTTCAAACCCTTGATCTCAATGGATTCACCGACCTTGTTGCGGTCGGCGCGGTCCATCAGCTCAAGCCGGTCATTGAGCATGTCATAGCAACCCAGAAAGTCGCGCCCGACGCCGATCGGCCAAGAGGCCGGGGTCACGTCGATTGCCAGATTTTCCTGAATTTCATCAATGATATCAAACGTCTCGCGGCTCTCGCGGTCCATCTTGTTACAGAAGGTCAGAATCGGCAGATCCCGCAGGCGGCAAACCTCGAAAAGCTTTTGCGTCTGGCTTTCGACCCCCTTGGCCCCGTCGATCACCATGACGGCGGCGTCGACTGCGGTCAGGGTGCGATAGGTGTCTTCGGAGAAATCCGAGTGGCCGGGCGTGTCGACAAGATTGAACCTGAACGTCTTGAAATCAAACGACATTGCAGAGGCGGAGACGGAAATCCCGCGATCCTTTTCCATCTGCATGAAGTCCGAGCGCGTGCGCCGCGCCTCGCCCTTGGCGCGCACCTGACCGGCCATCTGAATGGCGCCACCATAGAGAAGAAACTTCTCGGTCAGGGTGGTTTTGCCCGCATCGGGGTGCGAGATGATCGCGAAAGTGCGCCTGCGCGCGATTTCTGCGGGGAGTTGGGGGCGGGTTGAAGGGGTGTCCAGCATGTCGCGGCATATATCAGGGATCGGAAAAAGGGCAAGCATGGGCTGCACCCGGGGCCGGGCCGAGAGCGGCGGCGCGCCCCAAATCGCAACGTCGGTATTTGTGTCGGTATCAAAGCGGTATGTGAGCGGTGGATGTGGCGGCGCGCCCTAGAGAGGTTGCAGGTGCAGTCGGCCGGCCAGAGGGGTGCCCGCGCCGCAGAATGACGACCGATTTGGCCGGTAAAGGGGAGCGGCGCGTCGCGTTGCGCGACACGGCGGTGCGAGGTCGGGCGGTGCGAGGTGGGGCGGTGCAAGGTGGGGCGGTGCGAGGTGGGGCGGGCGGTGGCGCGATGCGGCGGTCAGTCGCGCGACGGCGGCGGACGACGGGAGACGCCGCGCAGTATCTCGAGCGCATCGGGGCGGCGCAGGGTAGCGGCGCTGAGTTCGTATTCGAGGTGCGGGCGGTCCGAGTGACCGGACATCGGCCCGAGGAACGCACCGGGAAGCTGGGGGCCGAGCGCGGTGCGGGTGTTGTCATCGAGCAGCAGCGTTTCGGCGGCGATCCCTTCGGCGTAGATGATCTGGTGCGTGTCGAACAGAAGCTGGAAGTATTCGACAAAGCCGCCTTCTTGTCGGAACACGGTATCGTCGTTGATCAGGTGGCGCGCGCGCACCAGCACCTCCTTTCGACCGACATCGAGGGCATCGACGCGCTGGTAGATGAACAGGCGATGGTCGGGGCTGACGACGAGGTCATTGGCATTGGCCAGCGCCCCGGCGCGAATGACGATAGGGGCAAACGCGCCAGTCGCCCGCACGATCGACGTGCCGATCCAGCGGATCTGCTGCGCGCCGTCGTCGCGTGTCAGGACGCGATCCCCGACGGAAAGATCCTCGATCGGGCACTGGCGCCCGCTGGCCAGCGTGATCAGCGTGCCGCGCGTGAACGAGACGCAGGCGACATCGGCCAGCTTGCGATGCGCGGTGCGGGTGTCGATGCCGACCAGCTGGTAATCGGTGCGCGGGATCATCGGCGCAAGGGGCAGGGCGTAGACATCGTTGACCGCGCCGTCCTGCCCGACCTCGACGATCACCAGAACATCGCTGGTGGCGCCATCGGGAGACATGAAGGTCAGGCAGCTGTCGAGGACGAGACGCGCGCCGGGCGTGCCATGTCCTGTCTGTGCGCTGACGGTTGTGGTGCCATCGTCGCGCGATTCGATGGACAGGCGCACCTGCGTCGCTGCGGGGGCGAACCAGTAGATGTCATCGGGCACCAGTTCCTCGGCGAAGGAGAGGCCATCCCCTTCGTTCACGCCATGGACGACCTGCATCACGCCGGATAGATAGACCGGAATGGCAGTGATTGTCTGCGGGCTGGCTGTTGTCATGACAGCGCCTGGGCTACCTCTGGCAAGAAGACTCGCTGGTGATCTGTTGCCTAACTATGGCAGGTTACGTTCAAGTTACGCGATATACGCATTTGAGGCGATATCGCTGCGGATGAGGCGGCGACGGAAACGTCGCCCGGAAGGAGAGTATCATGGATCTTGGGATCAAGGGAAAGCGCGCATTGGTGACGGCGTCCTCAAAAGGGCTGGGGCGCGGATGTGCCATGGCGCTGGCCGAGGCGGGTGTCGACCTGGTGCTGAACGCGCGGGGCGCCGAGGCGCTGGAGGCGACGGCGCAGGAGATTCGCGACCTGTATGGCGTGAACGTGACGGCGGTTGCTGCCGATATCGTCAGCGAATCCGGTCGGGCAGAGGTGCTGGATGCCGCGGGGCAGGTCGACATTCTGGTGACCAACGCCGGTGGACCGCCCCCGGGCATGTGGACCGACTGGGACCGGGACGATTTCATCGCGGCGCTGGATGCCAACATGCTGACGCCGATCGCGCTGATCAAGGCGCAGCTGCCCGGCATGATCGAGGCCGGCTGGGGCCGAATCGTCAACATCACGTCGCAATCGGTGAAATCGCCCATCGGCCAGCTGGGTCTGTCGAATTCGGCGCGCGCCGGTCTGACCGGGTATGTCGCGGGCACCGCACGCCAGGTGGCGGGGCATGGTGTCAATATCAACAACCTGCTGCCGGGCATTCACGACACCGACCGGGCGGCATCGCTGGACGGCGGGGTGGTCAAGGCCAAGGGCATCACGCTGGAGGAGGCCCGCGCGGCCCGCATGGCGACGATTCCGGCGCAGACCTACGGGTCGGCCAGCGGATTCGGCCAGACCTGCGCTTTCATGTGCTCTCAACATGCGGCGTTCATGATCGGGCAGAACGTTCTGCTGGACGGTGGCGCCTTCAACTCGACCTTCTGAGCGGATCATACCGATACCGTTTGACCTGCCGACATCCCCGGGCCGCGCCGTGCGGCCCGGGGATGCGCAGGGACCTATCCCCTTCGATCGGACAGCAAGACCTTGAGCCAGCCCGCCCCCCGCCTGGAAATTCGCAACCTGACGCGCCGGTACGGCGATCTGACCGTGGTCGATGATGTCAGCCTGACGGTGATGCCGGGGCAGGTGACCTGCCTGCTGGGGCCGTCTGGCTGCGGCAAGTCCACCACCTTGCGGATGATCGCGGGCGTCGAGATGCAGGATGCCGGGGCGATCTATACCGATGGCCAGCTGATCTGTGACACGGTGTTTCGCATCCCGCCGGAACGTCGCCACATCGGATTGATGTTTCAGGATTTCGCGCTGTTCCCGCACCTGACCGTGGCGCAGAACGTCGCCTTCGGATTGTCCACCGGCAAGGCCGAGCAGCGCGCGCGGGTCGAGGAGCTGCTGGCGCGCGTCGACATGCTGCGCCATATCGACGACTACCCGCACGGCCTGTCGGGGGGCGAACAGCAGCGCGTCGCCCTGGCGCGTGCACTGGCGCCACGGCCGCGCGTAATGCTGATGGACGAGCCGTTCTCGGGCCTGGACAACCGGTTGCGCGACGAGATTCGCGACCAGACCCTTGCGGTGCTGAAGGCCGAGGACGCTGCCGTCCTGCTGGTGACGCACGAACCCGAAGAAGCCATGCGCATGGCGGACGAGATTGCGCTGATGCGCGGCGGCAAGATCGTGCAACAGGGCGCGCCCTACAACATCTACAACGCGCCCCGAGACCGCGACGCGGTTGCTTTCTTTAGCGATATCAACGTGATCCGGGGGCGGGTCAGCGGGGCCCTGACACAGACGCCGTTCGGTCAGTTCCTGACGCCGGGCGTGCCCGAGGGCGGCGAGGTCGAGATCATCATCCGGCCCCAGCACCTGCGCATAGATTTCGACCGGAACGGCGCCGGCCCGCTGCCCACCCCGGAACACGGAACGCCCGCCCGTGGCGTGGTCGAACGTGCCCGTTTCATGGGCAATGAGAGCCTGGTCGAATTCCGCATGGATCACGACGGCTCGATTCTGAAGGCGACGGTCCCGAATGTGTTCCTGCCCAAGCCGGGCAAGCCGCTGTGGCTGACGATCCGGCGCGACCGCTGCTTTGTGTTTCCCGTGCGCTAAGGCGATTTCGCGCCCGAAACGGGCGTGATCGCGCGCCGCCACGGGGGTTGCCTAGTGGTGGGCGGGGCAGGGCGCGCACCGCTGCGCAGCCGGGCGTCGCCATCGGGGCATTCCTCGGCCACAAAGCGCACGTTTGCGCAAAAAAGCGTGGGTGCGGTGCTTTGGTTCTTTCATCCTCGCCTTGAAAACATTAAGTGTCCTGAGACACCGGGCGGCGGGGATCCGTCCGTGCAAGGGAGAGCTGATATGCTTAATAACATTGGCCTGCCGGGCCTTCTTCTGATCGCCGTGGTTGTGCTGGTCCTGTTTGGCCGTGGCAAGATTTCGTCGCTGATGGGGGAAGTCGGCAAAGGCATCACCGCCTTCAAGCGCGGCGTCACCGACGGCACCGAGGAAATCGAACGGGAAAATGCCGACACGGCGCGCGACGTGACTCCGGAAGAGTCGAAAGACAAGGTCTGATCCCCCATGTTCGGAATGGGATGGACCGAGCTTATGCTCATCGGGGTCGTCGCCTTGATCGTGGTTGGCCCGAAAGAGCTGCCGGGGCTTTTCCGCAATATCGGCCAGTTCGTGGGCCGTGCACGAGGCATGGCGCGTGAGTTTTCCCGCGCCATGGAAGATGCGGCCGATCAATCCGGCATGAAGGACGCCTCGAACGTCCTCAAGGGGCTGTCCAATCCGAAACGCTACGGGCTGGACAAGGTCAAGGAGGCGACGGATTTCGCCAAGTGGACCCCGGACAGCAACACCGGAAAGCTGGCCGAGGAACGTGCGGCCGCAGCCAAGAAGATCCATTCCGCGACGGCGAATGCGGCGCAGAAACGACTGGATGAACAAGCCCGCGCAGCGGCCTCCGACAGCGCGCTGGCCGTGCCCGAGGTCGCCCCGATCGCCAACCCGAAACCGACACCTCCCGACGTGTTGCCGGCGCCGCGACAGCAGCCCCCCGCGCAGACACGCCGCACCGCCAAACCCATCAACCGTCCCGTCCGCAAGGCCGCCCCGGCGCAAACGCGCAAGGCGAAACCTGCTCCCACCAAGAAAGGTTGAGCATGAGCGATACGGATGAGCTGGAAGACAGCTCCGCACCGCTGATCGAACATCTCGCCGAGCTGCGCACGCGCCTGATTCATTCCCTGATCGCGTTCATCGTCGGCATGGCGATCTGCTTTACCGTCTGGAACCCGATCTTCAACTTTCTGACGCAACCGCTGTGCCAGGCCCGCGACGCCATGGGCGATGACTGCGGTCTGATCATGATCAAGTTGCAGGAAGGTTTCTTCGTCGCGGTCTCGATCTCGCTTCTGGGTGGGCTGATGCTCAGCTTTCCCTACATTTCCTACCAGATGTGGCGTTTCGTGGCGCCGGGCCTGTACAAGAGCGAACAGGGCGCCTTCCTGCCGTTCCTGATCGCCTCGCCGTTCATGTTCTTCCTCGGCGCGGCCTTTGCGTTTTACGTCGTCACGCCGATGGCCTTCGACTTCTTCCTCGGTTTCCAGCAACCCGGCACGCTGACGGGCGACACCGAGGTGGGGCAGACCGTCGCCGGCATCGCCTTCCAGGGCTCGGCGCAGGAATACCTCAAGCTCACGATCAAGTTCATCGTGGCGTTCGGCATCTGCTTTCAGCTGCCGGTGCTTCTGACGCTGATGGGGCAGGCGGGGCTGGTTTCCGCGGTCGGCCTGGGCGGCATGCGCAAATACGCCGTCGTCGGTATCCTGGTGCTGGCCGCCGTGGTGACACCGCCGGACGTGATCACCCAGATCATCCTGTTCGTCGTGGTCTACGGCCTCTACGAAATCTCGATCTTCCTGGTTCGCCGTGTCGAACGCCGCCGCGATGCACGGCTGCGCGCCGAGGGCTACTTCGACGACGAAGAAGACCTGCCGGACGATCCCGACCGCAAGGAGTGAGGGCCGTCATGACAGACCCGATGGAGCGTATCGCCGCAGCGCTGGAACGCATGTCTCCGGCGCCGCTTGAGGCACCTGATTTCGACGGCGCCGATGCCTTTGTCTGGCAGACCGACCCCGAATACCTCGAGCCGGTGACCAGGATCTCTCGCGTCGACCTGTCGCTGCTGATCGGCGTCGAACGCGCACGCGATACGCTGCTGGCCAACACGCTGCAATTCGCCCGCGGGTATGGCGCCAACAACGCGCTGCTCTGGGGCGCACGCGGCATGGGCAAATCCAGCCTGGTCAAGGCGGTGCACGCCGATGTCCTGCGTCAGGGGCACCCGCTCAAGATCGTCGAGCTGCAACGCGAAGATCTGCCGACCGTGTCCCGCCTGATGCACCTCCTGGGCAGCAGCCGCCACCGCTTCTTGCTGTTCTGCGACGATCTCAGCTTCAGCCACGACGACCAGCACTATAAATCCCTCAAGGCCGTGCTGGATGGCGGTATCTCGGGTCGCCCGGAAAACGTGCTCTTCTATGCGACGTCGAACCGCCGCCACCTGATGCCCCGCGACATGATCGAGAACGAGCGCTCCAGCAGCATCAACCCCTCCGAGGCGGTCGAGGAAAAGGTCTCCCTGTCCGACCGCTTCGGCCTCTGGCTCGGCTTCCACCCCTGCAGCCAGGACGATTACCTGGCGATGATCGACGGCTATTGCGCCGCGCACGGCCTGCGCGTACCGGCGGAAACGCTGCGCGCCGAGGCGATCGAATGGCAGGCCACGCGCGGCGGCCGCTCGGGGCGCGTCGCCTGGCAGTTCTTCACGGATCTCGCCGGACGCCACGGTATCCAGGTCGCCTGAATCCGGTCGCCTGAATCTGGGTACCTGAATTCGGGTGCCAGACACCTGGACAGGCGCCACGCGCTCCCTGTCATCTGGCCGAAAATACCCTCGGGTGAATTGAGGCCAAAGGCCTCAAGAGGGCAAAGCCCTCCTGCCCAAAGACGCAAATGCAGACAGGGGTACGCCGACAGGGAAACGCAGCGCCAGACCGCTGCTCAGCCCTATTGTCACCGACGCCCGCGTCAGGTCACCGTGGCCTCAGGATCTCCGCGCCGAACTCTCTGCCCGGAAATCGCCTCGGTGCCCGACGATCCGCAACCTGGGCCCCGAGGGCGCGGCGTGCTCTGCCTTGGCAGAGACCGCACCCCCGGCGGATCATTTCAGATAGGACATCGGGTCGACGGTATCGAGGCCCTTGCGCACTTCGAAATGCAGGTAGGGCGTGCCGTCCGTGGCGATCTTGGCGATCTGCTGACCACGCTCCACCGTATCGCCCTTTTTCGCCGTGATGCCTTCGACGTTGGAATAGAGCGTCAGAAGGTTGTCGTCGTGTTTGATGACGATGACACTGCGGTTGTCGGTGTCCTGGATGATGGCGGCCACGGTGCCCGATCCGGCGGCCTTGACCGGCACGCCGGGATCAGCTGCCAGGTCGATGCCGTCGCTCTTGCCCTTTTCATATTCGCGGATGATGCGGCCCTGCACCGGATATCCCAGCTTGCCGGTCGGGGCGCTCTGCTCCGCGCTGAGGTCGGGCGCGATGGTCTTGCCGCTCTCGGTCTTGGGGACGGCCGGTGCCGCGGCCAGCGGGGCCGGGGTTTCGGCGGGCAGCGGTTTCGAGGCCGAGGGCGGCGGCGGCGTGGGCGAGCCGACGCCCGGCGCCGTCGTGGTCGCCAG
>NZ_QWJJ01000042.1:1464-1926 GCF_003575965.1 Pseudooceanicola sediminis | reverse complement strand
CTGGCCAGTCAGCGCACTTTTCCTCATGTCATACTGCACGCTACGGCTAAAACCCCGATAACCCCGGGGTTCAAACACCCAAGGTGCCCAACCCACCCAAACCCCCACCCACCACCCCCACTAAGGTTCCCATGTCACAGGAGGTCTGTCCAGCACGTTGGTAGAGTTTACTGACCCCTCTAGGGACGGCCGGCGTTATAACCCCGCTAAAACCCCGTAAAACCCCTTCAAACCCCGTTTGACAACCAGCTATGGCCCACGCCACCCAAGTGCTGGTACCTTGGCCCAACAGGCCCAGTGACACGGCAAGGGCTCCCAACACACTCCCAACCCACTCACCCTCCCTGGAGCTATACCCAATCCTGAAAAGCGATTTCCACATACATAAACGCCACCCACTGGACTATCTAAAATCAAACAGCACCACGGAACCTTTACCTACCGACCTACCCACCTTGCCCT
>NZ_QWJJ01000005.1 GCF_003575965.1 Pseudooceanicola sediminis | reverse complement strand
CGATCGCCATGGAAGAGAAGCTGCGCTTCGCCATCCGTGAAGGCGGCCGTACCGTCGGTTCCGGCGTCGTCTCGAAAATCCTGAAGTAAGTCGGGCGCCCCGCACTGCGGGGCCCGGCCGAACGGGTCACGAACGGGAAGAAACGGCGGGGGAAACCCCGCCGTCTCTCTTCCGGTTACGAAAAGGAAAACTTGTGCTGGACATAGGTCCGCGCACGACGTATTCCGCGCCAATTCCAAACGGCGGGTTGCCTTGTTTTTCAGGGTCCGCCGCGTGGGTTCGACGAGGGGCAGGGGTGATTCCTGCTCGTCCTATCAACTCCAACGCCGCGAAAGGCTGACAACATGAGCCAAACCATTCGCATCCGGCTGAAGGCATTTGATTACCGCGTCCTGGACTCCAGCACGCAGGAAATCCTGAACACGGCGAAGCGCACTGGCGCGACCGTCCGTGGCCCGATCCCGCTGCCCAACAAGATCGAGAAGTTCACGGTTCTCCGTGGTCCTCACGTTGACAAGAAATCCCGCGATCAGTTCGAGATCCGGACGCACAAGCGTCTGCTCGACATCGTGGATCCGACCCCGCAGACGGTGGACGCGCTGATGAAGCTCGACCTCGCCGCCGGCGTGGATGTCGAGATCAAGGTGTAAGGGAGGCAACGGATATTATGCTGCGTTCCGGTATCATCGCAAAGAAAGTCGGTATGACCCGGCTGTTCATGGAAGACGGTAAACAGATTCCTGTGACCGTGCTTCAACTCGACAAACTGCAGGTTGTGGCTCAGCGCACCTCCGAGGCACACGGCTATTCGGCCGTTCAGCTCGGTGCGGGCACGGCCAAGGCCAAGCGGACTTCGCAAGCCATGCGCGGTCACTTTGCAGCTGCAAATGTCGAACCCAAACGCAAGGTTGCCGAGTTCCGTGTGGACCCCGACAACCTGATCAACGTCGGTGAGGAAATCACCGCCGACCACTACTTCGCTGGCCAATTCGTCGACGTGTCCGGCACGTCGATCGGTAAAGGCTTCGCGGGCTCGATGAAGCGTCACAACTTCGGCGGTCTGCGGGCGTCGCACGGTGTTTCGATCTCTCACCGGTCGCACGGTTCGACCGGTCAGTGTCAGGATCCGGGCAAGGTCTTCAAAGGCAAGAAGATGGCCGGTCACATGGGTGCCGTTCGCGTCACCACGCAGAACCTGCAGGTCGTCAAGACCGATGCAGATCGCGGCCTGATCATGATCAAGGGTGCGGTTCCGGGTTCGAAAGGTGGCTGGGTCACCGTCAAGGATGCTGTCAAGAAACCGTTCCCCGAGAACGCGATCCTGCCCGCAGCCCTGAAATCTGCTGCTGAAGAAGCTGCAAAAGCCGCTGCCGAAGCTGCTGCTGCCGCCGAAGCTGAAGCCAAGGCCGCCGAAGAGGCAGCACTGGCCGAGCAAGCCGCCGCAGAAGAAGCGGGTCTGAAAGAGGCTGAAGCCGAAATTCAGGCTGAGAAGAAGGAAGGCGAAGAATGAAACTCGACGTGATCAATCTGGACGGCACCAGCGCCGGTTCCGTCGATCTCGGCGACGAGATCTTCGGCCTGGAGCCGCGTGCGGACATCCTGCACCGCATGGTTCGCTGGCAGCGTGCCAAGCAGCAGCAGGGTACGCACAAGGTCCTGACCAAGTCCGAGGTCAGCTACTCGACCAAGAAGATCTACCGCCAAAAAGGCACCGGTGGCGCACGCCACGGGTCCCGCAAGGCGCCGATCTTCCGCAAGGGTGGTATCTACAAGGGCCCGACGCCCCGCAGCCACGAGCATGACCTGACGAAGAAGTTCCGCAAGCTGGGTCTGAAGCACGCGCTTTCGGCCAAGGCAAAAGCGGGCTCGCTGGTCATCATCGAGAATGCAGAAGCAGAGGGCAAAACCTCGGTTCTGGCCAAGCAGGTCGCAAGCCTGGGCTGGAAACGCGCCCTGATCATTGACGGCGCCGCTGTCAACGAAGGGTTCGCCCGTGCCGCCGCCAACATCGACGGTCTGGACGTGCTGCCTTCGATGGGCGCCAACGTTTATGACATCCTGCGTCGTGACACCCTTGTGCTCACGAAGTCGGCTGTCGAAGCTCTGGAGGCCCGTCTGAAATGAGCGCGAAAGCAGAACATTACGACGTGATCCGCAAGCCGGTCATCACCGAAAAAGCCACGATGGCGTCCGAAGCAGGCGCCGTGGTTTTCGAAGTCGATATCGCCGCGAACAAACCGCAGATCAAAGAAGCAGTTGAAGCCCTGTTCAACGTCAAGGTGAAGGCCGTGAACACGACCATCACCAAGGGCAAGGTCAAACGCTTCCGCGGTCAGCTGGGCAAGCGGAAAGACGTCAAGAAGGCTTATGTCACCCTGGAAGAGGGTAACACTATCGACGTGACCACAGGTCTCTGATAGTAAGCCGCGAATCTACCATGGCCCCGGTTCTCCGGGGCCATGTGTTTTGGTCGGAGGCGGGGAAAACCCCGTGATCGACCAAGGGGCCGGAGTGATCCTTCGCCTCATCCCACCGGGGACCTTCGGGGCCCTAATTCAGGGTAGTGTGTCGTTTGCGGACCTTTCCATCCGCCCGGCAAATACCCAATACATAGCGGCCTCACGTCCCTTTTTCGGGAAACGGCGGTCGCACTTGCTAAACGGAAGACAGAAAGCATGGCACTCAAGTCGTATAAGCCGACTACGCCGGGCCAGCGCGGGCTGGTGCTGATCGACCGTTCGGAGCTGTGGAAAGGACGCCCCGTCAAAGCCCTCACCGAGGGTCTGACGAAATCGGGCGGCCGGAACAACACCGGACGGATCACCTCGCGCCGTCGTGGCGGCGGGGCGAAACGCCTCTACCGGATCGTTGACTTCAAACGGAACAAATTTGACGTCGAAGGCGTCGTGATGCGGATCGAATATGACCCGAACCGCACCGCCTTCATCGCGCTGATCCAATACGTCGATGGCGAACAGGCCTACATCCTGGCGCCGCAGCGTCTGGCAACCGGTGACAAGGTCATCGCCAGCCAGAAAGCCGACATCAAGCCGGGCAACGCGATGCCGTTCTCGGGGATGCCGATCGGTACGATCGTTCACAACATCGAGCTGAAGCCCGGTAAAGGTGGTCAGATCGCACGTGCCGCTGGTACCTACGCCCAGTTCGTTGGTCGTGATGGTGGCTACGCACAGATCCGCCTGTCGTCGGGTGAACTGCGCATGGTGCGCCAGGAATGCCTGGCGACTGTTGGTGCCGTGTCGAACCCCGACAACTCGAACCAGAACTACGGCAAGGCCGGTCGTATGCGCCACAAGGGCATCCGCCCGAGCGTTCGCGGCGTTGTCATGAACCCGATCGACCACCCCCATGGTGGTGGTGAAGGCCGGACCTCCGGTGGTCGCCACCCGGTTACCCCCTGGGGTAAACCGACCAAGGGCTACAAAACCCGCAAGAACAAGGCGACGGATAAATACATCATCCGTTCGCGTCACGCGAAGAAGAAGGGTCGCTAATCTATGGCACGCTCTGTTTGGAAAGGCCCCTTCGTTGACGCTTACGTCCTGAAGAAGGCCGAGGCGGCACGCGAAAGCGGTCGTAACGAAGTCATCAAGATCTGGTCGCGCCGCTCGACGATCCTGCCCCAGTTCGTGGGCCTGACGTTCGGCGTTTACAACGGTCAGAAACATATCCCTGTCAACGTCTCGGAAGACATGATTGGTCAGAAGTTCGGTGAGTATTCCCCGACCCGGACCTATTACGGTCACGCTGCAGACAAAAAAGCGAAGCGGAAGTAAGTCATGGGCAAGGAAAAGAACCCCCGCCGCGTGGCAGACAACGAAGCAATGGCAAAACTGCGCATGCTTCGTACCAGCCCGCAGAAACTGAACCTGGTTGCAGCGATGATCCGCGGCAAGAAGGTCGACAAGGCTCTGAACGATCTGACCTTCTCGAAAAAGCGTATCGCTGAAGACGTGAAAAAATGCCTTCAGTCCGCGATCGCGAACGCCGAGAACAACCACAGCCTGGACGTGGACGAGCTGATCGTCGCCGAGGCTTATGTCGGTAAGAACCTGGTGATGAAACGTGGCCGTCCGCGCGCCCGTGGCCGTTATGGCAAGATCATGAAGCCGTTTTCGGAACTCACCATCAAGGTGCGTCAGGTCGAGGAGCAAGCATAATGGGTCAGAAAGTCAATCCGATCGGTATGCGTCTTCAGGTCAACCGCACCTGGGACAGCCGCTGGTACGCGGACACCAAGGATTACGGTGATCTTCTTCTGGAAGACCTGAAAATCCGTGCGTTCATCAAGACCGAATGCAAGCAGGCCGGTATTGCCCGCGTGATCATCGAACGCCCCCACAAGAAATGCCGTGTGACCATTCACACTGCACGTCCGGGCGTGATCATCGGCAAGAAAGGCGCTGACATCGAGGTTCTGCGCAAGAAGCTGGCGAAAATGACCGACAGCGAACTGCACCTGAACATCGTTGAGGTGCGCAAGCCCGAGCTGGACGCGGCTCTCGTTGCCGAATCCATCGCGCAGCAGCTGGAACGTCGTGTGTCCTTCCGTCGCGCCATGAAGCGTTCGGTTCAGAACGCCATGCGCATGGGTGCACTGGGCATTCGTGTGAACGTCGGTGGCCGTCTTGGCGGCGCCGAGATCGCACGGACCGAATGGTACCGTGAAGGCCGCGTGCCTTTGCATACCCTGCGGGCCGACATCGATTACGCCCACGCCGAAGCTTCGACCCCCTATGGCATCATCGGGATCAAGGTCTGGATCTTCAAAGGCGAGATCATGGAACATGATCCGCAGGCGCGTGACCGTAAGGCACAGGAACTCCAGGACGGACCCGCCCCTCGTGGCGCCGGTCGCGGCCGGTAAGGAGAGAGTGATATGCTTCAACCGAAACGCACCAAATTCCGCAAGATGCACAAGGGCCGTATCCACGGTCTGGCAAAAGGCGGTTCGGACCTGAACTTCGGCACCTTTGGCCTCAAGGCGACTCAGCCTGAGCGTGTGACGGCTCGTCAGATCGAAGCGGCTCGCCGCGCGATGACCCGCCACATGAAACGCCAGGGCCGTGTCTGGATCCGGATCTTCCCGGATCTGCCCGTGACCTCGAAACCGACCGAAGTCCGTATGGGTAAAGGTAAAGGTTCCGTGGATTACTGGGCAGCCAAGGTGAAACCGGGCCGCGTCATGTTCGAAATCGACGGCGTCAGCGAAGAAGTCGCACGTGAGGCCCTGCGCCTTGCGTCGATGAAACTGCCGATCAAAACCCGCGTCGTCGTTCGCGAAGACTGGTAAGTCAGGGAGCGGCGGGCGCGATGTCATCGCGCAGGCCGCCTACCGTCGACAGATTGGAAAACCCCCGCTGATACGTCGGCGGGGGTTTTTCGTTTCGGCCTTTTCGTTTCATGCGACGATCTCTTCCCGGCCGAACGTGTCTGAACCGGCTAAGCCGCGAAACGCGCGACGGCGCCGTGGCATTGCACATCTTCCTTTTTCGTTTGACTTCACGCCGCCCATGTCGTTCGCCTCGGCGCAAGCCCTCAAAGGAGTTTCGTCATGTCCGATATCCGGTCCCTCTTTGCCACACGTCTCTACCGCGCCGCATTGTCCGAAAAAGGTGCCACCGTCGACGCGGATGAGCTGGAAGCCTCATGCTATTCCATCGCAGAGGATGACGAGGCGGGGCAGGAATGGTGCGAGGACAATGATTATCCCGGCTACACCAGTTATGCGTCACTGACCGATCTGCCGTGGCGCTTCCCGATCTTCGGCGATCTGGTCAAGCTGCTGGATGCCCATGTCGCCAGCTTTGCCGAGGACCTGGGCTTCGACCTGGGCGACAAGGCGTTGAAGCTTGAGGACCTCTGGATCAACATCCTGCCCGAGGGCGGCACGCACAGCTCTCATATCCACCCGCACAGCGTGATCAGCGGGACGACCTATGTCGCCATGCCCGAAGGCACCAGTGCTCTCAAGCTCGAAGATCCGCGTCTGCCAATGATGATGGCCGCGCCAGTGCGCCGCAAGGACGTGCGCGAAGAGTTGAAGAGCTTCGTCTACGTCGCACCCGCAGTCGGCGACGTGCTGCTGTGGGAAAGCTGGCTGCGCCACGAGGTGCCAATGAACATGACCGAGGCAGACCGGATCAGCATCAGCTTCAACTACGCCTGGGGATGAGGGACATGACCCAGAGGTGTCATTTCCGACGCTGCCGCCCAGCCAATGCGCCTGAAGGCGTATATCGCACTCATACGCTCAATCTTCGGCAGGTGTCTTCTGGCGGGCGGCGGTGTCCCGTCGCGACCCGCCTTTTGGTGTTGCGACTTGCGGGTGTTTGCCGGATGACTTCTGTCATTACCTGGGGGATGCGTAACCTCAACTGGCAAGCGCATCGATTGATTTGACACCTTCGTACATGAAGCGGACAGATATAATGGCCGAGCGGGACAGTTACTTCGACAAGATCAACGGGGTTGCATCTTGTCAGTGGTCGCAATTCACGGGCTGACCATCACGATGCCGGATCCCGGCGGCCTCGCTCTTTCGCCCTCCATTGCTCTGCGCCAGCTGATCAATTTTCCCGTATTTGCATTTCTCGCTCTGTCAGGGTTTTTCATACGGCGCGCGGTTTTTCGCGGGGCAGGGCGCTCGACCGCAAAAACGTTGAAGCGTGTGATGATCCCCTATGTGATTGCCTTCCTCATAACCTCGGCATTGTTTCACCACGGGCTTTTGTCGTCGCCCCAAGGTCTGGTGATGATGCTTTTTGCGGGGAAGGGCATAAGTATCGGCTATTACGTCGTCGTCTTCCTGCAATTTCTGATCCTCACTCCCATCCTGCTGCGTCTCCGCTCGGCCAAGGCGCATCTCGTGGCAATGGTCATTGGCGTGGTCCTCGGGGCGGTTTTCACCTACTCCAGCGTGTTTGTCTGGAGCGGGCACAGGCTGAGTGCCTTTCCCTTTCGGGCGCTACCCTTCTTCGTCTGGTGCCCGAGCTTCCACCTCGGGCTCTGGCTTGGCCTGCGTCCGGATATCGTGGCGCGTCTCAAGCGGGGGCCAGTTCTGATCGGCCTCGGCGCGGCACTCATTCTGAGTTTCCTGGAAGCGGCGGTGCTGGCGGGTCATGGCATTGGGCTGGCAAGTTCCCAGACCAAGCTCACAAGTATCCTCGTCTCGGTGATGGTCGTCCTGCTGGTGATGGCGCCGCGCACCGGTTCCGCGCGGCCCATGACCTCGACAAACCTGCTGATCCCGCTGGGCCAAAGCTCGTTCTTCATCTATCTGTACCACCTCAATTTCATGCGGTTGGCAGAGAAAGCCTCACACTACCTTCCAACTGCTGCCGCGCTGCGGATCCCCTTCGTCATCGTGCTGACACTCGTGCTGACCTATCTGGCGGCCATTGTTGTGCGCCAATTGCTGGGGCGCAGGGCGGCCGGCCGGTTCTTCGGTGTCTGACCTTCGGCCGTACGGGGGCTTTTGCTGCTAAAACGCGGGCAGTCCTTGTCTGCAAGGGGTTGCAACGTGGCATCACCACGCGTATAGGCAGCGCTCATTGTTCTGAAATAACCCACCGGATTCGCGGGTCACCCTCTCAGGGGCCCGCCGGTGCAAGGAAGGAAAGGAAGCGCCATGAGCGCCATCGAGCTTCGTGAGAAGACTCCGGACCAGCTTCGCGAGGAGCTGGCAGAGCTGAAGAAAGCGCAATTCAACCTGCGTTTTCAGCAAGCGACCGGTCAACTGGAAAACCCCGCACAGATCCGCGTCGCGCGCCGTCAGGCCGCCCGTGTGCTCACCGTGCTGAATGAAAAGGCTGCTGCGGCAGCGGCTTCGGAATAAGGGAAGACCCAGATGCCCAAACGTATCCTTCAAGGCGTCGTCACTTCGGCAGCCAACGAACAAACAGTCACCGTGTCGGTTGAACGTCGTTTCACGCACCCGGTTCTGAAAAAGACCATCCGTAAGTCCAAGAAATACCGGGCTCACGATGAACTGAACACCTACAAGACAGGTGATGCGGTCCGCATTCAGGAATGCGCTCCGAAATCCAAGACGAAACGCTGGGAAGTGATCGCCAGCTGATCGGAAAGGCCCGCCCGCAAGGGTGGGCCTGTTACCGTGAAGCCGGGCAACATTTCCCGGTTCAATCGAAACCCTGGGGCTCTGTTGATCATCAGAGCTTCCACAGGTCGGGAGAAACCACATGATCCAGATGCAGACCAATCTGGATGTCGCTGACAACTCCGGCGCTCGCCGAGTTCAGTGCATCAAGGTTCTGGGTGGCTCCAAGCGTAAGTACGCTTCGGTAGGCGACATTATTGTCGTCTCCGTCAAGGAAGCCATCCCGCGCGGCCGCGTAAAGAAAGGTGACGTCCGCAAGGCCGTCGTCGTACGCACCGCCAAAGAAGTTCGCCGTGAAGATGGCACCGCGATCCGCTTCGATCGCAACGCCGCCGTTATCCTGAACAACAACAACGAGCCCGTAGGTACGCGTATCTTCGGCCCGGTTGTTCGTGAGCTGCGTGCCAAGAACTTCATGAAAATCATCTCGCTGGCGCCGGAGGTGCTGTAATGGCTGCTAAACTCCGCAAAGGCGACACGGTCATCGTTCTGACTGGCAAGGACAAGGGCAAGACCGGCGCAATCGCGTCCGTCGATCCCAAGGCCGGCAAAGCCGTCGTCGAAGGCCTGAACATGGCAATCCGCGCGACCCGTCAGACACAGACGTCGCAGGGTGGCCGCATTCCCAAGGCAATGCCGATCGCCCTGTCGAACCTGGCACTTGTAGACGCAAACGGCAAAGCGACCCGCGTCGGCTTCAAAGTTGAAGACGGCAAGAAAGTCCGCGTTGCCAAGACCACGGGGGACGTGATCGATGCTTGATTCTGAGACCTACACCCCGCGTCTGAAGGTTCTGTTCGCCGACACCATCAAGGCCGCTCTCAAAGAAGAGTTCGGCTACAAGAACGACATGCAGATCCCGCGTCTGGACAAGATCGTTCTGAACATTGGTTGTGGCGCCGAAGCGGTCCGTGATTCCAAAAAAGCCAAATCGGCCCAGGAAGATCTGACCACTATCGCAGGCCAGAAGGCTCTCATCACTGTCGCCAAGAAATCCATCGCTGGTTTCCGCGTTCGTGAAGACATGCCGCTCGGCACCAAGGTGACCCTGCGCGGTGACCGCATGTACGAATTCCTTGATCGTCTGATCACGATCGCGATGCCCCGTATCCGCGACTTCCGCGGCGTTTCGGGCAAATCGTTCGACGGCCGTGGCAACTATGCCATGGGCATCAAGGAACATATCGTTTTCCCCGAGATCAACTTCGACAAGGTCGATGAAGTCTGGGGCCTCGATATCGTCATCGGCACCACCGCGAAAACCGACGCGGAAGCGAAGGCGCTGTTGAAACACTTCAACATGCCTTTCAACAGCTGATCGCGCGAGGGAGATAGATATGGCTAAAAAATCCATGATCGAGCGCGAGAAGAAGCGCCAGCACCTGGTGGAGCAATACGCCGCCAAGCGCGCCGCTCTGAAAGCGATCATCAACGATCAATCCAAGCCGATGGAAGAGCGTTTCCGCGCCACCCTGAAGCTTGCACAACTGCCGCGCAACAGCTCGGCCACGCGGCTGCACAACCGTTGCCAGCTGACTGGTCGTCCGCATGCTTACTACCGTAAGCTGAAAATGTCGCGGATCATGCTTCGTGAACTGGGCTCCAAGGGTGAAATCCCTGGCCTGGTCAAGTCGAGCTGGTAAGGAGGGCATAAGATATGAACGATCCTATCGGCGATATGCTCACCCGTATCCGCAACTCTCAGATGCGCGGCAAATCCGTGGTCTCCACGCCGGCTTCCAAGCTGCGCGCATGGGTCCTGGATGTGCTGGCGGACGAAGGTTACATCCGCGGCTATGAGAAGGGCACTGATGTCAACGGTCACCCGACCCTCGAAATCAGCCTGAAATACTTCGAAGGCACTCCTGTCATCCGCGAGATCAAACGGGTTTCGACCCCGGGTCGCCGCGTCTACATGAGCGTCAAAGACATCCCTTCGGTCCGTCAGGGCCTGGGCGTGTCGATTGTCTCCACGTCGCGAGGCGTGATGTCGGATGCAGCAGCACGTAGCGCCAATGTTGGCGGCGAAGTGCTCTGCACCGTATTCTAAGGAGGTCTGTTAATGTCTCGTATTGGTAAAAAACCTGTCGAGCTGCCCTCGGGCGTCACCGCGACGATCTCGGGCCAGACCGTTGAAGTGAAGGGGCCGAAAGGCACCCACTCCTTCACCGCTACGGACGATGTGACAATCGAGTCGGCAGACAACAAGGTTACCGTCACCCCGCGTGGCAAGTCCAAGCGCGCGCTCCAGCAATGGGGCATGTCGCGGACCGTGGTTTCCAACCTCGTCAAAGGTGTCACCGTCGGTTTCAAGAAAGAGCTTGAGATCGTCGGCGTTGGTTACCGGGCGCAGATGCAGGGCGACAAGGTCCTGAAGCTGAACCTGGGCCTCAGCCACGAAGTGAACTTCGATGTTCCGGAAGGGGTCACCGTGACCGCGCCGAAACCGACGCAGATCGTCGTCGAAGGCACTGATTCACAGCTCGTCGGCCAGGTTGCGGCTAATATCCGCGAATGGCGTCGCCCCGAACCCTACAAGGGCAAAGGCATCAAGTACAAAGACGAGTATATCTTCCGCAAGGAAGGTAAGAAGAAGTAAGGAACGCGAAAATGGCAAACAGCAAAAGAACCCTGTTTCTGAAGCGCCGCCTGCGCGTTCGGAACAAACTGCGGGCCGTGAATGCCGGGCGTCTTCGCCTGTCGGTTCACCGCTCCAGCAAGAACATCAGCGCACAGCTGATCGACGATGTGAACGGCGTCACCATTGCCGCGGCTTCTTCCCTCGAGAAGGATCTGGGCGTGGTTGGCAAGAACAACATCGAAGCGGCCACGAAAGTGGGCGCGGCCATTGCGGAGCGCGCCAAGAAGGCGGGCGTCGAAGAGGCTTATTTCGATCGCGGTGGTTTCCTCTTCCACGGCAAGGTGAAGGCTCTGGCCGACGCCGCGCGTGAAGGTGGGCTGAAAATCTAAGGACCGGTGCGCAGGCAACTGCGCGCAGGTACGACGATCCCGCAGGGTGCGTGGTTTTCCACGCACCCTGCACCATTCAAGAGGGCGCAAGCGCCCCGATGATCCGGGAGACACCCTCTCACCTGGATTGGGAAAACGGGGCAGGGCCGCAAGGTCAGTCCCCAGAAATACAAGGAAGCCACAATGGCAAGAGATGACAACCGAGGCCGCCGCGACCGCGACGAATCCCCGGAATTCGCAGATCGCCTCGTCGCGATCAACCGTGTGTCCAAGACCGTTAAAGGTGGTAAGCGCTTCGGCTTTGCCGCTCTGGTGGTTGTGGGCGACCAAAAAGGCCGCGTCGGCTTCGGCAAAGGCAAGGCGAAAGAGGTCCCCGAGGCCATTCGCAAAGCCACCGAGCAAGCCAAGCGTCAGATGATCCGCGTCGCTCTGCGCGAGGGTCGCACCCTGCACCACGACATCGAGGGCCGTCATGGCGCTGGTAAAGTGGTCATGCGCTCCGCTCCGACCGGTACCGGGATTATCGCAGGTGGTCCGATGCGTGCCGTTTTCGAAATGCTGGGCGTCCAGGACGTCGTTGCAAAATCGACCGGTTCGCAAAACCCCTACAACATGATCCGCGCGACGCTCGACGGTCTGACGAAAGAATCGTCGCCCCGTTCCGTCGCACAGCGTCGTGGCAAGAAAGTGGCCGACATTCTGCCCAAGCGTGACGAGGCCCCGGCCCAGTCCACGCAAGTGGCTGAAGAAGCGTAAGGAGGTTCCGACATGGCAACTATCGTCGTCAAACAGATCGGTTCCCCGATCCGCCGTCCCGCCAAGCAGCGCCAGACGCTGATCGGTCTCGGCCTGAACAAGATGCACAAAACCCGCGAGCTGGAAGACACACCTTCCGTGCGCGGCATGGTCAACTCGATCCCTCACATGGTGAAGATCATCGAGGAAAAGCCCTGATCTCTGACGGTCGGGTTCGTCCCGCCTGATGAACATCTTAAAGACGCCCCGATCGCAGGATCGGGGCGTTTTGCGTTGGAGGGGCCGCCCATTCCTTCGCACGTGCCGCGACGCGCTGATGCGGCACGCCGTCTGGTTCAACGAAAAACACCCCCGGATCTCTCCGGGGGTGCTTCAAAGCTTCAGGTGTTTGGTCGATCAGGCGGCGCGAGGGCTGCGGCGGCGTCCACCTTTGGCCGAATGGCCTTCGGATTTGCCAAAGCCGCCGCCGGGCTTGCCGCGACCGCCACCACCACCGGGGCCACCGCGGCCACGATTGCCGCCGCCGCCGCCCTTGCCACGTCCGCCACCGTTCTTGGATGCGCCGCCACGGACTTCCCAGGCTTCGCCACCGGCCACGGGAATATCCCGGCCCATGACCTTCTGGATGTCGCGCAGCTCGCCCATTTCGGCGGGGGCGCAATAAGCGATGGCGGTGCCTTCACGACCCGCGCGCGCTGTCCGCCCGATACGGTGGACATAATTGTCCGGCACGTTCGGCAGATCATAGTTGTAGACGTAACGCACTTCGGGGATGTCGATGCCGCGCGCGGCAACGTCCGTGGCAACCAGCACTTTCAGGTCGCCATTGCGGAACGCCTTCAGCGCCCGATCGCGCTGACCCTGGCTCTTGTTGCCATGGACGGACCCGGCGGAATAACCGGCGCGCTCAAGCTGGCTCATCAACCGTTCGGCGCCATGTTTGGTGCGCGAGAAGACCAGCGCAGCCTGGTCGCGGTGCTTGTCCAGGTGCTGGATCAGCAGCTGGGTCTTGTCGCCCTGCTGCACAAAGTGGATATACTGGTCGATCTTTTCGGCCGGTTTGCCCGGAGGGGCCGTCTCGACGCGCACGGCGTCGGTCAGGTAAGCCGACGAAATCTCGCCCATGTGCTTCGGCATGGTGGCCGAAAACAGCATGGTCTGGCGTTCCTTGGGCAGCAGCGGCGCGATGCGGCGCAGTGCGTGGATAAAGCCCAGGTCCAGCATCTGGTCAGCTTCGTCCAGCACCAGGAACTTGGTCTCGTCAAGGCGCACCGCGCGACGATCCAGCAGGTCGATCAGCCGGCCGGGGGTGGCGACCAGCAGGTCGGTGCCCTTTTGCAGCTTGCTGATCTGTGCATTGATCGAGGCGCCACCAACGACCAGCGTGATGCGGACCGAGGTGCCGTCAGCATAGGCGCGCAGGTTGTCCAGGATCTGTTTTGCCAGTTCGCGGGTCGGGGCAAGGATAAGGCCCCGCACGCCCTTGGGCTGCGGGCGGCCTTCCATGCGCAGCAGAGAGCTGAGCAGCGGCAGGCCAAAGGCAGCGGTCTTGCCGGTGCCGGTTTGGGCCAGACCCATCACGTCGCGGCCATTCATGGCGTGCGGGATGGCTTGTGTCTGGATAGGGGTGGGATCAGTGATGCCAAGCGTTTTCATGTTGGCGCAAAGGCGGGACGGCAGTCCCAGCATGTCGAAATCCAATAGATCGTCCTTCATCGCAGGCGGCACTATGCCACCCGCTTGCAAGCGGGCGCTTGGCCCTTGCAGGACAGCGCGTCACTCGTGGGTTACGCCCGAGACGAACCCCATGGCCGTATGCCGATGAGGTCTCCGGGCGCTGGACCCCCGCGTGAAATGGGAACCAATGTGTAGAAAAGCTGCCGGCGGGCAATCATGGCCCTGCGGCCTGCTCACGCGGCAGGAACGGCAGTGATGTTCATATGACGCCTCGCATCCCGATTGTCAATGCAGGTGCAGCATGTCCTGCCGCAGGCGCCGCCGCCAGCAGCGGCGGCCTGAGCGTTTGAGGGCCTGTTTGACGCGATATTCGGGCCGGAATAGCAAGAAAAGACGATTTTCCCGCAGGAAACGGATATTCACCATTTGATGAAAATACACCCTAAGGTAGAATTTTCCATGCTGGCCGCGCTTTTCGGAGGCGCATCACTTGGAACTCTACTACGATCTGAGCAAGGATGACCGCATCTTGGCCGTATGTGATGGCTGGGATGCCTTCGGTATGGCCAATGGCGGCAGCAAATTTGCGACGGATGTGATCGGTTATCCGGTCTGGAATTTCATTTCCGGTCTGGACACCCGCAGCTACATGAACTCGATCTTTTTCTTCTGCCGCAGTCAGGGCTGTCCATTGTCTGCCCTCTATCGTGCCGATTCCCCCGACATGATCCGGGTTTTCTGCATGTCGGTGGAGCCGCGCTCCGATGACGGGCTGCGCCTCCGGCACGAACTGGTGGCCGAAATGCCGCACTGGCATGAGGGGCGAAACCTGCGTCATCCGCGCGCGGTCGTGCAATGCAGTCAATGCCTGTCGGTACAGGCAGGGGCGACATGGCGGCCGGAGCCTGGCCGGGCCTTCCGCTCGCGCGAGGCGATATCCTACCAGGTCTGCCCGGATTGCCGGCACCATCTGTCGCGTCAGATCGACACGGCGATGCGGACCAGTCCGGATCGGGCGGCGGCATCAGGCCGGCTATTGGCGTAACGCTGCGGGCCGATGGCTGTCGGTGTGCCAAGAAACAGGGCGGACAACAGGCACGCTTGGGTCGCAAGGACCTGTCTGGACAGGGCTGTGCGCCGCTGATCCGCTAAACCCGCTTGATCCGGGACATGTCAGCGTCTATACGCCCCGGGTGGCCTGTTTCGGGCCGGAATCAAAACCAAAAAATGCCGTGTCTGTCCATTCCGCTTCGGGGGCAGTTCCGGCTTAGGAGAAGCGATATGAAACTGAACGAACTGCGCGACAATCCCGGCGCAACCAAGAAACGCATGCGCGTTGGCCGTGGCCCGGGTTCGGGCAAAGGTAAAATGGGTGGTCGTGGTATCAAAGGTCAGAAATCCCGTTCGGGTGTTTCGATCGGCGGCTACGAAGGCGGCCAGATGCCCCTCTACCAACGTCTGCCGAAACGTGGCTTCAACAAGCCGAACCGGAAAGAATTCGCCGTCATCAACCTTGGCCTGATCGCCAAGTTCGTTGAAGCTGGCAAGATCGACGCTTCCGCACCCGTGACCGAAGATGTCCTGGTTGCTTCCGGCGCTGTCCGTCGCAAACTCGACGGGATCCGGGTTCTGGCCAAGGGCGATTTCGCCACTGCGCTGAACCTCGAAGTGACCGGCGCCTCGAAGTCGGCCGTCGAGGCCGTCGAAAAGGCTGGCGGTTCGCTGAAGGTGGCCGCAGCCGCCGCGGAATAATTAGGTTGTGGGCGGCGTCCGCGCCGCTTACCTAACCGTTAGTTTTCCAAGAAACGCCGCCGAGCCGGAAAACGGCCCCGGCGGCGTTCATGCATAAGAGAGAGCCTTATGGTATCTGCAGCAGAACAGATGGCGGCCAACACCTCCTGGGCCGCGCTCAGCAAGGCGACAGACCTGCGCAAGCGGATCTTCTTCACCATTGGCCTTCTGATCATCTGCCGTCTGGGCACCTATATTCCCGTTCCCGGCATTGATGGCGCAGCGCTTCGCAACTTCATGGAAGGGGCGGGGCAGGGGATCGGCGGCATGCTGTCGATGTTCACCGGCGGCGCGCTCGGTCGGATGGGGATCTTTGCCCTCGGCATCATGCCCTACATTTCCGCCTCGATCATCGTCCAGCTGATGACCTCCATGGTCCCGGCGCTGGAACAGCTGAAGAAGGAAGGCGAGCAGGGTCGCAAGAAGATCAACCAGTACACGCGCTATGGCACCGTGATCCTGGCGACGCTTCAGGCCTACGGTCTGGCCGTGTCGCTCGAATCGGGGGATCTTGTCAGCGATCCGGGCCTGTTCTTCCGGGTCGAGTGTCTGATCACGCTGGTCGGCGGCACCATGTTCATGATGTGGCTGGGCGAACAGATCACTGCACGCGGCATCGGCAACGGCATCTCTCTGATCATCTTTGTCGGCATCATCGCTGAAATTCCTGCTGCCTTGGCACAGTTCTTTGCTTCGGGCCGCTCGGGCGCCATCAGCCCCGCCGTGATCATCGCCGTGATCGTTCTGGTCATCGCCACCATTGCCTTCGTCGTCTTCATGGAACGCGCCCTGCGCAAGATCCATATCCAGTACCCGCGCCGTCAGGTCGGCATGAAGGTCTATGATGGCGGGTCGTCGCACCTGCCGATCAAGGTGAACCCGGCCGGCGTCATTCCCGCGATTTTTGCCAGCTCGCTGCTGCTGCTGCCTGTCACGATCTCGACCTTCTCCGGCACGGATACCAGCCCGGTGATGTCGACGCTTCTGGCATATTTCGGGCCCGGTCAGCCGCTCTACTTGCTGTTCTTCATCGCGATGGTCGTCTTCTTCGCGTATTTCTACACCCATAACGTCGCCTTCAAGACCGAGGACGTGGCTGACAACCTCAAGAACCAGAACGGTTTCATTCCGGGCATCCGTCCGGGCAAGAAGACCGCTGAGTACCTTGAATACGTCGTGAACCGCATCCTGGTGATGGGCGCCGCCTACCTGGCCGCTGTCTGTCTGCTGCCTGAGGTTCTGCGCGGCCAGCTGGCCATCCCGTTCTATTTCGGGGGCACATCGGTGCTGATTGTCGTCTCGGTGACGATGGACACGATCCAGCAGGTGCAATCGCATCTTCTCGCGCATCAATACGAAGGGCTGATTGAAAAATCCCAGCTGCGCGGCAAAGGTAAACGAAAGGCACGCAAAGGAGGGGCAGCGCGTCGATGAACATTATACTTCTTGGACCGCCGGGGGCAGGCAAGGGCACCCAGGCACGCATTCTGATGGACGAACGGGACATGATCCAGCTCTCCACCGGTGACATGCTGCGCGAAGCGCGCAGCTCGGGCACCGAGATGGGTAAGATCGTCGCCGACGTGATGGACAGCGGTGCGCTGGTCACGGACGAGATCGTCATCGGTCTGATCCGTGAAAAGCTGGAAGGCGACAAGAAGGGCGGTTTCATCTTTGACGGCTTCCCGCGCACGCTGGCACAGGCCGACGCGCTTGAAGGGCTGTTGTCCGACATGGGCGAAACCCTGGATGCCGTGATCGAACTGCGCGTCCGTGACGAGGCGCTGGTGGATCGTATCGTTCACCGTGCCACCTGCGGCAATTGCGGCGAAGTCTACCACGACAAGACCAAGCCGATTCCCGAAGATGGCAAATGTGCTGTCTGCGGCGCGACGGATTTCAAACGCCGGGCGGATGACAACGAGGAGAGCCTCAAGACCCGCCTGATGGAATATTACAAGAAAACCTCACCGCTGCTTGGCTACTATCATGCCAAGGAAAAGCTGGAACGTGTTGACGGCCTGGCCGAAATGCACGTGGTCAAGGCCGCGATCGGCGCGATCCTCGACGCCTGATACCATTCTCGGGGGCGGTTCTGCCGCCTCCGGCTACGACGGCGTCGCCTCAGCCGGATGCGACAGGCGCTGGCAGCTGCGTGCAAGACCTGATCGCCTCTGCTGCGCTCCTCTGCCGGGCTAAAATCTCTCCCTCGTACCTCCCCCGAATCTGCGCGAATGCCGTAAGGGATGCAAAAGGGGTTGACGCTTCGCGCTTTCCCAAATACCCAGCCCTATCTCGTGTGCAAGGTGATTCCGGTCGCCTGACATGATACCGCCGAATACGACCCTGGCCCGCTGGCACCTGCCTCGGGTCATGTGTTGTGAAAAAAGGTTCTGGTGCTACGGAACCGCAACAATAAGGAAGACGAAACATTGGCACGTATTGCCGGCGTTAACATCCCGACTGCAAAGCGGGTTCCCATCGCCCTCACCTACATCACCGGGATCGGCCCGTCCTCGGCGCGCGCAATCTGCGAAGCCGTGAACATCGATCTCACCCGTCGCGTCAACGAACTGTCTGACGCCGAAGTGCTGTCCATCCGTGAACACATCGACGCCAACTTCACCGTCGAAGGCGATCTGCGCCGTGAGACGCAGATGAACATCAAGCGTCTGATGGATCTCGGCTGCTACCGTGGCCTGCGCCACCGTCGCAACCTGCCGGTTCGCGGTCAGCGTACCCATACCAACGCCCGCACCCGCAAGGGCCCGGCAAAAGCCATTGCCGGCAAGAAGAAGTAAGGGAGCGCAACAGATATGGCACGTGATACCCGTCGTGGGGCCAAGAAAAAGGTCTCCAAGAACATCGCAGCTGGCGTCGCACATGTGAACTCCAGCTTCAACAACACCAAGATCCTGATCTCTGACGTGCAGGGCAACGCCATTTCGTGGTCGTCCGCTGGCACCATGGGCTTCAAGGGCTCGCGTAAATCCACGCCCTATGCTGCTCAGATGGCTGCGGAAGATGCCGCCAAGAAAGCACAGGAACACGGCGTGAAAACGCTGGAAGTCGAAGTTCAAGGCCCCGGTTCGGGTCGTGAATCGGCTCTGCGCGCCTTGGCTGCTGTTGGTCTCAACATCACCTCGATCCGTGACGTGACCCCGATCGCGCACAACGGCTGCCGTCCGCCGAAACGTCGCCGGGTCTGATCCGTACTGGTCTTTGAAGGGGGCTGCGCAGTTCGCGCGGCCTCTCTTTCGTCATTTTAACCTCGGGAGTTCCAGCCCTCGGACATGGGGCCGGAACAGGAATTGAGGAGACACGCATGATCCATAAAAATTGGGCCGAGCTGATCAAACCAACGCAGCTTGACGTCAAGCCGGGCAACGACCCGACCCGTCAGGCCACCGTTGTCGCGGAGCCGCTGGAGCGGGGCTTTGGCCTGACGCTCGGCAACGCGCTGCGTCGCATCCTGATGTCTTCGCTGCAAGGCGCTGCCATCACGTCCGTGCAGATCGACAACGTGCTGCACGAATTCTCGTCCGTTGCGGGCGTGCGCGAAGATGTGACAGACGTCGTTCTGAACCTCAAGGGTGTGTCCCTGCGCATGGAAGTCGAAGGCCCGAAACGGCTGTCGATCAATGCCAAGGGTCCGGGCGTCGTGACCGCTGCCGACATCACCGAAACGGCTGGCATCGAAGTGCTCAACAAAGAGCACGTGATCTGCCACCTCGATGATGGCGCCGACCTGTTCATGGAACTGACCGTGGACACCGGCAAGGGCTACGTCGCAGCCGACAAGAACAAACCCGAGGATGCGCCCATCGGCCTGATTCCGATCGACGCGATCTACTCGCCGATCAAGAAGGTGTCCTATGACGTTCAGCCCACCCGCGAAGGCCAGGTGCTGGACTATGACAAGCTGACGCTGAAGGTTGAAACCGACGGTTCGATCACCCCGGATGATGCCGTGGCCTATGCCGCGCGTATCCTTCAGGACCAGCTGTCGATCTTCGTGAACTTCGAAGAACCCGAGAGCGCCTCGCGTCAGGACGACGATGACGGTCTGGAATTCAACCCGCTGCTGCTCAAGAAAGTAGACGAGCTGGAGCTTTCCGTCCGATCTGCGAACTGCCTCAAGAACGACAATATCGTGTATATTGGCGATCTGATCCAGAAAACCGAAGCCGAGATGCTGCGCACCCCGAACTTCGGCCGCAAGTCGCTGAACGAGATCAAGGAAGTCCTGTCCGGCATGGGTCTGCACCTCGGCATGGATGTCGAGGACTGGCCGCCAGACAATATCGAAGACCTGGCGAAGAAGTTCGAAGACCACTTCTAAGTCGCCATCAAGAGTTCGGGATGGGGCGGTTCGCTGCCCCTCCTGACGGTTCTGGCGGAAAGAAACACGCAATGTGTTAATCTCCGCCCTTGCCGACATCGCACAGACGGTTGACCGTCAAGATACCGACGTTATACCGACGTGCGATTCCGGGGCTTTTTCGGCTTCGTTAATCAGACTGGGCATTCCGCCCCAAGGAGAGTGATCCGCTCGCATGGATCACCGGACAAAGCAAAACCGCCCGTAGAGGGCAATAGGAGTAAGACACATGCGTCACGCACGAGGCTACCGCCGCCTGAACCGCACCCATGAACACCGCAAGGCGCTGTTCGCGAACATGGCCGGTTCGCTGATCGAACACGAACAGATCAAGACCACCCTGCCGAAAGCAAAAGAACTGCGCCCGATCGTTGAAAAACTGATCACGCTGGCGAAAAAGGGTGACCTTCATTCCCGCCGCAACGCCGGTTCGCGCCTCAAGCAGGACGTGCTGGTTGCCAAGCTGTTCGAAGTTCTCGGCCCGCGCTACAAGGACCGTCAGGGTGGCTATGTCCGCATCATGAAAGCGGGCTTCCGCTATGGTGACATGGCACCGATGGCGATCATCGAGTTCGTTGACCGCGATCTCGATGCCAAGGGCAAAGCCGACAAGGCTCGCCTGGAAGCATATGAAGACGTTGAGTAATTATCGAACCTGAGCGCCGTCGCATTGACGCTGCCTCACGATGGTTTGAACCAAACCCCCGGTCCCAAGGGCCGGGGGTTTTGCTTTGTCCCAGGTCGCCACCTTGCCTTTTGCCGCGCCGCTCCGCATATCTTCGGGGTCGCCATCCATCTCAGGAAAGGCCCTCATGACCTTGATCTCTCGCCGACCGTTCCGCAGCTCCGCTCTCGCGTCCGCCCTACTGGCGCTTCTCGCGCTTGGCCCGGGCGGGCCGCTGACGGCACCACCGGCGATGGCGCAGACACGCGTACCCGCATCGCAGGCCGAAATTTCGCTGGGCTTTGCGCCGCTGGTCAAGGAGGCCACGCCGGCAGTCGTCAACATCTATGCCAAGCGGGTCGTGGCAACACGCCAGTCACCTTTCGCAAATGATCCCATCTTCTCGGAATTCTTCAAGAATTTTGGGCAGGTCCGGCCACAGGTGCAAAATTCGCTCGGTTCCGGTGTCATCCTGTCCGATGATGGATACGTCGTCTCGAATTACCACGTCGTCGGTCAGGCAGATGAGATCCGCGTGGTGCTGAATGACCGGCGCGAGTTTAATGCCAAGGTATTGTTGGCAGACGAAAATTCCGACCTCGCCATTCTCAGGTTGGAGGGTGTCAAGGACCTGCCGCATCTCTCCCTGCGCGACAGTGACTCGGTCGAGGTCGGAGAACTGGTTCTGGCCATCGGTAACCCCTTCGGCGTCGGTCAGACCGTCAGTTCCGGCATCGTGTCAGGGCTGGCGCGGTCGGGCACCGCAACCGGCAGCGAGCGTGGGTATTTCATCCAGACAGATGCACCGATCAACCCGGGCAACTCTGGCGGCGCGCTGATCGATGTCAACGGCGACCTGATTGGGGTGAATACCTCAATCCTCAGTCGCTCGGGTGGGTCCAACGGGATTGGTTTTGCGATCCCTGCCGCGCTGGTGCGTCAGTTCCTGGATCAGTCACGCGCCGGCAATGACCACTTTGAACGCCCCTGGGCTGGCATGTCCGGGCACCCGGTCGATCTGGACATGGCCGAGGCGTCCGGGCTGGATCGGCCCGAAGGTATGGTGATCGACGCGCTTCACGCGGAAAGCCCTTTTGCGAACAATGGGTTCAAGCCGGGGGACATCATTCTTGCGGTTGATGGCAAGCCGATCTCCAGCCCGGCCGAGATGGTCTATCGCATGACGGTCACGGGGCTGGGCGGGCAGGCCGTGGTGACGCGGCTCAGTGGCGGCACGCGCAAGGACATTTCGGTGCCGATGATCGTCGCGCCGGAAGATCCCGCGCGTGATCCCCTGAAAACGGGAGAGGAGACAGCAGTTCCGGGTATGACGCTGATCAATATCAACCCGGCCGTGATCAACGAATTCCAGCTTCAATTGTCGGCGCGCGGCGTCATGATCGAAGAGCCTGGCCGTATCGGACAGCGTGCGGGCCTCAGGGCGGGTGACACGATCCTTTCGATCAACGGAACGGATATCGACACCCCGCAAACCGCTGACGCGGCGCTGCGCAATCCCGGGCGGACCCTGGAGTTGAGCCTGCTGCGCGACGGCAAGACAGCCACCATGCGGTTCCGGCTCTGAATGGCGGATCTGTTTGATAACGGCGCCCCGCGATCCGAGGGGGCCGACGGTGGTGCCCCGCGTCCGCTGGCCGACCGGTTGCGCCCACAAACGCTGGCCGAGGTGATTGGCCAGCAGCAGGTGATCGGCCCGGATGCGCCCCTGACGGTCATGCTCGAGGCTGGGTCCCTTGGCTCCATCATCTTCTGGGGGCCGCCGGGTACCGGCAAGACCACGATCGCGCGTCTCCTCGCGCATGAAACAAACCTGCATTTTGTTCAGATAAGCGCCATTTTCTCTGGCGTGGCAGATCTGAAAAAGGTCTTTGAGACGGCGCGGCAGCGGCGCCGTACAGGGCAGGGCACGTTGTTGTTCGTGGACGAGATCCACCGTTTCAACAAGGCGCAGCAGGATGGTTTTCTGCCACATATGGAGGATGGCACCATCCTGTTGGTTGGTGCCACTACGGAAAACCCCTCGTTCGAACTGAACGCCGCCTTGTTGTCACGCGCGCAGGTGCTGGTGCTGGAGCGCCTGTCATTCGACGACCTCGAACATCTCGCTCAGCGTGGCGAAGCGGCACTTGGTCGACCGCTCCCGCTTGAGCCTGCCGCGCGCGAAGCCCTGATCGGCATGTCCGATGGCGATGGCCGGGCCTTTCTGAACCTGTTCGAACAGGTCGCGGCCTGGAAGGTCAAGGCGCCGCTTGGCCCGGATGAACTGGCCAAGCGCCTGATGCGGCGGGCCGCAAAGTACGACAAGAACGGTGATGAACATTATAACCTGATATCGGCGTTGCACAAATCAGTGCGCGGAAGTGATCCGGATGCGGCGCTATACTGGTTCGCGCGTATGCTGGAGGGGGGAGAAGACCCCCGCTTTCTGGCGCGTCGGATCACGCGCATGGCGGTCGAGGATATCGGTATGGCCGACCCGCAGGCGCAAACGATCTGCCTCGACGCATGGCAGGTGTACGAACGCCTTGGCAGCCCAGAGGGAGAGCTGGCGCTGTCGCAGGCGTTGATCTACCTCGCCTTGGCGCCGAAATCGAACGCCGGATATGCGGCCTACAAGCAAGCGCGTGCCGCCGCGCGCAAGACCGGCAGCGCGATGCCGCCCAAGCATATCCTGAACGCGCCAACCCGCCTGATGGAGGAGCAGGGTTATGGCAAGGGGTACAACTACGATCACGACGCAGAGGATGCCTTTTCGGGGCAGAACTATTTTCCCGAGGGGATGATGCGGCCGGACTTTTATCAGCCGGTCGAGAGGGGGTTTGAGCGGGATCTGCGCAAACGTCTCGAGTATTTTGAAAAGTTGCGGGCCAAGCGCGCCGGCGGCGGTGAGGACTAGGTCAAAAGCCCGCCGCGCCTTGACAACAAGGGGCTTCCGCGCGACAGACGCCTGATGATCCTGACTGTATTCCAAGTGGCCCTCGGCGGCGCTATCGGCGCGTCCCTTCGTTATCTATCGGGCGTTGCAATCCTGCGCCTGGTCGGATCGGCCCTGCCTATTCCGCTTGGCGTGCTGTTCGTCAACGTCCTCGGCTCGTTTCTGATGGGCGCGCTGGTCGTCTTCATCGGGCAGAAAGAGCTGACCCATCTGAACCCGTTGCTGGCGACGGGTGTCTTGGGTGGTTTCACGACGTTCTCGTCCTTCTCCCTCGAAGCGTATAACCTGTTCGAGCGGGGGCATATGGCGGCTGCGGCGACCTATGTCGGATTGTCTTTGGTCCTGTCCCTGTTGGCGATTGTCCTGGGCTTCACTTTCATGCGGGCGGTTTTGTCATGAGCGGCGTACAAACACAGACGGTTGCGGCCGAAGACGATGGAATGCGGATCGACCGCTGGTTGCGGCGTGCGTTCCCCCAGCTTGGTCAGGCACGCATTGAAAAGATGTGCCGCAAGGGCGAACTGCGGGTCGACGGGGGCCGCGTGAAAAGCAATCACCGCCTTGCGCCGGGGATGGAGCTGCGCATTCCGCCGCTGCCTGATACAGATGAACGCCCCACGACAGCCCCTGTCACGCGCCGGATTTCGGCTGAAGACGAAGAGATGATCAAGTCCTGCGTGATCTATCGCGATGACCACATCATTGCCTTGAACAAGCCCCCCGGTTTGCCGGTTCAGGGTGGCAGCAAGCAGACACGGCACGTCGATGGCATGTCAGAGGTGCTGAAGTTCGGGTACGAGGAAAAACCCCGCCTGGTGCACCGGCTGGACAAGGATACCTCTGGTTTGCTGCTGCTGGCCCGCACTCGGGAATCTGCGCAAAAGCTGACGGCGGCCTTTCGGTCGCGTGAGACACGCAAGATTTACTGGGCGTTGGTGGCCGGCGTGCCTACGCCGTACATGGGGACGATCAGCTATGGCCTGGTCAAGGCGCCGGGGCATGGCAAGGATGGCGAGGGGGAAAAGATGCTCTGCGTGCATCCTCGGGCCGTCGATGACACGCCGGGCGCCAAGCGGGCGGTGACCGACTATGCCGCGCTGTGGCGGCTTGCGCAGCGCGCCACCTGGGTGGCACTGGTCCCCGTTACCGGGCGCACCCACCAGCTTCGCGCCCACATGGCAGAGATTGGCCACCCGATTATCGGGGATGGTAAATATGGCGGGTCTGGCCAGGAAAACCTTGGGGACGGTTGGGGGGCCCAGCTCGGCGGCGACATCAGCCGCAAGTTGCACCTGCACGCCCGGTCGCTGCGCCTGAAACATCCCTTTACAGGCAAGGAATTGTTCCTTGAGGCCCCCCTGTCCGAGCACATGTCACGCACTTGGAAATCCTTTGACTGGTCGGAAAAGGACGCTGCGGTCGATCCGTTCGAGGGCCAGGAATGAGCGATTTGAAGCGCGCACCCGATGCGCAAATGCGGCTTGTGATCTTTGACGTCGATGGCACCCTTTCGGACAGCCAGCTTGATATCATCGGGTCGATGACCGACGCTTTCGTGGCCGAAGAGCTGACCGTGCCGACCCGTCATGAGATTCTGGGCATTGTCGGGCTGTCGCTTGAGGTTGCGATGCCGTTGCTGGCGCCTGAGGTTCCGGACGCGACAATCGACAGGTTGGTCGCGGCCTACAAGGCTGCATATATGCAGCGTCGGTTAGACGCGGGTGCCGCGCATTCTCCGCTCTATCCAGGCGTGCGTGATCTTGTCGAGGCGCTGGCCGCCGAGCCGGAAACGCTGTTGGGTATAGCGACTGGCAAATCCCGGCGCGGGTTGGTGGCGCTGCTCGAAAACCACGGCCTCAGCGGGGCATTTCAGACGATTCAGGTCGCCGACGACCATCCGTCGAAACCGAACCCGTCCATGATCCTCGCGGCGTTGGCAGAAACCGGGGTCGCTCCGGATCGGACCGTGATGGTCGGGGATACCCAATTCGATATCGACATGGCCAAGGCCTCCGGCATCCGCACGATTGCTGTCAGCTGGGGATATCACCCTGTGACCAAGCTGTCGCACGCCGATCTGCTGGTCGATGACGCCACGGCGCTGCGCAAAGCCATCGACACCCTGACATAAAGGAGCACCGGATGAGCGAGTGGAAAGCCCGCAGGTTCTGGACAACAGCCGAGGTGGCCGAGCAGGGCGACGGTTACAGCGTTCTGCTCGACGGTCGCGAGGTCAGAACCCCTGCAAAAGCCGCCCTTATCCTGCCAAGCCGTGCCTTGGCCTCGCAAATCGCGGCTGAATGGCAAGCGCAGGAAGGCACGATCGAGCCGCTTTCGATGCCACATACCCGCACGGCGAACTCTGCGATCGACAAGGTGATGCCGCAACATGCCGAAGTCGCGGCCTTGCTCGCTGACTACGGTGACAGCGACCTGCTTTGTTATCGTGCCGACAGCCCTGCGGAACTGGTGGAACGCCAAAAGGCGGCCTGGGATCCCATGCTTGACTGGGCAGCCGAGACCCTGGGGGCACGTTTGTTGCCCCGTACTGGCGTGATCCACCAACCCCAGGACCCACAGGCTGTCGCGCTTCTTTCGCGTCGGATCGGTGCGCTATCGGCATTCGAACTGGCGGCTTTCCACGATCTTGTCAGCTTGACGGGATCACTTGTGCTGGGTTTTGCGGCATTTTTGAATGCGGCGCCGACAAATCGTATCTGGGAAATATCCCGTATCGACGAATTCTGGCAGCAAGAGCAGTGGGGCGTCGATGACGACGCACAGGACGTTGCCGAAAGGAAAAGTGTCGCGTTTCAACACGCGAAGCATTTCGTCGATCTGGCACGCAGCGATTCCTGAACGCTTCACGACGTTTAAGGCAACTACAGGTTTGCCATTATCGTCGCCATCCGTGGGCATCTGCATCGGTGATCGTTTACTTTTCGTTATGTCGCCCTTGACCACATGCGATGAATAAGCACACACTTTAGGCACTGTTGGGGGGAGCACCCTTAACGACTTTCGCTCACGGCCCCCTTCGGGTCGTAAACCGCCAAACTTCAAAAGGCGGATAATCAGGAAGAGGTAAACATGAAGAAAACCGTATTTCTTGGCGCGTTGACCGTTGCTGGTCTGGCCGCCGGCGTAGCCGGCGCTGCCACTCTGGATGACGTCAAAGCACGCGGCAAACTGAACTGCGGCGTCACCACCGGCCTCGTGGGGTTTGCAGCCCCCGATGCGAACGGCGAATGGACTGGCTTTGACGTCGGCGTTTGCCGTGCCGTCGCAGCGGCCGTTCTGGGTGATCCCAAAGCAGTCGAGTTTGTTCCGACAACCGGCAAGACCCGCTTCACGGCGCTCGCATCTGGCGAAGTCGATCTGCTGGCCCGTAACACGACCTGGACCTTCTCGCGCGATGTCGACCTGAAGTTCACCTTCGTGGGCGTCAACTACTACGATGGCCAGGGCTTCATGATTCCCAAGGCACTGGGCGTCAGCTCGGCCAAGGAACTCGATGGCGCAACCGTCTGCATCCAGACCGGCACCACGACCGAGCTCAACCTTGCTGACTACTTCCGCAAGAACAACATGAACTACGAGCCGGTGCCGATCGAAACCAACGCAGAGGCGCAGCAGCAATTCCTTGCTGGCGCCTGTGACGTCTACACCACCGATGCTTCGGGCCTGGCCGCAACCCGCGCCACATTCGAGAACCCCGGCGATTACGTACTGCTGCCGGAAATCATCTCGAAAGAGCCGCTTGGTCCCCTTGTCCGTCACGGCGATGACGAATGGGCAGACATCACGATGTGGACGCTGAACGCACTGATCTCGGCAGAAGAGCTGGGCGTCACCTCGGCAAACGCGTCCGACATGGGTGCCGAAGCTGGCAACAACCCGGAAATCAATCGTCTGCTCGGCACCGAAGGCAGCCTGGGCGCGATGTTCGGTCTCAGCGATGACTGGGCCAAGAACGCGATCCTGGCCGGTGGCAACTACGGCGAACTGTTTGAAAAGAACATCGGCGAGAACACCCCGATCGGTCTGGCGCGTGGTTTGAACGCACAGTGGACCGAAGGCGGCCTGATCTACTCGCCGCCGTTCCGCTAAGAACGACGGAGAAGGGCGCGGATAACACCGCGCCCTTCTACCATCTGCCCCTCGGGGTGCATCAATGACCGGCCCCACGCGCGAAGACGCACTACAAAAACGGGCCGGATCACGGGGAACATCTGACCATGACAACTCTCACCGACCCGCCGGCGGAGTCGTTCAAGCTATCCATGCTTGTGTACGACACCCGGTATCGCTCAATCACTTTCCAGATTCTGGCGCTTGTCGCGGTGTTGCTGCTTTTTGGCTGGCTGACGATGAACACGGCGCAGAACCTGAATGATCTGGGCAAGGAACCGTCGTTCAGCTTTCTCGGCGAATCTGCCGGCTACGACATCAACCAGCGCCTGATCGATTATTCGTCTCAATCCACCCATCTGCGCGCCGCTTTCGTCGGCCTGCTGAACACTTTGCTGGTTGCGGCCATGGGCTGCGCGACGGCAACGGTCATCGGCGTCATCGTCGGTGTGCTGCGCCTATCGGGCAACTGGTTGGTCGCGCGCCTGATGACGGTCTACGTCGAGATGTTCCGCAATGTGCCCGTGCTGATGTGGATCGTTCTCTGCATGGCCATCCTGATCGAGGCGATGCCCCCGCCAAGCGCCTTTCGCGGCGACGATCCCGACGCCACGATGAAGCTCTTCGATTCCGTGGCCATCACCAACCGCGGCGTCTACATTCCCGAACCGCTGTTTTCCCGCTCTCTGGGCGATTTCCATGTCGGTGCGGCGTTTGACGTCAGCATCAACCTCATCGCGATCCTGATCGTGCTGGGGGCGTCGATTTTCGTCGCCCGCGGTATTGCCCGCCGGGCTGACGCCAAGCAGGAAGCAACCGGCCTGCGGCCCCGTACATGGCACACGCGCCTTGCCGTGATCGTGCTGCCGACAGTCGTGTTGCTGGCAATTCTGGGCTTTCACCTTGGTTACCCCGAGTTGAAGGGCTTCAACTTTGCCGGCGGGACCTACATGCGCAACTCGCTGATCGCGCTTTGGCTGGCATTGTCGCTCTATACCGCAGCTTTCATAGCAGAGATCGTGCGTGCGGGTATTCTTGCCATTTCCAGTGGCCAGACCGAGGCCGCGGCTGCCTTGGGCCTCAGAAACAATCGCATCATGTCGCTGGTGGTCTTGCCGCAGGCGATGCGGGTCATCATCCCGCCGCTGATCTCTCAGTACCTCAACCTGACCAAGAACTCCTCGCTGGCGATTGCCGTGGGGTACATGGATATCACGGGCACCTTGATGGGCATCACCCTGAACCAGACCGGCCGGGAGCTCGAGACTGTCCTGCTGGGGATGCTCGTCTATCTCGCGATCAGCCTGATCATTTCCGGTGTGATGAACTGGTACAACAACCGCGTCAAACTGGTGGAGCGTTAAGATGGCTGACACACACGCAGAGACCGTTCTTTTCGTTCGCGACACAATGCTGCCGCAGCAGGAGCCGCCGCTTTCGACCGTTGGCCCGGTCGGCTGGGCGCGCACGAATCTGTTCTCCGGTTGGCTGAACACCATCATCACGATTGTCGCACTGCTATTCGTGATCAACCTGATCGCGCATCTTCTTCCTTGGTTCATTTCCGGCACCTGGAATGCGACCTCGCTGAACGATTGCCGCGAAATGATGGCTGCGGTCGGAAATGAGCAGGGTGGAGCCTGCTGGGGCGTCATCCGTGAACGCTGGCCGCAGTTGATGTTCGGTTTCTACCCGGCCGAGCTTTACTGGAGGCCAGTTCTGGTTCTTGTACTGCTGTTCGTTGCTTTGGCACCGATCTTGTTCGCGGACCGGACCCCGACAAGGATGCTGGGCTTTACCGCTGTCTTTCCGTTCCTCGGGGCATGGCTGCTCTGGGGCGGCACGATTTGGAACCCCATCACCGCCCTTCTGGGGTTCGTGGTCGGATACGTGGTTTTCAGCCTCGTTTCCAAGGTGGTGAACGCCGGCGTGTCGTTGTTTGTGGCGGTGGTCGCCTCTGTCATCTGGTGGACCACTCTGGCGGGCTATGTCGTGCTTGGCTTGTCGGCAATTGCGCCCTTGGCCATCGCATCGGTTCAAAGCCGCGAATTCGGTGGCTTTTTGCTGTCGATTACCATCGGCGTTACGGCGATCATGTTTTCGCTGCCCATCGGTATCCTTCTTGCACTCGGGCGGCGTTCTCACCTGCCGCTGGTCAAGGCACTCTGCGTCGGGTTCATCGAATTCATTCGCGGGGTCCCTCTGATCACCCTGCTGTTTGTCGCCTCGACCCTGCTGAACATCTTCCTGCCGCCGGGCACGAACTTCGACATCATTCTGCGGGTCATGATCATGACCACGCTTTTCGCTTCGGCCTACATGGCAGAAGTGGTGCGTGGGGGGCTCGCCGCCCTCGGCAAGGGCCAATACGAAGGCGCCGATTCACTCGGCCTTGATTACTGGCAGGCGCAGCGGCTGATCATCATGCCCCAGGCCTTGAAAATCTCGATCCCGGGTATCGTTTCGACGTTCATCGGTGTGTTCAAGGATACCACCCTGGTTTCGATCATCTCGATGTTCGATCCGCTGGGGCTGGCCAACGCGATCCGTGCCGATGCCAGCTGGAACGGCATCTACTGGGAGCTGTTCATCTTCATCGGCGCCATCTTCTTCATCTTCTGTTTCTCCATGTCCCGCTACTCGATGTATCTGGAGCGCAAGCTTCAGACCGGGCATCGCTAAGAGGTATCCATCATGACTGACACCGCTTTTGACACGACGCCCGCAATTGACCCTGCCGCACTGAAAGTGTCGGACGAAGTCGCGATCGAAATCAGCAACATGAACAAATGGTACGGGTCGTTCCATGTGCTGCGTGACATTGACCTGACGGTTCACCGGGGAGAGCGCATTGTCATCGCAGGCCCGTCCGGGTCGGGAAAATCCACGATGATCCGCTGTATCAACAGACTTGAGGAACATCAGTCCGGCAAGATTATCGTCGACGGCACCGAACTGACCAGCGACCTCAAGAACATCGACAAGATCCGGTCAGAGGTCGGCATGTGCTTTCAGCACTTCAACCTTTTCCCGCATCTGACGATCCTGGAAAACTGCACACTCGCTCCGATTTGGGTTCGCAAGACCCCCAAGAAGGAAGCGGTCGAGACCGCGATGCACTTCCTGGAAAAGGTGAAGATCCCGGATCAGGCCAACAAGTACCCCGGCCAGTTGTCGGGTGGTCAGCAACAGCGGGTGGCGATTGCCCGTTCCCTCTGCATGAAACCGCGGATCATGTTGTTCGACGAACCGACATCTGCGCTCGACCCGGAGATGATCAAGGAAGTCCTCGATACCATGATCGAGTTGGCGCAAGAGGGCATGACGATGATTTGCGTGACACACGAGATGGGCTTTGCCCGTCAGGTCGCCAACCGTGTCATCTTCATGGACCAGGGGCAGATCGTGGAGCAGAACGAGCCGGAGGAGTTTTTCAACAATCCCCGGTCGGAACGCACCAAGCTGTTCCTCAGCCAGATTCTCGGTCACTGATCAGCGACGAATCGACTGTGATTTGGCGATCCCGCCCGGAGCGATCCGGGCGGGCTTTGCTTTCCGGCAAAACCCAATGACTTTGCGTCAGTCGATCAAGTCACGTGGCACGATGAAATCCACCGTGATCGCCTGATTGAATGCAAGCACTGACCAATCTGGAACGGGGCAGTCGGCCACCAAGGTCGCGCCCGTCGGGAAATCCTCAAATCGGGGATGCGCGGGGCGGCTGGTGATCAGTCGGTTCGCAAAGTCGCACATGCCGGGGTTATGCGCGATCAGCAGCACGCAGGCGCCGCTGGCCTGTCGCAGTGCGGCCATGATCGCCGCAGGGCCTGCATTGTAGAGGGTCGCGGTGAACTGGGGGTTTGCGGCTGATTTCAATGCAGAAAATGTCTCTCGCGTCCGACGTGCGGTCGAGACGAGCGCCTCATCGGCCTCATATCCGCGGGTATGAAGCCAACTGCCAAGCGCCGCCGCCGACTTTGCCCCACGTTCATTCAACGGACGATCGTGATCGGGCTGGCCAGACAGGGCCCAGCTTGATTTGGCATGCCGCATCAGAATCAAGCGCTTCGTCATACATTGCCGCCCTAATTCGGTCGTCATATGGCACGCTCAGGCCACGTGGCCTGAGCGTGCCTCGTCATCGCGGCGGTCAGACCGCGCGGATCATCGAGCCTGCACCATGCTCCGTGAACAGTTCAAGCAGCACGGCATTTGGGGCACGTCCGTCCAGGATCACGACCGCGCGCACGCCACCCTCGATCGCCGCCAGGGCCGTTTCTGTCTTGGGGATCATGCCGCCGGCGATGGTGCCATCTTCGGTCATGTCGCGGATCTGCTGTGCACTCAGGGCGGTGACGACTTCACCTTCCTTGTTTTTCACGCCTGCAACGTCTGTCAAAAGCAACAGGCGATCCGCTTTCAGCGCTGCGGCGATAGCCCCCGCGGCCGTATCGCCGTTGATGTTGAACGTCTCGCCGTTGCGGCCCATGCCAATGGGCGCGATGACGGGAATAATATCGCTGCGGAACATCGAATGCAGGATCGTCGTGTCGATTTCGTCAGGTGTCCCCACCAAACCCAGCTCGGGGTCGGTCTGGGTGCAGATCATCATGTTGGCATCCTTGCCAGATAACCCCACGCCCTTGCCGCCCTGTTCATTCAGCGCCTGAACGATCCGCTTGTTTACCTGGCCAGACAGGACCATCTCGACCACCTGCATTGTTGCGGCGTCGGTGACACGCTTGCCACGCACGAACTCGCTCTTGACCGCCAGCTTCTCCAGCATCTCGTTGATCATCGGCCCGCCGCCATGCACGATAACCGGGTTCACCCCGACCTGCCGCATCAGCACGCAGTCACGCGCAAAGGTCGACATCGCCTCGTCGTCGCCCATAGCATTGCCGCCAAACTTCACCACGACGATGGCACCCTCGTAGCGCTGCAAATAGGGCAAAGCCTCCGACAATGTACGGGCGGTCGCGATCCAGTCTCGGTTCATGGCTGTCTGCTTCTTCATCTATCGTGTCCTCGTTGCATCCGCTTGATACGCGCAAGGGCGCGCTATGCCAAGCCCGCCGGCTGCTGACGCGATTGTGCCGCCATTACTGGTAACGGCGGTTTTTGTATTTCAAGGGGCCTCAACCGCTCTGGGATGATTGTTTCAAATTCCGGCGAATGACCGCCGTGTTCCGATGCGGCGTTCAGCGCAAAGTGGCCTATGCAGTGGCGACCGATAGGTTGCCTATGGAACTTCGCCGCAATCTGGGTGGTTTATGCCTCGAACGCGGAACAACACGCGTTGGAAGTGCTTCGGGGACAGGCCCGCGGCTGGGGCGCCAGCCCCAATGGAAAATTCAGGAGACAACAATGCTTCGCAATAAAGTCATCGCAGCAGTCGCCACGGTCGTCGTGGCAGGTCCGGCATTCGCAGGATCCTATGCACCAGCACCCGCTGAACCCGTCGTCATGGCACCCGCACCCGCACCGGTCTATACCGGCGGCGACTGGACCGGTGGCTACGGCGGTCTGAGCCTCGGCTACGGCGATTTCGAAGCCGGTGACGATTCGAGCGACGGCATGATCTACGGCCTGCACGCAGGCTACGATTATGACTTCGGTTCGTTCGTCATGGGTGGCGAAGTCGAGTACCAGCAACACGACTTCGACTCGACCGGCGGCCTTGATTCCGATTCCACAACCCGTCTGAAAGTGCGCGCTGGCTATGACGCTGGCTCGACGCTGATCTACGGCGTTGCAGGCGGCGTTCAAGCCGATACGAACATGGGTACCGACACGGGTTACACCGTTGGTCTGGGCGCAGAATACAAAGTCACCGACAACGTCAGCGTTGGCGCGGAATACCTCTACGACGACATTTCCGACGTGAACGGCTCGGGCGAAGATTACACGGGCAACTCGATTGCAGCCCGCGTGAACTACCGCTTCTGATCTGACGATCTGAGACATCTTTCCGCAAGGAAAGCAAACAGGTCCGAGCGTGATCGCTCGGGCCTGTTTCGTTTTCGGACTTTCTGGTCGTCAAAGACCTGTCGCGCTCCGGAAACGTAAAACTTCGCGTAAGAGTTGAACTTTGTGTGAGGTGCCTGCGTTAATCAATTATGAAACGCACAGCGCACATCCTCCTCACGGTTTTGACCCCTCTGGCATTTCTTGCCAGCTCTGGTGGCGCTTTGGCTCAGCAGACGTCATGGACGGGGGCGTATCTCGGTGGCGATCTTGGTCTTACACTTGGCAATAGCAATGACGTCAGCCGTAGTTTGCATTTTGGCGTCAACCGCCAGATTGATCGAACGGTACTGGGTGCTGAAGTTGAATACATCGAAACGGACATCGGCACGCCGGTCGGCCCCATCGATGACATGACCGTCGCCAAGCTGCGGGCAGGGCGGGCAAGCGGTAAGACGATGTACTACGCCGTGGCAGGCGGTGTGCAGGCCCGTGGGCGCTATGGCAGCGAGGTCGGCTATGTCGTGGGGATTGGGGCGGAATACGCTATCTCGTCGAAGCTGTCTGCCGGCGGGGAATTCATGCACCAGGGTTTTTCGGATTTTGCCAACACCGGCAGTCTGGGCGTAAATACATTGACGGCCCGCGTCAGCTATCACTTCTGACACGCTTTCCGACTTTGATTAGGTAGAGTGGCTCGACCCGAGGAGCCTGTAGGAGAGTGGTGTGATACGACTCCGATGGGCTTTCTATGGCCCGGCGCAGCTGATCTCAGACAAGACCTCTTATACAAGACCCGCAATGATGGCGCGCAGGGTCGCAATACCGTCGCCTTTTTCCGACGAGGTCATTACGATCTCTGGAAAAGCAGCCGGATGCTTCGACAGCGCTGCACGAACTTGCGTCAGGATCGCCTCGCGATCTGATTCCTTCACCTTGTCAGCCTTGGTCATGACGCATTGAAACGTCACGGCAGAACTGTCTAGCAATGCCATGATTTCTTCATCCACAGGTTTCACGCCGTGGCGGCAATCGACCAGCACAAAGGCCCGTCGCAAGGTTTGCCGACCGGACAAGTACCTCTTCAGCAGCCGTTGCCATTTTTCCACAACGGCAAGGGGCGCGTTCGCATAGCCATAGCCGGGCAGGTCGACGAGGAAACGCTCTTCACCCAGGCTGAAATAGTTTATTTCCTGCGTCCGTCCCGGTGTGTTCGAAGCGCGTGCGATCCCCTTGCGCCCAGTCAGCGCATTGATCAGGCTGGATTTCCCGACGTTTGAACGACCGGCAAAGCAGACCTCGATCCGATCGGCGTCTGGCAGGCCGTCCATCGCGACGACGCCTTTCACGAAATCGACGGGCCCAGCGAACAGCAGGCGCCCTTTCTCTGCGGTTTGCGGATCGGGTTCTTCTACGAGGGGGAAGGGAAGGGTGATCACAGCAGTTCCGCTTTCTGTCCAAGGGTGACGGTGCCGTCAGTGATGACGCGCGCCTTCACGCCAAAATCGATATGACCCCAGGTCTTGCGCAAAACCTGCAAGGTATTGATGTCGCGTTCCCCGGTTGCGGGGTTTGTCTCGGTCGCGCGGCAGCGGTCTATCCGCTCGCTCACTTCCAGGACGGCATCGCCAATCTTCAGTCGACGACCAGGCCAGTCAAGCTCTTCCCACGCCGCCAAACCGTCGATCCACAGATTGCCACGAAACCGGCGGGGATCAAGATCTGTGCCACAGGCTTCTGACAGCGCAGCCAGCGAGGCTGTTCCTATGATCGAGACACAGGCGTAGGGAGCGTCGCTCATGCCCTCCTCAGGCGCTCTGATCAGGTCTCCGAGGGCAGGGCGGTCCGCGGGCCAGAGGCCGCCGAGCCATTCAACGAGCAATTTGCCGTCCCGTGCCGGGTTTACCGACAGGGCACCTGCGTCCGGATGTGACAGATGAATCACATCGCCCTCGGTACGCGCCATTATCGCCATCAGTTGTGGACCGTTGCAGCCCCGCGCGAACAGGTTGCATTTCTGCCAGCCACCGGTGTCTTTTGCGTCCCCGGTCAGCAGCGCCCATGCCCGGTCGCCGGGCAGGGGCCTGTCAGATGTCAGGGCCGCGCTCTCCAGCGGTTCGGCACCGATTCCCTTGATCGGATACCGCCAGATCTGCGCGACCCTGCCCATGTCACTTGGTGCCTTTGCCGTCGGCGGGCTTTTTCCCGACAAAGGGGATGGCGTTCTTGATGTTGCCAAACACGTCCGGTTTGTAGCCATGGCTGCGCATGATCAGGTACTGCTGCGTGAAGGTGATCGTGTTGTTGGTGATCCAGTACAGCACCAGGCCGCTCGCAAAGCGTCCAAGCATGAACATGAAGACCCAGGGCATCCAGGCAAAGATCATCTGCTGCGCGGGATCTGCGGGCGCCGGGTTCAGACGCTGTTGCAGCCACATGGAAATCCCCAGCAGGATTGGCAGCGCGCCGAGGCTGATGATGTGGAATATGCTTTCCGGGCCAGGGGTGGCATAGGGCAGCAGGCCGAACAGGTTCAGGATGGACGACGGATCAGGCGCACTCAGGTCGTGAATCCAGCCGATCCACGGTTGATGGCGCAGTTCCAGCGTGACGAAAATCACCTTGTAGAGCGAGAAGAAGATCGGGATCTGCAACAGCACCGGCAGACAACCCGCAGCTGGGTTGACCTTTTCTGCCTTGTACATTGCCATCATTTCCTTCTGAAGCTTCTGACGGTCGTCGCCCGCCTTCTTCTTCATCTCTTCCATGCGCGGTTGAAGTTCCTTCATCTTGGCCATGGAAGCGTAGGATTTGTAGGCCAGCGGGAACAACAATGCCTTGAGGAAAATGGTCATCACGATGATCGACCAGCCCATGTTGCCGATAAAGCTGTGCAACCAGTGGATCAGCCAGAAGATCGGCTTGGTCAGGAAAAAGAACCAACCCCAGTCGATCGAGTCGATAAAGCGGGTGACACCCTGTGCCTCGTAGGCCTTGATCGTTTCCCATTCCTTGGCGCCGGAGAACAGCTGCGTATCGACGTCATAGGTTTGACCCGGTGCAATCTCTGCATTCCCCAGAACGGCTTCGGTCTGATAGATGTTGGGACTTTCGTAGTATTTGACGGTCGAGCGGAAGGGTTGATCACCAGGGATCAGCGTCGACATCCAGTAGTGCTCGGTAAAGCCGACCCAGCCACTCTCGCTCACTTCGATGCGACTGGCGCGGGCGCCTTCGCGCGGGTCCTGGTCAAGCTTGTCGATCTTCTTGTAGGTTTCTTCTTCCAGCTGGCCGTCCGACATCCGGATCAGGCCCTCGTGCACGACAAAGAAGTTCTGCAAGTCCGTCGGCTGTCCGTGGCGCCGCAGCAGACCGTATGGGCGCAGTGCCACGCCCGCGTCGCCGGTATTTTCCACCGATTGGGCGATGTTGAACATGAACTTGTCGTCCACCGAATATGTCTGGTGGAAGATCAGACCCTGGCCGTTGTCCCAACTGAGTGTCACAGGGGTTTCCGGCGTCAGGACAGAGCCGCTCTCGATGCTCCAGGGTGTATCGGCGCCGGGCACTGCGTCTGCGGAAACATTTGTGCCCGGGATCCAGCCGTAAACGGCATAATAGGCATCCGTCGGGCTGCCTTGCGGGCGAAACAGGGTCACGTCCGGCGAATCCGGCTCCAGGGTCTCGCGATAATTTTTCAGGCTCAGGTCATCAATGCGACCGCCTACAAGGGCGATTGAACCCGAAAGGCTAGGTGTATCGATTTTGATCCGCGGGGACTCTGCCACGGGCGAGGTCGGGCTGACCGAAGAGGCAGAGGTTTCGCCTGGTGTGCCGGCAGGAGACAAGCTGCTGTTGTCGCTGCCTGTCGGGTCCACGGCCGTGCCGACGTCACTTTGCGTGACCTGCGCCGGTGTTTGTTCCGGGGCCTGCTCGGGTGGCGGGAATGCCACGAACCAGATGATGACAACGACAAAGCTGAGTACCGTCGCCAGAATGAGGTTCTTGTTCTGATCGTCCATCGCGCTGCGCCACCCTTGGTATTTGCGGTACGGGAATTTGGTCTTGGGGCGTTCAACCTGTCACTGGCCCAAAGGTCAAGGCCCTTCGCCGATTCCGCGACATCACAGACACCGGCTTTCAAGGGAAATCGTGGCGAAATCGACCAAGGGCGGACAAGACGAAGCGCGCCAAAAGCACCTTGGCTGGCGCGGACGCAGCGCCTGTCTTTCGCCGCGCATCCCCCTTGCCGATAACAGAACCGCTCAACCCGATTTCGCCGCTGGTTCGGCGATCGCCAAAAGGTAGGGCAACGTTATTGTTCATCCCGGCCGGGAGCCACGCCAGATTCGTTGCCGTTAATAAAGCGTTTACAACGGCCTAGGGCGGCTAGCGGAATTGCAGGAGGGCAACCCCGAGGTGCCGCTCTACGCGAGGCGGTGAACAAGGCACTCGATCAAAAGCTTGTTCGGGATGGATGCGATAACCAAAGACGCCTGTGTTCGCCAAAATGGCTTGCTCCGCCGAGCGCTAGAGATCAAGTTTGAACGGGTCGCCGCGGGGGCGATGGACCAGCACAAGTGATCTTGGCGCACGCAAATTTGTGTCACGGGGGCGAGAAAGGCCGTTGCCTTCACATCCTCGTGGTTTTCCCCCTTTACCCAGGACTGTCACAGAGTTCGGCCATGTGCTGCATTGCCTGATGTCGTACTTTTCAACTTTCGCGCAAATAGTATCTTGCCTGACCGGCTTGCCGTTTCGGCGGGGGGACGGTCAATCGCCACGTGGGGAAGATCAAGCTACAATCTGCAGGCTCCTAACCGGTGTCGCGGCCAAATTTCGGGGCCTTGATCAAGCCGGCGTGATGGGTGCGGACCCACTCGGCCGTCTGTTCGAACGGCATTGGTCGCGCAACTTCGAAGCCCTGGACATGGCCGCACCCGAGCTGCGCCAGCGTTGCGTGTTCGCCCGGCGTTTCGACCCCTTCCGCCAGGGTCGACAGGCCCAGTCTCTCGGCCATTGTCAGAATCGCGGACACCATACGCTGCTGGTCGATATCCTTGTCGACCTTCATCACGAAACTGCGGTCGATCTTGAGGCGCTCGACGGAAAATCGCCGGATGGAGGAAATCGAGGCATGTCCGGTGCCAAAGTCATCCAGATCGATCTTGCAGCCCAGCTTGGCCAAGCCATTGATATTGCGCGAAACGACATCCTCGGGGGAATCGGCAACGACCGTCTCCAGCACCTCGACCGCCAGCCGGCCCGGTTTCAGCCCATATCGGTCAAGCTGCCAGCGCACCTTTTCCATCAGCCGGGGATTGCGTAATTCGTCCGACGCAAAGTTGACCCCCACCTGGGGCACCGTCAGACCGAGTTCGTCCCAACGTCGCAAGGCGATCAGCGACTGGACCAGCATCAGGTCGCCGAGCCTCTCCATTTGGCCGGAATGCTGGATGACGGGCAGAAACTCGGCAGGCGAGATCAACCCGCGGTCAGGGTGGCACCAACGTGCCAACGCTTCAAACCCAGACACCAGACCGGTATCCGTACATAATTGTGGCTGAAAGAACGGCACGATCTGCCCATTTTCCAGCGCGGCGGAAACTTCGTCTGTCAGGATGGTGCGCGCCTGGTGCGTACGTTGCATGTCGGCGGAAAAGGACCGGATCGCAGAGGGCGCGAAACGCAGGGCTTCGCTCAAGGCATTCTGTGTTGCCCCGACAAGAGAGGACCCCGTGGGTAACGGTGAACGACTGCCCAGGCAAAATCCGATCGAGCACGACAGGTAGACCGTGGTGGCATCCAGCGACAGCGGATCCTCGACCACCGATTGCAGGCGAGAGGCCAGCTGGATCGTTGTTTCCAGGTCGACATTCGTGACCGGCGCGACACCGATGCCAAAGGTGGCCGGGGCAATCTTGCAGAGGGCGTCGTCGTCACGCAGTGCCCGGCGAAGCCGTTGGGCAGTCCTGTTCAACACGTCTTCAGTGGCGGCTGGACCGTATCTATCGGAAAAAACATCGAAATCATCGATCTGGACCATGAGGCAGGCAGTCTTGCGGCCAGAAGTTCCCTGCTGCGACAGCGCAGCATCCATGGCAATGTCCAGATTGTCCCGCATCCCCAGCCCGGTCACCAGGTCACGACTATGGGGCGGCAAAGTGCGACCGCCGCGCAGACCGGCAAGCACACCGTACACTACCGAAAGGCTCAGCGCCGTTGCGACCAGCGCGGCCTCTCCTGCCAGCCAGAAGGAAACGAGGCAAGTGGCGGGGATGAAGGCAAGCATCTGGACTCCGGTCAGCACCTTGTGCACCCGGAGCCGAAACCTCGCCAATGTCGTACCCGTCAGTCCTGCCATGTCAGTGTGCCCCATCGTCGTCGTCAGGCACGCTAGTTCGAGAACTTCAACAGCGGTTTAACGTAGGCGCGGAATCGCGTCTTCCTCTGTCTGACGCTGCCCCAGTGCCAGGCCGGCAAAGTCGAATAATTTGGGGTCAAGCAGATGAGAGGGGCGGGCATTCATCAGCGCGCGGAACATCACCTGACGGCGCCCGGGGCTGTTTCGCTCCCATCCGTCAAGGATCTGTTTGACCTGCTGACGCTGCAATCCATCCTGAGATCCGCACAGATCACAGGGGATAATAGGGTATTTCATCGCGTTTGCGAATTTCTCGCAATCCACTTCTGCAACGTGCGCCAGCGGGCGATACAGAAACAGGTCGCCTTCCTCGTTCACCAGTTTCGGTGGCATTGTCGCCAATCGCCCACCGTGAAACAGGTTCATGAAAAATGTCTCTAGAATGTCGTCGCGGTGATGCCCCAACACAACCGCCGTACATCCTTCTTCGCGTGCGATCCGGTACAAGTTGCCGCGTCTCAGTCTTGAACACAGCGCACAATACGTCCGACCGGCGGGAACCTTGTCCATCACGATGGAATAGGTGTCCTGGTATTCGATGCGGTGCGCGACGCCCATCTTTTCCAGGAATTCGGGCAGCACAGTCGCGGGAAATCCCGGCTGCCCTTGGTCCAGGTTGCAGGCAACCAGTTCCACGGGCAGCAGGCCACGCCATTTCAATTCATGGAGAACGGCCAGCAAGGTATAGCTGTCCTTGCCGCCGGACAGGCAGACCAACCACTTGCCGCCGCGTTCGACCATACCGTATTGCTCGATCGCTTCGCGGGTCTGGCGTACGATCCGCTTGCGCAACTTGCGAAATTCGGTCGAAGAGGGCGCCCCATGAAAGAGCGGGTGAATGTCATCGCCGTCGTCGAGCATGGCCCGGCACTCCCAAAAAGGATGAAATCATGGGGCTTCAGACCCCAAGTATGATGTCTCTGTCTATCAAACCCTCGGCCCTATTCCCATGGACAAGTGCGCGAGTGCAATGAGCAGGTGAGCGCGCCGGAACGCCGGTCACTCGGCCCGGACCATTGACCGGCGCCTCAGTCGGGCACATCGTCCACCCCCATGCCACCCCATGGGTGGCACCGGGCGACGCGGCGTATCGACAGCCACAACCCCTTGATCCCGCCATGTTTGTCCAAGGCTTCAAGGATGTAGGCGGAACAGGTCGGATCATAGCGGCAATTGTGCCCGACCCAGGGGGAGAAGATGGCCCGATAGGCGCGGATGGGCAGGGCGAGTGTCCACGCCAGCGGGGTCACTTCCGCTTGCCCTTCGGCCGGTGCGGACGAGGCGTGTCACCCTGTCCTGCATGCAGCCGCTCAAGCGCCGTTCGCAGATCGGCGATCAGCTGATCGAAGGGGCGTTCGGCGGTGGCATCCTTGCGACCGACCAGCACGTAATCCCACCCGGGCTGCGCCATCTCGGGTAAGACGGCACGGGCGACTTCGCGCAGCCGCCTCTTGGCGCGGTTGCGCGCCACGGCATTCCCGACCTTCTTGGAGCAGGTAAAGCCGACGCGGATTACATCAGGTACGTCCGCGCTCGGCTCATCGTCTTGCCGCTTGCGCGCCTGGACCAGCATTGCCGCGCCACCGTGCCGCTTGGCCCGCGCCGCCAGCAGAAAGTCCGACCGCTTGATCATGATGTTCAAAACGCCCGACCGCCGAAACCCGTGCACGGTATCGGCGTTGACCGTTTCGACCCTCGCCACGCCCTGATTTGCAGAGACGCGGTCAGGACAGGCGGAAGCAGTCGCATCCGCACATGACGAAACCGCCGACGCCTTCGCCGTGGGTTCCGCATGTGCGGAAGGGGGCGGGGCATTCGGCGGTGTCATGTTCAGAACCGCTTCCGTACTGGAAGGGCTGGCGCGAAACTTACGCGCTCAGCGACTTGCGGCCACGTGCGCGACGTGCGTTCAGGATTTTCCGGCCGGCTTTGGTTGCCATGCGTGCGCGGAAGCCGTGGCGCCGCGAGCGGACCAGGTTCGAAGGTTGGTAGGTGCGTTTCATCGCTCCGTCTCCGTTTGTATCCCCGCCGGCAGTCCACCGGGGCGTGTCTGTGATCCTTTGCGCAAATGCCCCGGTCAAGAGGCAGGCCCGCTCAGGAAAGGGCAAAGCGGGTGCAATCCGGGAATCGCCCCGAGGCCCGCGCATATGTGAAGCCCGGTCTATAAGAAGGCGTTGTCCTGTTGTCAAACCCGCAGCCGGAGTTTTGGCAGAGATTTCTGCGATCAATGCCTGATCGGCCTTCGTGCTGCGCGCGCACCGAAGGGCGCCAACCGTCGCACCCGTCGCTGTTCGGGTGAAATGGGCTGTCTGACCCACACGATCACCCCGCCCCGGACCAATGTGCCATGATCGCCTGCACAGACAAATTCGGGCGGTTTCCCCACGCAGGCATGTTCCTGCCCTATCTTGGCGCCGCAGAACTGGCTAAATGCCTCGCAAGCGCCTAGTTTGTACAGAGATTTCCCGGTAACCAATGGGGCTGGCGGTCGTTGTCACGATCCCGCCCCCAGTCTTGTGGGCAAAGCGCGTCATGTTCCGTTCGCTATCCGGCCGCTTCCTGATCCTCACGGCGATCTTCGTGATCCTGGCCGAGGTGCTCATCCTCGTCCCGTCCATTGCCCGCTTTCGCGAGGATTACCTCCTGTCGCGGTTGGAGCGGGCGCAGATCGCGTCGCTTGCCCTGCTGGCCGATGACATGATCTCGCCCGATCTGGAGCAGGAGCTGCTGCGCAACGCCGAAGTCTACAACGTCGTGCTGCGCCGGGACGAGGCGCGCCAACTTGTCCTGTCGTCTCCGGTACCGGGGCCGGTGACCGATACCTTCGACCTGCGGAACCCCACGGCGGCAGAGCTGATCCGCGAGGCGATCGTGACCCTGTGGCGACCGGAAAACCAGGTCATCCGCGTGATCGGCAATCCCGTGCGCGAGGCAGGCTTGCTGATCGAGGTGACGATGCCGACCGGCCCGCTGCGTGCCGCGATGCTGGAATACGGTATCAACATGTTCTTCCTGTCTGCCGTCTTCTCGATCTTTACCGCTGTGCTGCTGTTCCTGGCCGTGCGCAGTTTCATCCTTCGCCCCATCAAGGGCGTCATCAATCACATGCACGTCTACGCCGAAGACCCGGAGGATACCCGCCGCATCATCGAACCCTCGGCCTCGGTGCGGGACCTGCACGAGGCTGAGGTCGCGCTGCATGACCTGCAAACCCAGTTGACCGGTGCGTTGCGGCAAAAGGAACGGCTCGCCCAACTGGGGTCGGCCGTGGCCAAGATCAGCCATGACCTTCGCAACATCCTGACGTCTGCGCAGCTGTTCACCGACCGGCTCGAGATTTCCGAAGATCCTGCCGTCAAGCGCCTTGCACCAAAGGTCATCAACTCGATCACCCGCGCCGTCAACTTGTGCGAGGCAACGCTGGCCTTCGGTCGGGCCGAAGAACCCGCTCCGCGATTGTCACAGGTCGCCCTTATCGACGTCGTGGGCGATGTGATCGACAGCGAACGCCTTGCGGTGGGAGAGCATGACATTTCCTTTGCCGAGGATATTCCGGCAACACTTCGCCTGCGTGCCGACCCTGAGCAACTTTACCGCGTGATCTTCAACTTGGTCCGCAACGCGAGGCAGGCGATCGAGAACACCGGCGCGCCCGGCGAAATCGGCGTTTCGGCCGAAGAGACCGACAGTCACTGGCTCATTCGTGTATCTGATACCGGCCCCGGCCTGCCGCCCAAGGCGCGCGAAAACCTGTTCACTCCGTTTCAGGGTGGAGCCCGCAAGGGAGGGACGGGCCTCGGGCTGGTGATCTCTGCGGAACTCATGCGTGGCCACGGTGGCCAGATCGAGATGGAGCGTACGGGCCCCGACGGGACTGCCTTCCTCATTCTGCTGCCAAAGGAAATCACGGGCGTCGGAATCGCGGCGCGTTGATCCGACCTGATGCGGCACGACCCGGTGCGCCGACCTGGCGCCCGGCATTTTCTTCGATATTCTCTGGTGCGGAATTTTTGTACAAACCCAACACAGCAAGGGCCCGATGGCGGCGGCGGTCTTCGCGTCGCAGAATTTTCATTTTTTGTCCTTGCATCGCCGAAACCTACGGGCTAAATGCCGCGCAACGCACCGATAGCTCAGCTGGATAGAGTACTTGACTACGAATCAAGGGGTCGGGGGTTCGAATCCTCCTCGGTGCACCATTCTCCCACTTTAAGACATCCAGCAGAGCAGGCATTTCAGTCTTCCGGCTGATTCTGCGCTTAAATCTCTGCATCCCGCTACAGTTTTCGTTGTCAGCGGAGTGCTGCTACGGGTCAAAACTTCCATGCGAGATGGTTTTCTTCTCGCCTCGGATAGGCGGGCGCGACTTCGTTGAACAAGAGGATTGAGCGGGGAAGGTAAGGGGGCTGGCCGGTCTGGCCCCATCGGACTGGTCCCTGTGCCAACACGCGCAAAGGTCGGGGCAGGGGGCGCGTTTTCATGCAGCCCGACGACGCCGAACTGTCGAATGAGAACATTTCCGAGGCCAAGCAAAGCATTAGCTGCGGTTAAGCGCCCGCTACTACCCTTCGTCGCAACATGCCGAAGGTCGAAACCCCATCGAAGTGTATCCGCGATCAGCAAGGGTTCACCTCAGGGCAGGTCGATCTTCTGCACATTTCCTCTCGTCCTGACACGCCGAAGGTCGAAACCCCATCGAACCGATCCACCACCCGAAAGACGTCCGCCTTGCGAGCATCTGTCGGAGAGAATTGATCGATCAGCCATTCTTGTCCCGAACGCCATCTTTGCCATTCGAGAGGCGTGATGACCGGACCGAGGCGCGCCCTGCGGCGCACGGCCCCTCGGTTTCCTCGTTTGCCCATTTTGTCCTGACGCCACGCGTTTTGCTGAGGGAAAGCGGCAGCTCCGAACCTGTCTTGCGAATTTCGGTCCCTATTTCCCCTGCTTTCACCTCTCCTACCGCAGCCGCCAACGACGCTGCTGCGCGTTTCAGGTCGTGTTGGATGCCTTGCGGGAATAGACGCACCAGGCAGGCTGAGGTCATGACCGGTGTGCACCTGGCCGCAATCGAGCTTTCGACGCAAAGCCGAGGACCCGTGAAGGGGCGGCGGTCGCGAAAAGGCATAGCCGCGCCGCCAACGCCGCATCCGTGTTTGCCTTTTCGGCAATCGCCAGTCGTGTCTTGCGGACATTGCACGACGGCATCTTGTCTGCGCTGAACACCTAGGTCATGAATGTTATGACCGGATCTTGCCGGGTGGCAGACACTTGCCTTCCCACCCCGTGGCCCCGCCGCTTTTTGCGCACGGACACAGTGTGGGTAAGGCGCTGCCCTCGGTCTCACCTGAGCATCTGCTGCATGTCAGGGACACCGGGGCGGCACGACGCATCCCTTTGCCGGGCAATTCCCCGCGCGCCGCATATCCTGGCGCGCAGCGCCCACGCCGAGGCGAAATTGTTCGCAGAGGTCCCCGTCGGCGATCTCGGCTGCGATGTGCTGGACGGTGGCGCGCCTCGCAATCCTCACTTCATCGAACCCGTCGCCACGGCAACCGTCGGGCCGGCATCGGTTCGACCCGTCGGCCCTGCTTTGGATTGGCGTTTCGAAAAGCTGGCCCCGAACGGACAGCCTGCGCCGCACCGCTTCGAAATTCCGATTTTCAGCCCGATCAGCGATCAGCGATCAGCGTTCGGCCAGGCTTGCACTGCTCCTCCGTTCCCAGGTTGCGCGGTAACCTGAACCAGATCGTCGTGCCCGGGTTCGGGCCGTCGGGGGCGTTGCTGTCAGGCGCGCTGCACCAGATCGTGCCGCCGTGGTGTTCGACGATCCGTTTGCAGGTCGCCAGCCCCAATCCCGAACCGGGTATCGTATCGGTTGGATGCAAACGGCGAAACGGCTCGAACATCGCCTCACGAAAGCTGTCAGGCACCCCGATCCCATTGTCGCTGACGCTGAACAACAGGTGGTCGGCACCGTCGGGGGCCACGTTCAGGCGGACATGCGGCCGCACCCCGATGGCAAACTTGATCGCATTGGCCACAAGGTTCTGGATCAGTTGCGCGATCTGCGGCGGGCTACAGGCGATATCATAGGGGCCGGGGGTAACCTCGACATGCGCATCCGCCTGCACGATCGTACGCCGCAGCGCCGTCATCGCCCGATCGCTCAGATCGTCTGCCGTCACCTTTTCGATGCGCGGCTGCCTGTCGGTCTGGATCAGGGCAGACAGGCTGTCGACCAGCTCTGCCATCTGGCGCGCTGACTTCTGCAACATCGCCAGCTCTTGCTGTGCCGCTTCCGTATCTCCTTCGCGCAGGCTCTCCGACAGCAGCTCGGCCATGCAGGACACCTGCACGATCGGTGCCCTGAAATCATGTACCAGAACATTGGCAAAGGTGGTCAGGTCGCGCCGTTGCTGTTCGATTTTCCATCGCATCAACGCGGTTTCCCGGCCCACCTTGATGATCCGTCGCACCGCTCCCTCGGTCAGGTTGGCCTTTGCAATATAGTCGACCGCACCCTGCATGATGGCTGATTTCGCCAGGTCCTCGCGGCCCGCGTCCATGGTCAGGATGATGGCGCACTTGGGGTGTTTGCCCAGCAAGGCGTCAATTGCGCGGGTGACATCGCCCTGCGGCACCTGGTCGTCCAGGAAAATGACGTCCAGTCCCTCAGCATGTGCGCTCAGCGCCGTCTCGGCCGTGTCTGCCTGCAAGATCTGCACATCGGGGTCGGTCGCGCGGATCAGCTGCTGCAAACGCTGCCGGTCGTCTCCGTTCGTATCGATCAGCAGCACCCGCGTCGGCATCAGCGCGGCCCCGGCATCCGCGCGGGGCAGGGCCGCAGGCTCCCCGCACCAGCGGCGCTGTGCGGCCCGGTCAGGGTCTGTCGGTTCGCTCTGAAACCCGTCATTTCCATCCTCGCTGTCCGCCAGAGGGCAGGGCGCCGCCCAAGTCATATGCCGCGCGGGGTTATCAGAAGGTGAACGTGCCTGACCTGCGGTTCGGAATGCACCTCGCACGGCCTGTCCTCCGGGGGGGGGGGGCATCGGGCGCGCGAAGTGGCACCTGCCTGTCCGAGACCCAGGGCCAACCAGGCCCCCGCACCAAAGGCGCACTTGGCCCGGTCGCACCGATGGTCTAGCGTCGCCGGCGACCCCGGATGCCTCCGGGCCCAAATGAACCCGAGCCATAGGACCCCACCATGGAAATGAGCGACAGCCGTGTCATCCGCGCCCCCCGAGAAACCGTTTTTGCCGCGCTCCTGTCACCGCAGGTGTTGCAGGAATGCGTGCCCGGTGCCCAGGATGTCACCGGAACGCCGGAAGAGGGCTTCGAGGCGACGGTCGTGCAGAAGGTTGGTCCGGTAAAGGCCACGTTCAAGGGGGCCGTCGTCGTCTCCGATCTGGTGCTGAACGAAAAGCTGACCCTTTCGGGCGAAGGCAAGGGGGGCGCCGCAGGGTTCGCCAAGGGCGGCGCGGCGGTGCGCCTGGAAGATCACGCCGACGGGACGGAGTTGTTCTACGACGTCGAGGCCAAGGTCGGAGGCAAGCTCGCACAACTCGGCAGCCGCATCATCGACGGCTTTGCCAAGAAGATGGCCGACCAGTTCTTCACGCGTTTCCAGGAGGTGCTCGAAGCGCCGCGGGATGGCGACACCGCACCTGCCGAGGCAGAAGAGGCATCCGTCGCGGAAAAGAAGGGGTGGCTCAGCCGCATCCGGGGCAGCTGAACCGGCGCAGGGCTGGCCTCACCGCTTGGCGCGCAGGGTCGTTTCCTGTCGATCCGCCTGCTCCACGCGCTCGCGGGTGCAGGATCCGCCGGCCCGCCAGTCCTGGCGGCTTCGATCGGCCCTCTCATCCGCCGCAGGTCGCCCAGGCCCAGGGACAGGCCCAGCGACAGCGCCCGCAAATCGGTTTTCGCACCAAGGCAGGCACGGTTGTGTGAAATGGCACAATGAAACTGCTCACGTTCCGTCCTATGTGCGTATTCGATCCCTTATTGGGGAAATTGACACAGCGGTAGGGGATGACAATGGCTGCGATCCTGCAGGTCCGTGACCTGAAGAAAACCTATGAGGGCGGGTTCGAAGCCCTCAAGGGCATAGCGCTCGATATAGAAACCGGAGAAATCATCGCCCTGCTCGGTCCGAACGGGGCAGGCAAGACGACGTTGATCTCGACGATCTGCGGCATAACCGAGCCGACGTCGGGGACGGCGAGCGTCGGTGGACATGACATTCAGCGCGACTACCGCAAGGCGCGCGCCATGATCGGGCTCGTTCCGCAAGAGATCAATCTCGAACCGTTCAGCATGGTCGAGGACAACCTGCACTTTTCCCGCGGGCTTTTCGGCAAGCCGCGCGACGAGGCCCTGGTCGAAAGCATCCTCAAACGCCTGTCGCTCTGGGACAAGCGCCGCGCGCGGGTGCGCGAACTCTCAGGCGGGATGAAGCGTCGGGTGCTGATCGCCAAGGCCCTGGCACATGAACCGAGGGTCCTCTTCCTGGACGAACCCACCGCTGGCGTCGACGTCGGTCTGCGCAAGGACATGTGGGAAACCGTCGCTCAGCTGAAGTCCGAAGGCGTCACCATCATCCTCACGACCCACTATATCGAGGAAGCCGAGGCAATGGCTGACCGCGTGGGCGTGATCCGCAATGGCCAGATCCTCATGGTCGAACCGACGCAGGATCTCATGCGCCGGTTCGGCCGCAAGGAACTGCGTATCGAGCTGCGCGAGCCACTGACAAGCCTGCCTGCCGAACTGGCCGACTATGAGATCGAGCTGGCGGACGAAGGGCAGACGCTCGTCTATTCCTACGATACACACGCCGACCGCACCGGCATTGCCGGATTGATGCGGTCCCTGAACGAGGCCGGCATCGTGTTGCGTGACGTGCAGACCCGTCAAAGCTCGCTCGAAGAGATCTTCGTCGATCTCGTCGCCGACAGTCGTACGCAAGGGGAGGCAAAGGCATGAACCTGCTGGCCGTAAAATCCATCTACAAATCTGAAATGGCGCGCTTCTTTCGCACGATTGGGCAAAGTTTCATTTCGCCGGTGATTTCGACGTCGCTCTATTTCGTGGTCTTCGGTGCCGCAATCGGGTCGCGCATCCAGGAGGTCGAGGGCGTGCAATACGGTGCCTTCATCGTCCCGGGGCTGATCATGCTGTCGGTCATCATGCAGTCGATTTCGAACGCGTCGTTCGGAATCTATTTTCCAAAGTTCATCGGCACCATCTTCGAATTGCTCTCGGCGCCCGTGAACTTCCTGGAAATCGTGCTGGGCTTTGTCGGCGCCGCCGCAACCAAGGCGCTTTTCATCGGACTGGTGATCCTGGGCACGGCGGCGCTTTTCGTCGACCTGACAATTCAACATCCATTGGCGATGATTGCCTTCCTAGTTTTGACGTGCCTCAGTTTCTCGCTGATGGGCTTCATCATCGGTATCTGGGCCAGGAACTTTGAACAATTGCAATTGGTGCCGCTGCTGATCGTCACGCCGCTGGTTTTCCTCGGCGGTTCCTTCTACTCGGTCACGATGCTGCCGCCCTTCTGGCAGACAGTGACGATGTTCAATCCTGTCCTCTACCTGATCTCGGGGTTCCGCTGGGCCTTCTTCGGCGTCTCCGACGTCTCCATCGGACTGAGCCTCGGGGCAATCGCCTTCTTCTTCTTCGTTTGCCTGACCATCGTGTGGTGGATTTTCAGAACTGGCTGGCGTCTGCGCGACTGATCGCAGGGGGGGCGCTGCCCCCGCGCCTGACGGCGCTCCCCCGGGGTACTTCCGGCCAGATGACGAGGGAGCCGGGGCTCTTTATCATCTGGCCGAAAATACCCCCGCCGGAGGCATCCCCAGTTGGATGTCACGTTGAGGCGTGGAAATAGTCGTATATCGTTTCCGCCAGGCTGTCCGAGACACCATCGACGGCCTTGAGATCTGACAAATTGGCGCGCGCGACGGCCTTGGCACTGCCGAAATGGGCCAGCAGGGCGCGTTTGCGGGTCGATCCGACACCTGGCACGTCGTCCAGCGGGTTTGCGGATATCTGCTTTGACCGCTTTGCGCGGTGCGTCCCGATAGCCCAGCGGTGGGCTTCGTCGCGCAGGCGTTGGATGAAGTAGAGCACAGGGTCGTTCATGCGCAGGGCAAAGGGCCGTGTTCCGGGGCGGTGGAATTCTTCCTTGCCGTGGTCACGATCGACACCCTTTGCGACGCCCACCATGGGAAGGTCCGGCACACCCATCTCGTCCAGGATCTGCTGAACCGCCGAGACTTGCCCGGCGCCACCGTCGATCAGCAGCAGGTCGGGCCAGAGGCCCTTGTCCTTTTCCGGATCTTCCTTTTGCAGGCGTTTCAGGCGACGTTTCAGGACTTCCTTCATCATGCCGAAATCGTCGCCGGGGGTCAGTTCGTCACCGCGGATGTTGTATTTGCGGTACTGGTTCTTCATGAAGCCATCGGGGCCGGCCACGATCATGCCACCCACCGCATTGGTGCCCTGAATATGCGAGTTGTCGTAGACTTCGATCCGGTTGGGCATCTCGGGCAGGCCAAAGGCGTCGGCCACTCCCTTGAGCAGCTTCGTCTGGGTGGCGCTTTCGGCCATCTTGCGGCCAAGACTTTCGCGGGCATTGCGCGCCGCCCCTTCGATCAGTTCCGCCTTTTCCCCGCGTTGCGGCACCAGCAGTTCCACCTTGCGACCGGCCTTTTCGCTTAGGGCCTCGGTCATCAGGTCCTCGTTTTCGATGGCATGGCTCAGCAGGATCTGCCGGGGTGGCTCCTTCTGGTCGTAGAACTGGCCCAGAAAGGCCTCCAGCACCTCGGCTTCGTCGATATCGGCCCCAACGCGGGGATAGAAATCCTGGTTGCCCCAGTTCTGATGCGCCCGGATGAAGAAGACCTGCACGCAGGCCTGGCCGCCCTCCAGGTGCAGCGCCACGACATCGGCCTCGCCCGTGACACGTGGGTTGATGCCTTGCGCGCTCTGGACCTGGGTCAGGGCGCGGATGCGGTCGCGCATCGCCGCTGCACGCTCGAACTCCATCGCGTCGCTGGCGGCCGCCATTTCGGCGGCGAGTTTCTCCTGCACGCCGGTGGTGCGCCCTTGCAGGAACTTCTCGGCATCCGACACGCTGGCGGCATAATCCTCTTCGCTGATGTAGCCGACGCAGGGGGCCGAGCATCGCTTGATCTGATACAGCAGGCAGGGGCGCGAGCGTCCCTCGAACATCGAGTCCGTGCAATTTCGCAGCAGGAACACCTTCTGCAACTGGTTCAGCGTCCGGTTCACCGCGCCGGCGCTGGCGAAGGGGCCGTAGTAGGCCCCTTTTGAGGTCTTGGCGCCACGGTGCTTGCGGATCTGCGGATAGGCATGGTCTTTTGCCACGAGGATGTTCGGAAAGCTCTTGTCGTCGCGCAGCAGCACGTTGTAGCGCGGCTTGAGCTGCTTGATCAGGTTCTGTTCCAGCAGCAGCGCCTCGGTCTCGGTCCGGGTCGTCAGGAACATCATGCTGGCGGTTTCGCGGATCATGCGCGCGATCCGCGCCGAGTGTCCGGTGGGGCGCGCATAGTTTGAAACACGGGCACGCAGGTTGCGGGCCTTGCCGACATAAAGCACGCGGCTTTCGGCATCCAGCATGCGGTAGACCCCGGGCGAGCTGTCCAGGGTCGCCAGGTAACCCTGGATGATCTCGTGCCCATAGGGCGCGCGCTCAGGGGGGGGCTTGGCTCGGGACTCGTCAGACATCGTTTTCCTTACGCAGCGGCAGTTTCGGGCACTTGCGATTCTCGGGCTTCACTGCAAATTTCCCGCAGGTGGCACAAGAGTAAAGGTTTCCCCCTATTCTGTGGATAAGTCTGGGGGTACTCATGGGTGAACGCGAAAAAATCGTTGTTTCAAGGCCCCTTCCTTGACCTGATTAAAAATTAGGCGCAAATGTAAGGTGTTGGAATTGCTTTGTTAAATTATTTGACGCTGCCAAGGGTCTGAAAACATTAATGATTTGGTAACGGTTTGGTGACGGTTTGCGCAGGCGTGCAAAAGTCAAATGTTTTCGGCTATTCCACGCCCTGAACATCGGGTGTTTGCCATGCGAGGTGCTGACCGCCATCGGTGCACAGCAGCTGGCCCGTGACCCCGTGCGCGGTGAGGAAATACATCAGTGCCGCGCTGATATCCTCCGGGTTGGAGCCGCGGTGCAGCACCGTGTTGTCGCGCTGTGCGCTGAAATGCTCTGGGCTCTGGCGGGCCCCCTGCAAGGTCGGACCGGGGCCGATCGCATTGACCCGGACGGCGGGTGCCAGGGCGCGTGCCGTGGTTTGCGTCAGCGCCCACAGACCCATTTTCGATACGGTGTAACTGATGAATTCCGGCGTCAGCTTGCGCACGCGCTGGTCCAGCATGTTCAGCACCAGCGCCTGCGCCTTCGGCTCGTTCCGCCGGTCACGCAGCGGTGCGGGGGCCTGGGCGGCAAAGGCCTGCGTCAGCACGAGGGGGGCGCGCAGGTTGGCCTCCATGTGCATGTCCCAGGTGGCGCGGCTGGCGCTCTCGATGTTGTCGTACTCGAACACCGAGGCGTTGTTGACCAGGCAGGTCAGCGGCCCTCCCAGACCTTCTGCGGCGCGCGCGACCAGCGTCTGCACCTCGGCTTCCCGGGTCAGGTCGGCCTGCACGGCCACGGCGCGGCGGCCCATGGCGCGGATGGTGTCGCACAGCTCCTCTGCCGCGTCGGCCGACCCGCCGTAATGCACCGCCACGTCATGTCCGTGCTCGGCCAGCGTCAGCGCCATGGCGCGGCCCAGGCGTTTTGCGGCTCCGGTCACCAGGGCGCGGGGGGCGGCGGCGGTCTCTTGCAGGGGGGGGGGGGCGTCGCTCATGGGGCTTCCTTTTCCGGCGATCAGATCAGCACAGCGCCGATATAGCAGGCGTACAACAGGATCAGAATACCCCCGACCACGCGCGTGATATCCCGGCGAAAGAAAACGAAGGGCACCAGCAGCAGAGAGCTGGCCAGCATCACCGCAAAGTCGAATTGCAACTCGGGGATATCGACCGGGATGCGCCCGATCAGGGTGGTGACGCCGATGATGCCCAGCAGGTTGAACATGTTCGACCCGATCACGTTGCCAAGCGCCACGTCGGCCTGCTTGCGCAGGGCCGCCATCACCGTCGTCGCCAGCTCGGGCAGGGACGTCCCCACCGCGACCAGCGTCAAGCCGATCACGGTTTCGCTGACGCCGTAGTCGCGCGCGATGATCGAGGCGTTGGTGACCAGCAGTTGCGCCCCCAGCGGCAGACCGACCAGCCCGATGACCAGGAACAGGATCACCTTCCACCAGCGCATCGCGGGGTCCGCGCCCTCGACCTCGCCCTCGGGCAGGGCGCAGGGGGCACTGTCGGCATCGCGCTTGTGACGGATCACGTCACGCCCCTGATCGGCCAGGATCAGCGCCAGCATCGCCAGCATGATCAGCCCCGCCGTCAGATCCAGCGTGCCACGCAACGCCAGCCCGATGAACACCAGCGTCGCGACGATCATCGTGACATAGCTTTTGCGGCTGTCGTGTTCGCTGGTGTGCATCGTGGCAAGCAACGCCGGAACGCCCAGAACCAGCAGGATGTTCGCCGTGTTCGACCCCACCACGTTGCCAAGGGCCAGCCCGGGCTTGTTGTCCAGAACGGCCGAGATCGAGATCAGCAATTCCGGCGCCGAGGTGCCAAACGCCACGACCGTCAGGCTGACGATCAGCGCCGGGATGCCCATGCGCAGCGACAGGTTCACCGCGCCGCGCACCAACGCGTCACCGGCCAGCAGCAGGATCACAAGGCCCAGAACGGCCAATAGCCAAGGAAGCATTCGCGGGATTATCCCTTTTTGGATCGACAGGCACAGGGGCCCTTGCCGATCATGTACCGCCCGCACGTTGGGCACTTTTTACCGCTGACCTGTCCGGGCTTGCGCGCGCCCGGCTTTTTCTGCCCCGGCAGCGTCAGCTTGCCGAACATCGCCATGACGCCCATGCCGACCAGAAACAGGATGACAACCTTTACGACCACGTCACAGACCGAAACGGGCGTAGGCCGCCCGTTCTTCAACCGCGCTCAGGCCGTCGCTCAGCACCGATGCGCCAAGGCGGCTGATCAATCCGCGTTTCTTGCCGTAGGTGCGAAACCGTATCTTGTCGCCGAACCGGTCCTTCATTACCGGCACCAGGTGACCGATGCCGTCGATCAGGCCCCGCTCGACCGCCTTGCGGCCCAGCCACACCTTGCCGGTGAACATCTCTTCATCGGGCTTCAGCGCCGCGCCCCGCCGCGCCTTGACGTAGGAAATGAAGGTGCCGTGGATATCCTCCAGAAGGGTTTTCAGGCGGGCGACATCCTCTTCGCTTTCGGGGCGAAACGGGTCCAGCATGCTCTTGCTTTCGCCCGCCGTGTAGACGCGCCGCTCGATCCCTTGCCGCGCCAGAAAGACATGCGCGCCAAATCCGGCGGAAATCACCCCGATCGATCCCAGGATCGACCCCTCGTCGGCCAGAATCTCGTCTGCCGCACAGGCCAGCCAGTACCCGCCCGACGCGGCAACGTCCTCGACAAAGGCATAGACGGGGATCTGCTTTTCATCTGCCAGACGGCGGATGCGGGCGGCAATCAGCGACGATTGCACTGGCGATCCGCCCGGCGAATTGATCTTTAGCGCCACAGCCACTGGTTTGCCGCGCCGGAATGCCTTTTCGATGACGGGGGCCAGCGCCTCGTCGCTCAGCGGGCCGCGCGGGCCTGCGGAAATCATGCCGCCTAGGGCGATCACGGCCACCATCGGCGGCCGCTTCTTAAGGGGGTTCCATCTGCTCATGATGTTGGATGTAAGCGCCAGCCCCTCCGCAGGCAAGGCAACCGGGTGAGTGCCGTGGTAAAAACGTCGGCCACCCGCGGGAAAACGGCACACCGACGGCGCAGGTGGCACCACTGGCACGGTTGGCCCTGAGGGCAAGGCGCGCACATGCCCCGGCCTTTGGGGGCATCGTGGGGCGGCCATCGCTGCGGTCGGCGTGTCATGCCGCAGGCACCGACACCGCATCACCGGCTTGCGCGCCATCGTCATTCGGTGCCCCTGGAGGTAGGGCATGGAGCGGCATGTCGCCGGCCTGATCCCGCACCCGGAACGACGTCGCATCGGCATGGCGATCGGCCTGCGCATCGCCTCCCGAATGCTGTCCGCCGCCCTTGGTGCGCCGAGGGGGGGGCGAAATCCGCCGCAATCGACCCGGAACAATGTCCCGCGCCGGTTGGTTGATCAGGCAAGCCCTTGAATCCCGCTTTCCCGGCGTCGCAAGGAAGGATAGGAGAGGGATCATGACTCTGACACTGCCCAACTTACTGACGATCCTGCGGCTGCTTTGCGCGCCCGGCATCGCTCTGTGCTTTCTGTTGCTGCCCCGTCCCTTCGCGGATTGGTGGGCGGTGATCATCTTCATCCTTGCCTCCGCGACCGACTGGTTCGATGGCTACCTCGCGCGAAACCTCAACCAGGTCAGCAAGCTCGGCACCATGCTCGATCCCATCGCGGACAAGGCGATGGTCGTGATCGCGCTGATGGTCCTGGCGCATGTCTCGCCGCTGTCCGACCTGCTGATCCTGCCTGCGGCCGCGATCCTGTTCCGAGAGGTCTTTGTCTCGGGCCTGCGCGAATACCTTGGGGAAACCGCCGGGTTGCTCAAGGTGACCAGGCTTGCCAAGTGGAAAACCACGACCCAGATGGTTGCCATCGTGGTGTTGCTTGCCCAGGGTATTGCCGAACATCATCTCGGCAATGCCATGTTCGGCCTCGACACCGAATCGATGGACGGCATCCTGGCGGGCACCCAGCCGGATGATCTCAACCTGCGGATGCTCATGCTGCTGAACACATGGGCGACCTGGGGTGGCCTCGCGCTGATCTGGATCGCCGCGACGCTGACACTGATCACCGGCGCGGACTACTTTCTCAAGGCGCGCCCGCATCTGAAGGACGAATGATGGACGTTCTGTATTTTGCATGGGTGCGCGAACGCATCGGCCTGCCAAAGGAGCGTGTCGACACGTCTGCCGCCACCGTGATGGACCTGGTGCGGGAACTCAGCGCCCGCGAAGATCGCTATGCCCTGGCCTTTTCCGATCTGAGCGCGCTGCGCGTCGCCGTCGATCAGGAACTGTCTGATTTCGATGCACCGCTTGGCGGCGTACGAGAGGTCGCCTTTTTCCCGCCGATGACGGGGGGCTGATGGCGATGGCCGCGCCTGAAATCGATATCCGCGTCCAGGACGCCGCCTTCGATCCCGGTGCGCTGCTGTCGCAATTCACCCCCCATGCGGCGCGGGCCGGGGCAGGGGCGGTCATCAGCTTTACCGGGCTGGTGCGCGATCTGCCCGGGGCGACCGGCGGCCTGTCGCGCATGGTGATCGAACATTATCCCGGCATGACCGAAAAGGCGCTGCACGACATCGCGCAACAGGCGTCCTCTCGCTGGTCCCTCGGGCCGGTGCTGATCCTGCATCGCTTCGGTGCGCTGACGCCCGAGCAACCGATCATGATGGTCGCCACCGCCTCGGCGCATCGCGCCGACGCCTTTCTCGCCGCTGATTTCCTGATGGATTACCTCAAGAGCCGCGCGCCCTTCTGGAAAAAGGAATTCACCGCCGATGGCGCGGCGTGGGTCGCGGCCAAGGACAGTGACGAGGACGCGCTGTCACGCTGGCGCTGACACGCTATTTCTGGTGGATACGCTCGATGTAGGCGCGCAGTTCCTCTGCCTCCTGCCGGGCCTCGCGCAGGCCCTCCATCGCGGCGGCCAGCTCGGCATCGCTCTGGTTCAGCTGCGTCGACAGATCGGCCTCGCGCTGTTGGTAATAGGTGATCGCCTGGTCGCGGGTTTCCTCTGCGTCGTGCAGTTCCTGCGCCATCTTCTCCAGCTCGCCCATGTCCGATTTCGACACGCGGGTGAAACGATGGATCAGCCAGTACGAAAACCAGCCCATGCAGAATGCCACGAACAGGATGATCGCCGTGGCGATGATAAATTCCGTTCTGTTCACCTGTCAGTCCCCTGTGACCCACGGCATTGCGCCATGGGGAATTGATATTTCGCCGCGCCGACCCTCAGTCTTCGGGCAGGTCCTCTCCGGCGTCGGTGCCGGTCACGTCATCACCGGATTCGTCCCCGATCTCGTCGCCCGACCCGTCCATCTCCTCCTGGTCCGCGTCGCCAGATACGTCCGCGTCGCCCGACACGTCCACGTCGGTGCCGTCCTCCAGCAAGTTCGCCCCGCCGATGCCGCTTCCGACGATCATGCCATCGGCGGGCGCCGCGTTTGCGCCGGTCTCGTTCGTCGCGTCGGCCTGCTCGGCATCCTGCGCCAGACGGAACTCGATCCGCCGGTTTGCCTCGCGGCCCTCTTCGGTGGCGTTATCGGCAATCGGGTCCGCCTCGCCAAAGCCCTCTGCGGTAAAACTGGCGGTCAGCACGCGCCGCGTGCGCAATTCGTTCAGAACCGCCTGCGCCCGGCTTTCGCTCAGCGTCAGGTTCATCTCTTCGCGGCCCTGGCTGTCGGTGAACCCGGCGATTTCCAGCGGCAGATCGGGGCAGGTCTTCAACACCTCTGCAATCTGGTCCAGCAGGCCACGGCTGTCGCCCGTCACATTGGCCGAACCGGGCTCAAAGTTGATCTTGCTGTCTGCCTGAACCGCCACCAGCTGCGCCAGGCATTCCTGCGGCGTCGGCAGGGCGGCAAGGGGGTCCAGTTTCTCCTGGTAGGTCACGTTGATCTGAAAATCCGCGCCCTCGCCCAGGCGGCTGCCCAACATGCGCGCGATCTCGTTGCTGGCGTCCTGGTTGCCGGTATTGCCGCGAATGTCCACGGTGTCCGGGGTCACCGTCACCGACCCGTTCGCCAGATGCGACAGGGCATCCAGACCGGTCATCACCCGCACTGGCCAACCTTCTGGCAAACCCTCATCCAGCCGCGCGGCGGCATAGACGCTGTCGCTGCCGAAACGGGCCTTGGCCAGCGATTCCGTCGCGTTGCGCATCACCTCGTCGCTGACCCGCCCGCGCAGCTGCACCAACCCCTCGGGGCTCAGCGTGGCGGTGAACTCCGGCGTTCCCGTGGCTTTCTGGTCGGGCACCTCGGGCAGCACCGCATGCAGCGCATAGACGTCGGGCAGATCGTTTTCCAGCTCTCCGATCACCCGGTCGAACAGGGCCTGCGTCGTGCCCTCGGCGGCGATCAGGCTGATGTCGGCATCCGACACGGTCAGGCTGCCCCCGCCCAGTTCACCAATGGCCACGATCGCCATCGAGGTCGCACGACCCCAGTCAGAGGACGGCACGCCAAGGCCGATCACGCAGCGCCCCTGGTCCTGCATACCGGCGGTGCGCCCGGCCTCCAGGATCATGCGGCGCGCGCGCTCGGTGTCGGCGGAACAGGCGTCAAAGCGCGCGCCCTCGTCGTCGCGGACGAATCGCAGGGTAAAGGGCGCGATGATCGGCCGTGGTGCGCTGATCGACAGCATCAGCCGCATGTCGGGGTCGGCCCGACGGCGCAGATCGGCCTCCAGCGTGCGCTTCGCCTCGGGGCTGTCGCTCATCGCCGTGATCGACACGCGCTCGGCTGACAGCGAAATCTTGGAATGCGGCAGCGTGCGCAGGGCGTTGATGGCATAGGATACGGTTGCCTCCCAGCCTGCGGGCACGGCGTAATCCGCCGTTTGCAACAGGTCCGACACGTTGTCGACGCCACGCAGACGCGCCACCCGTTCGACCAGCGCGGTGCGGTCCGTGGTGCCCGGGATCAACCCGATCAACGAGATTTCGCCCTCGTTGCGCAGGATCTCGATGGAAAACTCCGGTGCCGCCAGGCCGGTGCTGGCCTGCACCTGCATATGGTCGATCACCCGGCTGGCCTCGACCACGGAACTGGCAACCGACTTTGCGCGAAACCGCAGGGCTTCGGTCGGGGCAATGCCGCTCAGCCGTACCTGCAAGCCGTCGGCGCGCACTTCTGCCCAACCGAGCTCGGATTGATCCAGCGACCGTCGCACATCGGTTTCCGATGCGCTCTCGACAAGATCCACGGCGAACCCGGCAACCACCAGGCTGCCCGCGGCGGCGGCAAGAAAGGATCCGGTCAGGATCAGGATCGAGGACAGACGCATCAGGCGGGGTCCGGGATAGTTGACAGTTGCACAGTGTCTAGACGGCGAAACCGGGCGTGGCAATCAGACCAGAATGGCGACGGCGAAAAACGGCAGGGCCAGCAGACCGGCATCCCGGTTGGACCGGAACAGCCGCAAAAGCACGTCGAAATCCGTGTCGTCATAGGTTTTCAGCTGCCACAGCATATGCGCGCCAAAGGCCCAGGCCCCCGCCAGCGCGATCACGATGCCGAGAGGCGACGCCCCCGGCAGCAGCGCCGCCAGGATGGCCAGCGACATCAGCGCGACACTGGCGATCAGGAACCGCGCCAGCCACTGTGGCGTGCGTTCCATGAACAGGCGGGCGGTGGATTTCACGCCGATCAGCGCGTCGTCTTCCTTGTCCTGGTGGGCATAGATGGTGTCATAGAACAGCGTCCAGGCAATGCCGGCGACATACAGGATCACCGGTGCCACGCTCAGACTGCCCGCATGGGCCGCCCAGGCCAACAGCGCGCCCCAGTTGAAGGCCAGCCCCAGGAACACCTGCGGCCACCAGGTAAAGCGTTTGGCAAACGGATAGATCGCGACGGGCAGGATCGACACGAACCCCAGCACGATCGCCGCCACCGGGAAGGTCAGCAGGATGAAAAAGGCGATCAGCGCCTGCGCCGCCATCCAGGCAACCGCCTGTTTCACGCTGACCTGTCCGGACGGGATGGGCCGCGACCGTGTGCGTGCCACGGCAGCATCGAATTCCCGGTCGGTGATGTCGTTCCACGTGCAGCCCGCGCCGCGCATCAGGCAGGCCCCCAGCCCGCAACCGACAAAGATCCACAGGTCCTGCCAGCGCGGCTGCCCGTCGGCGGCGATGGCCAGAAACAGCCCCCACCAGCACGGCAACAGCAGCAACCACGTCCCGATGGGGCGGTCGGCACGGCTCAGGCGCAGATAGGGGCGCGTCGCGGGCGGCGCCAGCCGGTCGACCCAGTTGCCACGGACCGCATCCGCAACCTGCCCCTCGGACGTGCTGGACTCTGGTGTCGCTTGGCGATGGGTCATATGTAGGCCTCATGGAAACTGCAAAGATCAGGCTCTGTGTAGAGCACCCCTTGGGTAAAGGGCAAACCGTTCCGCTCGACCGGGACCAGGCGCATTACCTTTTCGGCGTCATGCGGCAGACGACGGGCGCGGCCATTGCCCTGTTCAACGGTCGCGACGGCGAATGGCAGGCCGAGGTGATCGAGGCAGGCAAGCGCGGCGGTGTGCTGCTGTGCCGCGACCGCTCTAAGCCGCAGGGCGCGCCTGCCGACGTCTGGCTTCTGTTCGCCCCGATCAAGAAGGCCCGCACCGACTTCATCGTCGAAAAGGCCGCCGAGATGGGGGCGGCCCGCATCCTGCCCGTGCAGACCGATTTCACCAATGCCGAACGTATCCGCCGTGACCGGCTTCAGGCCCATGCGGTCGAGGCGGCGGAACAATGCGGCAATACCTACGTGGCCGAGGTCGACGATCTGACCAGGCTCGACCGCCTGCTCTCGGACTGGCCCGACGACCGCCGCCTGATGTTCTGCGACGAGGCGCTTGCCGAAACGGATGCCGCGCAAAACGGCCTGACCGGCGCGCCGCGCGGCCCCTGGGCCATCCTCATCGGACCCGAGGGCGGCTTTTCACCGGCGGAACGGACACGGCTGCGCAGCCTCCCCTTTGCCCATTCGGTCCAACTCGGCCCCCGCATCCTGCGCGCCGACACCGCCGCCGTCGCGGCCCTCGCCCTCTGGCAGGCGGCGCTGGGGGATTGGTCGTGATCGGGGTCCGCCCGCAGGCCCGCCGCGCCATCACCCGCTGGCGCGAGGCGCTGCTGGGCGCGCTCGTTGCCGCCGTCGGGCTGTGGTGGATGCTGATCAGCTACGGCCTGGTGTTCTGGATCAGTGCGGTCATCCTGATCGCCGGACTGGCCATGACCATCGCGGGGGTTCAGCGTGGCCGCTTTCGCACATTGGCAGGCGGCCCCGGCGTCGTGCGCATCGACGAAGGCCAGATCGGCTATTTCGGCCCCTTCACCGGCGGTGCGGTGGCCCTGTCGGAAATCACCTGCCTGACGCTCGACCCCACCGTCACGCCGCCCCTCTGGAAATTATCACAAATTGGTCAACCGGATGTCCTGATCCCGCTGAACGCCGAAGGCGCCGACGGGCTTTTCGATGTTTTTGCGGCACTTCCGGGCATCAGCACCTCCAAACTGGTCGCCCAGGTGCAGCGTGCGGTTTCCGGGCAGCAGCCCGCGCCTGTCGTCATCTGGCAACGCCGCCAGCGCTGGCTCCATTGACACGCTCCCCATTTCAGAACAGACCTAGGTCCCTCGGGCCGGGGTCCTCCCGGTCGGGCCGGTACTTCAGACCTGTGACCCTTGACCCATAAACGACGCGGAGATCCCCCCAATGTCCATCCCACAATCCGGTGGCGGCCCGATCGAGCGGCAGGAGCAACTGGCCGAATACCTGGCAGAGGGCTGCAAGCCCCGCGAAGACTGGCGCATTGGCACCGAGCATGAAAAGTTCGGCTATTGCAAAGACAGCCTGAAACCACTGCCCTACGAGGGGGACCGCTCCATCGTTGCCGTGCTTCAGGGGCTGCGCGACCGCTTCGGCTGGGCGCCGGTCGAAGAGGGCGGCAAGCTGATCGGCCTGACCAAGAACGACGCCAACGTCAGCCTTGAACCCGGCGGCGCCCTCGAACTCTCCGGTGCTCCGCTGGAAACCATTCACCAGACCTGCGACGAGGTGAACGACCACCTGCGCGAGGTAAAGACCATCGCGGACGAAATCGGCGTCGGCTTCATCGGCCTCGGCGCCGCCCCGATCTGGCAGCACGAAGAGATGCCGCTGATGCCCAAGGGCCGCTACAAGCTGATGGACAGCTACATGCAAAAGGTCGGCACCATGGGCACCACCATGATGCGCCGCACCTGTACCGTGCAGGTCAACCTCGACTTCGGGTCCGAACCCGACATGGTCAAGAAAATGCGCGTGGCCCTTGCGCTGCAACCCCTCGCCAATGCCCTCTTCGCCAATTCGCCGTTTTTCGAGGGCAGGCCGAATGGCGTCAAAAGCTATCGTGGCCTTGTCTGGCGCAACCTCGATTCTGCGCGCACCGGCATGTTGCCCTTTGTCTTCGACGAAGGCTTCGGTTTTGAATCCTACGTGCAATACGCCCTCGATGTGCCGATGTACTTTGTCTACCGCGATGGCAAGTACATCGATGCGCTGGGCCAGTCGTTCCGCGATTTCCTCAAGGGCGAACTGCCCGCGCTGCCGGGCGAAAAGCCGACCCTGTCGGATTGGGCCGATCACCTGACGACGCTGTTCCCCGAGGCGCGCCTGAAAAAGTTCATCGAAATGCGCGGGGCCGATGGCGGCCCGTGGCGCCGTCTCTGCGCGCTGCCTGCCTTCTGGGTCGGGCTGATGTACGATGACGGCGCGCTCGACGCGGCGTGGGATCTGGTCAAGGGCTGGACCGCGCCACAGCGTGACGCGATGCGCATCGCCGCCTCCGAACAGGGCCTTCAGGCCAATGTCGACGGCATCTCGATGCACGACCTCGCGCGCGAGGTTCTGGACATTGCCGATGCCGGTCTCAAGGCCCGTGCCCGCCCCGGCGCCGGTGGCCTGATCCCGGACGAAACGCACTTCCTCAACGCGCTCAAGGAAAGCGTCGACACCGGCAAGGTAATGGCCGACGAATTGCTCGATCTCTACAACGGGCCGTGGAAACACAACGTGACCCGCGTGTTCAAGGATTACAGCTACTGAGACCGACAGCGGAGGAGGGGGGCGGCCCGCGTTCGCCTCGCCTTCAACCGCCGGCCCCCCCCAACTGCGCTAACGCCACCGTCACAGTCGCGGCATCTGATCCGGGGCGGAAAGGGGGGCGCGCATCGGCCAGAGACGGACCTCCCCCATTCTATCGACGTGGGTCTTTTCATGGTGAGGGGCCGTCCCGGCCCAGAGCTCGGACGGCCCCAGGCCAATGCGGTCATGCGCCCGGCCTGGCGAAAATCGCACCGCCCGGATACCGACGTAGGTACCGTTCGGATACCGACGTGACTTTTTGAATGTTTTCAGGCTGTTCGGCGGTTTTTGCCCGCCCTGCCCATTCTCTGATACCGACAGCGTCATCGCCACCCTGTGCGTCACTGTCCTGACACTGGCGTACAGCCCCGTTTGGCGGGGGATTTCATCGAAACCCGGCGAAACCCGCGCGTGGTCTGATCAGCTCTTCCTGTTGCCGATCCGCGGTTCCTCGCCCGTCATCAGCCGCTCGATATTGGCGCGATGGCGGATAAAGATCAGCAATGCCAACAGGATACACAGCAGCGCCATGTCGGTATGACCGAACAGCACCGACCAACCCGCGCTCAGCGCCGCCGCGATCAATGCCGACAGAGACGAATACCGCGTCACGGCGGCCACGACGGCCCATGTCGCGCAGGAGGCCAGCCCGACGGGCCAGAACAGCGCCAGCAACGTGCCCAGGTAGGTCGCCACGCCCTTGCCGCCGCGAAAGCCCAGCCAGATCGGAAAGCAATGCCCCAGAAAGGCAGCAAAACCAGCCAGTTGCACCGCATCCTCCGGTGCCAGAGCCCGCGCGATCAGCACCGCCGCCGCGCCTTTTCCGCTGTCCAGGATCAGCGTCAGCAGCGCTGCCGTCTTGTTTCCGGTGCGCAAGACGTTCGTCGCCCCGATATTGCCCGACCCGATCTCGCGCAGGTCACCCAGCCCGAAGGCGCGGGTGATCACGATCCCGAACGGGATCGACCCCAGCAGGTATCCCAGCACCGCCGCCAGCAGCAGCGTCAGCGGCGAAGAGACGATCTCGGGTGTCATTAAACCAAGCATTACAACGGCTTCCCATGTACCTGTTGCCCACCAACCCAGGTGGCGCGTACCCGCCCCTGCATCCGGGCACTGTCAAACGGTGTGTTCTTCGACTTTGAAAGCATCGCGAACCGATCCAGCACAAAGGGCGCATGCGGGTCGAACAGCACCAGGTCCGCCGGTGCGCCGACGGCCAAACGCCCGGTGTCCAATCCCAGGAGTTTTGATGGGTTCAGCGACAACGCCCTGAAAAGCGTAGGTAAATCCAGATCGCCCGCATGGACCAGACGCATCGCGGCAGGCAGCAAAGTCTCCAAGGCGACGGCCCCGCTGGCGGCTTCCTCGAAGGGCAGGCGCTTGCTTTCCTCGTCTTGTGGGGTGTGCATGGACGAGATGATGTCGATCAGACCCGATGCCACGGCGGCCACAACCGCCTGCCTGTCGTCTTCGGAGCGCAGAGGTGGCTTGACCTTGAAGAAAGTCCGATAATCCGCCACGTCGTATTCGTTCAGCGTCAGATGGTGTATCGATACGCCTGCCGTCACGGCCAGCCCGTTTTTGCGGGCACGCTCCAGCGCCGGCAGGGCACGGGCCGTGGTCACCTGGTCAAAGTGGTACCGGACCCCCGTCATCTCGATCAGCGATACATCGCGGTCGATGCCCATCCGCTCCGCCATCGGCGACACGGCAGGCAGGCCGCGCAGGGCGGCAAACTTGCCCGAGGTCGCGCAGGCGCCTGCCGACAGGCCCGGTTCCTGAATATGCCCTATGACCAACGCGTTACGTGCCTTTGCATAGGTCAGGGCGCGGGTCAGGACCTTGGTGTCGGTGATCACGTGATCGCAATCGGTAAAGGCGACAGCCCCCGCGTCCAGCAGAAATCCGATCTCGGTCATCTCGCGTCCGTTGCGGCCCTTGGTCAGCGCGGCCATAGGCAGCACGCGCACCGGCGCATCCTCGCGTCCGCGTCGCGCAACGAATTCCAGCGTTTCAGGGCTGTCGATGGCAGGATGGGTATCAGGGCGGGTGACGATCGTCGTGACACCGCCCGCCGCCGCCGCGCGCCCCGCAGTTCCAAAGCTTTCCTTGTGCCGCTCTCCCGGCTCACAGACCTTGACGCCGATATCCACGATGCCCGGCGCAAGGCACAAGCCTCTGCAATCAAACACTTCATCGACGTCGGTGGCATCGACTGCATCCCCTAGGCTGAGGATCACACCTTCTCCGATCAGCAAACTGCCCTCGGTCTCCGTGCCTGCTTCGGGATCGATCAATAGGACATTGGTGAGGAGGGTGGTGGTCATCGGCAGGCCCTTGCGTTCCGGGGTGGCGTTCCGGGGTCCGCTATAAAGCATGTCGACGTCGGGGTGTAGGCGGGAAATGGTAGCGATGGCAGCGCGCGTTTGATCACGACCGCTGGCCGAGTGCGACGTCAGAGCACGGACAACCCGATCGCAACAAGCGCCAGCACAACACCGACACCGATTACCAAAGATGCGATCCAGGCCTTGCTGCGTGGCATCGGGGCGGTTGCACCCGTCAGCACCGGGGGGATCACACCGCTTGCCGATTGCGCGGTCAGCGGCATCATTCCGACCTCGGTGCGGGTCAACAGGTATTTCCCGACATAGCTGATGCCGCGTGGCAACAGGATCCGGCTTTCGCCGGCTTCGGCAAGCCGCCCGCGCAGCAGGATCACCGGGCTGCGCAGCGCATCGAGGTTCATCTTGTCGCGCCCCACGGCCTCTTCATTCAGGCCGAGGCCCTGCGTCAGATAGCCCGACAGGCCTATACCCTCCAGGTCCGCTGGATTGACCAGCTCGACCTCTCCCGCCATGTCATCGGACAGCCCGAGCAACGAGGCCGCCGTGCGCCCGGCAGATCCGTTCAGCCGCTTGGGCGACATGATCGCGGCGACTTCGGGGGCTTCGGGGTCGGTGGCCAGAACATAGATGGCATCGCGATCAGCGGGGCTTACGGTCAGGCTCATCTAATGGGTCTCCTGCGGGAAGATTATCGGGCGCATGACGCGCCGTTGCAGGCTAAACCCACGCAGGTGCCGACGGGTTCCGCGCCTGCAGGGCCGTTGTTCAGGCGGCGTCGCTGGCTGCCGCCCTGCGTTCCCGCAGATTGCGCGCCAGCAGATCCATTGCCGCCATACGCACCGCGACGCCCATTTCCACCTGATCCTGGATGACAGACCGGTTGATGTCGTCTGCGATGCTGCCATCGATCTCGACACCTCGGTTCATCGGGCCGGGGTGCATGACGATTGCATCCTCCTTTGCATGGGCCAGCTTTTCGGCGTCCAGGCCGTAGAGATGGTAATACTCGCGCTCGGACGGGATAAAGCCGCCGTCCATACGCTCCTTCTGAAGACGCAGCATCATCACCACATCAACGTCGCGCAGCCCTTCTTCCATGTTTTCATAAACTTCACAGCCAAGTTCAGCGAATGCCGAGGGCACAAGCGTCGGTGGGCCGATCAGACGGATGCGGTTTTCCATCTTGTGCAGCAGCAGCATGTTCGACCGCGCCACACGGCTGTGTGCGATGTCGCCGCAAATGGCGATGTTCAGGCGGTGCAAACGGCCCTTGGTGCGGCGGATGGTCAAGGCATCCAGCAGCGCCTGCGTGGGGTGTTCGTGGCGCCCGTCACCGGCATTCAGCACGGCGCAGTTCACCTTCTGGCTCAGCAGGTCGACGGCGCCTGAATGGGGGTGGCGCACGACCAGCAGATCCGGGTGCATCGCGTTCAGCGTCATCGCCGTGTCGATCAGGGTTTCCCCTTTCTTGATCGACGATGCCTGCATCGCCATGTTCATCACGTCTGCACCCAGGCGTTTGCCGGCCAGCTCGAAACTGGCCTGCGTGCGGGTCGAATTTTCGAAGAACATGTTGATCTGGGTCAGGCCGTTGAGCGCATCGCCGTGCTTTTCGGCGGCGCGGTTCAAGGCGACGTATTCGTCCGACAGATCCAGCAGGGTGGTGATTTCATCGGGTGCAAGCTGTTCGATGCCGAGAAGGTGGTTCTGGCGGAAGCTCATGGGCTCTCTCCCCGGTGCGCGCCCACAGACGGGCGTCGTTGTGTTTCGACCCGCTTATACGCCTCCGCAGAGGCCGAGGTCCAGCGATGGGATGGATCCGACCCGGATCGCGCTTCCGCCCGCAGACGCGGCGCGATACTGTACCCCCATGGAATCGGCGCTTGAATGGGATCTGGCCCGCACCCTGCTGGAATGGCAGGTGGAGCTGGGCGTTGACGAGTGCATCGGGGAAGCCCCGGTGAACCGGTTCGAACTTGCGCCCGAAGCACCTGCGAAACCGGCACGGGCCGCGGCGCAGGTGCGCCATGCCCCCGAGGAAGTTCGCGAGCGTCTTGAGGTCGATGCGGTCGATGTCGCGCGCCAGGCGGCGCAGTCGGCAGGGTCGCTGGACGCGTTGCGGACGGCGCTCGACGCGTACGACCATTGCGAGCTGCGCCTTGGGGCGCGCAACCTGGTGTTCGCGGATGGCGTGCCCGGCGCGCGGGTGATGATCCTTGGCGAAGCGCCGGGACGCGACGAGGATCGCGAAGGAAGACCATTCGTCGGTCGGGCTGGTCAGCTGCTGGACAAGATGCTGGCGGCCATCGGCCTTTCGCGCACCGCCGAAGACGTTTCCCGCGCGGTCTATATCACCAATGTTCTGCCTTGGCGGCCACCGCAGAACCGTGATCCGAAACCAGAAGAAATCGCGATGATGCTGCCGTTCCTGCAAAAACACGTGGCATTGGCAAAGCCCGATGTGCTTGTGCTGATGGGCAACATTTCCTGCCAGGCGGCACTAGGCCAGCGTGGCATCCTCAAACTGCGCGGTCACTGGTCCGAGGCATTCGGGCTTCCGGCGCTGCCGATGACACATCCCGCATACCTGTTGCGCCAGCCTCATGCGAAACGCGAGGCATGGGCGGATCTGTTGTCGCTCAGTGCACGGTTGGGGCAGGGGCGGTGATGGCACTCGATTGGCTCGTCCTGCTGACATTCGTGCCCGCATCGCTGGCGCTGAACGTGACGCCGGGCGCCGACATGATGTTCTGTGTCGGGCAGGGCGTGCGATCTGGTGCCGGAGCGGCATGGAAAGGAAGTGCAGGGGTCGCGGTCGGGGGGCTGATCCACGCGCTGGTCGCCGGGCTTGGCGTCGGGGCGATCGTCGCTGCGCATCCCGTTGCCTTCGATGCGATCCGCTGGGTCGGTGCGGCCTATCTGCTGTGGATGGCGTGGCAGATCCTGCGGTCCAAGGCCCGGCCAGGGGGGGCGGAGGCTTCGGCGGGGCGACCGTTTCGCGACGGATTGTTGGTAAACCTTTCGAATCCCAAGGTGATCTTGTTCATCCTTGCCTTCGTGCCGCAGTTCGTTGATCCGACACAGCCTGTATTGCCGCAGTTCCTGATCTTCGGGGCGGTGCTGTCGTTGGGCGGGCTGATCATCAACGGCGTCGTCGGTGCACTTGCAGGGCGGCTGCAACAGCGCTTTGTCCGCGGCGCACGGGGGACGCGATGGATGCAGCGGATCTCGGCTGCGATCTTTGCCGGGCTGGCGCTGCGCCTGATCCTCTTGCAACGGAGCTGACGACGATGTCCCCCATCGATACGCCGCGCGCCTTTATCCCGGTCCGCATTGCCGTGCTGAGCGTCAGTGACACGCGCGGCCCGGAAGACGACAGGTCGGGCGACACGTTGGTCGCGCGGATCGAGGCAGCAGGACACGTCCTGGCTGATCGAAAGATGCTGCGCGATGATCGCACCGACATCACGCGACAACTGCGCAGATGGATCGCGGACGACGGCGTCGACGTGGTGATTTCCACCGGGGGGACAGGGTTGACCGGCAGGGATGTGACGGTCGAGGCCCACCGTGACGTCTATGAAAAGGAAATTGATGCCTTCGCCACGGTCTTTACCATCGTGTCGATGCAAAAGATCGGTACTTCTGCGGTGCAGAGCCGGGCCACGGGCGGTGTCGCGGGCGGCACATACCTGTTTGCTTTGCCCGGCAGCACCGGCGCCTGCAAGGATGCCTGGGACGAAATCCTTTGCAAGCAGCTCGACTACCGCCACATGCCCTGCAACTTTGTTGAGATAATGCCCCGCCTGGATGAGCATTTGCGGCGAAAATAGCGCATCATTCCTGACACCTTCGTGACTTGGAATGTGGTATTGTCATGCGCATCCTACTCGGCAAAGTTGTTTGATGCGACACATGCAACGCAAACGGTAAATCCAACGCTGGACCCTGCACATGCGATTTCTGACCCGAAGCCTGTCCGGGCTGTTCCTGTTGGCGGTGACCCTCGGTCTGCTGGTCTATGCGGGTACATTGGTTGCCAGCGCGATCGAAACGCGGATGTCGCAGGAACCGTTCATCCCGAAGGCGCGCGAACGGGCGTTTACCGTCAACGTGGTTCATGCGCAGCCGGAAACAATCGCACCTGTGCTAACGGCGTATGGTAGTGTGCAAAGCCGACGGACGCTGGATATCCGTGCCTCGGCCACTGGTCCCGTTGTGCATCTTGCGGCCGAATTTCGTGAAGGGGGCCGGGTCGAGCAGGGGCAGACGCTGCTCAGGGTTGATCCGCAACCGGCGCAGGCCGCGCTGGACCGGGCTGTTGCCGACCTCGCCGATGCGCAGGCCGAAGTGCGCGATGCCGAGCGCGGCCTTGTCATTGCGCGCGACACACTGCACGCGGCCGAAGATCAGGCCAGGCTGCGCGGCAAGGCGCTGACGCGGCAAAACCAGCTGGTCGAGCGTGGCATCGGATCGGCAGCCGCGGTCGAAGAGGCCGAGCTGAGCGCGGCCTCGGCGCGTCAGTCGGTGCTGGCCTCTCGAAGTGCGCTGGCCCAGGCCGAAGCGCGTATCGATTCCGCAGCGACGGCGCTGGACCGGGCACGTATTGCACGTGACGTGGCGCAGCGCGGTTTGGATGATACAGTGATCACGGCAGTTTTCGATGGCACATTGTCAGGGGTTACGCTGGTTCAGGGCCGCCTTTTGTCCGCAAACGAAATGCTCGCCCAGCTGATCGATCCTGATGCGATGGAAGTCGCCTTTCGGATCTCGACGGCGCAATATGCGCGGATGCTGGACGAGAAGGGGCGCCTGAAACCGCTGCCGGTCTCGGTGTCGCTGGACAATGCCGATACGGCGCTGACGGCGAGCGGGCACATCAGCCGGGACAATGCCGCAGTTGGCGAAGGGCAGACTGGTCGCGTTGTCCTGGCCACGCTTGACCAGACACGAGGTCTGAAACCAGGTGATTTCGTGACGGTCAAGGTATTGGAGGATCCGCTGAACGGGGTCATCCGCCTTCCGGCGACCGCGCTGGATGCCTCGGGGCAGGTGTTGGTCCTGGCCGAGGGAAATCGCCTCGATGTGATGCAAGTGGTATTGGTGCGGCGCCAGGGGGACGACGTGTTGGTACGGAGCGATGATTTGGCAGGGCGGGACGTCGTGGCGCAGCGCACGCCGCTGCTCGGCCGTGGCATATTGGTGCGTGCCAATCGTGCACGGCAGGATGGCACCGCGCGTACCGAGGACGGCCCGGCACAGGACAGCCTGGTCGAACTGAGTGCAGAGCAGCGCGCACGCCTCGTTGCCTTCGTGGAGGCAAGCCAGTCGATGCCCGCCGAAGCAAAAAGTCGCATCCTGGCTCAACTTGATCAGCCAAAGGTGCCGGCCGCCACGATCGCGCGCCTGGAAAGCCGAATGGGGGGCTGATCCATGATGCGCCCACCACCGGGATCGGCAAGGGGCCTGCTGAGCTACTTTGCGCGCCACCGCACGGCGGCAAACCTGTTGCTGGTGGTGATGCTGGTGGCGGGAATAGCGGCTGTGCCGCGTATGCGCGCGCAATATTTCCCGGATGTGATCATAGACAGTGTACGCGTCAGTGTCGCGTGGGAGGGTGCGGGGGCTGAGGACGTCGACCTTGCCATCGTACAGGTTCTGGAACCCGCCCTGCTGGCGGTCGAGGGAGTGGCCGAATCCGCGTCGCAATCTACCGAAGGTCGCGCGCGGATCGAGCTGGAGTTCGAGCCGGGCTGGGATATGGCGCGCGCCGCCGATGACGTCCAGGCGGCAGTTGACGCCGTTACCACGCTTCCAGAGGAGGCCGACTTGCCCGAAGTTCGGCGCAGTGTCTGGCGCGATCGGGTGACGGATGTCATCATCACAGGCCCTGTCGGGGTGGATCAACTGGCGCGCTTTGCCGATGAGTTCGTGACCCGCTTGTTCGCCGCCGGGGTTACGCGCGCCACCATTCGCGGCCTGGCTGCGCCGCGAACGACGGTCGAGGTGCCCTCGGCCAGCCTGATCCGGCATGATGTAACACTGCAGCAAATCGCAGCGGTCATTGCCGCCGAGGTCGATACTGATCCGGCAGGGGACGTTGACGGTGCCAACGCAAGGGTCCGCACGGGCACGCAAAAACGAACGGCAAAACAGATTGAGGCAATAGTTCTGCGCAGCAATCCCGATGGGTCGTCGCTGACCATCGGTGATGTGGCGCGCATACGGGTTGAGGGTGCCGATCGCGCGCGCAGCTACTTTGTCGGAAATGATCCTGCCATATCCGTGCGGGTCGATCGGTCGGACAAGGGCGACGCAATCCGCATCCAACAGCAAGTGGAAACGGTCGCGGCAGACCTGGAGGCGACATTGCCGGCGGGAACCTCGATCGATCTGATCCGCACCCGCGCCGAGGCGATTTCCGGACGGCTGGACATTCTTGTCGACAACGGGGCCCTGGGGCTTGTGCTGGTCCTGGGGTTGCTGTTCCTGTTCTTGAACGCGCGCACGGCACTCTGGGTGGCGGCCGGCATCCCTGTGGCCATGCTGACTGCCATAGCGCTGATGTACCTGGCCGGTTTAACCCTGAACATGATTTCGCTTTTTGCCCTGATCATCACGTTGGGGATCGTGGTGGATGATGCCATCGTTGTCGCGGAATATGCCGACGCGCGCGTAAGGCAGAGTGGTGAAGGCCCGGTCGAGGCTGCCGAAAGTGCCGCCAGTCGCATGTCCATGCCGGTCTTCTCGGCCACCCTGACCACAGTCATCGCGTTCTTTGGCCTGACCGTGATCGACGGGCGCTTTGGCGACATGATTGCCGACATTCCCTTTACCGTGATCGCGGTGCTGGTCGCCTCCTTGGTCGAATGCTTTTTGATTCTGCCAAATCACATGTCTCACGCGCTGGCCCATGCAGGGCAGCGCCATTGGTATGATTGGCCGTCGCTGAGTGTGAACCGCTGTTTCGACTGGATCCGCGACACACTCTTCCGCCCCCTGATGGCCGGAGTCATCTGGGCCCGCTATCCGGTATTTGCCTTTGTGCTGCTGATCTTTGCGTCGCAGGTATCGATGTTCATTCGTGGTGATCTGCAATGGCGTTTCTTCAACTCGCCGGAGCAGGGGTCGATCACCGGGAATTTCATGATGGCGCCCGGGGCGACGCGTGAAGACACGATGGCCATGATGCGCGAAATGCAGCGCGCTACCGATGCCGTTGCTGAAACATTTGCTGCGGATTATGGTCGCAGTCCGATTGACTATGTCATAGCCGAGGTCGGCGGCAACAGTGGTCGGGATCTCGCTGGCGCCGACACCAAAGACCCGGAGCAACTCGGGTCCATTGCCATTGAACTGATCGACGCGGATTTGCGGCCCTATTCCAGCTCTCGTTTCGTGGCAGCCTTGCAAGACGCGGTGCAACAGCATCCGTTGACAGAAGTGCTGTCTTTTCGCAGTTGGGGGTCCGGCCCTGGTGGCGATGCTCTGGATGTGCAGTTCTACGGCGCCGATTCCGAAACGCTGAAGGCGGCGTCCGAAGATCTCAAGACAAGTCTGCAACGCTATCCCGAGGTCTCGGCCGTTGAGGATAACCTGTCCTACGACAAGGATGAGTTGGTCCTGGATTTGACCCCGCAAGGGCAAGCTTTGGGCTTTACGATAGATGAACTGGGACGGGTCCTGCGTCACCGGCTGAACGGTATTGAGGCTGCGACCTATCCGGACGGGCCGCGCAGCGCCGTCATCCGGGTTGAACTGCCCGAAGATGAGCTGACGGCGGACTTTCTGGAGCGTACAAACCTGCGTTCACCGACGGGACAATATGTCCCCCTGGCCGACATCGTGCGCGTGACGCAACGCAGCGGATTTTCGACTGTACGACGCGAAAACGGCCTGCGTGTGATCTCGGTCAACGGTGATATTTCAAAAGATGATCCGGCGCGTGCCGCCGAGATCATGTCGGCGCTGACCGATGACATCCTGCCTCGCATTGCCTCCGAACGGCAGATCGAATTTCGCTTGTCCGGGTTGGCGGAACAGGAGGACAGGTTTCTGTCGGATGCCGGGGCCGGGCTCATCTTCGTGCTGACGGGGATCTACCTGGTTCTGGCATGGGTCTTTGCAAGCTGGTTGCGTCCCCTCGTGGTCATGGCCATCATCCCGTTCGGGCTGATCGGCACATTTTACGGTCATGCCATCTGGGATGTACCGCTGTCGATGTTCACCGTTGTCGGGCTGTTGGGCATGACCGGCATCATCATCAACGATTCCATCGTTCTTGTTACGACGATCGATGAATATGCGGCAGAACGCGGGCTGTTTCCGTCGATCATCGATGGTACGGCAGACCGATTGCGCCCGGTCGTGCTGACGACGCTGACCACGGTCCTCGGGCTGGCCCCCCTATTGTATGAACGTTCAAGCCAGGCGCAATTCCTCAAGCCGACGGTGATCACGCTGGTCTATGGCCTGGGGTTTGGCATTGTATTGGTCTTGCTGGTGGTGCCGTCCCTCATGGCGATGCAACATGACCTTAAGCGGATGAGGCTTGCGTTGCGCAGGTCATTGAGGGCACGACGGGCCAAAGGGTTGCGGGCGCTTAACCGGTTCGGTGTGGTCGTGACGCTGTGCTGGCTGGCGCTGACGATGGGATACGCCCTCTGGCAAGATGCGATATTTGCACCGCTCTTGGCGTTTTTGCCATGGGGGGCAGATTTGCCGCTGATGCTGGCCGCATTCGTCCTGTTTATCGCAGGCATGATCGCGGTTACCCTGTCTCTGTTTGCCGTCAGCGCGCTTTTGTATGCACGGCGCGGCGCACCCGCTGCCTGATCCGGTGCGTCTGTCTACCGGGCGTCGCAGCCAACCAGCTCGACGGCATAGTTGCTTCCCAGCACCGTGATGCGCAGTCTCGAGCGGTCGATCACGACAGGGCCCCCGTAAGAGACGATCTTGGCGTGCGACACCAGAGTGTTGCCTTCGCGATGCGAGGTCGAGTCGGACACCAGAACATCCGGCAGGGCCGTTTCGAAGACCGTCACCTCGTCGCCACCCGACGACGGCATATCGAGGCGCGCCTCGAGTTCGAGACCTTCCTTAGTCGGAGATACTTTGCAGATTGCCTTGCGCAGCTTGGCTTCTGACGCTGAATAGGGGCGCCCGGCAAGTGCCGCGGCGATGGCGGGCGCCCGGCGGGTCTGATTTGCCGCAAGGTCCGCCGTGACGCGAACATCCAACGGAACGCAAACGGTTTCGCAGATCCCCAGCTGGATATCGCCCTTCAGGACAACTGGCGCTGCCCCGTCCTGCGGCGTGACACGCAAGGGCAGGACAACCCTGTCCTTGTACCCGATCGAACGCAGTCCATCGAGGTCGAAGACATGCGGGCGGGGCCAAATCACCTCCACACCTGCGAGGTTGGTAGAACCGGACCAATTGAAACTCGGCGGGATGCCCGCGCTGCCGGGTGCCCGCCAGTATGTTTTCCAGCCGGGCGCGAGGGTGAGCTCGAGCCCCGCCATATGGTACCCGTCCGCGTCGCGCCATCCCGGCAGCACCTTGGCATCAAGATAGCTTGCATAGGGGTTCGCGTGTGCCGGGAACCCAGCGACGACAGTGGCCGCCGCAATGGCGATGCTGAGAAATATCCGTTTCATCCGATCACAGATGCAGCGGTCGAGATGAAATGCCAACTCACAAAGCGGCGAGACCGGCGTCATTGATCGCAGAGGTGGAGCCAGATCACGTCTTTTTCGTTGCGCTTGACGCCCTGTCGCGTCAATGCTGCAGGTGGTGGGGTTTGTTTTCGAGTCATAGGGGCATTTAAATTGCCGGAACTCTTCGATCTCACAGGCAATATCCTGATTGCCACGCCAGGGCTGTCGGACGACCGTTTCTCGAACTCCGTCATTGTTGTTTGCGCGCATTCGCAGGACGGTGCCATGGGGCTTATGGTCAATAAGCCGACAGATCAGGTCGCGGCGGCCGACCTGTTTGACCAGCTTTCGATAACGCGCAGCACCAGGATGCCGCAGTTGACCGTTTACGCGGGTGGACCCGTCGAGTTGGAGCGCGGCTTTGTTCTGCATTCGCCGGAATACAAATCGTCCATTTCCACGCTGGCGGTGACGGATACGCTTGCAATGACGGCGACCCTGGACATCCTCGAAGATATTGCCGAGGGCCGGGGGCCGCGTCAGTCCTTGCTGGCTCTGGGATATTGCGGCTGGGGGGCTGGCCAGTTGGAACGCGAGATTGCCGAGAACGGCTGGCTGACCGGCGAGGCAACCTCTGATCTGGTTTTTTCACAACCCGACCCGCGCAAGTGGGAACTTGCGCTTGCGGCGCAGGGCATTCACCCGCTGACCTTGTCCACGGCTTACGGACGCGCCTGACAAGGCTGCATGGTTTCCGGTTTCAAGTCCGCGGTGCAGCGGCGCGGGTAAGGCGATCATTGATGGCCAACCCTATGCCGCGCATGGGGATGGGGGACACGGCGATGCGCATCGCGCCCATGGCGTCCAGGCGGTGCATCATCGTGAACAGGTTCGCGGCGGCCTCTGCCAGATCGCCAGAAGTTGAAAGGTTCACGACACAGTCGACAGCGCCAAACCCCAACATGGTTTCGCCGGGCTGAACCGTCTCGGCATTCAGGCGCATCGTGCCACGCGGGGCATAGTGCGACCCCATTTGCCCGGGCGCCTCGATACGGTTGTCTTCGCCGATAGGCGATTGCAGGGTCAAGCCCGTACGGGCGCGGATATCCTCGGGTCCGATGCTGCCGGGTCTGAGCAGGCGCAATTTACCCTCCTCATCCACTGCCAGAATGGTCGACTCGACACCGACGGCACAGGGCCCGCCGTCAAGGATGGCGGCGATCTTGCCTTCGAGCCCTTGCAACACATGGTCCGGCGTGGTCGGACTTATCCGCCCCGAGGGATTTGCCGAAGGCGCTGCAACGGCACCACCGAAACGTCGCAACAGGTCATGCGCAACAGGGTGGGCCGGCACGCGCACTGCCAAGGTGTTCAGGCCCGCCGTCATCAAGGGCGAAATGGCCGCGCCAGGTCTGATCGGCAGGACCAGCGTCAGGGGGCCGGGCCAAAAGGCATTTGCCAGAACCCGTGCGGCGTTGGGAAAGACCGTCAGCTCGGCTGCGGCATCGGCACTGGCGAGGTGCGCGATCAGCGGGTTGAAGCTGGGGCGGCCCTTTGCCTCGTATATCGCGGCGACTGCCCGATCATTGGCCGCGTCTGCTGCCAGGCCGTAGACGGTTTCCGTCGGCATCGCGACAAGCGATCCCTCCTTCAACAGGCGTGCAGCCTCGTCCAGGCCGGCCTCGTCTTGGCTCAGATGGCGCGTTTTCAGTCGGGACATGGGCTGTCCTTTTCGATGTGACATTTTCCGTGACGCGGCGTTGCAGTTGATGACAGATGCCGTGTCGATACGGTAGCAGACCTGTTAAACGTGCCAATACAGCCAGGCATTCGTATTGCCAAGCGGCACTGGGAGGAGATCACCATGCCATTTCGCGCGCCAGTCACCGATTTCACCTTTCTTCTGGAAAAAGTCGTCGGCTTTGAAAAAGTTGCACAAACCGAAGCATTTGGCGACGCGACGCCCGACACCGTCGAGGCGATCCTGACAGAGCTTGGTCGTTTGACCGAAGAGGTATGGGCCCCCTTGCAGCGCAGTGGCGACACTGATCCAGCCAAGCTGGAAAACGGCATCGTGCGCACGTCCAAGGGCTATGCCGAAGGATTTCGTGCCCTGGCTGAGGGTGGCTGGCTGGGGTTGTCAGCGCCCGAGGAATTCGGAGGCATGGCGCTGCCGGGTACGCTGACTGCCGCCATGAACGATATGCTGTCGGCATCCTGCCTGTCCCTCGGACTGAACCCGCTGTTGACGCAGGGCCAGATCGAGGCGCTGGAACATCACGCCAGCCCCGAGATCCAGGCGATGTATCTACCCCGCCTGATCAGCGGTGAATGGACCGGCACGATGAACCTGACAGAGCCGCAGGCCGGATCCGACGTGGGGGCGTTGCGGACGCGGGCGGAGCCGAAGGGCGACGGGACTTATGCGGTAACGGGGCAGAAAATCTACATTTCCTGGGGGGATCATGATTTCGGTGGCAATGTTTGCCACCTGGTCCTTGCGCGCCTGCCAGATGCGGCGCCGGGGACAAAGGGTATCAGCCTGTTCATGGTGCCGAAGTATCTGCCGAACGAGGACGGCTCTCTCGGGGATGCGAATACGTTGCGCGTGGTCAGCCTGGAGCACAAGATGGGTCTGCACGGCTCACCCACGGCCGTCATGGAATATGACGGGGCGACCGGATGGCTGATCGGGCAAGAGCACAAGGGCATGGCGGCGATGTTCACGATGATGAACAACGCCCGTCTCGGCGTGGGCATTCAGGGCATCGGGGCGGCAGAAGGCGCCTATCAGCACGCGCTGGCGTTTGCCCTCGACCGCAAGCAGGGTCGGACCGTTCTGGAGGGAAAACCAGACGCAACGGGGGCGATCATCGACCATGCCGACGTGCGCCGGATGCTGGCCACGATGCGCGCCGATGTCTTTGCATCGCGCGCGATCGCATTATCCTGCGCTGTGGCAATTGATCTGGCCAAGGCCTCGGGATCGGCCGAGGCGAAGGCCAGGGCGGCGGTTCTGACCCCGATTGCCAAGGCCTTCGGTACGGAAACCGGAATGCGCGTCGCCGAAATGGGCGTTCAGATTCACGGTGGCATGGGCTTTATCGAGGAAACCGGCGCGGCGCAGTATTACCGCGACGTGCGGGTGACCGCGATCTACGAGGGCACCAATGGCATCCAGTCGATGGACCTGGTGGCCCGCAAGATGATGGACGGCGGAGAAGCCGTCTATGCCCTGATCGAGGAGATGCACGCGGTGGCCGAGGCGGCCCGAGGGCAGTACGATACCCTAGCCGAACCGCTGTGGCAGGCTGTGGAAACGCTGCGCGAGGCGACGGAGTGGATGGTCAGCCAGAGCGATCTGAACGAGCGCTTCGCGGGATCGGTCCCCTATCTGATGGGGTTTGCCAGGGTGTTGGGCGGTTATTTCCATCTCAAGGCCGCACTGGCCGAAGACGGGGACGGGCCGCGCAGCCGTCTCGCCGGGTTCTATATCGCACGGATGTTGCCGGAGCATGTCGGGTTGCTGGCACATGCGACGGTCGGGGCCGAGGATCTTTATTCGATCTCGGTCGAGGATCTGTCGGCATGACGCTGAACGCGCCGATCCGGTTTCCCTGGGAAACACCACCAGCGGTCGGCGAGACGGTCGAGGTGGCCGAGGGCATTCTGTGGATCCGTCTGCCGTTGCCGATGGCGCTGGATCACGTCAATGTCTTTGCCCTGGATGACGGAGATGGCTGGACCATCGTTGATACCGGTTTTGATTCCGGTCGGACGCGCGCCATCTGGCAGGCGTTGCTGGACGGACCCATGGCGGGAAAGCCGGTGCGCCGGGTCATGATGACGCATCATCATCCCGATCACTGCGGGCTGGCGGGCTGGTTTCTGGCGCAGGGCGCAGATGAGCTCGTCTCCTCTCGAACTGCATGGCTGACGGCACGGATGCTGGTGCTTGATGTGCAGGATGCGCCTTCTGATGCGGCAGTGACCTTCTGGCGGCGGGCCGGTATGCCTCCGGATCTGCTGAGCCGCAGGATCGCGGAACGCCCCTTCAACTTTGCCGATGTCGTTCACCCATTGCCGATCGGCTTTACCCGGTTGCAGGAGGGCGATGTCTTCCGCGCAGGCGGTCGTACATGGGACGTGCGGATGGGGGATGGCCACGCGCCAGAGCACGTGACCCTCTGGTCGCGCGAGGATGCGTTGGTCATCGGCGGGGACCAACTTTTGCCCTCGATCAGTGCGAATATCGGGGTTCACCCGACGGAGCCGGAAGCCGACCCCCTGAGCGAATGGATCGATGCGACACGCCGGCTGGCGCAATATGGACGCGACGATCACCTGGTGCTTTGCGGGCACAAGCTGCCATTTACCGGGTTGCCGACGCGGCTGCGGCAAATGATCGAAAATCACACGTCGGGACTGGCGCGACTGCAAGAGCATTTGCAGACGCCCCGCACCGCCGTCGAGTGTTTTCCCGTGCTTTTCAAGCGTCGCATCGATGAAGGTGTCTTCGGGCTTGCCTTGGTAGAGGCGGTGGCCCATCTCAATAACTTGCACCAGTCCGGCGCGGTGTCACGCAGCCTGCGTGAAGACGGCGCCTATATCTGGCAAAGCAGGGAGTAAGGCATGTCGCAATCCATCGAGACCAGTGCGGAGGCGGTTGAAAATTCATTTCTGCCCTGTCGTCACGAGGCGCACACCATGTCCGGCCAAGCCAGCGCGGACAAACTGCCTGAAAAGGTCATCGACAAGCCTGTCACCTCCAAGAGCCCGGCGGCGTGGGCCTATGAGCGTTTGGTTCTCTACATCCAGAATTTCGAAGAAAACCTGGATGCCGAACATGAAGTCGCGATGGGATTCGCGGGCGGGGACGCCGGTGTCTTGCGGATCGAGGGTATGGGCTATTTCGATCCCGATATCGTGACGTTTTACGGCACCGACAGCAGCGGTGCCCGGACGCAGTTGATCCAGCACGTGACCCAGCTTGCCGTCATGTTGCGCGCCATGCCGAAACAGGTGGAGCAAGAGGCGCCTCGGCGCATCGGGTTTCAGCTGCGGGCAGATCTGGAAAACACGGAAACGGACGTCACCTGAGCAGGTGACAGGGTGAACGTAATCCGCTATCCACACCTGCGACGATAATTTCTTCTTGAGGTACACCGATATGGGCGAACACAAGCACGGCGATATGGATATCGAAACGCAGGAAAAAACCTTCGAAGGATTTCTGCGCACCTCGACCTGGGTTGCAGGTCTGGCCATTTTCGCCCTGATTTTCCTCGCGCTGTTCAACAGCTGAGCTTTGCATTCGGGTCGATTGAGACCCGGCTGCAACGTTTTACCGCGCGGGAGATCGCATGAGACTTGTATTATTGGCTCTGGCCGCGATCGCGGTGCTTTCGGGGTGCGCGGGCGGACCGAAATCGCCTGGCGAAGACGCACTGAAGGCGGGCGAACCCGACGTGACGCGCGGTGCCTACCATTTCGATGGTCCGCCGTCGCTGACCCTGATCACTGTTCGCAACAACCGGACCGGTTCGGGCGGACATACGGCGCTGATGATCAATGCAGATCAGCGAGTCATCTTTGATCCGGCAGGTTCCTTTCGGCATCCACGTATTCGACGTACCGGCGACGTTCTGATCGGCATCGATCCCGCGTTCTATAATGGATACAAAAGCATGCATGCGCGACCCACATACAACGTGGTGACGCAGTCAGTGTCGGTCCCGCCGGACGTCGCGGCAAAGGCACTGTCGCTGGCGATGGCCCGTGGATCGGTCGGGCAGGCGCAATGTGCGCGTTCGACCTCGGCCATTCTGCATCAATTGCCGGGCTTCGAAGAGATCGACGTGACGTTCTTTCCCAATCGCCTGATGGACAACTTTGAGGCCGTAACCGGCGCGCCAAAGCAGATACTGTACGAGGGATTCACGCCGGACCGGATCACGGCGAACATGACTGTTCAAGCGAACGGATAGTGGTCAGCCGACCAACCACAACATGACGTACAGCGTTGTTGCTCCGCCAAGGATGGCGATCAGGGTATTTCGCAGGTAAATCCCGGCGATCACCGTCACCATCGCGGCAATAAAGCGCGCCGGGTCCAATTGCCCTTCTGTCGCCGCCGGCCATGCCACCAGTGGGGCCACGATGGCGGGCAGGATCGCAACCGCCGTATAGCGTAGGTGGCGCAACAACCATTCCGGCATGGGCCGATCACCGATCAGACCGATGAAGACAAAGCGCAGGGCAAAGCTGCCCAAGCCCAGGCCGATGATCACGATCCACAAATCGACGTGGTTGATCGTGTCCGCTGTTTGCGTGATGCTTGCGTCCATTATGCGCGCCTTCCCATCATCAGTTCGACCTGTGCGCCCGTGATCATTCCGGCCAAACCTGCGACGAGCAGACCCAGATTGTAAGGCAGCCATGCAAAGCACAGGGCGATGACGATCGCAACGATGCAGGCGGACAGGTGCGCCAGGGTTCGGAGCATCGGCGCAACCATCGCGATAAAGGTAATCGGCATGGCAAAGTCGAGGGCGAGCCCCGCGGGAATAGTGCTTCCGATCATCGCGCCGACGATGGTCAGCAGATACCAGAACGGGCAGATCGTCATTACCACCCCGGCGAAATAGCTCAGCCTGTGTTGGAGGGTCCAGTTCGGGTGTTTCTCATACGCGACAACGGCGCATGCGTAGGTCTGATCGACCATGCAATAGGCCACAAGCGCCCGTTTCCACAACGGCGCGGCACCCAGGTAGGGTGTCAGTGAGGCCGAGTACATCGCCATTCTCAGGTTGACCGCCAGGGCCGAGGCCAGCGCAATGAACACCGGTGCGCCATCGCTCAGCAGTTGCAGGGAGGTGAATTGTGCCGCCCCTGCGATCACCGCGACGGAATACATCAGCGCCTCAAGGACATTCAGCCCCGCTTCGGTGGCCACGACCCCGAACAGCACGGCAAAAGGCACAATGACCAGAAGGAAGGGCGCACCGTCCCGTACACCCCTCCAAAAGGTCGACCGGATGCTGGCGGAGGGCGGGGGATCTGCATAAACTGTCATGAGGCCGGACGCTATCCTGCGCGTCAGGCAGAGACAATTGCAGGTGATGCAAATTCGCTTCTGCGTGTTTGCGCCTGTGCCGAACGGAACGTGAGGCAGCGCATGATCATACCTGGTGTCATCCTTGCAGGCGGCCAATCGCGGCGCATGGGGGGAGGAGACAAGACCCTGCAAAAGCTGCGCGGACGCAGTCTTGTCAGCCATGTGATTGCGCGGATCGAACCTCAGGTGGCCCAGCTGGCGTTAAATGCCAACGGCCCCGCAGATCGTTTTGCAGCCTATGGTTTGCCGATACTGCCGGACCCGGTGGCGGGGTCTGCAGGGCCGCTGGCCGGCGTTTTGGCGGCAATGGACTGGGCAAAAGGTTTGGGTGCTGAACTCGTCGTCACGGTCGCCGGTGATACGCCCTTTCTGCCAGGCGATCTGGTTCCACAGCTACTGCTGACTGCTGAGGGCATGGCGCGGCCGCTTGTGATGGCAAGCAGCCTTGATACCCTAGGCGAACCGCGCCTGCATCCGACCTGCGCATTGTGGAGCGTCGCCTTGCGCGAGACGCTACAGCAGGATCTTGGGGAGGGTATGCGCAAGGTAAGGACATGGGCGGAATTGCAGGGGCAACGTACGGTGGCCTTTCCATCCGCACTGGGGGATCCGTTTTTCAACGTCAACACGCCACAGGACCTGGATGTTGCAGAGGCCATGATCGCCTCTGCGAAGTAGGGGCGAGTTCAGCTTTTCTTGAGCCCGGTTTCGACCAGTTTGCCCTGGCGTTTGGCTTCGTAGTAATAGCCGCTGGCATACCAGTGAACCGCAGTGTCGAAGCTGCCGTCAGCCAGCAGCCAGGCACCGCGCAGATATTTCACGGCGTATTTCAGATTGGTCTCAGGATCTAGCAGATCGTGCGCCTGGCCGCTGAAGCCCATACCCCGTGCAGTGGCGGGAAGGATCTGCATCAGACCGTAGTACGGACCGTTCCGGGCATCGGGGCGGTGTGTGCTTTCGCGGATAACGACCCTCTGGATCAGCTTTACCGGAACCTGATAGGTCGCGGCATATTTCTCGATCAGCTGACGCAGTTCCGGCGTCTCGTTCGGGTGAAGGGGGGTCGGATCGACGAAGTACGCGCGTGTCGCGCTCTCGTCACTGCCATTCAGGGCGCAGCCCGCCAGGGGCAGAAAAATCATAAGGGCGAAACAGCGGGCACATGCGCGCATACCTTGGCTCCGTCATCATTGCTCTGATCCGGCTTAGGGCAATACGGCAAAACCACCAACCGCTTACAATTCGCATAGGCGAGGATCGGCCAATATAAGCTATTTCAGAACGACAGATTGCACCCACCAGGATGGTTTTGCCGCCGAAATAGCCTTTGCAGCCGCCTCTGCCTGCTCGGACGTGTCAAACAGGCCAAAGCAGCTGGCACCGGATCCCGACATCCTGGCAAGTCGACAGGACGCCTGAGCGGTGAGCTGCGACAATGCCCCGGGGATTCCGGGGGCGATGGAAATCGCGGCCTCTTGCAGATCGTTGCGTTGCAGGGCAAGCCAAGCCGCCACCTGTGCAGGTGTTCGCAAGTCATGGGGGACCGGGGGCATAGTGGCGTTATCTCGGCGCTGAAGCGCCTTGAAGACGGGCGGCGTGGCGAGCGGAATTGCCGGATTTACCAACACGGCGGGGAGCGGGGGCAGGGGCGGTACTGCGGTCAGGATCTCTCCGAGACCGCGCATGCGCATGGCGTGGCTGGCGAGGCACACAGGAACATCCGCACCAATTCTTTCGACTCCGTCAAGCAGGGGCGTGTCTGTCAGCTGGGCAATGGCGCGCAGGACAGCCGCGGCATCGGACGACCCACCGCCCAGGCCGGCCTCATTCGGAAGATGTTTTTCCAACACGATGCGCACTGCACGGCCCGTCAGGCGCGCCGCGCGGATGCAGAGATTGCGATCATCCTCGGGCACCCCGGCGCTGCGCGGCCCCGAAACAGAAATCTCGTCGCGCTCTGCCAGCGATACGTGCAAGAGGTCGCCATGGTCTGCAAAGACCACAAGCGAGTCGAGCAGGTGGTATCCGTCCGCGCGCTGGCCGGTGACATGCAGTGTAAGGTTCACTTTCGCCGGGGCAAGCAGGCGAAGCCCGCTGCCGTCGGGCAGGCCGTTGATCATCGTCATCTTGTGTCCAAGCGGTCAGCCGTCGTCGCGCGCCAGTTGATGAATGTCTTTTGTGGCTTTTTCTTCTGCCACGACTGCATCCAGCCCGACTTTCAGTTTGCTCCGGATGCGATCTGCGTCCTTGTCTTCCGGATCGCAAGACAGGGCGCGGGTCCATTGAAACTGCGCTTCGAGCTGGCGGCCCGCCGCCCAATATACGTCACCGAGGTGATCGTTGACGACGGCATCGACGGGCATCAACTCTGCCGCGCGCTCCATATAGGGGACCGCTTCGTCGTTGCGCCCCATCCGGTGCAGGACCCAGCCCAGGCTGTCGATGATATACCCAGAGTCCGGACGAAGTTCGGCGGCGCGCTGAATCATGTTCAGGGCCTGCTCCATCCGTTCGTTCTTTTCGACGAGAGAATAGCCGAAGTAGTTCAGGACGCTGGGCTGATCGGGGTTGAATTTCAAAGCCTTGAGAAAATCGATCTTGGCGTCATACCAATTGCCGAGGCGTTCCTCGCTCATCCCGCGCGCATAGAGCAGGAACCATTGCGCCGGGTCGTCTTCATCGAACAGCGCGAGGGCCTTGTCATACGCCGCGACGGCCTGTTGATGGTTGCCTGCCTGACGCTGAAGGTCGCCCAGCGACGCCTGAACATCGGGAACCAACGGGTAATCGGCGGACAGTTGTTCCAGAACTTCTCGTGCAGCGTCACCGCGCCCGGATTTGCGAAGTGCTTCGGCGCGCCCCAACTCGGCCTGGTAAAAGTTCGGGTTGTCGCGGGGCACCTTGCGGTAGGCGACAGTCGCCAGTTCGGGCCTGTCGAGTTTTTCGAGAAGATCGCCGGTCAGCAGCAGGGAATCGATGTGATCGGGGCGCAGCGTTTCTGCCAGTCGGGCATAGAGCAGGGTGTATTCGTAGCTTGCTTCGCTCTGCAATGCCGCGGCCACCGAATAGAATATCTCTGCCACACCGTCCTGGACCGAGGCAACATGAGTGTAGGGCAGCGTCTGACCGGCCTTGAGCGCGGCCCGGATCAGCTGCAATTCCGGATCGGGATCATTGCCGAACAGGCTGCCCAGCAGGGTCAGGGCGTCGTTATTGCGATCCAGTTGCGACAGGACTTCGATGCGGGCCAGTGCCCCGCGACGAGTCATTTCGAGCGGACCGTCAGATTGCGTTTCATAAATGCTCTCTGCGGCCTGGAAATCTCCGACGTAAGCCAAGGCGAGAGCCTTGTGATACCGGGCAAAACGCTCCAGCCCCTTTTGCGACGCCACCGTGTCGAAGGCGGTCAGAGCCTGGCTCATGTCGCCCTTGCCGAGGTGGATCCAGGCCGAGAGCAGCCCGTCGACCAGAGGTCCAACACCGTGCCCTGCATCGATCCGCTTCAGCAGGGCGTCGTAGTTCCCCTTTTCGACCTCGTCCGCCACAAGGGCCATCTGCGCGATCTGGCTGCTGATGCCCATCTTTTCGAGCTGTTCGGCGGGCGGTGTGGCGGCGTCGGCAGAGCCGGTTGCGATCTGCGCCTGTATCAGGCCTTCCAGAATGCGGGGCTCGTTGGGAGCGGCGACAAGCGCACGTTGATAAAACCGGACCGAGGCGTCGAAATCGTTGGTTGCCCCTGCTTGTCTCGCGGCCAGATAGCTGCCTGCCAATTCGCTGGCCAGCGATGGCAGCGGCAGCATGGTTGCAAGCGCAAGTGCGGAAACCTGAAGTAATTTCATCCCGGGACCTCGATACCTGTTTTGAGGTCGAGCGTAGGGAAGGCCAGAGCATATGGCAATGCACGGCGAAGTGATCAACACCTCGCCGCAAGGAAAAGTTCCGGTGCCGTTTACATATTGGGATAATTCGGACCGTCACCGCCCTGCGGCGTGGTCCAGTTGATGTTTTGACTGGGGTCCTTGATGTCGCAGGTCTTGCAATGGACGCAGTTCTGAAAGTTGATCTGGAACTTCGCCTCGTCGCCTTCACCAATGAATTCATAAACACCGGCGGGGCAATATCGTGCGGACGGCCCCGCATACTTCGCCAGGTTCACCGCGACTGGAACGGTTGGATCCTTGAGCTTGAGGTGACAGGGCTGGCTCTCTTCGTGGTTGGTCATCGAAAAGGACACGTTGGTCAGCCGGTCGAAACTGATCTTGCCATCGGGCTTGGGATAATCGATCGGCTTGTGCTTTTCGGCCAGCTCGGTCGCCTCGGCATCGGTCTTGCCGTGCTTGATGGTGCCGAGCAGCGAAAATCCCAACGTGTTCGTCCACATGTCGAAACCGCCAAGGGCCAGTGACGCGCCCAGACCGAACCTGGACCAGAGCGGCTTGACGTTGCGCACCTTCTTGAGGTCCTTGCCGATGGCCCCGGTGCGGACCTCGGTTTCGTAGTCGGTCAGCTCATCACCGGCGCGCCCGGACTGGATGGCGGCAAAGGCGGCCTCGGCGGCGGCCTTGCCCGACAGCATGGCGTTGTGGTTGCCCTTGATGCGGGGCACGTTGACCATGCCGACGGAACAGCCCAGCAGCGCCGCGCCAGGCACCACCATCTTGGGCATCGACTGATAGCCGCCCTCAGAGATCGCGCGCGCGCCATAGGCCACCCGCTTGCCGCCTTCCAGCAACTCCTTGATCATCGGGTGGTGCTTGAATCGCTGAAATTCCATGTAGGGAAACAGGTAGGGGTTCTTGTAGTTCAGGTGCACCACGAAGCCGATATAGACCTGATTGTTCTCGAGGTGGTAGATGAACGACCCGCCGCCCGCGTTCTTGCCAAGGGGCCAGCCCATCGTGTGGGTGACACTGCCTTCCTTGTGCTTGGCGGGGTCGATCTCCCAGATCTCCTTCATCCCGAGGCCGAATTTCTGCGGTTCATGCCCGGCGGAGAGGTCGTATTTGTTGATCAGTTCCTTCGCCAGCGACCCGCGCACGCCCTCACCGATAAAAACGTATTTGCCGTGCAGTTCCATGCCGGGTTCGTATCCGGGGCCTTCGGTGCCATCGGGGTTCTTGCCGAACTCACCGGCCACGACGCCCTTCACTTCGCCATTTTCGCCGTAGACCAACTCCGAGCATGCCATGCCGGGGAATACCTCGACGCCAAGTGCCTCGGCCTGCTCGGCCATCCAGCGGCAGACGTTGCCCATCGAGACGATGTAGTTGCCGTGGTTGTTCATGAGCGGTGGCATCGGCAGGTTCGGCACGCGGATTTCGCCTGCTTCGCCCAGCAGGTAGAAACTGTCGCTTTTCACCGGGACGTTCAGCGGCGCGCCTTTTTCCTTCCAGTCGGGCATCAGCGCGTCCAGACCGCAGGGATCCAGAACCGCCCCGGACAGGATGTGCGCGCCGACCTCGGAGCCCTTTTCAAGCACGACCACTTCCAGATCAGCGTCGAGCTGCTTGAGCCGGATCGCCGCGGACAGGCCCGCCGGGCCTGCGCCGACGATGACCACATCGTATTCCATGGTTTCGCGTTGCGTCTCGGACATGTCTGGGGTCTCCGGTGGCTTGGCTGCGTAATAAAGTTGCGCCTGACTACCGTTAATGGCGAACCATCGTCAATTGCTACGATACGTCAGAGGCGATTTGTCGTTTGATTTTCGCGCGTTTCCGGCGCGTTTCCAAGGTAGGGCACATCGCGTCAGCACTTTACCTGATACGCCTCGGGTGGGCATCTGTCGCGAGGTATTCCGTCTTAGCTAGTACGCTGCATCCGCAAGTCCCGGCTTTGGCTGCAACCCGCCGCGCAACCCGACTGCGGTCGGGCAGGAATGTATCCCGAAAACGGCAACATACGCGCGAAGGAGCGTCAGGCCCTCGGCGCGACGATAGCCATCCGGCATCGCTCGGATCGGCCATCGGTCGTAATCCGCCGCACTGGGCAAACCGCTTGCATTTGGGGTACGGTTTGGGTCAGGTAGCTGAACCGTTTAGGATACGAGAGGGGCCGCAGTGGCCCCTTTCTGCGTGCCATGGAGGGCCTTGATGGAAAAGATACCGATGACCCGGGCGGGCTTTGTGAAACTCGAAGCCGAGCTGAAACAGCTGAAGTCCGTGGAGCGCCCGGAAATTATCAAGGCGATTGCTGAGGCCCGTGAACACGGTGATCTGTCGGAAAACGCCGAATATCACTCTGCCCGCGAAAAGCAGAGCTTCATCGAGGGGCGGATCAAGGAGCTGGAGGGCGTCTTGTCCCTGGCCGACGTGATTGATCCCAAGACCCTGTCAGGCACGATCAAGTTCGGGGCGACCGTGACCCTCGTGGATGAAGACACGGATGAGGAAAAGACCTGGCGGATTGTTGGCGAATACGAGGCGAATATCGACAAGGGGCTGCTTAACATCCGCTCGCCCATTGCCCGTGCGCTAATCGGCAAGGACGAAGGCGACTCGGTCGAAGTTCGTACGCCGGGCGGTGATCGCTCATACGAGGTTCTCAAGATAACCTTCGAATAACGGAGCAAGGCCGTGTTTGTGCTGGATACGGTCCAGGCAACTCTGCCGTGACCGGTGCCACGCCAACCAGGGGCCGCAGATGACGGACAACCAGGAACAGGAGAGCAGGCCAGCGCAGCGTGCTCACCATGACGCAGCTGATCGGCAGGTCTTCAGCCCGGTCGAAACCATTGCCCTGATCGTCAGCCTGCTGTGGATGGTCGGTGCCGGCGTTTATTTCGTGGCGTTCCGTCAACCTTCGGACGCCGCTGAGACTGGGCTGTACACTCTGCAGATCGCCATGATGGTGATGGCCGTGGTCGTTCCGGTTGCACTGGTCTGGGTCGCGGCCATGGCCGCACGCTCAGCGCGCGTGATGCGCGACGAGAGCCGCCGCCTGCGCGCCGCGATCGACGCCATACGACACGCCTATGTCACGCAGAGCCAGCGTGGCGGCGCCGCCACTGAAAGCAACATCGCCCGCAAGCTGGACGAGATCGCATCCGCGCAGCGCAAGACGGAGACCGCGTTGCTGACGATCAGTTCGATCCGTGAACACAGCGTCGTACGTGCCGAGGCGCCTGTCCCACCGGCGCGGTCGGTGGATGAAGGGCAGGCGCCCTTGCCGCTCGGCCCGTCCGACGCCGACACACCCGAGCCGCTGGCGCGTGAGGATTTCATCCGCGCCATGAACTTTCCCGAAACAGCGGAGGATCAGGAAGGGTTTGCGGCGCTTCGCAAGGCCCTCAGGGATCGCCAGTCAGCGCTGCTGATCCAGGCCTCACAGGATATCCTTACCCTTCTCAGCCAGGACGGGATCTACATGGATGACCTTCGGGTCGACGCGGCCAGCGCCGAGACCTGGCGCCGCTTTGCCGCCGGGGACCGGGGGCCGGAGGTCGCGAGCCTGGGTGGCATCCGCGACCGGTCATGCCTGGCACTTGCCGCGGGACGCATGAAGCAGGACCCGATCTTTCGCGATGTCGCGCATCACTTCCTGCGGCGTTTCGACAAGATGTTCATCGAATTCGAGAAATCGGCGTCGGACGCCGAAATTCAAGGGCTCTCGGAAACCCGCACCGCGCGGGCTTTCATGCTGCTGGGGCGCGTCGCCGCAATCTTTGATTGACGAACCGCCAGTGCAAGCGGGGCACGGTCCGGCACCACGCGCCCCGTTCAGCCTGTCCGTGGCGGCGTCAGTTGAGGCGCGAAACCACGTAAGCCGCAAGGTCGGACAGGATGTCGCGCAGGTCGCTCTCGGGCAGGATGGTCAGGGCATCACGTGCTTTTTGCGACCATTCGAGCGCTGTCTGGCGCGTGGTTTCAAGTGTGCCATGACGGGCCATCAGGGCCAGAGCGTGCTCCAGGTCGCCTTCGGCCTGCTTGCCACGGCCAATGGTGCGTTCCCAAAAGCTGCGCTCTGTCTCATCCGCGGCAGAGATGGCGCGGATCACGGGCAGGGTCAGTTTGCGCTCTCGAAAATCATCCCCGACGTTCTTGCCGGTCTGATCGCTGTTTCCGCCGTAGTCCAGCAGATCATCGGCCATCTGGAACGCGATACCGAGCGCGTCGCCGTAGGTGTACAGCGCTTGGACATGGTCGTCCGGCGCCTCTGCCAGAACCGCGCCCGATTGGGTTGCTGCCGAAAACAATGCGGCCGTCTTGCCTCGAACCACCTGAAGGTAGGTCTCTTCCGAGGTCGTGATGTCCTGCGCGACAGTCAATTGCAGCACTTCGCCCTCAGCAATGGTCGACGCAGCACCTGCGAGAATGTCCAGCACCCGCAGGTTGCCAGGTTCGACCATCAGCTGGAAGGCGCGCGCGAACAGGTAATCGCCGACCAGCACCGAACTCTGATTGTCCCAGAGCAGGTTGGCGGTGGGGCGTCCGCGCCGTTGTTCGCTTTCATCGACGACGTCGTCATGCAGCAAGGTAGCGGTGTGAATGAACTCCACCGTTGCCGCCAGGTGAACGTGATACCCGCCCCGGTATCCGCAGAGCCGGGCAGCGGCCAGCGTCAGCATCGGTCGCAGGCGCTTGCCGCCCGCCCCGACGAGGTGTGCGGTGACTTCGGGGATGCGCGGCGCGTGACGCGACGACATCTTTTCGTTTATCAGTGCGTTGACTGCTTCCAGCTCCTCGCTGAGGGCTGCGGCCAGCGCATCATGAGGTCTGCTTGCGAATTGGTCCAAACCGACTCTCCCGTCATTGGTCTCGACAAAGCGGGTGCCCTGCATTTATCTGCTGAGCAATGAAACAGCTCCTGCGCACAAATGACCCGACCCGCCTCGCCTTCGCCCAGGCTATGCTTCAGGGCGAGGATATAGACTGCTTTGAAATGGACGTAAATATGAGCGTGCTCGAAGGCTCGATCGGTATCCTGCCGCGGCGGCTGATGGTGCGCGAGGCGGATTATGAGGCCGCTGTCATCGTGATGCAGGACAATGACATCCCGCTGGATGGATGAGGACCTGAGTCGAGATCGCTTTCTGGGCGGTCGGCTGACCCTTTTGCAGCCCAGGCGCGGTTATCGCGCCGGGGTGGATCCGGTTTTCCTTGCGGCCTCTGTTCAGGCGCAAGCAGGGCAGAGCCTGCTGGACCTGGGCTGTGGTGGCGGGGTTGCCGCCTTGTGTGCTGGTGCGCGCATTCCGGGGATGTCGCTGGCCGGGCTGGAACGACAGGCCCCCTACGCCGAGCTGGCGCGCCGCAATGCAGCCGACAATGATTTGCAGATGCGCGTCTTCGAGGGAGATCTTGCGACGATGCCGCCTGATTTGCGGCAGCTCCGTTTCGATCACGTTATCGCCAACCCGCCGTTTTTCCGGCGCGATGCCTCGGTGCCGGCGCAGGCACAGGATCGCGAAGGCGCGTTGGGAGAGGATACGCCGCTGGACGTCTGGGTAGCGGCGGCGGCCCGGCGGTGTCTGCCGGGCGGCTACGTGACCTTCGTTCATCGGAGCGAGCGCCTGCCGGAGCTGCTGGCCGCGTTTTCGCAATGCCTCGGCTCGATCGAGCTGAAGCCGCTGTTGCCCAGAGCCGGCCGTGCCGCCCATCTGGTCCTGCTGCGCGGCCGCAAGGGCGGCAGAGCTGCATTTCGCCTGCATGCGGGGATGGTCCTGCACCAGGGGGAAAGCCACGGCGCCGACGGCGCGGATTACACGCCTGAGGTGAGTCGCATTCTGCGTGACGCAGATCCGCTCATCTTTGCACGGTGAACCGGCGAGTCCCTGCGCGTCATTAACCCAAGGGTGGCGATTTGAGCGGAATTTTACTTTTGATTAAGAGATTGGGCGCAGCTTTGCCGGTGCACCGAACGTGCAACGTGACAGGATTATGAAAGTGTGGTGGACTGGAACCACTGCATCATCAGAGAGGAGACGATCCATGAGCTTGAGTTCACATCTTGAGGAACTGAAGAAGAAACACGCATCTCTCTCGGCGGCCGTCGATCAGGCACACAGATCGCCCGGCACGTCGGATCTGGAAATTACCGCTTTGAAAAAGCGCAAACTGGCCCTGAAAGAGCAGATCAGCCGCCTGGCACCGGCGCACTGACATCACGCGCTGGCAGGGTTATGCCCGCCAGGCTCTTGCTGCCCTGCCGGAAACGGCTGGGCGCATCCCAGACGATGACATCACGGCTTTGGCGACGCAAAACTGGCGCGCGCGGCGATAAGGGCGCCGCCGGTGATCAATAGCGCCGCCAAGGCTATCTTCCAGCTCGGGTCGGCAATGCCAACCAGGACCAGGGCCAAAGTGGACAGCAGCGGGGCGGCATAGGATGCTACACCCAAGAGTTGAATGTCGCCCCGCTTGACGCCGATATCCCAGGAATAGAACGCAAGGCCGACGGGCCCCAGCCCGAGGGCAAGAACCGATCCCCAGCCTGTGACGCCCACCGGCCAGACACTGTCTTCAAGCCAAAGGTGAAGCCCTGCGGAGAGGACGGATGTGGCCAGACAGAACAGCGTGACGGCCGCAGTCGGGACCGTCGCAAATCGCCGTGACAACACCGAATATCCGGACCAGGTGAGGGCACAGGCCATCGCCAGAAGGTAGCCGTTCAGATATTTCGGATCATACCCCGATTGCCCGCCGACAATGATGATCGCCGCGCCGGCGAAACCCAGCAGAGCCCCAAGCAAATGCGCAGGTCGTAATCTTTCGCCGGGCAGCAGCCCTGAAAACAGCACGATGAGCAGGGGCCAGAGATAGGCGATCAGCCCTGCCTCGGCTGCCGGTGCGTTGCGCAGGGCCGCGAAATACAAGGCGTGATATCCGCAGAGGCCTGTAATCCCAAGGACATAAGCCAGAGTCGGGACCCCGCGCAGAGCGCGCAGCTGGCCTGTTTTCACGGTCCAGAGCAGGCCAATGATGCCGCCGACGGCGAAGCACATCGCGTTCAGTTGCAGCGGTGGCACAGGGGCCGTTCCGACCGTGAACAGGGCAAGGAGAGCCCAGAGAAGGATGGCTGTGAAGCCGATGGTCGTGGCGCGCGATTGTGTCATGCGCCCAGCTGCGCCAGGCGGGCGGGCAAGGTCAACGCGGAAAGGGCCGGCGCATCTGGCACCGGCCCCTTTTGTGGCAGATCCGTCAGAGTTCAGACGAAGAACTGGCCGCCGTTCGCGGTAATTGTCGAACCGGTGACAAAGCCCGAATCGTCGGATGCCAGGAACACGACGCAGCGCGCGATCTCTTCCGGTTCGCCCAGGCGGCCAACCGGTATCTGGCCGACGATAGCCTCACGCACCTTTTCTGGAACGGCCATGACCATGTCGGTCGCGATGTAGCCGGGGCAGATCGCGTTGGCGGTGATGTTGAACCGTGCGCCTTCCTGGGCGAGGGATTTCACGATGCCCAGATCACCTGCCTTGGTGGCGGCATAATTGACCTGACCGAACTGGCCCTTTTGACCGTTGATCGACGAAATGACGATGAAACGGCCGAACTTGCGTTCGCGCATCCCCGGCCAGACGGGATGGATCGTGTTGAACACGCCTGTCAGGTTGGTGTTGACGACATCGCCCCATTGCTGTGGCGTCATCTTGTGAAAAGGCGCGTCGCGGGTGATCCCGGCATTGGCGACCACAACGTCGATCGGCCCGATATCGGCCTCGACGGATGCTAATCCTGCTTTCGACGCGTCATAATCCGCGACGTCCCACTTGTAGGTGGCGATCCCTGTTTCCGTGGTAAAGGCCGCTGCGGCCTCGTCGTTGCCGGCGTATGTGGCAGCGACAGTGTACCCGGCGGCTTTCAGCGCCTTGGAGATCGCGGCGCCAATCCCGCGCGAGCCCCCGGTCACGAGTGCTGTTCGTCCCATCTTTTCTCCTCCCCCTTTGGATATTCACTCGGCAATACTGTTGAATATTTTTGCCGCATGTCGCAATAATATTTCCGAAATATTGGCCGAAGATCACTCCGTCATTTCCTGATTAGAACGTGTAAATGCTTGGCTGTGCAACAAAAAAAGGCGCCCGTGGGCGCCTTCTTTCCGTCCTGATGTCACGGACGCTCAAGGCACATGGCGACGCCCATGCCACCGCCGATGCACAGGGTTGCAAGACCCTTTTTCGCACCACGCCGCTGCATTTCGAACAGAAGCGTGTTCAGGATCCGTGCGCCCGATGCGCCGATGGGGTGGCCGATGGCAATGGCACCGCCATTCACGTTCACGATGGCCGGATCCCAGCCCATGTCCTTGTTCACGGCGCAGGCCTGCGCGGCAAAGGCTTCGTTCGCTTCGACCAGATCGAGGTCTTCGGGCTTCCAGCCGGCCTTTTCCAGCGCCTTGCGAGAGGCATGAACCGGGCCGATGCCCATGATCGACGGATCGACACCGGCGGTCGCGTAGGAGACGATTCGCGCCAGTGGTTCAATGCCGCGCTTTTCGGCTTCCTGTGCGGTCATCATCAGCGCGCCTGCTGCACCATCGTTGATACCCGAGGCATTCGCGGCGGTCACGGAGCCATCCTTGGTGAAAGCGGGGCGCAGTTTCTGCATGGCGTCGATGGTGGCACCGTGGCGGATGTATTCGTCTTCGGAAACGACAATGTCGCCTTTTCGTGTCTTGACGGTAAACGGAACGATCTCATCCGCGAACTTGCCAGCCTTCTGCGCGGCTTCGGCCTTGTTCTGCGACGCGACGGCGAAGGCATCCTGTGCTTCGCGCGAAATCTGCCACTGCTCTGCCACGTTTTCGGCGGTCTGACCCATGTGGTAGCCGTTGAAGGCATCCCACAGACCATCACGGATCATCGAATCGATGTATTTCACATCACCCATTTTGTGCCCGGCGCGCAGATGCGCGACATGGGGGCTGAGAGACATGCTTTCCTGGCCGCCGGCCGCAACGATCGCTGCGTCGCCCAACTGGATGTGCTGAGCGGCAAGGGCGACGGCGCGCAGGCCGGAGCCGCAGACCTGGTTAAGGCTCCACGCGGCTGAGGCAATCGGAAAACCTGCGTTGATATGCGCCTGACGCGCCGGGTTCTGGCCCTGTCCCGCCGTCAGAACCTGCCCGAGGATGGTTTCCGAGACATCGGACTTTTCGATCCCGGCCCGTGCGACGAGTTCCGCCAGAACGGTGGCGCCGAGGTCATGGGCGGGGGTGCCCGCGAAGGCGCCAAGGAAAGAGCCGACGGGCGTACGGGCCGCGGATGCGATTACGACATTGGTCATGGTTTCCTCCACCAGTGCAGACGCGTGACAATCGCGCCCATTGCCCAATGGCATATAGGAATTGATGAGGTGCCTCAATAACGCCGCGCGGACCTGCGGCTGAATGCAGCGTTTTTGACTGCGATCAACCGCGAGGGATCAGGCGGGAGGATCAGCCGGGAGGGGGCGGTGGCCCGGTGGTGCTGTCGATCCAAGGCGGATAGAGCGTTGGACGGGCAAGGAAATATCCCTGAAGATAGTCGATGCCGCATTCCGAAAGCCAGTCGGCGTCGCGTTGGGTTTCGACGCGTTCGGCAATTGTCAGCATATCGAAGTGGTCCGCGATCATTACCAGCGCGCGCGTCAGCACCTGGTGGTCGGGGGTCGCGCTGATGTCGCGGATGAAGGCGCCGTCGATCTTGACGATATCGAATGAAAAATCGCGCAGGTAGCGGAACGAGGTGTAGCCGGAGCCGAAATCGTCGAGTGCGAAGCAGATGCCGTGCCGCTGAAGATCCTGCATGAAGCTGATCACCAGTTCGGGCGAGAGCATGGCCGAGCGCTCGGTGATTTCGATGATCAGGCGTTCCCCGATTGTGGGGTCCCTTTCAAGCCAGCGATGCAACGTACGGTTCCAGTCGGCATAGCCTATGGACCGCGTCGACATGTTGATTGCCAGGCGGATATCCTGTTGCTCGTTCAGGGTCTTAAGCCCGATATCGAGCGCCTTGCAGTCGATGACGCGGCCCAGTTCAGAGGTTTCGACCGCGCCGATGAAATCCTTGGCGGGGATCACGTGCCCGGCGGGATCAAACAGGCGAATAAGGCCTTCGTGATAGGCGGTGCGGGCATTGCGGCCGACACCGACGATGGGTTGGTAGGCAAGGGCGACGGCACCACTGTCGAGTGCGGTGGCGACGAGGGTTCGCACGTCGGGTGCACGCAGCGCAATGCGGGTGACCTCGCCGTCGTACTTGCTGTTCCGACTGACGGGCCCGTTTGCCCATTCGCCCTTGCCACCAGCCATCTGATCATGCCTCTTTGTGCCGCCATGTTTTATGGCGATGCGCGGTTAAGAAGGGGCTAATGCATGGAAAGCTTTGACACATCCCGCTGTGGCTGGGTCGGGACCGAGCCGATCTATCTGGCGTACCACGACACGGAATGGGGGGTGCCCGAACGTGACAGTCGGGCGCTGTGGGAAAAGCTGGTGCTGGACGGGTTCCAGGCGGGTCTGAGCTGGATCACCATATTGAAAAAGCGCGACAATTTTCGCGCGGCCTTTGCCGGGTTCGACCCCGAAGTGATCGCGACCTGGGGCGAGGCCGATGTGCAGCGCCTGCTTGGGGATGCGGGCATCATTCGTCACCGTGGCAAGATCGAGGCGACCATCGGCAACGCCCGGGCCTGGCTGGAAATTGAGGGAAAACAGGGGTTTGATCGGTTCCTGTGGGACTACGTCGATGGCGAGGCCCTGCAACCCCGCTATGGTGCGCAGAGCGAGGTGCCGCCCGCGACGCCGCTGTCCGAAAGGATCTCGAAAGACCTGAAAAAGGCCGGGTTCCGCTTTGTCGGGCCGACGATCGTCTATGCCTTCATGGAGGCCTGCGGGCTGGTCAACGACCACCTTGTCGGATGCGATTGCCACGACCGCTGCGCGGCGTTGAAGGCGGGCTGAGCCACAATTTTGCCCCCGGCATCGGTATCTGCGGGCCTGGGTCCGCTAAGGCATTGAAAACGCATAATTCGAACGTCGGTATCTGAACGGTATCCGAGCGGTATCTGAACGGTGAAAAAAAACGCCCCTTGGCGCGAAGGAGGACGGCGCGCGAAAGGGGGCAGAGGGGCGGGAGTGGGCCCCCCGGGTGCTGCGCGCCGGAGCGATGGGCGGTCGCGGGGTTACTGTCGCGGGGGTTACTGGCGCAGGGCAGCGATGACGGCGCGCGCCTCGGGCGAGTTCCAGTCGGCGCCGCCGATCAGGCGGGCGACCTCGGCCCCTTGCGGGTTGACCAGAACCGTGACGGGCAGGCCGAAGACCCCGGCATCCCGGGCCTGTTCGGTATTGGGGTCGCGCAGGCGCGGCAGGTTGGCGGCACCGTTTTCCGCAAGGAAACTGTCAACCGCCTCGGGCTTGTTGGGGCCGGAGGCCAGCGTCACGACGGCGAAATCATCGCCGCCGAGGTCGCGCTGCAAGGCGGAAAGCGTCGGCATTTCCTCTCGGCAGGGGGCGCACCAGACGGCCCAGAAATTCAGCACGACCCATTTGCCGCTGTAATCGGCAAGCGAGACCGGCCCATCCGGGGACAGCCATTCGACGGTCGTCTTGAGTTGGCGCGGACTGTCGAGAACCGAGAGCTTGCGCATTTCGCCCGTCCGCAGGCCGTCAAGGGCATCGGGCGCAGCCAGACCGGGCAGGGGGTGGGTGGCGATTGCACCCAAGGCAATGGCCGTATAAACGAACGCGGAACGCAATTTCTTCATGTTTCCTCCGACGGGTGGCCCGATGACCGACAAGACTGCGAACCAGATGTGGGGCGGCCGTTTCGCCTCTGGCCCCGATGCGATCATGGAGGCGATCAACGCCTCGATCAGCTTTGACCAGCGGCTGGCGGCACAGGATATTGCAGGCTCACGCGCCCATGCGGCCATGTTGGCCGCGCAGGGCATCATCACAAATAAGGATTCGGACACGATCAGGGAAGGGCTTCTCACGGTCTTGTCAGAGATCGAGGGCGGATCGTTCCAGTTTTCGACCGCGCTGGAAGACATTCACATGAATGTCGAGGCGCGCCTGAAAGAGGTGATCGGGGAACCTGCCGGGCGTCTGCACACCGGGCGGTCGCGCAATGACCAGGTGGCGACGGATTTCCGTCTGTGGGTGCGCGACCAGGCGGATGCGGCGATTGCCGGGCTGGAGGCGCTGATGCGCGCGCTGCTGGGGCAGGCCGAGGCCGGTGCGGATTGGGTGATGCCGGGCTTTACCCACTTGCAGACCGCGCAGCCGGTCACATGGGGCCATCACATGATGGCCTATGTCGAGATGTTCGCCCGCGACAAGAGCCGGTTCGAGGATGCCCGCCGCCGCATGAACGAAAGCCCGCTGGGGGCGGCGGCGCTGGCGGGCACGTCCTTTCCGATTGATCGCCATGCGACGGCTGCGGCGCTGGGCTTTGACCGCCCGATGGCCAATTCGCTGGACGCCGTGAGCGACCGCGATTTCGCGCTGGAGTTTCTGGGCGCGTCGAGCATCTGTGCCATGCACCTGAGCCGGATGGCCGAGGAGCTGGTGATCTGGTCGTCCGCGCAGTTCCGCTTTGTCGTGCTGTCGGACCGGTTTTCGACCGGCTCCTCCATCATGCCGCAAAAGAAGAACCCCGATGCGGCCGAGTTGATCCGGGCCAAGATCGGGCGGATCTTCGGCGCCAACGTGGCGCTGATGATGGTGATGAAGGGGCTGCCCTTGGCCTATTCCAAGGACATGCAGGAAGACAAGGAACAGGTCTTTGACGCCGCCGACAACCTGATGCTGGCGCTTGCGGCGATGACGGGAATGGTGGGCGACATGCAGGCCAATGTACCGGCACTGGAGGCTGCTGCGGGCGCCGGGTTCAGTACCGCAACGGATCTGGCCGACTGGCTGGTGCGGGTGCTGGGGATGCCGTTCCGTGACGCGCACCATGTGACCGGCGCGCTGGTCGCGCTGGCCGAGGGCAAGGGATGCGACCTGCCGGAGTTGAGCCTGGCCGACATGCAGGGCGTCGAGCCGCGCATCACCGACGAGGTGTTTGGTGTGCTGGGCGTGCACAATTCTGTCGCCTCGCGGATGTCCTATGGCGGAACGGCACCGGAGCGGGTGCGGGAACAGGTGACGGCATGGACAGAAAAACTGGGTTGATCGCAGCGCTTGCGCTGATGCTGCTGACGGGATGCGGGGTGGACGGATCGCCCCAGCCGCCGCAGCCGAACACGCTGCCGACGCCGGGGGCGGGTCTGGACATAAGCCCTGAACTGGGCAGCGGTATCGGGGTGGCCAGCGCCGAGCTGTACGGGACATCCATCTGATGTCGGGGCTGCGGATCGCCTACCTGGGGCTGGCGATCTGGGGCGCCGTGCATCCGATGCTGTGGTTCGTCGCATGGTTCCGGCAGGAGGGTCTGTCGCTGTCGGGGCTGCTGGCGGCCTGGCACGTCAACGCCGCGACCAGCGGGCTGGTCTGGGATCTGACGGTTGCCGCTGTCGCGCTGACGCTGTGGATCTGCGCCGAAGTCTGGGTGCGGCGGAACTGGAGCGCGCTCTGGGCCATTCCGGCGACCTTTCTGATCGGGGTTGGCTGCGGGCTGCCGCTTTATCTTTTCCTTCGCACACGCGCGGTGTAAGCGGGGCGCGGGCCCTGGGCCCCGCTGTTCTGAATGCTCTGCCGGAGGTGACGCCTTGGACCATTTTCTGTATCGCAATGGCGCGCTTCATGCCGAAGACGTGCCGCTGGCCGAGATTGCCGCCGCTGTCGGCACGCCGTTCTATTGTTATTCCAGCGCAACCCTGGTTCGCCATTTCAAGGCGTTCGACGAGGCATTGGCGGGCATGGATCACCTGATCTGCTACGCGATGAAGGCGGCCAGCAACCAGGCGATCCTGACGCTGATGGCGGGGCTGGGGGCCGGGATGGACGTGGTGTCGGGGGGCGAATATGCCCGCGCCAAGGCCGCCGGCGTGCCCGGTGACCGCATCGTGTTCAGCGGTGTCGGCAAGACCCGCGACGAGATGCGGATGGCGCTGTCGGGCGGTGTGCGCCAGTTCAACCTTGAGAGCGAGCCGGAGATGGAGGTTCTGAACGCCGTCGCGCTGGAGATGGGCGTCGTGGCCCCGGTGACCGTGCGGGTGAACCCCGATGTCGATGCCAGGACACATGCCAAGATCGCCACCGGCAAGAGCGAGAACAAGTTCGGCATTCCGATCACCCGTGCCCGCGAGGTTTACGCGCGCATCGCCCGGATGCCCGGCCTGAAGGCCATTGGCATCGACGTGCACATCGGCAGCCAGCTGACGGATCTGGAGCCCTATCGGCAAGCTTTCGCCAAGGTTGCCGAGCTGACGGAGGTGCTGCGCGCCGACGGTCACGAGATCATTCGCCTCGACCTCGGCGGGGGCCTCGGCATCCCTTATGAGCGCGGCAACACCGCGCCGCCCCTGCCGCACGAATACGGCGCCATGGTGCAGGAGATGCTGGGCCACACCGGATGCGAGATCGAGATCGAGCCGGGTCGCCTCATCGCCGGCAACGCCGGGGTGATGGTCAGCGAGGTGATCTACGTCAAACAGGGCGAGGGGCGCGATTTCCTGATCATTGACGGGGCGATGAACGATCTGATCCGCCCCGCGATGTACGATGCGCACCACGATATCGTGCCGGTGATCGAACCCGCGCCGGGCGTCGAGCAGCAGCCCTATGACATTGTCGGGCCGGTCTGCGAAAGCGGCGATACCTTTGCCAAGCAGCGCATGATGGCGCCGCTGGCGGCGGGGGATCTGGTGGCCTTCCGTTCGGCCGGGGCGTATGGCGCCGTGATGTCGAGCGAGTACAACACGCGTCCGCTGATCCCCGAAGTTCTGGTGCAGGGCGATCAATTTGCCGTCATCCGAAAAAGACCCTCCTTTGAGGAGATCATTAACCGAGATACGGTACCTGAATGGGTGTAGCGCGATCCCCGCGCTGACCCATCGGGACGGAGCATGGCTGAGCAGACCCATTACACCGATACGTTGCGCCGCCTCAGGTGGCCGCTGACCCTGACCTTCCTCGGCCTGCTGGCGGAGCGTATGGCGCGTGCCTTCTGGCCGCTGTGGTCGATCTGTATCGCGGTCCTGGCGCTGCTGATGCTGGGCGTACAGGATTCAGCCTCGGTCGAGGTGGTCTGGGGCTTTGCCGCAGTCTCGGTGATGGCGGCCCTGGGGGTGCTGATCTACGGTGCGCTGCGGTTTCGGTTTCCGCGCCGCAGGGAGGCGCTGGCGCGCCTCGATCAATCCCTGAAAGGGCAGCCTCTTCAAGCGCTTAGAGATGGGCAGGCAATCGGCGCCGCCGACGCTGGGTCAACTGCGCTCTGGGCGGCGCACCAGCGCCGGATGGCGGACCGTGCCGCCAGCGCCAGGCCTGTCGAACCCGACCTCAGGCTGGCATCGCGCGACCCGTTCGGGTTGCGCTATGTCGCCTTGCTAGGGCTTATGGTGGCCCTGTTGTTCGGGTCTTTCTGGCGGGTCGGCAGCGTCGGGGGCATGACGCCGGGCAGCGCGAACGCGGCCGCCGGACCGAGCTGGGAGGGCTGGGTGGCCCCACCCGCCTATACCGGTTTGCCGACGATTTACCTGTCAGATATTCGCGATGAAACACTGACCGCGCCCGAAGGGGCACTGGTCACATTGCGGCTTTATGGCCCCGAAGGACGGCTGTCGGTGGCCGAATCCGTCTCGGGGCGCATCGGAGAATTGCCGCCGGCGACCTCGGCTGCACAGGAATTCAGCGTCATGCAAGCCGGCGACCTGTCGATTGACGGACCCGGCGGGCAGGCGTGGCAGGTGGCGCTGATCCCCGATGCGGCGCCCGAGGTCGACATAGAGGCGCCGGGAGAGGCGACCGTGGATGGCCAGATCTCGATCCCGTTCAGCGCCCGCGACGACTATGGCGTCGAGGCCGGGCGCGCGGTGATCGCGCTGGACATGGCGGCGCTGGATCGCCGCTATGGCCTGACCATCGAGCCGGAGCCGCGCGACCCTATCGAGGTGGCGCTGCCGATGCCGATTTCAGGCAGCCGCACCGAATTCAACGAGGCGCTGATCGAGAATTTCTCTCAGCACCCCTGGGCGAACATGCCGGTCAAGGTCAAGCTGACGGTCGAGGATTCACGGGGCCAGACCGGGCATAGCGAAGATTTCGCCATGATACTGGACGCCCGACGCTTTTTCGACCCGGTGGCCGCGGCGCTGATCGAAATGCGCCGCGATCTGCTTTGGAACCGCGACAATGCGGCCCGCACGGCGCAGGTGATGCGCGCGATCACCTGGTCTCCGGAGGGGCTGTTCTCCTCTGAGACCTCATACTTGCGGGCGCGGGCCCTGATGCGACGGATCGAGGCGATTTCGACCTATGGCCGGTTGAGCGATACCCAGGTGGGCGAGATCACGCAGGCACTGTGGGATCTGGCCGTCGAGCTGGAGGACGGCGATATCGACGACGCCCGCGCCCGGATGGAGCGTGCGCAGGAGCGTCTGAGCGAGGCGATGCGCAACGGCGCCTCGGACCAGGAAATCGCCAAGCTGATGCAGGAGTTGCGGGACGCCACCGAAGACTACATGCGTCAGCTGTCGCAACAGGCCGCGCGGGAGTCCGAGCAGAACCCGGATCAACCGCCGATGAACATGGATAATGCGATGCAGATGAACCAGGACGATCTGCAACGCATGATGGACCGCATCCAGGAGCTGATGGAACAGGGCCGCATGGCCGAGGCGCAAGAGGCGCTGCGAGAGCTGCAACAGATGATGGAGAACATGAAGGTCACGCAGGGGCAGGGTGGCCAGGGCCAGCAGAGCCCGGGTCAGCAGGCCATGGAAGGGCTTTCGGAAACCCTGCGCAATCAGCAGGGCCTGTCGGACGAGGCGTTCCGCGAGCTGCAGGATCAGTTCAATCAGCCCGGCCAACAGGGTCAGCAACAGGGCCAGCAGGGGCAGAGCCAGCAGCAGGGCCAGGGTCAGCAACAGGGCCAGGGTCAGCAGCAGGGGCAGCAGCCCGGTCAGCAGGGCCAGGGTCAGCCGGGTGAGCAACAGGGCCAGCAACAGGGTCAGCGCCAGGGCGGCGAGCAAGGCGGGGGGCAAGCCAGCCCCGACGCGGGCACGCTGGCGCAACGTCAGCAGAACCTGCGCCGCGAGCTTGAGCGCCAACGCGGCAACCTTCCCGGCGATGGTACCGCCGAGGGACGTGCCGCGCGCGAGGCACTGGAAGACGCCGATCGTGCGATGCGCGGGGCCGAGGGCGCCCTGCGCGAGGGCGATCTGGCCGAAGCCATCGACCAGCAGAGCCAGGCCATGGAGGCGCTGCGCGAAGGCATGCGCCAGGTTGGCGAGGCGATGGCCGAACAGGATCGCCAGATGGCCGGACAACAGGGCGAGGCCGAGGGCAACACTGGCGGGCAGAAGAACGATCCGCTTGGGCGCAACGCCGGGACCAGCGGCAACCTGGGCAACGACCGCGAGATGTTGCAGGGCGAAGACGTATATCGCCGCGCCCGTGATCTGCTGGACGAGATCCGCCGCCGCTCTGGCGATACGGCCCGCACCGAGGACGAGCTGGATTATCTGCGCCGCCTGCTGGAACGGTTCTGACGCGAAGCGCTGGTTTTGCGCCGCCTGCGTGCCTGCCGCGGGACATACCCACCCGAGTTGCGGCGGAGCAGGGCGGGCTAAGGACAGATCTGGATGGCGGGATCAGGCTGTGTCAGCGCCCTCGTAGGCTGGCGGTCGCCGGGGGCTGGTCTTGTCCGAGACATGCGCGGCGGGCCTGTGGGCCGCGCCGCGATCGTCCGTTGCCCGGTTCACAATCGGTTCAGGCCGCTGCGCGGGCGGCGTGGGGCAGAGGCGGGGCGCCGCCGTCCCTGTGGAGGAGGTGGTGCGCGGGCCTAGGCGCGGAACAGGCCGACGAGAGCCTGTAGGTGCGCGTCGAGCCAGAAACGCCCCTGGTCGAGCGTGGCTGTAAAACTGTCGATCGCGGGTGTCGTCTGTGGCAGCGACAACCGGATACGATCCGCATTCAAATAGACAAAGAGCATGAGCAGCGCGGCGACGACCGGCACGGCCAGTCCGATGCGGAAATTCCGGCGCTGCCGCGCGCGATCCTGCGCGGACACCGTGGGCTGCGCGCCTTGGGAGGGCGAGCGCAGGGTCGAGTTGATCTCTTCGACATCAGGCAACAGGTCGGCCCGCGACGCCGGGCGGTGTGTCACGGCACCCGGAGTCGCACCAAGGCGCGCCGTCCGCGCCTGTGCCTCGGCCAGGCGGCGGGCATTGTCATCGCCGCTTGGCGCTTGGGGCGGAGTTCTGGACGGCGTTTGGAGTGGGGCAGCAGGGCGCGCGGATGCGGTGGTGGCCGCAGTTTGCCCGGCTTCGCGTGCGCGGACACGGGCTTCATGCTCGGCCTCTTCGCGCAGCAGGTCGCGGATTCCAGGATCAAGCTCTCGGCGGCGGGGGGGAGGCGCCGAGGGGTCAATGGCCTGCGAGCCCCCGTCCCCCTGAGGTATCTCGTCCCCCCGGGGCATCTGCAGGGGGCCATCCGACCCGGCGGACGCAGGTTGAAACCACGTTTCGCCACAGGCGGAACATTCGACATCGCGCCCGGCAGCGGGGATCGCCGCGGTCGGAACTTCGTATTGTGCGCTGCATCTTGGGCACGTTAGCCGCATTCTGCCCCCTTGGACTGGCGCCGTTCACACGGTCCGGATTGCTGCCACTGACCGGCCCCGGCCACCGCGGGGCCTGGCCCGCTGCGACGATCCGTTCCGGGCCGCCGTGGCCTGGTGTTGCAGGCCCGTGTCCCGGGCCTTTTGTCTTGGGACCGCATCGTGGGCCGGTATCGTGGGCCTGCAACGTGGGTCTGGATCGAGGGCCAGGGTCGTGGACCTGTATTTTGCGCTGTAGCATATGTCCTTAACCCTTAGCGGAAAAGTGCTATTTCCGCAGGGTCCGCCGATTGAAAGACCGGGCGTCCTGATGCAAAAGGAAACACCAATCCCCGGGGGTCATCTGTGATCGAACTCGACAATCTGGCCTACAGCTACGGCGGCGGGGAACTGCTGAGCGAGATTTCGCTGCGCCTTGCGCCCGGCTCGTTCCATTTTCTGACCGGGCCATCGGGTGCGGGCAAGACGACGTTTCTGAAATTATGCTACGGTGCGCTGATCCCGACGGCGGGGCGCGCGATGCTGTTTGGTCAGGATGTGCGCGAACTGGGGCGCGATGACGTGGCGCTGCTGCGGCGCCGGATCGGCGTCGTGCATCAGGATTGCCAGTTTCTGGACCACCTGCCGCTGGCGGAAAACATCGCGCTGCCGCTGATGGTGTCGGGCCGCGACGTGGCGGCCGAGGCGCAGAACCTGGACGATCTGATCGCGTGGTGCGGTTTGTCGCATCGCCGCAACGCCCTGCCGCCGGAATTGTCGGGGGGCGAGCGGCAGCGGGCCGCGCTGGCGCGGGCCGTGATCATGAGCCCGGAGGTGATCCTGGCGGATGAGCCCACGGGCAACGTCGACTGGGAGATGTCGCAACGCCTGCTGCAATTGCTGGTGGAGCTGAACAGGATGGGCAAGACGGTGATGATCGCGACGCACGACCTGTCGCTGATCCGGGCCGCCAAGAGCCAGGTCCAGACACGGGTTCTGCGCATCGCGAACCGGCGGCTGCAATTGGCGGGGGCGGACCTGTGAGAGCGGTTCTTGTCATCCTGGCGGATTTGCTGCGCGGCGATACGCAGGCCGATCGGGTCGTGCCACCGACCGGCTTTACCGCGCGGCTGACCCTGTTCGCGGCGGCCGCGATGACGTTCCTTGCGGTGTTCGCGCTGGCGCTGTCGCTGGCGACCGGCCGCCTGGCCCATAACTGGAGCACGGAACTGGCCCGCAGCGCGACATTGCGTATCTCGACATCGCAGGATCAGGTGGCGGCGCAGACGGCGGCGGCCCTGCAGGTTCTGCAAACCACCGAAGGGGTGGCAAGTGCGCGCGCCCTGAGCGAGGCAGAGCAGCAGGCCCTGCTGGAACCGTGGTTCGGCCCGGATGTGCCGATTGCGGATTTGCCGGTGCCGCAGCTGATCGAGATCATAGAGACCCGCAAGGGCTATGACGCGGAGGGCCTGCGCCTGCGCCTGGCGGCCGAGGTTCCGGGCGCGGTGCTGGACGATCACACCCGATGGCGGCGGCCGCTGGTGCGCGCGGCATCGCGAATCCGCGCCATGGGTCTGCTGTCGCTGGGTCTTATCGGGGGTATCATGGCCGCCATGATCACCCTGGCCGCCCATTCGGCGCTGGCCGCCAACGCGCAGGTCATCGCGGTTTTGCGACTGGTGGGCGCGCGGGACGATTTCATCGCCCGCGCCTTTGTGCGCCGCTTTACCCTGCGGGCGATATCGGGCGCGATCCTGGGCCTCGCGCTTGGTCTCGGGGGGATTTTGCTGCTGCCGTCGGCGCAGCCTGAGGGCGGATTCCTGACTGGCCTGGGATTTCAGGGGTGGGGCTGGATCTGGCCCTTTCTGTTGCCGCTGCTGGCCGGTGCCGTGGCATTCTGGGCAACGCGCCGGGCGGCACGGCGCATTCTGCGGGGGCTGGCATGATGATCGCGCTGCACTATGTCCGATCAGTGATCTTTATCGTGCAGATGTATCTGGCGATGCTGGTGGCGGGGGCGGTGTTCCTGCCCTGGGCCGTGGTCAGCCGGCAGGGGGCCTATTCCGCGGTGCGCTTTTACAGCCGCTACGTGCGCTGGTCCTTGCGCCTGATCTGCGGCCTGCAAAGCGAGGTGCGGGGCACGGTCCCCACGGGCGAGGTGGTGATCGCCTCAAAACATCAGAGCTTTCTGGACATCATCATGATCGTCAGCGTGGTGGACCGGCCCAAGTTCATCATGAAGAACAGCCTGCGCTACATGCCGATCCTGGGGTGGTACGCGCTGCGTATCGGCTGTGTGTCCGTGCGCCGGGGCCACCGGGCCGAGGCGATCCACGCGATGATGGATGCGGTGCACGACGGCAATGCGCCGGCGGGTCAGTTGATCATCTTTCCCCAGGGGACCCGCGTGGCGCCGGGGGCGGTGTTGCCCTACAAGGTCGGGGCGCTGGTGATCTACGAGGAAACGGGACAGAGTTGCGTGCCGGTCGCCGCCAATGTGGGGCTGTTCTGGCCAAGGCAGGGAATGCTGCGGCGCCCCGGGCTTGCGATTATCGAATTCCTTGCGCCGATCCCCCCGGGTCTGGATCGGGCGCGCTTTCGCGCCACGCTGGAACAGGTGATCGAGTCGCGGTCAAACGCGTTGATGCTGGAAGGGGGCTTTGCGGCCAATGAACTATCTGCAATCGACAGAGGCGCTTGAGGCGCTGTACGGCAAACCCGGTGCGGCCGCCCTGCGCAAGGTCGCGCACCGTCTGACACCGGAATATCGCGCCTGGATCATGGCATCGCGGTTCTGTGTCGTCTCGACCGTGGGGCCCGAGGGCGCAGATGGCAGCCCCCGTGGCGATGATGGCCCTGTGGTGCGGGTGCTGGATGACGACACGCTGGCCATGCCCGACTGGCGCGGCAACAACCGGTTGGACACGCTGCGCAACATCGTGCGTGATCCGCGCATTGCGCTGATGTTCATGGTGCCCGGATCCGCCAATGCCGTGCGGGTGAACGGAGCAGCGCGCATAACCGACGATGCCGATCTGCGGGCCAGTTTCGAACGCGAAGGCCGCCAGCCGGCCACGGTGATCATCATCAAGATCCACGAAATCTATAGCCAGTGTGCCCGGGCCATCATCCGCGCGCGCCTGTGGTCGGGCGAGGACGAGAGCGGCGATTTGCCCACCGTCGGCCAGATCCTTGCCGCGATGACGGATGGCGAGGTCGGCGGACAGGAGTACGACAGCAGCTGGGCCGCACGCGCCGCGCGCACGATGTGGTAACGCCCCAAGACAGCTGACGCGCCGGGGGCTCCGTCCGGCTGGGGGCAACCGGGATGCGGCAACCGGGATGCGGCGAGAGGCGGCAGAAAGCCGCTGCCAGCCCGGCGGATCACACGCAAAGGTGCGACGGAAGTTATCGTGCGCTGCGTATCATAGGGCAGACAGACCGAAGAAGGACGTTTGCCATGTCATCCGCGACACCCCCCGATCAAGATCGCCGCAAGCTCTTGCGGTTCCTCTCCCTATCGCCGGTGGCGCTGATGGGGGTAGGCAGCTTTGCTTCGGCGACGCGCGCCCAGGCGCAGGCGGCCGGGTTGATCAGTGCCAATGTCTGCATGGTGCAGACCGAGGTTACGGAGGGTCCGTTCTATATTGACCCCAAGCTGGTGCGCCGCGATATCACCGAAGGCCGCCCCGGTGTGCCGATGCGCCTGAACCTTCAGGTGGTGACCAGTGATTGCGTGCCCGTGCCCGGTGCCCGGGTCGACGTCTGGCATTGCGACGCCGCCGGGATCTATTCCGGCGTGACCAACATGGGCGCCGAGGATACCACGGACCAGACCTTTTTGCGCGGCACGCAGAACACGGGTGACGACGGCATCGCCGTTTTCGACACGATCTATCCAGGATGGTACCGGGGGCGCACGACGCATATCCACTACAAGGTGTTTCTGGACGAGCAGACCATTCTGACCAGTCAGATCTTTTTCCCCGATGCGCTGTCTGCCTATCTGTTCCGCTCCGTGCCGCCCTACAATGAACGGGGGGCAACGCGTGACACGATGAATGGCAGCGATTCCATTGCGCGCGCAGCGGGCGCCGGGGCCTATGCGGCGATTCGCGAACAGCCCGAATACTATGATGCGTCGCTGGTGGTGGGGATCAACCCCGACGCGCGCTCGACCTCCGGGATGGATGGTTCTGGCGGACCGGGCGGGCAGCAGCCGGGTGGGACGCGGCCTGCGGGCCCGCCCCCAGGTGGCGCGCCGGATGGCATGGAGGGGCCGGGCGGCCCCGCCCCATCGGGCGCCGAGGGGGGCGATCCGACCCTGCCGGGCGTTGCGGAGTAGGGCAGCGCTGCGGACCTGTTTTGGGGTGCGGGCCTGCTTGGTTGCGGGCCTGCTTAGTTGCGGGCCTGGCCGGTTGCAGGCCTGGCCCGACGGCGCGGATCAGGCGCGGTCCTGCTGCCAGGCCGCGACGAAATCGTAATACGAAAGACCGGGCGTGGCGCTGTTGGTAAAGGCGTGGTTCAGGCGATCCTTGTCCCGAAAGACCTGCGCGCAGCGGGCGCGCATCGCGTCCGGGATGTCGCCTTCCCCGGCCTCTATCTGGGCGATGTGGCGTTGGTAGGCCAGCCCGACGCGGCGGGCGAAGGTGCCATCGGCGGTGGCGCTGTCCGGGTTGAGATTGAGACAGTAGCGTGCCTGCCCCAGTGGGGCGGTGCCGCCAAGACGCGCCAGCAGCTCGACGGCGTGGCGCACATCCTGCGACGGCTGGTTGGTAAAGGGGCGGGCCTGATGGCGTTCCAGCACCGGATGATAGCTGGCTCCGGTCGCGCCGAAATCCTCAAGCGACAGGGTGAAGCCGTCGCGGCGCGGCAGTTGCATCAGTTCCTTGCCGTCGCTGTAGACCGAGGTCAGGCCGAATGCCGCGCCGTGGCGCCGCGCCAGTGGCACCAGCGCGGCAAGATACCCCGGTGACCAGGTGTCATCGGCATCCAGGTAGGCAATGAAATTGCCGCGGGCCTGGGCCAGTGCCCGGTTGCGGGCCGGCCCGGCACCGCTGCGCACCGGCCCGACCGGCGTGAACGCCAACATGGGATCCGTGAACCGTGTCGCGTAGTCCTGGCCATCGTCCGAGGCAATGATCACCTCGACCTGGTCGGGGGGCAGGCCGCATGTGCGGATCGAAGCGAGCGCGGCCGGCAACGTGTCCGCGGCCCGGTAGGCGGGAATGATCACGGTGACATAGGGCAGCGACATCGCAGTCCTCTCTCCGGTCGACAAAGGGCCCCGAGGCGTACGCCACGGGGCCCTGAGAAAGACTATGCAGATACTGCGGCAGGTTTAAACCCGCAGGCGGCCGATCACATGTGAATTGGGCCGTCGCCGCAGGCCAGCGCCGCTTCGCGAACCGCTTCGGAGAAGGTCGGGTGTGCGTGGCAGGTCAGGGCAAGGTCTTCGGCAGAGCCGCCGTATTCCATCGTCACGCAGACCTCGTGGATCAGGTCGCCCGCGCCGGGGCCGATGATGTGCGCCCCCAGGATACGGTCGGTTTCCTTGTCGGCCAGCAGTTTGACAAAGCCGTCGCCGGCAAAGACGGCCTTGGCGCGCGCGTTGCCCATGAAGGAGAACTTGCCGACCTTGTAGGCGCGGCCTTCGTCCTTGAGCTGCTCTTCGGTCTTGCCGACCGATGCGACCTCGGGGTGGGTGTAGATGACGCCGGGGATGACGCCATAGTTGACGTGCCCGGCCTTGCCCGCGATGACCTCGGCCACGGCCATGCCTTCGTCCTCGGCCTTGTGGGCCAGCATCGGGCCGATGATCGCGTCACCGATGGCATAGACGCCCTTGATGTTGGTGGCCCAGTGATCGTCGGTCTTGACCTGTCCGCGCTCGGTCATCTCGACCCCGAGATCCTTGAGGCCAAGGCCGTCGGTGAAGGCACGACGCCCCGTGGCGACCAGAACGACATCGGCGTCGAGCTGGTGTTCGCTGTCGTCCTTGCGCAGCTTGTAGGTCAGCTTGGCCTTGGACTTGGTCGCTTCGGCGCCTTGCACGGCGGCGCCCATGATGAACTCCATGCCCTGTTTCTTGAGCATTTTCTGGAAGGTCTTCTGGACTTCGCCATCCATGCCGGGGGTGATCTGGTCGAGGAATTCGATCACCGTGACCTCGGTGCCGAGGCGGGCGTAGACGGAGCCCATTTCGAGGCCGATGACACCGGCGCCGACGACGATCATCTTTTTCGGCACCTTGGGCAGCGACAGCGCACCGGTGGAATCGACCACCACGCCAGCGTCGTTGTCGACGTCGAGACCGGGCAGGGACGAGGGGACGGAGCCGGAGGCGACGATGATGTTCTTGGCGTCGTGGGTGTCGTCACCGACTTTCACCTTGCCGGCCTCGGGGATCGACCCCCAGCCCTTGATCCAGTCGATCTTGTTCTTCTTGAACAGGAATTCGATGCCCTTGGTGTTGGAGTCGACGACGGACTGCTTGTAATCCTGCATCGTCGGCCAGTCGACCGAGGGGGATTTGCCCTTGAGGCCCATCGTGGCGAAGTTGTGTTCGGCTTCGTGCAGCTGGTGGGTGGCATGCAGCAGCGCCTTGGAGGGGATGCACCCCACGTTGAGGCAGGTGCCGCCGAGGGTTTCACGCCCCTCCACGCAGGCGGTTTTCAGGCCGAGCTGGGCGCAGCGGATGGCGGCGACATAGCCGCCGGGGCCTGCACCGATCACGATGACATCGTATTGGGCCATTTGGGTCTCCTTCGGGTCGGTTTCCGGCGTCGGTATCACGTCGGTATTGGAACGGTTTCTGGGCGGTCCGGGAGGGGGCGCTGCCCCCGTCAGCCTGTGGCTGACTCCCCCCGGGATATTTGGAACAGGGAAACGGATCAGAGCAGGGCGGTGATCAGCATGAGCGTGGTCGCGGTGAGGCCTGCGAGCCAGATCAGGCTGCGCCAGGGCACCCAGCCAAAGGCATAGGCGGGGATGTAGAGGATGCGGGCCGCGAGGTAGAGCGCGGCGCAGGCGCGGGTGAGCGGGGTGGAGGCGTCGAGCAGGGAGACGGTGAGGACCGCGATGGTGAACAGGATCAGCCCTTCGAAGTGGTTGTTCATGGCGCGGTAGAGGCGGCCCGTGACCGGGCTGACCTGATCCATCAGCGGTTTTTCCATGCGCCCGGGATCGCGGGGCGAGGTGGTCTTGCCGCGCCCGAGTTCGAGATTGGCCGGCACGGCCATCAGGATGATCTGCAGCACCTGGAGCAGGCCCGCGAGGGCGAGGATCTGGAGTTCGTTCGGCATCAGACGAACGCCGCGATGATCATGGCGAGGGTGGCGGCGAGGCCGAGCGTGTAGATCAGCGAGCGCCAGGGAGCCCAGCCGTAGAGATAGGCCGGGATGTAGAGGGCACGGGCCGCGACATAGACAAAGCCGCAGATCGCGGTGAAGGTACTGGCCTGGCCCGAGAGCGTGACGATGACCACGGCGGCGATGAAGGGGCCGAAGTTTTCGGTGTGATTGGACAGCGCGCGGCGCAGGCGCTGCGTGGCGGTGGAGAGGGGCGGCAGGTCATCGCGGGGCGAGGCATTGGCCTCGGGTCCGACATCGCGGTTGAAATAGGCTTGCGACAGGCCGATGAGGACCACATGGAGCAGGACGACGAGCGCGAGGGCGATGAGTTCGGGAGTCATAGCGTCTCCAGGAAGTGATGCTCTGACGGGGCGTGTCCGAGGGATGCGGCCTTGTCGAGCCAGGCCTTTGCCCGCGTCGCGTCGTTCACCGAGAACAGGGCCCAGTGGCCACCGGTGTCGTCGCGCCAGAGCTGGAGCTGGGTCAGACCGGCGGCGGCGCGGTCTTCGGCGCCCGCGTCATGGGCGGCCTGGTCGAAACTGTCGTGGCGCAGAAGCAGTTGCCTGGTCATGGGTGAGCCTTCCTGTCTGATAGCGTCATGTTAGGCGACGTCCTTGGAGCGGTCGACAGGGAAGGTAACGTCGCGGGCGGATGTTTCCACCGTTGAGGGGCTGGCGTTGAGAGGCTGGCGTTGAGGGGGGCAGGGTCATGCGACAGCCCCGGGCTCTCGGCAGGGTGGGACCGCAGGTTGCCAGGCGCGGCCGGGCGTGCGGCATCTGCGGCAGGCCTGTCGGGGCGTGAGGGGGCGCTGTGGAACATGGGCCGGGATCTCTCGGGCGGCGCGGGCCGCCGGGCTTTGCGGGCTGGTGCCTTGCAGGCTGGGGCTGGGCAGGCTGGGGCTGTGCGGGCGGGTGCGGTCGGGCGGGTGCGTGCGGGTCATTTGGCATCGGGCGGGACATGGGGGAGGTGCGATGTGCCGATGTCCGACCCGGGCAAGGGGGGCCGGCCCGCTGGGGGCCGGCCGGTCTGTCTTTACAGGTCCATCAGCAGGCGACGGGGATCTTCCAGCGCTTCCTTGACGCGGACGAGGAAGGTCACGGCGCCCTTGCCGTCGACGATGCGGTGATCGTAGGACAGCGCGAGGTACATCATCGGGCGGATTTCGACCTTGCCGTTGATCGCCATCGGGCGGTCCTGGATCTTGTGCATGCCGAGGATGCCGGACTGCGGCGGGTTCAGGATGGGCGAGGACATGAGCGAGCCGTAGACACCACCGTTGGAGATGGTGAAGGTGCCGCCCTGCATTTCCGCCATCGACAGCTTGCCGTCCCGGGCGCGCTTGCCCTTTTCGGCAATCGCCTTTTCGATGTCGGCAAAGGACATCTGGTCGACGTCACGGATCACCGGCACGACGAGGCCCTGGGGCGTACCCGCCGCGACGCCCATGTGGACGAAGTTCTTGTAGACCACGTCGGTGCCGTCGATTTCGGCGTTGACGTCCGGCACTTCCTTCAGCGCATGCACGCAGGCCTTGGTGAAGAAGGACATGAAGCCGAGACGCACGCCGTGCTTCTTTTCGAACATGTCCTTGTACTGGCTGCGCAGGGCCATGACCTCGGTCATGTCGACCTCGTTGTAGGTCGTCAGCATGGCGGCGGTGTTCTGCGCCTCTTTCAGGCGGCGCGCGATGGTCTGACGCAGGCGCGTCATCTTCACGCGTTCCTCGCGGGCGGCATCGTCGGCGGCGACGGGTGCGCGCGGCGCGGCAGAAGCCGGGGCCGGAGCGGATTTTGCGGCAGACAGGGCCTTGGCGACATCGTCCTTCATGATGCGGCCGTCCTTGCCCGAGCCGCTGACCTGGTCACGGGAAAGACCCGCTTCGGCCATCGCCTTTTTCGCCGAGGGCGCGTCCTCGACGTCCTTGCCCGAGCTGGCGGCGGGTGCCGGGGCTTTGTCGTCGGCTTTCGGGGCGTCCGATTTGGGTGCGGCCGCGGCGCCGTCGCCCGAGGACATCTCGGCCAGCTGGCCACCGGCTTCGACGGTGGTGCCTTCGGCGGCCATGATCTTGGTCAGCACACCCGAGGCGGGGGCGGGGACTTCGACCGAGACCTTGTCGGTTTCCAGTTCGCAGAGCATTTCGTCAGCGGTGACGCTGTCGCCCTCTTTCTTGAACCAGGTGGCCACGGTCGCTTCGGAGACGGATTCGCCAAGCGTCGGGACCATGACGGCCACGGTTTCGCCCTTGTCAGCGGCGGCGGGGGCGCTGTCGGAGGACTCCTCGGCCTGGGCGGAGGCCTTGGGCTTGGTCTCTTCCGGGCCGGCGTTGCCTTCTTCGGCGATGTTGCCGAGCAGGGCGTCGACGCCGACCGTATCGCCTTCCTTGGCGACGATTTCGGACAGCACGCCCGCGACGGAGGCGGGCACTTCGACGGTCACCTTGTCGGTTTCCAGCTCGCACAGCATTTCATCAACGGCCACGCTATCGCCGGGCTTCTTGAACCAGGTCGCGACGGTGGCTTCGGTCACGCTTTCGCCCAGGGTGGGGACTCGGATTTCGGTGCTCATTGGTCCTTAGTTTCCTTCGATGGTCAGCGCTTCGTCAACGAGCGCGGCTTGCTGTGCTTTGTGCTGGGCTGCGAGACCCGTGGCGGGGGCGGCGGCGGCCTGACGTCCGACGTAGCGCGGACGCTGGGATTTGGAACCGATGCGGCCCAGAACCCATTCGATGTTGGGTTCGATGAACGTCCAGGCGCCCTGGTTCTTGGGTTCTTCCTGGCACCAGACGACTTCGGCAGTCTTGAAGCGCTCCAACTCCTTTACCATGGTGATGGCGGGGAAGGGATAGAACTGTTCGACGCGCATCAGGTAGACGTCGGTGATGCCGCGGGCGTCGCGTTCCTCAAGCAGGTCGTAGTAGACCTTGCCGGAGCACATGACGACGCGCTTGATCTTGTCGTCCGCAACCAGCTGCGTCTCGGAATTGCCCTGCTGGGCGTCATCCCACAGGATCCGGTGGAAGCTGGACCCGGTGGTGAAATCAGACGCCTTGCTGACGGCCATCTTGTGACGCAGCAGCGATTTCGGTGTCATCAGCACCAGCGGCTTGCGGAAGGACCGGTGCATCTGGCGGCGCAGGATGTGGAAATAGTTCGCCGGGGTGGAGCAGTTGGCGACGATCCAGTTGTCCTGGCCACACATCGTCAGGAAGCGTTCCAGGCGCGCCGAGGAGTGCTCGGGGCCCTGGCCTTCGTAGCCGTGCGGCAGCAGCATCACGAGGCCGGACATGCGCAGCCATTTCGCCTCGCCCGAGGAGATAAACTGGTCGAACATGATCTGCGCACCATTGGCGAAATCGCCGAACTGCGCTTCCCACATCACCAGGGCATTGGGTTCGGCCAGGGTATAGCCGTATTCGAACCCGAGCACCGCGTATTCGGAGAGCATCGAGTCGATGACCTCGTAACGCGACTGGCCCGCCTTGATGTTATTCAGCGGATAGTACCGCTCTTCGGTTTCCTGGTTGATCAGGCCCGAGTGGCGCTGGCTGAAGGTGCCGCGGGTCGAATCCTGGCCCGACAGGCGCACCGGATAGCCCTCGGTCACGAGGGAGCCGAAGGCCAGCGCCTCGCCGGTTGCCCAGTCGAAGCCTTCGCCGGTGTCGAACATCTTGGCCTTGGATTCCAGCAGGCGTTCGACGGTGCGGTGCAGCGGGAACCCTTCGGGTGCGCGGGTCAGAGCGTCGCCCACCTCTTTCATGGTTTCTTCGCTGATCGCTGTCTCGCCGCGCTGGTATTCTTCCTTTTCGCGGTCAAAGCCGGACCAGCGCCCGTCCAGCCAATCGGCCTTGTTGGGTTTGAAATCCTTGGCGGCTTCGAATTCGCCGTTCAGGTGGGACTGGAACGCGGCCTTCATGTCCTCGATCTCGCCCTCGGGGATCAGGCCGTCCTTGATCAGCCGGTCGGTATAGAGCGACAGGGTCGTGCGGTGACCCTTGATGTTCTTGTACATGATCGGGTTGGTGAACATCGGCTCGTCGCCTTCGTTATGGCCGAAACGGCGATAACAGAAGATGTCGATGACGACGTCCTTGTGGAACTTCTGGCGGTACTCGGTCGCGACCTTGGCGGCGTGCACCACGGCCTCGGGGTCGTCGCCGTTGACGTGAAAGATCGGGGCCTCGACCATCAGGGCGATGTCGGTCGGATAGGGCGAGGAGCGCGAGAAATGCGGCGCGGTGGTAAAGCCGATCTGGTTGTTCACGACGATATGGATCGTGCCGCCGGTGCGGTGACCGACCAGGCCCGACAGGCCGAAGCATTCCGCGACGACGCCCTGGCCGGCAAAGGCCGCATCGCCGTGCAGCAGGATCGGGATCACGCTGGTGCGGTCCGGGTCGTTCAGCTGCGCCTGCTTGGCGCGGGCCTTGCCCAGAACGACCGGGTTCACCGCCTCGAGGTGAGAGGGGTTGGCGGTCAGCGACAGGTGGACGGTGTTGCCATCGAATTCACGATCGGATGACGCGCCGAGGTGATATTTGACATCGCCCGATCCATCGACATCCTCGGGTTTGTACGACCCGCCCTGGAATTCGTTAAAGATCGCGCGATAGGGTTTGCCCATGACATTGGCCAGCACCGACAGGCGCCCACGGTGCGGCATGCCGATGACGACTTCCTTGACGCCCAGGTTGCCGCCCCGCTTGATGATCTGCTCCATCGCGGGGATCAACGCCTCGCCACCGTCCAGGCCGAAACGCTTGGTGCCCATGAACTTGACGTGGCAGAACTTTTCAAAGCCCTCGGCCTCGACCAGCTTGTTCAGGATGGCACGGCGGCCTTCGCGGGTGAAGGTGATTTCCTTGCCGAAGCCTTCGATCCGCTCTTTCAGCCAGGCGGATTGTTCGGGGTCGGAAATGTGCATGTATTGCAGCGCGAAAGTGCCGCAATAGGTACGCTTCACGATGTCGAGGATCTGGCGCATCGAGGCGATACGCAGGCCCAGGACGTTGTCGATGAAGATCGGCCGGTCCATGTCGGCGTCGGTAAAGCCGTAGGTCTTGGGGTCCAGTTCCGGATGCTGGTTCTGGTCCTGCATGCGCAGCGGGTCCAGATCTGCGATCAGGTGCCCGCGGATGCGGTAGGCGCGGATGATCATCAGCGCCCGGATCGAATCCAGCACGGCGCGCTTGACCGCTTCGTCCGACACGGAAATGCCCTTTTCCGCAGCCTTTTCCTTGATCTTCTTGCCGGCATCCTTGGCCTCGGCGGGGACCGGCCACATGCCGTCCAGCGCCGCGGTCAGGTCGTCGTTCGGGGTCGGCGGCCAGTCGGTGCGCGCCCAGGACGGGCCTGCCGCCTCGGCGCGGGCATCGCCTTCGGTCACTTCCAGCTGGCGGAAGAAATCGGCCCAGCCTTCATCGACCGACGACGGGTCGGCGGCCCAGCGGGCCTGAAGCTGTTCAAGGTATTCGGCATTGTGGCCCTGCATGAAGCTGGACGCATGGAAAAGGTCATTCGGGCTTTGTTCGGTCATGATTTCACCTCGGGGGTGTGGTGGGCTGGACGACGACAGGGGATGGCTGTGGCGGAGAAGTTCGCGCAGGACAACAGCGCGCCGAAGCGCGAGCTTGCCTGCGGGCCGTCATGAGCCGGTGGCGGGTGGCAGCGGAACGACGTCGCCCGCTGACGGATATTGTTGAGGGTCACGGCCCGACGCGGGCCGATGGCAGTGAAGGATTGCGCGGCGCGCCGGGCGGGCGCGTGGGCCGTGGAACTGTGCGCGCCGGTCATGGTGTCACCTGCGCGTCGACGCTGACAGGGGCCGCGCCCCATTCGTTCGCGCCCGGCTGACTGGGCCGGCTGAGCCACCACAACACCAGCAACGGCGAAATGATCAGGATCACCATCGCAATGCTCATCGCGATCATGAAGATCCCGTCGAGCTGCCAGGGCAGAACACCGAACAGCGCGGTAAAGGTGCCGATGCCGACGATGACGATCAACGGGTAAAGCAGGTAGAGACCCGATCGCCCGGTGTCGTGCATCCTGCGCCAGCCGGCGGCCAGCGAGGGCAGCAGTGTCAACAGGCTGAACAGGCCGTTCAGGGGCCCTTCGCTGCGCAGGGAGACGCTGTTTTCGGTGGTCTGGATGCTGCCGCCGAAGACGATCCCGTCCAGGATGTCGCAGGCAATTCCACCGAGGATCAGGAAAAGGACGAAGTACCAGTATTCCGACCGCGTGGCGCGACCCGAGAACACGGCATATTTGCGAAAGCAGGTGGAAATGGCTTGGGAAAAGCTCATGCCGACCCCCCGGCGCGGATTGCGCCGCAGCATGCACCAACGCCGCAAATGCGCGGCACCCCGGCGGCGATCGCCAAGGGCGCGGTGACGGCAGAGGAAAGGGGCACAGCAGGCATCGCCAGCGCTTTCAGGACAGTCGCCCGGTCCGCGACGGACCGGGCGAGACTGGGAATTCGGGTCGTTTCAATCGTGTGCGAAACCGGCAGCGGCGCCGGGCAGGGGGCGCCACGCTGCGGACCGGAACCCCGGAACCGCGCGTCGCGCCCTCGCCCTATGGCCACTGCCGGGCCCATTTTATCAGCCGATCGCTTTCAGGACGGCTTCGCCGAGGCCCGCAGGGCTGTCGGCAACAACGATACCAGCGGATTTCATCGCTTCGATCTTGTCTTCCGCGCCGCCTTTGCCACCGGCGACGATGGCGCCGGCATGGCCCATGCGACGGCCCGCAGGGGCGGTCCGGCCCGCGATGAAGCCAGCCGTGGGTTTCCAGCGGCCTTTCTTCTTTTCGTCGGCCAGGAATTGCGCGGCTTCTTCTTCGGCCGAGCCACCGATTTCACCGATCATGATGATCGACTGCGTTTCGGGGTCCGCCAGGAACATTTCGAGGATGTCGATATGTTCGCTGCCTTTGATGGGGTCGCCACCAATACCGACCGCGGACGACTGGCCGAGGCCCGCATCCGACGTCTGCTTGACCGCCTCGTACGTCAGCGTGCCCGAGCGCGACACGACACCGACCGAGCCACGTTTGTGGATGTGGCCGGGCATGATGCCGATCTTGCAGGCGTCCGGCGTGATGACGCCGGGGCAGTTCGGACCGATCAGGCGCGATTTGGAATTCTTCAGCGCAGCCTTGACCTTCATCATGTCGAGCACGGGAATGCCCTCGGTGATGCAGATGATCAGCTCCATCTCGGCGTCGATCGCTTCGAGGATCGAGTCGGCGGCGAAGGGGGGCGGCACGTAGATGACAGACGCATTGGCGTCGGTGACGTCCTTTGCTTCGTGCACGCTGTCGAACACCGGCAGGTTCAGGTGGGACTGGCCCCCTTTGCCGGGCGTGACGCCGCCAACCATCTTGGTGCCGTAGGCGATGGCCTGTTCGGAGTGGAAGGTGCCCTGCGAGCCGGTGAAGCCCTGACAGATCACCTTGGTGTTTTCGTCGACGAGAACTGCCATGGTTCTTAGCCCTTCACTGCTTTCACGATTTTCTCGGCACCGTCCGACAGGTTGTCGGCGGCAATGACGTTCAGACCGGAGGTCGCGATGATCTCCTTGCCCTTTTCGACATTGGTGCCTTCGAGGCGGACGACAAGGGGAACCTGCAGGCCGACTTCCTTGACCGCGGCGATGACGCCTTCGGCAATGACGTCGCAGCGCATGATGCCGCCGAAGATGTTGACCAGGATGCCTTTGACGTTGGGGTCAGAGGTGATGATCTTGAACGCTTCGGTCACTTTCTCCTTGGTGGCGCCGCCACCAACGTCGAGGAAGTTTGCCGGCTCGGCGCCGTAGAGCTTGATGATGTCCATCGTCGCCATGGCCAGGCCTGCGCCGTTCACCATGCAGCCGATTTCACCGTCGAGCGCGATGTAGTTCAGGTCGTATTTCGACGCTGCCAGCTCTTTCGGGTCTTCCTCGGTTTCGTCGCGCAGCGCGGCGATGTCGCCGTGGCGATACATGGCGTTGCCGTCAAAGCTGACCTTGGCGTCCAGCACCTTGAGGTTGCCGCCGGGCATGACGATCAGCGGGTTGATCTCCAGCATCTCCATGTCCTTCTCGACGAAGGCCTTGTAGAGCTGACCCATCAGCTTGACGCACTGCTTGACCAGCTGGCCTTCGAACCCGAGGGCGAAGGCGACGCGGCGACCGTGGAACGGCTGGTAGCCGGTGGTCGGGTCGACGGAGAACGACAGGATCTTGTCGGGGGTGGAGGCCGCAACCTCCTCGATGTCCATGCCGCCCTCGGTCGAGCAGACGAAGGAAATCGCGCTGGTCTGACGATCGACCAGAAGCGCCAGATAGAGCTCACGCTCGATATCCGAACCGTCTTCGATGTAGATGCGGTTGACCTGCTTGCCGGCGGGGCCGGTCTGGTGGGTCACGAGGGTGCGGCCAAGCATCTTCTTGGCTTCCTCAGCGGCTTCCTCGACCGACTTGGCCAGGCGCACGCCGCCCTTTTCACCGGCGTCGGATTCCTTGAAGGACCCCTTGCCGCGACCACCTGCGTGGATTTGTGCCTTCACGACCCAGAGCGGGCCGTCCAGTTCGCCGGCGGCGGTTTTGGCTTCGTCGGCCTTGGTGACCGGACGACCATCCGAAACCGGGGCGCCGTATTCGCGAAGAATAGCCTTCGCCTGATATTCATGGATATTCATGAACTCCGTCCCTCGTTTGCTACGATTGGCATCGGTACTGGCACAGTCTTACGGTGCAATGAACTCATTTTTTCGTTGAACGGACAATTTTCGCCGATTTGGGGTGTTTTGTGATCACACGCAAAAAAGCTGTGATCACAAAACATGGTGGCGGGACGAAAATGTGTGGAAACAGGGCAGCGGGACGACTCGGGCGGGCCTGGGACGCACATGCACAGTCATCCTGCCGCTAGACGCCGCGTGGCACGGAACAGGTCTGCCCACGCAAAAAGGCGCCCGAAGGCGCCTTTTTGTCATTACTTCTGAGGCAGGCCTCAGGTCAGGGACGAGTCGATGCCCTTGCACGCCTCGACCAGGCCTTTGACAGCCTCGACCGATTTGTCGAACATCGCCTGTTCGTCCTTGGTCATCTTGATCTCGACAACCTTTTCGACGCCGCCGGCACCGATCACGGTCGGCACACCGACGTACATGCCCTTCAGGCCGAGCGCGTTTTCGACGTAGGCCGCGCAGGGCAGGACGCGTTTCTGGTCTTTCAGAAAGGCTTCGGCCATTTCGATGGCCGACGTCGCAGGCGCGTAGAAGGCCGAGCCGGTTTTCAGCAGGCCGACGATTTCGGCGCCGCCATCACGGGTGCGCTGGATGATCGCATCCAGTTTTTCCTGCGTCGTCCAGCCCATTTCCACCAGGTCCGGCAGCGGAATGCCCGCAACGGTCGAATAGCGCGACAGTGGCACCATGGTGTCGCCGTGGCCGCCCAGAACGAAGGCAGTGACGTCTTTCATCGAGACGCTGAATTCTTCGGCCAGGAAGTGACGGAAGCGGGCGGAGTCGAGTACACCCGCCATGCCGCAGACCTTGGAGTGCGGCAGGCCGGAAAACTCACGCAGCGCCCAGACCATCGCGTCAAGCGGGTTGGTGATGCAGATCACGAACGCGTCGGGGGCGTTGTCGCGAATGCCTTCGCCAACCGACTTCATGACTTTGAGGTTGATGCCGAGCAGGTCATCGCGGCTCATGCCGGGCTTGCGCGGCACACCGGCGGTCACGATGCAGACATCTGCGCCCGCGATGTCCGCATAGGACTGCGTGCCCTTGAGCTTGGCATCGAATTTGGCAGACGGGCCGGATTCGGCGATGTCGAGCGCCTTGCCCTCGGGGGTGCCTTCGGAAATGTCGAAAAGAACAACGTCACCAAGTTCTTTCAGGGCTGCGAGATGGGCGAGCGTGCCGCCGATCTGGCCCGCGCCGATGAGGGCAATCTTGGGTCTGGCCATTTGGATATGTCTCCGGTCCGGTTGAAAACGTCGCGCATGGCGTAGGTCTTTTAGCCCAACAGTGCAAGAGCGTGTCACGCCGCACGGGGGGGCGGGGGGCCGAAGGGGCGCGTGATTTGTGCCCCAGTTCAATGAGATGGACGTTTTGCAGGCGGGCATGTTGCCCCAAATGGCGCGGCTGCCGCGACGTCGCTCCGCTTGTGTTAGCGGCAACATCGTGGCGGGGCGATTCTGAACGCTCTGGTTGCATGGCGGCGGCGGCCAGAAGGCGCCGGCGACGGTGCAGCGGCAGGGCGATGGCAGGGGTCACCCGTGCTCAGGCATCCTGATCATCGACCGGCAAAGCCTCGGCCAGGGTTTCAAAGGCCTGCCCGCTGGCGATCAGGCAGGTGATGCCCTGGGGGGAGGTGACCGTGATGGTCCAGCTGCCGCTGACGTCGGAGGCAAATATCTCGACCATCGAATTGTTGGTGCCCAGGCCGATCGACTGACGGGTTTCGCCATAGCCGGAGGCAAGGCGCTTGATCACGACGTCGCGTGGCGCGCAGGCCTGTGCACCATTGCCATGTGCGGGGGTTGCAACGCCCGACGACGGGACGCCCAGCAACACGGCACAGGTCAGCAGTGTCAGGGCAGGGGGGGTGCGGACCCGCCCGGGCCATGCGCGCCACTGCGCCAAGGTTGGATCGTTCTTGTTCATGGCAGTCCCTTTCTTATCCCTCTGACCGGCCTGTCGGGTCGGAAGGCGGTTGTTGCATCTGGGGCAGGGGCAGGCGCCGGTCTGATTTACGGGCGACAGCCTGCCTGACCGGGTCTGGAACCCTGCGGTTCCACACCCCCGGAACCGCAGGAACCTGAGCTGCGAAAGGGGGTCTGACCGACCCCGTCACCCTGCGCATGTACCGGCTGCAATCGGGTTAACTGCGCAGTAGATCGTTAGGATTGTGCGGATTTTCCTGTCGCGCGACGACGCGTGGTTTCTGCAATGCGGCGAAAAAGGTGGCGGATCTGCCGGAATGGGGTTGAACTAATCGGGCAAATGATGCCATCACGACGCAACAATATTACCGTGAGGATTTATTTCATGGACGCAGAGTTTCGCCCCTACCGTTCGCTTCTGTATATCCCGGGCTCCAAGGAGCGGGCGCTGGACAAGGCACGTGGCCTGCCGGTCGATGCGATCCTGTTCGATCTGGAGGATGCGGTGACGCCCGACGCGAAAGCCACCGCGCGCGAGACGCTGAAGGAGGCACTTGCTGCGGGGGGGTATGGCGCACGGGCCAGGATCATCCGTGTCAACGGGCTGGATACGCCCTGGGGGGCCGACGATGTCGCGGCGTTGAAGGGCGCCGGGGCAGATGCCTTTCTTTTGCCCAAGGTGAACCGCGCGGCCGACATCGACGCCCTGGCCGACCTGCTGGGGGATGACACGCCGATCTGGGCGATGATGGAAACGCCGCAGGCCATCTTCCATGCCGCTGAAATCGCGGCCCACCCCCGGGTGCAGGGCTTTGTCGCGGGTACGAACGACCTGGCGAAAGAGCTTGGCTGTCGTGACCGGGCGGATCGCCTGCCGCTACAGATGGCGTTGCAGACCATCCTGATGGCAGCGCGGGCACATGGCGTCATTGCCGCCGACGGCGTCTATAATCAGTACAAGGACGAAGACGGGCTGCGGGCAGAATGTGAACAGGGCCGCGACCTGGGGTTTGACGGCAAGACCCTGATCCATCCGGCGCAGGTCGCCATCGCCAATGCCTGCTTTGCCCCGACAGACGCGGAAATCGACCTGGCGCGGCGTCAGATTGCCGCCCATGCCGAGGTCGAGACGACGGGGCAGGGCGTTGCCGTGGTCGATGGCAAGATCGTCGAGAACCTGCATGTCGAGACCGCCAAAAAGACGCTGGCCAAGGCCGAGGCCATTGCACAAATGGCCTGATGCGCCCAACGTGGCCGCAGTTGACCCTGTCTTAGGAACCCATCGTGGCACTGATATTGATTGGCCTTATATTGTGGACCTGGCCCCACCTGAGTAAGGAATACACCCCCGGCCTGCGCGCCGGTTTGCCGGAAAACGCGGCGCGACCGCTTGTGGCCGTGGTGGCGCTGATTGCCGTGGTCCTGATGGTGATCGGGTACCGCACGGCGGATGGGGCGCAGGTCTATTTTCCGCCCGCCTGGGGGCAGCACCTGAACAATTTGCTGATGGTGATCGCGGTGCTGATGCTGGGCACGGCGCATTCCAAGTCGCGCCTGCGCGGGCGGCTGCGCCATCCGATGTTCCTGGCCGTCATCCTGTGGGGCATCGCGCACCTGCTGGTGCGCGGCGATAGCGCGTCGCTGCTGCTTTGGGGCGGTATGATCGTCTGGGCGGTGGCGGGGTGGCTGGTGACGAATGCGCGTCACCCCGACTATATCCCTTATGCTGGTGGAACGCTGGCGGGTGACATCCGCCTGGCCCTGATCACCGTCGTCGTCTTTGCCGTGATCGTATTGATCCATGGCTGGCTCGGCCCGAACCCATTGCCCATGTGAGACCCCTATGAAGCTTTACCGATTCCTCTCCGAAGACGACACCTCGGCGTTTTGCCACAAGGTGACCAAGGCCCTGAACGACGGCTGGCTGCTGCATGGCGATCCGACCTACGCCTATGACGCGGCGAACGGCACGATGCGCTGCGGTCAGGCCGTGGTGAAGGAGGTCGAGGGCACCTATACACCCGACACCAAACTGGGCGCCTATTGATGGCCAAGACCAATCCCGGCCGCTTCTTCGAGGATTACACCCTGGGTCAGCAGATCCAGCATGCGGTGCCGCGCACCGTCACGTCGGGGGAACGGGCGCTGTATCATGCGCTCTACCCGGCGCGTCACGCGCTGTATTCCTCGGATGCCTTCGCGCGCGGGTGCGGTCTGGCCGGATCGCCGTTGGATGATCTGGCGGCGTTCCATATCGTGTTCGGCAAGACCGTTCCCGATATCTCCCTGAATGCGGTGGCGAACCTGGGATATGCAGAGGGCCGCTGGCTGCAGCCGGTCTATCCCGGCGACACCCTGCGCGCCCGGTCGACCGTGATCGGCCTGAAGGAGAACTCCAGCGGCAAGACCGGTGTGGTCTACGTCCGGTCCGAAGGGCTGAATCAGCGCGATGAGGTCGTGATGAGCTATTGCCGCTGGGTGATGGTGAAAAAGCGTGACCCACAGGCCCCGGCCCCCGCGCCGGTGGTTCCCGCGCTGGCCGATGCCATTGCGCCCGCCGATCTGGTGATCCCGGTGGGGCTGGATTTCAGCAGCTATGATTTCACGCTGGCAGGCGAGGCGCACCGCTGGGGCGACTACGAGATTGGCGAGCAGATCGATCACGTTGACGGCGTGACGATCGAGCAGGCCGAGCACATGATGGCCACACGCCTTTGGCAGAACACCTCCAAGGTGCATTTCGATGCAACGGTGCGCCCGGATGGGCAGCGGCTGATCTATGGCGGGCACGTCATCTCTCTTGCGCGGGGGCTGTCGTTCAACGGGCTGGCCAATGCGCAGATGGTTGTCGGCCTGAACGGCGGGGCACATGCCAACCCGTGCTTTGCGGGCACCACGGTGCATGCGTGGTCCGAGGTGCTGGACAAGGCGGAAACGGCGGCGCCGGGGATCGGCGCGATCCGGCTGCGGCTGGTCGCCCGCAGCGGCGGTGAGGCGTTCACCCGAAAGGCCGAGGATGGCCGCTATCTGCCTCACGTCTTGCTCGACCTTGACTACTGGGCGTTGATTCCGTTGTAGGAATTACCCGTCCGCGCCCTTGGGTGCGGGGCAGGAGATGCCGGTGGGGGCGGCCCGCGCAGCGCAGAATCAACCGCAAAAACCCACCAAATCAGTCAGATATAGCAGGGCAAAATTATCGCTCATTTTGTGATCACAGCATTATTTCTTGTGATCACAAAGGCAAAAAGAAATGGTTGCTTGTGTCAAATTCTGCCTACTGCGGCATGGTGCGCGGATGACAAAGCGCTATTGTCTGGTAAAACACGGGCCCAAGGGAATCCGGAAAGGACATGTGATGGCCGACGTCAACCGGGGCAACCGCCCGCTCTCTCCATTCGTACTTGGGAAGGATTATCGCTTCCAGCTGAATTCCGTCACGTCGATCCTGACGCGGATCACCGGCAACGCGCTGGTGGTGGAGGCATTTCTGATCGCATGGTGGCTGATGGCCGCCGCCACGGGCCCCGAGTATTTCGCGACCGCCGACTTCGTGATCACATCGTGGATCGGCGACATCATCCTGCTCTTCTCAACGCTGGGCCTCTGGTATCACGCCCTTGCGGGTGTGCGGCACCTGCTCTGGGACAACGGCTACTGCCTCGACATGGAGACGTCGGACAAGCTGGGCTGGGGCATGCTGATCGGCTCGGTCATTCTGACCATCATCACAATCATCTTCGTCTGAGAGAGGTAGCCAGCATGCGTTATCTGACCGACCGCAAGCGCGCCGTGGGCATGGGTGCATCCAAGACCGGGACCGAACACCATTGGTCCATGCAGGTCAGCTCGATTGCCCTGATCATCCTGGTGCCGCTGTTCGTCTTCACCTTCGGTCCCGCCCTTGGCGGCACCTACGAAGAGATCATCGCCTATTACTCGCATCCCTGGCCTGCCATCGTGGCGGCCCTGACGCTCAGCGTTGGCATGATGCATTTCAAGAACGGCGCCCAGATGGCGATCGAGGATTACGTGCATGGGCTGACCGGCCGCATCACCATCATCCTGGTTTCCTGCCTGGCCTACGCCATTGCCGCTGTTGGCGTCTTCTCGCTGATCCGGCTCGCCCTTTAAGACCCGAGGTTCCCTATGGCTGCTTACGAATACGAAACACACGAATATGACGTGGTCGTGGTTGGGGCCGGTGGCGCAGGTCTGCGCGCGACCCTCGGCATGGCCGAACAGGGGCTGCGGACGGCCTGCGTGACCAAGGTTTTCCCGACCCGCTCGCACACTGTTGCGGCGCAGGGCGGCATCGCCGCCTCTCTGTCGAACATGGGCCCGGACAATTGGCAGTGGCACATGTACGACACCGTCAAGGGGTCCGACTGGCTGGGCGACACGGATGCGATGGAATACCTCGCCCGCGAAGCCCCCAAGGCCGTTTACGAGCTTGAGCATTACGGCGTGCCGTTCAGCCGCACGGAAGAGGGCAAGATCTACCAGCGCCCCTTCGGCGGTCACACCACCGAATTCGGCGAAGGCCCTGCCGTGCAACGCACCTGTGCGGCGGCTGACCGCACCGGGCACGCGATCCTGCACACGCTCTATGGCCAGTCGCTGAAGAACAACGCCGAGTTCTACATCGAATATTTCGCCATCGACCTGATCATGTCCGAAGACGGGCAATGCCAGGGCGTTGTCTGCTGGAAGCTTGACGACGGCACGATGCACATCTTCAACGCCAAGATGGTCGTTCTGGCCACCGGCGGCTATGGACGCGCCTTCTTCAGCGCGACCTCGGCCCATACCTGCACCGGCGACGGCGGTGGTATGGTGGCCCGCGCGGGCCTGGCGCTGCAGGACATGGAGTTCGTCCAGTTCCACCCCACCGGGATCTACGGCTCCGGCTGCCTGATCACCGAGGGCGCGCGCGGCGAAGGTGGCTACCTGACCAACTCCGAAGGCGAACGGTTCATGGAGCGGTATGCGCCCCAGTACAAGGACCTCGCGCCGCGTGACTACGTTTCGCGCTCCATGACCATGGAAATCCGCGAAGGCCGTGGTGTCGGTGAACATGGCGACCACATTCACCTGAACCTGGCGCACCTGCCCGCCGAGGCGCTGGCGGAACGTCTGCCGGGTATCTCGGAATCGGCCAAGATCTTTGCCGGCGTCGATGTGACCAAGGAGCCGATCCCGGTTCTGCCGACGGTGCACTACAACATGGGCGGCATTCCGACGAACTACTTCGGCGAAGTGCTGAACCCGACAGCGGACAACCCGACGCAGGTCGTGCCCGGCCTGATGGCCGTGGGCGAAGCAGGCTGCGCATCCGTTCACGGGGCCAACCGCCTCGGCTCCAACTCGCTGATCGACCTCGTGGTCTTTGGCCGCGCCGCCGCGATCCGCGCCGGCAAGGTTGTCGACCGGGCCGCACCGGTGGCCGTGCCGAACCAGGCATCGATCGACAAGGCCTTCGACCGGTTCGACTATTTCCGCAATGCCAAGGGCGGGACGCCGACAGCCGAGCTGCGCCTGGAAATGCAGAAGACCATGCAGTCCGACGCCGCCGTGTTCCGCGCCTCCGAGTCGCTGAAAGAGGGGGTCGAGAAGATGACCGAGATCGCGGCCAAGATCCCCGATCTGCACGTCACCGACCGCAGCCTGGTCTGGAACAGCGACCTGATGGAAACGCTGGAGCTGACCAACCTGATGCCGAACGCCATGGCGACCATCGTCGGGGCCGAGGCGCGCCACGAATCCCGCGGCGCCCACGCGCACGAGGATTATTCGGAACGTGACGACGAAAACTGGCGCGTCCACACGATCAGCCGCGTTGACGGCAACAAGGTCGACCTGACCTATCGCCCCGTCATCCTCGATCCGCTGACCACCGAAGACCAGGGTGGCATCTCGCTGAAGAAAATCGCGCCCAAGGCGCGGACGTTCTAAGGAGGACGACATGGTACAACTGACGCTCCCCAAGAACTCACGGATGAAGACCGGCAAGACCTGGCCGAAACCCGAGGGTGCCACCAACGTTCGCAAGTTCCAGATCTATCGCTGGAGCCCGGATGACGACGAAAACCCGACCATCGACACGTACTTCCTGGACATGGACAAGTGCGGCCCGATGGTTCTGGACGCGCTGATCAAGATCAAGAACGAGATCGATCCGACGCTGACCTTCCGCCGGTCGTGCCGCGAAGGCATCTGCGGCTCCTGTGCGATGAACATCGATGGCGGCAACACGCTGGCCTGCATCTTTGGTCTGGACGAGGTCAAGTCGAAGGTCGTCAAGATCTATCCGCTGCCCCACATGCCCGTGGTGCGCGACCTGATCCCGGACCTGACGCACTTTTACGCCCAGCACGCCAGCATCATGCCATGGCTTGAAACCAAGACGAACCGCCCGGCCAATGAATGGCGCCAGTCGATCGAGGATCGCAAGAAACTCGACGGTCTGTATGAGTGCGTGATGTGCGCCTCCTGCTCGACGTCGTGCCCCAGCTACTGGTGGAACGGCGATCGTTACCTCGGCCCGGCCGCCTTGCTGCATGCCTATCGCTGGATCATCGACAGCCGCGACGAGGCAACACCCGAGCGTCTGGACCAGCTGGAAGACCCGTTCAAGCTGTATCGCTGCCACACGATCATGAACTGCGCCAAGACCTGCCCCAAGGGTCTGAACCCGGCCAAGGCGATTTCGTCGATCAAGCAGATGATGGTCGAACGCACCGTCTGAACCATTTCCCGTCACGACAAAAAGGCCCCGGAGCATTCCGGGGCCTTTTGCGATTCTGAGGGCGTGACCCTCTGCGTCCGTGTGACCTGGGAGTTTGAACTGGGAGGGCGGGGGAGGGTAGGTGGGGAGAGGCCGTTACAGAACGTGCCGAGCCTGGCTATTCGGCACGTGCAGTTTTGGCGGGCGCGGCTTTTTCTCCGCCGCACACTCTGCCTGTCCTCGGCGCAAGCGGCAACGATCCCGCCCGGTCAGAAGGCCGGGCAGGCTGCGGTTGGGCACAATCGCGGTCAGGACAGCAAAGGGCCTCAGCCCTTTTTCTTGGCCTCTGCAGCGGCCTTCATGCGGGCCACCAGCTCTTCTTTCGACGAAGCGCCGCCGACACCGGCATCCTTGCCGCTGTTCGATTTGTCGCCCTTGTAGCGCGGGGCATTCTTGTGGAGCTTGGGAGCACCTTGTTTTCCGTAGTCCATTGCGGCGTCCTTTACGGTTGGCGCGTGTCGGCCAGCCAATGCACCAAGTTGCGCGTCCGCACAAGCACTGCTGCGTGCCGGACCTGCGCTATTGTGTCCGAAACGCGCGCCGCAGTTTCCTGCCGCGTGACCTTTGCACGCGCAGCATAGCGCATGTGCAGGATTATACGTTCCCTTGGGGGCCGCGCGTCCCATATGGAGGGGGCAGGGAGGCGAGACAGACGAAAGGCCCCCGAGATGACGCGCAAGACCCAGACAAACGACCACCGGACCCACCAATTTTCCCCCGCCGAGGCGCTGACGCTCCTCGAAGAGACGCTCTCCTACTTCACGCCGGCGACCCCCGTTGCCACGAAGTCCGAGGCCAAGGCGGCGGAGTATGTCCCCTACGCCGCCTGATCGCCCCAGTGGCGCCAGGCAGGCCGACGCGAACCGCGCAGTCTCCCTCGGGCTGCGCGGTTTGTCGTTTCGGCCCCTGCTGCCGGTGCCCCACGTCTGATCGTGCCAGGGGTGGACCGGCCAGCGCCGGCCCGGCCGAGACCCGATCGTCAGTCGAAGACAAGAGGAGAGCAGCCCGATGATTTTTGCCCCGGTCTTTCTGATCCTGGCCATCGTCCTGATCATGATCTATTCGAATCCCTCGACGCGGGGCTGCCGCTGGCGGATGGACCGGTCGCGCAACCGCGACGGTCAGACCTATTACCATTGCGCGGCCTGCGGCGCCGAGGAATGGGTAGAGGGCACGACACCGCCAAAGATCTGCGTTGCCAAGCGCAAGTGATTGAATTGCAAGGCCGGGGCGCGCGTCCGTTTGGCCCGACGCCGCCGCTGCAAACCGGTTCGCAGCCTGCATCGGCCAAAATTCTCCAGAGCTGAAAAATACTCCTTGATCGAATCCGCGATCCGCACAATATCGCGTTTCAAGACGCCAACGCACGCGCCTCTGGCGAAAGGGCTGGCAGCCCTAAGGTTACGTAGCGACGGTAACGTCTCCCTTGGAAGTGAGCGGTCATATATGGCCGGGTCTATTGGAGATGACCATGAACGTGAACGTAACCGATTTTTCGGCGCGCGACCCCATGCGCCCTGTCTTGCACCCCGCCGCTCGCCCTGTATCTCGGGCCGCCTCGCGCGTGGAAACCTTCATCGGGCAAAACCGCTTTGACCGACCCACGCTGGTCCTGGATATCAACCAGGTCGAGGGTCAGTATCATGCGCTGAAGGCCGGTCTCGGGCGGGCCCATATCCATTATGCGGTCAAGGCGAACCCGCAGCGCGAAATCATCGAACGGCTTGTCGGTCTCGGCTCGGGGTTCGACGCGGCCTCGCGCGCCGAGATCGAGCTGTGTCTGTCGCTCGGGGCGCACCCCGGCCTGATTTCCTTTGGCAACACGGTCAAGAAACCGCGTGACATCGAATTCGCCTGGACTGCGGGGATCACGCTTTTCGCCGCCGATGCCGAAGAAGAGCTGCAAAAGATCGCCACCCACGCGCCCGGCGCAGATGTCTACATCCGCCTGATCGTCGACGCGTCACAGGCCGACTGGCCGCTGTCGCGCAAATTCGGGGTATCGCGGGATCATGCGATTCGCCTGATGGATCAAGCAGTTGCCCTTGGGTTGCGCCCGGTAGGCCTGTCTTTCCATGTCGGTTCCCAGACCCGGCGCGCAGACATGTGGACCACCACGCTGGACCAGGTTGCCGCAGTCTGGGCCGAGGCACGCGCCGCCGGACATGACCTGACCCTGCTGAATATCGGCGGCGGTTTTCCCGCCTTCTACGGCGAAGCGATCGACGGCCCGACGCCCTATGCCGCCCGTGTGATGGCGCTGATCCACGACCGGTTCGGTGATGTGCCCCGGATCATGGCGGAACCGGGCCGCGGTCTTGTGGCCGAGGCAGGCGCCATCGCGGCCGAGGTCCTGCTGGTGTCGCGCAAGTCCGACAATGACCTGCACCGTTGGGTATACCTCGACATCGGCAAGTTTTCGGGGCTGGCAGAGACCATGGACGAGGCGATCCGCTATCAGTTCCTGACCGACCGCGACCACGAGGCGACGGGCCCCTGCGTGCTGGCCGGTCCGTCCTGCGACAGCGCCGATGTCCTGTATGAAAAGCGCCCCGTCGAATTGCCGCTGGGGCTGCGCTGCGGTGATCGTGTCGTGATCCGCAACTCCGGGGCCTATACCTCGACCTATGCGTCGATCGGCTTCAACGGTTTTCCGCCGCTGGATATCGTGGTGTTGCAGGACTGATCGCCGTTTCGGCGCGCCGCGCACCCTGACCACCCTGAACCGGGCAGAGAGATCTGCCCGGTTTCGCGTTTTCCGGCCTTGGGACGTCTGTCCGCACGCCCCTTGCACCCGCGCCCGCCGCACTGTTGTCTGGGCCAAACGTCCCGAGAAAGGCCAGATCTATGACCCCGCCCGACACCTCCGCACCGCACCGCACCGCCACGCTCCCGGACGACGCCGACGCGCGCCGCGCCGTCGCGCCCGTCATCTGTTACCCGGTCGAAACGCTGCCCCGGCCGGACCTCGCGCTTTATCGCGCGGCCCTTGCGACGACGCAGGTCACCGCCCGCGTGATTGCCCCGGCACGTGACGCCGCCACGTTTCGCGTGCCCGCCGGTTCGTTCTTTCGCATCAGCTGCCAGGATGGCCCGCAGGTCGGCGATCTCAACCTGTGGAACGCGGCGGACCTGACCGAGCGGTTCTATTCCGGCAAGACCCGTGCGCTGCACGGCACCCATGTCAGCACCGGCGACCGGCTCTGGTCATGCTTTCCGCACCTGCGCCCGATGGCGACCATCGTGCAGGACACGCTGGACTGGTACGGCATCGACGCCTATGGCGGTTCCGTGCACGACGTGATCGGCACCCGGTGCGATCCCTATACCGGCGCTCTGCTGGCGGGAACGCACTATCACCGGTGCTGCCATTCCAACCTGACCCGTGCCCTCGCGGCCGAGCTGGGCATTCCGGCGCGTCAGGCCGAACCCATGGTGCATGACGTGCTGAATGTCTTCATGTGCACCGGATTTACCCGCGACACCGGCCAGTATTTCATGAAGGCCAGCCCGGTGCGCCCGGGCGACGCCCTGACGCTGTTTGCAGAGGTCGATCTGCTTGGCGCGCTCAGCGCCTGCCCCGGTGGGGATTGCTCGTCCGAACATTCCTCCGATACGGCTCTCTGCCATCCGCTTCTGATCGAGGTGCTGACGCCCGGGTCAGACAGCCTGCCGGGATGGCAGCCACCGCTGCGCAGCGCCTATGACGGCAGCCACGGCCTGTGATCGAGGGGTGGCGTCAAATCGGGGGCGGGGGGCAGCGCACCTTGCTCCCCCGCCTTGCCCCGACCTGACCTGCCTTGCCCCGACCCGCACGCCGGTCGCGCCCCTCAGCAGTAGCGTTCGACCGATGCCGCCTGACTGTCGGAATACCTGTCGCCATGCGCAAAGCCGACGGGCAGCAGCGCGGCGATCTCGGCCATGTCCTGCGCGCTCAGCGTGATGTCAGCGGCGCCAAGCCATTCGTTCAGATGGCCAGGGGTGCGCGTGCCCGGGATCGGGATCACGTGTTCGCCACGGGCCAGCACCCAGGCCAGGGCCGCGGCGGCAACTGTCCAGCCCTTGCCATGGGCCCAGTCGCGGAATCCGTCGATGGCCGCCAGGTTGTAGCTGTAGTTGGGTTCGATAAAGCGCGGATTCACACGGCGGAATTCACCTTCGCGCATGTTGTCGGGGTGGATCGACACTTCGCCAAACATGCCCCGCGCCAGCGGAGAGAACGCCACGAAGGCGATGCCCAGCCGTTCGCACAGGTCGATCAACCCCAGCTCAGGCTGGCGCGACCATAGCGAATATTCATTCTGTACCGCGCGCACCGGGCTGACCGCGTGGGCGCGGGCGACGGTGCCGGGGGCAACTTCGGACAGGCCGTAGCCACCGATCAGCCCGGCATCGATCAGGCGCTGCATGGTTTCGGCCAGGGCTTCGGGTGGGGTGTCGGGGTTGTGGCGGTGGGCATAGAACAGGTCGACCCGGTCGACGTTCAGCCGCTTCAGCGATTGTTCCAGCTCGCTGCGCAGATGGTCATAGGAATTGTCGATGGTGCGCGGCGGGCCGGGCACGATGCTGGCCTTGGTGGCCAGCGTGATCTGCGGTGCCTTTTCGGCAATGTACTTGCCCAGCACCGTTTCGCTGATGCCCATGCCATAGATGTTGGCGGTGTCCCAGAACGTGATCCCCCCGGCGATCGCAGCATCCAGCGTGGCAAAGCTGGTCGCCTCGTCCGTCGGCCCGAACATGCCTGCCAGCGACATCGCGCCAAACCCAAGTTGCGGCACCAGCGGTCCGCCGCGGCCCAGTTCCACTTGTTTGAACGTCATTTGATTGCGGCCTCCACAGCTGTTTCGCCGCCAACCTAAGCGGTTCACCGGCAGGGGCAAGGCGATGAGGGCGACAAGGCGCGCATTGCACCGCCCTTTGTATCGCCCTGTGTACCGCCGCCGCGGAAAATGCGGTCGGTCGTGGCGCTAGGGCACGTAGAGAGAGCCATAGCCGAGGCGGCGCCTGGGGGTGGGAACGCTTACCGTGCCTTCGGTCCGTGTGCCCTTGGGGCGGTAATACTCATGCATCCGGCGCGGATGATAGGCGCGCCGACCACAATCCAGCCGGTCCAGCCGTGTCGCAGCGGGGCGGATGCTGCATTTGCGGCTGGGCTGCAAGGTTCCGACGGGGCGGGTGCCCTGTGCATGGATCACGGGGCGTGATCGGCGCAATTGCAGCTTCAGCCGGGGGGCGATCACTTCGCCCGGAGTGAAACGCCCGGTCAGGGCCGCGCTCAGCGATGTGCCCTGGGGCAGGCCACGGGTCACCCGGCTGGTCAGCGACAATGTCCCGATCCCGCGTGCCTGGCGCGTGGCGGTGGCGGGATACTGGAACAGGCTGGCCCGCGCGCCCATCTGCAATCCGCTGCCGACGGTCTGCGACCATGCGACATAACTGTCGACGCCGCGCCGTGGCACCCAGGCGCTGCTGCTGTAACGGGCGCGGGTGTAATCGTCCAAGGTCAGGTACAGGTTGCTGCCAAAGGTCAGGTTGGTCGCGGTTTCCACACCCTGCAAGGCGATTTCGTATTCCAGCCCGACCGTGGCCTGGGCCATCACCTCGTCGATGGCGGCGCGTTTGCCGAAATCGAGGTAGCCATTGATCCCCAGCACGCGGTTGGCCGACAGGCTGGTGCGCCAGACCCGGCCATAGGACAGCTGGGCAGAGTGCGCGCTGTCGTTGCCGCTGAACGCCAGGGCAACGTGGTCAAAGCTGACTTCGCCAAGCCCGTCGTTCCCCAGGATCACCCGACGAGGGGTGAAGATGTCGAAAGACAGCGACCCCCAGTTGCGATTGAACGACAGGGCATAGCCACCATCGGCCGCATAGGAAATGGCCTTGGGGCGCAGCAATGTTGTGGCCGCCGGTCCGGAGCGGGCAGGCGACGGGGCGAGGAGGGCCGTCGACACCAGGGACAAGACCAGCGTAATCGCCAAGGACCGCACCAGCGTCATCAACCCGGCCTGCCCCGGCGGGATCTGACGTGCCGGATGCCGTGCCGGACCGTGTGCCAGCTTGCGCGCCATGCGCATGGCCCGGCGTGTAACCAGACGAGGTAGCAAGCGTGGAAACAGGCGCGCGGCGCGACGGCCGGCGAAGGGGATGGGGATCGTTCGCATGGCCCTCTAACTGGTCAGCCTGCGGAGGATATCCAATCACGTTCCGGGGTTTGGCAGGGGGCACGCGGCGGTTTGCCGATTTCCGCGCCGGGCTGCGCAGAAATTCAGCGCAGGATATGAAACCCTGCCTCGGTCGGCGGCGCGGCGCTGGCGCAGTCGACATTGCGGACCGAGGCCGCGCCGGGGCCGCTCCAACACGCGGTGATCATGGCGTCGACGTCGGGTTCGGGGCCATGAAACAGCGCCATCACCGATCCATCGTCGCAATTCCTGACCCAGCCTTGCAGGCCCTTCTTTTCGGCCTGCCCGCGCACCCAGGCCCGATAGGCCACGCCCTGCACGCGGCCCGTGATGCGGGCGGTTCTGGTGATCACTGTCATGGCGGTCTCCTAGTGGTGGTGGTGGCTGGCTGGCGGTGATTGGCCGCCAGAGGCGTGCCCCCTGCCATGACAACGCATGTCGCGCCGGCCATGTTCACCGCGATCGCATGATCACCCGGAAATCACGTCTGCCACGGTTACTGCGCAGCCACGGTTACTAGGCCGCCACGGTTACTGGGCCGCCACGGGCGCTGGTCGGGCCAGCGCGACCACGTCCATCATGATCCGGTTCAGCTCGAAATCCTTGGGGGTATAGACCCGCGCGACCCCCATTTCCAGCAAACGGCGCGCATCGTCGTCGGGAATGATGCCCCCGACGACGACCGGGATATGCCCCAACCCCTGTTCCCTCAGCAGGGCCAGCGTGTCTTCGACCAGCGGCATATGGCTGCCCGACAGGATCGACAGACCGATCACATGGGCCTCCTCCGCGCGGGCGCGCTGCACGATTTCGTCCGGCGTCAGGCGGATGCCTTCATAGGTGATATCCATGCCGCAATCGCGGGCGCGAAAGGCGATCTGCTCGGCTCCATTCGAATGGCCGTCCAGCCCCGGCTTGCCGATCACGAACTTCAGCCGCCGCCCCAGCGTGTCGCTGGCAGCATTCACCGCGGCGCGGATTTCGTCCAGCCCCTCGGTCTGGTTGCTGACCCCGGCGGCGACGCCGGTGGGGCCGCGATATTCGCCGTGGATGGCGCGCATGGTGGCGGCCCATTCGCCAGTGGTGACGCCTGCCTTTGCGGCCGCGATCGAGGCCGGCATGATGTTGTCCCCGGCGCGGGCCGCTTCGCGCAGCGCATCGAGCGCCCCGCGAACCGCGTCGGCGTCGCGCGCCGCCCGCCACGCGCCAAGGCGGGCGACCTGCTGCGCCTCGACGGCGGGGTCGACGGTCAGGATGCCCCCGTCCGCGCCCATCAGCGGCGATGGCTCGGCCTCGCGCCAGCGGTTGACGCCCACCACCGTCGTCTCGTTCCGTTCGATCCGGTTGACCCGCGCCGCGTTGCTCTCGACCAGCCGCGCCTTCATGTAGTCGATGGCGCCGATCGCGCCGCCCATGGCGCCAAGGTTCGCCAGTTCCGCCCGCGCGGCCTCTTTCAGAGCAGCGACCTTGGCATCGACCGCCGGGTTGCCATCGAACAGGTCGTCGAATTCCAGCAGGTCCGTCTCATAGGCCATGATCTGCTGCATCCTCAGGGACCACTGCTGATCCCAGGGCCGGGGCAGGCCGAGCGCCTCGTTCCACGCGGGCAGCTGCACGGCGCGCGCGCGGGCCTTCTTGCTCAGCGTCACGGCCAGCATCTCGATCAGGATACGGTAGACATTGTTTTCGGGCTGCTGCTCGGTCAGGCCAAGGCTGTTCACCTGCACGCCGTAGCGAAAGCGGCGGAACTTCTCCTCCTCCACGCCATAGCGGTCGCGGCAGATCTCGTCCCACAGATCGACAAAGGCGCGCATCTTGCACATTTCGGTGACAAAGCGGATGCCCGCGTTGACGAAAAAGCTGATCCGCCCGACCAGCGCGGGAAAATCGGCCGCAGGCACACGCGGGCGCAACGCGTCCAGCACCGCGATGCCGGTGGCCAGCGCATAGGCCAGCTCCTGCTCCGGCGTCGCGCCAGCCTCTTGCAGATGGTAGGAACAGACGTTCATCGGGTTCCACTTGGGCACATGCGCATAGCAATATTCGGCCACGTCCGCGATCATCTTCAGGCTGGGTTTCGGCGGACAGATATAGGTGCCCCGGCTCAGGTATTCCTTGATCAGGTCGTTCTGCACCGTCCCCTGCAACGCGTGCGGGTCCGCCCCCTGTTCCTCGGCCACGGCGATATACAGCGCCAGCAGCCAGGGCGCCGTGGCGTTGATCGTCATCGAGGTGTTCATCTCGGCCAGCGGGATCTGGTCGAACAGGGCGCGCATATCCCCGAGATGGCCGATGGGCACGCCAACCTTGCCGACCTCACCCCGCGCCAGCACATGATCGCTGTCATAGCCCGTTTGCGTCGGCAGATCGAAGGCGACCGACAGACCGGTCTGTCCGCGCGACAGGTTGGCCCGGTACAGCGCATTCGACGCCTCAGCCGTGGAATGCCCCGAATACGTGCGAAACAGCCACGGGCGATCCCGCGCCGCAGTTTCGGGCGCGGGCGCGGTCTCGGTGCCGGTCGGCGGGGCGGGCTGGGTCTCGGTCATCGCGGGCCTCGTTGGTTCTGGCGGTAATTTAATTACGCAACCATGTAGGTATATGAAAGAATGTGGCCCTGTCAATTCGCCGCGACGCGGCGTAGTCGGCCTTTCCTGCCGCGCCTGGATCGCCTTGGCAGCGACGCTCAGCCGCGCGGCTCCATCAGGGGCGCAGGCGCTCAACGCAGCGCACCGCGTTCATCAGTCCATGAAAACAAAGACGAGGCGGCCTCAGGCCCCCTGATCTAAAAATCCCATGCGAAACAAAGTTACAAAAATTATAACTCAGGCATTGCAATATTACGTGACGAAAGCTATCCAAGGGCGGCATCCCGCGATTCTGCGTCGCGGCAATTCTTGACCGGAGGAGGTCGGCATGGCTCTGGACATCGAAACGGGCATCGCGCCCTATGACGCACCGCAAAAGGACCTCTACGAGGTGGGCGAGCTGCCCCCCCTAGGCCACGTGCCGCGTCAGATGTACGCTTGGGCGATCCGCCGGGAACGCCATGGCGACCCGGACACCAGCTTTCAGCAGGAAATCGTCGACGTCCCCACGCTGGAAAGCCACGAGGTGCTGGTGCTCGTGATGGCGGCGGGGGTCAATTACAACGGCGTCTGGGCGGGTCTCGGCGTGCCGATCTCGCCCTTCGACGGGCATGGCGCGGACTATCATATCGCAGGCTCGGATGCCTCCGGCATCGTCTGGGCCGTCGGCTCCTCCGTGCGTTCATGGAAGGTCGGGGACGAGGTCGTGATCCACTGCAATCAGGATGACGGCGACGACGAGGAATGCAACGGCGGCGATCCGATGTTCTCGCCTTCGCAGCGGATCTGGGGCTATGAAACCCCCGACGGCAGCTTTGCCCAGTTCACCCGCGTCCAGGCGCAGCAGCTGATGCCGCGCCCCAAACACCTGACGTGGGAGGAATCGGCCTGTTATACCCTTACCCTCGCCACCGCCTACCGGATGCTGTTCGGCCATCACCCGCATGAACTCAAGCCGGGTCAGAACGTGCTGGTCTGGGGCGCCTCTGGCGGCCTCGGGTCCTTCGCGATCCAGCTGATCAATGCGGCTGGCGGCAATGCCATCGGGGTCATCTCGGAAGAGGACAAGCGCGATTTTGTCATGGGCCTTGGTGCCAAGGGGGTCATCAACCGCAAGCAATTCAAATGCTGGGGCCAGCTGCCCACCGTCAACACGCCCGAATACAAGGAATGGTTCTCCGAGGCGCGCAAGTTCGGCAAGGCGATCTGGGACATCACCGGCAAGGGCAACAACGTCGATATCGTGTTCGAACACCCGGGCGAGGCGACGTTTCCCGTCTCGGCGCTGGTCTGCAAGAAGGGCGGCATGGTCGTGATCTGCGCCGGGACCAGCGGCTTCAATTGCACCTTCGACGTGCGCTACATGTGGATGCACCAGAAGCGTCTTCAGGGCAGCCACTTCGCCCATCTCAAGCAGGCCGCCGCCGCCAACAAGTTGATGATCGAACGGCGGATCGACCCCTGCATGTCCGAGGTCTTTCCCTGGGCCGAAATTCCCGCCGCCCATATGAAGATGCTGCGAAATCAGCATAAACCGGGCAACATGGCGGTTCTGGTGCAGGCCCCGCGCACCGGTTTGCGTACAGTTGAAGACGTTCTGGAAGCCGGTCGGTAACACCTTCTTAAGGGCCGTAATGACAATGTGATGGACGAGTCGATGGGGTCGCCTGTCTTCCGTCCGGCAGGTGGGGCCGGGGCATTCGAAACGTCTTTTTGTGGGGAGCGATGTACATGCGTGGTCAGAACCGAGTTGAAGCAGATCTTTCGTCGCTGGCCATACCGCGGCTGGCATCGGACCAATGGATGGTCGATGTCCTCGCCGATCTGCAAGAGGCGGCGCGGGATCGTGGCATGATGGCAGTGGTCGATCAGCTTGCAATCGCCACCCGCGTCACCAAACAGGAAATTGCGCGCAAGCGGGTCGAGGCCGGCATCCGCCGCCCGAACGAGGTCGACCATACGGCCTTCTACTATACCGTTCCGCCCGCAGGCTACCGCCGCAACTAGGCGCGGGGCGCCGACTTCTTTCGGCACGCGCGGGCATGGCCCCGCAATGCCGCCTGCATCGCGGCGCTTGGCGGACGATCAAATTCCCTCCCCGGGAACGCGGCGCACATCATCGGGATTGGTCTCGCCGCGCCATCACGACGCCCTGCGCCAGTTCCCACTCCGCGCCGCAGCCTGCATCGGCCCGCCAGGACATCACTCCCGATCTCCGCCCCGGCACCGGACGATTCCGCGGCACCGTCAGCACCACCAAGGGCCGTCTGCATCCACGCGCCGCTTGTGCGCCACACTGCCCGGTGGCGCTGGCGCGGCCCCTTCCAGCATTGTTTCCTTTTGGCAAATTAATTGACGCGACGGTCAAAAAACATTTGATATTACAATGCAATTCCTGCAACTTTTATTGAATGCGCGGCAAATGGCATTCGGCTGATCTTAATGCGATCCTCCGGCATTTCCTTGCCTGTATGCGACTGGTGTTCCTGTTGACGTGGTATCTGAAGGTGGTGGGCGGCATGAAATCCAATCTCTGGATGATTGATGTTTTGAAGGACTTGCAGATGGCCGCACAGGACCGGGGGCTGGTCGCCTTCGCCGAACAACTCCAGCGCGCCCGCCGCGTCGCCCATGTCGAAATGTCGGGCCAACCCGATAGCACCGCCGCCTCAGGGCACCCTCCCGTCGCACGTCCGACCACGGTGCAGGACAACACCGACGATGAACCCGCCCCGTGCAAGAAACTCTGATCTCGCCACGCGCTCCGACCCGATAACGCCCACGATCGGCCCCGGATTCGCGGGCGGCGTGGCTGATCCGTCTGGTGCTTTTTGCCCCCAGAGAGTAGCGTCGCGCCATGACCCTTCCGGCGCTCACATTTTCCCATGATCAGGCCGATGCCTTCGATCGTATCGCCGAGGCTCTGGCCGAGGCGGGCATCAACCTGGTCGAAGCCACGACCGCCCCGGCGCGCGACGGCAAGAGCCGCGTTCTGGCGGTGATCGGCAAGGCCGGCTCGGGCAAGACCCTGCTTCTCAGCGCCCTGGCCGAGGCGTGCGAGGCCGCGGGCCTCGCCGTCGTCTCGGGCGATTACGAACCCAAGCGCGCCCGCGAACGCCGCAGCCTGGCCATTCTTGCCCCCACCAACAAGGCCGCGTCGGTGCTGCGCCTGCGGGGCGTGCGGGCCACGACCATCCACCGCATCCTCTACACGCCGGTCTACGACCCGGAATATGAAAAGGTCGCGGAATGGCTCGAAGGGCAGGGCGAACGCCCGGTGGTCGAGGGGCTGACGGACGAGGCGATGGACCGCGCCAAACTGTTTTACGAGGGCAACAAGTCGATTCCGGGGGCCTTGGCCGTCGCCGGTCTGCGTGGCTCGGATTTCATCACCGGCTGGAAACGCCGCGATGATCCGCTGGACGTCGGCTTTGTCGACGAAGCCTCGATGCTCGACGAAAAGCAGTTCAGCGACCTGTGCGAAATCTTCCCGAACCTGATCATCTTCGGTGACCCGGCCCAGCTCGCTCCGGTCGGACAGTCCGGCCAGATGGTGTTCGAAACGCTGCCCGCGCCGGCCCGGCTGGAACTGTCGCGCATCCACCGGCAAGAGGCCGACAACCCGATCCTCGACCTGGCCCATTTGCTGGCCGATCCGCAGGTCGACTTCTATCGCTTCGAACGCATGATCGAAGAGGCCGCGCAACGCGATGAGCGCGTCGTCTGGGCGCAGCGCGTCGAGGCGGAGCTGATGGCGCGCTCTCCGGTCCTGGTCTGGCGCAACGCCACCCGCATCCGCCTGATCAATGCCTTCCGCAACGTGCACGACGCCCCCGAAGATGCCCTTCTGCCCGGCGAACCGCTGATTTGCGACGGCATCGAACTGCCGCTCAAGCACCGCAAGAAACGCCAGGACCTCGAGGCCCGCGGCCTGATCAAGGGGGCGCAGGTCATCTACCTCGGCCCCGGGGCCAAGCCGGGCTTTTCACGACTGCATGTCGTCGGTGCCGAAAACCCCCAGGTCTCGGCCGCCTCGATCGTCAAGATCGAAAAACCGGACCAGGAAGAACCCTTCATCCCCTACGCCGCGCGCATGGGGGCCACGTTCCTGCACGGCGCGGCGGTCACGATCCACAAGGCGCAGGGCAGCCAATGGCCCGCCGTTCAGGTCTTCGCCCCCGACATCTACGCCGCCTCCCGCGCAGGCCGCGTCGAGGCAGGCCAACCGCTCTGGAAACGCCTGGCCTATGTCGCCATCACGCGTGCCGAAAATCGCCTGCTCTGGGTCGTGCGCAACCGTCTCTCCCGCCCCGAGGGGCCCTTGGGTATCGCGGACCTGCGGGCAAAGGAGGTCGCCCCCCTGGAACTGACGCAACCCGAGGCCGAGGGCCTCTAGCGGCCACTCCCCCGGCATCGGCCCCTTGCGAAACCACCCCCTCTGACCCGGCCCCCGGCACGATCAGGGCGCGGGCGCGCTCTTTGTCATCTGGCGTGAAATACCCCCGCCGGAGGCATGCAAGAGGGCCACAGGCGCGCCCGGATCAGCGGGTCGGAACCGGCGTCTCGCCACGATAGTCGTAAAAGCCGCGGCCGGTCTTGCGGCCCAGCCAACCGGCTTCGACGTATTTCGTCAGCAGCGGGCAGGGGCGGTACTTGGTATCGGCAAGCCCGTCGTGCAGCACGTTCATGATCGCCAGGCAGGTGTCCAGACCGATGAAATCCGCCAGCTCCAGCGGGCCCATCGGATGGTTGGCGCCCAGCTTCAGGCTCTCGTCGATCGATTTCACGTTCCCGACACCCTCGTACAGCGTATAGACCGCCTCGTTGATCATCGGCATCAGGATGCGATTGACGATGAACGCCGGGAAATCCTCGGCCGATGCGGCGGTCTTGCCGATCTTTTCCACCACGCTCAGACAGGATTGATAGGTCTCGGCATCCGTGGCAATGCCCCGGATCAGTTCGACCAGCTGCATGACAGGCACGGGGTTCATGAAGTGAAAGCCCATGAACTTCTCGGGCCGGTCGGTGCGGCTGGCCAGCCGGGTGATCGAGATCGAGGAGGTGTTCGAGGTCAGGATCGTCGTCGGTTTCAGGTGCGGCAGCAGATCCTGAAAGATCGCCTCCTTCACCGTTTCGCGCTCGGTCGCAGCTTCGATGATCAGATCGCAATTGCCAAGGTCGGGCAGGGTCCGGGTGATCGAAATGCGCGCCATGGCGGCCGCCTTGTCGTCGGCGCTGATCTTTTCGCGCTGCACCTGCCGGTCGAGGTTCTTGTTGACCAGCGCGACGGCGCGATCCAGCGCCTCCTGGCTGATATCGTTCAGCAGCACGTCGTATCCCGCGACTGCCAGCACATGTGCGATGCCGTTGCCCATCTGACCTGCGCCGATGACGCCAATCTGCCTGATATCCACCTGAAACTCCTGTCGCTTGATGCGCGCAATGTGGACCGACGGCGGCAGCGCCGCAAGGCCCTGCGCCCGGTTCATCGCCATTTGCCACCTGACAGGTCGCAGGTGGCAGGGCGCAGCGCGCAGCGGGCCTGCCCTCCCCATGCAAAAGGCCCGCCATTCCCGGCGGGCCTTTCCAATATTCGGGCCTTTCCAATATTCGGCCGTTTTCGATACGACCGGGCGGGGCGCGCCCCGCCACCTGATCCCTTACAGCTTTTCGATCAGCTCGGGGACGGCGGTGAACAGGTCCGCGACCAGTCCGAAATCGGCAACCTGAAAGATCGGCGCCTCTTCGTCCTTGTTGATCGCGACGATCACCTTGGAATCCTTCATCCCCGCAAGGTGCTGGATCGCGCCGGAAATCCCGACCGCGACATACAACTCGGGGGCGACGACCTTGCCGGTCTGGCCAACCTGCCAGTCGTTCGGGGCAAAACCCGAATCGACCGCGGCGCGCGATGCACCAACTGCCGCGCCCAGCTTGTCCGCCAGTTTCTCGATCAGCGCAAAATCCTCTTCGGAGCCGACACCGCGCCCCCCAGAGACGACGATTCCCGCGCTGGTCAGCTCTGGGCGGTCGCTTTCGGCAACCTTGTCCTCGACCCATTCCGACAGGCCGGGATTTTCGGCCGCGCCGATGCTTTCGACCGTGGCAGACCCACCATCACCCGCGGCGTCGAACGTCGAGGTACGGAAAGTGATGACCTTGGTCGCATCCTTCGATTTCACCGTCTGGATGGCGTTGCCCGCATAGATCGGGCGCTCGAACGTGTCGGCGTCGACCACCCCGGACACATCCGTCAGGATCATCACGTCCAGCAGCGCGGCGACGCGCGGCAGGATGTTCTTGGCGTCCGTCGTCGCCGGGGCGACGATGTGGGAATAATCGCCGGCCAGCGACACGATCAGCGCCGCGACAGGTTCCGCCAGGCGGTGGCCGTACAGGGCATCCTCGGCGGTCAGCACCTTTGCGACACCGGCGATCTTGGCGGCCTCGGCGGCAGCGTCAGCGGCCTTTTCACCCGCGACCAGGACGGTCACGTCGCCCAGTTTTCCGGCGGCCGATACGGCCTTGGCGGTGGCGTCCAGCGCCAGCACGCCATCATTGACTTCGGCAAGCAGAAGAACGGCCATTACACGATCCCCTTCTCTTTGAGTTTGGCAACCAGTTCATCGACAGACCCGACGATGATGCCCGCGCTGCGGGTTTCCGGCTCGGATGTCTTGACGACCTCGAGGCGCGGCGTGACGTCGACGCCCAGCTCTTCTGCGGTCTTCTCGTCCAGCGGTTTCTTCTTTGCCTTCATGATGTTGGGCAGGCTGGCATAGCGCGGTTCGTTCAGACGCAGATCGGCGGTGACAATCGCCGGCAGCTTGACCTTGACGGTCTGCAACCCGCCGTCGACCTCGCGCGTGACGGTGGCGAAATCGCCCTCCACGTCCAGATCGTTGGCGAATGTCGCCTGTGACCAGCCCAGCAGCGCGCTCAGCATCTGGCCCGTCGCGTTCATGTCGTTGTCGATCGCCTGTTTGCCGGCGATGACCAGACCGGGCTGTTCGTCCTCGATCACCTTGGCCAGGATCTTGGCCACGGCCAGCGGCTCGATGTCCTGATGCACATCGTCCGACGCAATGACCAGGATGGCGCGGTCGGCGCCCATGGCCAGGGCGGTCCGCAGGGTTTCCTGCGCCTGTTTCACGCCGATGGAAACGGCGATGACTTCCTCCGCCTTGCCGGCCTCTTTCAGACGGATCGCCTCTTCCACGGCAATCTCGTCGAACGGGTTCATCGACATCTTCACATTGGCAAGATCGACCCCGCTGCCATCCGCCTTGACGCGAACTTTCACGTTGTAGTCGATCACGCGTTTGACAGGCACCAGTACCTTCATCTGCGGTCACTCCCCTTGTTTTTCACTCTGCGACCTGCGCCGGATTCGGCGCGGATCAATCCGTCTCAGGCGCTTTGATATAATCTTGCGCCCAGCCATGACAGGACAAAACAGACTTTCCGTCGCCTTGCAACGTCACGTTTATTTCCGTTATGCGGTAGTTATTCTGCAATGCGGCAGGACAATGCGCAACCCCCGTCTCTTGATGCGCGCCGCGCATGGGGTCGTCCCGGCATCCAATCCGGCGGCATTCTGGCCCCACGTCGCATTCAGCGCGCATTGCGTCGGCTGGGCGGTGCGGAAATTTGTCACGATGGTAAAGCTGGCGCCAGATCACCCAATCAGGAACCCTGCGTCATGAAATCCCACGTCAAAGCTCTCGTCGTCGGCGGCGGCGCCGTCGGCACCTCCATCGCCTATCACCTCGCGGCTGCCGGGTGGGACGACGTGATGCTGCTCGAACGCGATGAGCTGACTTCCGGCTCGACCTGGCACGCCGCCGGTCTGCTGCCGCTGTTCAACATGAGCTATGCGACCACCCACATCCACAAGTACTCGGTCGAGTTCTACAAGAGCCTCGAGGCCGAGACGGGCCTGAACGCCGGTTTCTCCATCGTCGGCAACCTGCGCATGGCGCAGACGCAGGACCGCATGGACGAATACATGCTCTATGCCTCGACGGCCGAAACCGCCGGCGTGCCGTATGAGTGGATGACGCCCGCGCAGATGAAATCGCGCTGGCCCCTGCTGAACACCGACGATCTGAAGGGCGCGATCTTCCACCCGACCGACGGCTACATCAACCCCGCCGACGTGACGATGGCCATGGCCAAGGGCGCGCGCCAGCGCGGTGTGCTGATCGAACGCAAATGGCAGGTCGACAGCTATACCTGGACCGGGTCTGAATGGCAGGTCGGCGTGACCAAGATGGTGGAAAAGGGCGGCAACCTCGTGCCCTCGGACGAAACTGCCGTGATCACCGCCGAACATGTCGTCACAGCCACCGGCAACCACGCACAGCGCACCGCGCGCCTGCTGGGCCTCAAGACCCCCGCGATTCCGGTCGAGCATCAGTTCATCGTGACCGAACCCGACCCCGCGCTGGTCGAATACCGCAAGACCAACCCCGAACACCCCGTTCTGCGCGACGCCGACGCCAAGTGGTACGTGCGCGAGGAACGCGGCGGCTGGATTCTCGGCCCCTATGAACGCAACGCCCCCGCGCGCTTCCGCTACGGTGTGCCCGACAGCTTCCGCGCCGACCTCTTTCCCCTCGATCTGGAGCGGATCGAGGAAGAATACATGTCGATGATCCACCGCCTGCCGACCTCGGAAACCGTTGGCCTCAAGGACGATTTCAACGGCCCGATCTGCTATACCCCCGATGGCAACCCGCTGATCGGCCCGGCCCCCGGCCTGCGCAACATGTGGCTGGCCGAAGGCTTCTCCTTCGGGATCACCGCCGCGGGCGGCACCGGCTACTACCTCGCCCAGCTGATGACGCAAGGAGAGGCCGAGATCGACATGGCCTCCCTCGACCCCAAGCGCTACGGCAATTGGATGACCTCCGAATACGCCGTGCAAAAGAACGAAGAGGCGTACGAGCACGTCTTCGTCCTGCACCACCCGGATGAGGAGCGTGAGCGTGCGCGCGCCCTGCGCACCTCGCCCGCCTATGACCGCCAAAAGGAAAAAGGCGCGCAATTCGGCGCCGTCAACGGTTGGGATCGCCCGAACTACTATGCGCCCGCCGGGTTCGACGACCACGCATCGCGCAGCTTCCGCCGTGGCGGCTGGTGGCAATACGCGGTCGAGGAAGCCAAGGCGATCCGCGAAGGGGTCGGCCTCGTCGATGCCACCGCCTTTACCAAGCACGTCGTCAAGGGCCCCGGCGCGACTGCCTTCCTCGACTGGTTCACCTGCAACAAGCTGCCGAAGGTCGGCCGCATCAACCTGACCTACGCGCTGACCACCGCCGGCACCACCCGCACCGAATACACCATCGTGCGCCTGTCCGAGGACAGCTATTACCTGGTCTCCGCCGGGGCGTGGACGGCCTATGACGCCGATTTCCTGCGCAAGGCCGCCGAAGACAAAGCGCCCGAGTTCGGCTATATCGAGATCCAGGACGTCACCACCCAATGGGGCGTCTTCGCCATCGCGGGCCCGAAATCGCGTGAGCTGCTGAAATCGGTGATCTGCGACGCCGATCCCGAAACCGCGCTCTCGAACAAGCGTTTCCCCTGGCTTTCGGCGCGCGAGATCGAGCTGGGCATGGTCCCCGTCCGCGCCATCCGCGTCGCCTACACGGGCGAACTGGGGTGGGAACTGCACCACCCGATCGAGATGCAGAACCACCTCTGGGACATGCTGGTGAAGGCGGGTGAACCGCTGGGGCTGAAACTCGTCGGGGCGCGGGCGCAAAACTGGCTGCGTCAGGAAAAATCCTATCGCGCCTTCGGCACCGAGCTTGGCCGTGACGCCACCCCGCTTGAGGCCGATCTGCCCCGGTTCGTCGATCTGACAAAAGAGTTTCACGGCAAGGCCGCGATGGAGGCCACGGGCATCCGCGCGAAATGCGTCACCCTTTTGATCGACGGCCCCGACGACGCCGATCCCTGGGGCCGCGAAGCGCTGTACGATGGCGCGACCAAAGTTGGCCGCCTGACCTCGGGGGGCTACTCGGTTGCCTTCGGCAAAAGCATCGGCATGGGCTACGTCACGCCCGACCTGGCGGTGCCGGGCACAAAACTCAAGGTCAAGATGTTCGACCAGCTCTGGGATGCCGAGATCACCGAGGACAGCCCCTACGACCCGACCAACGCAAAGATCCGCGTTTCCGAATAGGGGCTGGGGGCGGGGGCAACCCCGATTTGACACTCTCAAAAAATCACCGCGCGCTGCGTTAACGCGCGCGCGGTGTCCGCACGAATACCGACGTGATACCGCTCCGATACCGCTCAGATACCGATGGGGGATTTTGCGGTTAACTCAATGGTTTGGGCAGAACCCCGGCACCGTTAACCAAATCGGGCAGGGGACAGGGCCGCAACCACGTTTTCGGACAGCTCCGGCGCTTTGCCCGCCACCAGGTCAGCGACCAGCCGCGACACAGCCAGCGCCGTCTGAAAGCCATAGCCCCCCTGTGCCGCCACCCAGACGAACTCCGGCACCGCCGCATCGCGGCCCACCACCAGCGCACGGTCCGGGGCAAAGCTGCGCAGACCCGCCCAGCTGTGTTCGACGCGCGTGACCTCGATGTTCACCATCTCCTCGAACCGGGCCAGCCCTTCGGCCAGCACCATGTCGTCGGCCCAGGCGTCCATCGGCTCCAGCGCATGTTCCTCCGAAGGCGAAACCAGCAGCTTGCCCGCCTGCGGCTTGGCGTACCACCGTTCACCGACCGCATCGACAAAGGCCCAGCCCGCGCCGTCCATGCCCGCGGGCAGCGGCAGCACGGCCATGCTGCGCCGATAGGGCTGGATGCCAAGCGGCGCGATCCCGGCCATCACGGCAATCGTGTCGGCCCAGGCCCCGGCGGCATTGACCAGCGTTGCCGCCCGGTACACCTGCGCGCCGACGTTGACCTGCCACAGGCCATCGTGGCGGATCGCCGTGACCTCGGCGCCGGTTTCGATGATGGCGCCAGCGCCGCGCGCGCGCCGCAGCGCATTCTGGATCATCAGGTCGGTATCCAGGTCACTGGCATCATGGCGCGCGGCCGCATCCGTCACAACCGACTGATCCAGCAGGGGAAACAGGGTAGCGGCCTCGTCCAGCCCGATCCGTTCGACGCCGAATGCGGCGGCCTCGGTGGCAAAGGCGTCGGCCTCCTCCGCACGTCCCAACAGCATCATCGGGCGCGGCGACAGCACCCCTCCGTCGCGATGGCTCAGCGCCTCGGCGCTGGCTTCGTTCAGGGCGCGCACCACGTCGTTGCCATAGTCCAGCAGGAACATCGCCGCCGACCGACCCGAGGCATGATAGGCCAGCTGGCGTTCGCGCTCCAGCACCCGGACAGAGCCGTGCGGCGCCAGGTCGGCGGCGGCGGTGATCCCCGCCACGCCGCCGCCAATGATCAATATGTCTGTATAATCTTCGCTCATGACCGGCATCCTTGCACAGCTGCCGCGCATGAAAAAGCCCCGCCGGAGACATCGCTCCGACGGGGCCTCTCAGTTTGTCATGACAGCCAATCCTGTTGGGGCCCGTATTTTGGGGCCCGTATTGGCGGGACCCGTCCTGGTGGCGTGGTCTTAGTTGGGCACTTCGCCTTCGATGCCTTCCACGTAGAAGTCCATGCCGGCCAGCACGCCATCATCGGCGACCTCGCCCTCGGCCAGCCAGTCAGAGCCGTCCTGCTTTTTCAGCGGGCCGGTGAAGGGGTGATAGCTGCCGTCGGCAATCGCCGCCTTCATGTCCATCGCAGCGGTCTTGACCTCGGCGGGCACGGCGTCGGACACCTCGCCGATGCCGACCATCCCGGAGGCGATCCCGTCCCAGGTGTTGGCGCTTTCCCAGGTGCCATCCAGCACGGCCTGGGCGCGGGCGATATAGTAGGGCGCCCAGTTGTCGATGATCGAGCTGACGCGCGGCATCGGGGCAAAGTCAGCCATGTCAGAGGCTTGGCCAAAGGTATAGACGTTGCCGGCCTCGGCTGCGGCGGCCTGCGGGGCGGTGGAATCGGTGTGCTGGATAACCACATCCGCACCCTGTTCGATCAGCACGCGGGCCGCGTCGGCCTCTTTCGCGGGGTCGAACCAGGTAAAGGCCCAGACGATTTTCAGCTGCACATCGGGGTTGACCTTGCGGGCGTGGATGAAGACCGAGTTGATGCCGCGGATGACCTCGGGGATCGGATAGGACCCGATATAGCCGATCACGTTCGACTTGGTGACCATGCCGGCGATCGTACCCTGGATGGCGCGCCCTTCGTAAAAGCGAGAGCCGTAGACGGCCACGTTGTCAGCCAGCTTGTAGCCGGTGGCGTGCTCGAACTTCACCTTGGGGAATTTCTTGGCGACGTTGATTGTGTAATCCATGTAGCCGAAGGAGGTGGCGATGATCAGATCGCAACCGTTCAGCGCCATTTCCGTCATCACGCGCTCGGCGTCGGGGCCTTCGGGGACGTTCTCGACGTAGACCGTCTCGACCTTGTCGCCCAGGGCTTCTTCCAGCGCCAGACGGCCCTGGTTGTGCTGGTAGGTCCAGCCGCCATCGCCGATCGGGCCCAGGTAGACAAAGCCCACCTTGACCTTTTCCTGCTGCGCCCAAGCGGCGCCGGTGGTGACGGTCATGAGGCCCAGTGCCGTTGCCGCACCGGCCAGGAACGAACGTTTCTTCATCAGCATTTGCAACTCCCTGTTGTCTTTTGCTTGCGACGCTTCACTGCGAAGCGTGGAAAATCCGACCCAGCGACGCCGGGGCGGCGCTGCGGTCAGCGGACATGATGACCAGCACGAGGATGGTGATCAGGTATGGAGACATGGAAAGGTATTCGACGGGAATCGCAATACCTGCCGCCTGCAAATTAAGCTGCAAGACAGTGACTCCGCCGAAAAGATAGGCACCCAGCAGGACGCGCCAAGGCTTCCAGCTGGCGAAAACAACGAGCGCGAGGGCAATCCAGCCGACGCCGGCGGTCATGCCCTCCGTCCACTGCGGCACGCGGATCAGGCTGATATAGGCGCCGCCAAGACCCGCGCAGGCGCCGCCGAACAGGATCGCCATGACCCGGATGCGCACCACCTTGTAGCCGAGGGCATGGGCGGCATCGTGGTTCTCGCCCACGGCGCGCAGGACCAGCCCGGCGCGGGTGAATTTCAGGAACGCCCAGACCACGGCCACCAGGGCGATCCCGATATAGACCATCAGGTCATGGCGGAACACGATCGGCCCCAGAACGGGAATGTCGCTCAGCAGCGGGATGTCCAGCTTGGGTGTCGAGGGCGGCTTGATCCCGACATAGCTCTGCCCGATCAGTGACGACAGCCCCAGCCCGAACAGCGTCAGCGCCAGCCCGCTTGCCACCTGGTTGGCCAGCGCCACCTGCGTCAGCAGGGCAAACAGCAGCGACAGGCCCGCGCCCCCCGCCGCCGCGGCGATAAAGCCGACGGTGGGCGATCCGCTGTGAACGGCGGCGGCAAAACCGACGATGGCGCCGGTGATCATCATCCCCTCAACCCCGAGGTTCAGCACCCCGGCGCGTTCCACGATCAGCTCTCCCAGTGCCGCGATCATGACGGCCGTGGCCGCCACCATCAGCGAGGCCAGCAGCAGGATCGGATTGATTGCGCTCAGATCCATCACGCCACCTCCCTCTTGGTCAATTTGATGCGGTAGTTGGTCAGGACATCCACGGCGAGAAGGAAGAACAACAGCATCCCCTGCACCATCTGGATCGCCGCGGCAGGCAGCTGCAACCGGCTCTGCGCCGCGTCGCCGCCGATATAGGTCAGCGCCATCAGCAGCCCGGCAAAGATGATGCCGACGGGATGCAGGCGGCCCAGAAAGGCGACGATGATCGCGGTAAAGCCATATCCGACGTTGAAGTTGATGCTGATCTGACCCGAAGGCCCGGCGACCTCGAACATCCCGGCCAGCCCGGCCAGTGCCCCGGCGCTGCCCATGCAGATCAGCACCAGTCGCGCCGGTTTGACGCCGGAAAAGCGCGCCGCGCGTGGCGCCTCTCCCGTCAGGCGGATCTGAAAGCCCAGTATATGCCGGTTCAGCAGGACATAGCTGAAGATCGCCGCGATGAAGGCCGCCGCGACCCCCCAGTGCATCCCCGTTCCCGCAATCAGCTCATTGTTGAACGCCGACGGATATTGTTGCAGGTTGCGCGATCCCGGAAAGCCATAGCCCTGCGGGTTCTTCATCACCCCCAACGCCATCGAGGCCAGCAATTGCTCGGCCACGTAGACCAGCATCAGCGACACCAGGATCTCGTTGGTGCCGAATTTCACCTTCAGCAGGGCAGGGATCATCGCCCAGGCCCATCCCCCCAATGCCCCCGCAATCACCATCAGCGGAAAGATATACCAGGCCTCCAGCGGATAGAACGCCAGCGCCACGCCCGCGCCGCAGATGGCGCCGATGATATACTGGCCCTCGGCGCCGATGTTCCAGATCCCGGCGCGAAAGCCCAGGCTCAACCCGAGCGCGATCAGGATCAGCGGCCCGCCCTTGACCAGCAGCTGCGGGCGGTAATAGCTGGCGAACTCGCCAAACAGCGGCTCCCAGAAGATCGTGCGGATTGCCACGATCGGATCCTTGCCAAGGGCGGCAAACAGCAGGCCCCCCGCGATCATCGTCACGATCACCGCCAGCACCGGCGTGATATAGGACAGCGCCTTGGAAGGCTGCGGCCGTTTCTCCAGCGTCAGCATCGCCCGCGCCCCCCGATCTTCGTCTTGCTCATGATAGTCCCGCCACGGGCCTCCGCCCCCTCGGCACCCACAGGGATGAGATCACACATGCGCCACCTCCAGCCCATGCGCGCCGCCCATCATCAGGCCGATCTCTTCCATGCTCAGCCCCTTGGCCGGTCGGATCTCCGACAGTCGCCCCTCGTTCAGCGCCGCGAAATTGTCCGCGACCTCCATCAGTTCGTCCAGGTCCTGGCTGATCACGACAATCGCCGCCCCGCCGACGGCAAGGTCCAGCAGGGCCTGCCGGATCACCGCCGCAGCCGAGGCATCGACCCCCCAGGTGGGCTGGTTCACCACCAGCACATCCGGGCGCTGCATGACTTCGCGCCCGATGACGAACTTTTGCAGATTGCCCCCGGACAGCGCCCGTGCCGCCGTCTCCGGCCCCGGTGTGCGCACGTCGAACCGCTTGATGATCGCCTCGGCAAAGCTCTTGGCCTTGCCCCATTTCAGAAACCCGTTCTGCATCAAGCCTTCGCGTTCCGCGCCGGTCAGCAAGGCATTTTCCGTCAGGCTCATGTTCGGTGCCGCCGCATGGCCCAGCCGCTCCTCCGGTCCCGTCAGCAGGCCCATCTTGCGCCGCACGCCGGGGCCCTTGGCACCGATCTCGGTGCCATCCAGCACCACCATGCCCGGTTTCGCCAGGATTTCGCCCGCCAGCGCCGCCAGCAGCTCGTCCTGGCCGTTGCCCGCGACACCCGCCAGCCCCAGAACCTCGCCCGCGCGCACCTCGAGCGAAATGTCTTTCAGCGACGTGCCGAACTGCCCCGGCGATTTCACCGACAGCCCGCGCAGTGCCAGCCGCACCGCACCGGGCACCGTGACTGCGCGTTCCGGGCGGTGCAGCTCGCTGCCCACCATCAACTCCGCCATCTGTGCCGCCGTCGTCTCGCGCGGGGTGCAGGTCGCCACCTTCTTGCCCAGCCGCAGGATCGTCGCCTCGTCGCACAGCGCCCGGATCTCCTCCAGCTTGTGCGAGATATACAGGATCGAGGTGCCCTCGGCCTTCAGCTTGCGCAGGGTGGCGAACAGGATCTCCACCTCCTGCGGTGTCAGAACGCTGGTCGGTTCGTCCATGATCAGCAGCTTGGGGTCCTGCAACAGGCAACGGATGATCTCGACCCGCTGGCGTTCCCCCGCCGACAGATCGCCGACGATCTTCCAGGGGTCCAGCGGCAATCCATACTGCTCGGATACCGAGGTGATCTTTGCCGCCAGCTCGCTCGTCTTCGGCGGGTTCGCCATGCCGAGCGCGACATTCTCGGCCACGTTCAGCGCGTCGAACAGCGAAAAATGCTGAAACACCATCGCCACACCGGCGGCCCGCGCCGCCTGCGGCTCGGCGGGGGTATATTCACGCCCCTGCAAGACCATGTCGCCACTGTCGGGCTTGACCAACCCGTAGATCATCTTGACCAGGGTCGATTTCCCGGCGCCGTTTTCCCCCAGCAAGGCATGCACCTCGCCCGGCTCGATTTCAAACGAGACGTCGCTGTTGGCGACCACACCCGGATAGGCCTTTGTCAGGCCCCTGATTGAAAGAAGTTTCCCCGTCACCCTACCGTTCCCTATCCGCTTCGCGGTTCGTGTCGGCCTATATGGCCGTGTTGACCTCTCCGGGCCTTGTTGCGTCTTGTTGCGCCGTTTGTCTCAGTATCGCAGCGGCCACCCCCACGGCAATCTCTTGCGGATGTTTGCCCAGCTCCGGCGCGCCAATCGGGCAGTCGATGCTCGCAATACGGGCAGGATCATGGCCCATCTCGCTTAGCCGCCTGCGAAACCGTGCCCATTTGCTGGCCGATCCGATCAGCCCGCAACGCGCAAAACCCCGCCCCAGCAGGGTATCGCACAGCGCCAGGTCCAGCGCATGGGAATAGGTCAGGATCAGATGCTCGGCCCGGCGCGGCGCATGGGCGGCCAGCCGCGCCGGCTCGGCGGCGGGCAGCATCGTCACGCCCTCGGGGATGACCCCGGGAAAGCGCGCCGCCTCGGTATCGACCCAGGTCACCGCAACACCGGGCAGGGGGGCCAGCACCGACACGATCGCCCGGCCCACATGCCCCGCGCCCCAGACCCAGACCTCGCGTTCAGGGCGCGCCACGGGTTCCACCATCCAGCCCGCCACGCGTTGCGCAGGTGGCATGTCGCCCCCCGCGCGCATCCTGGCCAGCAGACGTTTCACCGCAAAGGGCATCTCTCCCGCCCCCCGCGCAATCATCACCTCGTCCAGCCCGGCCACCCGTGCAGCGTCGTAGACCTCGTACAGCAGCGTCACGGCCCCGCCACAGCACTGCCCCAGGTCGGGCCCGAGGGCGCGTTTCTCCAGCCGGTCCGCATCGCCCGCCTCCAGCATGGCCCGCGCCCGCAACATGGCCTTATGCTCCAGCGTGCCACCGCCGATGGTGCCCTCGAACAGGCACGCTCCCACCAGCATCGCCGCGCCCGCCTCGCGCGGCACCGATCCGCGTGTCTCGGCCACCACCACGCGCACGACGCGGCCTGCCTGCGCCACCGCGCGTCGCAGGCCGACCAGGTCAAACATCGCGCACCCGCTGAATGGCCGCCAGCACGCGCTCAGGCGTCGCGGGCGCATCCAGCGCCGGATAGGCAGAACCACAAGACGCCACAGCGTCGGACAAGGCCATCAGCGCCGAAATCCCGTGCATGAACGGCGGCTCCCCCACGGCTTTTGAACGATAGATCGTCGCGGCCGGGTTCGGCTCGTCCCAAAGCTCCACGTTGAACACCCGTGGCCGGTCGCCACAGGCCGGAATCTTGTAGGTGCTGGGCGCATGGGTGCGCAGCCGGCCCTTGCCATCCCAGACCAGTTCCTCGGTGGTCAGCCAGCCGGCGCCCTGAACATAGCCGCCCTCGACCTGCCCGATATCGATGGCCGGGTTCAGGCTGTGGCCGGCATCGTGCAGGATATCGGCGCGCAGAATGCGGTATTCGCCGGTCAGCGTATCCACAACCACCTCGGTCAGCGCTGCGCCATGGGCAAAATAGAAGAACGGTCGCCCCGCCCCCTTGATCCGGTCCCAGGCCAGGTCCGGCGTCCTGTAATGCCCCGTGGCCGACAGGCTCACCTGGTTTTCATAGGCCAACTGCGCGGCCTTGGCGAAGGTCATCTCGTTGCCGCCCGCCGTGACCATGCCGCCGTCAAACCGCACGGTCTCGACCGCCACCTGGTGCAACTCCGCCACGACTTCCGCAATCCGCTCGCGTATGGTGTCACAGGCCGCCTGCACCGCCATCCCGTTCAGATCGGTCCCGCTCGAGGCGGCGGTGGCCGAAGTATTGGGCACCTTCGCCGTATCCGTCGCGGTGATCTTCACGTCCGCCAGGTCGATCCCGAACCGGCTCGCCGCCACCTGCGCAACCTTCAGGAACAACCCCTGTCCCATCTCGGTCCCGCCATGGTTCAGATGCACGGATCCATCCTGGTAGACATGCACCAGGGCCCCGGCCTGGTTCAGATGGGTCAGCGTGAACGAAATCCCGAACTTCACCGGCGAAAACCCAAGGCCCTTCTTCAACACCGGGTGACTGGCGTTCCACGCATCCACAGCCGCGCGCCGCGCCGCGTAATCCGAACGCTCCAGCAACCGCTTCGTCAGCCGCCCCAACAGGAAATCGACAACCTCCTGCCCATAGGGCGTCGTCTGTCCCCCGGCAGCCTTCACCGCGGGTCCCTCGACCGGAAACGCCTGCGCCGCCCCGCGCGACGTCACGTCTTCCCCGGTTTCCCTGTTGGAAATATCCCGGGGGAGCGGCTCTGCCGCGGGGGCAGCGCCCCCCTCGACCCGCCCCACCGGCGCGTCGGCATAGTAATTCACCTGCCGCACCTTCACCGGGTCCATCCCCAGCTCATGCGCAATATGATCCACGACCCGCTCGATGCCCACGACACCCTGCGGCCCGCCGAACCCGCGATAGGCGGTGGCCGAACACATGTTGGTTTTCAGGCGATGGCTCTCGATGCGGGCATGGTCCAGCAGATAGGCGTTGTCGGCATGCAGCATCGCCCGGTCGGCCACCGCCAACGACAGATCCTGACTCCAGCCGCACCGGGTATATTGTACGAAATCAACACCATGGATGCGGCCCGTCTCGTCAAATCCGACCGCGTAATCAATGCGGAAATCATGCCGCTTGCCGGTGACGATCATGTCGTCATCCCGGTCATAGCGCATCTTTGCCGGACGCCCGGTCTTCATCGCCACCACCGCGCAGGCCACGGCCAGCGGGTTGCCCTGGCTCTCCTTGCCACCAAAGCCGCCGCCCATGCGCCGGGTTTCGACGCGCACGGCGTTCATCGGCCTGCCGATGGCCTCGGCCACCTTGTGCTGAATCTCGGTCGGGTGCTGGGTCGAGGAGGCGACGATCATGTCGCCCCCCTCCTGCGGCAACACCATGGCCGCCTGACCCTCCAGATAGAAATGCTCCTGTCCGCCCATCTCGATCCGACCCGTCAGCTTGCGCGGGGCCGCATCAATCGCGGTGGCGGCATCGCCCTTGGCATAGATGCGCGGCCCTTCCTCGAACCGGCTGTCAGCGGCCAGCGCCGCCTCGATGGTCAGGATCGGCTCCTCTTCATCGATCTCGATCACCGCCTGCCGTGCGGCAAAGCGCGCCGCGTGATGGCTGGTCGCCGCCACCAGAAAGATCTGCTGCCCGACGAAATTCACCCGCTCCACTGCCAGCAGCGGCTCGTCGTGCGCCCCGGGCGAGGTGTCGTTCTCGAACGGCAGATCCTCGGCGGTCAGCACCATCACCACGCCGGGCGCGGCGCGCACGGGGCCAAGGTCGATCGACCGGATCACGCCACGGGCCACGGGCGACAGGCCAAAGGCCAGATGCAGGCAGTTCGCCGGCGTCGGAATATCGTCGATATAGCGGGCCTCGCCGGTAACATGCAGGCGGGCCGCGTCGTGGGGCAGGGGTTTGCGCACCTGTTCGTTCATGCCGAAACCTCCGCGATATCCGTGACTTCGCCCAGATCGGCCATCAGGTACCGCGCCAACATTCCGCGCGCGCCCTCCAATCTGTACGCGGCCGACGCGCGCATGTCCGACAACGGCTGGAAATCCTGTGCCCAGGCGTCATGCGCCCGCGCCAGAATGCTCTCGTCCCAGGCCTGCCCGGTAATCGCCGCCTCGACGGCCGCCGCCCGTTTCGGTGTCGCCGCCATGCCGCCAAAGGCGATCCGGGCCGAGGCCACGCGGCCCCCCTCGACGACAATGTTGAAACAGCCGCACACGGCCGAAATATCCTGATCCAGGCGCTTGCTCAGCTTGTAGGCGGCGATCCGGTCGCCCTGGCGGGGAAAGCTTACCGCCTCGACGAATTCGCCGGGTGCGCGGTCCTGCTTGCCATAGTCGACAAAGAAATCCTCCAGCGGCATCGAACGCCGCGTCTCGCCGCATCGCAGATGCAGCACGGCCCCCAAGGCGATCAGCGCCGGCGGGCTGTCCCCGATGGGCGATCCATTGGCGATATTGCCGCCCACGGTCGCGGCATTGCGCACCTGCACCGACCCGAACCGGCGCAGCATGGCGGCCAGACCGGGATGCAGCGGTGCGATTGCCGCCAGGAAATCGGTCAGCGACGTCATCGCGCCCACGCGGATCTCCTCGGTGCCGACCTCGACGCCCTTCAGGTCTGCGCAGCGGTTCAGGAACGCCACTTCGCCCAGATCGCGCATCCCCTTGGTGACATGCAGCCCCAGATCGGTCGCACCCGCGATCAGCGTGGCCTCGGGGTGCGCGACATACCACGCGGCCAGCGCATCGGCGCTGCGCGGCTGGAACGGGCCCTTCGCCTCGGTGCCATCGCCGTCTTCGGGCATCTGGAACGTCTTCGGCAGATGGTCCGGGGCAGGGTGGGCAAAGGCCTCTTCGGCGGCGCGGATGATCGGTGCGTAACCGGTGCAGCGGCACAGGTTGCCCGCCAGCGTCAGGTCATGCGCGTCCGATCCGGCCAGGTGCGCCGTAGCCAGCGACATGGTGATGCCGGGGGTGCAGAATCCGCATTGCGATCCGTGCTTGTCGACCATCGCCTGCTGGACCGGGTGCAGCGCACCGTCCAGTTTCAGCCCTTCGACGGTGGTCACTGCGCGGCCCTGCAATTGCGGCAGGAACAGGATGCAGGCGTTCAGGGCGCGCGGCCCGTCCTCGCCGGTGACCATCACCGTGCAGGCGCCACAGTCCCCTTCGTTGCAACCTTCCTTCGTGCCGGTCAGTCCGCGCGTCGTGCGCAGCCAGTCCAGCAGAGTCGTCGTCGCGTGCACATCGTCGATGTCCACGCGTTCTCCGTTCAGGTGAAAGGAGAGTGCCATATGTCATTCATCCGCCGCGTTACCCTGGCGCCCTGAATGCTTTTCCGATGCGGCGTAAGAAAAGCGGCGTATTGAATATTCTTTTGACCTAAAAAACCCGCTGGCCAGCAGCTTGGCAAGCCCTCGTATACAGGATTGTCTCCGCAACGGTCAAAATGGCCTATCCGCTGATCTTTTTTGCCAGGTCAGCCAGTTGATCGGCCGCCGCGCCCCAGCCCTCGTGAAATCCCATCTCCTCGTGGCGGGCGCGTTCCTCCAGGGTCGCATGCAGCACCATCGCGCTGTAGCGGGTGCCCTCTGCAACGGGATCGAACGTGACGATCGCCGTCATGAAGCCGGTGCCGGTCGGGCGATACCCGGCCCCCAGGGCATCGGTAAACGACAGCAGCCGCCCCGGATCGGCCGCCAGAACGCAGCCCTCCGACGCGATTTCCGTGCCATCCGGCAGCTGCATCTTTGTATAGAACCGCCCGCCGCTGCGCGGTTCGATCACCGCCTCGACGGTCTCGACGGGCTTCGGGGTGAACCACTGCATCAGCAGTTCGGCCTCGCTCCAGCACCGCCACACGGCGTCGGGGCTGGCGGGAATGATACGGCTCAGGTGCAGGTCCAGATCGGATGTCATCGGTTTGGGCTTTCTGTTGCGCGCACGCACGCATGGCGGGGGCGTGTTGCCATCCACTCGACTATGGCGGGCGCCCTTTTGCGCATCAAGTCAAAAGCCGCGCACGGGGTGCGTCTTTCCCCTCGGGCGTTCTTGCTGGCACCGCGGCCCGGGCATAGGATCGCGGGCATGAGCACCTCTCCCCGATTCATTCACCTGCGCGTCCATACCGAATATTCGCTTCTCGAAGGCGCCATCCGCCTCAAGAAGCTGTCGGGCATGTGCGAAAAGGCCGGAATGCCCGCCGTCGCCGTCACCGACACCAATAACATGTTCGCCGCGCTGGAATTTTCCGTCACCGCCGCCGGGCAGGGGGTGCAGCCGATCATCGGCTGCCAGGTCGATATCGCCTGGCATCAGGCCCAGCCCGGCGAACGTGCCCATGCGCCGTCCCCGCTGGTCCTGCTGGCCCAGAACGAAACCGGGTACGAGCATCTGATGAAGCTCAACTCCTGCCTCTACCTGGACAACCACGGCCAGATTCCGCAGGTCACGCTGGAGGAGCTTGAGGCCCATTCCGACGGCCTGATCTGCCTCACCGGCGGCCCCGATGGCCCCGTGGGCCAGATGCTGCAGGCTGGCCACCGTCCCGATGCGCAGGCCCTGATGCAGCGCCTTGCCGCGGCCTTTCCCGACCGCCTCTATATCGAACTTCAGCGCCACCCCGAGGAAAACGGCCAACCGGAAAAGGAACGCCTGACCGAACGCGGCTTTGTCGAGATGGCCTATGCGATGGACCTGCCCCTCGTCGCCACCAACGACGTCTACTTTCCGACCCCCGACATGTACGAAGCCCACGATGCCCTGATCTGCATCGCCGAAGGTGCCTATGTCGACCAGCAACAGCCGCGCCGCCGCCTGACCGCCCAGCACTACTTCAAGTCCCAGCAAGAGATGGTCACCCTCTTCGCAGACCTGCCCGAGGCCATCGAGAATACCGTCGAAATCGCCCGCCGCTGCGCCTTCATGGCCTACCGCCGCGATCCGATCCTGCCGAAATTCGCCGATGACGAGGTGCAGGAGCTGCGCCGTCAGGCCAACGAGGGGCTGCAACAGCGCCTCTCGGTGATCCCCCACGCCGTCACGGTGGAAGAGTACCAGAAGCGCCTCGACTTCGAGCTCGACATCATCGAAGGCATGGGCTTTCCCGGCTACTTCCTGATCGTTGCCGACTTCATCAAATGGGCCAAGGATCACGACATTCCCGTCGGCCCGGGCCGTGGCTCGGGGGCCGGCTCCCTCGTCGCCTATGCGCTGACCGTCACCGACCTCGATCCGCTGCGCTATTCCCTGCTGTTCGAACGCTTCCTCAACCCCGAACGGGTCTCCATGCCCGACTTCGACATCGACTTCTGCATGGACCGCCGAGAGGAAGTCATCCGCTACGTCCAGCAAAAGTACGGCCGCGACAAGGTCGGCCAGATCATCACCTTCGGTGCCCTGCTCTCCAAGGCCGCCGTGCGCGACATCGGGCGCGTTTTGCAGATGCCCTATGGCCAGGTCGACCGCCTGTCCAAGATGATCCCGGTCGAGGGCGTCAAACCCGTTTCCATCGAACAGGCCCTGATACAGGAGGACCGCCTGCGCGAAGAGGCCCGCAACGAAGAAGTTGTCGAACGCCTGCTGAACTATGGCATGAAGGTCGAGGGGCTGTTGCGCAACGCCTCCACGCACGCCGCCGGCGTGGTGATCGGGGATCGCCCCATCGACGAACTGGTGCCGCTCTACCAGGATCCGCGCTCGGACATGCCGGCGACCCAGTTCAACATGAAATGGGTGGAACAGGCCGGGCTGGTCAAATTCGACTTTCTCGGCCTGAAAACCCTGACCGTGATCCAGAACGCCATCAACCAGATCCACGCCGGGGGGCGCGATCTGCACACGGCCGCCGATGGCCGCCACCTCTACGACCCCGCGCCGGGCGGCGAGAACCAGATCAACCTGATCCCGCTGGATGACGAACGCACTTACGACCTCTATGCGCGTGCCAAGACGGTCGCGGTTTTCCAGGTGGAATCGACGGGCATGATGGATGCCCTGAAACAGATGAAACCGACCTGTATCGAGGATATCGTGGCCCTTGTGGCGCTCTATCGTCCCGGTCCCATGGAAAACATCCCGACCTATTGCGAGGTCAAGAACGGGCTGAAGGAAATCACCTCGGTCCACCCCACCATCGACTATATCCTGGCCGAAACGCAGGGCATCATCGTCTACCAGGAACAGGTGATGCAGATTGCGCAGGTCATGGCGGGCTACAGCCTCGGCGGCGCTGACCTGTTGCGCCGCGCCATGGGGAAAAAGATCAAGGAGGCGATGGACGCCGAACGCCCGAAATTCGAAAAGGGCGCGGCGGAAAACGGTGTCGACAAGAAGAAGGCGACCGAGGTCTTCGACCTTCTGGAAAAATTCGCCAACTACGGTTTCAACAAATCCCACGCCGCCGCCTATGCCGTCGTCAGCTACCAGACGGCCTGGCTGAAGGCGAACCACCCGGTTGAGTTCATGGCCGGGGTGATGAACTGCGATATCCACCTCACCGACAAGCTGACGATCTATTTCCAGGAGGTGAAGAAGGGCCTCAAGCTGCCTTATATCCCTCCTTGCGTGAACCGCTCGGATGCGACGTTCAAGGTCGTGGACGGGGCGCTGGTCTATGCCCTCGGCGCATTGAAAAACGTCGGTGTCGAGGCGATGAAGATGATCGTCGAGGGGCGCGCGGGCAAACCCTTTACCAACCTTTTCGACGTGGCCCGCCGGGTCGAGCTGAAAAAGGTCGGCAAGCGCCCGCTGGAAATGCTGGCCCGCGCCGGTGCCTTTGACGAGCTTGACCGAAACCGCCGCCGCGTCTTCGACAGTCTTGACGGGCTGGTGCAATATTCCGCCGCCTTCTGGGAACAAAAGACATCGTCGCAGGTGTCGCTGTTTGGCGAGGCGGGCGATGATCTGCCCGAACCGCGCCTGTCGCCCGTGCAGGATTGGCTGCCCGCCGAACGTCTGACCGAAGAGTTCAAGGCCATCGGCTTCTATCTCTCCGGTCACCCGCTGGATGATTACATGGGCGCGCTGAAACGCAAGGACGTGAAAACGCTGGACGAGGTCACGCGCCTTGCCGAAGGCGGGGCGATGGTCGCCAAGATGTGCGGCATCGTCACCGGCTGCCAGGAACGGAAATCGGCGCGCGGCAACCGCTTTGCCTTTGCGCAGCTTTCCGACCCGACGGGCGGGTATGAGATCACGATCTTCTCCGATACGCTTGAGGCCAGCCGCGATTTTCTCATCAACGGCTCAAAGGTCGTGCTGACGGTCGAGGCGACGCTGGAAAGTGACCAGCTCAAGCTGCTGGCGCGTGGCATCGTCCCGATGGACGGTGTCGTGGCCGATGCCGGGGCGATCGGGCTGAAGATCTACATGAACGAGACCCGTGAAATCCGTGCGGTGCATGACGTGCTGCTGCGCGCCTCCGAAACCATCCGCGGGGTGCGCAAGGGGCCGATCCAGTTCTGCCTGGTCAACTCATCCCTGCCCGGCGGGGGCGAGGTCGACGTCAAGATCAACGACGGCTTTCCGGTCACGCCCGAGATCAAGGGCGCGATCAAGAGCCTGCCTGGCGTGCTCTCGGTCGAGGAAATCTGACGGGCTGTCGCTGTCGCTGTTGCTGTCGCAATCACGGTCGCGATTACAGTGACAGTCGCGGACCAGCCGAGTCGCGGCCCTGCACGATCTGCCTCGGCGGCTCTGCCCGTGGCGCGCAACGCGCTGGCCTGTGCCGACGCGGTTGCGCAGGCCCGGCTGGCAGGGCGGCAAGGGCAGGGGACAGGACGGACCGGGCGGGCGCAGGACGGGCAAAAACCCTGAAGAAATAACCGTTCAGATACCGCTCGGATACCGTTCAGATACCGACGTGGGAATCTGGCGTTTTCAAAGGCTTAGGCGGGGTTCGGCGCGGTCAGTAATGCGGTGGCTTTTCCGACCCGGTAAAAATCGCCGCACCGCCCTCGGCCTCACGCGTCGCTTCGCGCTGCATCAGCATCTGCACCCGGCGCGTCAGCACCTCGATCTCGCCCTGCTGGCGCGCGACGGTATCGGACAGATCGTCGACCGCACGGATCAGATGCGCCAGCTTTTCTTCGATTTCCTGCATGGTCCGTCCTCCGGTTGGTGGCGCCGCAGCGGCGCAACGGGGCACATCTAGCATATGCGGGCCCGCCGTCGACCAGCCTTTGTGCTGCCCCGGCGACGCGGCGCCCGAGGGGGGTGGTTCGCAAGGGGCAGGGCGCTCTCAGCCACGCTTGCCCCCTTCGGCCCCATGGGCTATGCCCCGGGCGCACTCCAAAGGGCAAGGATCAAGCGATGGCCAAGGTGAAAAAAGCACCGCGTCCGAAGGCGGAGACCCCCAAGGGCTTCCGGGATTACTTCGGCACGCAGGTAACGGAACGCAGCGACATGCTGCGCACGATTGCCGGCGTCTACCATCGCTACGGCTTTGACGCGCTGGAAAGCTCCGCCGTGGAAACCGTTGAAGCACTTGGGAAATTCCTGCCCGACGTCGATCGCCCGAACGAAGGTGTCTTCGCCTGGCAAGAGGGCGAGGAAGAGGGCAACGGCGACTGGCTCGCCCTGCGCTACGACCTGACGGCCCCGCTTGCCCGTGTCTACGCCCAGCACCGCAACGATCTGCCCACCCCCTATCGCCGCTACGCGATGGGGCCGGTCTGGCGCAACGAGAAGCCGGGGCCGGGTCGATTCCGCCAGTTTTATCAATGTGATGCCGATACCGTCGGCGCGCCCTCCGTCGCCGCTGATTCCGAGATTTGCGCGATGCTCTCGGATTGTCTCGAAGAGGTCGGTATCCCGCGTGGTGACTACCTGATCCGGGTCAACAACCGCAAGGTGCTGAACGGCGTGTTGGAGGCCATGGGCCTGACCGATGACAGTCAGCGCGACGCCGTGCTGCGCACCATCGACAAGTTCGACAAGGTGGGTGAAAACGGCGTGCGCGCGCTGCTGGGCAAGGGTCGGCTCGATGCCTCCGGTGCGTATATCGATGGTGTCGGCCTGAGCCCGGAACAGGCCGAACCCGTGCTGGCCTTCCTGACCTCCAAGGGTGCTGATGCCTCTGAAACGCTGGATAATCTGCGGTCTGCCATCGGCACCTCTGAGGTCGGAGCGGAGGGTGTGGCCGAGCTGGCCGAGATGGCCGCGCTGCTGGCCGCCCAAGGCTACGGCACCGACCGGATCGAGATTGATCCGTCGGTCGTGCGTGGTCTGGGCTACTATACGGGGCCGGTTTTCGAAGCTGAACTGACCTTCGAAATGCTTGACGAGAAAGGCCGCAAGCGGCAGTTCGGGTCAGTCGCAGGCGGTGGCCGCTACGACGATCTGGTCAAGCGGTTCACGGGGCAATCCGTGCCCGCAACCGGGGTGTCCATCGGCGTCGATCGTCTGCTTGCCGCGCTGCATGCCAAGGGCCGCATCACTTCGGACGCGCAGGGGCCCGTCGTCGTCACCGTCATGGACCGCGAGCACATGGCGGACTATCAGTCGATCGTGGCCGAACTGCGCCAGGCAGGTATCCGGGCCGAGGTTTATCTGGGCAACCCGAAGAATTTCGGTAACCAGCTGAAATATGCGGATAAACGAGGATCTCCGGCGGCGGTGATCGCGGGAGGAGATGAGCGTGCGCGTGGCGTCGTGCAGGTCAAGGACTTGATTCTAGGTGCAAAAATCGCGGAAAACGCAACGCTGGAGGAATGGAAGGAACGCCCCTCGCAGTACGAGGTGCCGCGCGATCAGCTGGTCGCGAAGATCCGCGATATCCTGGCGGGGCAGGGCTGAGACATGGCCAACCGGACACCAGAAAAGGCGCAGGTGAAAGCCTGCGCGGCAGCCCTGCGCGAGGGCTTTGAAGCGGCGGGCGCCGTGCCGGTCGAGGCACCCGTGTTGCTGTCGGCCAGCGCGCTGCTGGATCTTTACGGCGAGGACATTCGTGCCCGCGCCTATACGACCTCCGATATTCTGCGGGGCGAGCAGATGCTGCGCCCGGATTTCACGGTGCCGGTGGTGCAGATGCACATGGCCCAAGGGGCCGAACCGGCGCGCTATACCTATGCGGGCGAAGTGTTCCGCCGTCAGGAAGAAGACGAGGCCCGCGCCAATGAATACCTCCAGGTTGGTTTCGAAATCTTTGACGGAACGGACCCTGCCGCGGCTGATGCCGAAGTTTTCGCCCGCGTGCAAAGCGCTGTTGCGCCGCTGAACCTGAAGGCGACGACCGGCGACATCGGCATACTGATGGCAGCGGTCGAGGGGCTGGAGACGTCGGAGGCGCGCAAGGCCGCGCTGTGGCGGCATATCTGGCGGCCCGCGCGCTTCAGGGCGCTGCTGGAACGCTATGCCGGGCGGCACCCGGTCCCCGTGGCGCGCAAGGTGCTGCTGACGTCTGATGATCCGTTCCGCAATGCGGGGCCTGAAATCGGCATGCGCAGCCGCGACGAGGTTGCCGCGCGGATCGAGGCATTGCGGGCCGATGCCGCGACGCCACCGATCCCGAACAGCGACGTGATGCTGATCGAGGCGATCCTGAAAGTGCGCGAAACACTGCCCTTTGCGTTGGAACAATTACGCGACATTGCCGTCGACATGCCCGCGATTTTGCAGGCGGTGGAACGGCTTGCGCGGCGAATGGACGCGATAGCAGCGCATGGGATCGACGTTCAGGCGCTGGAATTCGAGGCGGCCTTCGGGCGCACGCACATGGAATATTACGACGGCTTCGTCTTTGGTTTCGTGGTCGAGGGGCGGCCCGATCTGCCCCCCGTGGCGACCGGTGGGCGCTATGATGCGCTGACGCGGGTGCTGGGCCGTGCCGAGGGGCGCCCCGAAGGCATCCCCGCCGTGGGCGGCGTGATCCGCCCCGGCATGGTCGTGGAACTGGGGGGCTGGGCATGAGCATCAAGCTGGGCGTGCCGTCCAAGGGGCGGTTGATGGAGAAGACGTTCGACTGGTTCCGCGCCCGTGGCGTGGTGCTGGGGCGCGCCGGGTCCGACCGTGAGTACGCTGGAAAAGTCGAAGGTATCGAAGGGGTTGAGCTGGTTCTGCTGTCCGCCGGGGAGATTCCGCGCGAGTTGACGGAGGGTCGCATTCACCTGGGCGTCACCGGCACCGACCTGGTGCGCGAAAAGCTGGGGCACTGGGAACAGCGTGTCGAGGAAATGGCCGAGCTGGGCTTTGGCCATGCCGACCTGATCATCGCCGTGCCGCAGGCCTGGGTGGATGTCGATTGTCTGGATGATCTGGACGCGGCGGCAGCAGCCTTTCGGCGGCACCACGGGTTCCGTCTGCGAATTGCGACGAAATATCATAGGCTTGTGCGCGAGTTCCTGAAGGAAAATGGCGTCGCGGATTACCAGCTGGTCGACAGCCAGGGCGCGACCGAGGGCACCGTCAAGAACGAGACGGCGGAGGCCGTGGCCGATATCACCTCGACCGGCGAGACGCTGCGCGCCAACCATCTGAAGATCCTGTCCGACGGGCTGATGCTGAAAAGCCAGGCAACTCTGTTCCGGTCGCGTGCGGCAGCGATGGATGACGAGGAGCGTGCGGTGATGACGGCACTGGTGGCACGGCTGGGTCTGGACTGAGACCGCCAGCTTCGCAGGCCGCCGCCGTGGTTAAGCGTTCCTGCCGGTGGCGGACGGCGCGTCGGTGGGCCTGCGGTGCGACTCGGCTGATCAGCCTTGGTTAACAGGGAAAAGCGGTCGTTTTGAACGTCGGTATCCTGACGGTACATGGACGGCATGTGAGCGGTGCGAAAACACCGCATCCGGTAAATCCTAACGCACCGTGCGGTGCTCGCAGGGGCGGGAGGCGATAGAGGTTGGCGTCGTGGGTGCGAAGGGTCGGCCGGATCAATCGTGCAGCCGGGATCAGCCGCTACGGTGGCACGTTGTCGCCAGTGGCCGTGTCAGATGACGCCGATTTCCGCCAATGCCGCGTTCAGTTCGGGCGGCAGGGCGTCGTCGTCGGCGCGGGTGCCGGACAGATCGACAGGCGAATCCTCGGGCTTGAGATAGCGCCAGCCCTGAAACGGGCGCTTGGTCGAGGGCGCGACGCGGATCAAGTCCGGGTCCAGCACGATGGCGCAGCGGCGTATGCCGTCGCCCCGATCCGCCTCGTCCAGGCGCAAGATCCGCTGACGCGCCTGTATTTGCCCCTTGATCACCCAGTAAATGCTGCCACCATCAAGCAACTCCGCTTCGCGCTTGGGCCACATGCGGGTGACATGGCGGGGCAGGCCATCGGTGGTACGCGCCATTGCGGTGGTCTGCCACGCTGCAAGATCCTCGACGCTTTCGGTGCCGACGCTGAGCTTGATGAGGTTTGTATGAGACATGCGCATTTCTCTAGGGAAAGTATTGTTGTACACGGGGATGCGCAAAATGTGGTATGCTGCGTCTTGACCCGTGACCACATACGATACTAAACGCTGATCTTCGAATGCTCAACCCGCCCCTTCTGCCAAAGGAACTGCGATGACCCGCTTTGCCGCCCCGATTGCCGAACAAGTCTGGGATATGAAATACCGTTTCAAGGATGCGGACGGTGCGCCCATCGACCGCACCGTCGAGGACAGCTGGCGCCGCATCGCCCGCGCCCTTGCCGCCGTCGAGGAGGACAAGGAGACTTGGGAACAGCGATTCTATGGCGCGCTTGAGGATTTCAAATTCCTGCCTGCGGGGCGGATCACGGCGGGGGCGGGCACCGCGCGGCGCGTGACGTTGTTCAACTGCTTTGTCATGGGCACCGTGCCCGACAGCATGGGCGGCATCTTCGACATGCTGAAAGAGGCCGCGCTGACGATGCAGCAGGGCGGCGGTATCGGTTATGACTTCAGCACCATTCGTCCCAAGGGCGCGGATGTGAAGGGCGTGGCGGCGGATGCCAGCGGCCCGCTGAGCTTCATGGATGTCTGGGACGCGATGTGCCGCACGATCATGAGCGCGGGGTCGCGCCGGGGCGCGATGATGGCGACAATGCGTTGCGACCACCCCGATATCGAACAGTTCATCGCCGCCAAGAGCGACCCGGCCCGCCTGCGCATGTTCAACATGTCGGTGCTGGTGACCGACCCGTTCATGGATGCGGTCAAGGCCGATGGCCCGTGGGACCTGAAGTTCGGCGACAAGGTGTACCACACCCTGCAGGCGCGCGACCTGTGGAACACGATCATGCAGGCGACCTACGATTATGCCGAGCCGGGCGTGATCTTTATCGACCGCATCAACCAGGCCAACAACCTGGCCTATTGCGAGACGATTGCCGCGACGAACCCCTGCGGTGAACAGCCCCTGCCGCCCTATGGCGCCTGCCTGCTGGGATCGGTGAACCTGTCGCGGCTGGTCAGCGCCCCGTTTACCGAAAACGCCGCGCTGGATATCGAGGCGCTGGATGACCTGGTGCGCATGGCGATCCGCATGATGGACAACACCGTCGATGCCTCGGGTTTCCCGCTGGAGGCGCAGCGCCGCGAGGCCGAGGCAAAGCGCCGGATCGGTCTGGGTGTCACCGGCCTGGCCGATGCCCTGCTGATGCTGGGCCTGCGCTATGGCAGCGACGAAGCCGCGGCGCAGACCGAAGCCTGGTTGCGGGCGATCGCGCGTGCCAGCTACCTGGCCTCGGTCGATCTGGCCAGGGAAAAGGGTGCGTTTCCGCTGTTCGACAAGGACGCCTACCTGGCCTCCGGCACGATGCAGCAGATGGACGAGGACGTGCGCGACGCTGTCGCCGCCCATGGCATTCGCAACGCGCTGCTGACCAGCATCGCGCCGACCGGGACGATCAGCCTGTACGCGGGCAACGTGTCGTCGGGGATCGAGCCGGTGTTCGCCTATGAATACACCCGCAAGGTCCTGCAAAAGGACGGGTCGCGCACCGAGGAGAAGGTCGTCGATTACGCGGTGAAGATGTGGAAAGACCTCAAGGGCGACGCGCCCCTGCCGGATTACTTCGTCAACGCCCAGACGCTGGCCCCGCTGGAGCATGTCAAGATGCAGGCGGCGGCGCAGAAGTGGATCGATTCAAGCATTTCCAAGACGATCAACTGCCCCGAGGACATCGGTTTCGATGACTTCAAGGAGGTCTACATGGCCGCCTGGGATCAGGGCTGCAAAGGTTGCACCACCTATCGCCCGAACGATGTGACGGGATCGGTCCTGACGGTCAGCGAGACCAAGGAAGAGGCCAAGCCCGCCATGCCCGAAGAGGGGGGCGAGGTTGTCTACATGGACATGGCCGATCCGCTGGACCGTCCGCAGGCGCTGGAGGGCAACACCTACAAGCTGAAGTGGCCCGACAGCGAACATGCGATCTATATCACGATCAACGACATCGTGATCAGCGGCCATCGCCGTCCCTTCGAGGTGTTCATCAACTCCAAGAACATGGAGCATTACGCCTGGACCGTCGCGCTGACGCGGATGATCTCGGCCGTGTTCCGCCGGGGGGGCGATGTGTCCTTCGTGGTCGAGGAGCTGAAAGCGGTGTTCGATCCGCGCGGTGGTGCCTGGATCAAGGGCAAGTACATCCCGTCGATCCTGGCGGCGATCGGTGGCGTCATCGAGCGTCACATGATCGAGACGGGGTTCATCGCGGGCGAGGGGCTGGGCCTGAAGGCCGATCCGACCGCCTCGGTCGTCGGCCTGAACGCGGGCGGCACCAGCCACAACCGCGGCAAGGCCTGCCCGAGCTGCGGCCAGTACACCCTCCAGATGGTCGAGGGCTGCATGACCTGCACCTCCTGCGGTCACAGCAAGTGCGGCTGAAGATCTGGGGGGGGAGTCAGAGAAAGCAGATGAATGCGCAAACGGAAGCATAAGTCTGCGCAAGGGGTGTCAAGGGCGAAACGTACCACCTCGTGCCCTTCGGCTGCTCTCTGAAGGACGGTGATAGAGGCGCTGGAGCAGACGCTCCGGCGCCTTTTGTTTGCGTAGCGGCGCTCGGACCAGATGACGGACTGTCTGGTCGAGGTCGACAGCGCCTGCTTTGGGGCACTGTCAGTCGTGGGGGCTCACCACGGGGTCATGCCGTCCGGCTCGACGAACCGGCCGCTGTCTTCGCCGCCGAGCGCATATTGAACCGGCAGCCGCGCGCCTTCCTCGGGCGTCATGACGCCGAACCCGGTCAGGTCCGTCTTGACGAAGCCGGGGCTGACCGAATTTACCCTGATGCCGATTCCTTTCAATTCCTCGTGCAGTTGCACCGTCAGCATGTTCAGCGCGGCCTTGGAAGCGTTGTAACCGATGTACTGTTGCGAATAGTAGGTCGAGGTGGGATCGCCGTTCAAGTTCAGCGAGGCGAGCGAGGTCGAAATATTGACAATCCGCCCCTCGGGGGCGGCTTTGAGCAGGGGCAGCATGGCCTGGGTCACCGCCAGGGTGCCGATAAAGTTCACCTCCATCACCCGGCGGACCGCTTTGATCGAGGCCTTGCTGGGCACGGCATCGTCGAAATCGAAGATGCCCGCGTTGTTCACCAGCACGTCGAGCCGTCCGTGAACCGCCTGTAGCTGGGCGGCTGCTGCTGCGTGTGTTTCGGGGGTGTCGAGGTCGAGCGCCACGGTCGTCGCCGTCAGGCCGTGTTGCGCCAGCGCGGCCACGGCCCCGGCCCCTCGGGCGGCGTCGCGCGCGCCGATGACGACCTGCAAACCGGCCTCGGCCAGTTGTCGGGCGATCTGTAGTCCGATGCCCTTGTTGCCGCCTGTGACGAGGGCAATGCGTTGCTTTGTCATTTGTCTTTTCCTTTTCATCTGATGCCCTCAGGATATGAAGGAACCTTCAGCTTTTGGATTCGCATATGACCCGCGCCCCGAAGCCGGCCCTTAAGGCCCGCAAGACACCGATGCAGAGCCGTTCGCGGGTGACCGTGGACGCGATTTTCGAGGCGACCATTCAGGTTTTGCTGCGTGACGGGATGGGGGCGCTGACCACCACGCGGGTGGCCGAGCGGGCAGGGGTGTCGGTGGGAACGATGTACCAGTATTTTCCCAACAAGCAGGCGCTGGTCTACGCCCTGAACGAACGCTACCTCGACACGCTGGCGGGCCGGATCGAAGCAGTCTGCGCGCGGATGCAGGGTGCGCCGTTGGCCAAGATGGCGGAGGCGCTGGTCGACGCCTACTGGGCGGCAAAGACCGAGCGGGCAGAGGTGACGCGTGCGCTCTACCGTTCGGTGGTGGAGCTGGACAATGACGCGCTGCTCCATGCCTTTGCCGCGCGCGCCGATGCGGCCACCACGGCAATGTTCGCCACCGCCTGTGATGGCGCAGTCGAGGACGTGGACGCGCTGAACCTGACGCTGGCTTCGGTGATTTACGGAACGGTGCGCAATGCGTTCGAGCGGGGGCTGACGGACAGCGAGGCGCGCGTGCTTCGCGGCAATCTTGTCGCGATGTGCCGCGCCTATATCTGCACGTTCTCGGGCTGAGGCACGCGCGGTCCTGTCGCCGGGGCGGGGCATGAGATCTGCGGTCAGGGGTTGAAGTGTAAAATGATCATTTTACACTTGTTGGCAGGAAATGCTGACGGAGGCCGCACCATGAACCTGTCCACGAAACTGATCACCGCCGCCGAACGCCTGTTCGATCGGCATGGGTACACGGCGACCGGAATGGATCGGCTGATACAGGCTGCGGGCATGTCGAGCCGTACCCTCTACAAGCACGCGGGCAGCAAGGCGCAGCTGATGGCAGACGTATTGGGGGCACGCGATCGACGCTTCATGGCCCGGCTGGAGGTCGGCAGCGTGGATGCGCTGTTCGCGGCGCTGGAGGACTGGGTGCGCGTCGAGGGTACGCGTGGTTGCCTGTTCCTGCGAGCCTTGGCCGAGACCGGCGGCGACACGCCCGAGATCGCCGAGGCCGTGGCGGCCCACAAGGCGGCTTTTTCAGAGCGGATCGCGCAGGTCGTGGCGGCAGATCTCGGGCGTGAGAACCCGCGCCTGGCCGAACAGGTTCTGGTGCTGTTCGAGGGCGCCACCCACGCGGGGATCTATCGCGGGGCGGAGGCCGTCTCTGCCGCGCGTGAGGCGGCTGCGGTGCTGCTCGAGGGGGCGCGACGATGAGCCCGGCCATGCGCATCGGAGCCCTGGGTTTTGGCCTGATCGCGGTCTGCTACGGCCTTGCCCGATTTGCCCTCGGCCTGTTCCTGCCGCAGATCGACGCCGAGCTGGGGCTGGGACCGACGATAAGCGGCGTGATCTCGGGTGGATCGTTCGCGGGCTACTGCGTGGCGATCATCGCATCGGCGGCCCTGACAGAGTGGCTGGGCGCACGGGTCGTCGCAGCGGCCGCCGCCATGGTCGCGGCCATCGGCATGGCGGGTATCGCGCTGGCGCCAACACCGATCCTGCTGGCCGTTGCCGTGCTGGTGGCCGGATCAAGCACGGGCCTTGCCTCGCCGCCCATGGCAGCGGCGGTCGAGGCGGCTGTGCGCAAGGGCCGGCAGGACATCACCAACACCGCCATCAACGCCGGGACGAGCGCGGGGGTGGCCCTGTCGGGGCCGGTGGCGCTGGCTATGGCCGGGCAATGGCGGCTGGCCTTCGGTCTGTTTGCCGTGCTTGCCGCGCTGCTGGCGCTGGCGGCGGCCCGGGGGCTGCCGCCAGCGCGGCGGGCGCAGGGCGCGGGCGGCTTGCCTGCGGTCAGTTCACCGCTTCTTCGGCTGGTCGCGGCGTCCTTCCTGATGGGTGCGGCCAGCACCGCAGTCTGGTCGTTTGGCGGGCAGGTCGTGGCCGCGCGGCTGGGATGGGGGCCAGCCGGCACCGGCTGGCTCTGGAGCTGCATCGGTGCCGGCGGAATAGCGGGGGCCTGGGCGGGCACACTGATCCGGCGCTTCACGCTCGACCGGGTGCACCTGGCGTTCCTGGGGGTGATGTCGTTGGCCACCCTCGCGATGGGATCGGGCTTTGCCACACCTGCGATGGCGCTGGCGGGAGGGGCGCTTTTCGGGGCGGCCTACGTGACGTTGACGGGGGTCTACCTTGTCTGGGGCGTCGGGTTGTTGCCCGACCGCCCGGCAACTGGCCTGATGGTCGGATTCCTGACAATTGCCATCGGGCAGACGCTCGGGGCGCCGGTGTTCGGGCTGCTTTTGGCCGGACCCGGAGCCTCGTTGGCGATCACCTGTTTCGCTGTCCTGGCGTTGCTGGCCGGGCTGTTTCGTTATCGCGCGCAGGGCAAGACAGTGCCGGGATAAGACGTGAAAGTGAGCGCGGCAAGGGAACCCCGCCCGGGATCGCAAAATCCTGCACAGCCTCTTTCGCGGCGTCGCGTCCATAATTCGCGCGGTCTTTTACCATATTTTATCCGGGTGGCCGCTATTCCGGGGTCCACGCAATTCCTTAGAACGAGGACGATTGAACAGTGGTTACAAACCTTGCGGCCCCCCGTCATCACGAACACGATTTTCCGCAGCACGTTGGGCGCGCCGCCGAACGCGAGGCAGATCACCTGGTCGAGACTGCGAAGCTTGAGCCACTGACCGATGGCGGCCTGCGGACTGCTGAACTGCTTTCGCGCGCCCTGAGCAAGGACCCCCATCATCACGAAGCGCAGATCCTGCTTGAACGGCTCTACCAGATGTTCGTCCCTCGGTGGCATTTTCCGATGCTGGCGGATGAGGGTCGCAATCACGCCTATGCAGCGGCCATCAGGGCGAAGGTCAGGCCCGGTGATGTCGTGCTCGACATCGGCTGCGGGGCAGGGCTGACGGCGATGCTGGCGGCGCGCGCCGGTGCCAAACATGTCTACACCTGCGAACAACAGCCTCTGATCGCCCAGGCCGCCGTTCGGGTCATCGAGGCAAACGGATTGGCCGACCGCATCACGGTTATCCCAAAGATGTCGCACAACCTGATCGTGGGTCCTGACCTGCCGGAGCAGGCGGATGTCGTGATTTCCGAAATCGTCGATACCCTTCTGCTGGGGGAGGGGGCGCTCGCCACGCTTGAACATGCCATGCGGCACCTGGCCAAGCCCCATGCACGCGCCATTCCTGAACGCGGCACCCTGATGGCGCAATTGGTGGAAAGCGACAAACTGCTCAGCCTCTGGCGTCCTCGGTCAGCCGAGGGGTTCGATTTGTCCGAATTCCACCACTTCGCCACCGTTGCCAGGATCACGCCAAGCGACTTCGCAACCTGTGGGCTAACGCCCTTGGGCCCGGCGTCGGAGCTGTTTCGGTTTGACTTCATGCGCCCGGACACGAACCCGCAGTGCACGACGGAAGACCTGGCATGTTCTGTCGGGGGCACGATCCACGCCGTTTTTGTATCTTTCCAGATGGACCTTGCGCCGGGCATCCGGTTGACGAACAACCTGCGGTCTGGCGGGCATTGGGGAAGAACGGCCTTTTTGCTGGAAAATCCGATGCCTTCCACGCCGGGGGACCTGTTGCGAATAACGGCGCGACATGATGCGTCTCAGTTCAGCTTGTCAGCACGCAAGGGCCCCGCAGGCCCGGATGCGACATATTCAGATGGCAAGGATCGTACCGTGATCTGGATGGAACGTGCCTGAGATCGCTACACTTCTTTCGGTCACCGACGATGCGCCGCTGCATTGACCGGGGCGGTTGCGCAGGTCACGCCACCCGATCGGACTTTCGCAGGGGGCGACGTCACGGGTTTTCCAGTCGTCGGCGAATGCCCGGGATGAGCGGTATCGGCATTGAAAATCGTCGGCCCCTGTTCCGGATGTAAGAGCGCCGATCGGGCGCGCGGAACATCAGGCTGGCGATATGCACCAGCCACCACCTTTGAGCGGCGAGGCGCGTCAAGAGAGGCTGTATCTTGTCCGAAGTGATCTTGCAGGATTTGCCACATGTCCAGTTCCGGCGTGGCTGGCGCGAGGGTGTCGGGACCCTTGCCATCAGCGCTGCATCGGGCAGCGGACCAGTTGAAGCGCACCGATCTTGGGATGTGAAACTGTTTAGATCATGTTGCGCTGCAAGAAGCGGCTGTCGGTTCGGGCCCGGCACTGGCCGATGGGCGCGAGACTCGGGAAACGCGCGCAGAGATCGCATCGTTTCCGCCCGGCAGGCTTCGTCCCGCCGGTTGGCATGATCTGATCCGGTTAGTGCAGGCTTCGGGCCTGGTTTTGTGGGGCAGGTCGGCCCGGCCCTAAAGGGCTTGCTGCATTTTCGGGGCGAAGCCGTGTTGACGGACCCGACGTGCGCGGCGACCTGCAAGGGTACACCGGCCCGCCGCACCGGACCAGACATTGAAGGTTTGCGGTCTGCTTATCGGGGCGAGAGACGCAAGCTCCGTTTGGATCAGTCTTGGGACAGGTCTTGCGGGTCGCCCTCGGCATTTCCCACGGCCCAGGCACCTGCGGCCTCGACGACGACGGGGGAGCTGGTGGGCAGGACGTTCAGATAACTTTCCGTGTCCTCTACCGGCAACGCTGCGCGTTGCGTCATGCGGTAGAGCGCGTAGGCGGCGATCACGATGAATGTGGTCCCCAGGACGAGCCAGAAGGCGTGTGGCCCGAGGCTCTGCATGGCCCAGCCTGTGGTGAGGGGGCCGGCGATGGCCCCCAGGCCGAAGGTAAAGACGAGCCCCCCAGAGGCCGCTGGCATATCCTCTGCCGAGAGGGCATCGTTGGTAAAGGCCAGGAGCAGCGCATAGAGGGGAGTGGTGACCCCGCCCGCAAAGAACGCGGCGATCATCAACGGCCAGAGGCTGCCGGTCGCGATCCAGCCGATTGCACAGGAAAGGGCCCCCAGCACGGCCGCGCCAAAGATCAGCTTGCGCCGATCCATCTGGTCCGACAGCCAGCCAATAGGGTATTGCAAAACCAGCGCGCCGGCGAAAAGCATCGCGATGAACAGCGCGATCTGCGCGGGTGACATGCCAATCTGGGTGCCGAAGACCGCGCCCATGCCTGACTGTGTCGCGTATATGCTGCCCAGCAAAAAGATACCCACCGTGCCGAGGGGAGACCCGGAAAACAGCGCCTTCAGGGGCATCGGCCGGGTGACCTCTACGGTCGGGACGGGCGTGATGGACAACAGGATCGGCGCGAAGGAGATCGAAACAAGGATCGAGGCACCGATGAACAGAGCCGAAGTTGCCGCATCGCCCAACGTCAAAAGGCCCTGCGCACCAATGATCCCCAACGTCTGCGCGATCATGTATGCCGACAGGACCTTGCCGCGCGTGTCATTTGTCGCGGCGTTGTTCAGCCAGCTTTCAGCCGTGACATAGACCCCTGACATGCAGAACCCGACAAGCAGGCGAAGCACGGTCCAGGCAATCGGATCAGTCAGCAGCGGAAACGCGATCAGACCTGCCGACATGAAACTGCCAAGCGCGGCAAAGACCCGCACGTGGCCGACACGACGGATCAGCAATGGGGTCATCCGCGCGCCCGAGAGAAAGCCCATGAAATAACCGGAGGTGACAATGGCCAGCTGTGCGGCCGAAAACCCCTCGATCCCGCCGCGCAGACCAATCAGGGTAAAGTGCATGCCGTTGCCAAGCATGATCAGGACAATGCCCAGCAAAAGGGCCCAGACGCCGGACAGTACCTTGATCATTTGACTATGCTTTCGCGGGGTGCGGGGGGTTGCGTTGCCGCAGTCTAAGCACGGACCTTACGCGCCGCGCCGTACCACCTGCGTCGCAACTGGGGTCCTTTTCGACATGAGGCCAATGGGCCTGCGATGCGGCCGCCCTTCCAGGGGGGTGGCAGATTGCGCACGGGGCGGGCGTGTATCAGGAAAGCGGTGAATGCTCGACCGGCGTGTCGTCGATGCTCGGTGCGTGCAGAAAACTCGCGCTTTTGGGGGAGGAGGCCGTTTGGGCGACAGCGTCGTCGCGCGATCATGCCGAGAGAGGCATCTGGCCGGAGATTGCCGCGCCGCCGCGCGGCAGCGCCTTGGTGCGGAAAGCACTGGCGGAATTTTTCAAGGCATTCGCCTCGGCCTGAAGGGCGTAGACGGAGGCGTTGGTTTCTTCGAAGGCTGCGACATTGCGTTGGGATATGCGATCGAGATCCCTTGTCGCCTTGGAAATCTCCTCGATTCCGCTGGCCGTCTCATCGGAGGCTGTCACGATCTGGCGGATCTGTGTCGTCGCGACGTCGATGCCGCCTACGATGTCCTGAAATGCCTCGCCTGATGCCTTTACGAGGTCGACACCGCGTCCGATGTTTATGCCCGAGGTCTTGATCAGATCTGCGATTTCCCCCGCCGCGACCGCCGACCGCTGCGCGAGGGCGCGAACTTCGGTCGCAACCACGGAAAAGCCTCGACCGGCCTCGCCGGCGCGGGCGGCTTCGACCCCTGCATTCAATGCCAGTAGGTTGGTTTGAAAAGAAATTTCGTCAATCACGTGAAGGATTTTTCCGATAGCGTCCGAAGATGTCTGAATAGCATCCATCGCCGCGACGGCCCGTCTGACCACGTCGTGACCGGACTTCGCGCCCTCTGAAATGCCTTCGACCGAAACACAGGCCGTTTTGGCGAAGTCAGCGGCGGCCTGCACGGTTTCGGACATGTTGGCGAGACGCAGTGACGTGTTTTCCAGCATGGCGGCATTGTCTTCGGACCGCTTTGCAAGGTCGCTGGTGACCAGGGCAATTTCGCGCGACGAAGCGTCCACCGTTTCAGAAGACTCGGAAATGCCGGACAATGTCCGGCCCAAGGTCTCGGAGGCGGTGTTCATTTCGGTCGCGATCTCGGCGAAAATACCGGAGAAATTGTCGGGCATGTGCTGTGTCAGATCCCCTGCGGCCAGTTGCTGCAAACCTGTCAGCACGGCGCCCAGCCCCTTGTTCGCGGCTTCGCCCACCTTGTTGAGACCATCACAGACCTCGGCGAAGACGCCATCCTTGTCGTCCGTGCGCAGGGATTTGGAAAAATCGCCAGCAGCACAGGCGCGCACGACTTCGCCGATATCCTGTACGATCACGCGCTCACGTGCGCGTTGCTCTTGCAATTCGGCCTCCCTCCGGGTCGCCTCGCGGGCCTGCGCCTGAGCCTCTTCAAGGGCGGCCTGTTCCAGGGCATGACGTTCTTGCTGTTCCTGCAATTGTTGGTGCTCTTCCCGCTCCTTTGTGGCGCGGGTCTCGGCCAGGTTGTGACGAAAGGCATCGAGCGCGCGGGCCACGGGGCCGAGTTCATCCGATCTTTGCGGGTCGAGCTTGCCCTGGGTTTGCTGGGTGCCTTCGGTCATGATGGCGGTGATGTCGTCATCCAGATCGCGAAAGCTGTGCGAGAGATTGCGAAACAGAGCCAGGACGCCAACGGCCGTGGCGGTTGCGGCAAGCACGGTGAATATGACCAGTTGCCAAATAAGCCGCGTATTGGCGGCGGTGACATCTTCGGTGATCGAGTTCAGTTGCGTCGCAAGCATGATACGATGCTCTTCCATGACAGCGAGCAGGCCATCCATGGCGTTCCCCATGACCTCGGCCACCGTATCAAATTCTGACATCTGGGGGTTTCCCCCCTCAGGGCCGGAGGCGATATAGGCCTGCGCCATTTTCTTGCCACCCTCGTAAAAGGATGGGAACGCTTGGGAAATATTGTCCAGCGCGATGCCGACGTCGACAATTCCCAGGAAATTCGCGTACTGGCGCGCAAGGGCGACGTCGGTTTCGAAGGCATCGGCGAAGATCTGCGCCTCGGCAAAACCGTCATCGAAACCCGGTGCTGCGCGGGTTGCGGAAATGTCGGTCAACCATTGCTGGACCTGGATCACGTCGGTCTTGATGTCCTTTACAGCGGAAAAGAGCGGCATCAGGTTTTGCGTGATCGATTGCGACAGGTGCGCGCTTTGTTCCATCCGCGCGTTCTGCGCGACGAGCAACAGGATCGCGGTCAGGATCCCACCCCATGCCAGAACGGTTACCAGCGTGAAAACGCCAAATATCTTTCTTTTGATGGTCATGGCGGACTGGTCCCGACGTCAATGAAAAGGCTCCCGAGCTACAGCTGAATTTCATACATCGATTATTTTTCCGTGAACTGCCGCAGGACGCATCGCGGCCCCCTCGGTCGAAGCGCACGGGAACACAGGGTGGAGCGTCGCACGCGTGCAGGGCCGCGTCACAGGTCGTTCGGCTCGGCCGTCAGGGCCAGGCTGCGAAGGATTGCGGGGGCGCATCTTCGGAACGACGAAAGGCGCCGGGGTTTTGCCCGGTTTCGCGCTTGAAAAACCGTGTGAAATAGGCCGGATCGACAAAGCCCAGGCGAAAGGCCACCTGCGAGACAGGCATCCCCGTATTCGCCAGAAGCTCCATCGCTTCGCGGATCAGCAGTCGGTGCAGATAGGCCTGGGGCGGCAAACCCGTGGCCCGTTTTACGGCAGAACCGAGCCGGTCGCGGCTTACGTTCAGGTCGCGCGCATAGTCGTCGATGGGACGGTGATCGCGGACACGTTGTGCAGCCAGCAGGATGAAGCGTTCTGACAACCCCTGTGGCGCGCCCCCAAGGTTGACAAGGTCCCGCCGCGCCAGTCGCCAGAGCTGAAGGACCAGCAGTCCCAGGTAGTGTGAGGTCGCGATATCGGTGCCGTGTTCGCCGCTTTTGCGTTCGTGCACGAACCCTTCCAGCAGCCTGACCACGGAAGAAGAGGATTCCGCCGCGAGATCGAGATCCTGAGAGATCGTGCGTTGCATCTGTGCGCCGATCGGCGTGGTTGGAAGGGATTGGATCAGGGTTACCTGCGGGATCGACAGCAGCGTGCCACGGGCACCGATTTCCGCAATCAGTTCACGCCCCGCGCCGTCAGCCCACCACAACAGACGTGGTCCGTTACTCTCCAATGTCGTGTCGCCGTCGCCCTGTCGCAGGTGGACGGTGCCATGCCCAAGCCAGAGCAGATGCGACGTGCCGGAGGCCAGCCCGAAAGCGATGCGGGACAGTGGGCTCTTGATCTGGTGCAGCCCCGGTGTGGAGCGGCGCGGTCTGGCGGGGCGGAGCATGTGCGGCATGAGCATTCGTGCCAATCAATTGCGCTTCAATCAAGCAAAAGTACAAAAAATGGCCGCAAGAATACATTTATATGCGTGAGCGGGCAGATATACCTTTGACGTCAGCCCCGAAGACCCGCGCCAAGCGGCACCTCGGGGCGACAGCAGGTCGCCTTTGGTGGTGATCACAAGGGAGGAAATTATGACACGTATTTCGCGGCGCGCTGCCCTGCGCGCGCTCTCCATTTGCATGACATCGACTCTTGCGTTTGGTGCCGGTTCCGCGCTGGCGCAGGATGGGCCGGTGAAGATCGGATATGCAGTGGCCCGGACCGGCCCGAACGCCACGGGCGCGGGAATTACCACGATTCCCAACTACGAACTTTGGGTCGATACGGTGAACAAGGCCGGCGGGCTGACGATGCCTGACGGATCGCAGAGAATGATCGAAGTTGTGGAATACGACAACCGGTCAGCCAACGAAGACCTTGTCCGATCGATCGAAAGGCTCGCCACCCAGGACAAGGTCGATCTGATCCTGCCGCCCTGGGGAACGGGGGGCAACCTGGCGATTGCGCCGCTGATGGCGCGGTTCGGCTATCCGCAGCTTGCCGTCACGGCGGTGACGGACAAGGCGCCGGATTTTGCCGCGCGTTGGGACCGCAGTTTCTGGATGCTGGGGGGAGGACATGATTATGCCGGTGGCCTGGTTGACGTTTTGACCAAGGCGCGTGACGCGGGCACGATCAACAACAAGGTCGCCGTTGTCTCCGTCGCGGATGGCTTCGGGATCGACCTGATTACCGGCGCGCGTCCGGCCTTTGCCGAGGCGGGGTTCGAGCTGGTCTACGACAAGACATATCCACTGGGTACCTCGGACTTTGCCGCGATCATGAGCGAAGCTCAGGGATCTGGCGCGGATAGTTTCGTGGCATTTTCCTATCCCCCCGGTTCGTTCGGCATGACCAAGACGGCCCAGTCGATGAACTATAACCCGGCGGTCTTCTATATCTCGGTCGGCGGCGCGTTCCCGATCTATCCGGGGGTCGCGGACGGCAAGGCCGAAGGGGTCATGGCCATCGGCGGCGTCGACGCTGAAAGCCCGGCCATCCAGGAGTATTTCACCCGTCACACGGCGTTCGTCGGAAGCCCCCCCGACAGCTGGGCATCGGCCATCACCTATGCGTCGTTGGAGATGCTGGCGCAGGCGATCGAACGGGTCGGTCTGGACCATGCGGCCCTGGCCGAGGAGTTGTCAGGAGGGACGTTCGAAACTGTCGTGGGTGAGGTCAAGCTGGAGGACAACCAGTTGCGCGATCTCTGGTGGATCGGGCAATGGCAGGGCGATGCGTTTCGCGCAATCGGCCCGGCCGACAAGACAGGTGCAGCCACGCCGATCATCCCCAAACCGGAGTGGTGAGTTAACAATACCCGCGCCGCAATGGCGGCGCGGGTTGATATTGCTCCTGCCAATCGAGGTTACCAATGCTTTCCACGACACTGATCCTCGGCCTTGTGCTGGGGGGCACCTATGCGCTGCTGGCGCTTGGGCTGACCCTGCAATACGGGATCGCCCGCATCATGAACCTGGCCTATGGCGAATTCACCCTGATCGCCGCCTTTCTGGTGGTCGCGTCGTTTCAACATCTGGGGGTCCCGCCCTTGGTGGCCTTGCCGTTCGTCACCATCGCCGGATACGGGTTCGGCTGGCTGTTGTATCAGGTCATGATGCGACCGCTCGTGGCGCGTTCGGGTTCCAGTGGGCGGCTTGAGGTCGACAGTATCCTTGCCACGTTCGGTCTGCTGTTCCTGATACAGGGCGTGCTGCTGGTCGGGTTCGGCGCGAACTTTACCTCCATATCCTACCTGGATCGCGGCATCGACGTCCTCGGCGTCTCGGTTGCGCTGAACCGGCTGATCGCCTTTGCCATCTGCGTGCTGGCGGGTGGCGCGCTCGTGGTTGCGCTGCAAAAGACGCGGTGGGGCCTGATCATGCGCGCTGTGGCTCTGACGCCGGGGTCGGCGCCCCTGGTCGGGATCGATGTCAATCGGGTGGCCCGTCAGGGGTTCGCGATCGGTTCCGCTCTGGCCGCGACTGCAGGGGCGTCAATTTCGATGTACCAGACCTTTTCCGCGACAGGCGGCGTGGTTTTCACGATGAAAGCATTGGTCATCGTGATCATGGGCGGGGTCGGGAATGTCCCCGGCGCACTGGCGGCTGGTCTTGCCCTTGGCCTGCTTGAAACCTTCGTGGCCACGGCCATTGATCCGGGCCTGACACTTGCCGCGACCTTTGCGATCTTTCTGCTGGTCTTGCTGTGGCGACCGCAGGGCCTGTTCGGAGCGCGCACATGAGCAGGATCATCCTTCCACTGATCGGCCTTGCCCTGCTGGCAATCGTGCCCCTGATCGTGACGGACTATGGTCTCGGGCTGCTGATCGGGGCGGCCACCTATGTCACGCTGGCCTCGGCTTGGGCGCTGTTTTCAGGCCAGACGCATTATATCTCGCTGGCGACGGTCGCATTTTATGGCACCGGTGCATATACCGTCGCCGTACTGAACGAAACTCTCGGCTACGGCGCGGTGCTGCTGTGTGCCGCACTGATCGGCGGGACAATCGCGCTGGTCGTTGGCCTGGCCACGCTGAGGCTGCGTGGGGTCTATTTCGTCATCTTCAGCTTCGGTCTGGCCGAACTCGTCCGGCAGCTGATCACGTGGTACGAGGTCAATGTCACCGGAACGCTTGGCCGCTATATCTTTCTGGATATCACCACGCGCCAGATCTATTGGCAGATGCTCGGGCTTGCGGCGATCACGATTGCGCTGACTGCGTGGATCCATCGCTCAAGGCTGGGAATGGCGCTGAGGGTCATCGGGGACGACGAGACCGTGGCGGCCCATTCCGGTATCAACCTGGCCCGGGTCAAGCTGCTGGCCTTCGTGCTGTCCGCGGTCATCCTGACGCTGGCCGGGGCCATTACCTCGCCCAGGTATGTGTATGTGGAACCGTCGATCGTGTTCAACCCGACGATCAGCTTTCTGACGGTCATCATGGCTCTGCTCGGGGGGGCGAACCGACTGTGGGGGCCGACGCTGGGTGCGGTGCCGCTGTTCCTGATCTTTGAATGGCTGTCTTCGAACTTTCCCGATTCATACCCGATCCTGCTGGGCCTGCTGTTCATCGGCGTCGTCTTTCTGGTTCCGAATGGCCTGATCGCAAGCACCGAGCGGCTTTTGGGCAAGGCGAAAGGGGCAAGAGGATGAGCTTTCTTGAAATCGACAGGGCCGTAAAGCAATTCGGCGGATTGCGCGCGGTCAGCGACGTGTCATTCACCCTGGAAAAGGGAGAGGTCGTCGGATTGCTGGGGCCGAACGGATCTGGCAAGACGACCCTGATCAACCTGGTTTCGGGTGCCTTGCCCGCGACCAGTGGCGATATACGGCTGGATGGATTGCGCCTGACCGGCCTGAGCCGGGATCGGATTGCGCGCGCGGGCGTCGCAAGGACGTTCCAGCTGGTTCGGACCCTGCCATCGTTGAGCCTGGTCGAAAACGTCATGATCACGGCCGTTTTCGGGCGGCACGCGCATTGGGGCGCCGCAGCGCGTCGTGTCGCGCTCGGCGCGCTGGAAATGGTTGGTTTGTCCGACAGGGCCGGGGTCGCCGCAGCTGACCTGACCTATATCGACCAAAAGCGGCTGGAGCTTGCCCGGGCGCTTGCCGCAGAGCCGGAAATCCTGCTGCTTGATGAATGGTTGGCCGGGTTGAACCCGACCGAGCTTGCCGAAGGAGTCGCGCTTATCCGCACTCTGCATCAGGGCGGGCTGACGATCCTGATGGTCGAACATATCATCGACGCCGTGCGCGCGCTGTGCCCCCGTGTCGTGGTGATGAATTCCGGTGAATTGATCGCGGACGCCCCGACGGACATTGCGCTGGCCGATCCCATGGTGGTCAGCGCGTATCTTGGGGGAGAGGTCGATGCTTGAGATCAGAGACCTGACCATCGCCTACGGCAAGCATATCGCATTGGATCGTGCCACGCTGAACGTGGCGCAGGGCACCATGGTCGCAATCCTGGGCGCGAATGGTGCGGGCAAGTCATCTCTCCTCGGGGCGATCGGGGGACGGGTGCAACCCACGGCAGGTGAAATCGTGTATCGGGGCCAGTCGCTTCTGGGTCGTCCCGCGCATCTGCTTGTCGAGCAGGGGATCGCCCTGGTTCCCGAGGGGCGGGGCATCTTTCCGGGCTTGTCGGTGCTGGATAATTTGCGTCTGGGGGCCATTGCGAAACGGGCAGCGACAGGTGCGAATGCGCAGATGGAAGAGGTGTTCGCGCTATTTCCCAAGCTGGCACAGCGCCGGAGCCAGTTGGCCGGCACAATGTCAGGTGGCGAGCAGCAGATGGTGGCGATCGGCAGGGCGCTGATGTCGAAACCCGATTTGCTCTTGCTGGACGAGCCATCGCTGGGCCTCGCCCCGATTGTCGTCAAGGAAGTCTTTGCGGCGTTGTCGCGAATCCGGGAAACCGGACTGACCATCCTGATCGTCGAACAGAATGCCCGCGCCACGCTGGAGCTGGCCGACTTTGCCTACCTCATGGAGGTTGGGCGCATTTCAGGGGCCGGGCCCGCATCCCAGATCAAATCCGACCCTGCCGTGGTGCGCGCCTTTCTGGGCGGAACCCTGGCGAAAACAAGGTAACAGGAGACACTGATGGAAAAGCTGAACCTCTATATCAACGGAACTTACACCGCGGCCGAAGGCGACCGAAGCTTCACCCTGGCGAACCCGGTGACCGGCGATGTGGTGACCGAGGCGGCGGCGGCCTCTCTCGGCGATGTGGCGCGCGCGGTGGACGCGGCTGCAAGTGCCTTTGCCACCTGGTCTGTGACTTCTCCCGGAGAGCGGCGGCACACATTGCTGGCGGCGGCGAAAAATCTGACGGCGCGTGGTGATGATATCGTTCAGGCGATGAAGGAGGAAATCGGTGCGACCGAGGCCTGGGGCCGGTTCAACGTGATGCTGGCCTCCGAGATGCTGGTTGAGGCGGCATCGCTGACGACCCAGATCAAGGGGGAGGTCATTCCGTCGAACCGGCCCGGTTCAACGGCCATGGCGATCCGTCAGCCAGCCGGTGTCGTTCTGGCGATGGCGCCCTGGAACGCGCCTGTGATCCTTGGGGTGCGCGCCATCGCGACACCGCTGGCCTGCGGCAATACCGTGGTCATGAAAACGTCCGAGCTTTGCCCCAGGGTTCATTCGCTTATCGTCGAAGCGGTTGCGGAGGCCGGGTTGCCGGCGGGTGTGTTGAACGCCATTTCGAACGCCCCGGACGAGGCCCCGGAGATTGTCGCGGCGCTGATCGAACACCCGGCAATCCGCAGGATCAACTTCACCGGCTCGACTCGTGTCGGGCGGGTCATCAGCGGGCTGGCGGGGCGCAACCTGAAACCGGCCCTGCTGGAGCTTGGCGGCAAGGCCCCGATGATCGTTCTGGAAGATGCAGATGTCGATGCGGCGGTGGCGGCCGCGGCCTTTGGCGCCTTCATGAACCAGGGGCAGATCTGCATGTCGACCGAGCGGATCATCACCGTGGGCGAGGTCGGGGACCGTTTCGTCGAGGCCTTTTCGGCCAAGGTCCAGACGCTGACAGCGGGCGATCCCCGCGACGGCAATACCCCATTGGGATCGCTGGTCAATATGGCCGGTGCGGACCGTATCCGCGCCCTGACGGCCGATGCTGTCGACAAGGGCGCGACCCTGATTGCGGGAGGGGGGAAGGGCACGATCCTGAACGCCGCTGCATTGGATCACGTCACGCCGGAGATGCGGATTTATACCGAGGAAAGCTTTGGCCCGGTTGTTGCCATCATCCGCGCGGGTTCTGTCGACGAGGCCATCCGCATAGCGAATGAAAGCGAGTTTGGCCTGTCAGCGGCGGTGTTCAGCCGTGATACGATGGCGGCGCTGGCGGTGGCAAAGCGCATTGAAAGCGGCATCTGTCACATCAACGGCCCGACGGTCCATGACGAAGCGCAGATGCCCTTTGGGGGGGTGAAAGCCTCAGGATATGGTCGGTTCGGCGGGATTTGGGGGATAGACGAGTTTACCGAACTGCGCTGGATCACGATGCAGGACGGTGCGTTGAAATACCCGATCTGATCGGACACCGGTTTCGTTCGGGCAGCGGCGCAAAAGGCCGGACCTGCGGGCCGTGATCGAGTTCGGGGTTCGTGGCCATTCAGCATCGGGGCCACGGGTGTCGGCAACCGCGGGACAGGTGTGATCACGCGCGCTGGAATGCGTGACCGGAGGGCCCGCCGTTTTGCGCGAGGGGGCAGGGCCGTTGCTGGCCCGAGGTCGATGCGGCCTCGGGCCCCGGGGGATGTCGGGGCGTGGGACAGAGGCTGTTGGCGGAGGGTCGGTAAGGGGGTGTCGGTATTCGCGGGCTAAGTGACTGATATCGCTAGATTCGAACGTCGGTATTTGAACGGTATCAGAACGGTTTCCGAACGGTGTGAAAGTCCGGAATTTCGCGGGGCGGCGGCGGGGCGCGATGATGATGGGACCAGAGACACGAGGAGACCATTCGCGCAACGCGGCCTGCGATGAGAGGCCGAGAGACTGATCCTAGGATCGCGTCAGGATGATCTGGGTTGCGTCACGGGCGGGCAGGTGGCCAGGCGGAGCGACGCGACATGTGCGCGGGCCAGCTTGCCCAGGGTTGCCTATGCACGGCGCATCAGCGGTAGCGTAACGCCATGGCGGCAAGACAGAGCCATGCCATAATGCCATGCCATGCTGCCCGGCGCGTGGCATGGCCCTGTTTCGCTTGGCCTGGCGCTTCGTTGTGCGGAGTGAGTTGCCCAGAGCGAATTGCCCAGAGCGAGTTGGCAGGGGCGACTTGGCAGGCGTGACAGGACAGCGGCAACCAAGTCGGATGTTTCCAAAAAATTAACATAATCCGCAGAAGGATCGGAACTCTTCCCGCTGCCTCGCGTTGATTTATTCCGGCATAGAGTGCCTGTCACGCGTGACTCACCCCCGGACGTTTCCCGATGGCGGCGCACGACGCGCGGCCTCCCCGATGCCACGCAGCCAAGCGAAACCTTTCTGCCCCGCCAGTGACGATCCTTGGCGCGGCGGCCCCAGGAATGAAATCCAAGGACATCAGCTACATGCTAAAACGGTTCCTTCTAGGCATACTGGCAGTGGCGGTCATCGCTGCGGTCGGTTTCGGTGTCTATACCTACAAGCCAGCCATGGATCCCGTCGCACGGGATGACCAGCCCGCATTTGACGCCGACCTGGTGGAACAGGGCCGCATTCTGGCCGCCGCCGGATATTGCGCAACCTGCCATACGGCATCGGACGGCGCGCCCTATGCTGGGAATTACCCGATGGAGACGCAGTTCGGCACGATCTATTCGACCAATCTGACGCCGGACGTGGACACGGGCATCGGCACCTATTCGCAGGCGGCGTTCCGTCGCGCCATGCACGAAGGGGTCGACCGAGAGGGCAATCACCTGTTCCCGGCCTTTCCCTATGATCACTTTACCAAGATGAGCGATGCGGACGTCGACGCCATCTATGCCTATATCATGACCGAGGTTGCGCCGGTGCAAACTGTGCAGAAGGAAAACGAGCTGCCCTTTCCGCTGAACCTGCGGATGCTGCAATCGGGATGGAAGCTGCTGTTCGCGGATTTCGGCCGTTACGAGGCAGACGAGGCGCATTCGGACGAATGGAATCGGGGCGCCTATCTGGCCGAGGGTGTGACGCATTGTGGCGCCTGCCATACGCCACGCAACGCGCTGGGTGCGGAGCGTGAGGACGCCCAGTTCGCCGGTGCCGAGATCGACCGCTGGATCGCGCCGGCACTGACCGCCGGCAACCCGTCGCATGTCCCCTGGAGCGCGGCCGAGTTCAAATCCTATCTCGAGAGTGGCGTGGCGACGTACCACGGTGTCGCGGCGGGCCCGATGGGTCCGGTCGTTCATGCCGGTGTGCGCGCGCTGCCCGAAGCCGACATCGCCGCGCTGAGCATCTACCTGGCCGACAAGGTGGGCGCGCAGGACGATGACCCCGCAGGCAGTGCGGCGGTGATGGCCAGCCTGAAGGCCAACCGCCCCGATCCGCAATACCGCGGCGACCTGGGCGCGCGTCTGTATGCGACGGCCTGCGCATCGTGCCACTACAACGCGGAACAGATCGCGCAGGGCCGGCCCGACCTGGGCATCAACTCGGCCACCAACCTGGACGATCCGACCAACCTGATTCACGTCATGCTGGACGGTGTGAATGGCCCCGTGGGGATTGCGGGCGTGGTCATGCCCGGATTCCGCCAGGCGCTGAACGACGAAGAAATCACCGCGATTGCGGCCTATCTGCGCGACAAGCGTGCGGAAAAGCCTGCCTGGGCGAACCTGGCAACGACCGTGTCCGAAATCCGGGCGCAGGGCCGGGCAGCGCATTGATCATCAAGGGATACACACAATGATAGAGTTCACGATCAACGGGCGCGCTGTCAGCGTCGACGCAGATCCGCAGACCCCGCTGCTTTGGGCCATCCGGGATGAGATCGGGCTGACGGGGACAAAGTTCGGCTGTGGTATCGGCATGTGCGGCGCCTGCACGGTGCATGTGGGCGGGCGCGCGACCCGATCCTGCATCACGCTGCTGGGCGATGTCGCGGGCACCGAGATCACCACGATCGAGGGGCTGGACGAGGCGGGCAATCACCCGGTGCAGGAGGCCTGGCGCAATCTGCGGGTGCCGCAATGCGGCTATTGCCAGTCGGGTCAGATCATGCAGGCCGCCGCGCTGTTGCACGACATTCCGAACCCCAGCGACGACGATATCGACGCGGTCATGACGGGCAACCTGTGCCGCTGCATGACCTATCCGCGTATTCGCAAGGCGGTCCGCGAGGCCGCGACCGCACTGTCGGGAGCACAAGACAATGGGTAACAAACTGCTTTCACGCCTGGCGACGACGCCGTCGGGCAAGGCCCCGCACGCCGGGGCCATGACGCGGCGCGGCTTTCTGGTGTCTATGACCGCGGCGGGGGTTGCCTTTGGTTTTCCACGCCCTTCCGTTGCCGCGATGGACCCGGCCGCAGCCGATGGGGTGCCGATCACCCCGGATGGCGCGGCGTTCGAGCCGACGTTGTGGTACTGGATCGACGGTGACGGGCGGGTGAACGTGAATATCACGCGCGCCGAGATGGGGCAGCACGTCGGCACCGCCATCGCCCGTATCCTGGCGGACGAGCTGGAGGTCGCGTGGGAGTCGGTGCATATCACCCATGTCGACACGGCCGAGAAATGGGGCACCATGGTCACGGGCGGCAGCTGGTCCGTCTGGCAGAGCTGGCCGGTGTATCGACAGGCCGGTGCGGCGGGCCGCACGGCCCTGATCGAGGCGGCGGCGCAGAAATGGGGCGTCGAGGCCTCTGCCTGCAGCGTGCGCGACGGGGTCGTCAGCAATGGCGGCAACAGCATCAGCTATGCCGAGCTGGTGGCGGGCGGGCTGGAGCGGTCGTTCACCGAGGACGAGCTGAAGGCGCTGCCCCTGAAGCCACATTCGCAATTGCGGCTGGTGGGGCAGGACGTCACCGCGCTGGACATCGCGAACAAGACCGATGGCAAGACGATCTACGGTCTGGATGCCAAGGTCGAGGGCATGGTCTATGGGGTGCCGCTGTTGCCGCCGACGCGGCTGGGCGCCAGCGTTTCTTCGGTGGATGACAGCGGGGCCCGCGACGTGAAGGGGTACTTGCAGACGCTGACACTGGACGACCCCTCGGGCACCGTGCCCGGCTGGGTCGTGGTGCTGGGCGAGACGCTGATGGCGGCCAAGTGGGCGTCGGAGCGGATCGAGGTCGATTGGAGCGCGGGCGACACCGCCGCCGTTACCGAGGCCGATATCAACGATCGGTCGCGGGCCCTGATCGCGGATGAAACGGTGGGTGCGATCCTGCCGACCCAGACGCCGGATACGACAGGCGCCTTTGAGGGGGCGGCGGATATCCTGGAGGCCGAATATGTCACGCAGACGGTGCTGCATTTCCAGCTTGAGCCGCTGAACGCGACGGTGTTCCGCAATGACGATGGCATCTGGGAAATCCACACGGGCAACCAGTGGCAATCGCTGATCCTGCCGACACTGTCGAGCGCGCTGGATGTCCCGGCGGACAAGATCGTCATGCGCACCTACATGCTGGGCGGTGGGTTCGGCCGTCGCCTGAACGGCGACTATACGGTTCCGGCGGCCCTCGCCTCGAAGGCTTTGGATGGCAAGCCGGTCAAGCTGGTGTTCTTTCGCGAAGACGATGCCCAGTTCGACAGCCCGCGTTCGCCCAGCGTGCAAAAGCTGCGAATGGCGTTCGACGCCGACAACGGCGTTGTCGGGATGGAACACCATGCCGCCGCGGGCTGGCCGACGGGGGTGATGGTGCCGTCCTTCATGCCCAAGGGGGTGAACGACGAACCCTACGACCCCTTTGCCATCGACGGGGCCGACCATTGGTATTCGGTCGGCGCGCACCGGGTGCGGGCGATATCCAACGACCTGGCCAACAAGACGTTCCGCCCCGGCTGGCTGCGCTCGGTCGGGCCGGGCTGGACGAACTTTGCCGTCGAGAGCTTCATGGACGAGGCGGCCCTGAAACTGGGGGCCGATCCGCTGGAATTCCGGCTGCGCCACCTGAAGGCAGAAGGCCAGAATGCCGGGTCGGCGCCGAATGCCGTGGGCGGTGCATCGCGCCAGGCCAACGTGCTGGAACGGGTCGCGCAGATGTCGGGGTATGGCACGGCGGATCTGCCGGCGGACACGGCCATCGGCATCGCCACCACCTTTGGCCAGTCGCGCACCATGCCGACCTGGACCGCAGGTGCGGTGCAGGTGCGGGTGGATCGCGAGACTGGCCGCATCGAGGTGCAGAAGATCTGGCTGGCCTTCGATTGCGGCACGGTTGTCGATCCTGACAGCGCGCTGGCGCAATGCGAAGGGGCGGCCCTCTGGGGTCTGTCCATGGCGCTGTACGAAGGGACGACGTTCGAGGACGGCAATGTCAGCGACGTGAACCTTGGCACCTACACGCCGTTGCGGATGATCGACACGCCGCCGATGGAGATCGCCTTTGTCGACAGTACGGAGGTACCCGTAGGCCTGGGTGAACCGGGCACCACGGTCATTGCCCCGGCCATCGCCAACGCGATCCATTCGGCGGTGGGGGTGCGGCTGCGGCAGCTGCCGATCCGCCCCGCAGATGTGCTGAGCGCCCTCAAGGGCTGAAGACCCGCAGGCGCCCGCGACGACGGGCGCCTGCCGCCGTCTGCCTCTGGCGCGCAGAGGCTTTGACGACCTCTTCAGCAGCGCCCGATCCACCCGGAGGCATTCCGCCCCCTTGCCAGAGGCGCCGGCCTTTGCCGCGTGTCTGCCCCGCGGGTCAATGCCGTGGCGCGTGGAAGGACCCGGGCGGCAGACCCCGTTCAGATACTCCCCCCTCAAAGTCCGTTCGATTCCGTATGGTTTGCGCGTGCTCCGTGTGCGAGGCAGAGGCCATTCGCGATGGCAGTGCCGGGATTTGCCCCTGACACGCGGGAAATAGGGGGAAGAATGGCCCTGTCTGGCCCTGTCGGAAAGAGAATTGACCTAACGGCAAGACGGCAGGCGCCACAAGGGTTGCACAAATCGATATTATCATACTTTAATGCCGCATCACCCCCCGGCGGGCGCGAATTTCGCTCAGACAATTTGGTAATGAGTACCCCATTTCATGTCGCTCTATCTTTTATCGACGGCCAATTTTGCCGGTCTTATGGCGTTGGTTGCCATCAGTTACGGGATCGCAACGCGTAACCTGTCGCACCGCCTGGTACGCAATATCGTCCTGGGGCTGATCCTGGGGTTCGGTGCGGCCGCCGCATCGCTGCAACCTGTCATGCACATCAACGGCATCCAGATCGATCCGCGCAATCTGTTCGTGGGCTGCGCCGGGGCCTTTGTGGGGCCGTTGGCGGGGCTGATCAGTTTTGTCATGGCCGCCGTGACCCGATATTACGAAGACCAGCCGCTGGCGATCGTGTGCATCGTGTCGCTGTTCGTGGCGACCTGCGCCGGATTGGCATGGCGGCATTTCACGCGCAATCAGGAACGGACCAGTCGGAAGCTGCTGGTTGGTCTGGGGCTGACGATCAGCCTGTCCTATGTCTGTACGTTTCTGTTGCCGCGCAGTTACTGGGGGGCGGTCTTTTCGTCGGCCGTGCCGTTCCTGGTGGTGACCAATATCATCGGCACCACGGTTCTTGGCGGATTCCTGGAGCGCGAGAGGCGCCGGGCGCGACGGTGGAGGCGGCTACAGGCGCAGGCGTCGATCGACCCCCTGACCGGGCTGCTGAACCGGCGCGCCTTTGAGGCGGCCTATGCCACCGTGACCCGGACCGGCACATCGAAGGACATGGCCTTTCTGTTGGTCGACCTGGACAATTTCAAGAAGGTCAATGACGTGCTCGGCCATGCCGGGGGGGACAAGGTGCTGATCGCCGCCGCGCGCAAGCTGTCGACCTGCGTGCGCGATGGCGACCTGGTCGCCCGGTTCGGAGGTGAGGAATTCGCAGTTTGCCTGCCGTCGTCGACCCTGGAACAGGCCGCTGCCATTGCCCAGAGAATCCGCGCGGCAATTTCCGAGCTGGACATGGTGAAGGCCAGGAACGCGCCGCCGACCACGGCCAGCATCGGCGTCTGCTGGGGGGCGGCGACATTGCGGCTTGAGGATGCCTTCGAGATCGCGGACCGGGCGCTGTACCGGGCCAAGGTCGAGGGGCGCGACCAGGTTGTCTTTGGCGAACACGAGGCGGTGGTGGCGCGCCCGGCGATCGCCCCCTGGCCGTCGGGGATGGGGCCGCAGGCTGCGGGCTCCTGACGTGTTTGCGCCGCGCCGGTGCGACCCGCCGGCTGCGTATGGCGCGCGCTGATCGTGCCAGGGACGGGGCGGGCCGGTTTCAGCGGGCGCAGTAAAGGCCGTGCAGGGTTTTCAGGATCGCGGCGACCTCTCCTCCGCTGAGAGAATACCAGATGGTCTGGCCGTCGCGGCGTGCGACGACCAGCTCAGCGTCCTTCAGTTTCCTCAGGTGCTGCGACATGCTGGGCTGCGACAGGTCGCAGGCGCGGGCCAGGTCACCGACCGAGCGTTCAGCGTCGACCAGTCGGCACAGGATCTGCAATCGCGCCTCGGAGGCAAGCATCGCCATCAGTGTCGCCGCCCTGCGAATATCGCCGTCGCGAAGATCCATGCCTGCTTTCATATTCTTCCTCTTGAATATAAGTGATTCATAATATATCTGCATGACAGAGCCAGGCAAGGCCCGCACCCGCAAATATCGGCGGTGTGTGCGGCCATGCCGGGCAAGAGACAAGAGAGACCATGGCCCCCGAAAAAGGTGGCCCGGGGCGCGCGCGGTCGAGGCCGTGTTGCCCCGCATATCGAAGGAAAGAGGCCCAGCATGAGCGATCTACTGCGTACCCCGCTCGTCCGTCATTCCGCGTCGACGGGCGCGGGCAGCCCCGATGTCTGGGGGATCTACGAGCCTGACACAGGTTCGATCCAGTATATCTGTGCCGATCCGGTGACACGCCAGGCGGCGCTGATCGATGTGGTGTGGAACTTTGATCCGAAGAATTATCGCTTTTCCACGCAGAGCATGGACCAGGTTCTGGAGCTGGTGCGCGCGCAGGGGCTGACGGTGCAATGGGTGCTGGACACCCACCCCCATGCCGACCATGTCATGGCCTCGGCCCAGTTGAGGGCGCGCACGGGCGCGCCTGCGGCGATTGGCGCGCGGGTGCCCGAGATCGCGGGCCTCTGGGCCGATCTGTATAACCTGCCCGACGCGTTTGATCCGCATCGCGATTTCGACCGCCTATTCGAGGCGGAGGAGGTGTTTCGCATCGGAGATCTGGAGGTGCGGGTGATGCTGTCGCCGGGGCATACGCTGGGTTCGGTAAGCTATGTCTGCGGCGATGCGGCGTTTGTGCATGACACCCTGATGCAGCCCGATGCCGGGACGTCGCGGTCGGATTTCCCCGGTGGCGATACCTCGGCGCTGTGGCAATCGATCCAGCAGATCCTGTCGCTGCCGTCGCAGACGCGCCTGTTCGTCGGTCATGACTATGGCACCTCGACCCGCAAGACGCCGGAATGGGAAGCGACGGTCGCCGACCACAAGGCCCGCAACATCCATGTGCGCGACGGCACCCAGCGTACCGACTGGATCGCCCGTCGCCAGGCACGCGATGCCACGCTGTCGCTGCCGACCCGCATTCTGGCGGCCCTGCAGATCAACCTGCGCGGAGGGCGGCTGCCCCCGGTCGAGGCGGATGGCAACGCCTATCTGAAGCTGCCGGTGAACCGGTTCGAGTGAGATATGGGGCAGGGCGTGGCCGTCATGCGGACCACGCCCCGGCCTGTCGATATCCGCTGCCCGCCTCGCGGCGCCGGCCCGTGGCTGGCCCATGGCCGGCCTGTAGCTGGCCGGGCCTGACGCTGGCCATTCTGCACATACCCTGCCTGTTGCCCGATCAACCTGAATGGGACTGCCTAGATGAACCTGCACTCGATTGCGCGTTACCTGCCAATTCTCGATTGGGGGCGGCGCTATGACCGGTCGTCCTTTGGCGGAGATATCGTGGCCGCGCTGATCGTGACGATCATGCTGATCCCGCAATCGCTGGCCTATGCGCTGTTGGCGGGTCTGCCGCCCGAGGCCGGTATCTATGCGTCGATCGCACCGATCCTGTTGTACGCGGTGTTCGGCACCAGCCGGGCGCTGGCGGTGGGGCCGGTGGCGGTGGTGTCGCTGATGACGGCCGCGGCCGTGGGCAATATCGCTGCCAGCGGGACGGCGGGATACGCGGCGGCGGCGGTGACGCTGGCGCTGATGTCCGGGGCGATCCTGCTGGCCCTGGGTCTGTTCCGATTGGGCTTTGTCGCGAATTTCCTGTCGCACCCGGTGATTGCGGGGTTCATCACCGCCAGTGGAATCCTGATTGCGGCCAGCCAGTTGCGGCATCTGTTGGGGATCCAGGGCGAGGGCAATACGCTGATCGAGATCGTGTCCGCGTTGTGGCCCCATCTGGGCGAGATCAACCCGGTGACCCTGTGCCTGGGTCTGTCGGCGATGGTGTTCCTGTTCTGGGTGCGCAAGGGGCTGAAGCCGCTGTTGTGGCGGATCGGCCTGGGGCCGCGGATGGCCGATCTGGTTGCCAAGACCGGGCCGGTCCTGGCGATCGTGGCGACCACGCTGGTCACCTGGGGCCTTGATCTGGGGGCGCAGGGTGTCGCCATCGTGGGGGAGGTACCGCAGAGTCTGCCACCGCTGACGCTGCCATCGCTCAGGCCCGAGCTGGTGCGGGAATTGGCCCTGCCCGCGCTGCTGATCTCCATCATCGGTTTTGTCGAGAGCATTTCCGTGGCGCAGACGCTGGCCGCAAAAAAGCGTCAGCGGATCGACCCCGACCAGGAGCTTATCGGGCTGGGTGCGGCCAATATCGGGGCGGCGCTGACCGGTGGCTTTCCGGTGACGGGCGGGTTTTCGCGGTCCGTGGTGAACTATGATGCGGGGGCCGAAACCCCGGCTGCGGGGGCGTTTACTGCGGTTGGGCTGGCGCTGGCGGCGGTGTTCCTGACGCCGCTGATCCATTACCTGCCCAAGGCGACGCTGGCCGCCACCATCATCGTCGCGGTGCTGAGCCTGGTCGATTTTTCGATCCTGCGGCGCGCCTGGGCCTTTAGTCGGGCGGATTTCGCGGCGGTCAGCGTGACCATCCTGCTGACCCTGGTGATGGGGGTGGAGGTTGGCGTGACGGCGGGCGTCGTGACATCGGTTCTGGTGCACCTGTACAAGACGTCGCGGCCCCATATCGCCGTGGTTGGACGGATGCCGGGCAGTGAACATTATCGCAACGTGCTGCGCCATGATGTGGAAACGCAGCCGCAGGTTCTGTCGCTGCGTGTCGACGAGAGCCTGTATTTTCCCAACGCCCGCTTTCTGGAAGATCAACTGATGCGCCATGCCGCCGAAAAGCCCGGCCTGCGGGACGTGGTGCTGATGTTTGCCGCGGTGAACGATATCGACCTGTCGGCGCTGGAGTCACTGGAAGCGATCAACACCCGGCTGCGGGACGCGGGCGTGCGGCTGCACCTGAGCGAAGTGAAGGGCCCGGTGATGGACCGTCTGAAACGCAGTCATTTCCTGGACGAGATGACGGGCGAGGTGTTCCTGAGCCAGCACGCGGCCATCTGCGCGTTGAGCGCGCGCGAGACAGCCGCCTAATTGACGGACATTTTTTCGTGCGTGGTGGGGCAGGCGCCAAGATGACGCTTGCTTTCGTGGCACAAGGGCAGAACCTGTGGCTGTGGCCGCCTGAGGGAGGCGCGGCCTGTGCGTGCGAAGCTGGGAGCATTTCCCAAAGCGGCCGCCGATCAGGAGAAACTGATGAACATTCATGACCCCGCCGCCGAGCTGCGCGCCAATGTCGCCGTCGCTTTCGAACACGCCCATGCGATGCCGATATCCGTCTATACATCGCCCGAGTTCCAGGAACTGGAGGCGGCCCATGTGTTTGCGAAATCCTGGCTGTGTGCCGGGCGCGCCGATGCGCTGAAGCAGCCCGGCGATTACCTGACGATGCAGATCGCGGGCGAACCGGTGCTGATCCTGCGCGACCGCGAGGGGCAGCTGCGCGCCATGTCGAACGTCTGCCGCCATCGCATGTCGGTGCTGCTGGAGGGGCGCGGCAACACGCGCGTGATCACCTGCCCCTACCACGCGTGGACCTATTCGCTGGACGGCAGCCTGCGCGGCGCCCCGGCGATGGACATGAACGCGGGGTTCTGCAAGGAGGCCAACAGCCTGCCCGCGATCCGCTGTGTCAACTGGAACGGATGGATCATGGTGACGCTGGACGCGGATCTGCCCGAACCGCAGGCGCAGCTGAGCGAGGTCGACGATCTGGTCGGCTATCTCGACATGTCCAGCTATGTCGAAACCTTCCGAGAGGAGCACCACTGGAACACCAACTGGAAGATCCTGGCCGAGAACTTCATGGAGAGCTATCACCTGCCGGTGTGTCATGGGGCGACGATCGGCGGCGCGGTGGATCTGCGCCGCATGACCTGCCCCGAGGGTAAGGCCAATTTCAACTATCACCACATCCTGAAGGACGATTCCATCGCGCTGTCGATTGCCCACAAGGACAACACGACGTTGCAGGGCGATGATCGGTATCGGACCTGGCTGATGGCGATCTATCCGTCGCTGCTGATCACGCTGACACCGGGCTATTTCTGGTACCTCTGCCTGACGCCGAGCGCGCCGGGCGAGGTCGACATCGTCTATGGCGGCGGCCTGCATCCCGACTTTGCCGCCGATCCGCAGGCCGATGTGCATTTCGCCACGTTGAAAGGGCTGCTGGACCACGTCAATGACGAGGATCGCGGCTGTACCGAGCGGGTGTGGCGCGGCATGCAGGGACGGTTGGCGCGGCCCGGTTCGCTGAGCCATCTTGAGCGGCCAAATTACGAATTCGCCCGCTGGATTGCCAGCCGGATGCCCTGACCCCGCGACGGTGAATCTCCGCGCCGCCCGATGAGAGTGGCGCGGAGTTTTGCAGGAATGTCAGGCAGTTGGCCGGGTGGCCTGAATGCGCACGGGCACCCCCTTGGAGGCGGGGGTTTTTGACAGCTGGTCATGCAATCCGACCGGGATCAGCACGTTGCATTCGGGGTAGTAGGAACCGACGGTGCCGCGCGGCAGGTCGAAATGCACCACGCTGAGGCCGTCGAGCCGGCGGGGCAGGCCATCGGCGGCGTCCCCGACAAGCGAGACGATATCGCCGTGGGACAGGCCCGCCTCGGCCATATCCTCGGGGTTCATCAGAAGCACGTCGCGGGTGCCCTCGATACCGCGAAAGCGGTCGGAATAGCCATAGATCGTCGTGTTGAACTGGTCGTTGGAGCGCATGGTCAGCAAGCGAAAGCGGCCCGGAGCATCGTCGAAATCCAGCGCGTTCAGTTTGTCCGGCACGGTGAATTCGGCCTTGCCGCTGTCGGTTTTCCAGACGCGTTCATGCGCCGGATTGCCGCGCCAAAAGCCGCCGGGCTGGTTCATGCGGGCGTTCATGTCCTTGAAATCATCGGGATATGTTGCCTCGATCAGATCACGCACCCGGGCGTAGTCGGCCTGCCAGGCCTCCCAGGTCAGCGCCGGGTTCGCCGGGGTGATGGCGCGGGCGATGCCGCAGGTGATGGCGAGTTCGGATTTCAGGTCCGGCGAGGCGGGCTTGCGGTGCCCGCGTGAGCCGTGGATCATCGAAAAGCTGTCCTCGATCGTGATCCACTGGTTGCCGCTTTCCTGGTCGTCGACCTCGGATCGGGTGAGACAGGGCAGGATATAGGCGGATTGGCCGGGGTAGAGGTGTGAACGGTTGAGCTTGGTCGAGATCATCACGCTGAGACGCTGACGCGGCCAGGCCTGTTCAAGGCGGTCGGTGTCGGGCAGGGCGCGCATGAGATTGCCGCCGAGGCAGACCATTGCCTTTACCGTGCCGTCGATAAGCCCTTGGGCTGCATCGACAATATGCAGGCCGTCCTGCTGCGGAGGTTCAAAGCCGAACAGGTTGCGCAGCTTGTCCATCGGGATCAGCTTGGTTTTTTCCGCAATGCCGACGGTGCGCTGGCCCTGCACGTTGGAATGGCCGCGCACGGGGCAGATGCCCGCCCCGGGGCGGCCGATATTTCCACGTAACATCAACAGGTTGGTCAGCATCCCGATGTTCCAGGAGCCATGGGTCTGCTGGGTCAGGCCCATGCCGTAGACGCCGATGACACGTTCGGCCTGCATATAGACCCGGGCGGCGTCGCGCAGGTCGGATTCAGGCAGACCGCATTCGGCGCAGATCGCCTGCCACGGGGTTGTACGGGCAAAGTCGATAAAATCTTCGAAACCCTGCGTGTGTTCGTTAATGAAGGCCCAGTCGATGACGCCGCCGATGGCATCGTCGGCCTCGATCACCGCCTTGCAGATACCGAGGATCGCGGCGATGTCGGAGCCGCCGCGCAGCTGGTGGTACTGGTCCGAGATCACCGTCGCCTCGCCCGTGGTCATGGCGTGCAGATCCTGCGGATCGACGAAGGAGATCAGGCCCTGTTCACGCACCGGATTGAAGGTGACGATTTTCGCACCACGGTCCTTGGCGGCCTTGAGCGGATGCAGGAAACGCGGGCTGTTGGTGCCGGGGTTCTGGCCGAAGAAAAAGAAGCAATCGGTCTGCTCCAGATCCTCCCAGATGACCGTGCCGACGGGCGAGCCGATGACCTTGGTCAGGCCGACGCTGGTCGTCTCGTGACACATGTTCGAGGATTGCGGCAGGTTGTTGTTGCCATAGGCGCGCGCCATCAATGCCCAGAGATAGGCGGCCTCAAGCCCGGCATGACCCGAGGAATAGAAGACCACCTCTTCGGGCGGCAAGCCCTTGAGAATGGTGCCGATTTCGGAAAATGCCTCGTCCCACGAAACCTTGACATAACGGTCGGTGTCGGCGTCGTAGCGCATGGGGGCGGTCAGGCGACCGGTGCTTTCGAGGTCATGATCGGCCCAGTCGCGCAGTGCCGAAACGGTATGATCATCCCAGAAATCGGGGGTGCAGCGGGCCGAGGTCGATTCCCAGATCGTCGCCTTGGCACCGTTTTCGCAGAATTCGAACGCGTGGTAATTCGCGGGCTTTGGCCAGGCGCAGGAGGCGCACATGGTGCCACCGGGTTTGTTCAGGCGGCGCAACGTGTCGGTGACGGTGGGGCTGGGCCACTGGTCGCCAAAGATGCGCGCAATGCCCTTGAGCGATCCCCAGCCGCCGGCTGGGCCGCTGTCGTGCGGCAGGTCGGAAACGTCGTCGGGCTTTGTCTGGTCGGAGGGGGGGTCTTGGGGGCTCATCGCGGTCTCCTCAGCCGATGTGGAGGGGCGCCTCTGACGATTGAAGAGTCAAATGAACGGCCCGACCAAAGGTTAACAGTGTGACCTGCGGCCCTGTTCCGTAAACCTGGGCGCGACATTCTGGCGCGGCTGTCGGGCCGTTGTCGCGGCATGTCGGTGCCCTTTGTCGGTATCTGCGGGTCAAGTCATTGATATCGCAGAATTCGAACGTCGGTATCTGGACGGTATCCGAGCGGTAACTGAACGGTGTTTTTTTGCCACGACTTCAGTCCGCCCTTATCCACGCGCCCCGGCGGCGAGGCCGGGGCGCGTGGATCATTTCATCAGGTCGGGCAGGAACATCACGATACCGGGCAGGGCAATGACCAGGAAGATGATGATCAGGTCCATCAGGATGAAGGGGATCACCCCGGCAAAGACCTGCGTGATGGTGACGTATTTGCCCGCGACGTTCTTGATGACAAAGACGTTCATGCCGACGGGCGGGGTGATCATGCCGATTTCCAGCAGCTTGACCACCAGAACCCCGAACCAGACCAGGCTGATGCCTTCGGCGCGCAGGATCGGCAGGAAGATGGGCAGGGTGATCAGCATCGCCCCGAAGGGTTCCATGAAGGTGCCGAGGATGAGGTAGATCAGCACGATCACCAGCAGCAGCCCGGCATAGGAGAGGTCGGCGTTGGCGACGAAGGAGGAAATGAAGCTCGACAGCCCCGAGATGCCGAGGAAGCGGGTGAACATCGCCGCGCCGACGCCGATGATGAACAGCGAACCGGTCGATGTCACGGTTTCGATCAGCGAACGGGACAGGGCATGGCGGCTCATCCGGCCGGTGATGGTGGCGAGGATGATCGTGCCGAGCGCCCCGACGGCCCCGGCCTCGGTCGCGGTGATGACGCCCGAGAACAGGCCGCCGAACACCAGCAGCACCAGCACCGTGATCGGCAGCACATGCAGCACCGCCGACCAGTCGGGGGGCACGTCGCCGTCTGCGGTGCGGGCGGGGATCAGATCGGGGCGCAGCCAGCAGATCACCATGATCGTGATGCAATAGCCGATGGCGGTCAGCACACCGATACCGATGCCGCCGACAAAGACCTGGGTGACGGAGGTTTCGGCAAAGACGCCGTAGATGATCATCAGGATCGAGGGCGGGATCAGCGCGCCGATGGTGCCGCCGGCGGCAATGCAGCCCGCCGCGATGGAGGGCCGATAGCCGGCCTTGACCATTTCGGGGATGGCGATGCGCCCCATTGCGGCAGCGCAGGCCAGGGAGGAGCCGGAGACGGCGGCAAACCCCGAGCAGGCGAAGACGGACGAGATCGCGAGGCCGCCGGGCAGGCGGCGCAGCAGCACCTTTGCGGCCTCGAACAGGCCGCCGGTCAGGCCGGTGTGAAAGGCGATGAAGCCCATCAGCAGGAACATCGGCACCGCGCTCATCGTCCAGGAGGCGACGAAGGAATAAGGGGTGTTGGACAGCACGCCGAGGGCAGGCCCCGCACCGATCATCGCAGTGATCCCGGCAAAGGACACGGCGATCAGCGCCATGGCGACAGGCACGCGCAGGATCAGAAGGATGGTCAGGGCAAGGATGCCGTAAAAGCCAGCTTCGACGCTCATGCGGTGAATTCCTGTGTGGAGGCGGTGCCGTTTCGGGCGAAATCCCAGGCCATGATCAGGCAGGCCAGGGCGGCGAGGCTGAAGCCGATGGGGGGCAGGAAGAAGCTGTGCCAGACGGGCAGCTTGAAGCTGACCAGTTCGACATAGGTGCCACTGCGGTAGTTGGAAAAGGCCGCGCCCCAGGTGGTATAGGCAAGGACGGAATAGACGCCTGCCGAAATCAGGCAGACCAGCACATCGGAGGCGCGCAGCAGGATCGGGGGCAGGGCAAAGTCGATCAGTTCGACCGAGACCATGTCGCGGCGCAGCTCAAGCCAGGCCAGCGGCAGGAAGGCGGTCAGCACCATGTAGTAGCGCGACACCAGTTCGGCGGTGACGCTGATCGAGACGCGGAACAGGTTGCGCGCGATGACATCGGCGCAGATGTGCAGCATCATGACCAGCACACCCGTCGCGCCGATCAGGGCAAGACCGCGGCTGATGGTCATGGCCAGCCGGACAAGTCGGGACATGTCGGGGCTCTCCGTGAAAGGGGTGGTCCCCCGCCCGGTGTGGGGCGGGGGTGTGGTCTGATCACATGCCGTAGGTGGTCAGGTCGATCTTGTCCCAGACTTCGCTGACCATACGTTCGGACAGCGCGTCGGGGTCGTCACCGACCTCAGCCGCGATGGCGGTCCACTTTTCCACCAGCTTGGTAAAGACCTCGGCCTGCGGGCCGGACATGGCGACGCGGTCGGCGGCATCCTGGGCTGCGAAGGCCTCGGAAGCGGCAAGGAAATCGGCATCGGGCTCGATCAGCTCGATCTTGGTTTCCTCGATCGCGGACATCGCAGCGGCGGGCAGTTGGAACGCCCAGCGGTCGGTCAGGTCGAAGTTTGCCCGCGCGGCGGATTTGGCGATCTGGATGCGCTCTTCCTGGCTGAGCGATTTCCACAGGTTCAGCCCGACGGTAAAGTTCGACGTGACGTGGTAGGTGCCGATCGGGATCAGCGTGACGTATTTGGCGATGTCGATCAGGCGGAACGACAGCAGGTCGACCGTGGAGGCCATGGTGCCGTCGATGGTGCCCTGGGACATTGCCTCGAACGTGTCACCGACGCCCATGGTGACGGGGGTCGCGCCGAAGTTTTCGGCCCAGCGGGAGTAGGGGGCGCCGCCGGTGCGCAGGCGCAGGCCCTTCATGTCATCGGCGCTGCGCACGGGCTTGGTCGTCAGCAGGTTGTAGACGTTGGACGAACCGGCACCGAGGAAGACCATGCCGAGGCTCTTGAATTCTTCCTGGCAGGGGGCGCAGGTCAGGCCGAATTCGGTCATCGCCATGGCCATCGCATGGGGGTTGCGCCCCAGCAGCGCCAGGTCGCCCGCGATGCCGGTCACGGGCATGTCGGCGGGGAAATAGAGCGGCAGGGCGTTGCCGATTTCGGCCAGCCCGGTTTGCAGGGCGTCCTTCATCTGCGGCAGGGCCACGACCTCCGGCCCGAGAATGGTGCCGGTCAGCGCGCCGCCGGAATTCTCGGACAGGTAGTCCTTGAAGTGTTCGTACATGTAGTTGGCCGGATGCGCCGGGGGCGCAGCAGGGGCCAGACGCAGATCGCGTGCCTGAACGGCCCCGGACCCGGCCATCAGACCGGCAATCGCAAGGGCGATAAGTTTCCTTGTCAGCATTGTGAGCTCCTCCCTAGAGTCTCTGGTTAAGCGGCCAGTAGCTTCCTCGCGTTTTCTTTCAGAAGCAGTGGCCGGACGTCCTCCTTGATTTCGATCTTCTCGAAATCCGCCAGCCAACGATCCGGCGTGATCGCCGGCCAGTCGGATCCAAACAGCAATTTGTCCTTCAGCAGCGAATTCGCGTACTTCACCAGGATCGGGGGGAAGTACTTTGGCGACCATCCGCTGAGGTCGATGTATACATTCGGCTTGTGCTGCGCGACCGCCAGCGCCTCCTCCTGCCAGGGAAAGGAGGGGTGGGCGGCGATGATCTTCATCGCGGGGAAATCGACCGCGACATCATCGAGGTACATCGGGTTGGAATATTTCAGCCGCATCCCCATGCCCCCGGGCATCCCCGATCCGACGCCGGTCTGGCCGGTGTGAAACAGCGCAATCGCGCCTTCTTTGGCAATCGCTTCGTACAGCGGATAGGCCATGCGGTCGTTGGGAAAGAAGCCCTGGTAGGTGGGGTGGAACTTGAACCCCTTGACCCCGTAGTCGCGCATCAGGCGGCGGGCCTCGCGCACGCCCATCTTGCCCTTGGCGGGGTCGATGGAGGCAAAGGGCACCATGATGTCCTTGTTGTCGGCGGCGATTTCGGCAACTTCCTCGTTCTTGTAGCGGCGAAAGCCGGTTTCGCGTTCGGCATCGACGGGAAAGATGACAAAGCCGATCTTGCGTTCGCGAAAGTAGTCGGCGGTCTGCTGGACCGTGGGCAGCATCCCCTCAACCCCGGCGGGGTTGCGGAAATACTTGGCCATACCCGCCTGGAATTCGTTGTAGCCATCGTCGCGCGCGGCACAGCAGGGCTCTTCGGCGTGGACATGGAAATCGAAGGCGACGAGATCGTCGAAATTCATCGGGCGGCCCTTTCTGGTTCGCAGTCTGGCAGGCCGCAGAAACGGCGCAGCAGGTGCGCCAGCGTCGCGGCCTCTTCCTCGGTCAGGGAATGGGTGTTGTAGGCGGTCGGGCCAAAGAAGTTGTGGCTGTTCGCCGTCACGAAATCCGTGCCGCGCAGGGTCAGGCTGAGCTGGACCGAGCGACGGTCGTCTTCGGGAATGACCCGGTGCAGCAGCCCCCGCGCAGCGCAGCGGCGCACGGTTTTCGTCATATGGGCGGGTTTGATGGCCAGGGTCTGGGCCAGCACGCCCTGTTTGATCCCGGGGTTCTGGGAAATCACCCAGAGCAGGGAAAATTCGCCCGGTCGCAGGTCTGAATCCCCGAGGCGTTCGTAAAACTGGTCATACAGGCGCACCTGGCAGACCCGCAGCAGAAAGCCGATGGAGTGGCGGAGCGCGCCCAACCTGACCCCCGCTGCCGCATCGGCGGAGGGTTTGGGAGCGAGTTTGCCCACGGCCCCCATCACGCCAGCCCCGGGTCGGTGACCTTGGGCGCGCGCTTTTCCAGAAAGGCGGTCAGGCGGGCCTCGGCCTCGGGGCTGGTGGCGGTGAACGAGGAAATGAAGCTTTCGACGAACAGGCCGTCGGCGTGGCTCATCTCGGAAATGCGGGGCAGGGCATTGATGACGCTGTAGTTGGACAGTTCGGCATTGGTGGCGGCGCGGGCGGCAAGTTCCAGCGCCTTTTCCACGGCCTGACCTGCCGGGACGACATATTGCACGAGGTTCCATGACTCGGCCTGCCGGGCGTCGACAGAGCGGCCCGTCAGCATCATGTCGGTCATCCGGGCGACCCCCATCAGGCGGGCGGCGCGCACCGATCCGCCGCCGCCGACAAAGATGCCGCGTTGCCCCTCGGGCAGGGCGAAAAAGGCGGTTTCGTCGGCCACGCGCACCTGCGCTGAGGCCGCCAGTTCCAGCCCGCCGCCGACGACGGCACCATGCAGGGCAGTGAACCAGGGAATCGGGCCAAATTCGATTCGTCCGAAGATCTCGTGCCAGCGGCGCGATCCGTGCACGCCCTCGATCGGTGATTTGCGCACATGTTCGGCCAGATCCAGCCCGGCGCAGAAATGCTTGCCATGACCATGCAGGACGGCGGCCTTTGCCTGTGTGCGGGCACGTTCGACAGCGCGGCCGATCTCTTCGACAAAACGGTCGCTGATGGCGTTGCGCTTGTCCGGTCGGTTGAGGCCGATGAGGGCGACGTCGCCGCGCATCTCGTAGGTGACGAAAGCCGCCGTGCTGGTGTCGGTCACTCTGTGAATCTCCCCTCGCTGTCCCGGTTTTAATGTATACATTTTTTAATTTCCTTGTAAACTATCTTCGAGGAGACATTGGATTTCGGGAGGGGGGACAATGACCACTACAGGCAAGATGCGCGCCGCGCGCGTCTGGGCACCGCGTATCCGCGAGGAGCTGCGCGAGGATGGTACACGGCTGATCTGGCAGGAGGAGGAGCTGGGCGCGTACCCGGCCCGTCTGTCGGACCGGATCGTGCATTGGGCCGAGGTCGCGCCGGATCGCACCTGGATGGCGGAACGTGACGCCAGCGGTGCCTGGGCGAGGGTCAGTTATGGCGAATTGCACGATCTGATGCAGCGGGTCGGCAGCTGGCTGATGGCGCTGGATCTGTCGGTCGAGCGACCGCTGATGATCCTGTCGGGCAACAGCGTGGCCCATGCTGTCGTGGCCCTTGCGGCGCAGTACATCGGTGTACCGTCCGCGGCGGTGGCCCCGGCCTATTCGCTGCTGGGCGAGGGGCATGGCAAGCTGCGCGATATCGTGGGGCAGGTGACGCCCGGGGCGGTCTTTGCCGACGATGGCGCGCGCTTTGCCCCGGCCATCGCGGATGTCTTTGACCCTGACGTTCGGGTGATCGTGGTAGAGGGGGATGTGCCGGGATTTGCCTGTACGCGCTGGTCTGAGGTGATCGCGACGCAGGCGAACCCCGCGGTCGAACAGGCCCGGCTGGCCGTTGGCCCGGACACGATTGCCAAGTTCCTGTTCACCTCTGGCACGACGGGATCGCCCAAGGCGGTGATCCAGACGCAGGGCATGATGTGTTCCAACATGGAGATGGTGCTGGATTGCTATCGCTTTCTGGGCGATGCGCCCCCGGTCCTGGTGGACTGGGCGCCATGGAACCACGTGGCAAGCGGCAGCAAGGTGTTCAACATCGCCATCTACAACGGTGGCACTTTCTACATCGATGCGGGCAAACCGACGCCGCAGGGCATGGCCGAGACGATCCGCAACCTGGCCGAGGTGTCACCCACCTGGTATTTCAACGTCCCGTCCGGTTTCGAGATGCTCTGCGAGGCGATGCAGGAAAGCGCCGCCCTGCGGGAGAGCTTTTTCGCGCGCCTGCAACTGATCATGTATGCCGGGGCCGGCATGGGCAGCCATACCTGGCGGCAGCTGAACGAGCTGTCGGAGGCAACGGTGGGGGCGCGTACGCTGATGGGGTCGGGGCTGGGCGCGACCGAGACGGCGCCCTTTGCCATGTTCGGTACGGCCCCCCAGGACGAGCCGGGAAATGTCGGCGTACCGGCGCGCGGCGTGGTTCTGAAGCTGGTGCCGGTCGAGGGCAAGCTGGAGGCGCGTTTCAAGGGGCCGAACGTGACGCCGGGATATTGGCGCAGCCCCGATCTGACGGCGCGAGCCTTTGACGAGGAGGGCTTCTACAACATGGGGGATGCCCTGCGCTATGCCGTGCCGGGCGATGCGGCTGCGGGATTTCTGTTCGACGGGCGCACGGCCGAGAACTTCAAGTTGCAGACGGGCACATGGGTCGCCGTGGGCGCGATGCGGGCCAAGCTGGTCGATGCGATGCAGGGGCTGGTGCGCGATGCGGTCATCGCCGGCGAGAACCAGCATGAACTGGGCGCGCTGCTGGTGCCCTTCCGCCCGGCGCTGGAGCGGCTGGTCGAAGGGGGCGCGCAGATGGACGATGCCACGTTGTTCGCCCATCCGCAGGTGCGGGCGCGGATCGAGGCATTGCTGGGCGATCTTGCACGCAGCGCCACCGGATCGTCGGGGCGGATTGCGCGGGCGTTGCTGCTGGACGTGCCGCTGGAAATGAGCCGGGGCGAGGTGACCGACAAGGGGTCCGTCAACCAGCGCGCAGTCTTGGCCAACCGTTCGGATCTGGTGCGGCAATTGTATGACGGGGGGCCGAAGGTGCTGTTTCCGGCAGCTGCGGCGCGGACAACCGAGCCTGCGGGAGAGCGGGCATGAAGGATTTCGCAACACGCCGCTCGGCCGACCAGCAGCGCCGCACCCTGGCGGCGCTGGCGGCCACGCCGGGCTGGGCGGCGGTTTGTGCGGCGCGCGACGATATCGACGATCACGTGGTCGCGGCGATCCTGGAGGCGGCGGGCGCGCTGACCGATGAGGTTCTGGCGCCGCTGGACCGGGTGGCGGACCAGCAGGGATGCCGGATCGGGGCGGGCCGGGTGCAGGTGCCGCAGGCCTACCACGCGGCGTTCCGGGCCGTGGCCGAGGGCGGCTGGATGGGGCTGGACCTGCCGCAGGATTTCGGCGGCAGCGGTTTGCCGATCACGGTGCAGGCGGCGGCGGGGCAGATTTTCGACGGCGGGTGCCCGGCCTTCAACATGGTCACGGGGGCCAGTCGGGCGGGCGCGGTGCTGCTGGCCGAGCGCGCGCCGGCGGATGTTGCCGCCCTGTGGGTGCCGGATCTGATCGCGGGCAGACGCAGCACGACCATCTGCATTTCCGAACCCGGCGCAGGGTCGGACGTGGGGCGCATCAGCACACGGGCCGTGCAGGGCGAGGATGGAGTCTGGCGCGTCACCGGGCAGAAGATCTGGATTTCCTTTGGCGATCACGACCTGACGCCGGTGATCGGGCATTGCCTGCTGGCGCGCACCGGAGAGGGGGCGGGCACGCGCGGTCTGAGCCTGTTCCTGGTGCCGTCGCGGCGCGAGGATGGCTCGGAGAACGGCGTTACTGCGTTGCGGTTAGAGGAAAAGATGGGCCTGCACGGTTCGCCCACCTGCGTCATGGAATTCGCCGGGGCCGAGGCGGTGCTGCTGGGAGAACCGGAGCGCGGGCTGGTGCAATTGTTCACGATGATCGAACTGATGCGCCTGCAGACCGGCTGTCAGGGGTTGGGCGCGGCCAGCCGGGCCTGTGATATCGCCGAGAGCTATGCCGAGGAACGGTTGCAGGGCGGCGCGCCGACTGAACCGCCGGTGGCCATCGCGCGGCACCCGGATGTGCGCCGCCAGTTGGGTGCGATGCGCGGCGCGACCGAGGTGCTGCGGGTCGCGGTGCTGGAGATTGCCTGCGCCATGGACCTGGCGCGGCAACCGGCGGAGGACGACGCGGCGGCACTGGTCGCCTATCTTTTGCCGCTGATCAAGGCGTTCGGGGCCGAGACCGGCTTTGATGTGGTGAATGCGGGTATCCAGGTGCTGGGCGGGGCGGGCTATACCGCCGAATGGCCGCTGGAACAGATGCTGCGCGATAGCCGCGTTCTGGCGATCTACGAAGGCACGACAGGGATGCAGGGGATTGATTTCCTTGAGCGGCAATTGATCCGCAATCGCGCGGGGTTCGACGCCTTTATCCGCCGGGCAGGGGCCGGGGGGGAGGGCGACGGTGCGGTCGTGATCGCGCGGTTCGCGGCACTGGCCGATGTGCTGCTGTCCTGCCCGGATGCGGACAAGCGGTTGATGGCGGCGGATGACTGGTTGCGGGCTGGCTGGCTGGCGCTGACCTGCTGGCTGGCGCCGCGCGTGGCCAGTTACGATGCGCCCGCGCGCGATCATGCGATGGCGCAGATGAAAGCGCGTTTCGCGGTGCATGAGGCGGCCGTGCACGCGGCCCTTGCCTGACGGACCCTTGCCTGACGGACAGGCCCCTTGCGTTCAGGGCGGGGCGCTTGCCTTAAGGACAGGGCGCGGAGCCGGTAGCGACGCGCCCTGTTTCAGCAAGGCGGAAGGTTACAGGCGCGGGCTCATCGGGTCGGTGATGCGCTGTGCCTGAAAGCTGTCGGGCAGGGGCGTGATGTCGATGTCAGCCACTATGCCTGCCCGCGCGAAGGGGTCGCCTTCGGCAAAGCGGCGGGCGTCGTCGGGCGTTGCGGCCTCAAGAATCCCGAAGTTGCCGATGGAACCGCCCGTCGCATCGGTCAGGGCCGATCCGATCAGGACCGAGACCAGACCATCGCCCCCGGACGTCACCCATACGCGGTGATCCGGACGCAGCGTATCCCGGGCGGCGTCCTGATCCGGGTGGTGCAGGCAGCGCATGAGGAAGAAGGCCATCAGGCGTTTTCCAGCACGACCATGCCAGCGCCGGTCATCGAGGCGGGGGCGTGGTAGTGGCGATGTTTCAGCGTGACCTTGTCGTTCATCGCAGCGCGCATCACCAGCCACATGATCAGCTCTGCCCCTTCGGAGCCGAACTCTTCGACATAGTCTTCCCGGGTCATGTCGCGGTAATGTTCGTAGTTGTCGGCGATGCCGTTCAGCCATGCCTCGTCCGCGGCGCGGTTGATGAAGCCGGCGCGGCTGCCCTGAAGTTGGTGCGACAAGCCGCCGGTGCCCATGATGACGACGCGGTCGTCGCCGGGAAAGCTCTCGATGGCGTCACGCAGGACCTTGCCCATGTCCCAGCAGCGCTGCGGCGTCGGGATCGGGAACTGGATCGTATTGACCCAGATCGGCAGTACCTTGACCGGCCAGGCGTCGGGATGGCCGAAGAACAGCTCCATCGGGACCTGAAGGCCATGGTCGACGTCGATCTCGCGGCAGACCAGCGGGTCGAAATGGCGTTCGACCAGCTGGTCGACGAAATGCCACGACATGTCCTGCGCGCCCTTGAAATCAGGCACATTGCGCGGCCCCCAGCCCTCGTCCACCGGGCGATAGGTCTCTGCTACGCCCACGGCAAAGGTCGGCACCCGGTCGAGAAAGAAGGAATTGCCGTGGTCGTTGAAGATGACGACGGCCACGTCGGGTTTCATGTCGGCCATCCACTGCTTTCCAGGGATGTACCCGTCGAAGAAGGGTTTCCAGTCGGGGGTATCCGCAAGGCCCTTGTCGAGCGCCGCGCCGATCGAGGGCACGTGGCTGGTGCCGACTCCGCCAATGATTTTTGCCATCAGATTTTTCCCAGACGTTGTTGCAGGAACAGATCATGGTCCATGCCGGCCTGCGCCGCGCCAATGCGCGTCATCGGTGTCGGGTCGATGGCCGAGATCTTGAGAATGAAGAACAGGTTGCCGCCGAGCGCGACCATCTCGTGCCAGTCGCGCGCCATGACGGCGGCTTTTTCAGCCTCGCTGAGGCCGTGGCTGTCGAGAAAGGCCGATTCGTCGGCCTTGAAGGCCTCTCGGTTGGCGGGGATGCCCAGCGACATGGCCATCTTGTTCATGCGGTAGCCGCGGATCGAACCGGCGCGGTCGTAGAGCGGGGTTTCGGGGATGTCGGACATGTCAGGCCTCCTGCGGGGTGGCGGTTGCCAGGCCCTGACGGCTGAGCCAGTCAAGCACGAGGGCGGCGGTTTCATCGGGGCGTTCGACGGGCATGAAGTGCCCGGCGTTGTCGATCACGCGCAACTCTGACTGCGGTAGCAGGTCTGCAATCACCTGATGCTGGGCCACGGGTGACCACAGATCCTGTGCGCCGGTCAGCAGCAGCACGGGACAGGTGATGTCGGGCAGGTAGGTCGCGGCATCGGGGCGCGCAAGAAGGGCGCGGATCTGGCGTTCGTGCACGTCAGCGCCGGCGGCGAGGACCATCTCGGTCAGGTCGGACACCAGGGCGATGTCGCCAGTACGGGCGGGGTCGAGCATACCGGGGAGCCAGTCTGCGGCCAGCGCCTGCATGTCGCGGTGGCCCAGGTCGATCTTGGCCTGACGCTTGGCGTCTTCGCCGGGTGTGCGGGCGTTGTGGCCGGTATTGGCCAGGACGAGGGCCTGCACGCGTTCCGGGGCCTGGTGGGCGATTTCCATCGCCACGCGACCGCCCAGGGAATGGCCGACCGCGATGAAGGGGCCCGACACCTCGTGCAGCAGGCGCGCGGCCATGGCGGGAATCGTCGCATCACGCGTCACATCCGCGTCGTGAAATGTCGTCCCGTCGGTCGCCTGATCACGCAGGCATTTCCACACGCGGGCGTCGGACACCAGGCCGGGTATCAGCAACAATGTGGTCATAAAGGCCCTCCCCAGCCGAGATATGAATACATTTGATACTGAGTTAGGCTCGAAATCCGCGAATTTCAAGAAAATTCTCGGATAAATGAATACATAACCCGGGAAAATGCTATGCTCGGGGCACAGTCGCCAGTGTATTGGAGTTGCCGCACAGTTGCGTGTATACACGGGCGGACACGGCATGGATACCCCGGGCGCAGACGCCAGCGGGGCGAAACGGAGCGGTAAATGGTCGAGAACACTGGCGCGAATACCCATACCAAGCGCGCGTTGGAGGAGTTGCGCCAGAGGATTCTGAGCGGAGCCTTTCCCGGCGGTACGCGCCTGTTCGAGGTGGCACTGGCCGAGGATTTGCAGGTCTCGCGGACACCTGTCCGCGAGGCGATGTCGCGGCTGACCGAAGAAGGTCTGTTGGAGCGTGCGCGCAATGGCGGTTTCCTGGTGCGCAGTTTCGATTTCGCCGATGTGCTGGACGCGATCGAGCTGCGCGGCGTGCTGGAGGGGACAGCGGCGCGCCTGGCGGCGGAACGGGGCGTCAGCGATGCGCGGCTGAAGGAAATCTCGGAAATCGTGCGCCAGTTGGATACCTGTTTCGGCAATGGCCCGGATGACGTGGATTTCGATGCCTATTCCGAACTGAATGGCCAATATCACCTGGTGCTGGCGGCCCTGCCGGGCAGTGCGACACTGGAGCGGGAGATCGCGCGCGCGACCCGGCTGCCCTTTGCCTCCCCTTCGGCCTTTCTGCCGGACCGGCGCCAGTTGTCGGCGTTTCGCAGGTCGCTGGGGCTGGCGCAGGATCAGCACCATCAGATCATCCATGCGATTGTGCGTCGAGAGGGTGCGCGCGCCGAGGCGCTGGCGCGGGAACATGCCTGCGCGGCGCGGCGCAACGTCGAATACATTTTTTCCGCCGACAGCAGTGTCGCCCAGACGGTTCCGGCGCTGGCGCTGGTGGGGCAGGGCAACCGCAACGACGACTGACGCCGCCACGACTGACGCCGCGACGACTGGCAGCGGGGCGGGCCATCGGCCCGCAGGCGCGACGTGGCGCAGATATCGCCATCAATCCGAATACCGTGACGCAGCGTGGCATGGCCGCGCGCGGGATGTGGCGTGGCCTGTGCGGACCACCTGAAAGCGGCCAATTTTCGCGGAATGATTTTTTTCGCTTGCTTTTTGTCCGCCGATTCACGACTTCATGTATACATTGGATTTGAAAATGGGAGGAGCCAGTCATGGCTGGAGAGAGTTTTTCGGAGCTTCTAAAGGGATATGCCAACCCTGTGGAACTGCTGCGCAATTCCAAGAGCGGTATCTATGTATACCCAGTCGTCGCGCCTGAGTTTTCCAACTGGCGCAGCGAGCAAGAGGCATGGCGTCACACCGCCGTGCTGTTCGATCAGACGCACCACATGGACGAACTGATCGTTGAAGGCCCGGACGCAGAGGCGTTCCTGGCCTATGTCGGCATCAACGCCTTCGGCAATTTCGACCTGAACCGCGCCAAGCACTTTGTTCCCGTGACGCCTGCTGGCGATGTCATTGGCGACATGATCATTTTCCGCGAGCGTGAGGACAAGTTCGTGCTGGTGGGTCGTCAACCGACCGCCAACTGGACCAAGTTCCAGGCCGCCATCGGCAAATGGAAAGTGCGCCTGACGCATGATCCGCGTTCCGACAGCCGCCCCGACGGCGAGCGTATCCTGCGCCAGCACTATCGCTTTCAGATCCAGGGGCCTGACGCCAACAAGATCTTTGAAAAGATCAATGGCGGCCCGGTGCCGGATGTGCCGTTCTTTCACGTCGACTGGATCAATGTCGGGTCGAAAAAGGTGCAGGCATTGCGCCACGGCATGGCCGGCGCACCGGGTCTGGAAATCTGGGGCCCCTATTCCGACAAGGCCTATATCCTGTCCGTCATTCTTGAAGCGGCCAAGGACACGGGCGTCGATCTTCGCCGTGTCGGCGCGCGCGCCTATTCGACCAACACGCTGGAATCGGGCTGGATTCCCTCGCCTCTGCCGGGCATCTACACCGGTGATGGCATGATGGAGGAATATCGCGACTGGCTGGGTGCAGATGCCTACGAGGCCGTCGGGTCGATCGGTGGCAGCTTTGTGACCGATGACATTTCCAAGTATTATGTCAATCCGTTCGAGCTGGGCTATGGTTTCTACATCGGCTGGAAAAAGGACGACTTCATCGGCAAGGATGCCCTGACCAAGCTGAAGGGCGCCCCGACCAACCGCAAGAAGGTGACGTTCGAGTGGAACCGCGAAGACGTGATGAAGGTGATCGCATCCGGATTTGAAGAAGGTCTGCCCTACAAGTGGATCGATTTCCCGCAGCCGAACTATGCGTCCTCCAGCGCCGACATGATCCTTCAGGGCGACAAGATGGTGGGTATGTCGATGTTCAACGGGTATTCCTACAACGAGCGCAGCATGCTGTCGTTGGGTGTGGTGAATGCGGACGTGAAGATCGGTGACGTTCTGACGCTGAAGTGGGGCGAGCCGGACGACACGCAGAAAACCTCGACCGAGAAGCACCGCCAGGCGGACATTCGGGTACGGATCGCGCCCACGCCCTACGCCAAGGAAGCGCGCGAAAACTACGCCGACAGCTGGCGCACCAAGAGCTGATCACAGGCGGCGCGAATTGCGCCCCTGCAAAGCGATGAATGGGAGCGGCGATCAGCCGCTCCTGTTTCGCGTTGCGGAAAGTGAATTCTCGAAACGTTTATAGTATGGATTTTCATGAGTTAAGAGCGGCGACTTGCGTAATCCGTTGCTTAAATCTTATAATCTGTACGGCAATCGAATTTGAGTGCGCGGCTCTCCCGGCGCTAGGCTTGTCCGGTATGCGGTGCGCCCCCTCGGGTGGTTGCCTCGTATGTTTCAGGGAGGAAACCATGATCTACAAAACACTCAGCAGCTTTGCTGTGTCCACCGCCGTCGTGCTGGGCGGCCTGACCGCGGCTGCGGCCGAAGAACTGTCTTTTGCGCACTTTGTGCCGCCGGCGCATACGCTGACCGCATCGGTGGTCGAGCCGCTGGCCGACTCGCTCGCGGCCGACACCAACGGCGAGCTGACCGTGCGCGTCTATCCCGGCGGCGAACTGGGCAAGGGCCCGCTGGAGCAATACGTTCGCGTGGTGCAGGGCGTTGCCGATATCGTCTGGGGGCTGCCGGGCTACACCTCTTCGCAGTTTGAAAAGACCATGATCGCGGAAATGCCAGGGGCGATTCCGGCGGGCGAGCCGGGCTATGCCGCCATTTGGCGCGCGTATCCGATGCTCAAGAGCGAGTTTCCGGGGACCAAGCCGCTGGCATTGTGGACGTCCGAGCCGAACGTTTTCATCATGAAGGATCATGATGTGCGTACGCCCGCCGATGTGGCTGGCCTCAAGATCCGCGTCGCGGGATCGACATCGGCCGCCGTGGTCGAGGCGCTTGGCGGGACACCGGTGCAAATGCCTGCGGGCGATATCTACAACGCGCTGCAAACCGGGTTGATCGACGGTGTGATCACCGGGTCCAGCGCGATCGGCGATTTCAAGCTGGACGAGGTTGCCAATTCGTACACGCTGGGCGCCCCGCTGGGCACCTTGACGTTCTACGTGGTCATGAACCAGGCGCGCTATGACGGTCTGAGTGACGCGGAGAAGGCGGCGATCGACAAGGTGGCCGGTGAAGTCCTGTCAAAAAGCGCCGAAGATGCGTGGAACGCCCGGGCGGATCAGGTGATCGAAGGGTTGCGGGCCGATTCCAACGTGACCGTGATCGACCTGGACGACGCCCAGGCGGCTGCGTTCGGCGATCTGACCCTGCCGGTGACCGAAGCGTCGCTGAAAAATATCGACGGTGGCGACGAAGTGCTGGCGGCGATGCGCGGCGGCGAATGAGGACACTGAATGTATTCCTCGCTTAAGCGTCTGGCGGACGGGTTGATCAACCTGTCCTCCTTTCTCGGCACGCTGGGCCTGATCTTTGTGACATCGACCGTTCTGGTCGATGTCATTGGTCGGTTCTTCGGTGCCCCGCTGCGCGGTGCGCAGGATTTCACGCAGATGGGCATGGTGATCATCGTCTTCGGGGGGATGGCCCTGTGTGACCGGCTGGGAGGCCACGTGGCCGTCGATATATTCGAGAGCAAGTTCAGCAGGGGCATGAACCATGCCTTTGATATCTTTGCCGCCCTTCTGGGCGCCGTGATCTTTCTGGCGATCGCCTACACGGTTTACGACAGTTCCAAGCTGTCGCAGATGCTGAACCTGGCAACCAATATCGTTCGGTTGCCGAAATGGTACTTTCAATGGGCGCTGTCGCTGCTGGCGGTCATTACCGCGCTTGGCATGGTGTTGCGCGCGGTCGAGCTGATGCTGGCCGGCCCGCATGCCCGGGCGCAGCGGGAGATTCGGGAATGAGTGGCGGATTAATCGGCCTGACCGGCGTGATCATCCTGTTCGTGATGCTGATCATCCGCATTCCGGTGGCCTTTGCGATGTTCGCCGTCGGCTTTACCGGCATCTGGGTGCTGCGCGACCTGAATTCGGCCATGAGCCTTTTGGCGTCGGAGAGTTTCACCATTGCCTCGTCGGCGGAACTGGTGGTGGTGCCGCTGTTCATCCTGATGGGCAACGTCGCCTCGGTCACGGGGATGAGCGCGCGCCTGTATGACGCGGCCTATGCCATCATCGGGCAGATCCGGGGCGGTCTGGCGCTGGCCACCGTGCTGGGGTGCGCAGGGTTCGCCGCCTTGTCGGGATCGTCCGTCGCCTCGGCGCTGACCATGGGCAAGGTCTCGATGGATCAGATGAACCGCTTTGAATACGACAACCGCCTGTCGACGGGCGTCGTGGCGGCTGGCGGCACCCTGGGCATCCTGATCCCGCCCTCGACCGGGTTCGTGATCTACGCGATCCTGACGCAGCAGAGCATCGGGCGGCTGTTCCTTGCGGGCATCCTGCCGGGGTTGCTGTTGCTGTCGATGTTCATGCTGACCGTCGTGCTGTTGTGCTGGCTGATGCCCGGCTTCGGGCCACGCGGCCCCAAGTCCTCGATGCGCGAAAAAGGTCGCAAGCTGGCCGGGGCGTTGCCGGTGCTGCTGGTGGTCATCCTGACCATCGGCGGGATCTATGGCGGGCTGTTTTCGCCGGTCGAGGCATCTGCCGTCGGGGCGGGCCTGGTGATCCTCATCGGGATGATCGAGGGACGGTTGGACTTTGCCCGGTTCTGGGAGGCGGCAAAAAGCTCGATCGTGACGTCGGCCACGGTGATGCTGATCCTGATTTCGGCGCATCTGATCAACCCGTTCCTGGCGCTGACGCACATCCCGTCGCTGATCGGGGATTTCCTGGCGGGGCTGGATGTTGCGCCGCTGGTGGTGCTGGGGTTGATCCTGCTGACCTACCTTGTTCTGGGGTGTTTCCTGGAAGGGTTCGCCATGCTGGTGCTGACGATGCCGATCTTCTTTCCGGTGATCACGCAACTGGGGATGGACCCCATCTGGTTCGGCGTTCTCTGTGTGCTGACACTGGAAATGGGGCTGATCTCTCCGCCGGTCGGGGTGAACGTATTCGTCGTCAAGTCAGTGGCGCAGGACGTGCCGCTGGGCCGGATCTTTGCGGGGGTGATGCCGTTCTGGATCGCCATGCTGGTGACGCTGGCCATCCTTGTCGCCTTTCCGCAGATCGCGCTGATCCTGCCGAACACGATGATCGAATGACGACCTCCTCCCTCACCGCTGCGTGAATACATTTGTCGCCAATTGAGGCGAGTGGCGGCCAATTAAGTTGATATTGGCCGCCGCAGTGTATACATTGAGCGGAGAGGGAGGAGTTCTATCATGGTCAGTCTATTTGGCAAGCGACGCGATTCGGCGCAGCCCACCCCGTCTGGGGTCCGCGATCTGGTGCGCGGTTTTTCAATCGAGGTGATGCCACGGACGGCGGCCAAGATCGAAGATTTCCAAGGGCTTCTGCCACAGGATACGCGGGTCTACATCGCCCACATCGAAGGCACCCCGATCGAGGACATGGTTGCCACAGCGCAGCGGCTGGGCCAGGCCGGGTTTGAGGTGATGCCGCATTTCCCTGCGCGCATCATCCGTGACCGGGCGATGTTGCAGGATTGGGTCAAACGCTATTCCGAAGAGGCGGGGGTGACCTCGGCATTGCTGCTGGGCGGATCGCCGAAAACGCCTGTCGGAGAGTTCGACTCGTCCATGCAAATGCTTGAAACCGGGGTGTTCGATACCCACGGCTTTACCCGCCTGCACGTCGCGGGCCACCCCGAGGGCAACCGCGATATCGATGCCGACGGCTCGACAAAGCTGGTCGATGATGCGTTGCGGTGGAAACAGGATTATTCCGAAAGGACGGACGCCGAAATGGCGATTGTGACGCAGTTCGTCTTTGACGCGGCCCCCGTGCTGAACTGGATCAGCCGCCTGCGCGAGGCGGGCGTGACGTTGCCGGTGCATGTTGGTGTCTCGGGGCCGGCAAAGCTGCAAACCCTGATCCGCTTTGCCATTGCCTGTGGTGTCGGCCCGTCGCTGAAGGTGCTGGAAAAGCGGGCGCTGGACCTGAGCAAGCTGCTGGTGCCGTATGAACCCACCGATGTGCTGAGCGCCCTTGCCGATGCTCGCCAGATCGGCAAGATTGCGCAGATCCATTTCTTCCCCCTCGGTGGCATCAAGACCTGTGCCGAATGGGCGAAGCGCAATGGAGGAGCGCCGCTGCAAGCGGTCGTCTGAGCCGGGCGCGGGAGGCGCCCTGGCAGAGACGACGGGGCGGCGGCAACAGGATCTGACAGCTTGGCCAGGGGAGGGGCGAGCGGTGGTGATTGCCGAATATTATCCTAATCTCAGGCACATGGCCGGGATCGTGGCGATAGCCGACACTGGCAGCATGTCCGAAGCGGCCGTCCGTCTGAACCTTTCGCAACCGGCGCTGGCGCAGGGGTTGGCCAAGGTCGAACGGCAGATGAAGGGGGCTTTGTTCCGGCGTGATGCGCGCGGAATGCGGTTGAGCGAGGCAGGCGAAATCTTTGTCGCGCGGCTGCGTCGGGGGTTCGATATCCTGCGGCAGGCGTCACCTGTCACAAAGCGCAGCAACCTGCATCAGCTGGTCACCATGAACCAGATGCTGAGCCTGATCGCGGCGGTGGATCACGGCGGGTTCCGCCCGGCCGCCGCCAGGATGGGACGGGCGCCATCATCGCTGAGCCGGGCCTGCCGTGACCTTGCCGATCAGGCGGGCACGCCGCTGTTCGAAGTGGGGCCGATCGGCTTTCGCCCCACCCCCCAGGCCGAGGAGCTGGCGCGGGTTTTTCGACTGACTCTCAACGAGATACACCAGGCGGCGGCAGATGTGCGCGGGCTTCAGGGCGATTACGCCGGGCGGTTGGCGGTCGGGTGTCTGCCCCTGGCGCAGGCGGTGATCCTGCCCGAGACGCTGAACCGTTTCGCACCGGAATTTCCCGGCATCACTCCTCAGGTGGTCGGGGGCAGATATGCCGACCTTGTGCAGGGGCTGCTGAACGGAGATCTGGATGTGCTGATCGGGGCGCTGCGGCACGAGGCGATGCCGGGTGCGCTGAACTGCGGTCTGGCGCATGTGCCGCTGTTTTCGGATCGGCTGGTGGTGGCGGCGCGGATGGGGCATCCGTTGGCCGGAAAGACGGCGGTGACCCTGGAAAACCTCAAGGAATTTCCGTGGGTTGTGCCGGGTTCCGGTGCCCCGGCGCGGGGGTGCTACGACCAGTTGTTCCAGAGTGGAGCGGCCGCGCCGCGTGGTGTGCCGCGCCCCATCGAGACCGAGGTGCAGGGGGTGGTGGGCGGCCTGCTGCGATCCTCCGACCGGCTGGCGATCCTGGCGCGCAGCCAGTTTCCGCGGGATGGCAGCCTGCAACCGATCAGTTTCGACCTGCCCGACAGCCAGCGCGAAATCGGCCTGACCTATATCGAGGGGTGGTTGCCGTCGGTTCCGCAGGCGCGGTTCCTGAGCCTTTTGGGGGATGTCGTCGCGGACACGGCGGTTGTCTGAGACGGCAGCGCGGTCAGGCGCACAGAAAAAGACCGGCCCGCGATGAGGGGGCCGGTCTTTTCAACTCTTTATTCGCGATGATCGAAATCAATCAGCGAAGTACTTGTTAACAAGGTGTTTTCCGATGTCCTGACGGGCCAGGCCGCGGTCGCGCAGCTGCTTGTCGGAGATGTACATCAGCGCAGATGCCTCACGCGAGGCCGCGATGGCGCGGTGGATCGAGGTGAAAACGTCTGCCACGGTGCGGCCCGCATTGCGGAGGCCAGCGAAGGGGGCGTGCGGTGCGGTGATAAAGGCCATGCTACTCGTCCTTGGTGTCGGATTTGATATCTGTTGTTGCCCTGATACCTAAGGCTTTCTGCGGCGCAGCACAAATGTAGCTTCGGTAGCCCCGTCATGCGTCTTGTGCAGGGCTGAGCCGGTCAGGGATGACGCTGGCGCAAGGCTGCATTGCGCGCGGCGGGAACAGGATTTTCGCGGAGAGGGGCGCCGACCGGGCGGTCGCGGGCATGAAATGTCGGTGCGGCGGACATTGGGGTGGCCAAGTCATTGAAAAGGCTAAATTCCGACGTCGGTATCTGAACGGTATCAAAGCGGTATCCGAGCGGTGCAGCGGCGAGACCCGCGCACAGGATGCACCAGCGCCGAAACGCGGGTGATCACCTGCCGGGCGGAGGCCGGGGAGCGGGCGACCGGGCGACAGGGCGGAGGGGGGCACCTGGCGGGCACATGCCCGTGCAGGCGGCAGGACGACCCCGCGCCAGCGCGGCTGCCGTCAGTGCGGGCTGGCCGGGCCGAAAGCGAAGTGCGCCGCATCGTTCGGCTGGCTGGCCGGACGGGATTTGGGAAAGGGACGGCCTTCGGGAAGGGGCCGTCGCTAGGGAAGTGGCTGGGGAAAGGGAACATGGGCGGGGACCGCGTCGACACAGGCGGGCGGCCATGCCGATTTGCGGCGCAGAAAACGCGCCCCTGCGCACAGGCTCGCACGCAGGGTCTGCTCGATGCGCGGGCCGTCGCCGCGCTTTGACGACGTCAGAGTGTGACGAACCGCTTCGCGGGGTCGAAACCGCACCATTCCGCCGCCTTCAGCCAGGTCGCGGTGAACCCGTTCAGCATGTAGCTGTCATAGATCGTCATTTCGCCATCGCGCTTGACACCGACGATCAGCGAATTGCTGGCGCGCAGCAGATCGACCGTTTCTGCCACGAACATGTTCGACAGGGCCGCATCGACCACGGCATCGCCCCATTCGTTGGTATATTCCGTGATCTCCATCTCCGGGCCGATGGGGCTGGCCTGACCGTCAAAGATCAGCGCGATGGTGTCATCCAGCGTCAGCGGGGCGGCCATGCCGCGAAACCAGACCGGGGTATAGCTGAACGTGGCATCGCCGCCGCCGTCACCGACGCTGATCGCGAGGTTGCCGCGCCCGTCGCCCCCGTTGGACAGGTGACAGACGCGGTTGCCATGGGTGGCGTCCTGTTGCAGGGCGACGGACCACACGCCATGCGCCCATTCGTCCAGCGTCCGCGAGTCGGCCTGCGCCGTCTGGCCGGGCGATATCAGACCCAGCGACAGCAGACCCAGCGACAGCAGGGGCAGCGACAGCAGGGGCAGCAGTTTGGGCAAGCGGATCATGCTGGATCTCCGGAACAGGTTGCAGTGCGGCGAAGCTAGCGCCGCTGTCTTAACGAAGCGTCGCCAGGGCCCCGGGGGGCGGCAGAGGCCAGGGAACGGGAGGACCGAGAGGGACGCGCGGCGGATCTTGCAGACCTGCGCGCCGCTGACCCGCCTTGCGCGCTGGCGCAGCGGTCGTGTCCGGTCGCGGTTCCGCCATCCCGGGCCTGCGCGAAACGGGCCGGCGTCCCCCTCACTCACCCAGGACCCCCCTCACTCACCCAGGGCAATGCCTTCGCGCCGGGGGTCGGCGCCGCCGAGCAGGGTGTCACCGATGGAAATGGCATGCAGGCCGGAGTTCATTTCCTTGGGCTGCACGGTATAGCCCATGGCCTCCAGCGCGGCTTGCAGATCCGTCGCGGTGGTATCGACCTCCACATCGTAGGGGCCGAAACGGTTGACCAGATGGGGCATCGACACGGCCTGTTGCACATCCATGCCCCAGTCGAGATGGGCGATGATGGCCTGCGTGACAAAGCCGATGATGGTGCTGCCGCCGGGGCTGCCGATCACCAGCGTTGGCGCGCCGTCCTGCATCACGATGGTGGGCGACATCGACGAACGCGGCCGCTTGCCCGGCTCGACCCGGTTGGCAATCGGCACGCCATCCTTCTGCGTCTCGAACGAGAAATCCGTCAGCTCGTTGTTGAGCAGGAACCCCCGCACGAACAGACGCGAGCCAAAGCTGTTCTCGATCGTGGTGGTCATCGACAGGGCGTTGCCGTCGGCATCGACGATCGAGATATGCGAGGTCGAGGGCAATTCGATCGCGGTGTCATCCGCCAGCAGCCCGGCATGATCCCAGTCGGGCAGGCCCGGGGCGACATCCTGCAAGGCGGTGTCGGTGTCCAGCAGCTCGGCGCGGCGGGCCAGGTAGTCCGGCGCGATCAGGCCCTTCAGCGGCATCGGCACAAAATCGGTATCGGCCATGTAGCGCCCCCGGTCGGCAAAGGCCAGGCGCGAGGCATCGCCGATCAGGCGCCAGCTTTCGGGGTTGTCGGGGCCGAGGTCTGCCAGGTCGTGGCCCTGCAACATGCCCAGCGTCTCTCCGATGGTCAGCGCGCCCGAGGATGGCGGGCCCATGCCGCAGACCTGCGCGGTGCGGTAGGGGGCGCAGACGGCGGGCCGCTCCTTGACCTCGTAGATCGCAAGGTCGAGGGCCGACAGAACCCCGGGATTGCCGGGCGCCTGCTGCACGGTGGCGGCGATGTCATCGGCGATATCGCCAATGTAGAACGCCTTGGCGCCCCCGTCCGCGATCTGGCGCAGCGTGTCGGCATAGGCCGGGTTGCGCAGGGTTTCCCCGGCATGCAGGGCCGTGCCACCGGGATAGAAATACGCCTCGGTCGCGGGAAAGCGGCGCAGCCGGTCGCCATCGGCGGCGATCAGGTCGGCCAGCCGGGGCGAGACGGCAAAGCCCTGCTCGGCCAGCGCGATGGCATCGTCGAACAGGTCGGGCCAGGCCGCCTTGCCCCACATCTCATGTGCCGCCTCCAGCAGGCGCGGCGTGCCCGGCGTGCCCACCGAACGCCCCCCGACAACGGCATCGAAAAAGCTCAGCGGCGCGCCGGCCTCGGTCTGGAACAGCTGCGGCGTGACATCCAGCGGCGCGGTTTCGCGCCCGTCCAGCGTGGTCAGCGTGCCCGTGGCGGCATCATACCATACCAGGAATGCGCCGCCGCCCAACCCCGAGGATTGCGGCTCCACCAGCCCCAGCACCGCCTGCGTCGCGATCATCGCATCCGCGGCGCTGCCCCCGGCGCGCAGCACCCGTGCACCGGCCTCGACCGCCAGAGGATTGGCTGCGGAAATCATCCACGTCCCCGCTTCGACCGGCGCCCCCGACGCCTTGATCCTCAGCGCCTCCACGGCCTCGGGCGACAGGCCCGGAAACGCGGTGATTGCCCCCGTCGCCGCCTCGGGCGTCCCCACCTCGGGGGCGATCGCATCGCTGGATTGCTGGGCCTGCGCGGGCGTCAGACCTGCCGCCAGCGGCACGGCAAGAATCGCCAGCGCAAGGCCGACAGAATGAGACCATTTGGACATGCGACGTTCTCCTGTGTGATGGGTGCCTGTGATAGCCACCGCTTTTGGGCCGTGGTGCGCCTGCACCGCGCCGCGTCCCGCTCTTGTCAAAGCCCGTTGTGCCACACATAGCAGCCTCGCCCCGTGTTTCGAGGGCGCGCGCCGTTTTCCTCCCTCCCTGCGACACCCCACCCCCCGGCCTCCCCGTCATCTGGCCGGAAATACCCCGGGGGGAGGTGCATGGCACCGGGGGGCAGCGCCCCCTCCGTCCCCTCCGGCAGAGATTGCCTTTTCCCGGCCGAAACGGTGAAATGGCGCGCACACCAAATGAGGACCGACATGAGCAAACACCTGATCGCCGCCGAGCACCTGGCGCGCACCCTTGCCGGGCGGCAGCCAAAGATCGGCATCATCCTCGGCTCCGGCCTGGGCGACCTGGCCGACCAGATCGAGGATCCGACCTATCTGCCCTATGGCGAGATCACGGAGTTCCCGGCCTCTACCGTCGCCGGGCACTCGGGGCGCTTCGTCATCGGGCGGCTGGGCGGACAGGAGGTTATCTGCATGCAGGGTCGCCTGCACAGCTACGAAGGTTTCCCCTATTCCGACCTGGCGCTGCCGATCCGGGCGATGCGGGCCGTGGGCGTCGAGATGCTGTTCATCTCCAACGCCGCCGGCAGCATGAGCGCCGAGATGCCCGAGGGCAGCCTGATGGTGATTTCCGATCACGTGAACTGGTCCGGCTTCAACCCGCTGATCGGTCCGAACGACGACAGCGTCGGCCCGCGCTTCGTGGACATGGGCAATGCCTACGACCGCGACCTGCGCGCGCAGCTGCACGCGGTCGCGGGCGGCATGGGCGTGGTGCTCCATGAAGGGGTCTATTTCTGGTACACCGGCCCGAATTTCGAAACCCCGGCGGAAATCCGTGCCTTCCGCATGTTGGGCGCCGACGCCGTGGGCATGTCCACGGTGCCCGAATGCATTGCCGCGGTGCATTGCGGCATGAAGGTGGTGGCCGTCTCCGCCATCACCAACCTGGCCGCGGGCATGGACGTGACCCAGACGCTGAGCCATGAACACACCCTTGCCCAGAGCGCCACGATCTCGGAGCGGTTCTGCCGCCTGGTGACGGCGTTCGTCGCCACGCAGGGGTAGCAGGGCGCGCGCGCCCTGGAAGCACGCGCCCCGGAAGCAAGCCCCCCGGCAGCACGTCCCCCGGGAGCACGCGCCACACCCCCGGCGCACTTTGTGCAGGCCAGCGTTCAGGGCCGTGCTGCCGGGGGCGGCAGGGTGGTTCTGCCCGAATTTCGTGCAGAACCATGCACGCAATTCGCCGGGCAGGGCGCCCTGCGCCGGGTTTTTCGGCACTGCGGCGCCGAAAACGAACTGCGGGCGGCGCGATGTCTCAACCACGCCGCGAAGAGGCGGATTTTGACCATGGGCCGGTCGCATTCCTGCCTATGGTCCGGGGAAAAGGTCGCTCCGACTCCTCCCCACCCTCTTGCCATGGGTTCCTCACGAATGCTTTCGCACCCCGACGTTCTCTCTCTGTTGATGTCCCGCAAGGCGGGGCATTCGCTGCCGCAGCCCTTCTATACCGACCCCGACGTCTACCAGGCCGACCTGAGCGGCATCTGGTACCGCGAATGGATCTATGCCGTCGCCGTCGCCGAGCTGCCGAAAGCGGGCAATTACGTCACCATCCAGGTCGGTGCCTATTCGGTGATCGTGGTGCGCGGGGCCGACAAGGTGATCCGGGCCTTCCACAATTCCTGCCGTCACCGCGGCAGCCGGATCTGTTCCGCGGCCAAGGGCAGCGCCCCGAAGCTGGTCTGCCCCTATCACCAGTGGACCTATGAGTTGGACGGCAAGCTGCTGTGGGCGCGGGAAATGGGCCCGGATTTCAACCCCGCCGACCACGGCCTCGGCACCGTGCATTGCCGGGAGATCCAGGGCATGGTGTTCATCTGCCTTGGCGATGTCGCGCCGGATACTGCGGCGCTGGAGGCGCAGGCGAACCGCTATCTTGCGCCGCACGATCTGGCCAATCTGAAGGTCGCCTATCAGAGCCAGATCGTTGAGCAGGGCAACTGGAAGCTGGTGCTGGAGAACAACCGCGAGTGCTATCACTGCGGCGGCAACCACCCCGCGCTGTGCCGCACTTTCCCCGAAGATCCCAATATGGTGGGGGGCGACGATTCCAGCAGCTCGCCCATGGGGCGCGATCACGTCAACCGTTGCGAGGCCGCCGGTCTGCCGTCGAAATACATCGTCGATCCGAAGGACCAGTGGCGCTTTGTGCGTATTCCCTTCATCGGGGATGGCGTCAGCTATACGATGGATGGCAAGGCCGCCGTCAGCAAACGGGTCGGCAGCATGCCGTTCGACAATGCCGGCACCTGCCTGTATTTCCACTATCCCAACACATGGAACCACTTTCTGTCGGATTCGGTGCTGACCTTCCGCGTGCTGCCGATCAGCGCCACCCAGACCGAGGTCACGACGACATGGCTGGTGCACAAGGATGCGGTCGAGGGCGAGGATTACGACCTCAAGCGCCTGACCGAGGTCTGGCTGGCCACCAATGACGAAGACCGCCAGATCGTCGAGGAAAACCAGATCGGGATCAATTCGCCCGCTTATCGTCCGGGGCCCTATTCCCCGGTCGAGGAAACCGGCGTGCTGCAGTTCGTTGACTGGTATTGCCGGACCCTTCAGGGCACCCTGCTGCCGCGCAGCCTTTACGCGGCGGAGTAAGCCCATGATCCCGATGCCGAAAGCCGACACTCCGGTCTGGAGTGATTCCGAGGAGCTGGAATGCGTGCTGACGATTCCAGAGGCGCCGGGGGTGATGACCTTTACCTTCCGCCCGCCGTCGGGGGCGCGGTTCGTTTACAAGGCCGGGCAGTTCATCACGCTGGATCTGCCGGTGCCGGGGCAGGGTGGCAGCATCCAGCGGACCTATACCATCTCGTCCTCGCCGGTCAGCAGCGCCTATATCAGCGTGACGGTGAAGGCGCAGGAAGGCAGCATCGGCACACGCTGGATGATCGAGACCCTGCGCCCCGGAATGCGGTTGCGGGCGTTTGGCCCGGCGGGCCTGTTCCATCTGCCGCCGCAGCCCGATGGCAAGTACCTGTTCATTTCCGCGGGCTCCGGCGTGACGCCGATGATGTCCATGGCCTCGACCCTGTTCGAGCGTGGCGAAGACCCCGACATCTGTTTCGTGCAGTGCGCCCGCCGCCCCGCCGATCTGATCTTTCGCCGGCGGTTGGAATACATGGCGGGGCGGGTCACCGGGCTGCAGCTGCATTTCATGGTCAAGCAGGCCGACCCCTATGATGCCTGGACCGGCTATCGCGGCCAGTTCAACCAGCTGATGCTGGGCCTGATGTGCAACGACTATCTGGAACGCGACGTCTATTGCTGCGGGCCGGAAGGATTCATGACCACGGTGCGAGAGATCCTGAACTCGCTTGGCTACGACATGGACCGCTACCATCAGGAAAGTTTTGAGGCCCCGGCCGAGACGGTCGAGGAGATCACCGAGTTTGACGATGATGTGCCCGACGAGGCCATCGCCGCCGAGATCGTCTTTGCCAATTCCGGCGTTTCGGTCGGCTGCAACGAGACGGACACGGTGTTGCAGGTGGCGCGCGCGGCGGGTCTGCGCATTCCGTCCGGCTGTACCTTCGGCATCTGCGGCACCTGCAAGGTCAAGAAGGCCGAGGGCGAGGTCTACATGGTGCACAACGGGGGCATCAGCGACGAAGATATCGAGGACGGCTATATCCTGGCCTGTTGTTCCAAGCCGATCGGCAAGGTGGCCATCGAGGCCTGAGCGGGCGTGCGCGTGGGTGAGATGCGCCCGGCCGAGCGAGGCGGAGGCCAAGGACAATGACGCGGGGCCCCCGGTGCGGCCCCGGGGTTCCGGTTGAGCCGGGCGAGCCGGGTTCGCGATGATCCTGCGGCTTGGCCGCTGACGGGTGCCAGGGGCGGCGGGCCTTGACCTCGGGGGGCGGCCGGGCACAGGGTTGGCCGCAGAATGCGGGCGCGCGACGGTCCGCCAGCGACACCCGGGACCTACGCCATGACATACAAATCCGCCCACGAAGAAGTGCATTTCATCAACCGCTCCGGCTGGCTGCGGGCCGCCGTGCTGGGGGCCAATGACGGTATCGTTTCGGTCGCGTCGCTGATCGTTGGTGTCGCCTCGGCGGAACCATCGGCGCGGGCGATCCTGATCGCGGGCGCGGCGGGGCTGGCCGCCGGGGCGATGTCGATGGCGGCGGGGGAATATGTCTCGGTCAGTTCGCAATCGGATATCGAGCGGGCGGACATCGGGCGCGAACGCGCGGCCCTGCAAGAGATGCCCCAGGAGGAAGAGGCCGAATTGGCGTCCTTGCTGGAGGGGCGCGGGATGAGTGCTGCGACGGCGGCGCAGGCAGCACGAGAGATGAGCGAAAAGGATGCCTTGCGCGCGCATGTGCGCGAGGAACTGGGGCTGTCGGAAGAGAACGGCGCGCGCCCCTTGCAGGCGGCGCTGGCCTCGGGGGCGACGTTTTCGGTTGCGGCGGCGGTGCCGGTGCTGGCGTCGGTGCTGGCGCCGGCGACACAGGTCATCCCGGTGGTCGTGGTGGTGACGTTGATCGCGCTGGCGGGGCTGGGGGCGTTGGGGGCCCATGCAGGGGGCGCGCCAAAGCTGCGGGCGGCGGTGCGCGTGGTGGTCTGGGGGGCGGCGGCGATGGCGGTGACATCCGCCGTGGGGCTGGCGTTCGGGGTTGCCGTCTGAGGCGTGTTTTCGCGGCAACCGGGCTTGCCCTGCCGGGCAGCCGCTGCGCGGGCGGGCGGCGCGCCCCGGTTTCGGTTTGCGTGCATCCCCATGCCGTGTCTAGGCTGGCACGAGAGAGGCAACCGGGGGATCTGAGCCAATGACGAAGAACGAAGAGCGCGCCTTTTGGGACGCCGCCGATGCCCATGTGCTGCGCTATGGCGGCACGTTTGACCGCAAGATCATCGAGCGGGCCGAGGGATCGTTCGTCTACGACGCCGACGGCGCGGCGATCCTGGATTTCACGTCCGGTCAGATGAGCGCGGTTCTGGGGCATTCGCATCCGAAAATCGTCGAGACGGTGCGCGCCCAGGTCGGCAGGCTGGATCACCTGTTTTCGGGGATGTTGTCGCGGCCCGTGGTGGACCTGTGCACAAGGCTGGCGGCGCTGGCACCCGGCCTCGACAAGGTGATCCTGTTGTCGACGGGCGCGGAATCGAACGAGGCCGCGATCCGCATGGCCAAGCTGGTGACCGGCAAGCACGAGATCGTGGGCTTTTCAAAGAGCTGGCACGGCATGACGGGGGGCGCGGCCTCGGTCACCTATAGTGCGGCGCGCGCGGGCTATGGGCCGGCCGCCGTCGGATCGCTGGCGATCCCGGCGCCGAATGCCTATCGCCCCCGGTTCACCCATGCGGACGGAACGCTCGACTGGCAGAGGGAGCTGGACGATGCCTTTGATCTGGTGGACAGCCAGTCGACGGGCAGCCTGGCCGCGTTCATTGCCGAGCCGATCCTGTCGTCGGGCGGGATCATCGACCTGCCGAAAGGCTATCTTGGCGCGCTGAAGACCAAGTGCGAGGAGCGGGGGATGCTGCTGATCCTGGACGAGGCACAGACCGGGATCGGGCGCACGGGCGACATGTTCGCCTATCAGCGCGATGGCGTGACGCCGGATATCCTGACGCTGTCCAAGACGCTGGGGGCGGGGATGCCGCTGGCGGCGATGCTGACGACCACGGCGATCGAGGAAGAGGCGCACAAGCGTGGTTACATGTTCTATACCACGCATGTCTCGGACCCCTTGCCTGCCGCCGTCGGGCTGTCGGTGATCGACGTGGTGGAGCAGGAGGGGCTGCTGGCCCGCGCCGAGGTTGCCGGGGCGCGGTTGCGCGACGGGCTGCGCGCGCTGCAACAACGCTATGACTGCATCGGGGATGTGCGGGGCCGGGGCCTGATGGTGGGGATGGAGATCGTCAGCGACCGCCAGAGCAAGGGGCCGGACATCGCCACGGGCGAGCGGATCGGAGAAGAGGCGCTGAAGCGCGGGTTGTCGATGAACATCGTCAAGATCCGCAGCCTTGGCGGGGTGTTCCGCATCGCGCCGCCGCTGACGATTTCGGACGAGGAGCTGGAGCAGGGGCTGGAGATCATCGGCCAGTCCATCGCGGCGGCCGTGGGCTGACCTGATGACGGACGATGGCGCAACAGACCTGACGGACCTGACGCAGATGCGCCTGCGGGTGATCTTTGGCCCGGCGGGCATGATGGGCCCGGGCAAGGCCGAGCTGTTGGAGCGGATCACGCGCACCGGGTCGATTGCGGCGGCGGGGCGCGAAATGGGCATGAGCTACAAGCGCGCCTGGCAATTGGTCGAGACGATGAACGCGATGTTCCGTGCCCCGCTGGTCGAGAGCACGCGCGGCGGGGCCAGGGGCGGCGGGGCGACGGTGACCGAGACGGGGGCCGTTGTCCTGCGCCATTATCGCGGGCTTGAGGCGGCGGCGCGCGCGGCCGGTGGCGACCATCTGGCCGAGCTGGAGGCGCTGTTGGCCGATATGTCTCAGGGAAAATAACGCTTGCGTCCGCCGGGCATGCGGGGCGATATATCTGGCGAACCATAACGCTTGCCGGAGGGGATTTTCATGACCCGATCTATTTCGCTGCTTGGCTGCATCACGTCGCTGGTCCTGCTGGCCGGGGGTGCGCAGGCAGAACAAGCCCGCCTGACGGTATTTGCCGCCGCCAGCATGAAGAACGCGATGGACGAGATCGCGGCAGGCTACGAGGCAGAGACCGGCAACGCGGTCGATGTGTCGCTGGCCGGGTCGTCTGCGCTGGCGCGTCAGATCCAGCAGGGCGCACGGGCGGATATATTCATCTCGGCCAATACCGACTGGATGGATCGGCTGGAGGCGGGGGGGCAGATTGACGGCGACAGCCGGGTCGATCTGCTGGGCAATGCCATCGTGCTGGTCGCGGCCAGCGGCGCGGCCCCGGTCGAGATCGCGCCGGGGATGGATCTGGCGGCCCTGCTGAACGGCGGGCGGCTGGCGATGGCGCTGGTCGATGCGGTGCCTGCGGGGATCTATGGCAAGGCGGCGTTGCAGTCTTTGGGCGAATGGGACAGCGTCGCGCCGATGGTCGCGCAGGCCGACAATGTGCGCGCGGCCCTTGCGCTGGTCGCCACTGGCGCGGCGCCGATGGGCATCGTCTATGCGACGGACGCAGTGGCAGAGGACGACGTGCACGTCATAGGGACCTTTCCCGAGGACAGCCATCCGCCGATCATCTATCCGGCGGCGCGGGTGGCGGGCAGCGACAACCCGCTGGACGCGGGCTTTCTGGCCTATCTGCAAGGGGCGGCGGCGCGTGCGGCGTTCGAGAGGCAGGGCTTTGTCGTGCTGGCGCAGGAGTAGCGGATGGGCGGCTGGCTGACCCCTGACATCCTGCCGCCCGAGGCCTGGCGCGCGGTGGCGCTGTCGCTGAAGGTCTCGCTCTGGGCGGTGCTGGTCAGCCTGCCGCTGGGGATTTTCACGGCCTATGCGCTGGCGCGCTGGCGGTTTCCGGGGCGCGGGCTGGTCAACGGGCTGGTGCATCTGCCGCTGATCCTGCCGCCGGTGGTCACCGGGTATATCCTGCTGCTGAGCATGGGGCCGCAGGGGCCGATTGGCGGGCCGCTGGCGCGGATCGGGGTGGTCTTTGCCTTTCACTGGAGCGGCGCGGCGCTGGCGGCGGGGATCATGGCGTTTCCGCTGATGGTGCGCGCCATCCGCCTGTCGATCGAGGCCGTGGATCCAAAGCTGGAACAGGCGGCGGCGACACTGGGCGCGCCGCGCCTGTGGGTTTTTGCCAGCGTCACACTGCCGATGATCCTGCCGGGCGTGATTGCCGGCGCCATCCTGGCCTTTGCCAAGGCGATGGGGGAATTCGGCGCGACGATCACCTTTGTGTCCAACATCCCCGGTCAGACGCAGACGCTGCCCTCGGCCATCTATGCGTTCTTGCAGGTGCCGGGGGGCGAGGGCGCGGCGGTGAGCCTGGTCGTGATCTCGGTCGCGGTCGCCATGGGCGCGTTATTGCTGTCAGAGGGGATCGGGCGGCGGGTTGCACGGCGGGTGGCGGGCGCATGAGCGTTTCGGTGACGGTGCAGCATGGATTTGGCGGGTTCAACCTGGATGCGGCGTTCGAGGCGCCTGCGGGCATCACGGTGCTGTTCGGGCGATCCGGGTCGGGAAAGACGACGATCATCAACGCGGTGGCGGGGCTGTTGCGCCCGGACGCGGGGCGCATCGCGATTGACGATTGGGTCCTGCTGGACCGCGCGGCGGGCGTGTCGCTGCCGGTGCATCGGCGGCGGCTGGGCTATATCTTTCAGGATGCGCGGCTGTTTCCGCATCTGAACGTGCGCCAGAACCTGCTGTTCGGGCGGTTCTTTGCACCACGGGACGCGCCGCGCGCCGATATGGGCCGGGTGGTCGAGATGCTGGGGATCGGGCCGCTGCTGGGGCGGCGGCCTGCGATGCTGTCGGGGGGCGAGCGGCAACGGGTTGCCATCGGGCGGGCGTTGCTGGCCTCGCCCCGGCTGATCCTGGCGGATGAGCCGCTGGCGGCGCTGGACGAGGGCCGCAAGGCCGAGATCCTGCCGTACTTCGAACGCCTGCGCGATGAGGTCGCGGTGCCGATCCTGTATGTCAGCCATGCCCCTGCGGAGGTCGCGCGGCTGGCCACCACCGTTGTCGCGCTGGAGGACGGGCGTGTCACCGGGCAGGGACCGGCGATACAGATCCTGGGCGATCCCAACGTCATGCCGACCGGGGTGCGCGACGCGGGCGCGCTGTTGCAGGCCGTCGTGGTGCGCCATCACGACGACGGGCTGAGCGAGTTGAGCGCGGGTGGTGTGGCGCTGTTCCTGCCACGGGTGCCACATGCGCCGGGCGGGCAGCTGCGCCTGCGCATCGCGGCGTCCGAGGTGATCCTGTCGCGTGCGCGTCCCGAAGGGCTGTCGGCGCTGAACATCCTGCCCGGCGTTGTCGAGGCGATCCGCGACGGGGACGGGCCGGGGGCCATCGTGTCGCTGAACACACCGGCAGGGCGGGTTCTGGCGCGGTTGACGCGCCGCTCGGTCGCGGCGATGGCGCTGGCCGTCGGCGCTGAGTGCCACGCGATCGTCAAGACCGTCGCCATTGCGCCAGAGAACGTAAGCTGATGGATTTCAGTTCGTTATTCGCCAGCCTTCATGCGTTGTGACGCCTCGTCGAACCCGATGAAACGGGCCACATTGTCGACCGGCCGGCGTCGGGATTTCACCGCGTTGGCCGAGAAGGTTTCATCCGGCCAGCCGAGCGCGACGCAGGTCAGGATCACCTGATCGTCGGGGATTTCGGCCACCTCGCGCACCACGGGGCTTTGCATGATCCCCTGGCCATTGATCACCGCGCCGAGGCCACGGCTCCACGCGGCAAGGACAAGGCCATAGGTCACCGCGCCCAGGTCGAAATGGGCGATGGTACTGCGATCCTCCAACGACTTGTCGAAGGTGACGACGACCGAGACGGGGGCGTCGAACTGGCGAAAGCCGCGCATCATCCAATCCTGACGGCGGACCTTGTCGTGGCGTTCGATCCCCATCGCCTCGAACAGCTGCACGGCGATCTCGATCTGGCGCGTGCGATGCACGCCCTCGTATTCTCCGTGGTCCATGATCTCGCGCTGAACGGGCACTCCGGCGAGCATGCGTTCGGAATTGCCCTGACGCACCCGCTCCAGCGGCGTGCCGGTCAGCACGTGAAAGTGCCAGGGCTGGGTGTTCATCGAGGAGGGCGCGCGGTTGGCGAGGGCAATGACCTCCTCCAACAGGGCGCGGGGCACAGGGGCGTCGGTAAAGCCGCGAATGCTGCGCCGCTCCTGCATGGCCTGATCCAGTTTCATGAAAGCCCCTCCCCCTCTGACGGTCTGGTATGACGTCAGCGTGGGCGACCAGCGGCGGAGGCGTCAAGCGCGCCTGAGGCGTGTGACCCTACGTCGTTCTGCGCATGTGCCGCTGTGCGGAAGGCGCGCGGCGTCTTGTTTCGCAGGGCGGCAGAGGGGGCAGGAACGCCCTGCCGGCGCGGGGCGGGCAGGGCGTGGTTTTCAGGCTGTAACAGGGGTCAGGCGTTCCAGGCGGTATCGGTGCCGTTGACCTCAACCCGCGTCGGCAGGCCCATCTTGTCGAGGAGGGTGAAAAACGGCTTTGGGTCCAGTTCCTCGACGTTTTTCATGGCCTTGGCATCCCATTCGCCGGTGGCGACTAGCATGGCGGCGGCCACGGGGGGCACCCCTGCGGTGTAGGAAATGCCCTGGCTGCCGACCTCGGCATAGGCCTCGGCGTGGTCTGCGACGTTGTAGACAAAGACCTCGACCGGGGCGCCGTCTCTGGTGCCCTTGACCAGATCCCCGATGCAGGTCTTGCCGGTGTAGTCGGGGGCGAGGGACGAGGGATCGGGCAGGCAGGCCTTGACCACCTTCAGCGGCACGACCTCAAGCCCTTCGGCCGTGGTCACGGGCTGTTCGGAGAGCAGTCCGAGGTTTTGCAGCACGGTGAAGACGTTGATGTAGTGATCGCCGAAACCCATCCAGAAGCGCACGTCGGCCTTGGGATAGTTGGCGGCAAGGCTGTGCACCTCGTCATGGCCGGACTGATAGGCCTTCTGCTTGCCCACGACAGGCAGGTCCCATTCGCGACCTGAGGCGAACATGCTGGTTTCCTTCCATTTCTGGTCTTCCCAGTAATAGACGGTGCCGGTGAATTCGCGAAAGTTGATCTCGGGGTCGAAGTTGGTGGCGAAGTATTTGCCATGGCTGCCGGCGTTGATGTCGACGATGTCGATGGAGGTCACGTCGTCCATGTAGGTGTCGATGGCATAACGCGCGAAGGCATTGACGACGCCCGGATCGAACCCCGCGCCGAGGATCGCGGTGACGCCCTTTTCAGCGCAGAGGTCGCGCTTTTTCCACTCGTAATTGCCGTACCAGGGCGGCGTTTCGCAAATCTTTTCAGGGTCTTCGTGGATCGCGGTGTCGATATAGGCGGCCCCTGTTTCGATGCAGGCATCCAGCACGGTCATGTTGACGAAGGCGGTGCCGACGTTGATGACGATCTGCGCGCCTGTTTGCCGGATCAGCGCGGCGACGGCGGCGCTGTCCATGGCATCGACAGAATGGGATTTGAACACGCCGTCCTGCTTCATCGCGGCCTTGTCGGCCACGGTCTGAAGGATCGCATCGCATTTCGATTTCGTCCGGCTGGCGATATGCAGATCGCCCAGAATGTCGTTATTCTGCGCGCACTTGTGCGCGACCACCTGGGCGACGCCGCCAGCGCCGATGATCAGGACATTACGTTTCATAAACCCGTGTTACCCCCTTTGGTTGTTGGGTCGGAGCACGACAACGCTCAGGACAGTGCCGCGGCGAAGTCGTTGTAATCAAAGTCACGCACGAGGCGCGTCGAGCCGTCGAGTTCCCGGATCGCGATGGCGGGCATCTTGACGCCGTTGAACCAGTTTTTCTTGACCATCGTATAGCCTGCGGCATCCTGAACCGACAGGCGGTCGCCGGGGTTCAGGGCCTTCGGGAAACGGTATTCGCCAAAGATGTCACCGGCGAGACAGGACTTGCCGCAGACCATCCATTCCTCGGGGCCCTCGTTCGGGGCCATCTTGGCGGATTCGCGATAGATCAGCAGGTCCAGCATGTGCGCCTCGATCGAGCTGTCGACGATGGCGAGGTTCTTGCCGTTGAAAAGCGTATCCAGAACAGTGACTTCCAGCGTGGTCGACTTGGTGATCGCGGCCTCGCCCGGCTCAAGATAGACCTGCACCTCGTTCTCGCCGGCAAAGCGTTTCAGACGCTCGGCAAGGCGGTGAATCGGGTAGTCTTCGCCGGTGAAGTGGATGCCGCCGCCGAGGCTGATCCAATCCATCCGGCGGATCAGGTGGCCAAAGCGCTGTTCGATGCTGCCTAACATGTTGTCAAAGCGGTCGAAATCGGCGTTTTCACAGTTGTTGTGGAACATGAAGCCAGAAATCAGGTCCGCGACGGGTTCGATGTCGGCGGCGTCGTGTTCGCCCAGGCGCGAGAAGGGACGCGCGGGGTCCGCAAGGTCGAAACCGGAGGTCGACACGCCGGGATTGACCCGGATACCGCGGGTGTGGCCCCGGCTAACCCCTTCAAAACGCTGAAGTTGTCCGGCGGTATTGAAGATCACCTTGTCGGAGTTCGCCAGCACCTCGTCAATCTCATGGTCGGCCCAGGCAACGGAATAGGCATGGGTTTCGCCTGGAAACTTTTCGCGCCCCAGCTTGACCTCGTAGAGCGAGGAGGAGGTGGTGCCGTCCATGTACTCGGACATGAAATCGAACACCGACCAGGAGGCGAAACATTTCAATGCCAACAAGGCCTTGGCCCCGGATTGTTCGCGCAGCCAGGCGATCTTTTCCATGTTCGGCAGCAGGGCCGATTTGTCGATCAGGTAGTAGGGTGTCTGGAGCATGGACGCCTCATCTTCGGGCAAACCCCGTCCGGGGCGGAAAGGGGGTTTTATACGGGGTCCGCCGGTGCGGAACAAGGGTGGCGGCGGTGGCGCTGCGCGCATTTGCCGGTTGCGGGGGCATCTTGTGGCCGTGTCGGTACGCCCTGTCAGGGGACATAGGGCAAGCCTTTGATATCGCCAGAATTTAACGTCGGTATCTTGACGGTATCGTGACGGTAAGTGAGCGGTGCGAAAATCAGCCCCCGGTGCCTTCGGTCGCGATGACCAGAGCGATGGCCCCGGCGGGCAGATCGGCGGGCAGATCGGCGGCCAGCATCCCGGCGAGGGAAGCCGCGCCGCTGGGGGTGGTCTGCAGGCCCGCGCGGGCGAACTGCGTGACGGCGGCGTCCGCCTGCGCATCGGTGATGGTGACAAAGTGGTCGGCGTCATGGCGCAGCGCGTCGAAGGCCAGCAAGGAGGCATCCTTGCAATCCAGCCGCCCCATGTTGGACCGTGCGCCCGTGGCGGTGACGGGTCGCCCCGCCGCGACGCTGATCCGCAGGCAGGGCGCGCGGTCGGGTTCGACGACGGTAATCACCGGCTGGACATCCCAGAGGGCGCGGATATGGCCCGCGACGGCGGCGGCAAGGCCGCCGACACCGGCCTGGAGAAAGACATGGCTGGGCCAGTCGCCAGTGGTGGCAAACTGCTGGCGGCATTCTTCGGCCAGCACCGTATAGCCCTCCATGATCAGGGCAGGGCGGTCGAGGTAGCCGGGCCAGGAACCGTCGGCCAGCAACAGCCAGCCCTGCGCGTCGGCGGTGGTCATCGCGTGGGCCACGGCATCCTCATACCCGCCGGGCACGCGCAGAACCTCGGCCCCCATGGCCGCGATGCGGGTTGCAAACCCGGCAGGCACCGTGCTGTCGAGGACGATCACGGCGTGCGCGCCGAGGATCCGCGCCCCCGCGGCAACCGAAAGACCGTGGTTTCCGGCGCTGGCGGTGATGAAGGTCATCTGCGCCGCCGCTGCGCGGGCGGTGTCGGACATGAGGTCGCTGTCGCCGCTGGCATCCGCGATCATCTGCGCGATGGCATAGGTGCCGCCGAGCGCCTTGAAGCTGCCCAGTCGCATCCGGGCGGTTTCATCCTTGACCAGCACCCTCGCGTGACCAAGGGCGCTGAGGGTCGGATTTTCGCCAAGCGGTGTGGCGGCATAAGCGGGACAGTTGCCCAGCATCGCCAGCGGCCGGGCGGGCGAGACGCGGAAACCCCGCCGAGTACCGGTTTGCGCGCGGCCGCCGGGCCGGGGACCTGTGGTTGCCACATCGGGGTGTGGCGTATCGGGTTTGGGCGTATCGGGATTGGGCATTGGCAGCCTTGCGTCTGGTCTTTGGCGGTCGGCTGCGCTGCGGCTGCCGGAGGTCTGTCGACTGAACAGGGAAAATGCGCCCGCGTCAAAACCCCAGCGGCAAAAGGCCCGGTTTTCTAAGGTGCAGGCCTCTGACCGGGGTGAAAACGACCAGTTCCGCGCGCAGGGGCGCTCGATTGCTTGCAAGGGTGCCGGTATGCGAAATTTCAGGGGTGTAGAATGTTTTGTGCCGGAGAAGGGGGATACTTCTCCGGCACAGGTTGGGACGTCACGAGGTATAGCACGACCCGATTTCCGATGCTGGGGATGTCCGGGACAGACGCATCGGTCATTCAAGTAACGCAGCCCGATCAGAAAGGGTTCCGGCCGGGAACATTTTTTTTCGTTTTTTTCTCGGGGCCGGTGGGGGCCGGATCGGCCTGTCTGGCAAGGGCTGGTTGGAAGGGGGTTGGCCGGGCGCCGATGGGGCTGGACAGCGGCGGCGGGCAAACATCGCCGGTCGAACCTCGGGGTGGCAAACCTCGGGGGGCGGGGTCACTGTGCGGCGAGGTCAGTGGCGACGCCGTCGCGTTGATCGCGGCCGGCACCATAGGCGCGGGCGGCCAGGGTCAGGGCGCGAAACAGGCGGCGTTGGCGGCGCGCATAGAACAGGTGTTCGGGGTGCCACTGAACACCGATGGCAAACGGTTCGGCGGTGCGTTCGACGGCCTGGACCATGCCGGCCTCGTCCGTGGCGGCGATGCGCAGGTCGCGCCCCAACCGGTTGACCGCCTGCGAATGCAGGGCGTTGACGCGCATCGGGTCGGTTCCGGCAATACGGGCCAGGTGGCTGTCGCGGCGGATCGAGACGTTGCGGCGGGGCAGGATGGTGCTGTACTTGCGCGATCCGTAGACGCCAAAGGCGTTCTGGTGCAGCGTGCCGCCCAGCACGACATTCAGCATCTGTGCCCCGCGACAGATGCCCAGGATCGGCAGGTTCTGGGCCAGCGCCTGAGCGATCAGGGATTGTTCCATGCGATCACGCGCCGGATCCAGCGTCACGCGGGCGACGATTTCGGTGCCATAGAGGCTGGGCGCGATGTCGTCTCCGCCACCGATGACGATGCCATCGACCCGGTCGAGGTCGATCTCCTCTGCCGTGTCCCACCGCAGGGCGCGCGCCCCGGCCAGCGCCAGGTTCAGCCAGATCAGCGGAAAGATCCGCCAGCCGGAATGGCGCGACACGGTCACGCCGATGGTGGGGCGGTAAGGGGCCGTGCGGCCGGGCGTCGGTGCCGCGGGGGAGGGGCGTGTCGGGTCAGCAGTTGATGGGCCTAAGTTTGTCTGTCCCGTGTTTGTCTGTCCCGAATTCGTCTGCGCAGCGTTCGGGGCGGTGATCGGGGCGGGGTCTGGACGGGGGGGTGTCACGCCGCTGCGCTGTCGCGTTTGGACAGGCTATCATGCCCGTAATCGCGCAGGATCTCTGCGGCACGGTCGAGCCAGCCGTGCGGGATGCGGGCCAGCCGGTCACGGTGATCACGCCAGGCGGCGCAGAGGGCATTCAGCGCGGCATGATCTTCGGCCAGCGCCTCGATCGCGACCCAGAGGTCCCATTCCTGTGAAACGCTCCACTCCGGGTCGTCGATCCGGCAGTCGGGCATACGATAGTGAAAGGCGGGGCGCGCGCCGATCCCGTGGTTGTCGCCGAACACCTCGCGGATCAGGGAGGTGTCGAAATCCGCGATGATCGGCAGCATGTCCAGCGCATGATTGCGCGACGGGGCGTAGGTCAGGTAGATCTGCGCAAGATCGTGCAGCGTCTCCGGGGGCCCCTCGGCCAGCGCGTCGAGCAGCGCGCGGGGGTAGGGATCGACGAAGGGCAGCACGCGCCGCGACAGGTCGATGGGATGGTTGTGGCGCAGCAGCGGTTCGGCAAGCGCGAAGGCGGTGACGACGGACCACAGGTGCGCGACGTCATCGGAGGCGGTCTGGACGTTCAGGTGTACGCCAAACCCCAGCAGGATGCCGCGTTCGGTGCCATAGGCACCGGCGTCGCGCATCGTGGCCAGCAGGGTGTCGAGCTTCGGCAGCGCTACCGGATCAAAAGGGTCAGTGACCAGTTCAACAGGCACCAGCCCGCGCGCGAGGTCCAGCGCGGTCTTTGCGATCTCGCCCGAGGCGCGTTTGCGATAGGCGGTGTCGATGAACATCTTGCAGGTGCCGAAGGGCGTATCGCTGACGGTGTAATCGGTGCCTTGGCATTCCATCGTTCCGCCGGTTTCGCGGGCCAGCAGCGAAGCGGTCTTTTCCTCGCCCAGACCGCCGAATTCAACCTCGACGCCGAGCTTGCGGGGCTGCCCGCCCGCGTCGGTCGGGGTGGGCAGGGAGAGCGGGCTGGTTTGGTGCGTGCGTGTGTCCATGTCGACCCAACGCAACCTGCGGGGGCATGGTTCCGGGCTGCCTGGGTGCAGGGTCGCGGCCCTGTGTGACAGGGTTGGTCAGGGGGGCCGGGCAGGCGCGGGACCGTCAGTCGGCGGCATCTGCGGTGGGGTGGCAGGATGACCGTCGCGTGGCGGAACGAGACCGCGAGGGACGGGGGCCATGCAGCAAGGGGGAGGGCAGGCAGGGGGAGGGCAGGCAGGGTCACCGCCGGAGCGCGAGGGATCGCTCCGGCGGTGGGCTCAGTAATCCAGCGCCTCTGGCTGGAAGCTGAGAACTTCGAACGACACGAAGGCGCGGTATTCCGTGTCGGATTCCTCGGTTTCGATGCGGCTGCCGAGCTGGGTCGCAAAGGCGCGGATCAGCTGTTTGCCAAGGCCGGTGGATTCGCCCTCGGCGGGTTCGCGGGTGACCGTGCCCTTGGAATTGACCATTTGCAGTTTGGCCCGCGTGCCGGTTTGCGTCAGCGACAGGGTCAGCCAGGGCTCACCGTGATCGTTGCTGGTGTACTTGGCCGCATTCGCCATCAGTTCGGACGCCAGCAGCGACAGCGGCACGGCCTGATCGGGATAGAGGATGACATCGTCGATTTCGATCTTGACGCGGATGCGGTGGCCGCCGCTGGCGCTGGCCTGCAACGTCTGGTTCGCGACCTCGCGCACCAGGGCGCCGACGTTGACCTGGCCCTGCTGTTCGACCTGGTGCAGGTTGCGGTGGATCGAGGCCATGGCCAGCACGCGATCCTGAAGCCGTGACAGGATTGCCTTGGTTTCTTCGGAATGCGCCTTGCGGATGTTCATGTTCATGATCGAGGAGATCAGTTGCAGGTTGTTCTTGACCCTGTGATGGACCTCTTTCAGCAGCACGTTGCGCTGGCGGACGGCATTTTCCAGCTCGGCCTGATCATGCAGGATGGTTTCGGCCATCAGGATGAAATCCTGTTCCATGTGCCGCAGCTCTTCGGCGGCGTGGCGCATGGTGCGGTTGTCCTCGAACGTGCGGACACGTTCAAAGCGGCGCATCCGGCGGCTGAGCATTCGGATGTGACGGCCGGCCATGCGGTCGATGGCGACAAGGCCGACGACGACAGAGGCGATCCACATCAGCAGCGGGAACAGGATCACCGGCGCGTTGACGGTTTCGGACATGTCGGAAACCGAGGGCCAGATGCCGAGGGCAAAGACCTGATCTTCGACCACGGGCACGACGACATAGAGCTGATCGGCGCCGGTGCGGCTCTGCCCGGAAAAGACGATGGGGGCGAGGCCGGCCATTTCCTCAAGCGTGGAGCGGATCGGCAGCACGGATTCAGCGTTGTCGAAACCTGTGGTGGAGGTCAGGATCTTGCCCGACCCGTTGAAGGTCATGATATCCTTGGGCGCGGCACCAAAGCCCGCGCTCTGTTCCAGCTTGAGGTTCGAGTGGGGGACAGAGATGGCGACGTAGCCGGTATATTCACCGTCAATGAAGACCGGCTGAGAAACCACGAGCACCGAGGTCTTGCTGATCGGGGCATCGGTGGCGACCTGCACGGTGGGTGCCTGGGCATTGATGGTGAACAGGTGGTTCGGGCGTTGGGATACATCCGTGCCGATCCCGGTCGATGCGCATTGGATCTGGCCATCGACGGGGATGTAGGCCGCCAGGCTGAACTTTGGCATCTGCTTGTTGAAGTCGCCCATCATCTTGCGGCAGGCGGCAAGTTCGAGACCGTTCGCCTCGACCGAGCGGGCCAGTGCCGAGGCCGCACCAAACGCCTGTTGCAGAACGCTACGCTCGCCCTCGACCCCTTGTTGGGTGAGGGCAAGCAGCGACAGCCGCGTCACCTCTTCGGCTTGCGAACTGACCTGATTGGTCTGGTAGATGGCGATGGACCCGATGGGAACCAAGGCAAGAGAGAGAACCCCCGCAATCCGAAAACTCAGACTGCGTACCCAGGGCGTGTTCGCGGAATTTGGCATGCAGGTGTTTGGCCTGTCAGCGGGCTGTCATGGGTTTTGAATTGACCACCGCCATCGTCGCGGGGTCTGTCAATTCCATTGCCTCGTCTTCGTTGAGATGCAGCAGTTCTGCAAGTTTCGCACGGCCACGGTTTGCGCGGCTCTTGATCGTACCGACGGCAACGCCGCAGGTCACGGCGGCTTCTTCGTAGGAGGCACCCAGGGCGCCGACCAGCACGAGGGCTTCGCGTTGTTCATCGGGCAGCTTTTCGAACGCGCGTCGGAAGTCCGCCATCTGGAGGCGACCGTCGTGGGCCGGCTTCTCGGACAGACCGGCGGCAAAGATGCCATCGACGTCGGGAACCTCGCGGCGCGTCTTGCGAAGGCTGCTGTAATAGGTGTTGCGCAGGATCGTGAAAAGCCAGGCGCGCAGGTTGGTCCCGGCCTCGAATTTCTCGATGTTCGTCCACGCCTTGACGATAGCGTCCTGAACGAGGTCGTCTGCCGTCGCGCTGTTTCGGGTCAACCCGAGGGCAAAGGCCCGAAGCGCAGGAAGGTGGTCGACAAGTTCGTCCCGCGGGTGCTTTGTCATTTACGGTCACCCTCGGCGCTCGCCGTGGAGTCCTGGTTTTTAAGTTGATTCAGCAGATCTTTGAAGCGATCCGGGATATCTTCGTCCAGCGTGGATTGAAAAACCTTCCGGAGGTTATCGTCTATCCCGCCCTTCTTGCCTGTATTTGACTGACCCAATGCCATAGTTCCTTTCCAACTCCGGAGAATTTCTCGCTGCTAGCGGAACCAAACGCAACCAGGTGGCGTTGGGTTCCCAAGAAAAGGACAATTAAGGGGATAAAATGTCGGTCTCTTCCGGTACCACGGATCTTTCCAGCCTCATCGGCACACACCTTCCATTCCTGCGCAGGTATGCGCGGGCCCTGACAGGATCGCAGAGTTCCGGTGATGCCTATGCGGCAGCCACGCTGGAAGCCATCCTGCAGGATCGTTCCGTATTTGAGGGCGGCATTGGCGACAAAGCTGCCCTTTTCAAGGTATATCACACCATCTGGGCCAGTTCCGGTTCACCCGTCGATATCGAAGCCTCCGGCATGGAGGCGCGCGCGCAGGAACACATGGCCAAGCTAAGCCCCAACACGCGGGAAGCGCTTTTGTTGCATTCGATCGAAGATTTTAACGTCTCCGAAGTCGCGGCGATCATGAACACGGACGAAGACGAAGTTGAACTGCTTCTTAAAACTGCCCGTCAGGAGATGGAGGATGCCATTTCCGGCCGCGTTCTGATCATCGAGGACGAGGCGATCATCGCGATGGACCTGGAGGCGCTGGTTGCCGAGATGGGCCACCGCATCACCGGTGTCGCGCGCACCCACAAGGAAGCAGTCGCCCTGGGTCGCAAGGAACAGCCCGATCTGATCCTGGCGGATATTCAGCTGGCCGACAATTCGTCCGGCATCGACGCCGTGAACGAGCTGTTGGGAGAGTTCGGCCTGATGCCGGTGATCTTTATCACCGCGTTCCCCGAACGGCTGCTGACCGGCGAACGCCCGGAACCGGCATTCCTGATTTCCAAACCGTACCGCGAAGATCAGGTCCGTTCGGCTGTGAGCCAGGCGATGTTCTTTGCCTCGACCGAGACGCTGAAAGGCTGATCCCAACCCGTGCGCTGCGCGAAAAAGGTGACGTCCCCGGACGGCGCCCTTTCGGGCAGCGTTCAGGCGTCATGACGGACATGGAACGTCACACAGAAAAACGCCCCGCCGGATCTCCACGGCGGGGCGTTTTGCATTGGTTCTCACGGTCACAGGGGTGGTTCGTTTCAGAACCGATCCTCGAAGTGATCGACAACAAGGGCCAGAATTCCCAATCCCATGAACAGGATAAAAAGTATCTGGGCAATCCCTGCGGATGCTGCGGCTATCCCCGCATAACCAAACAGGCCAGCGACGACGGCAACAGCAAAGAAGACGATAGACCATAGTGGCATGGTATGTCCTTTCCTGTTGTCTGCCCAACCCCACATGGGGTGTTCGCTAGTTCAACGCCTCGCCCATGATGCGGTTCCGGCCGAATTGGATTCAATTGGAGCGGTTTCCTGCGACATTTCTGCGCGGTGGCACCCGTGCAAGTCAGACAAATGACGGCATTTCGAGGGCACGCACAGGCAGGCCGAGCGGCCTGGTGGGCACGTGCGCGCGCCTCGGGCAACGCCCGCGCCGTTGCCCAAACCGGGCGGCTGTCCTAGCGCGCAGTCGGGTCCAGATCGTCACCGGAGGTGACGCCGCTGATCAGCTGGTAGGACAGCAGGTCGGGAATGTCGGCGGGATCGCGCACCAGCGGCATGACGCTGGCGGGCAGGCGGGCCAGAGCGGCAAGGTGGCTGGCAAGCAGGGCTTCGGCGTCCTCCCACCCGATGAAGGAGAGGTGGAGCGCGGGGGCCGGACCGGCCTGCACGATGCGCCCCATGTCGGCGGGGTGAACCGACCCGATGCGGGGGTAGCCGCCGATGGTCTGGCATTCGGCCAGCAACACGAAGGGCGTGCCGTCGCCGGTGATCTGCACGTCACCGGCCTGGATGGGTTCGGAGGCGAGGTCACCCGCCGCGCGGTGCCATGTCGGGTCATCCTGGCTGATCAATTGCATCGCCTGGCGATTGCTGCGCGGGCCACGCACAAAGGTCGCCTGTCCGAGCGCCGCCCGCTGCGCGTCGTCGAACATGTCGCTTTGCGGACCGGGGACCAGGCGCACCGTACCGCCGTTGAAGCGCGCACCGAACGGACCCGCGCCGGGCAGGTGGCAGGCGGGCCGCGACGGCGCGGGGTCGTCGGACAGGGGTAGGCAGTCGCCAGACTGCAACACCGCGCCGATTCCGATGTTGAGGTGCGCCGCGCGGCTGCCCAGCACGGGCGATGTCGCAATGGGGGCGCCGGGTGTCAGGTATCCGACAACGCCGCGTTCGACCCCGCCGATCTTGAGGATCTGCCCCGGCGCGATGGGGTGGGCGGCGTGCCAGCGCAGGGGCGCGCCATCCAGCGTCGCCTTCATCGGGGCACCTGTCAGCGCGACCCGTGTCGGGATGTCGACGCTGAAACTGCCACCCATGCCGGGCATCTCGATCGCGGCGGCGGGGCGGGAATGGAGCAGCGCCGCGGCTTCGTGCAGGGCGAGCGGATCTAGCGCACCGCCGCGTGACAGCCCCTGCGCCGCATGTCCCGGGCGCCCCAGATCCTGCACCGTCAGTCCCGGCCCCGCGGCGACGATCCTGAGCGACGCGGTCATGTCAGATCCTGTTGCGTGGCGCCGCCAAGCGGGTGGTCTGCCAGGCCTGCCAGTTCGTCGGCGCTGGCGCGGGCAAAGCGTATTTCGTCCCCCGCGCGCAGGGGTGTGGGATCGCTGGCCCCGGCGGTGAAGGGGCGGAACGAGGTGCGCGCCACCTGAACCCAGCCGGTGGGCGAGGGGTTGGCGAACAGGACCAACTGCCGGATCGCGGCCACCAGCGCCCCTGCGGGCACCTGGCTGAGCGTGCCCTGGCGGGGGAAATCCCAGTTTTCGGGCAGCAGGCCCATGTAGGGCTGGCCGGGGGCGAACCCGATGGCCAACACACGCGGTTTGGCGGCCAGGATCTGTTCGACAGCCCGGGTTTCGCTGATCCCGGCCTGTTCTGCGGCATGGGCCAGGCCCGGCGCATCGTCGCCGTCAAAGCTGAGCGGCAGGGTCCACGCCCGGCGGGCCGGGGCGTCGGGCAACGCCAGCCAGTCGCGGCTGTCGACAAGCTGTTGCAAGGCCGCCCGGGCCGTGGCGCGGTCCGTCGTCTCGGGGATGTCGAAACGTACCATGGTCGATGTCAGGGCCGGCAGCACCTCGGTTACCCCTGCCAGGCTGCGGGCCTGTTCGCCAAGGGCCAGTGCGGCGCGGTTCGCCTGCGGTGCAAAGACCGGGGCAAAGCGGACAAGAAAGGCGTCCATGCCCAGTGGCAGGACCTGTGGCTGCCCGGTCGGAGCGGAGGGAAGTGCCTGCGGATCAATCACCAGAGCCGTGCCTTTATCAGGGGACAGAGGTTTCTCTTGACCTGAATGGCAAAACGCTGACAAATTGTCAACGTAATGTCACTGTAACCCAAGCCGACCGCAAGAGTCGTGCCCATACATCCATCAGGAGAGAGAAAATGCTGAAATTTGCTGCTGTCGTCGCCACCGGGATCTGCCTTGCCGCCCCGCTGTCTGCCGAAACCTGGAACATGCCGGTGCCCTATGGCGACACCACGTTCCACACCGTCAATATCCGTGAGTTCGCCGCCGACGTCGCCACGGCCACCGATGGCGCGCTCGAGATCGAAGTGCATTCCGCCGGATCGTTGTTCCCGCACCCGGAGATCAAGGGCGCGGTGCGCTCGCGCCAAGTGCCGATCGGGGAATTCCTGCTGTCGCGCCTGTCGAATGAAGATGCGGCCTATGGCATCGATTCCCAGCCCTTCCTCGCCACTTCGTATGAAGACGCGAAAAAGCTGTGGGACGCGCAGAAACCCGTGATCACCGAGCTGATGGCCGAAGAGGATCTGATGCCGCTGTTCTCGGTTCCGTGGCCGGCGCAGGGGCTGTACACCAATGGCGAAATTGCCACGGTCGACGATCTGTCGGGCCTGCGGTTCCGCGCCTACAACGCCGCGCTTGAGCAATTCGCCCAGCTGGCCAAGGCCGCCCCGGTGCAGGTCGAAGCGCCCGATATCGCGCAGGCCTTTTCGACCGGCCAGGTCGAGGCGATGATGACCTCGCCCTCCACCGGGGCCAATTCCAAGGCCTGGGATTACGTCAATACCTATACGGCGGTTGATGCCTGGCTGCCCAAGAACATCGTCGTGGTGAACAAGAAGATGTTCGACCGCCTGCCCGAAGACGTGCAGGCCGCCGTGCTGGACGCCGCCGCCGCCGCCGAAACGCGCGGCTGGGACATGTCGGCAGCCGAAGCGGATGAGAAGAAGGCCGAAATGGAAGCCAACGGCATGGCCATCGTCGCGCCCTCAGATGATCTGATGAACGGTCTGAAGGCGATCGGTGCCACCATGATGGACGACTGGAAAACCAGCGCCAGCGAGGCCGGTCAGAAAATCCTGACCGATTACGAGGCCAAGTGAACGGCCCGGTGATCTGACCCGGCCCCGCGCATTCAACAGCGCGGGGCCACTGGCTTTGGATGTTTCTTTCAACAGGGGTGACGCGATGCGGCGCGGTCTGGACTTGCTCTATCTAGCGGGGGGCGTGGCGGCGGCGGCCGCGATTGCCCTGATCTGCCTCGTCGTGACGGCGCAGGTCGGCCTGAACATCCTGGCGCGCATCGGTGGGCCGGGCTATTCCTATACCATCCCGTCTTACGCGGATTTCGCAGGCTTCCTGCTGGCCGCGGCCAGTTTCCTGGCCCTGGCGCCGACGTTGCGATCCGGTGTGCATATCCGGGTGAACCTGTTGACCTCGCGCCTGCCGGACAGGGCCACCTGGGCGCTGGAACTGCTGGTGCTGGGGGTCGGTGCCGCCCTCTCGGGCTACGCCTGTTTCTATGCGATCAACCTGACATGGGAGAGCTGGGATTTCGGGGACATGTCGACAGGCATGGTGGCCATCCCGCTGTGGATTCCGCAACTGGCGATGGACGCGGGACTGGCGCTGCTGACGATCGCACTGCTGGATACCCTGCTGGAAAGCCTGCGCGCCGGTCATGCCATCATCGCTGATGCGGGAGAGGCATGATGTCCGATCCGGTGATCTTCTCGATTCTTCTCGGCGTGCTGCTGGTGATGCTGGCGGCAGGTCTTTGGGTGGCGTTGTCACTGATGGCACTGGCGCTGGTGGCGCTGGTCTTCTTCGCCAATGCGCCCCAAGGGCTGGTGCTGGCGACGACGCTCTGGGGCAATTCGCACAGTTGGACGCTGGCGGCGCTGCCCCTGTTCATCCTGATGGGAGAGATATTGCTGCGCTCGCGCCTGTCCAACGACATGTTCTCGGGGCTTGCGCCCTGGCTGGGACGGGTGCCGGGGCGGTTGCTGCATGTCAACGTGCTGGGCTGCGCGATCTTCGCCGCTGTCTCGGGGTCGTCTGCGGCGACTGCGGCCACCATCGGGCGCATGTCGGTGCCCGAACTCGAGGCGCGCGGCTATCCGCAAAGCCTGATCCTGGGCACGCTGGCAGGCTCGGCCACGCTGGGCCTGCTGATCCCGCCCTCGATCATCCTGATCGTCTACGGCGTGGCGACCGAACAGAGCATCGCGCGTCTCTTCGTGGCCGGGATCCTGCCGGGCCTGATGCTGGTGGCGATGTTCGCCGGATACGTCGGGCTGCGCGCCCTGATGTCTCCGACGATCATTCCCGACGAGGGGGTGCATTACACGGTGCGCCAAAAGCTGGCGGCCTCGCGGCGGCTGATCCCGGTCATGCTGCTGATCATCGGGGTCATGGGATCGATCTACACCGGCGTCGCCTCACCGACGGACGCGGCGGCCGTCGGTGTTGTGCTGGCGGTCGGGCTAGCCTTCGCGTCCGGTGGTTTCGGCTGGCGCGACCTGCTGGCCGCGCTGATGTCGGCGACGCGCACCTCCTGCATGATCGCCTTCATCCTGATGGGGGCGGCCTTCCTCGCAATTTCGATGGGCTTTACCGGCATCCCGAGAAACCTTGCCGCCTGGATCGGCACGATGGAGCTGTCGCCTTACGCGCTGCTGGCGGTTCTCACGGTGTTCTTCATCGTGCTGGGGTGTTTTCTGGACGGGATTTCGGTCGTGGTGCTGACAACCTCGATCATCCTGCCGATGGTGCAGGCGGTGGGAATAGATACGCTGTGGTTCGGCATCTACCTTGTGCTGGTGGTCGAGATGAGCCAGATCACACCGCCCGTAGGCTTCAATCTTTTTGTCATCCAGGGGCTTACCGGGATCGACATCCTGCGTGTTGCCCGGGCCGCGCTGCCATTCTTCGGGCTCTTGTTGCTTGGTGTGCTGCTGATCACGATGTTTCCGGCAATCGTAACCGTGCTGCCGAATGCCATGGGCTGACCCCAGGTTCCTTCGGGCATGAATGTGGGGGCTCCGCCCCCGTCAGCTTCGCTGCCTCCCCCGGGATATTTCGAACAGGGAAACCTGCAGGACGGCGCTCTTCATCATCTGGCGGGAAATACCCCCGCCGGAGGCGGCTTTGTGGGGCGTTCCATACAGGTACGCGTTCGGGCTAGAGGCTGGCGGCGGCGCGGCTGGCCTGATCGAACTGGCCGGACATTGCGCGCAGGGACGAGGCGATCCTGCGCAGTTCGTCGCCGTCGTAGCCTGCGGGCAGCGTGCCAAGCAGGCATTGTTCCCGGATCTTGCGGTAGGCGAGGCAGAGAGATTCTCCGGTCGGGGAGGGGCGGTAGAACACTTCCTTGCCGCGTTTCTCATTTTCCAGCAGACCGAGCTTCAGCAATTTGCGCAGGGCATAGTTCACCGTGTGGGAGTCTTCGATGTTCAGAAGAAAAGTTATATCGGACAATCGCTTATCACGACCCCGGCTATTGGTATTGTGCAGGACGAGGATTTCCAGCGGAGACAATTCCGGCATGCCTGCAGCCGTCATGCAGCGTTGCATCCAGCGGGTGAAGGCGTTGTAGGCGATGATCAGACCGTATTCGAATTCGGAGGCTTCCCAGCCCTCGCCCTCGGCCAGGTGACGGGAGGAAACGATGCGGCGGGAGTCGGAGGTCATTGGCGCTGGCCTTTGCTGACGGTGGCGAATTGTTGGTAAATTATCAGCAAAATGCCTCGGGACAAAGCTTTGAATGGCCTGAGTCCGGGCTGCGGTATCCTGTCGGTTTCGGGTTCGGTATCCTGTCGGTATTGCAGTGCAGCATCGGGGATGCGATGCGGGAGTGATGGTTGGCAGGCGCGGGAGCTGTGGTCGCGTGCTTGCCGTGCGCACAGTGCGCGATTGGTGTACTCGATCGGTGTGCGGGATTGATGGAGCGAGGGTGAGGTTGTTGCGGCGCGGCCTCGCGGGGGCGTTGCGTTGGGGTTTGGGATGGCAAGGTTGAAAGCGACGGAGATGAGACGGACGGGGAGACGGTGCCTGCGGGATCGGGGGACGCCCTTCGTGGTGATGCGGGTCTTGATCCTCGGGCTTGTCGCTGTGGTCACGTGTTGCGGGGCATCGGCACCGGGATGGGCGCAGGGGCATTTGGGGCGTGAGCCCCAGGAGCGTCCTGCACAGGAGGGGCGCCCTGCACAGGAGGGGCGGCCGGCACAGGCGCGCGCGGCGCATTCGAGCTTTAGCGCGATGGCGCAGGTCGATCCGGCGCGCAGCCGGATCCGTGACCGCAAGGGCGGTCTGGAGCTGGAACTGGCGTTGAGCCAGGGGGTACCCTACCGCATTTTCACGTTGCAGGATCCGCGCCGGGTCGTGCTGGATTTCCGCGAGGTTGACTGGAGCGGTGTGCAGGCCGCGACCCTGGTGCGATCGGACCTCGTCGCCTCGGCGGCCATGGGGGGCGTGCGCCCCGGCTGGTCGCGGCTGGTACTGACGTTGACCGCGCCGCTGGCGTTGCAGCGTGCGGCATTGACGATCGACCCGGAGAGCGGCGCCGCGGTGTTGCGGGCGCGTTTCATGCGGGTTGGCGATGCCGCCTTTGCGGCGGCGGCAGGGGCGGCCCCTGATCCGGGCTGGGCGTTGCCTGCCGCGACATCGGGGGATTCGAGGGCGGCTTCCTCGACGTCTGAGGCTGGGGTGCTGCGGATCCTGCTCGATCCAGGTCACGGCGGGCTCGATCCCGGTGCCATGCGTGACGGCGTCACGGAAAGCCGGCTGATGCTGAGCTATGCCCGTACCCTGCGCGAGGCGCTGGTGCGGGCGGGGGCCGAGGTTGCCATGACGCGCGAGGACGACAGTTTCGTGTCGCTGGAGCGCCGTGTCGAGATGGCCCATGCCATGGATGCGGATCTGTTCATTTCGCTGCACGCGGATGCGCTGGCCGGCGGCGGGGCGCGGGGCACGACGGTGCACACGCTGTCCAAGACCGCCAGCGACGAGGCGTCACGCAAGCTGGCGGAACGTCATGATCGGGGCGATATCCTGGCCGGGGTGGACCTGAGCCACAGCGATGACGTGGTGGCCGACGTGCTGATGGACCTGGCGCGGATGGAGACGCAGCCGCGCAGTGAGGCGCTGGCCGATGCCGTGGTTGCGGCGTTGCGGAGCGCGGGGCTGCCGCTGAATTCACGGCCACGGCGGGCGGCGGGGTATTCGGTGCTGAAGGCGGCGGATATTCCCAGCATCCTGATCGAGGTCGGGTTCCTGTCCAGCGACCGGGACCGCGCCAACCTGGTCACGCCCGAGTTTCGCGCCCGCCTGGCCGGGGCGGTTCGGGATGCGGTGCTGGCCTGGCAATTGGCGGATGAGGCCGAGGCACCGTTGCGGCGCCAGTAGTTTGCGCCGCGCGCGGCCGACCGCGTGGATGATGCCCTGACTGCCTGCGCGTCGGATCGCGCGGTACAGGTCGTGGGGGGCCTTCGTGCTTGGTGCTGTCGTGAGGAGTGCGGCGCGCCGGAAGGCTGCGGGCGGCCCGTCAAGGGCCTGTGAAGGGACTGTCGGTGTCCTGTCAGAGTATCTTCCGGGGCCAGCAGGCGGACCCGGCAACGTCCCGGCAACGGCGTGTTCCGGCAGATCGCGGCGGTTTGGCGGGGATGTGTTTTGACCGCCCTCGTCCAGCGCCCTATATACTGCTTTCAACCAGAAAGGCGCGCCGCCCGTGATCAGATTCGTTCTCTCCTTTTTCGGAGCCATTTTTACCCTTGTCACGCTGTCGGTCGCCGTGATCGCATTGTCCATCGGGGCGGTGTTCTGGATCTATGGCCGCGACCTGCCCAGCCACGAGGCGCTGGCCAGTTACCAGCCCAAGACGATCAGCCGGATCTATTCCGGCGAAGGGCGCATCATTGACGAATTCGCCCAGGAACGGCGCCTTTTCACGCCCGCGTCGGAAATTCCCAAGCTGGTGAAAGAGGCGTTCATTTCCGCGGAGGACAAGAATTTCTATCACCATGCGGGTTATGACACGCGCGGCATGATGTCGGCGGCCTTTGATGCGATCAAGTCGCGCGGCAAGAACGTGCGCGGGGCCTCGACCATCACGCAACAGGTGATGAAGAACTTTCTGCTGACCGGCGACCGCAAGATCGAGCGCAAGATCAAGGAAATCATCCTGGCCTCGCGGCTGGAGGAAACGCTGCCCAAGGACAAGATCCTGGAGCTGTACCTGAACGAGATCTTCCTGGGACAGAACTCCTACGGGGTGACCGCCGCCGCGCAGACCTATTTCAACAAGCCACTGTCCGAGCTGTCGCCCGCCGAGGCCGCGACGCTGGCATCCATGCCCAAGGCTCCGTCGGATTATCACCCGGTGCGCAACCATGACCGGCTGCTGCAACGGCGCGATTACGTGCTGCGCGAGATGCATGAGAACGGCTATATCGACGACTACATCTATGCGGCCTCGGTGGCCGAGCCGATCCGTTCGGTGCAGGGCGGCGACTATCCGGGGTTCCGCAGCACCTTGCCGCCGCGCGACTACTTTACCGACGAGATCCGGCGCCAGCTGACCCAGGATTTCGGCGAGGACGAGTTCTTTACCGGTGGCTTTACCGTGCGTGCCACCATCGACCCCGAAATGCAGGCCGACGCGGCAATGGCGCTGCGGCACGCGCTGGAGAAATTCGACCGCACGCTGGGGCGCTGGCGCGGCACCGGCAAGGCCCTGGACGAAGCACAGCTGGCCGACGAGACCACCTGGCGCGACACCCTGCGCGGCACCAATGTGCCCCGGGACATCACGCTGGAGCATCCCTGGCTGCCCGCCGTGGTGTTCAACGTCGCGGATCAGACGCTGGACATCGGCATCGAGGACGTGGCGAATGACGATCCGCGCGGCCATTCCGTGCCGCGGTCGGATATCCATTGGCTGCGCGGTGATTTCCACGACAATTTCAAGCGCGGCGATGTGGTGCTGGTGCGCGAGGTCACGGATGACAGCGGGGCCTTCGTCAACTGGTCGCTGCGCCAGGTGCCCGAGGTCGAGGGCGGCTTCATGGCGATGGACGTCAACAACGGCCGCGTGATCGCGATGCAGGGCGGATTTTCCTATCAGGCGTCGGTGTTCAACCGCGCCACCCAGGCGAACCGGCAGCCCGGGTCATCGTTCAAGCCGTTTGTCTATGCCTCGGCACTGGATTCGGGCTATACCCCTGCGACGATCGTGATCGATGCGCCGATCGAGGTGAATACGCCCGATGGCGTGTGGCGGCCCACCAACTCGTCCAACCAGTACTACGGCCCGACACCGCTGCGCACCGGGATCGAGCAGTCGCGCAACCTGATGACGATCCGCCTGGCGCAGGAAGTCGGCATGGACGTGGTGGCGGAATATGCCGAACGCTTTGGTGTCTATGACAATATGGGCACCTACCTGGCCAATGCGCTCGGCTCCGAAGAGACCACGTTGTACAAGATGGTCGCGGCCTATGCGATGTTCGCCAATGGCGGCGAGCGGGTCGAGCCGACGCTGGTCGACCGGGTGCAGGACCGCAATGGCCACACGATCTATCGGCACGACCACCGGATCTGCAACGAGTGCCGCGAGCCGGTTCTGCCAGCGGGCGAGGGGCCGGAGATCATCTCGAACTCTCAGCGGGTGATGAATGCGATCACGGCCTATCAGCTGACCTCGATGATGCAGGGCGTGGTGCAGCGCGGCACGGCGGCGCGGGTGGTCAACCTGCCGGTGCCGACGGCTGGCAAGACCGGCACCACCAATGATGCGCGCGATGCCTGGTTCATCGGCTTTACCTCGAACCTGGTTGCCGGGTGCTATATCGGCTATGACAATCCCCGCTCGATGATGAACGGCCATGGCTATGGCGGCACGCTGTGCGGTCCGGTGTTCCAGGAGTTCATGACCAAGGCGATCAAGGAATATGGCGGCGGGGCGTTCAAGGTGCCGCCGGGGGGCCATTTCATCAACATCGACCGCTTTACCGGCGCGCGTCTGTCCGACGATGCCTCGGGCAACAATGTGGTCGCCGAGTATTTCCGCGATGGCGAAGAGCCGATCTTTGGCATCACCTATGACGGTGGCTTTGCCATGGGGTCGGATCTGCCGCTGTTCCGGGATGCGGGCGACGCCCGGCAACGCCAGCAGATCACCACCTCGACCGGCGAGAGGACGACAATCGCGCCGAAGGCAAATTTCGGCACGCTGTCGTCTGGCGGGCTGTACTGAGGCGAGCGGCGGCCGAGCCTTTAGGCGCCGTCTGGCGGACCCGCGGCGCTGGAGAGAGTGTGAGGGTGTGAGAGTGTGAGGGTGTGGTGGTTTCGGGGGCGTCCTGCGGGGGTGAGACCTGAGTGGGGGCGCTGCCCCCGTCGCTGACGCGACTCCCCCGGGGTATTTTCGGCCAGATGACGGGGGAGGCCGGACGGTTGACCGGACAGGCGAGTGGGCCGGAGTGGTCGTGCGGGGCCGGGGCCTGGGGGGGCGAGGGGCGCCGGTGCTGACTAGGGCCGGTGCTGACTGGGGCTGGTGCGGAGTGAGAGGGGGGAGTGTTCGAAGAGGCGGTGCGGGGTGGGGGTGCTCTTGCTCGTAACGGGTGGTTGGGCTATCACGCGGCTCTGATACTGTTAAGGAAAGGTGGCCCATGCGCGCCGAGGCCCAGAACTTTGTAGCCGAGATCGAGAAGTCGCTGGAGCTGTTGCGCCAGCGGATGGATTGGGACATGGCCCAGCACCGGCTGGAAGAGTTCAATGCCCGGGTCGAGGACCCCGATCTGTGGAACGATCCCGAAAAGGCGCAGGCGCTGATGCGAGATCGGCAGATGCTGGTCGATGCCATCGAGACGCATGATTCCATTCAGCGCGATCTGAACGACAGTGTCGAGCTGATCGAACTGGGCGAGATGGAGGATGACCAGGAGGTCATCGCGGATGCCGAGGCGACCCTGAAGGCGCTGCGTGCCAAGGCGGCCGAGAAGGAGCTGGAGGCGCTGTTGAACGGCGAGGCCGACAGCAACGACAGCTTTCTGGAGATCAACTCGGGTGCCGGTGGCACCGAGAGCTGCGACTGGGCCAGCATGCTGGCGCGGATGTATGTCCGCTGGGCCGAGAAAAAGGGCTACAAGGTCGAGCTTCAGGCAGAGAGCGCAGGCGAGGAGGCGGGCATCAAGTCGGCCACCTACAAGATCACCGGGCACAACGCCTATGGCTGGCTGAAGTCCGAAAGCGGCGTGCACCGGCTGGTGCGCATCAGCCCCTATGACAGTGCGGCGCGGCGCCACACCAGTTTCAGCTCGGTCTGGGTCTATCCCGTGGTGGACGACAATATCGAGATCGAGGTGAACCCGGCCGATATCCGCATCGATACCTACCGGTCCTCGGGGGCGGGCGGGCAGCACGTCAACACCACCGACTCGGCCGTGCGGATCACCCACCATCCCACCGGGATCGTCGTCACCTCGTCCGAGAAATCCCAGCACCAGAACCGCGACATCGCCATGAAGGCGTTGAAATCGCGCCTGTACCAGATGGAGCTGGACAAGCGGAACGCGGCGATCAACGAGGCGCACGAGAACAAGGGCGATGCGGGCTGGGGCAACCAGATCCGCAGTTATGTGTTGCAGCCCTACCAGATGGTGAAGGACCTGCGCACCGGCTATGAGACGTCGGATTCCGGCGGCGTGCTGGACGGTGATCTGGACGGGCTGATGGCGGCGACGCTGGCGCTGAACGTCAGTGGCAAGAGCCGGGCGGAGGCCGCCGCCGACTGATCAGGGTGCCGGGATGGGAGGCCGTGCGGCGCGGGACACCGTGACACTGGCGAAGATGTGGCACTGGCAAAGATCTGAGACTGGCGAAGATAGAAAAGACCCGCGGGCGTGCTGAACAGCGGCCGCGGGTTTTTCGATGTCAGGGGGCATGTCGCGGGTCATGTCCGGGACCAGTCAGGGGGGCGCCTGTCGTGGGCGGGGAAGGGGGCGCTGCCCCCTCTTGCGGCAGGGCCGCAATTCACCCTTGGGGTATTTTCGGCCAGATGACAGGGGGCCCGGGGGAGAATGGGGCGCGCGGCGTGTCGGAACGGGACGCGGATGCCCGCGCCCCGGGATGATCAGTAGTCTTTTTCGAAGAAGATGCCGAGGCCGGTTTCGCCGTCGGTCTTGACCGAGCCCCTGGCCTTGACCGTGTCGGAGATGTCGAGGTTGATCGACAGGCTGGTTTCGCCGTCACCCGTCACTTCGGTTTCCGTATAGACGTTTTCGTTCAGGTACTTGCCGGCCTTGAGGCTGGTTTCGCCCTCTTGCGTGGTCGAGATGTCGAGATCGTCGAGGCCGGTGTTGGCGCGCAGCTTGTCGAGGACGCCGCCCTGGCCCGAGCCGGTGAGCGTGGCGACGGCGGCGGCCAGGCGCGCCGCCTGCAGGGCCGAGAGCGTGTCGATGCCGCGCCCGAAGAACAGCTGTGACAGGATTTCGTCCTCGGGGAGGCCGGGGTTGGAGGAAAAGCTGACCTCGGGGTCGGAGGCGGTGCCGTCGATGGCAATCGAGACCGCGTAGCTGCCGCTTTGCGAGGTGGCGACGAAGTGGATGATGGGTTCGAAGCCGCCCGCGAGGCGGACCGATCCGTCCGTCAGCTCAAGCCGCTTGGTAAGGATGTTGAGGCGGCCGCGCACCAGGTCGAATTCCCCGACCGGGATGACGTTGGAGGTGGTGCCGCGCAGGCGCAGATCGCCGCGCAGCTCTGCGTCGAGGCCGCGTCCGCGGATGAAGATCGAGGTGTCCGTGCCGACCGAGAGGTCGAGGTTGAGCCCCCCCGAGGCGGTCGCGCCCGCAGAGCTGTCGCTGCTGTCGTCGCCGGTGATGCCCGCGCGCTGGCGGGTCAGGCGGCTTGCCTGCGGTTCGTTGACGTGGCGGATGTCGGGGATCGTCTCCTGGCCGCCGAAGCCACCCGAGGAGAGGCGTACCTCGGTATCCGAGAGGCCGATGCGGCCCGACACTGTGCCGCCGCCGGTCAGCCCGCCGTTCACCGCGATCTGGCCGTTCAGCCGCGTGGTGGCCAGCCCGGCGCGCGTGGCGATGACGTTGTTCAGCGCGACGTTCAGCCCGGCGCGGTAGGGCGCGGCGAGGCCGATGGGGCCGGAGATGGTGATCTGGCCGCCCTCTGACGGGGTGGCGCGCATGTCGATGTTGGCCTGACCGCCAGAGAGGGCCATGCGGCCCGAGATCCCGTCGATCACCTGCCCGAGCGTCGGGGCGACGAGGCGGGCGTTGTCCACGCTGATCTGGCCGGAGAGCGCAGGCAGGCCCGGCTGGCCGGTCATCGACAGATCGAAGCTGGCGGGGCCTGCCACCGAACGCGGCGCGATGAAGCTGTTGGCCAGGGCCAGCGGTGCGGTGCCGCGGATGCTCAGGTCGACCGCGCCGTTCGGCATCAGCACATCGCCCGTGATCCGCGCATTGGCCCCGGCGGGGCCGTCGGCGGTGACGTTCAGGGTGCTGGCACCATTGGCGCCGGGTGCGACCGTGCCGTCGAGGGAGAGCGGGCCGTTCAGGCCGTCGACCAGGCGGGCGATATTGTCGAGCCGGGCGGTAAAGCGCAGGTCGGGGGCACCATTGGCAACGCTGCCGCTGGCCTGGGCGCTGAGGGCGGTGGAGGCAAAGCGGGCCTCGTCGATGGTAAGGGTGCCGTCCGCCGCCATCGCGACGCGCGCGACGAGGCTGCTGTCACCGCGAAACAGGGCGTCGATCTGGCTGTTGCCGATTCCGATGGATTGGCCGTTGCCATTTGCCGCGACCTGGTAGGTGCCATCGCGGCCGGTGATCTGTGCGGTCAGGCTGATCGGGCCGGCGTTTCCGCCGAGCGGGGCGGCCGAATTGGCCAGGCGGGCGTCGAGCGCAAGGTCGAGGGCATCGCCCTGCATGGTGCCGGTGGCCGTGGTGGTCAGGACGGGAGAGGTGACCTCGGCGCGGTTGAGGGTGATCAGATCGCCGTCGATCAGCACGTCGGCGTTGATGTCCGTGCGACCGTCGAGCAGGGCGTCGACGGGGGCGATACCGGTGCCAAGGGCGTCACCACCACCGGACAGGCGGGCGCGGATCGCGCCGGAATCCTCGGTACGGACCTGGCCGGCCAGGGTCAGGGGGCCGGCCTGACCGCCGGTGAAGACGGCAGAGTTTTCGAGCCGCGCCTGGAAATCCAGCGCCATGGCGGCGGGGTCGATCGGCCCGGAGGCGTCGAGCCGCAGCGCATCGCTGCGGATCAGGGCGCGTTCGAGTTGCATCGGCGCATCCTCGGCAGGCAGCAGCAGCGACAGATCGAGAGACAGTCCGCCTGTCAGCAGCTGATCGACGGGCGCAATGCCGAGCGCGAGGTCGGTGCCGCCGCCCTTGGCGGTCACGCGCAGCCCATCGGGCGCGCGCGCGATGGCGCCGCCCACATCGACAGGTCCGGCGGTGGTGCCGGTCAGCAGGCCGGCGTCGCTGAGGTGCAGGTCATAGGTGATCGCGCCGTCTTCGCTGCCGATGCGGCCCTGGCCGGTCAGGCGCAGGGCCTCGGTCCCGAGGTCGAGCTGGTTCACCACGATGCCCTGTGCGCCGCGTTCCACATCCAGCGCCAGTTGCAGCGGTGTCGCCAGCAGGGCGTCGGCCTGGTCGATGCCCGTGGCGATGTCGGTGCCGGTGCCGGTGGCGGTCAGTTTCGCCGTACCTGCGGGCAGTTGCACCTGGAGGTTCATGTCGAGATCGGCCTGACCGGCCAGCGACAGCCCGGAGAGCGAGGAGAAGGCCGCCAGATCCTTGACCCGGGCATTGGCAGCCAGGTCGAACTGGGCCTGATCCTCGTTCGGCGTGAAGTTCAGCGAGCCGGCGAGCGTCAGCGCCTTGCCGTCCAGCGTCAGATCCTCGACCCGCACGGGGCCGCTGCCAAAGACGACGGCGGCGCTGCCGCTGAGCTGGTCACCCAGGGCCTGCGCGACACCGGGATCGTCGGCGGACAGTCCTGTCGCGTCAAAGCCGATGATCGCGCGGCTGGTGCCGGTCTTGTTCAGCGGGCCGCTGAGGCTGAGTACGACCTTGTCGGCGGCAAAGCCGGAGGAGGTGGGAGAGAGGGCTTCGATCTGGCCGGACATGTCGTTGGAGCTGGCGTGATCATAGGTGAAATCCATCACCGCGGAGGCCAGCGAAACACCGGGCGCAAAGGGCAGGTCGACACGCTCTTTCCCGGCGGGAGAGGCGAGGGTGCCACGCAGGTCGAAACTGGAGGGTTTGGCGTTTTCATCCAGCGCCAGCTTGCCCTCGATGTTCAGCGCAGCCGAATTCAGCCGCAGCAGTTGCAGGTCGATGGCGCCATTGGCGGCGCGGGTTCCGGTCGCGACAAGGCCAATGTCGGTGCCGAGGAATTCGCGGTAATCCGGTGCGGCAAGCGCGGTCAGGTCGCCGCCGACCTGGAGCGCGAATTCGCGGCCACCGTCGTCGCGGCCGCTGAGGCTGACGGTGCCGGTCAGGCGCGGTTCGCCATCGGTCGCCAGCTGCATGTCGGCCTTGTACTGGTCCAGCGGGCCGGTGCCGGCGATGGTCATGTCGACCGAGGGCAGCCCGGGCAGGTTCATCAGGTTGGCAACGATGCCGTTTTCAGGTTCGTTCACGCCGATGTCGACCCCGAGGCGTTGGCTGTCGGGGTCGTAGTTCACGTTCAGCTTGACCTCGCCCTGCTGATCCTGGCGCAGGATGTCCAGCGCGGCATCCAGCCCGCCGTCGGCCAGCGCGGCGCGGCCTGTCAGGCTGATCACGGCGGCCTGGCCGATCACCGGCTCGCGCATGTCGAAGCGGTCGATCTTGATTTCGTCGATGTTCACGGCGACCGGCAGGTCGGGGATGGAGAACCCCGGGGCCTCGGCGGAGGGGGATTTCGGATCGGATTTCGGCAGCCGATAGAGCGTGATCGATTCCGCCGACAGCTTTTGCACCTGAAGGCGGCCCCGCAGCAGGGCGGTGCGGCTCCAGTCCAGTTCGGCATTGCTGAGTTCCAGCCAGACGCCTTCGTCATCGGCGATGCTGAGGCTTGCCATCCGCGCACTTGAGGACAGCGCGCCGGTAAAGCCCGAGATGCTGACCTGGCGGCCTGCGCCCGACAGCAGATCCTGGATCTTGCGGGTCAGAAAGCCCTGTCCGTCGTCGTCGGCGTCCTGCGCCAGCGCGGCGGGGCCGACCGACAGGCAGACCAGCGCCATGCAGGCAAGCAGGGCGGTGCGGAGCAGGGAAACGAGGCGTTGGCGGATATTGATCATCAGAAGGACTGCCCGATACCGACATAAACGGAAACTGAGTTGGCGTCGCCCGTGACCGGCACGGCAACATCCAGGCGCACGGGGCCGAGCGAGGTGAAGTAGCGCGCGCCGACGCCCGCGCCGCCCTGCCACTCTCCGCCCTCGAACGTCTCGCTGGCGGCGACATAGCCATAATCGACAAACGCCGCCGCACCCCAGTTGCCGACGACGCGGGCGCGCAATTCGGTGCTGATCGCGGCATAGCTGCGCCCGCCGGTGGTGTTGCCGTTGGTGGTCACGCCCAGCGACTGATAGGCCTGCCCACGCACCGATCCGCCGCCGCCGGAATAGAACAGCCAGTCAGATGGCGTTTCCTGGAGCGACGGCCCGACGACCGAGCCAAGCTGGACGCGCGCGGCCAGCACGAACTTGTCGCTGCCCAGCCGCTGATAGCCGCGGATGTCGGCCGTCGACATCACGCCCGAGGCCGATCCGCTGACCCCCAGAAACGGCATGATGCCGACCTCGGCATAGATGCCCTTGGTCGGGTCCGTCTTGTCGTCGCGGTTTTCCCAGGTCAGCCCGCTGTCGAGGGTCAGGTGATAGAAATCACGTTCGCCCAGGTCATCGTCGGTACGTGACACCCGCGCCCCGATCCCCAGGTTGGCCGTCAGTTTTTCGTTGATATAACGATCGACCCCGACGTTGGCAGTGGCCGACGACGAGGTATAGCTGGGTTCATCGACGCGCGAGATATTCGCGCTGTAGGTCAGGTCCATGTCGGGGTGACGGAAGGCCGGGCGGGTCAGCGACACCCCCAGCGAATAGTCGATCCCGCCGGTGCCGCCGCCGATCCCCGCAACCTCGCCATCGACGCGGAACCTTTCGGCGCCGCCCAGCAGGTTGCGGTGCATCCAGTAGGAACTGAGGGTCAGCCCGTCGGTATTCGAAATCTCGGCGCCAAAGCCGAGGCGGCGCGGCTTGGCATCGGTCACGTCGACACTGGTGCCCAGTTGATTGACCGGCGTGATGGCGTCATCCTCGGTCACCACCGCTGCGGAAAAGGCCCCGGCGCGGCGCAGGCGGGTTTCGGCGCGGGCCACTTCGTCGGGGTCATAGACCTCGCCCTCGGGCAGGCCGGCGATGGCCAGGATGCGTTCCGGGCGCACGGTACTGTCGTAACTGCGGGTGCTGAGGCGCACCTTGCCAAAAGTCAGGCGCGGCCCGGGTGTCAGGCCAAAACGGGCCGCGACGGTATCGGTCCGGTGATCCGCGGTGATCTGCTGGCTGTCGACGCGGGCCTTGGCGTGGCCTTCGTCGCGCCAGGCGTCGACGCCGTTCTTGGCGGCGCGGCGCATCAGGCCGGTGCCGGCGGTTTCGCCCACGGCAAAGCCTTCGGTCGGTTCCGCATTGGGCGGCAGAGGGGCGACGGTCGCCTCGGAAAAGGTGAACTTTTCGCCCGGCACAACATCGATGACGATCTGGTTCACGGCGGTCCTGGGGTTCAGGATCGACACGCTGCTGGCCTCGCGTCCGTCCACCTTGATCGACACGGTGCCGCCGAAATACCCCTTGTCGTACAGGGCCGCGACCAGGCGTCTGTAGTCGGCCTGGGCCGCGGCGATCAGTTCCTGCGGGTCGGTCACGTCGTCGGTGTCGATTGCCGTAACGGACAGGGAGGCCCCGCGCAGCGATGACGTCAGATCCTTGTCCTGTCCCGCGTTCAGCACCACGTCGGCCGCACCGACCGGCGTGACGGAGGACATGGCAAGGGCAAGCGCGGCTGCGGTTGTCGTGGCGGTTCTGGCGGCGGAAGAACGCGTCGTCATTTAAGCGCGAAACCTCTGGGGTCTGGGGTCGACCACCGGCGTCGTCGGCATGCGGGCCGGGTTGCGCGCGTGCCTGCCGGGGCGGGAAAGGGCTCAGGAGGGCAACGTAGAGCGCGGCCACCGTGTTGACCAGCGTTTCGGCCCGCGTTTTTCGTTTCGGCGGCAAAGCGCACCCACAGGTATGCTGGCAGGCGTGCTGACCGGCCTGATCGCGTGCCTGAACCGCGTATCCGGGTCACCCCGGGGGATCCAGCCCCCCCTTGCATCTGCCGCCGGCGGCTGTGCGCCCTGTACGCCCTGTGCGCCGCACGACTGCCGGTCCTGTCCCCAAGCAGCGTCGGTGTTGCGGGGCGGCTGACGATCCTTGCCGGACCATTCGCAGCCGGATGCTATCGCCCGGCGAAAAAAGATGCTTTTGCACCTGCTCGCGGCTAGACTGGGCTAACCCCTTGACGGTTTGTCGCAAAAACCGCCAAATCGACTTGGGCGTTCAGGTCGGCCGGGATACCGCAGAGGTTGCGACCCACTTGCCGAAGACAACGGGGGCAATAGATCCATGACCAACCACGACACGGGACCGGAACGGGGAAGGGCACAGTCAAAGCGATAAATTTGTGCAGATGATCGCCATTCGCGCTGCGAAGCGTCCGATCTCCGGGTGGTGCACTCGCATCCCGGTGCGGCCTCTGTAACCATCTGGGTCTCTGCAACGATCAGAGCCTCTGCAACGAACCAAGTCCGGGCGCAGATCCGGGGTGCCGAAGGTAAGATAAAAGGTCCGGGGGTAGCATGACCGAAAGACGATTTTTTGACGAAATGGCATTGCAGGGCGGCGATCCGCGCGTGCCCTATGCAGATTACGCACGATGGTTTTCCAACGAAGACCCCAAGTCCCTGCTTAAGAAATCCGCCGAAGCCGAGACATTCTTTCGCCGGATCGGGATCACCTTCAACGTTTACGGACAAAAGGATGCCGACGAACGGCTGATCCCGTTCGACATCGTGCCGCGCATCATTTCGGCCAGTGAATGGCGGGTGCTGGAAAAGGGCATCGATCAGAGGGTGCGGGCGCTGAACGCGTTCCTGGCCGATATCTACAATAAGCAGGAGATCCTGAAAGCGGGCCGCCTGCCCGAGCATATCATCAGCCGCAACGCCGCCTTTCTGCCGCAGATGATCGGGATGACGCCACCGGGTGGCGTCTATACCCATATCGTCGGCACCGATCTGGTGCGCACGGGCGAAAACGAATTCTACGTGCTGGAAGACAACGCGCGCACGCCCTCCGGCGTCTCCTACATGCTGGAGAACCGCGAGACGATGTTGCAGATGTTCCCCGAGCTGTTCACCAAGATGAAGGTGCGCCCGGTGTCATCCTATCCGGCCGAACTGCGCCGGTCGCTGGGCGAATGCGCACCCCCGAACTTCGATGGCACCAAGCCCGCGGTGGCGGTGCTGACGCCGGGTATCCACAATTCGGCCTATTTCGAACACAGCTTCCTGGCCGATCACATGGGGGCCGAACTGGTCGAGGCCAGCGATCTGCGCGTGGTCGATGGTCGTGTGCAGATGCGCACGACACGCGGCTACAAGGCGCTGGACGTGATCTATCGCAGGGTCGACGACGAATACCTCGATCCGCTGACGTTCAATCCCGACAGTCTGCTGGGCGTGCCGGGGATCATGGATGCCTACCGCGCCGGCAATATCACCATTGCCAACGCGCCGGGCACCGGCATTGCCGACGACAAGGCGCTGTATTCCTACATGCCCGATATCGTCGAATTCTATACCGGCGAAAAGGCGATCCTGCAGAACGTGCCGACGTGGCGCTGTTCTGAGGAGGAAAGCCTGAAGTACGTGCTCGACAACCTGGCCGACCTTGTCGTCAAGGAAGTGCACGGCTCGGGCGGCTACGGGATGCTGGTCGGTCCGGCCGCATCCAAGAAGGAGCTGAAGGCGTTCGAGGCCAAGCTGCGGGCGCGCCCCGACAATTACGTCGCACAACCGACACTCGCCCTGTCGACCGTGCCGATCATGACAAAGGCAGGACTCGCGCCGCGGCACGTGGACCTGCGCCCCTTTGTTCTGGTATCCCCGAAGCGTGTGCATATCACCGCCGGCGGCCTGACGCGCGTTGCGCTGAAAGAAGGCTCTCTGGTCGTGAATTCCTCGCAAGGGGGCGGAACCAAGGACACATGGGTGCTGGGGGACTAAGTGAATATGCTAGGACGGACAGCCGGTGGGCTTTTCTGGATGTTCCGCTATCTTGAGCGGAGCGAAAACACGGCGCGACTGTTGGAAACCGGGTTCAGGATTGCCCTGACCGGGGCGCAGGATTCGGATGACAGCGAATGGGAATCCATCGTGTCGACGGCGGGTGTGCGCCCGGCGTACGTGGCCAAGTTCGATGACGATTTCGACCAGGCCACAGTGATCAACTACCTGCTGCGCGACCGCGACAACCCGTCGTCGGTGATGTCGTGCATCGAGGCCGCGCGCTCCAACGCCCGCATGGTGCGCACGGCGTTGTCCTCCGAAGTCTGGGAGGCCGTGAACGAGGCCTGGATGACCCTGAAGGACCAGATGAAACGCCCGGTCTCGATGAAGAACCTGGCCGAGGTGCTGACCTCGATCCGCCAGCATTCCAGCCTGGTGCGCGGTGCATTGCACGGTACGATGCTGCGCAACGACATCTTCGATTTCGCGCGGCTGGGCACCTATATCGAACGGGCCGACAACACGTCGCGCATTCTGGACATCAAGTATTACGTCCTCTTGCCCTCGGCCGCCTATGTCGGATCGTCCATGGACAACGCCCAGTGGGAAACCATCCTGCGGTCGGTTTCCGCGTTCCGCAGCTTTCGCTGGTTGAACGAAGGCGAGGTGACGCCGATGGCCATTGCCGATTTCATGATCCTGGACAAGCGGATGCCGCGGTCGCTGGCGTTCTGTCACTCCAAGATCGTCGGCAACCTCAGCTATCTGAACCACGATGCGGACCCGGAACTGCCCTGCCTGACGCAGGCCAGCCAGATCCACGCCCGGCTGTCCGGGCGCGACATCGACTCGGTCTTCGACGAGGGCCTGCATGAATTCCTGAAATCCGCGATCGCGGATACGGGCCGTCTCGCGGCCCAGATCCAGGAAGATTTTCGTTTTTACGGGTAGGAACCTATGCGGCTCAACATCACCCACAAAACCACCTACAGCTATGACCGGCCCGTGCATTACGCGCTGTTGCAACTGCGCATGACCCCCCGCAGCGCTGCGGGTCAGAAGGTTCTGAACTGGTCGACGACACTGGAAGGCGCGACCAGCCAGGTCACCTACGACGACCATTTCCGCAATGTCACCGAACTGATCGAGATGGACGCGGGGTCCAGCGCGGTCAGCATCACCTGTCAGGGTGAGGTCGAGGTCGAAAACCTCAACGGCGTCATCGGGATGGGCACCGGTCTGGCGCCGCTGTGGCTGTTCCTGCAGCAAACCCCGGCCACCGTGCCCGGCCCGACCATCCGCAAGATCGCGCAGCAGGTGAAAAAGGCGACCGAGGCCAGCCAGCTTGACGGGATGCACCAGCTGTCGGGCGCGATTGCCGATGCCGTGACCTATCGCACCGGCATGACCCTGTCGACAACGCCGGCCGAAGACGCGGCCAGCGAAGGGCAGGGCGTCTGCCAGGACCACGCCCAGATCATGATCGCCGCCGCGCGCCACCTTGGCCTGCCGGCGCGCTATGTCTCTGGGTATCTGCTGATGGACGAAGTCGTCGACCAGGAGGCCAGCCATGCCTGGGCAGAGGTCTGGATCGAGGGCCTGGGATGGGTCGGTTTCGACGTCTCCAACGCCGTCTGCCCCGATGATCGGTATGTCCGCGTGGCCCTCGGGCGCGACTATGGCGAGGCCGCTCCGGTGCATGGGCTGCGTCAGGGCAACGCGACAGAAGAGCTTTGCGTTTCCCTGCAAGTTCAGCAATAGAGTTCCCCGGCTCGGGCGCCTGGCCCCGAGTCGGAAACGGAGCGCCTGACTGATGACATATTGCGTAGGGATGATGCTGAACCGCGGCATCCTTTTCATGTCCGATACCCGCACCAATTCCGGCGTCGACAATATCTCGATCTTTCGCAAGATGTTCCATTTCGACGTGGAGGGCGACCGCTCCATCACCTTGATGACCGCGGGCAACCTTGCCACCACGCAGGCCGTGATCTCGATCCTTCAGGAACGCGGCAAGAGCCCGGAAGAGCGCGCGCCCGATATCGAACGCCTGACCTCCATGTTCCAGGTCGCGCAGCTGGTCGGCCAGACCCTGCGCGAAGTGATCTCGACCCACGATGACAATGGCCAGAAGGCCAGCGCCGCCTTTGGGGCCACCATCCTGCTGGGCGGCCAGATCAAGGACGGTGAACCGCGCCTGTTCCTGATCTATCCCGAGGGCAATTTCATCGAGGCCAGCACCGATACGCCTTTCTTTCAGATCGGTGAAACCAAGTACGGCCGCCCGATCCTGATCCGCGCCTACGATCCCGACATGTCGTTCGAAGAGGCGATGAAATTGCTGCTCGTGTCCTTCGACAGCACCATCAAGGCCAACCTGTCGGTCGCGCTGCCGCTGGATTACCATATCTATCGCAGCGATACGCTGAGCCGTGGCCTGATCGGGCGGGTCGAGGCAGATGACCCCTATTTCCAGGAAATATCCTCGGGGTGGGGGGTGGCCCTGCGTGACGCGTTTTCAGCCCTGCCTGCCTTCACTTTCAGCACTGACCCCGATCCCGAGCCGACCGCCTGACACCCGGCTGTCACCTCGGGCCATCGAGATCTGAGCGGTATTTGGCCGCTCATCCCGGAAATCATGTCGTTTTCGGCTGCGTCCCGCCGATTTCGGGCGCTGTCGCCTGCCGCGTCGGCGGAATGTCGCAGGGCGCTGCTGTCATGGCGCTGTCATGGCCGCGATTTCGGATCGCCCATTTTATAGGCGAATGCCCAAAGCTGTGCCTTGTATACAGGCGCACGCTTCGTTTCCCCGGCCTGTTGCGCGCCGCGTCGTAGGATTCGTCCGCGCGTCCGGCATTGATTGGATTGCACCCGGGACGGGCGCACCAAGGGACGTGCGGTGGCATCCAATCTGGCGGTTCGGTCACCACCGCACGAACGCAACTGCAAAGCTGCTTGGGGACATTAGGGGGGAGCGAATGATTTTTCAAATGACATGTCGATTACGTCCCGTTCTCAACGCGGCATCAACGAGGGGATAAATCATCCTATGTCGCACTTTCTGAAAACGATGCTGGGCGCTGCCGCCGGCTCGATCATGCTGGCAGGCTCGGCGTTTGCACAGGATACGATCAAGGTCGGTGTCCTGCACTCGCTCTCCGGCTCCATGGCGATCTCCGAGACAACGCTGAAAGACGCCGTGCTGATGATGATCGACGAACAGAACGCCAAGGGCGGCGTGCTGGGCAAGCAACTGGAAGCGGTTGTCGTCGACCCGGCCTCCGACTGGCCGCTGTTCGCCGAAAAGGCCCGCGAACTGCTGACCGTGTCCGACGTCGCCGTGATGTTCGGCTGCTGGACCTCCGTGTCGCGCAAATCCGTGCTGCCGGTGATCGAAGAACTCGACGGCCTGCTGTTCTACCCGGTGCAGTACGAGGGCGAAGAATCCTCGCGCAACGTGTTCTACACCGGCGCCGCGCCGAACCAGCAGGCGATCCCGGCCACCGATTACTTTCTCGACGAACTCGGCGTTGAAAAGTTCGCGCTGCTCGGCACCGACTACGTCTATCCGCGCACCACGAACAACATCCTCGAAGCCTACCTGAAGGACAAGGGCATCGCGGAAGAGGACATCTTCGTCAACTACACGCCCTTCGGTCAGTCCGACTGGTCCAAGATCGTGTCTGACGTCGTCGCACTGGGCGCCGACGGCAAGAAGGTCGGCGTGATCTCGACCATCAACGGCGACGCCAACATCGGTTTCTACAAGGAACTGGCGGCACAGGGCGTTTCGGCAGATGACATCCCCGTCGTCGCCTTCTCGGTCGGCGAAGAAGAACTCTCCGGTCTGGATACCTCGAACCTGGTCGGCCACCTGGCCGCGTGGAACTACTTCCAATCCGCCGAATCCGACGCCAACGATGAATTCATCGCGGCCTGGAAAGAGCGTATGGGCGATGATCGCGTGACCAACGACCCGATGGAAGCCACCTACATCGGCTTCAACATGTGGGTTCAGGCGGTCGAAGAGGCCGGCACCACCGACGTTGACGCCGTCATCGACGCAATGCCCGGCCAGACCTTTCCGAACCTGACCGGCGGGACGGCTGAAATGCTGCCCAACCACCACCTGACCAAGCCGGTTCTGATCGGTGAAATCCAGGCCGATGGCCAGTTCGACATCATCTCGGAAACCGATCCGGTGCCCGGCGATGCCTGGACAGACTACCTGCCCGAATCCGCAGTGCTTGAATCGGATTGGGTGACGCTGGACTGCGGCATGTACAACACCGAGACCAAGACCTGCGTGCAGATGAAGTCCAACTACTGACACGGCACCGGGGCCCGGAGGACCGGGCCCCGATCGCCTTGCACGTATCGTCAGCCGCCCTGGCGCGCTGACACGGCCCGGGTGGGGCAGGGGGCCTCCTCCTCCCCCCACTGCCCCACCCGGACCCACGTGCACGTGTGCCGCCGACCCCCGTTGCGCATTTCGGGCGCATTTCTCCTCCTACCGGCCCGCAGGACATCATGATCAAACGCATTCTTCCGGCTCTTGCGCTGGTACTCGGCCTTGTCATCGCCCCGATCCTCCCGACGCATGTGGCCCAGGCACAGGAACAGGCACAGGAACAGGCCCAAGAACAAGCACAGGAACAGGATCAGGCCGCACCCGCCGACAGCATCCGGCCGATCCTGTCGGAAAACGCCGCGCTGATCATCGAGAGTTCGCGCCGCACAATCCAGCCCGCGATCGATGCCATTGCCGCCTCGGGCCTTCCGCAGGCCCCCTTCGTCCTGGTGACATGGGCCGACCGCGACATGTGGCAGCGCAAATCGGACGGGCTGTTCTTCAAGGCGGTGAAGAATGCAAAGCAATACGACCTGATCGATTTCGACACCGGCGAAATCGTCGCTACCGTCGACAAGGACGCCATCGACCAGCTGAAACCGAATTCGGGCATCCGGGCTGAAATTGCCGTCGCCCTGGTGAAATTCCAGCTCTCCGATCCCGATCCGGCGAAACGAGCCGAGGCGCTGGATGCCATCGAACGGAACGGAGAGAAAAGCCACCTCGCCCCCCTGCGCGCCTCGATCGAGACAGAGCAGGACGCGGCACTGAAGGCGCGCAAGCAACACCTCGAGACCCTGCTGACCATCCGCTTCGATGCCGACACGGACACCCGCATCGCCGCCATCGAAAAGGTCGCCGGCGACACCGGGGTCGATGTCCGTGCCACGCTGAACCCGCTGGTCGCCACCACGCTCAAGGCCGCCAGAACCCTGCCCGACGCGCCCAATGTCGCGCGCGAGATCAAGCCCGGCTTCGATCTCCTCTCCCGCGAAGACGCCTATCAACTGCTGGTGAACGAAGGCCTCGCGCCGCGCCTGCTGAATGACCGCGACCTGCGCGACACCCTGACGGCCAATATCACCGACGGTGCCGTCGGCGGCGTGCCCGTGGCCGACCTCGGCACCAATGCCGCGCGCAACCGTGCCTATGATGCGCTGGTGGCCGCCGGTCAGGCCGACGCCGCCGCCACCACGGACGAGATAGACGAGATCATCGACGATTTCACCTTTTACGAGACCTACTCCGAACCCAATTCCGAGGTGACGCAGGCCGCCAATGCCGCGCTGCACAAATCCGCGCTCAAGGTCGGCCTGATGCAGTTCCTCGACCTGTCGCTCGACGCGCTTTCGCTCGGCTCGATCTACTTTCTTGCCGCCATCGGCCTCGCCATCACCTTCGGGGTGATGGGGGTGATCAACATGGCACATGGCGAATTCATCATGATGGGCGCCTATACCGGCTACGTGGTCCAGCTCTTCATCCCGAACTACACGGTCTCGATCCTGGTCGCGATCCCGCTGGCCTTCGCCGTCACCTTCGCCGCCGGGGTCGCGATGGAACGGCTGGTGATCCGCTGGCTTTATTCCCGCCCCCTCGAAACGCTGCTGGCCACCTTCGGCATCTCCATCGCGCTGCAACAGCTGGCCAAGAACATCTTCGGCACCCAGGCCCGCCCGCTGACCTCGCCCGCATGGCTCGACGGTGGCCTGGTGATCAACGATGTCGTCGGCATCTCCTACATCCGCATCGCGATCTTCGTGCTGGCGCTGATCTTCCTCTGCCTGTTCCTCTTCATCATGAAAAAGACCCGCCTCGGCCTGGAAACCCGCGCCGTGACGCAGAACCCGAAAATGGCCGCCTCGATGGGCATCAACCCCGAATACGTCAACATGCTGACCTTCGGCCTCGGCTCCGGCATCGCCGGCATCGCCGGTGTCGCCATCGGCCTCTACGCCAAGGTCACCTCGGAACTGGGGCAGGATTACATCGTCCAGTCCTTCATGACGGTGGTTGTGGGCGGCGTCGGCAATATCTGGGGCACGCTGTTCGGCGCCCTGATGATCGGCTCGCTGCAAAAGGGGATCGAGTGGTTCAACCCCTCCAACACCCTCGCCGCACAAACCTACATGATCATCTTCATCATCATTTTCATCCAGTTCCGCCCAAGGGGCATCATCGCCCTCAAGGGCCGCGCCGCGGGAGATTGACACCATGTTCCCCTACCAACGCCCCGCCAACCTCGACCGCCCGCCGCTCGCCGTCATCGACGGTGGCCGCGACCACCACCCGAAGGGCGGCCGCACATGATGGTCTTCCCCGCCGCCTTTTCACTTACCCTGCTGCCCCCCACCTGCCTGCGCACAGCCTCCACATGTTTCCCTGTTGAAAATATCCCGGGGGGAGTCAGCGCAGCTGACGGGGGGCAGCGCCCCCTCGCCCTCGCCCTTGCCCTCGCCCCCCAACCCCCCGAAGGCCCGAGCACATGAGACGCAGCTTCATCGCCCGCAACCCCTCGATCCTGGTGTTCCTCGCCTGTCTCGCGCTCTTCACCCTCGCCATCACCCTGATGAGCGAGGCGACGGGCGCAGGGCTGATTTCCACCTCCTTCGTCAAGACGCTGGGCAAGACGCTCTGCCTCTGCCTCGTCGCGGTGGCGATGGACCTCGTCTGGGGCTATTGCGGCATCCTCTCTCTCGGCCATTTCGCCTTTTTCGGCCTCGGCGGCTACATGGTCGGCATGTGGCTGATGTATGCGCGCACCGAAATCATCGTCGCGGGCTCCCTCGCCAACGCGCCGCTGCCCCCGACACCGGCCGAAATCTCCGATGCCATCGGCTCCCAGATCTTCGGCGTCGTCGGCTCCTCCGACTTTCCGCTGATCTGGTCTTTCGCCCACAGCTTCTGGGCGCAGATGGCGCTGGTGGTGATCGTACCCGGCCTCCTTGCACTGGTCTTCGGCTGGCTGGCCTTCCGCAGCCGCGTCACCGGTGTCTACCTTTCGATCCTCACGCAGGCGATGACGCTGGCGCTCTCGCTCTACCTGTTCCAGAACGAAAGCGGCCTGCGCGGCAACAACGGCCTCTCGGGTCTGCAAAACCTGCCCGGCGTCGGCGCCGGCCAGGACGCGGTCTCGATGTGGTTCTTCTGGGGCTCGGCCCTTGCCCTGGCGCTCGGCTACGTCATCTGCGCCTGGGTCGTCTCGGGCAAGTTCGGCTCGGTCGTGCGCGGCATCCGCGATGACGAGGCGCGGGTGCGCTTCCTCGGCTACTCGGTCGAGGGGTACAAGCTGTTCATCTTCACCTTCACGGCCGTGATCGCCGCCATCGCCGGGGCGCTCTACTATCCACAGGCGGGCATCATCAACCCGGGCGAGGTCGCGCCGATCGCCTCGATCTACCTCGCGGTCTGGGTCGCCATCGGTGGGCGCGGGCGGCTCTACGGCGCGGTCATCGGCGCGGCGCTGGTCAGCCTCGTGTCGACGTGGTTCACCGGTGGCCTGGTGCCGTCGATCCGCTTGGGTTTCTATACCGTCGACTGGGTCGACTGGTGGCTGGTGCTGCTGGGCCTGTCCTTCGTGCTGGTCACACTGTTCGCCCCCAAGGGCATCGGCGGACTGGTCGACCTGATCACCGACCGCATCGCCCCCAACCGTCACGGCGCGGACTACGGCCCCGACAAGGGCGCCCTGCGCGAAGGGGAGGGCCGCAAGTAATGGCAACACTTCTCGAAGTCTCCGGCGTCTCCGTCACCTTCGATGGCTACAAGGCGATCCGCAACCTCTCCTTCTCGATAGGCGAGGCCGAGATGCGCGCCATCATCGGGCCCAACGGGGCAGGCAAGACCACCTTCATGGATATCGTCACCGGCAAGACCAGCCCGGACGAGGGCCGCGTCATCTGGGGCGAAAAGTCCGTCAACCTGCTCAAGATGAACGAGGCACGGATCGCCCAGGCCGGCATCGGACGCAAGTTCCAGCGCCCCACCGTGTTCGAGGATCAGACGGTGCATGCCAACCTGCTGATGGCGCTGAAGAACCCGCGCCCGTCCTTCGCCTGCCTGTTCTACAGGCCGAGCACCCGCGATCTCGACCGTGTCGCCCAGCTAGCAGACGAGGTCGGCCTGTCGGACGCGCTGATGCGCATGTCGGGCGAGCTGAGCCACGGCCAGAAGCAATGGCTGGAAATCGGCATGCTGCTGGCTCAGGAACCGCGGCTCCTGCTGGTGGATGAGCCCGCCGCCGGCATGACGCTGGCCGAACGCGAACATACCACCGACCTGCTGAAAGAGGCGGCGAAAACCCGCGCCGTCGTCGTGGTCGAACACGACATGGAGTTTGTCCGGCGGCTGGAGTGCAAGGTGACGGTGCTGCACGAAGGTTCGGTCCTGGCCGAAGGCTCGCTCGATCACGTGACCGCCAATCCCAAAGTCATCGAAGTTTATCTGGGGCGCTGAGAAATGCTGAATGTCCAAGGCCTGACCCTGCACTATGGCCAAAGCCAGATCCTCAACGGGATCGACCTGCGGGCCGAAACCGGCCAGGTCACCTGCATCATGGGCACCAACGGCGTCGGCAAGACGTCTCTGCTCAAGGCGATCTCGGGCACCCACCCCCGCTCCGGCGGCACCATGAGCCTCGACGGCGAAGACCTCGGCAAACTCCCCGCCCATGTCCTCGCCCACAAGGGCATCGGCTACGTACCCCAGGGCCGGATGATCTTTCCGCTGCTGACGGTCGAGGAAAACATGCAGACCGCCTATGCCTGCCTGCCACGCTCGGAACACGTCATCCCGGATGAAATCTACGACCTCTTCCCGATCCTCAAGGAATTCCTGCACCGCCGTGGCGGGGACCTCTCCGGCGGACAACAGCAGCAACTTGCCTTTGCCCGCGCCATCATGACCAAGCCCAAGTTGCTGTTGCTGGATGAACCGACCGAAGGCATCCAGCCCAATATCATCCAGCAGATCGGCCGCGTCATCGAATACCTGCGCGACAAGGGAGACATGGCAATCGTCCTGGTCGAGCAATACTTCGAATTCGCCTACAATCTTGCTGACCGGTTCTACGTCCTGCGACGCGGATCGGTCACGGCATCGGGTACCAAGAACGACATCACGAAACAGGCCCTGATGGCCGAGGTCTCGGTCTGAAGCAGGCCAGGGGGCGCTGCCCCCTCTGGGGCCTGCGGCCCCATTCACCCCCGGGATAGTTCCAACAGGGAAACAATGCCGGGGTCCGGCTGTTTCCCTGTTTCAAATATCCCCGCCGGAGGCTCGCCTCGCAGAGGCGATGAGGTCGTATCAGAGGTCCATCGGGATGGTGATCGGGCCGTCGTTGATCAGCGACACCTTCATGTCGGCACCGAACTCTCCGGTTTCAACTGCGATGCCCTGGGCGGCCAGGGCCTGTGCGAAGTGATCATAGAGGAGCCGACCTTCCTGCGGCGCGGCAGCACCGGAAAATCCCGGGCGGTTGCCACGGCTCGTATCGGCGGCCAGCGTGAACTGGCTGATGACGAGGGCGCTGCCGCCGATGTCGAGGACCGATCGGTTCATCTTGCCCGTCTCGTCGCCAAAGATCCGCAGCCTGGCAATCTTGGCGGCGAGTTTTTCCGCCGTCGCGGTGGTGTCGCCCTGCATGGCGCAGACCAGGACCATCACGCCCGCCCCGCATTCGCCGATGAGCGTGCCCTCGACATGCACCTGCGCCTCGCTTACCCGTTGCACCACTGCCCGCATCCCGGCCTCCTGTCAGATGTCGCCTGTCAATTCGCGCGCCAGAGCCTGGACGGTCGGGCGTGCTTCGTCTGCCGTCATGCCGGGTTTCAGGCGCGGATCATAGAGCATTTTCAACATCATCTCGTCCTGGGTGGTGAGCAGCGCGAATTCCGAGTCGTCATTGAAAATCGAAGGACGGGCCTTGTCGTAGTCATTGCGCAGCCCGAGGCCCTGGGCGATTTCTTCATGTAGGCAGGCGCGTCGGGTCAGATCGGGATGTTCCGCACGGATCAGCGCGATGGCCGACCGATAGACAGGTCCATCGCCAAGGGTGGGGTCGCCAATCGCGGGATTGCCATCTGCAGTGGCGGCGCGATCCGTTTCAGGCGCTCCGAACCCCAGCACCAGGCAATGCACATCGCGGGGCAGGCGGCCCAGTACCGCCATCGTGTCATAGCTTATGGCAGGCACCAGCGCGCGGATCTGCGCCAGCGCCTGGGCTCGATCATCCTCGCCCATCACCAGAACGTGGAAATTCGCACCCTGGCTGACGTGGCTGATCGGATGCCCGGTCACACGGGCCAGCCGCGCGGCATAGCGGCCCAGGTCCGTGCGATCCTGCCGGCGTACGGCCTCGTCCACGCTGTCGCCGAAGATCAGCCCCAGCCGCACCGGCCCCTGCCAGCGGCGCAGCACGTCGGGGTGGTCGCCGCCGCTGCTCAGCGCCGCGCCGCGCGGGTACTCTCCGAAAAAGGCGATGCGTTCGAAATTGCGCGCAAGGTCCGTGGCGTCAAAGGGGGTGTCCGGGCCGCCGCCATCCTTGCGCAACAGCCCGTGCGCCAGGTCGTCGGCCTGAAGCCGGCGATAGTAGGCCGCCAGGCGCAGGCTTCGCTCGGACGGGGCGGGGCGCGCGCGGGGCGCGGCGGGGGCGACCGGGCGCAGGCTCGTCTGCGGATCAGGTGCCGAAGGGCCGAGCTGCGCACAACCCGCCAGCGCCAGCAACGCGGTCAGCCGCAGCGCCGCGCGCAGCTCCAGCACCCTGCGCACCCTGGCCCA